>NZ_BMOI01000009.1 GCF_014646995.1 Curtobacterium luteum | reverse complement strand
CCGTCGAGCACGGGAACATCACCGTCGCGTCAGGTGACCGGCAAGCACGCCGCCGCTGTCCCCGCCGACGTTCCGACGACGGTCGCGGACGTCCGGGTCGTGGGCGGTGACCCCACCCCCGAGGAACTCGCGGCCGTCATCGCCGTGCTGCAACGCCAGGCGGACGAGGTGGCAGCGGCAGGTCGCTCCGAGGTGACCGTGTCGCCGCGTGCCGGCTGGGACGCGTCGGCTCGCGGACTCCGTCGGCCGCTCGACCACGGTCCCGGCGCCTGGGGTCGATCCCTCCGCTGACCGATCCGCGCGGCGTGCCTTGTGCCCACGGGGGGAACCGCGCGACGATGTACCCCTGCCCCGCGGACGGTCGGAACGGTTGCAGGCTGCACTTCCCGACCGGTCTCCCCTCGTCCGGGGGACACGACTGCTCGAACTCGCCCGATTCGGTCGGATTTGTCCCCCATAATGACGACTGACACGACCGTGCGAGGTCGGCATCATTGTTCGTGTTCGGTGTCCTTCACAGAAGAACATCGCAGGACGGTGGCCGACTAGGGTACGAAGCCACCGCCCGCTGCGAGTCAGGGCGATATTCGGGTTGTCGCCCAGACTCGGGTCGTGAACGGGCCGGTCGGATTCCGACCGGCCCGTTCCCCGTCTCCGAGCCGTCCGGTAGTGCTGCATCCTCCGTTACGCTCCGCGACGGCCCCGCACCCGACGGGCCGCACGCTGCCAGCCCGCCCCGCGCCGGGCGGGAGGCACGCTGTCAGCCCGCCCCGCGCCTCCAGGCCGTCGTGGGCCCACCTGGCGCACCTGGCCCACCTCGCGGCGTCGGACCGTCGTGTGGGCGCTCCGCCAGCGCGCCGCCGTCAGGCGACGAGGTGCCGCGGGATCTCCATCCACAGGGCGACCGAGTCGTCCTCGTCGCCGTCCTCGTCGTCGAGCCCGGCGCCGAGCGCCGCCGACTGGCTCGCGGCGACGTCGAGCCGGAGTCCGACGACCGTCACCGCGGTGTCGGCGCCCTCGCCCACCGTCCGGACGATGACGTTGTCCGCGCCACGGGCCTGCCGGAGCGCGTCCGCGACCTGGGCGTGGATCCGACGGATGTCGTCGGCCTCCAGGTCGTCCAGCCCACCGTCGTCGTGCAGCTGCACGGTCGCTCCGGCACGGCGCAGCCGCATCACCTCGGCGCGGACGTCGTCGGAGAGCAGGGAGCGGCCGCGGATCTCGTCGCGGATCGCCTGCTCGAGGTGGAGGCACTCCTCCCGCTCGTCGTCCGTCAGCTCGCCGTGCGCGTCGATGATCCGCTGCAGCATCGGCAGCGCCATGCGCGTCGTCTGGCTCAGCCGGAACTGCCGTTCGAACACGTGCGCGTCCTGAGCGGCCTGCCAGTCCTCGGTCTCCTGCTCGGCCCGGATGAAGTCGCGCCGGACCCGCGTCGCCCGGTTCATGGCGACCGAGAAGACCGTGGCGATGGCGACCCAGGCGACGCTCCCGAGGACGCCCAGCGAGCCGAGCGCCTCGAGGCCGGCCCAAGCCACGGTGTGCACCGCGAGGAACCCGACCCCGGCCCACGCGAAGGCGCCGCGACCGCGCACGACGAGCACGACCATGAGGGTGCCCACAGCAGCGATCCACCACGTGGCGTACCCCGGACCGGAGCGCAGCTCGACGACGGGGGCGGCGACGACCGGCATGACGACGGCCGTGGCGAGCGAGAAGCACGCCGCCCAGACCGGGAGCGCCCGACCCGGGGCGAACAGCGCTGCACCCGTCGCAGCGGCGTAGAGCACCATGCACGCGACGATCGGGGCGACCTCGTGCACGCGCGGCAACGTCGTGGCGGCGAGGACCAGGTGGTAGACGGAGAACAGCGCGGCGAGCCCGATCGCGACGCCCGCGGGGATGGAGACCTTCACGCTGCCTCCTCGGTCGAGGGGGTCCAGGAGAGCCGCACGGTGGTCCCCCGGCCGGGAGCGGAGTCGACCTCCGCCGTGCCGTCCACCGCGACCACCCGCTCGATGATCGACCGTCGGACGCCGAGCCGTTCGGCGGGGATGCCGGCGAAGTCGAAGCCGGCCCCGTCGTCACCGACCTCGATGCGGACCCCGGGACCCTGCTGCTCGACGAGGACCCAGCGGTCCACCTCGGCACCGCCGGCGTGCTGGACGGAGTTCACGGCGGCCTGGAGCGCTGCCGAGGCCAGGGCGTCGGCCACGACCGCGGGCAGGCGGACGTCGCCGACCCGACGCTCGACGAGCCGGACGGGCGCGGCGAGGGCCGAGACGGCGCTGCAGATGCGGCTGCGGAGTTCCACGAGCGACACCGGGCCCGCAGCTCCCGGGGTGTCCGACGCTGCGGCGGCGAGGTGGTCGATGGCGTTGCGGGCCATGCGGGCGGCGAGGGCCTTCGCGTCGACGGTCTCCGCACGGGCAGCCGACAGGAGTGTGGTGAGCACGCTGTCGTGCACGATCGCGTCGACCTGGACCCGCTCGACCTCGGTGGCGTGCTCGCGGATGGCGGCCGAGTACCGACGGACCGCGGTGGCCTGCGCGGCGTCCACCGCCGTGGCGGCACGGCGCAGCACCACGGCGATGACGAGCACCGCGCCGCTGAGGATGGCGGTGTAGACGCCGTCGAGCAGCGCCCGGGTCAGCCCGACGTGCCCACCGACGGGCAGCAGCCGGATCACGACGTAGACCGCGGGTGCGAGCGCGGTGTACACAGTCGCGCGCCACGCGGCGAAGCCCATCGCCGCCGCCGCCGAACCGACGGTGATGAACCACCACGGCCACGGGACCTGGTCCGCCGGGATCGGCTCCTGCACGGTGGAGGGCCACGAGACGAGCGCGACCAGGAAGAGGAGCGCGCACGCGATCTGGGCCGGTTGCGCCAGCCGGGGCAGGAACGCTGCGACGGCGACGAACACGAACGACGCGGCGAGCGCCACGGCCACGAGCGGTCCCCACACCGGGTGGAGGTACGGGAGCTGCCCGAGCACCGCCGGGGTGTCCGCGGCGCCGAGACCGACGGCGGCCATCGCGAGGAGGATCGTGAACGCCCGCTCGACCGACGCCTGGGTGATCGTCGCCCGGACGTTCCGCGACGGGTCGGCACCGAACGGTGCTCCCCCGACGACCGTCGGCGACGGTCCGACCCCCACCGCCATCGTGCTCAGCGGCCGTCGGCGTCGGGGTCGATCCCCGAATCGAGACCGGGGAGGATGCCGTCCTCGACGGCACGGCGGAGGAGGTCGACCTTGGTCGGCGCGGGTCGTCCGACCTCGACGTACTTCACGCGGATGCGGTCGAGGTACTCGCGGGCGGTGGAGTACCCGATGCCGAGCTGCTGGGCGGCGAGCTTGAGCGGCAGCCTGGACGCGTAGAGGTGCAGGATCTCGCGCTCACGACGACCGAGCTGGGCCTTCGCGAAGTCGCGGTCCGCGTCGATGGCGCTCGCCCACTCGAGGTTGTTGAGCACGTCGCCACGTGCGACGGTGGCGACGGCGGCCATCACGGTCTTCGTCGCGGAGGACTTCGGGATGACCCCGGCTGCCCCTGCCGCCAGCGCCTCACGCACGTTCGCCACCCGGTCGGCGATGGAGTGCACGAGCACGGCCGACCCGGCGCCCTGCACACCCTTGACGTTCTCGGTCACGGTCGAGCCGTCGCCGAGCGACAGGTCGAGCACGACGACGTCGACCTCGCGGTCGCCGAGTTCACGGATGTACTCCGGGACGCTCGCGGCGGTGAGGACGACCTCGAAGCCCTCGTTCTGGCACGCGGCCTGGATGCCGAGCCGGACCGACTCGTGGTCGTCGACGATCGCGACGCGGACCGGCGTGGTCTGGACGTCCGTCGCGTGGGAAGTGGGTGTCGTTGCTGCTGCCACGGTGGCCTCTCGTTCCGATGCGCACTCCGGTCCCTGATACCGGAACGCATCATCGGCCAAGGATACCCAGGTCGGACCCAGGTCCGGCGGCGGTGTCGACGTGACGCGCCGACGTGACGTCCGGTGTCAGGCGGCGGGGACCAGTCGCGCGACCGCCTCCATGTGGTGCGTGTGCGGGAAGAGGTCGAACGCGCGGAGCGCCTCGAGCCGGTAGCCGAGGTCCGCGAACGTCGCGACGTCACGGGCGAGCGCGACAGGGTCGCACGCCACGTAGACGACCTGTGCGGGCTGCAGCGCGGCGATCTGCACGACGACCTCGCGGCCGGCGCCGGAACGGGGCGGGTCGAGGACGACGGTGCCGGCACGGAAGCGGGCGCGTTCGTGCGGCGAGGCGCCGGTGGCCGTCCGGGCGAGCCAGCGGTCCACGCGGCCCGTCTCCGCGCGGGCACCGATCCACTCGGCGAGGTTCTCCTGCGCGTGCTCGGTCGCCCGCTCGGACCCCTCGACGCTCGTCACCTTCGCGCGGGGGCCGACCAGGTCGCCGAGGGCCGCGGCGAGCAGGCCCACACCGCCGTAGAGGTCGAGGTGCTGCCCCTCCGGGTCGAGCCGGTCGGGGTCGACGAGGTCCTGCACGGCGGCGGTGAGCACGGCCGGGGCCTGTCGGTGCACCTGCCAGAAGCCGTTGTCGTCGACGGCGAAGGTCCGCTCCCCCACGGTCTCGGTGACGACGGTCGGCTTCTGCTCGTCGATGACGAGTCGCGCGCCCTCGGACCCGCTCGGGGCCAGCACGTCCACGACGGAGGCGCCGGGCATGGCGCCACGGCCGAGTGGGGCGTTCTCCTGCACGACGGCGCTCGCGAGGGGCAGGGAGGTCACCGGGACGACGGTGTGCGAGCGGGCGGCGAACGGTCCGGGGGTGCCGTCGGCGTCGACGTGCAGCCGGACGCGCGTGCGCCAGCCGAGGCCGTTCGCCACGTCGTCGCCCGGCACCGCCTCGACCACGACGTCACGGCCGAGGACGTCGGCGAGGTCCGTCCGGGCGAACCGGGCGAACGCGTCGACCAGCACGTCGTGCTTCAGCGTGCGCTGGTGCGACAGCGCGATGTGGCCGAACTCGGCCCCACCGGCGCGGACCGCCGGGTCGCGGTCGAGGCCGGCCTCGGGCCAGACGTGGTCGACGCGGTGCTCGTTCGGCTGCTGCACCGAGACGGTGTCCGCGCGCCAGAACGACTTCTTGCGGTCCTCGGTCACCCGCGCGGTGACGCGTTCGCCCGGGATCGCGTCCGAGACGAACACCACGCGTCCCTCGTGCCGTGCCACCGAGATGCCGCCGTGGGCGATCCCGGTGACGTCGAGTTCGAGCAGCGTTCCGACGGATTCACCCATGGTTCGATGTTCCCATGCGTCTGTACCTCGCGAGTACCTCCCCCGCCCGTCGTGCCCTGCTCGCCCAGACCGGCATCGAGCCCGTGCTCGTCGACCCCGGGGTCGACGAGGACGCCGCGGTCGCCGCACACGAGGCGACGCTCGGCCGGCGGCTGACCGGACCGGAGCTCGTGTCGCTGCTCGCCGTCGCGAAGGCGTCGGCCGTCGCCGACGCGGCGGTCGCCGGACGCGGGGTGGACGGGTTCGTGTTCGGCGGCGACTCCGCCTTCGAGGTCGACGGCACCCTCTACGGCAAGCCCCACGACCCCGAGGTCGCACGGGAACGGTGGCGGCAGATGCTCGCCGTCGGGGGCGGCACCCTGTGGAGCGGCCGCTGCGTGCTGGACCGGCGTGCGGACCGTCCCGGGACCGGTGACGGTACCGCCCACCGGCCGGGAGGCGCGGGGCGGGCCGGCACCGTGCCTCCCGGCCGTCAGGTGCCCACCTCCACCGCCGGGGACGGCCTGATCGCGGAGGTCACGCCCGGCGGGTCCGCGATGGTCGCCGACGGCGACCGCGTCGCCGCCGTGGACAGCGCGGTGCTCACCTTCGCCGACGACGTGTCCGACGACGAGATCGACGCCTACGTCGCCAGCGGCGAACCGCTCGAGGTCGCCGGGGCCTTCACGATCGACGGCCGTGCGGCGGCGTACATCACGCGGATCGACGGCGCGCCCTCGGCCGTCGTCGGTCTGTCGCTGCCGGTGCTGCGCTCGATGCTCCTCCGCGGGTTCGGCGCCACCTGGCACGACCTGTGGTCGATGTAGACATCCACACTTCTTCCCGTCGGTTCTTTGTGGGTGCCAGTCAATTCGGGCCGCCGCCGCACGAATACGCTGGCTTACCATGCCCCGTATCAGCAAGGTCCTCATCGCGAACCGCGGCGAGATCGCCGTCCGCATCATCCGCGCGGCCCGCGACGCAGGCAAGGCATCGGTCGCCGTCTACGCCGACCAGGACCGTGACGCCCTCCACGCCCGCCTCGCCGACGAGGCGTACGCGCTGAACGGCACCACGAGCGCCGAGACCTACCTCGTCATCGACAAGATCATCTCGGTCGCCCGCCGCTCCGGCGCGGACGCCGTGCACCCGGGGTACGGGTTCCTCGCCGAGAACGCCGACTTCGCCCGTGCCGTCATCAACGCCGGGCTGACCTGGATCGGCCCCTCGCCGGAGTCCATCGAGCAGCTCGGTGACAAGGTGTCCGCACGCCACGTGGCCGAGAAGGTCGGCGCGCCGCTCGCCCCCGGCACGATCGAGCCGGTCGAGGACGCCGCCGAGGTCATCGCGTTCGCCGACGAGGTCGGTCTGCCGGTCGCCATCAAGGCGGCATTCGGCGGCGGTGGCCGCGGCCTGAAGGTCGCCCGCACGCGCGACGAGGTCGCCGCGCAGTTCGAGTCGGCGACCCGCGAAGCCATCGCGGCCTTCGGTCGTGGGGAGTGCTTCGTCGAGAAGTACCTCGACAAGCCCCGGCACGTCGAGACCCAGTGCCTCGCGGACGAGCACGGCAACGTCGGCATCGTCTCCACGCGCGACTGCTCGCTGCAGCGTCGACACCAGAAGCTGGTGGAAGAGGCTCCGGCGCCGTACCTGACGGACTCCCAGAAGGAGCGCCTGTACGAGTCGTCGAAGGCGATCCTCCGCGAGGTCGGCTACGTCGGCGCCGGCACGTGCGAGTTCCTCATCGGGGCCGACGGCACCGTGTCCTTCCTCGAGGTGAACACGCGCCTGCAGGTCGAACACTGCGTCTCCGAGGAGGTCACCGGCATCGACCTCGTCCGCGAGCAGTTCCGCATCGCGGAGGGCGGCGTGCTCGACTACGACGACCCTGAGCCGCGCGGACACTCCTTCGAGTTCCGCATCAACGGCGAGGACGCCGGGCGCAACTTCTTCCCGGCGCCGGGCCCCGTGCACGCGTTCAACGCCCCGTCCGGCCCCGGCGTCCGCGTCGACTCGGGCGTCGTGTCCGGCGACGTGGTCTCGGGTTCGTTCGACTCGATGCTCGCGAAGCTCATCGTCACCGGTGCCACGCGCGCCGAGGCTCTGGAGCGGTCGCGCCGTGCCCTCGCCGAGTTCGAGGTCACCGGCCTGCCGACCGTGCTGCCGTTCCACCGCGCGGTCGTGTCGGACCCGGCGTTCGCCACGTCCGACGACGAGCCGTTCAGCGTCTACACGCAGTGGATCGAGACGGACTTCGTCAACGACATCCCGGCGTGGAGCGGCGCGACCGAGGAGCTGCCCGCTCCGGCGTCCCGCGACACCGTCGTCGTCGAGGTGCAGGGCAAGCGCATCGAGGTCACCATGCCGTCGATCGTCGGCGGTGGCGCTGCTGCCGGTCGGCGTCCGGCCGGGCCCTCCGCTCCCCCGAAGCGTCGGTCGTCCGGCGTGCGTGGCGGGCTCGCCTCGTCGGGATCGGTCACGTCGCCGATGCAGGCCACCGTGGTCAAGGTCGCGGTCGCCGAGGGTGACACCGTGGTGAAGGGCGATCTGCTCGTCGTCCTCGAGGCCATGAAGATGGAGCAGCCCGTGCAGGCCGCCCGCGACGGCGTGGTCAAGGCGCTGAACGCCCCCGTCGGCCAGACGATCTCGTCCGGGCACGTGCTGCTCGAGCTGGCGTAGGCGCGGCTCGCGGCTCGGCGCCGCGCGGCTCGCCGGGCTCCCGCACAACCAAAGTCACCTCGAACCACGCCTCGCCGTGGTTCGAGGTGACTTTGGTTGTGCGGCGCCGAAGTGCGCCGGGTCCGACTCAGCGAACATGACGGAACGACCGGGGTGCGGTGGGGACCCCGACACCGCGGAGTACGGCCCGGAGTGCGTCGAGGTCGTTCGCCTCGTCCCATCCGAACCGTCCGAAGCCGCGTACCTCCCGGTGCCGCCGGAGTCGGTCCTCTCGGCGTTTCTCCGTCACGACGACGTCGGCGGCGGACATGCCGGGTCGCCGGAGTGCCGGATCGACGTACTTCGTCCTGCCGTCGAACTCCAGGACGACCCCCTGCTCGGGGAACCAGAAGTCGACCCTGCCGATGAACCCGGCGTCGTCGTGGGACGCACGCTGGAGTACGGGCCGGGGAGCGCCGACCTCGTCGAGGGCGACCCGAGCGACCGACTCCCCCGGTGACCCGCTCGCGCCGTCAGCGAGTTCCAGCGCGACCGCCGCACGGTGTCGACCGTGCACGGCTCCACGCGCCTCGATCTCGGTTCGGACATCGGCCAGCACGCAACCCGCGGCGAGCGCGACGTCGAGCGCCGGCACGGACAGCCGGAGCTCGAAGGAGATCGCGAGGTCGGCGACGGTGCTGGTCAGGTCCGTCACCCGGCGCCCGTTCGCGATCATGTACTGCGTCCGGAGCCGCCTGCCTCGTCCGGGTCGCTTGCGCACGTGCGTCAGCGACTGCGTCGTCGATCGCTCGGGGTCGATCACCTCGACCACGTCGGGGAACTCGCCGCGCCAGGGCAGCCCGTGGAGCGCAGCAGCCGACGCATGTGCAACGACGAGCCGGGGCGCGATCCGGTCGTGGACAGCCTTGATGCGCGCGATGTGCCGTTCACCGGGCGTAGCGCGACGCCACTCCGTCGCGTCCACGAAGCGCCCCGGGGTCAGGCGGACGAGCGCTCCCTGATCGGCAGCGTCCCGGAAGGAGCGGCCGCGCGTACCGGTCGGGTCTGCACTGCCGCCGCGGATGATGGTGAGTCGAGTCATGCGCCCACGGTCGACGATGACGGGCGGGATCGGTTCGTGTCGTGGTCCTCTGTAGAGAACAGCCCCGCGCGAACGCGGCGTGGAGGACGGCGCGGCTCACCGCCGCACAACCAAAGTCCCCTCGAACCGTGGCGATCCGCGGTTCGAGGGGACTTTGGTTGTGCGAGCGGGCGCCGGAGCGTGCGAGCGGGCGCCGGGAGCGCGCCCGTGGCCTACGACACGAGGGGGCGCACGGCGTCGGCGAGGGCGTCGACGAGCGCCTGGGCCTCGCTCGGCGTCGCGGCGACGGTGTCGATGTAGACCTTCACCTTCGGCTCGGTGCCGCTCGGCCGCACGATCACGCGGGCGTCGCCCTCGAGGTCGTACCGGAGGATGTCCGACGGCGGGAACCCGTCCACGCCCTCCGCGTAGTCGGTCACGGACCGCACGGCGACGGGGCCGAGCGACGCCGGCGGGTCCGAACGGAGCGCCGCCATGATGGTGCCGATCCGCGACAGGTCGTCGACGCGTGTCGCCACCTGCCCGGACGCGAACGCCCCGAACTCCGCGGCGAAGGCGTCCAGCCGGTCGGCGACGGTCTGCCCCGACGCGGCGAGCGTCGTCGCGAGGTCGAGCAACGCCACCGCGGCGGAGATGCCGTCCTTGTCGCGGACGACGTCCGGGTCGACCAGGTAGCCCAGGGCTTCCTCGTACCCGAAGACCAGCTCGGGGACCCGCGAGACCCACTTGAAGCCGGTCAGCGTGTCCCGGTAGGCCAGACCGTGGCGCTCGGCGACGCGGGCAAGCGCCGGCGACGAGACGATCGACGCAGCGAGGGTGCCACCCCGCCCGTCCGACGAAGCCCGGGCGGCCGCCTGCCAGCCGAGGAGCCACCCGACCTCGTTCCCCGACAGTCGGCGGAAGGATCCGGAACCGTCCGGGATCGCCAGCGCGAGCCGGTCGGCGTCCGGGTCGTTCGCGATGACGAGGTCGGCGTCGATCGCGGTCCCCCGCGCGATCGCGAGGTCCATCGCGCCCGGCTCCTCGGGGTTCGGGAAGGAGACGGTCGGGAAGGCGCCGTCGGGGTCGATCTGCTCCGGGACCGTGGTCGGTTCCGCGAACCCGGCGCGCAGGAAGACGGCGCGAGCGGTCTCCCACCCGACACCGTGCATGGCCGTGTAGACCACCTTCGGCTGCTGGTCGACCGGGAGCCCGGCCGCGGGCACCGTCGCCGCCGTGGCGGCGACGTACGCCTCGAGGAGCGCGTCGTCAGCGACCGTGTAGTCGGTCCCGCGGGCCAGGTCGGTGATGGACCCCGCCGCGACCGCGTCGATGGCCGCAGCGATCGTGCCGTCGACCGGCGGCACGATCTGGGAGCCCTCGTCGTCCTCGCCGAGGTACACCTTGTACCCGTTGTCCCGCGGCGGGTTGTGGCTGGCCGTCACCATGACGCCGGCGCCGACCCCGAGGTGCCGCACCGCGAACGCCAGCACGGGTGTCGGCAGCGCGGACGGCAGCAGCGTCACCTCGAGCCCGAGGCCACGCATGACCTCGGCGGAGTCGCGGGCGAAGACGTCGGAGTTCACGCGGCCGTCGTAGCCGATGACGACGCTCCGCGATCGGCCGGTGTCGACGAGGAACCGTGCGAGCCCGGCGGCGGCCTGCGACACGACCACGCGGTTCATCCGCAGCGGCCCGTAGCCGAGTTCGGCCCGGAGACCGGCGGTCCCGAAGGCGAGGCGCCCCGCGAAGCGGTCCGCGAGTTCCTGCACGGCAGGACCGTCACCGCTCGCCGCGGCCTCGATGGCGGCGTCGAGCTCGGCGCGGGTCTGCTCGTCGGGGTCCTGGGCGGACCAGGCACGTGCGGTGGCGACGACTCCGTCGACGTCGAGCTTCACAGCGCCGGACCGTCCGTGGCGTCGGACGACGAGCCGATCGCCGCCACGACACGGGCGAGCAGGTCCGCGATGCGGGGCTCGGCCTCACGACCGGCCTCGAGCACCTCGGCGTGCGAGAGCGGGGTCTTCTGGATGCCCGCGGCGAGGTTCGTGATGAGGGAGAACCCGAGGACCTCCATCCCGGCCTGCCGTGCCGCGATCGCCTCGAGCGCCGTCGACATGCCGACGATGTGACCGCCGATCGCCTTGGCCATCTGCACCTCGGCCGGGGTCTCGTAGTGCGGCCCGCGGAACTGCGTGTACACGCCCTCGTCCAGCGACGGGTCGACACCGCGGGCGACGGCACGCAGCCGCGACGAATAGAGGTCGGTCAGGTCGACGAACGTCGCGCCCTCGAGCGGGCTGTCGGCGGTCAGGTTGATGTGGTCGCTGATGAGCACGGGAGTGCCGGGCGTCCAGTGCTCCTTGATGCCGCCGGCGCCGTTCGTGAGGATCATCACCGAGGCCCCGGCTGCCGCGGCGGTGCGGACGCTGTGCACGACGCGACGGACGCCGTGGCCCTCGTAGTAGTGCGTCCGGGCGCCGATGACGAGCGCGTGCCGTCCGTCGGGCAGCGCGATCGAGCGCACCGTGCCGGAGTGCCCGGGCACGGCCGAGGCGCTGAAGCCCGGGACCTCGGCTGCGGGGATCTCGGAGACCGTCTCACCGATGATGTCGGCGGCCTTGCCCCATCCGGATCCGAGGGTGAGGGCGATGTCGTGCCGCTCGATCCCCGACTTCGACGCGATGACGTCGGCGGCGGCGCGTGCGACCTCGAACGGGTCGGCGGCGGGGTCGTTCAGCGGGTTGTCCGTGCTCATGCCCCGATCCTAGGGCGCGCCGACAGGACGCCGGGCGCGCACACGCGCGCGCCCGCACACGGCGAGCGTGCACACACGCGCGCGCCCGCACACGGCGAGCCCAGCGCCGCTCAGTGCTCCCCGAGTGCCCGGTCCACCGCCGCCGTGATCTCGCCCTGGTCGAAGTGGTTCCGGATCACGATGACCTCGGCGTAGGTGTCGCCGATCGCCTCGACGAACTCCTGGCTCGTCAGGATCACGTTGGCGTCCTCGGCCACCGACCGGACGGACGCCACGTCGGCGGCGACGACGGACGCGCTGAGTCCGAGCGTCGCCAGGGCCTTCTCGGCGTTCACCTTGAGGATCCCGCTCGACCCGATGCCCGCACCGCAGATCGTCACGATCTTCACGAGTCGGCCTCCGCGGCCCCCGCGGCCCCGGACGACTCCGCCCCCGCGGCCCCCGCGGCCCCGGACGGCTCCGCCCCCGCGGCCCCGGACGCAGCGACCCCGAGGATCGCGCGGACCTCCGCGGCGGACGCCGCCGACGCCAGCCGGGTCGTGACCGTCGGGTCGTTGAACGTGTTCGCGATCTCGCCGATCGACTCCAGGTGCGTCCCGACCTCGGCGACCGCCAACCCGAGCACCACCCGGACCGGGTCGTTGTGCGGGTGGCCGAACGCGACCGGCTCCGCGAGTGTCACGACCGCGAGGCCGTCCCGCAGCACGGCTGCCCCCGGTCGGGCGTGCGCGAACGCGAGCCCCGGTGAGATGACGATGTACGGGCCGTGCTCCTCGACCATGTCGACCATGGCGGCGGTGTACGGTTCCGTGGTCGCGCCGGAGGCGACGAGCGCACCACCGGCGATCCGGAGCGCCTCGCGCCACGACGACGCGGACGCGCCGAGCACGACGGCGTCGTCGGGGAGCGGTGGGAGCGGCACGACCTAGGCCTCCTGGTGTCCGGCGGTGATGGTGGCGATGATCTCCTCGCGGTCCTCGAGGGGCAGGAAGGAGCCGAGCGCGGCGTTGATCTGGAACGCCGCGAGGTCGTCGAGGTCGTAGCCGAACGTGCCGGCGAGCAGCGCGAGCTCCTTCGACAACGAGGTGTTGCTCATCAGCCGGTTGTCGGTGTTCACGGTGACCCGGAAGCCGAGCTGGTAGAGCACGTCGAACGGGTGGTCGGCGAGCTCGTCGCCCCACGCGGCGATCGCACCGGTCTGCAGGTTCGACGAGGGCGCGACCTCGAGCGGGACCTCGCGGTCGCGAACCCACGACGCGACCTCGCCCAGCGTCGCCAGGGTGGAGCCGTCGCCCGCGTCGGAGAGCGCGATGTCCTCGAAGATGCGGACACCGTGCCCGAGCCGGAGCGCCCGACCGTCGACGAGCGCCGACCGGATCGAGTCGAGCCCGTCGGCTTCGCCCGCGTGCACGGTGACGGGGAAGAGCTGCGTCGCGAGCCAGTCGAACGCCGCACGGTGGTTCGCCGGCGGGAACCCTGCCTCGGCCCCGGCGATGTCGAACCCGACGACACCGCGGTCACGGTGCCGGACCGCGAGCTCGGCGATCTCCTGCGCCCGGTCGGCGTGCCGCATCGCGGTGACGAGCTGCCCGACCCGGATCGTGCCGCCGGCCGCGTCGACCGCTTCCTCGATGCCGGCCTGCACCGCCTCGACCGTCTGGTCGAGCGTCAGCCCACCCTGCAGGTGCTGTTCGGGCGCCCAGCGGATCTCGCCGTAGACGACGCCGTCCGCGACGAGGTCCTCGACGAACTCCTTCGCGACGCGGTGCAGCTGCGGGGCGGTCTGCATCACCGAAGTGGTGACGTCGAACGTCTTCAGGTACTCGACGAGCGAGCCCGAGTTCGACTGGTCGGCGAACCACTGACCGAGCGCGTCGGCATCGGTGGTCGGCAGCGCCACCCCGGACGAGTCCGCCAGCTCGACGATCGTCGCCGGCCGCAGCCCCCCGTCGAGGTGGTCGTGCAGCGAGACCTTCGGCAGGTCGTTGATGACCGCTCCGGCGTCGGGCAGGCGGTAGGTCGTGGCGTCGGCGCTCATGCGCTCCAGGCTATCGGTGGTCACCGACCCTGCGCCGTGCCCTGTGCACAACAGCCGGGTGGACCGACTGGAGGCTCCCCACAGGCACGTGGGGAGCCTCCGGTCGGCCGGACGGTCACCTCAGCCGGTGATGCGCTCCCGCACGATCGGACCGCGGACGGCCGCGGCGGAGTCGGCCGGTCCGATCGCCCACGCACCGTCGAGCGACTCGAGCGCCCGGTCGAACCGGTCCGGCTCGTCGGTGTGCAGCGTCCAGAGCGGCTGGCCCTCGGTGACGGTGTCGCCCGGCTTGACGTGCAGCTCGATGCCGGCCCCCGCCTGGACCGGGTCCTGCGCACGGGCTCGGCCGGCGCCCAGACGCCAGGCCGCGACGCCGAACGGCAGGGCCTCCTGCGAGACGAGCACGCCCGACTCGGGCGCGGTGACGACGTGCTGCTCACGGGCGACCGGCAGCGCGGCCCCGGGGTCGCCGCCCTGTGCGGCGATCATCCGGCGCCAGGTGTCCATCGCCCGCCCGTCCGCGAGCGCCGCGGCCGGGTCCGCATCCGGCAGGCCGGCGAGCGTGAGCATCTCGGTCGCCAGCGCGACGGTGAGCTCCACGACGTCGGCCGGGCCCCCGCCCTCCAGCACCTCGACGGACTCACGGACCTCGAGCGCGTTGCCGATCGTCAGTCCGAGCGGGACCTCCATGTCGGTCAGGAGCGCCGAGG
Source organism: Curtobacterium luteum (assembly GCF_014646995.1). GTDB lineage: Bacteria > Actinomycetota > Actinomycetes > Actinomycetales > Microbacteriaceae > Curtobacterium > Curtobacterium luteum. The sequence continues at coordinate 136,099 of NZ_BMOI01000009.1, read as the reverse complement.
TCGCCACGCCGGCGTCGTTCCCGAGGTCGACCATCGTCTGCGCGAGCTCCTTCGACGCCTCGTACGTCGGCATGAAGGCACCCGACCCGAACTTGACGTCGAGCACGAGCGCCCCGGTGCCCTCGGCGATCTTCTTCGACATGATGCTCGACGCGATGAGCGGGATGCACTCGACCGTGCCGGTGATGTCCCGGAGCGCGTAGAGCTTCTTGTCCGCGGGCGCCAGACCCGATCCGGCGGCGCAGATGACCGCGCCGACGTCGTCCAGGATCTCGAGGAGACGCGAGTTCGACAGCGCGGCCTGCCACCCCGGGATGGACTCGAGCTTGTCGAGCGTCCCGCCCGTGTGACCGAGGCCGCGCCCGGAGAGCTGCGGGACGGCAACGCCGAACGAGGCGACGAGGGGCGCCAGCGGCAGCGTGATCTTGTCGCCGACACCGCCCGTGGAGTGCTTGTCCACGGTCGTCTTGCCGAGCGCGTCGAACGACATCCGCTCCCCCGACGCGATCATCGCGAGCGTGAGGTCCTTGATCTCCCGCCGCTCCATGCCGTTGAGGAAGATCGCCATCGCGAGGGCCGCCATCTGCGGGTCCTCGACGTAGCCGCGCGTGTAGGCGTCGACGAGCCAGTCGATCTCAGCGGTCCCGAGGGCGTCCCCGGAACGCTTGGTGCGGATGAGGTCGACGGTGTCGAAGGGCTCGATGGCCATGCGTGATCAGTGCTCCTGCTGGTACGTGACGAGGGTCCGCGGCCCGAAGGCGTCGGGGAGGACCTCGTCGATGGTGCGGATGCCGGAGACGGTCTCGAGGAGCATCCCCTCGGCCGAGTGCTCGAACAGCAGCTGCCGGCACCGGCCGCACGGCATGAGGGTCGCCCCGTCGCCGTCGACGCACGTGAACGCGACGAGCTTGCCGCCGCCGGTCATGTGCAGCTGCGAGACGAGCGAGCACTCCGCGCAGAGTGTCACGCCGTAGGACGCGTTCTCGACGTTGCAGCCGGAGACGACGCGGCCGTCGTCGGTGAGCGCCGCGGCGCCCACCGGGAACGACGAGTACGGCGCGTACGCGTGCCGCATGGCGGCCGTGGCCGCGTCCCGCAGGGCGCTCCAGTCGACGTCGACGGACGCGGTTTCGGACTGGAGGCCCGGGGCGGCGTCCGCCCCGTCGGCCGCGGTGACCCCCTGGCCACCGGATGCGTTCGTGTGGGTCATGTGCCGTGCCTCCAGGCCGTCAGCTCTTGATGTAGGGCTTGCCGGCCGCGGCGGGACCGCGCACCTGCCCGACCAGGCCGGCGACCGCGAGGATCGTGACGACGTAGGGCAGCATGAGCAGGAACTCGCTCGGCACCGGCGACCCCTGGACGACGCTCAGCGCGTTCTGCAGGTTCGAGGCGAAGCCGAACAACAGTGCTGCGAGCGTCGCGCGGATCGGGTCCCAGCGGCCGAAGATGACGGCAGCCAGGGCGATGTAGCCCGCGCCGGCGGTCATGTCCTTCGTGAAGCCGCCGACCGCGTCGAGCGTGAAGTACGCGCCGCCGAGGCCGGCGATCGCGCCGGCGAGGGAGACGTTCCAGAACCGGGTCCGGTTGACGTTGATGCCGACCGTGTCCGCGGCCTGCGGGTGCTCGCCGACCGAGCGGAGGCGGAGGCCCCAGCGCGTCTTGAACAGGCAGAACGTGACGACCGCGACGGCGACGTACGCCAGGTACACGACGACGGTCTGCTCGAAGAAGATCGGGCCGATGACCGGGATCTGGTGCAGCAGCGGGATCTCGAACTTCGGGAAGCGGAGGCCCGAGTTCAGCGTCGCCTCGTTCGGGGAGAGCACCTGCGAGTACAGGAACCCGGTGAGGCCGGAGATGAACGCGTTGATGACGACACCCACGATGACCTGGTCGACCAGGTACTTGATGCTGAACGCCGCGAGGATGAACGACACGAGCACACCGGCCACGACCGCACCGACGAGGCCGGCCCACGGCGTGCCCGTCACCGACGCCACGAGCGCCGAGGTGAACGCACCGGCGAGGAACTGGCCCTCGATGGCGATGTTGACGACACCGACCCGCTCCGAGATGACCCCGCCGAGCGCACCGAACACGAGAGGGACGCTCAGCCCGAGTGCACCGACGAGCATGCCGGGGATCGTGATCGAGTCACCGGCGACCGCCCAGGCGAGGAAGCCCACGACGAACACGATCGCGAAGAGCGCGGTCACCCAGAGCCGGACCCGTCGGCCCGCACGGGTCTCGACGACCGCGTAGACCGTCGCGAGCGCGAGCAGCACGATGACGACGACCCCCGTGGCGGTCGACGGCAGCGGCAGGTTCGGCAGCGCGAAGAAGTCGCCCTTGGACGACAGACGGAACGTCGCCGTCCCGGGACGGTGGGCGAGCCCGAAGAGCAGCAGCGCGATGACGGTGAAGACGCCGTACCCGATCGCGGTCTTCCAGCTCCGGGTGGTCTCGAGGTCGCGGCCCTGGGCGGGCAGTGCGGGGACCGCGGTGGGGGTCATGGTGCTCACGCGGCGACCGCCTTCTTGCTCTGCTTGGTGCGGGTTCGGCGGCGGGCGCCCGGCTGCGGGATCCGGAAGATCGCGCGGACGAGCGGCGGTGCCGCGATGAAGAGGACGATGAGCGCCTGGATGACGCCGACGATGTCGATCGGGATGCCGTTCGCGGCCTGCATGGCGTAGCCGCCGTTCTTCAGGACGCCGAACAGGATCGCGGCCCAGAACACGCCCCACGGCTTCGAGCGCCCGAGGAGCGCGACCGTGATGGCGTCGAAGCCGATGCCGGCGTCGATGTTGGAGGTGAAGCCGCTCGTGACCGCACCCTGCACCTGGTAGGCCCCGGCGATGCCGACGAGCGCACCCGAGATGAGCATGACCCAGATGGTCAGCGACGGGACGCTCATGCCGGCGACGCGGGCGGCACGGGGGTTCTCACCGATCGTGCGGAAGCGGAAGCCGAGCGAGGACTTGTTGAGCAGCCACCACACGACGACCACCGCGATGACGGCGACCACGAACCCGAGGTCCACGCCGTACCGCGGGCCGAACAGCTGCGGGAGCACCGAGCTGTCCTTCATCGCGGGCGAGATCGGGTTCGGGCTGCCCTTGGCCTGCAGCAGCCCCGGGGTGCGGAGCATGTAGCTGACGAGGTAGAGCCCGACGTAGTTGAGCATGATCGTGAGGACGACCTCGTTGGCGCCGGTGCGGGCCTTCAGGAGACCGACGATCCCGCCCCAGACCGCACCGCCGACGATGCCGGCGATGATCGTCAGCGGGATGTGCACGACCGCGGGCAGGTCGAACGAGAAGCCGACCCAACCGGCCGCGGCGGCGCCCATCAGGATCTGTCCCTGGCCGCCGATGTTGAACAGCCCGGCGCGGAACGACACCGCGATGCCGAGACCGGCGGCGACGAGCGGCACGGCGTAGTCGAGCGAGCGGGTGATCGGGACGATCGCCTGCGCGAACGAGCTCGCACCGAAGTTGACGACCGAGCCCTGGAAGAGCGACGCGTACGCACCGCCGACGGACGAGCCGATGGCCTGGAACGTGTCGGTCGGGCGGGCGAAGAAGTACCCGGCCGCCGTGCGGACGTTCTCGTCGGTGACGGCGATGAGGATGCCGCACGCGACGAGCGCGAGCACGACGGCGAGGACGGTGACGAGCACGGAGCCGTTGACGATGCTCTGCAGCGCGGTGCTCCATCGGTCGCCGCCGCCGGCTCGACGCTCGGAGTCGGTCGCCGAGTCCGTCATGAGGTGCGGGGTCGCCGCCTCCTCCTGCAGTCGGTCGTCAGTGACCGGCGCGGTGTCGTGGGGGTCCTGCGCGGTGTTGTGGGGGTCCGGCGCGGTGTTGTGGGGGTCCTGCGCGGTGTCGTGGGGGTCCTGCGCGGTGTTGTGGGGGTCCTGCGCGGTCACGCCGCCAGCTCCGTTCCTTCGGGCAGTTCGCCTGCCATCATGAGGCCGAGGACGTCTCGGGGGGTGTCTGCGGGGACGATGCCGACGATCGCGCCGCGGTACATCACCGCGATCCGGTCGGCCAGGGCCACGACCTCGTCGAGCTCCGTGGAGACGACGATGACCGGGACGCCGGTGTCGCGGGTGGCGACGATGCGCTTGTGCACGAACTCGATCGAGCCGACGTCGATGCCGCGGGTGGGCTGGGCGGCGACGAACAGGCGGAGGTCGCGGCTCAGCTCGCGGGCGAGCACGATCTTCTGCTGGTTGCCGCCGGAGAGCCGGCCCGCCGCGGTGGTGCGGGACGGCGTGCGGATGTCGAACTCGGCGATCTTCTCGTCGGCGAACGCGTCACGCTCGGCACTGCGGATGGTGCCGGCGCGGACGAACTCGGCGTGGTCGGCACGGTCGAGCATGAGGTTCTCGGCGATGGTGAACTCGCCGACGAGTCCGTCCTCCTTGCGGTCCTCGGGCACGAAGCCCACGCCCGCGTCGAGGATCTGCTTGACGCTCCGGCCGGTGACCTCGGCGCCGTCGAGCGTGATGCGCCCGGCGTGGACCGGCTCGAGGCCGAGGAGCGCCTCGGTCAGCTCGGTCTGGCCGTTGCCCTGCACGCCGGCGATCGCGAGGATCTCGCCGCGGCGGACGCTGAACGAGACGTCGTCGACGAGGACGACCCCGGAGGCGTCGGTGACGGTGAGGTGGTCGACCACGAGGGCGTCCTCGCCGCCGGACGCCGGCGTCTTGTCGACGACGAGCGACACCGCGCGACCGACCATGAGCGCCGCGAGCTCGTTGTTCGTCGCGGTGGGCGATGCCTCGCCGACGACCTTCCCGAGCCGGATGACCGTGATGCGGTCCGCGACCTCGCGGACCTCGCGCAGCTTGTGCGTGATGAACACGATCGCCGTGCCGGCCTCGCGGAGCTGGCGCATGATCGCCATGAGCTCGTCGGTCTCCTGCGGCGTGAGCACGGCCGTCGGCTCGTCGAACACGAGGACCTTCGCGTCGCGGGAGAGCGCCTTGATGATCTCGACCCGCTGCTGCACGCCGACGGGGAGGTCCTCGACCTTCGCGTCGGGGTCGACGTCGAACCCGAAGCGGTCGGAGATCTCCCTGACCCGTGCCCGGGCGCCGGCGAGGTCGAGCCGACCGCCGAGGGTGGTCTGCTCCTGCCCGAGCATGACGTTCTCGGCGACGGTGAAGACGGGGACGAGCATGAAGTGCTGGTGCACCATGCCGATGCCGGCGCGCATGGCGTCACCGGGTCCGTCGAAGTCCTGGACGACGTCGTCCAGGAGGATCTCGCCCTCGTCGGCCTGGTAGAGGCCGTACAGGACGTTCATGAGGGTGGACTTGCCGGCACCGTTCTCACCGAGGAGGCAGTGGACCTCTCCCGGCTCGACGGTGAGCGAGATGTGGTCGTTGGCGACCAGTGATCCGAACCGCTTGGTGATGCCGCGGAGTTCGAGCTTCATGTCGGGTGCGCAGTTTCTCTCTGTCGAGCGCCCGCGACCGAGGGTCAGCCGTCGGTCGGGCCTCGGTCGTGGGCACGAGAATGCGGGCGGAGGAAGGATCCCCCGCCCGCATCCGCGGTGTTACTTGACGGTCGCGTCGGTCTTGACCGTGATCGAGCCGTCGATGATGCCGGACTTGATCGTGTCGAGCTCGCCCTCGAGGCCGCTGTCGACCTTGGAGGCGTAGTCGTGGAACGGGGCGATGCCGACGCCCTCGTTCTTCAGCGTGCCGACGTACGGCGTGTTCGAGAAGTCGCCCTTGGCGGCTTCCTCGACGACCGTCTTCGTGGCCGGGCGCATGCCCTTCTCGACGGACGTGAACGCGATGTCCTTGTAGCGGGGGTCGGCCTCGTAGAGGTCGCTGTCCGCACCGATCAGGACGGAGCCGTTGTCGGCGTCCTTGATCGCCTCGGCGGCCGACTGGTAGATCGGGCCACCGACGGGGAGGATGACGTCGGCGTCCTGGTCGAGGAGCGTCTGCGCGACGGCCTTGGCCTGCGTGCCGGCCTCGAAGCCACCGGTGAAGGAGCCCTTCTGGCTGTCGACGTCCCAGCCGACGACCTTGACGTCCTTCTTCTTCTGCTCGTTGTAGTACTTCACGCCGTCCGCGAAGCCGTCCATGAAGATGGTGACGGTCGGGATCTGCATGCCGCCGAAGGTGCCGACGACGCCGGACTTCGAGTAGGACGCGGCCGCGTAGCCGGCGAGGAACGCCGCCTGCGAGGTGTCGAACGTGATCGGCTTGACGTTCTTCGCCGAGATCGAGTTGTCGTCGATGATCGCGAAGTCGGTGTCGGGGTTCGCGGCGGCCTGCTTCTTCGTGGCGTCGGCGAGGTTGAAGCCGACGGTGACGATGAGCTTGCAGTTCTGGTTGATCAGCTGCTCGATGTTCGAGTCGTAGACCGTCGAGTCCTTGGACTCCGCCGACTTGTAGGTCGCGCCGAGTTCCTTGGCGGCGTCCTGCAGGCCCTCGTAGCCGAGCTGGTTGAACGACTTGTCGTCGAAGCCGCCGGAGTCGGAGACCATGCAGGGACGGAAGTCGGTCTTCTTGGCCGAGGCGTTGTCGGACGGGGCGGCGGAGCAGCCGGCGAGCACGGCGACCGTGCCGACCAGGGCGAGGCCGCTGAGCGCGATCTTGCGGGTGCGGGATGACACTTGGGTGATTCCTCCGGGGGGCGTTGGCCCGGAGCTGCGGTTCCGGGCGATCGTGGTGACAGTACACGACAGTCCGACCGGTACAGAACCCCTTCCGACCCCGCCCGGGATCGGTTACGGGATCGCGACCGCACGGAAACGCGCCCGTAACGCAGGAGCCGCCCGGAACCCATGTTCCGAGCGGCATCAAGCGCTTTTCGTGATGGAGCGCTACAGGACGTCCCCGCGCCCGCTGATCTTCAGTGCGTCCACCACACCCTTGACCCGCTGGGCGTTCGCGCTCGTGGTCACGAGGAGGGCGTCGGGGGTGTCCACGACGACGATGTCCTCGACCCCGATGAGCGAGATGAGGCGCTGGCTGTGCGACACCACGATGCCGCTCGAGGAGTCGGCGAGGATGCGGGCGCCGTCGCCGAGCACGGCGAGGTTGTTCGCGCGGCCGCCGGACTGCAGCTTCGCGAGCGACGCGAAGTCGCCGACGTCGTCCCAGTCGAAGTCGCCCGGCACGACCGCCATCCGCCCGGCGGCGGCAGCGGGCTCGGCCACGGTGTAGTCGATCGCGATCTTCTCGAGCCGCGGCCACACCTCGTCCACGACCGCGCCGCGGGCCGAGGTGTCCCAGGCGTCCGCGAGCTCCTCGAGCCCGGCGAGCAGCTCGGGCTTCGTCCGGCCGATCTCCTCGAGCAGGACGTCGGCCCGCGCGATGAACATGCCGGCGTTCCAGAGGTACGTGCCCTGCTCGAGGTAGGAGCGGGCGGTGTCGAGGTCGGGCTTCTCGACGAAGGACCGGACCGCGTGGGCGGTCGGCGCCCCCTCGATGCCCATGGTGTCGCCGTGGGCGTGGATGTACCCGAAGCCGATCGCCGGCTCGGTGGGGGTGATCCCGATGGTCGTCACGTACCCGGCCCGCGCTGCCGCGACGGCCTCGCGGACGGAACGGCGGAATCCCCGGGCGTCGCCGATCACGTGGTCGGCCGCGAAGGAACCGACCACGACGTCCGGCTCGCGGCGGCGGAGGATCGCGGCGGCGAGGCCGATGGCGGCGGTGGAGTCCTTCGGCTCGCTCTCGAGCACGACGTTGTGGTCGGCCACCCCGGGCAGCTGCGACTCGACTGCCGCCCGGTGCGCACGACCGGTGACGACCATGATCCGCTGGTCGCCCGCGAGGGGCGCGAGACGGTCCCACGTCTGGCGGAGCAGCGAGGTCCCCGAGCCGGTGAGGTCGTGGAGGAACTTCGGGGCGTCGGCCCGTGACAACGGCCAGAGCCGCGATCCGATGCCGCCGGCGGGGATGATCGCGTAGAAGTCCTGGAGCTCGTCTGCCACCCGCTCACCGTACCGGTCCCGGTCCGCGATCCCTGGACGGCGACCGCACGTTTCCCGCATGCGGTCTCCCGCACCGGCACGACCTGTTCACCCCCTCCGTGTCCGCCGTTCACACGCAGCGCCCCGACCCGTCACGGCCGCCGCGGAGCATGGGACGCACCATGAGCGCACGCAGCGTGGAGCGCGGCACGTCCCAGCGGACCGTCGCCGTCGTGACCGAGAGCTTCCTGCCCACCCTCAACGGCGTGACCACGAGCGTCATCGCGGTGCTCGACCACCTGCGGCTCCGCGGCCACCGCGCGGTCGTGATCGCCCCGGACACCCCGGGGATCGCCCAGCTCCGGCCGAAGGACCACGTCGAGCGCTTCAACGGCTACGACGTGCACCGCGTGCCCGCGGTCGCGTACCGGCAGTTCCCGGTCGCGCTCCCCCACCCGGTGCTCGACACGATCCTCGCCGCCTCCGGCGCCGACGTGCTCCACGCCGCGAGTCCGTTCCTGTTGGGTGGACGCGCCATCACCGCGGCCGGGAGGCTCGGCATCCCCTCCGTCGCCGTCTTCCAGACCGACGTGGCCGGGTTCGCCCGCCGCAACGGCCTGACCGCGACGGTCCCGCTGGTGCGGAAGATCCTCGGTCGGATCCACGAGGGCGCGTCCCTGACGCTCGCCCCGTCGAGCGCCACCGCGGCGATGCTCGCCGAGGACGGCGTGCCGCGCGTCGCGCGGTGGGGGCGCGGCGTCGACACGACGCTGTTCCACCCCGGTCGCCGCGACGCGACGCACGTCCGTGCGCTCCGCCGCCGGCTCGCGCCGAACGGCGAGACCATCGTGGGCTACGTGGGCCGCCTCGCACCGGAGAAGGAGGTCGAGCGGCTCGCCGAGCTCGGCGGCCTCCCGGGCATCCGGGTCGTGGTCGCGGGAGGCGGTCCCTCCAGGCCGCTGCTCGAACGACGGCTCCGGCACCTCGACGTGCACTTCACCGGACCGCTGCGCGGCGACGCGCTCGCGGACGCGTACGCGGCCCTCGACGTGTTCGTGCACACGGGTCCGGCCGAGACCTTCGGGCAGACGCTGCAGGAGGCGCACGCGAGCGGCCTGCCGGTGGTCGCGCCAGCCTCGGGCGGCCCGGTCGACCTGGTGGCCCCGGGGCTCGACGGCGACCTGTACGACCCGGACGCGCCGCAGGCGCTGCGACAGGCCGTCCTGCGGCTGCACCACGACCGGGCGCTCGCGGCCCGGATGGGGTCCGCCGGCCGGCTCCGGGTCGAGGGCACCACGTGGGAGGCCGTCGGGGACCAGCTGCTCGAGCACCACGACACGGCCCGCACGATCGGCGCGCCGCCCGCCGCGGCGCGGGCGGTCCGGGCACGTTGGCACGAGAGTGTCAGCGCACGCGCATAGGATGGACGTGTTCCACAGAACACGAACGGCAAGGGCTCGCCGATCGGCGAGCCCGTCCTATGGGAGGACTCGCTCATGGCCGAGCAGACCGCAGGGGGGACGGCGACCGCCGAACCCCGCGTGACGATCGAGGCGCCGCGCGCCTCTCGGACGCCGCAGGGCACCCTGTACCGGGGCTCGACCGGCATGTGGTCCTGGGTCCTGCACCGCATCACCGGTGTCGCGATCTACTTCTTCCTGCTGGTGCACATCCTCGACACGGCGCTCGTGCGGCTCTCGCCCGAGGCCTACAACGCGGTGATCGGCACCTACAAGACCCCGATCATGAACCTCGGTGAGATCGCGCTCGTCATGGCGATCGTGTTCCACGCGTTCAACGGGCTGCGGATCATCCTCGTGGACTTCTGGTCGAAGGGCCCGAAGTACCAGCGCGCGATGTTCTGGGTCGTCATCGTCCTCTGGGCGGTCGCGATCGCGGGCTTCCTGCCGCGCCAGCTGATGAACCTCGTCGCCGACTTCCACTGACCAGGAGCGCACAGATGACCACGCAGACCATCGAACCGCCCCGCAGTGCCGGCGCGGCCCGCCGCACGACCAACTGGGAGAAGTGGGGCTGGATCTACATGCGCGCGTCGGGCGTCCTGCTCGTCGTGCTGATCTTCGGCCACCTATTCGTGAACATGGTGGCCGGCGAGGGCGTGAAGCAGATCGACTTCGCCTTCGTCGCCGGCAAGTGGGCGAACCCGTTCTGGCAGGTGTGGGACTCGCTGATGCTCGTCCTCGCCCTGGTCCACGGCTCGAACGGCATGCGGACGATCGTGAACGACTACGTGTCCAAGCCGGGCATCCGGAAGACGCTCCTCGTCGCGATCCTCGTCGCGTGCGTCGCGCTCGTCGTCCTCGGCCTGCTCGTCTGCTGGACGTTCGACCCGTGCCCCGCCGGCGCCGCCGCCGCGGACCTGCCGTCGTTCTGCCCGGCCCGCTGACGACGCGCCCTGCCCGCCTACCCCCTGACCGAAAGACCTCCGTGCCCCTGAACACCCAGACCGACATCACGGTCCACCACCACCAGTTCGACATCGTCATCATCGGCGCGGGCGGCGCCGGCATGCGGGCCGCCATCGAGGCCGGACCGAAGGCGAAGACGGCCGTCATCTCGAAGCTCTACCCGACCCGTTCCCACACGGGTGCGGCGCAGGGCGGCATGGCGGCGGCCCTCGCGAACGTCGAAGAGGACTCGTGGGAGTGGCACACGTTCGACACGATCAAGGGCGGCGACTACCTCGTCGACCAGGACGCCGCGGAGATCCTCGCGAAGGAAGCGATCGACGCCGTCATCGACCTCGAGAACATGGGCCTGCCGTTCAACCGCACGCCCGAGGGCAAGATCGACCAGCGACGCTTCGGCGGCCACACCCGCGACCACGGCAAGTCCCCGGTGCGCCGGGCCTGCTACGCCGCGGACCGCACCGGCCACATGATCCTGCAGACGCTGTTCCAGAACTGCGTGAAGCTCGGGGTGAACTTCTTCAACGAGTTCTACGCGCTCGACCTCATCATGGTCGACGTCACCGGCGACGACGGCGTCACCCGGAAGCAGCCGGCCGGCGTCGTCGCGTTCGAGCTCGCGACCGGCGAACTCCACGTCTTCCACGCGAAGGCGATGATCTTCGCGACCGGCGGGTTCGGCAAGATGTTCAAGACCACCTCGAACGCGCACACCCTCACCGGTGACGGCGTCGGCATCGTCTGGCGCACGGGCCTGCCGCTCGAGGACATGGAGTTCTTCCAGTTCCACCCGACCGGGCTCGCGGGCCTCGGCATCCTCCTGACCGAGGGTGCCCGCGGCGAAGGTGCGATCCTCCGCAACGCGTCCGGCGAGCGCTTCATGGAGCGGTACGCGCCGACCATCAAGGACCTCGCACCCCGCGACATCGTCGCCCGGTGCATGGTGCAAGAGGTCGCCGAGGGCCGCGGCGCCGGCCCGAACAAGGACTACGTGCTGCTCGACTGCACGCACCTCGGCGCCGAGGTCCTCGAGACCAAGCTGCCCGACATCACCGAGTTCGCGCGGACCTACCTCGGGGTCGACCCGGTCGTCGAGCCGGTGCCGGTGATGCCGACCGCCCACTACGCGATGGGTGGCATCCCGACCAACGTCAAGGCCGAGGTCCTCTACGACAACACCACGGTCGTCCCCGGGCTCTACGCCGCCGGCGAGTGCGCCTGCGTGTCCGTGCACGGCTCGAACCGCCTCGGCACGAACTCGCTGCTCGACATCAACGTCTTCGGCAAGCGCTCCGGCAACAACGCCGCGGAGTACGTGCAGACCGCCGAGTTCCTCCCGCTACCCGAGCACCCCGAGCAGGGCGTGAAGGACATGCTCGACCAGCTCCGGGCATCCACCGGAACCGAGCGCGTCGCCGCCCTCCGCAAGGAGCTCCAGGAGGAGATGGACCGCAACGCGCAGGTGTTCCGGACCGACGAGTCGCTCGCCAAGGTGACCGAGACCATCCACGAGCTGCGGAACCGGTTCCTGCAGGTCTCCGTCCAGGACAAGGGCAAGCGTTTCAACACCGACCTGCTCGAGGCCGTCGAGCTCGGCTTCCTGCTCGACCTGGCGGAGGTCGTCGTCTACTCCGCCCGCAATCGCAAGGAGAGCCGCGGCGGCCACATGCGCGACGACTACCCGAAGCGCGACGACGAGAACTACATGCAGCACACCATGGCGTACCTGACGGGCGACCCGCACTCGTCACTCGCCGACGACCACATCACGCTCGACTGGAAGCCCGTCGTGGTGACGCGCTACGAGCCGATGGAGAGGAAGTACTGATGACCGACACCCTGGTCTCCGACGCCCCCCGCACCCAGACCGTGCAGAACGCCCCTCCCGGATCCTTCCCCGTCACGCTCATCGTCCGCCGGTTCGACCCGGACGTCGACGACGAGCCGCGCTGGCAGGACTTCGACGTGATGATGCTGCCGACCGACCGCATCCTCGACGCGCTGCACCAGATCAAGTGGGAGCAGGACGGTTCCCTGACGTTCCGGCGCTCCTGCGCCCACGGCGTCTGCGGGTCGGACGCGATGCGCATCAACGGCCGCAACCGCCTCGCGTGCAAGACCCTCATCAAGGACCTCGACGTGTCGAAGCCGATCTACGTCGAGGCGATCAAGGGCCTGCCGCTCGAGAAGGACCTCGTCGTCGACATGGAGCCCTTCTTCGCGTCCTTCCGCGAGGTGCAGCCGTTCCTGCAGGCGTCCTCCGCGCCCGAGAAGGGCAAGGAGCGCGTCCAGTCCGTCGCCGACCGTGCCCGCTTCGACGACACCACGAAGTGCATCCTCTGCGCCGCGTGCACCTCGTCGTGCCCGGTCTTCTGGACGGACGGGCAGTACTTCGGCCCCGCCGCGATCGTGAACGCGCACCGTTTCATCTTCGACTCGCGCGACGACGCAGCCGACGTCCGCCTCGACATCCTCAACGACAAGGAAGGCGTCTGGCGCTGCCGCACGACCTTCAACTGCACCGACGCCTGCCCGCGCGGCATCCAGGTCACGAAGGCGATCTCGGAGGTCAAGCAGGCGATCATGCGGGGGAAGGCATAGGTCGCACCCGGTAGGCTCGCGCCCATGACGTTCGCGGAGACCCGCCCCATCCTCGACCAGCTCGGCTACACCGTCCGGTACGTGCAACTCCCCGGGGAGACCCTGCAGGAGCCGCCGGTCGAGGGGGCGCTCCGCCTCGCACAGGTCGGGGCCTCCGAGTACGCGCTCGAGGTCGTCGACTACGGCACGGCCCGCCGGCTCGCCACCGCGAACGGTGAGGACGACGCGGTCGAGATGCTCCGCCGGTTCCTCAACCGGCCGTTCCCGGCGCCGCGGGACATCCCCCGGCACGAGTTCGACGGGCTCCGTGACCGTGCGGCCTCGACGTACCCGCAGCTCGCGCAGCAGGTGGCACAGGCCGGAGAACGGGGTCTGACGATCCAGGTCCCCGCCGGGGTCCCGGTCGACCGCGTCGGTGGCCCGGACGGCTACCTCGTGCACCCGCTCGACACCCCGCTCCCCCAGCGGTCGCTCCCGCCGCACGTCACGGCAGCGCCGGAGACGCACCGCTACGTGGTGGAGCGGCCGTTCCTGGTGACGGTCCGGTTCGTCCAGCCGTGGTTCGAGCAGCCGGGCGGCGCCCTCCGCTTCGAGATCGCCGACCCGTCGGTCACGATCCGCGACCTCGTCGTCGACGGCTCGCTCGCTCGGGTGCGGGTGGTCTGAGCGAGCAGCGCCAGCACGCAGAACGGCCCTCCCCGATCGGGGAGAGCCGTTCTGCGTCCAGAGGGTCGGTCAGCCGCGCTGGGGCTGGTCGAAGCGCGCACCCTCGGGCTTCGAGGGGAGCAGGTAGAGGACGAGCAGGATGAGTCCGCCGACCACGGGGATGAGCCCGAGGAAGATGAACGGACCCGCGAAGTTCGCGTCGTGCAGCCGTCGCCACGCCAGCGCGAGGTTCGGGATGATCGTTGCGAGCCCCCAGAGGAGGAGCAGGATCCCGCCGATGACGAACAGCGCGGACGGCGAGGTCATCGTGGAGGTCGACCCGTACGTCGTCGACACCGTCTGGTACTGCGAGGTGCCCGCCCCGATCCCGTAGATCGCGTAGAGCACTCCCGTGACGATGACGTTCGCCAGGTACCACCACCAGAACTCACTGCGGCTCGCGCGCCCGTCGAACCGCACGTACTTCTTGAAGAAGCGCTTGATCGCGTTTGGGAACGAGATGCCGTACCACGGTGCCCAGAGCGGCGGCTCGCCGTTCGGGCCGGTCGGCGCCGGCTGACCGTACTGCGGCTGCTGGCCGTACGGGTTCTGCCCGGACTGCTGGCCGTACGGGTTCTGCGCGGGCTCCTGGCCGTACGGGTTCTGCGGCGGGTACTGGTCACTCATCGGGGGTCCCCCTGCTGGCTCTGATCGATTCGGTCCGTGATGCTGACGACGTCAACGAACCCGATCCAACCAGGAAACCCACAGCTTCGCCCGCCCTCAAGGTCCCCCGATCAGGGGACGAGCGCGAGTTTGCCCCCCGGGTGCTGCGATTCGAGCAGCTCGGCGGCGGCCTTCGCCTCGGACAGCGGGAAGGTCCGAGCGACCGGGACGACGAGGTCCCCGTCGCCCGCGAGGTCGATCAACCGCTGCCGGACGGAGTCCCGGAACGCCTTGCTCTCCGGCTGGGCTCCGCCGATCGCTCCGATGCCGTCGGCCTCGGCGCGACCGAACGCGGCGATCGTCACGATGCGGGACCGGTCCGACACGAGGGCGAGGGACACGTCGACCGCCTCGTCGGTACCGACGCAGTCGAGCGCCACGTCGACGCCGTCGCCCGTTCCGTCCTCGACGAGCGCCCGGACACGGTCCTCGAGCCCGTCGCCGTACGCGATCCACTCACCGCCGAAGTCGGCGACGACGTCGGCGTTGCGCTCGGACGCAGTCCCGATGACCCGTGCTCCGAGGAGCCGGAGTTGCTGGAGCAGGCTGACGCCGACGGCCCCGGCGGCCCCGTGCACGAGAACGGTGTCGTTCCCCGAGGCGCGCGTGACGCGGAGCATGTCGGCCGCGGTGGTGCCTGCGAGCAGGAGGTTCGCGGCCTCGGGGAACCCGAGCGACGCGGGCTTCGCGAACACGTCCCGGGCGGGCACCGTCAGCGCTTCGGACCAGCCGCCCTCGACACGGAAGGCGAGGACCTCGTCCCCGACCGCTCCCCCGCCCGAGGCGATCTCGGTGTCGGACCCGATCGCGCTGATGACGCCGGCGACCTCGTACCCGATCGCGATCGGCAGGTCGGCCGCGTCGCCCTGCCGGGTGTGCTTCGTGTCGGCGGGGTTCATGCCCGCGGCGCGGACGGCGATGGTGACCTCGCCGGGGCCCGGTGCGGGCACGTCGGTGTCGGTGTACTCGAGGACCTCGCTGCCGCCGAACCGCGGTGCCACCCAGTGCTTCGTCATGGGTGCGACGCTACGCGTCGCGTCCCGGGGCTTCACGGGGTGCGCCAGGTTCGACGACACCGCGGCGCATTGCGACCCCGGGACGGGCTGGAGGCCCGTCACCAGCTGGTGACGGGCCTCCAGTCGGACAGACGCGAGCGTCGTCAGGCGCGCGCTGCGCGCACCCGGTCGGCGAACGCGGCGTGCAGCGGGTGCTGCTCGTCGAGCCCGGTGATCTCGGTCGCGACAGCGCCGTCGGCCTTGTCGGACCGGAGGAGCTGCTGCAGCTGCACACTCTGCTCGTCGTCCGCGACGTCGAAGCGGAGCGCGGCGCCCATCGCGTCGAGCAGCGCGGTCGGCTCGGTGCCGTCCTCGGCCAGCGCGGCCGCCGGGGACACGAACCGCTCGTCGCGGGAGAGCTTGCGGAGCGGCTGTCGGCCGACCCGGGTGACGGTGTCCGGCAGGTGCGGGTTCTCGAACCGGGCGATGATCGCCTCGACGTAGGCGCGGTGCACCTCGGGGTCGAGCTCGTGCCGGCGGACGAGCAGGTCGCTGGTCTCGGCGAGCACGGCCTCGAGCTCGGAACGGACCGCAGGGATCGCGATGGCGTCGGCGATCTTGTCCGCGCCGGCGATGTACCCGTGGTACGCGACCGTGGCGTGGCCGGTGTTGACCGTGAAGAGCTTCCGCTCGATCGAGGCGGCGAGGCCGTCGACGTAGTGGGCGCCGGGGATCTCCGGCTCGGACCCGTTGAACGGCGTGCGGTCGATGGCCCACTCGTAGTACGTCTCGACGGTGACGTCGAGGCCGGCGCCGTCCGGCTGGGCCGGCACGATGCGGTCGACGGCCGTGTTGGCGAACACGGCCTTCGCGAGTGCCTGGTCGCGGGACTCGGCGGGCAGCGCCTCGACGATGAACTCGCGGAGCCGGTCGGTCGCGTTGATCGCGTTCTCGCAGGCCATGACGGCGAGCGGGGCCGCGCCGGCGTCACGCTGCTGCAGACCCGCGGCGATCACCGGGGCGATGAACTTGAGGACGTTCGGTCCGACGGCGCAGGTGACCACGTCGGCGGCGGCGATCTCGGCGATGACGCCCTGTTCGTCCTGCGCGCTGTTGAGGGCACGGAAGCCGGTGACCTCGTGGTCCTTCGCATCGGCACCGACCTCGTGGACGGTGTACGAGTCGGCGGCGGCGAGGGCGTCGATGAGCGGCGCGGCGACGTCGGCGAAGACCACCTCGTAGCCGGCCTCGTGGAGCAGCAGCCCGACGAAGCCGCGGCCGATGTTGCCGGCACCGAAGTGGACGGCGGTGCGGTCGCTCACTCGTTGACCTCACCGAGGATCGCGAGGATCGCCGCGGTGTCGGGCGCGTCCGTCAGCTTCTGGACCTCGTCCTCGTCGGAGAACACGATCGCGATCTTCGAGAGGATGTCGAGGTGCTCGTTGTTGACGCCGGCGATGCCGACGACGAAGCGCACGGGGTTGCCGTCCCAGTCGATCGGGGTGGCGTAGCGGATGAACGACAGCGCGGAGGACTTGATGGCGTCCTTCGCGTCGTTGGTGCCGTGCGGGATGGCGAGGAAGTTGCCCATGTACGTCGAGACGCTCTTCTCACGCTCGAGCATCGCCGGGTAGTAGTCCGCGGTGACCGCGCCCGCAGCCTCGAGGATCTCGGCAGCCTCCTTCATCGCCTCGGACTTCGTCGGGGCGGTGTCCTCGGTGTGGATCCGAATCTGGCTCTCCTGCAGGACGGGCATCGGGGTTCTCCTTGCTTCGTGACGTGGCGTCGTGGACGTGTGGAGGGGACGAGCCGCGGCCCGTCCCCTCCGATACTGCACTCGGTTACTGGTCGGTGCGTCGCTACTGCTGCTTGAGCTGCTCGACGACCTGGTCGTACTGCGGCGCGTTCATGAAGTTGCCGACCGACACGTGCTGTGCGTTCGGGTTCTTCTGACGGGCGCGGTCGGTGAGCTCCTCCTGCGTGATGATGAGGTCCTCGGTGCCGTCGAGGTTCGCGATCGCCTTGTTGACGACCGTGACGCCCTCGATGCCCGCCTTCTTTACCTTGTTGCGGAGGACGCTGGCGCCCATCGCGCTCGAGCCCATGCCGGCGTCGCAGGCGAAGACCACGTTCTCGACGCGGGTCGCCGTCGCGGTCGACGCGGAGCCGACGCCGCCGAGCGAGGCCTCGGCCTCCTCGTCGTTCGCCGGGGCGTTGTTGCCGAACAGGCCCGCGGTCGCGGCGTTGACGTCGCGGCCCTTGTTGGCCTGGAGCTTCGCCATGGCGGCGCTCATGTCGCCACCGCCCGCGAGGTCACGCTTGCGGGTCGCGAGCAGGAAGAACGACGCGACCGCGAAGGAGACGGCGGCGGAGAGCACCACGGAGAGGATGACGCCGACGAAGCTGTCCTTCGCCGTCGAACCGATCACCGCGAAGATCGAACCCGGGGAGGCCGGGGCGACGAGGCCCGAGTGGAACGCCACGTTCGTCGCGACACCGGTGGCACCACCGAGGATGACGGCGATGAAGAGGACCGGCTTCTGCAGCACGTACGGGAAGTAGATCTCGTGGATGCCACCGAGGAACTGGATGATGATCGCGCCGGGCGCGGTCGAGCGGGCGATGCCGACACCGAAGAAGGTGAAGGCGAGCAGGATGCCGAGGCCGGGGCCGGGGTTCGCCTCGAGCAGGAACAGGATGCTCTTGCCGGACTCCTTCACCTGGGCGGCGCCGAGCTGGTCGAGCACGCCGTGGTTGATGGCGTTGTTGAGGAAGAACACCTTCGCGGGCTCGATGATCACGCTGGCGAGCGGGAGCAGCGAGTGGTTGATGAGGAACTCCACCGCGGCGCCGAGGCCGTTCGCGATCGCCTTGAAGATCGGCGCGAGCCAGAAGAACCCGACCATCGCCAGGACGAACCCGAGGATGCCCGCGGCGTAGTTGTTCACGAGCATCTCGAAGCCCGGGCGGATCTTGCCGTCCCAGATCTTGTCGACCTGCTTGATGATGTACGCGCCGAGCGGGCCGCAGATCATCGCGCCGAGGATCATCACGGTGCCGTTCGCGCCGAGGATGACACCCATCGCGAAGATCGAGCCGACCACGGCGCCGCGGGTCTCGTAGACCATGCGGCCGCCCTGGATCGCGATCGCGAGCGGGATGAGGTACGTGAGGATCGGGCCGACGACGCCGGGGTTGGCGACGCCGTTCGTCTCACCGAACCCGCCGAGGATCCCCACGGGGGTCCAGCCGGTCTCGATGAAGAACGCCGTGATGATGCCCCACGCGATGAAGATCGCGATGTTGGGCATGACCATGCCGGAGAGGAAGGTGCCGAACTTCTGCACGGCGACGCGTGCGCCGCCCCGCGACTTCGCGGGAGCGTCGGGCGCTGCAACGGACGACGTTGTCATGTGCCTGGCTTTCTGTGATGGGTGCTGCAGTGGTGGAGGGGTGAGGGTGCTGCTGTGCTGCGGTGGTGCTGCGGCTAGACGGCGTGCGCTGCGGCCGCGGCGGACTTCGCGGCCGCCGCCGTGCTCGCGGCGAGTGCCGCCTTCGCCATCTCGCGGGCCTGCTCGAGCGTGTGCTTGCCGAGTTCGGCACGCACGTCGGCGAGGGCCGCGGGGGTCATGGACAGGGTGGTGGCGCCCAGGCCGACGAGCACGACGGCGAGGAGCGGGTCCGCTGCGGCCTCGCCGCAGATGCCGACGGCCTTGCCCGCGTCCGCGCCGGCGGAGCCGAGCTGGGCGACGAGGCGGAGGACGGCGGGGTGCCACGGGTCCTGGTAGGACGCGACGGTGCCGAGCATGCGGTCGGCGGCCATCGTGTACTGGGTCAGGTCGTTCGTGCCGATCGACACGAAGTCGGCGGAGGTGAAGACCTGCTCGGCCATGAGCGCGAGCGACGGGACCTCGGCCATAACGCCCGCGGTGCGGATGCCGAGCTCGCGGGCGAGGGCCACGAAGTACTCGGTCTCCTCGGCGTCGGCGACCATCGGAGCCATCACCCAGAGGTCGGCCTCGGTCTCTGCGTCGGCCTGCGCGAGCGCGGTGAGCTGGTCGCGCAGGACCTCCTCGTGGTTCCGCAGCGCGCGGAGCCCGCGGCGGCCGAGCGCCGGGTTCTCCTCGTCCTTGTCGGTGAGGAACGGCAGGGGCTTGTCGGCACCGGCGTCGAGCGCGCGGACGACGACCTTCTTCCCCGGGAACGCCTCGAGCAGGCGCTTGTAGGACTCCTGCTGCTCGGCCACGGTCGGGGCCTTCGGCGAGTCGAGGAAGAGGAACTCGGTGCGGAAGAGCCCCACGCCCTCCGCACCGAGAGCGACGGCGCCCGCGGCGTCGGCGGGGCTGCCGAGGTTCGCGAGCAGGGGCACGGTGTGCCCGTCGGCGAGGGCCCCGGCGGTGAGCGGGGCCTCGGCGGCGGCGAGGCGGTCGGCGATGCGCTGCTCGACCTCGGCGACGAGCTCCGCGGACGGGTCGGTGACGACGGTGCCGGCGGCCGCGTCGACGACGACCTCGGTGCCGTCGGCGAGGTCGTCCGCCCCGGTCACGCCGACGATGGCGGTGATGCCCTTCGCCCGGGCGAGGATCGCGGTGTGCGAGGTCGGTCCGCCGTCTCGGGTGACGAGCGCGAGCACCTTGTCGAGGTCGAGGAGCGCCGTGTCGGCCGGCGCGAGGTCACGCGCGACGAGCACGAACGGGGTGTCGGACTCCGGGACGCCCGGGGCGGAGACGCCACGGAGCTTGGCGATGATGCGCTGGGCGACGTCGTCGAGGTCGGCCGCGCGCTCCCCCATGTACCCGCCCATCTGGACGAGGAGGTCGCGGAACTGGCCGAACGCCTCGAACACCGCGCGCTCGGCGTTGGTGCCGCCGTCGATGCGCGCGTGCACGTCGTCGAGGAGCGTCGGGCCCTGCGCCATGAGCGCCTGGGCCTCGAGCACGGCCTGGGCGTCGCCGCCGGCGAGCTGCCCACGCTTGTTGAGGTCCTCCGCGACCGCGGCGAGCGCCGCGGCCACGGACTGCTTCGCGTCGTCCGCCGAACCGGTCAGCGCGTCCTGCGACGGTGCGCCGAGCGGGTCCGCCATGCGGAGGACCGGGCCGTGGGCGACGCCACGGCCGACGCCGGTGCCGAGCAGTTCGGACATTCGAGACTCCTTCATCTCACGCGCGGTGGGGCGGTGCGGTGCGGTGGTGCAGTGGTGGTCGTGCAGTCGTGCAGTCGTGCAGTCGTCGCGACTGGGAGCACACTACATCGATCCTCGTTGACAAACAAACACATCCGGGGATAAAAATGCAGAAACAGATGCCCGTTTGCGTCTGGTGTCCAGAACGAGTCGGGCATCGACGGCCGAGATGCGCCCGACCGTGTCCGTTCCGGCCCGATCCCCCGCGCAAGGGCACGAGCACCACCCCAGCCCCACCAGCACGACCACGAGACGACGAGGCCCCCGATGTACGCACCCGAGCGCCACCAGCGCATCGTGGAACAGGCCCGAGCCCAGGGCCGGGTCGACGTGAAGGACCTCGCCGAACTCCTCGAGGTCACCCCCGAGACCATCCGCCGCGACCTCACCTCCTTGGAGCGGCGTGGGCTGGTGCGACGCGCCCACGGCGGCGCGATCCCGGTCGAGCGCATCACGCTCCACCCGGGGGTCGGCGACCGCGGCGGGATCAACCAGGCCGAGAAGATGGTGATCGCCCAGGCCGCGCTCGAGGAGCTGCCCGAGAACGGCTCGATCATGATCGACGCCGGCACCTCGACGATCTGCCTCGCAGAGATGCTCCCCGCCGACCGTGGCCTGACCGTCGTCACGCACTCGCTGCCCGTCGCCATGGCGGTCGCGAACCGGCAGGGGCTCGACCTGCACCTGCTCGGCGGGAACATCCGCAGCGACTCCCTCGCGGGCGTCGGCACGTGGACGCACCAGCTCATCGGCATGGTGAGCGTCGACGTCGCCTTCATCAGCATCAACGGGATCACGCCCGAGCGCGGCCTCACGACGCACAACATGGCGGAGGCCGCCGTCAAGTCCGCCATGATCAAGTCGGCCCGGCGGAGCATCCTGCTCGCCGACCACACGAAGTTCGGTCGTGAGGAGTTCGGCCGGGTCGCCCCGCTCGCCGCGATCGACACGATCATCACCGCCCCCGGTGTCAACGCCGACCTCGTCCGCGAGGTCGAAGCAGCCGGCACCGAGGTGTTCTGGCCCGGTCGTTCCTGACCGGGGCCCGGACCAGCCCCACCCGACGCTCGCTACCATGAGCGCCACCACCCATCGACAGGAGTCCATTCGATGTCCGAAGCCACCCGCACCGTCACCGTCGCCAGCGCGTCCGGGCTGCACGCCCGCCCCGCGTCCCTGTTCGTCCAGACCGTGACGGCGTCCGGCCACCAGGTCACGATCGCGAAGGGCGACAAGTCCGGCAACGCCGGCAGCATCCTCGCGCTCCTCGGCCTCGGCATCGAGAACGGCGACGAGGTCACCCTCACGGTGTCCGGCGACGACGCCGAGAAGACCGCCGACGACCTCGTCGAGTTCCTGCAGACGGACCACGACGCGGCCTGATCGCGCCGGTCACGTCCTCGACGTGACCCACGAACGGACGGGAGGCACGGTGCCGGCTGGCACCGTGCCTCCCGTCCGTCCGTGGGTCGCCGTCGCGACCAGCGCCCGGATCGGTCGCACGACACGCCGCGGGCCCGCCACGCCGATCGCAGAACGGGTCGGGCCGGGAGAAGGTGAGCGGCACGTCCTGCGACCGAGTCCGGGCCGCCGGGACGAGCGCCGTCAGCAGCCCGGCGCGGGGCGGCGCGGGGGTGTCGGCACCCGCCGATAGGCTGGACGGCATGACACGCCTGCGCCTCGCATCCGTCAACGTGAACGGCGTCCGTGCCGCGTTCCGGAAGGGCATGGGCGACTGGCTCGCCACGCGTGACGTCGACGTCCTCGCCCTGCAGGAGGTCCGCGCCTCGAGCGACGACCTCGCCGGGCTGCTCGGCGACGAGTGGGACGTCGTCCACGACCCGGCGAGCGCGAAGGGTCGCGCGGGCGTCGCCATCGCGAGCCGGCACCGTGCGCAGATCCACCGGGTGGAGCTCGGGCCTGCGGAGTTCGACTCCGCCGGTCGCTGGCTCGAGGCCGACTACGAGATCGGCGGCACCACGGTCACGGTCGTGTCGACGTACGTCCACTCGGGCGAGGTCGACACCCCGAAGCAGGACGAGAAGTGGAAGTTCCTCGACGCGATGACCGCGCGCCTGCCCGAGCTGCGGCAGCACAACCCGCTCGCGGTCGTCGTGGGCGACCTCAACGTCGGCCACGACGAGCGCGACATCAAGAACTGGAAGGGCAACGTGAAGCGGGCAGGGTTCCTCCCCCGCGAGCGCGCCTACTTCTCGCGGTTCTTCGGCGCCGAGGGCGAGCCGGTCGAAGGAGCCGACGGCTCCACCGGCCCCGGCCTCGGCTGGGTCGACGTCGGCCGTGCCCAGGCCGGTGACGTCGACGGTCCCTACACCTGGTGGTCGTGGCGCGGCCAGGCGTTCGACAACGACTCCGGCTGGCGCATCGACTACCACGTCGCCACCCCCGAACTCGCCGAGAAGGTCTCGCACTACACGGTCGACCGCGCTGCCGCCTACGACCAGCGATGGTCCGACCACGCCCCCGTGGTCGTCGACTACGAGATCTGATCCCCCCACCGCTCCAGCGCAACAGGACACCAGCATGGCCACGACCCGCATCTTCTCCGGCATCCAGCCCTCGGCCGGATCGCTCCACCTCGGCAACTACATCGGTGCGCTCATGCAGTGGCGGACGCTCCTCGACGACTTCGACGCGATCTACTGCGTCGTCGACATGCACGCGATCACCACCGCGCAGGACCCCGCCGAGCTCCGCGCGAACACGCGCGCGACCGCCGCCCAGTACATCGCCTCCGGCATCGACCCGTCGAAGGCGACGCTCTTCGTGCAGTCGCAGGTGCCGGCGCACGCGGAACTCGCCTGGGTGCTCAACACCCTCACCGGGTTCGGCGAGGCGAGCCGGATGACCCAGTTCAAGGACAAGTCGGCGCGGCAGGGCACGGACGCCGCGTCCGTCGGGCTCTTCACCTACCCGATCCTGATGGCCGCCGACATCCTGCTGTACGACACGAAGGTCGTCCCGGTCGGTGACGACCAGCGGCAGCACGTCGAACTGACGCGCGACCTCGCCGGTCGGTTCAACTCCCGCTTCGGTGACACGTTCGTCGTGCCGGAAGCACGGATCCTGACCGACACCGCGCGCATCTACGACCTGCAGGACCCGACGAGCAAGATGAGCAAGTCGGCGGCGTCCGACAACGGCCTCATCCGCCTCCTCGACGACCCGAAGCGGACCGCGAAGAAGATCCGCTCGGCGGTCACCGACACGGAGCGCGAGATCCGAGCGGACCGTCAGGCGAAGCCCGGCGTGACGAACCTGCTGACGATCCTGTCGGCGTTCTCGGGCACCCCGGTCGCCGAGCTCGAGGCGTCCTTCCAGGGAAAGGGGTACGGCGACCTCAAGGCTGACGTCGCCGACGCGGTCGTCGCCGAGCTCGAGCCCGTGCGTGCCCGCACCCTCGAGCTGCTCGACGACCCGGCCGAGCTGGACCGGCTGCTCGCCGTCGGAGCCGACCGCGCCGAGTCGATCGCCCGCGAGACCCTCGCCCGTGTGTACGACCGCATCGGCTTCGTCCCGCGCTCCCGCGGCTAGGCACGCCGTGCTCCCCGTCGTCCTCGAGTCCGTGCGGGTGCGTCTCGACGTGCCCACACGCCGAGACACGGCGGCGATCGTCGCGGGGTGCCAGGACCCGGACGTCGCACGGTGGACGACGGTCCCGATGCCGTACGGCCCGGAGCACGCCCGGTCGTTCGTGGACGCCCTGGTGGGGCCCGGATGGGCGTCGGACCGGGAGTACACGTGGGCGATCCGCCGTGCCGGGTCGTCGCTGCTCGAGGGCGTGATCGGGTACCGGACCGAGCGCCGCGACGTCGGGTTCTGGCTCGCACCGTCCGCGCGCGGTCTCGGGCTCATGCACGACGCGCTCGAGCTCGTCGTGACGTGGGCGTTCGAGCAGGGCGCTCCCGACGTCGCGTGGGAGTGCTACGAGGGCAACCTCGCTTCGGCAGCGGTGGCCCGAGCGGCTGGCTTCGCGTTCACGGGGAGCGGCCCCGCGGCGAACCCCGGTCGTGACGGCGGCCCGACCCCGGCCTGGCACGCGCGGCGCCGCGCCGACGGTGCGCCGGCATCCGACCTGTCGTGGCCCACAGCGTCGTTCGCCCACAGCGTGTAGTTCGATGACGTGTCACCGACTTCTCGTCGGTAGTGTCGAAGCGTGACCAGCACCCCCTCCGGAACCGCGACCCCGGCCGAGGTCCGGGCGATGCGCCGCGGCCTCGAGATCGCCGCCCTCGGCCCGGCCGTCGGCGACCACGCCCGGGTCGGTGCGGTGGTCCTCGCACCGGACGGCACGGTCCTCGCCGAGGGCTGGCACAAGGGCGCTGGCACCCCGCACGCCGAGGTCGACGCGATGGCGAAGGTGGACCCGGCACTGCTCCGCGGCGCCACCGCCGTCGTGACCCTCGAACCGTGCAACCACACCGGGCGCACCGGTCCGTGCGCGCTCGCCCTCATCGAAGCGGGCATCGGCCGAGTCGTGTACGCGATCGACGACCCGGGAGCGCACGTGCACGGCGGCGCCGATCGACTCCGGGCCGCCGGGGTCGAGGTCGTGTCGGGCGTGCTCGCGTCCGAGGCCGAGGCCTTCCTCGAGCGCTGGCTCCTCAGCATCCGGCTCGGGCGCCCCTGGGTGACCGCGAAGTGGGCCTCGAGCCTGGACGGCCGTGCAGCGGCGGCGGACGGCACCAGCCAGTGGATCACCGGCGCAGCGGCACGCCAGCACGTGCACGAGCAACGCGCTGCCCACGACGCGATCCTCGTCGGCACCGGGACCGTCCTCGCCGACGACCCCTCGCTCACGGCGCGCGGCGACGCCGGTGAGCTGCTCGCCGACCAGCCCCTGCCGGTCGTGTTCGGCGACCGCCCGGTGCCGGACGGCGCCGCGCTGCGCCGGCACCCGCGCGGCCTGGTGACCCTGCCGGGTCACGACCTCGCGGCGTCCCTCGCCGCCCTGCGCGGCCACGGGGTGCACTCCGTGTTCGTCGAGGGCGGCCCCACCCTGACCTCCGCGCTCATCGCGGCCGGCCTCGTCGACGAGTACCTCGTCTACGTCGCCCCCGTGCTGCTCGGCGGACCCCGTGTCGCGGTCGACGACCTCGGCGTGGGCAGCATGACCGACCGCCTGCGGTTGGACGTAACATCGACCACCAGTCTGGGTCCGGACCTCCTGGTCCGGGCACGGCCTCACGGCGCCGCGCACCCTGGAGCGGCAGCCCAGAACGACCGGAGCACACGATGACCGACGCACTCACCTCCCCCGTCCCCGGGAGCCCGGTCCAGTTCGAAGTGTCCACGAACGTCCCGACCACGCACGGAACGTTCGAGATGCGCGCCTACCGCGACCTCGTCACCAGCGCCGAGCACGTGGCGATCATCGCTCCCCTGCCCGACGGCTCCGCCCCGGCCGACGGCGCGCTCGTCCGCGTGCACTCGGAGTGCCTCACGGGCGAGGCGTTCGGCTCGCTGAAGTGCGAGTGCGGCCCGCAGCTCGACGCCGCGCTCGACACGATCGCAGCCGAGGGCGGGGTCGTGGTGTACCTCCGCGGGCAGGAGGGACGGGGCATCGGCCTCGCCAACAAGCTCAAGGCCTACCGTCTGCAGGAGGACGGCCTCGACACGCTCGACGCCAACCTCGCCCTCGGGCTGCCGGCCGACTCGCGCGAGTACGGCGGCGCCGCGGGCATCCTCGCCGACCTCGGCATCACGAGCGTCCGGCTACTGTCGAACAACCCGGAGAAGCGCCGCCAGCTCGAGGAGCACGGCATCGCCGTCGAGTCCCTCGTACCGCTCGTGGTCGGCATCTCCGCGCAGAACGCCGGCTACCTCGACACCAAGCGCGACCGGATGGGCCACCAGCTCCCCGCCCACCTGGAGGCCGGCGCCGCGAGCTGACCCGGCGCCGCCAGCGCAGCTGGCGGCATCCCGACGCGACCTCCCGCCGGGAGGCGCGGGGCACGACCGACGTGCACCGTGCCTCCCGGCGGTGTCGTTCTCTGCGGATTCGCAGGAAAGCGACATGTGTCGTAGGCTGTGAGCCCCGTCACGAGCGGTCCACCACCCACCGAACGCACCCGATCGGCGCCGCGCCACCTGCGCGAACCGACCGGTGTCCGCCGTCCGGAACACCGCCGCACCCGACCGGGTGCTCCCCTCGGAGTCCTCACACACGCATGTCAGCCGCACCGGCACCCAGCACGACCACCCCGACCCCGGCAGGCAACCCGCGCTCCCGCGTGGTCATCGCCAGCCTCGTCGGGACCTCGATCGAGTTCTACGACTTCTACGTCTACGCGACCGCCGCCGTCCTCGTCTTCCCGACGCTGTTCTTCCCGGACGCGGACCCGACGGCCTCGCAGCTGTCGTCGTTCGTGACCTTCGCGCTCGCGTTCTTCGCCCGTCCGGTCGGGTCGATCATCTTCGGCCACTTCGGCGACCGCATCGGCCGGAAGGCCACGCTCGTCGCCTCCCTGCTCGTCATGGGCACGGCGACGTTCCTCATCGGGTGCCTGCCGACGTTCGACTCGATCGGCGTCTGGGCCCCAGTGCTGCTCGCCGTGATGCGGTTCGCACAGGGCATCGGCCTCGGTGGCGAGTGGTCCGGCGCGGCGCTGCTCGCGACCGAGAACGCACCGAAGGGCAAGCGCGGCGTCTTCGGCTCCCTCCCCCAGCTCGGCGCACCGATCGGCTTCCTGCTCGCGAACGGACTCTTCATCGCGATCAACGCCGCGATGCCCGCCGGCGCCGACGGCTCGGTGAACCCGGACTTCCAGGCGTGGGGCTGGCGCATCCCGTTCCTGCTGTCCGCGGTCCTGGTGGTCGTCGGGCTCTACGTCCGCTTCAGGCTCGTCGAGTCGACGGTGTTCCGCGGCGTCCAGGAGTCCGGCTCGGTCGCGAAGGTCCCGCTCGCCCGGGTCTTCCGGACCTCGTGGCGGCCGCTCATCGTCGGCACGTTCGGCATGGTCGCGACCTACGTGCTCTTCTACTTCATGACCACCTTCACGTTGAGCTACGGCACGACCGCGAGCTCGGGCGTCCCGAAGATCGGTCTCGGCTACCCGCGGGGCGAGTTCCTCACGCTGCTCATGATCGGCGTCGTGTTCTTCGGCATCCTCACCCCGGTCGCGGGCTTCCTCGCCGACCGGTTCGGCCGCCGGTCCACGCTCCTGTGGACCACGCTCGGCATCGCGCTCTTCGGGCTGACGTTCCAGTTCTGGTTCGCCGCGTCCACCGGGCCGGTCACGGTGGTCACGTTCCTGGTCGTCGGGCTGTCGCTCATGGGCCTCACCTTCGGCCCGATGGGCGCGCTGCTGCCGGAACTCTTCCCGACGAACGTCCGGTACACGGGCTCCGCCGTGGCGTACAACGTGGCTTCGATTCTCGGGGCGTCGCTCGCGCCGACCGTGGCGCTCGCCCTGTGGAAGGCCGACGGGAACATCTTCCTCGTCGGGCTGTACCTCACGATCGCCGCCGTGGTGACGCTCGTCGCCCTGCTCTTCGTCAAGGAGACCAAGCACGCCGACTTCGGTGACGCCGAGGCCGAGCGCGTGCTCGGCCTCGCCGCCGACGCGTCGGTGGGCGACGGCCACGTGCGTTCCTCGGGGAGCCTCGCCCCGTAACGCACCCGGGTGCGCACGTCACGGACGGGAGGCGCGGTGCCAGCGGGCACCGCGCCTCCCGTCCGTCGTGTGGTGCGGGGTCGGCCGGCGTGGCGGGGTCGGCCGGGATCCGCGGGGTCGGGACAACGCGCGCGTTCCGACGACGCACCCGTCGATCGACGCGTGGTTCGTCGCTGCCGCTGTCGCACGACCGGGCCGTCGTCGTACGACAGCGGCAGCGTCGTCCCGCGCGGGCCTCGGAAGTCCTCGTCCGCAACGGACGACAACGCCGTTGTCGCACGACGACGACGGAGTCGTCCGGCAACGACGCCATGCGAGGCGCGCCCCGACACCCGACCGCCGACTCCGCACCCACGTCAACCCACGTTGACACCACTCCGCCCGTCAATGTAGGTTGACACCATGGACCGGCCGACCATCACCACCCTGGCCTCCGGCGCCGACGGCGACGACCCGTTCGCCGCACTCGCCTCGGTCCGGGAGCTCCGCAAGGCCCTCGACCGCACCGAGGAACTCGCCGCCCGCCGCGCCCGGAACGCCGGCGCCTCGTGGCAGGAGATCGCGACGCTCCTCGGCGTCAGCCGACAGGCAGTGCACAAGAAGTACGGCAGAGACTAGGACCACGATGAGCTTCCCCTTCGCCCGCCCCAAGAAGACCGACGGTCCCCGAGCCAGCTTCGGTCGGCTGCTGCACTACCTGTTCGAGAACAAGCCCGCGATGGTCGTCATCATCGTGCTGAGCGTCCTCGGCGCCGGTGCCTCGCTCGCCCAGCCGCTCCTGGTCAACCAGGTCATCACCGCCGTGCAGGGCGGCCGTACCCTGAGCACGCTCGTGTGGCTGCTCGTCGGGCTCGTCATCGTGGCCGGGCTCCTGAACGGTGTGCAGCACTTCCTGCTGCAGCGCGCCGGCGAGGGCGTCGTGCTCTCCACCCGCCGCAAGCTCATCGCCCGCATCCTCAACCTGCCGATCTCCGAGTTCGACACCCGTCGCACCGGCGACCTCGTCTCCCGTGTGGGCAGCGACACGACGCTGCTGCGGGCCGTGCTCACGCAGGGCCTCATCGAGTCGATCGGCGGCTCCCTCACGTTCATCGGCGCCATCGTTGCCATGGCGGTCATCGACCCGGTGCTGCTCGTGATCGTCGTGGTCATCGTGCTCGTCGCGATCGTCGTCGTCGGCGGGCTCAGCCGTCGCATCCGCATCGCGTCGAAGCGGGCGCAGGAGAAGGTCGGCGACCTCACT
Source organism: Curtobacterium luteum (assembly GCF_014646995.1). Classification (GTDB taxonomy): domain Bacteria; phylum Actinomycetota; class Actinomycetes; order Actinomycetales; family Microbacteriaceae; genus Curtobacterium; species Curtobacterium luteum. Next base: position 106,700 of record NZ_BMOI01000009.1, on the reverse strand, counting down.
GCAGCCGTCGAGCGCGGCATCGGCGCCGTGCGCACCATCCGCGCCGCCGGCGCCACCGAGCGCGAGGTCCGCGAGGTCGACGGCCACGCGACCGAGGCCTACCGCCGCGGCCTCGACATCGCCAAGATGTCCGCGTTCGCGGTCCCGGTCGCGAGCATCGTCATGCAGGTCGCGTTCATCGCCGTGCTCGGTGTCGGTGGGGCACAGGTCGCCGCCGGGACGATCACGATCGCCACGCTCATCACCTTCATCCTGTTGCTGTTCATGATGATCATGCCGCTCGGGCAGGCCATGGGCGCCGCGGTCGCCGTCGCGCAGGCGCTCGGCGCGCTCGGCCGCATCGAGGAGATCCTGCACCTGCCGACGGAGGACCAGGACGACCTTGCCGTCCGCGTCGCCGCCGCGGTCCCGAGCGACGACGCGATCACCTTCGAGCACGTGTCGTTCCGGTACACGGCCCCGGCGCAGGCGTCCGGACCCGACGGGGCGACGGACCGGCCTGGAGGCACGGATCGCCCCGTCGACGCCACCGCCGTCGACGACGTGGTGCTGCACGACGTCTCCTTCCGGGTCCCCCGCGGCTCGCGGGTCGCCCTCGTGGGCCCCTCGGGCGCCGGCAAGTCGACGACCCTGGCCCTCATCGAGCGGTTCTACGACCCGACCGACGGCGTGATCCGCCTCGGTGGCGTCGACGTCCGCGGGCTCGACCGCGCCGACCTCCGGGCCCAGATCGGCTACGTCGAGCAGGACGCCCCCGTGCTCGCCGGCACCATCCGGGCGAACCTGCTCCTCGGGTCGCCGGACGCCACGGAGCAGGACTGCGTGCGCGTGCTCGAGGCGGTGAACCTCGGCGAGGTCCTCCACCGCGACCCGCGCGGCCTCGACGCCCAGGTCGGCGAGGACGGCGTGATGCTCTCCGGCGGGGAGCGCCAGCGGCTCGCGATCGCGCGCGCCCTGCTCGCCGCACCGCCGATCCTGCTCCTGGACGAGTCGACATCGTCGCTCGACGGGGTGAACGAGCAGAAGATGCGGCTCGCGATCGACGCGGTCGCAGAGGACCGCACGCTCCTCGTGATCGCGCACCGGCTGTCCACCGTGGTCGACTCGGACGTGATCGTCGTGCTCGAGCACGGGCGGGTCGTCGGGGTCGGGACGCACTCCGAGCTCGTCGAGTCCACCCCGCTGTACCGCGACCTGGCGAAGCACCAGTTGCTCGTCTGAGACGCCCCCGGGACGGGCTCGGGCTAGAGGCGCGCGCCACCCGGACGGTGCAGGCCCTCGTCGGTGTCGCTGTGGTCGACGAGCCCGCCGGCTGCCCGCACTTCGTCGAGCGCGGCGGCGCTGCGAGCGGGGTCGACCCCGACGACGAGGTCCTCGTACACGGTGACGGCGGCCCCGCCGGCGAGCGCGTCGAGGGCACTGGCGCGGACGCAGTGGTCGGTGGCGATGCCGACGATGTCGACCTCGCGGACGTCGCGCTGCTCGAAGACCTCGCCGAGCGGGACGCCGTCGGCGGTCCGCCCCTCGAAGGCCGAGTAGGCGGGTGCGCCCTGGCCCTTGTAGACGTGGACGTCGACGGAGCCGGTGTCGAACGCCGGGTGGTAGTCCGCGCCGGGGGTGTCCTGGACGCAGTGGACCGGCCAGGTGTCCACGAAGTCGGGCCCCTGCGCGCCGGCGAAGTGGCCGCCGTTGTCGTCGTCGCCGTGGTGCCAGTCGCGGGAGCCGACGATGAGGTCGTACTCCCCCGCGTGCTGCCCGAGGAACACGGAGATCCGCTGCGCGACGGCGTCACCGCCGCTCACGCCGAGTGCACCGCCCTCGGTGAAGTCGTTCTGGACGTCGACGACGAGCAATGCCCTGGCCATGCGTCCATCCAACACCAGGGTGCGTCAGGAACCGGAGAGCTTGCCCCCGCACGAGTAGGTCGCGGCGGTCACCGCGTCGAGCGCCGGCAGCGCGGCCGCCCGCGACGACCCGATGGCGTAGAACGCGAACGTCAACCGGGTGCCGTCGGCCGCGTCCATCCAGCCGCCGAGGGTGTTGGCGCTGTCGATCCAGCCGGTCTTCGCGTGGACCTTGCCGCGTGCGACGGCGTTCGCGCCCGTGAAACGGCTGGCCAGCGTGCCGGAGACGCCGGCGACCGGCAGGGCGTTCGACAGCGTGCCGAGGCCCTTCGCACCGGCCTGCACCTGGACCATGAGCTGGGCGACGAACTCGGGCGACACCGCGTTGGCCGCACTCTCGCCCGACCCGTCCTTGATGACGATGCCGGACGGGTCGACGCCGTACGAGCGCAGCGCTGCCTGGTACACGCCGGTCAACGACGCGGCGGAGCCGTTCGCCCCGGACTCCTTCGACGAGATCCGCGCGAGCATCTCCGCGAGCGTGTTGTCGGAGTTCGGGATCATCTGGCCGATGAGCGTCGACACCGGCTGCGACGACACCGTGGCGATCGTGTCGGTCGAGGTCGTGGCGCGCTTGACGATCTGGGCGTTCGCGGCACCGGCGACGCCTGCGCTCGCGAGGGCCGTCCGGAACGCCGCTCCCGCGCGACCGACGGGGTCGGTCGACCGGGGTGAGGTCGCCGCACCCGGGTTCGCCCGATCGCCGTCGACCATGAGTGCGGTCACCATCGGCTGGTAGCCGATCGTCCGCTCGGACACGGGCCATGTCGGGTCCCAGGCGTCCGCGTCGTTCCAGTAGGTGTCGTCCGTGACGATCGTCGACACCGGGCTGTCGCCGAGCTTCGCCTTCACCTGCTGGGCGAGCTGCGCGAGGGTGGGTGCGCCCGGGTAGACCGTCGCGCCACCGGCGGAGAGCGTCGCGTCGCCGTGCCCGACCAGCGCGATCGTCCCGGCCGACTCCTGCGTCACCGTCGTCGGGATCCGCTGGTCGCCCCCGAGGACGGCCAGGGCGGTCGCGCTCGTGAGGGTCTTCATGACGCTGCCGGTCTGCTTGGGCTGGTCGCCGGCGTGCGAGTAGAGCACCTTGCCGGTCCCCGCGTCGATGACCGCGCCCTCGAACGACCCGAGCCCGGCGGCACCGGCCGCCTGGTCGATCGTGCACGCGCGGAGGGCCGAGGGCCCGTCCGGGTCCTCCGGCACCGCTCGGCCCGTCGCGGTCGCGGTCGGGCTCGGCGTCCGCGTCGCCGGCGCGGAGCGAGTGGACGTGGCGGACGGCGCCGCCGCGGAGGCGGTGCGCGTCGGGGTCGGCTGGTCGGGCATCGTCGCGGCGGCGACGGCGACGGCGCCGCCGGAACCGAGCACGAGCACCCCGACCAAGCCCTCTGCGATCCACGGGACGGGACGGCGGGCGACGGCGGCCCGGACCGCGTCGACGGAGCGGCGGACGCGGTCCGCGATGGTCGTGTGCTGCGGCTGCTGATCGGACATCGCGACCGATCCTACGGAACTGCGGGAGGAGCCTCCAGGCCGTCGTCGCCGTCCGCGGCGTAGCGGACACCCACCTGGCGCCGCACCTCGTCGAGGAGCGCCATGATCCCGACCGACTCCTCCAGGTCCATCGGACCGCCCTCGTGCGTCCCCGTCTCGATCATCGTCTCGAAGGCGCGGGCCTCGTGGCCGTAGCCGGCGCGCTCCTCGCGACCGTCGAACTCCTCGACCACCGCGCCGTCGCGGTCCCGGATGCGCCACGTCGTCGGCGTGTACCAGGTGTCGTCGAGGTCGATGCGGCCGTCCTCACCGATGATCGAGGCCGTGTTCGGGCTGCGGAGGTCGAGCGCGAAGTGCACCGTCGACTGCGTGCCGCCGGCGTGGTTCATCACGATGCCCACCTGCGTGTCGACGCCCTGCTCGCTCAGGGTCCCCGACGCCACGACCGACTCGGGAAGCCCGAGGACGTCGACCGCGAACGACACCGGGTAGATCCCGGGGTCGAGCAGGGCCCCGCCACCCAGCGCCGGGTCGTTCAGCCGGTGCCGCGGGTCCGACGGCAGCGCCTGGTGGTGCGTCGCCTCGACGAGCCGCGGTCGGCCGATCCGTCCCTCGGCGAGGACCTCGCGGATCATCGCCATCTGCGGCAGGAACCGCGTCCACATCGCCTCCATCGCCGCCACGTCCGCCCTGCGTGCCGCATCGGCGACCGCGCGTGCCTCGGCGGCGGTGATGGTGAAGGCCTTCTCGACGAGGACGTGCTTGCCGTGCTCGATCGCCAGCAGCGCGTCGGCGGCGTGCCGGGAGTGCGGTGTCGCGACGTAGACCGCGTCGACGTCCGGGTCCGCGACCAGGTCCTCGTACGAGCCGTGGGCCCGCGCGATGCCGAACTCCGCGGCGAAGGCCTGCGCGGAGTCGGGCGTCCGACTGCCGACCGCCACGAACTCCACGCCGACCGCCGTGCAGTCTCCGACGAAGGACCGCGCGATGCCACCCGTACCCAGGACTCCCCAGCGAACCGTCATGGTGCCTGTCTACCAGGACACTCGTGCACGAACGGCAGAACCCCCTCCGATCCGGGGATCGGAGGGGGTTCCGTGGAGCCGCCTGTCGGAATCGAACCGACGACCTATTCATTACGAGTGAATCGCTCTACCGACTGAGCTAAGGCGGCGGACGCCCCGTTGCCGGAGCGTCGCACGCTCCGTTGCCGGAGCGGCACGAGCAATGACTATACAGGTTCAGACGAGCGAACGCGAAACCAGCACGCCGAGGTCCGCGAAGGAGCGCTCGAGCTCGTCGACCAGGTGCACGTCGCCGCCCTGCTCGGACCACTCCCACCACGCGTGCCGCAGCGCCCCGAGCGCGACGATCGAGGCCAGCCGCGCCTGTCGCCGGCGCGCGTCGGGGTCCGGCTCGCCGTCCTCGAGCCGCCGGGACACGGCCGACTCGATCTCGTGCTGGAACTCCTTCATCGACGCCATGCGCCGCGAGAAGAGCTCCGGGTTCTCCCGCAGGACCTCCTGCCGCTCGGCGATGAGGCCGCGCTCGTCGATCAGGGCCTGCGTCGAGTGCACCAGGAGGCTCCCGAGGTCGCGCAGGAGGTCGCCGGACGGGCCGCCCGCCACGAACTCGGCGAGCGTCGCGTCGTCCGGCAGGGTCGGGTCGTCGCCGAGGAGCGCCTGCTCCTTGCTCGGGAAGTAGTTGAAGAACGTGCGCGGTGAGACGTCGGCGCGGCGGGAGATCTCGTCCACGGTCACGGCGGCGAGGCCGTCCTCGACGGCGATGCGCAGGGCGGCCTGCTGGATCGCGAGTCGGGTGGCGAGGCGCTTCCGCTCGCGCAGGCCGGGGGCTGCGTCGGACATGCCGCGATTCTCCCACGCGCGGTCGGACGGGAGGCTGTGGGTTGCGTCAGGCGCGTCTCCTGGCGTCTTCGGGACGGGCGGACGGGAGGCGCGGGTCGGGGTCGTGGGGCGGATCGCGCTCGGCGGTCGGGCCGGGTCGCGCTCGGCGGTCGTTCCTTGTGCCACGAGGCGGTCGGGCCGGGTCGCGCTGGGCGTTCCTTGTGCCACGAGGCGGTCGGGCCGGGTCCCGCGCGGCGGTCGGGCCGGGTCCCGCGCGGCGGTCGGGCCGGGTCCCGCGCGACGGTCGGGCCGGGTCCCGCGCGGCTGGGTCAGCGGACCGCGCGCGCGATCGTCACGAGCAGGGCCTCGAGCGCGAGGAGCGCGGCGACGTTCGCGGCGATCCGGGTCCGTGCCGTCGTGACCGCGTCGAGGACCTCGAGCGCAGCGGCCGGCGGCACGCTCGGCAGCTCCCGTTCGAGCTCGTCGCGCATCGACAGGTTGACGGGCTCGGCCGGTGCCCCGAGGCCGAGCAGGAGGAGGTCGCGGTACAACGACGACACGTCCACCAGGATGCGGTCGAGGCCGTCACGGAGGCTCCGCGTCGCTCGGCGCTTCTGGTCGTCCTCGAGCGCGCGCAACTGCGACCGCAAGGCCGGCGGGATCGTGCCCCCGGGCTCGACCCCGAGCGACCGCAGGGCTGCGTCGCGCTCTTCGCCGTCGCGTTCCTGCGTGATGGCCTTGGCGTCCTCGTCCGCGACGGCGAGGAGGTCGGCGGCCGCAGTCACCGCGTCGGCGACGCTCCGCACGCCGAGCACGGTCATCAGGGTGCGCCGTCGACGATCGCGGGCGTCCGCGCTCGTCGCCAGCCGCTGGGCCATCCCGATGTGGCTCTGGGCTTGCCGGGCCGCGTCCATCGCGAGCGGACGGTCGACCCCGGTGCGGGCGACCAGGAGGTCCGCGACGGACTCGACGCCGGGCACCCGGAGCCGGACGGACCGGACGCGCGAGCGGATCGTCGGCAGCAGGTCGGCCTCGCTCGGGGCGCAGAGGATCCACACGGTGCGCTCCGGCGGTTCCTCGAGCGCCTTGAGGAGCAGGTTCGAGGTGCGCTCCGTCATGCGGTCGGCGTCCTCGATGATCACGACGCGGTAGCGGCCGACCGACGGCGAGTAGTACGACGACGTCACGAGCTGCCGGATCTCGTCGATGGTGATGATGACGCGCTGGGTGGTCAGGACCGAGACGTCCGGGTGGGTCTTCGCCGTGATCTGGCGCAGGGTGTGGTCGTCGTCCGGACCGTCGCCGACGAGCGCCGCGGCGAAGGCCGAGGCGACGTTGGACCGGCCGGACCCGGGCGGCCCGGTGATGAGCCACGAGTGGGTCATGCCCCCGGTGCCCTCGGGCGACTCGGCCGCGCGACGCAGCGCCGCGACGGCTTCCTCCTGCCCCGTCAGGCCGTCCCACACGCTCATGCGGACATCCTCGCAGCGACCACCGTCATGCCTGGTCGATCCCGACGAGGGGGCCGACCGCTGCACGGACGGCCTGCTGGACGACGTCCGCGGGCATCGAAGCATCGACGACGAGGAAACGCTCGGGCTCCGCGGCGGCCATGTCGAGGAACGCCCGCCGCACCGACTCGTGGAACGCGGCTGCCTCGGACTCCAGCCGGTCGAACGTGTCCCCGCGGGCCGCAGCGACCCGTGCCCGTCCGACCAGGACGTCGAGGTCGAGCAGGACGGTCAGGTCGGGGACGAGCCCGCCCGTCGCCCAGTCCGACACCGCACGGACGTCGTCGGCACCGAGGCCACGCGCCACACCCTGGTACGCCACCGACGAGTCGATGTAGCGGTCCTGCAGGACGACGTCACCGCGAGCGACGGCCGGACGGACGACGGTCTCGACGTGGTGCGCCCGGTCGGCCGCGTACAGGAGCGCCTCGGCCCGCGGCGCGACGTGTCCGCGTTCGTGCAGGACGATCTCGCGGATGCGGACGCCGAGGTCGGTGCCGCCCGGCTCGCGGGTCCGCACGACGGTCCGCCCGTGCTCCCCCAGCCACGCCGAGAGGCGCTCGGCCTGGGTGGTCTTGCCCGCGCCGTCGCCGCCCTCGAGGGTGATGAACCGTCCGGTCACTTCTTCTTGGCCGCGGTCCGACGGGCCGGCGCCTTCTTCTTCACCGGTCCCTTGGCGCGCTTGTCCGCGAGCAGCTGCTTCGCCCGCTCGAAGTCGACGTCCTCGACGTCCTCGCCGCGCGGGATCGTGGCGTTCGTCTCACCGTCGGTGACGTACGGACCGAAGCGGCCGTCCTTCACCTTGATCGGCTTGCCGGACACGGGGTCGGCATCGAACTCCTTGAGCGCGGCGGTCGCGGAGCGCTTGGCGCCGTACTTGGGCTGCGCGAACAACTCCAGCGCCCCGGCGAGGTCGACGTCGAAGATGGCGTCCTCGCTCGGCAGCGTCCGGGTGTCGGTGCCCTTCTTGAGGTACGGGCCGTAGCGACCGTTCTGCGCGGTGATGTCCTCGCCCGACTCCGGGTCCTTGCCGACGGTGCGGGGCAGGTCGAGCAGCTTGAGGGCCGTCTCGAGGTCGACCGTCTGCGGGTCCATCGACTTGAAGAGGGACGCGGTGCGCTCCTTGGGCGCCGCGGCCTTCTTCGTCGTGGCCTTCTTGGTCGTGGTCTTCTTCGCGGTGGTCGTCGTGCCGGTCTCGGCAGCGGCGGGGGCGGCCTCGGTGACCTCGCCCGTGGCCGGGTCGACCGTGGGTTCCGGCTCGGGCGTGCGCTCGGTGACGTACGGACCGAAGCGACCGTCCTTCGCGAGGACCTCCTTGCCGGTCTCCGGGTTGATCCCGACCACGCGGTCGCCGACGACAGGCGCCTCGACGAGTTCGCGGGCCTTGTCCGTCGTCAGCTCGTCGGGGGCGAGGTCCTCGGGGACGTTGACCCGGCGGGGCTTCTCCGGGTCGTCGCTCGGCACCTCGATGTACGGGCCGTAGCGGCCGATGCGCAGCGTGAGGCCGGGAGCGAGTTCCACCGAGTTGATGTCGCGCGCGTCGATCTCGCCGAGGTTGTCGATGACGGTCCGGAGGCCGCGCTTGTCACCGCCGCCGAAGTAGAACCCCTTGAGCCAGTCGACGCGGTCCTCGTCGCCGCTCGCGATGCGGTCGAGGTCGTCCTCCATGGAGGCCGTGAAGTCGTACTGCACGAGGTCGCCGAAGTAGTCCTCGAGGAGCCGGACCACGCTGAACGCGATCCAGTTCGGCACGAGGGCGCTCCCCCGCTGCGTGACGTACCCGCGGTCGATGATCGTCGAGATGATCGCGGCGTAGGTCGAGGGGCGGCCGATCCCGAGCTCCTCCAGCGTCTTCACGAGGCTCGCCTCGGTGTAGCGCGGGGGCGCCGACGTGTCGTGGCCCTTCGCCTCGACGTCCGACACGGCGAGTTCGTCGCCCTCGGCCATCTGCGGGAGCTTGGCGTCGTCGCCGTCCGACTTCGCCTCGTGGCGTTCCTCGTCGCGACCTTCCTCGTACGCGTTGAGGAAGCCGCGGAAGGTGATGACGGTGCCGGACGCGGTGAACTCCGCGTCGGTGCCGTTCGCCGTCGAGGCCAGCCCCTCGACGGCCTCGGACGAGGAGATGCCGAGCACCACGGAGGCCGTCGATCCCTTGGCGTCCGCCATCTGCGAGGCGACGGTGCGCTTCCAGATGAGGCCGTAGAGCCGCAGGTCGTTGCCGCGGAGGACCTTCTCCATCTGCGACGGCGTGCGGAAGGTGTCACCAGCGGGACGGATCGCCTCGTGCGCCTCCTGGGCGTTCTTGCTCTTGCCGGCGTAGCTGCGCGGCTTGTCCGGCACGCTGTCGGCTCCGTACAGTTCGGCGGCCTGCTTGCGGGCAGCGGTCACGGCCTGCTGCGAGAGCGACGACGAGTCGGTCCGCATGTAGGTGATGTGGCCGTTCTCGTACAGCGACTGCGCGACGCTCATCGTCTGGCGCGCGGAGAAGCGGAGCTTGCGCGCGGCCTCCTGCTGCAGGGTCGACGTCGTGAACGGCGCGGCCGGGCGGCGCGTGTACGGCTTCGAGTCGACCGAGCGGACGACCGCGTCACCGGCGCGCTCGAGCACGGTCGTCAGCGCGGCGGCCGACGCCTCGTCGAGGCGGACGACGTCGCCGGAGATCGCACCGCGGTCGTCGAAGTCACGCCCCGAAGCGACGCGGGTGCCCTGGACACGGGCGAGCTTGGCGGTGAACGCCGTGTCCCCGGCCTTCTCGAACCGTGCGGTGAGGTCCCAGTAGTTGGCGGAGACGAACGCCAGGCGCTCGCGCTCGCGGTCGACCACGAGCCGGGTCGCGGCGGACTGCACGCGACCGGCGGACAGCCCCGGGCCGACCTTGCGCCACAGCACCGGCGAGACCTCGTAGCCGTAGAGGCGGTCGAGGATGCGGCGGGTCTCCTGGGCGTCGACCAGCGCGGTGTCGAGTTCGCGGGTGGCCTCCTGCGCGCGCTGGATCGCCTCCTTGGTGATCTCGTGGAACACCATGCGCTTGACCGGCACCTTCGGCTTCAGCACCTGGAGCAGGTGCCACGCGATGGCCTCGCCCTCACGGTCCTCATCAGTGGCGAGGTAGAGCTCGTCGGCGTCCTTCAGCGCCCGCTTGAGCTCGGAGACGGTCTTCTTCTTCGCGTCGGAGACCACGTAGTACGGCTCGAAGCCGTTGTCGACGTCCACGGAGAACTTGCCCATCGGGCCCTTCTTGAGCTCCGCGGGGAGGTTCTTGGGCTCGATGAGGTCACGGATGTGGCCGACTGACGCCTGGACCTCGTATCCGTCACCGAGGTATTGCGCGATCGTCTTGGCCTTCGCGGGGCTCTCGACGATCACGAGCTTCTTCGTGTCTGGCACGTGTCTCCTTGATCGATGGTGCTCGTCGGCCCTGGACCTGCGACGTCGCCGGAGTGACTCGCCGTCCGGGTCGACCGGGACACCGGTGACCGGGGGCCGACGTGCACACCATACACACAGCGGCCGCGTACACCGCTCGGTGGTCCCGCGACGGCGACTGCGCTCACGGCGAACGCACCGGCACCGACGGTGACCGTCACCCGGGCCGTGGCGAGCGAGGTCGAACACGTCGTCGGCGTGGCCCCACCGGCGCGCACGACGGCGTCGGCGCGGGTGCAGGGTGCGCCGTCGAGCGCACCGACCAGCGCGGCTGCCGCTGCGAGCGCGCCGGCGTCGGCGGCCGCCTGCGCGCGGACCGTGACCACGCGCTGGGCAGCGGCAGCGATCCCGGCCGCGGCGACGGCGACCCCGACGCCGAGGACGACGGCGAGCAGCACCGTGACCGACCCACGGTCCGTGGTCCGCCCCATGCTCACCGCCCGCCCGCAGCCGCGCACCCGGAGGCGCGGAGCACGATCCCCGAGAAGAGCCCCGGGCAGGGACGCGTCAGGTCGACGCAGACGAGGCCCGGTGGCGTGCGCTGTGCGACCGTCGCGCCCGGGACCGCTGCGACCGCCGCAGCCGCCGTCACCGTGTCCCCGCGACCGGCCGCGCGCGCGGCCGTCGCAGCGGCGAGTTGCAGTGCCCCCTGCCGGTCGACCAGGACCACCGCACCCACGAGCAGCGTCAGGACGAGTGCCACCGCCGGCAGCACGACCGCGAACTCCACCGTCACCGCGCCGCGCTCAGAGCGACAGGGCACCGCGGACGAGGTCGGTCAGGATCGTCTGCACCTCGCCCGACCGCATCACCGCGACGAGCACGCCGGCGAACGCCACGGCCGCGAGGATCACCACCGCGTACTCCGCCGTCGCCGATCCTGTCTCGTCCCCGATGCGCGGCGCGAGCCAACGACGAGCACCGCGCTCCCTCGCACGCTCGTCGCCCCGCGCGACAGCCCCGCCGCCGCGCGTCGCACCGTGGTCCCGTGTCGCGCCACACCGTGCAGCGCACCCGGTCGTCGCTCCCCATCGTCCCGTCGTCATCTCGGTCCTCTTCCTCGTCACCCTTGCCGGTCGTTCCGGCCCTGCACCCAGCCTCGCCGTCAGAGCCACCGCGCTGGGCCGTCAGCACCGGACTGTGGATCGATCACGGCGTGCCCACCACGGTGGAGGAGAGGACACCCACGACGACCGGCACCACCCCGACGAGGACGAACGCTGGCAGCACGCAGACCCCGAGCGGCAGCACGAGCCGGACTGCGAGGCGCTCGGCCGCGGCGAGGGCCGCACCGGCAGCGTCGTCACGGACGTCCTCGGCTGCGGCGCGGAGGAGCGCGGCGGCCGGCACCCCGGCGCGTCGCGCGAGCACGAGCACCTCGGCCAGACGTGCGCGCTCGACCTCTGCCCGGTCCGTGGACACCGCTGGCACCGGGAACCCGCCGACTCCCCGGCAGGCCGCGCCACCGCCGACACCCACGCCAGCCGCGCCACTTCCGACCACGCCCCTGCCGACCGCGCCCCTGCCGGCAGCGCCCGCGCCGACCGCGCTCCGGGCGACCGCGTCGAACGCCTCCTCGACGGCGGCTCCGGCGTCCGTCCACGAACCACCGCCCGACACCGCGACGGCCCACGCGTCCAGCAGCACGCCGGCGACGTGCCCGTCGGGTGTCGCAGCCCGCACGAGCCGTGCGGTCCAACGCCGGCCGACCGCGACGAGGCCGGCCGCCACCGCCGAGCACGCCCAGCCGAGCGGGGAACCTACGAGCACCGTCACCGCCCCGGCACCCCAGGTCGATGCGAGCGCGAGCCCGAGGACGGGCAGCGCCAGGACGACCCGTGCGCTCGTCCGCGGGCCGGCGAGGGCGACACGGACGGCTCGGTCGGAGGCGGCGGACCGTCGGAGAGCCCGCGCGAGGGCTCGCAGCGCCTCGGCCGACGGCGCTCCCGTCCGTTCCGCGACGCGGAGCACGACGGCGACGTCCTGCCACGCTGGATCGTCCGTCACCGGCAGGCCGCCGACGAGGGACCACGCCCGCGGTGGCGGCAACCCGGCTGCCACCAGCGTCGCGACACGGTCGAGCCGCCGCGCACCCGACGCAGCACCGTCCGTGGCCGTCCGCCGCGCAGCGTGAGCCGCCGCGCGCGCACCGTCGGCCGCCGACCGCGCACCGCCTGCCGCCGACCGCGCAGCGCCGCCCGCCCACCCCTGCGGTCGAGCGGGAGGGCGCCTCACCGCGGGGTGTCCACCGGACGCAGGTCGAGCCTCCCGTCCGGTCGCAGGACCGGCCGTCCGACGCCGACCAGCCGGCGCACACCGCGCCGACGCTCGACGTGCAGCACGAGGTCGAACGCGCTCACCGCCTGACGTGCCAGCGCGGCCGGGTCCATCCCGGCGAGCGCGCCGAGCGCCTCGAGCCGCGCGGACACGTCCTGCAGGCCGTTGGCGTGGACCGTCCCGGCGCCGCCGTCGTGCCCGGTGTTGAGCGCGGACACGAGCTCGCGGACCTCCGACCCACGGCACTCCCCCACGACCACCCGGTCCGGCCGCATCCGGAGCGCCTCCCGGAGCAGCCGAGCGAGGTCGATCGCCCCCGTGCCCCTCCGCGTTCGCCTGCCGCGCCTCGAGTGCGACCACGTGCGGGTGGTCGACACGGAGTTCGGCGACGTCCTCGACGGTGACGATCCGCTCGTCGTGCGGCACGGCCGCCAGCATGGCCGAGAGCAGCGTCGTTTTGCCGCTCCCGGTCGCCCCGCTGACCAAGACGTTGCGGCGCTCGGCCACGGCCTGCTCGACGACCCGCCGCGGGACGCGCTCGAAGGTGCCGCTCCGGTCGAGCCCGGCGAGCGTGGGCCGGTCGGGTCGGGGCAGTCGGACGGAGATCGCGGTGCCGGTGACGGCGACCGGCGCGAGCACGACGTGCACCCGGACTCCGTCGTCGTGCCGGACGTCGGCCAGCGGGGTGGTCTCGTCGACGTGTCGGCCGCCGCGGGCGACGAGCGCTGCTCCGAGTTCGCGTGCCCGCCGCTCGTCGAGGACGGGATCGGCCCGTTCGAGGCCGGCCCCGCGATCGATCCAGGTCCCGCGACCGCCCACCGCCAGCACGTCGGTGACCGAGGCGTCCCGCACGAGCCCGGCGAGTTCCTCGAACTCCTCCGCGCGGATCGGGCGCTCGGCCCGCGGTGGAGCGACACCCGGGAGGAACGGCGACGTGGAGAGGGCACGGTGTCGATGCATGGCCGGGACGCTACGGCCCGGACGACACGCGGAAGCGCGCCCGCGGTCTGCGGTGCAGAACGCCGGTTCCTCCCCACCAACGGACACTGTTGTCCCCCGTTGCAGAAAGCCGTACCCCAGTCGGTGGCGGGCGTGCACGGCTCAGGAGGGACGCGACGAGCCCGTCCAGTCCAGGTCGGGGTCCGCCAGGCGACCGCGCGGGCGACGAGAACACATCGATGCGTGAGCATGGACCGGTCTGTCCACCAATCCGCATACCCGCGCGGATCGAGCCGGGACGCCACTGTCCGACCGCCGCGACCGTCGGGGTGTCTGCCGGGAGAAAAGAAGAGGCGGCACCTGTTGGGGGGAACGGGTGCCGCCTGGACACCGGCGGATTGGGGGGAATCACGGCCGACGCCACCGGAAACGAGTCCGGCGATGAACACTGTACCCCACGAACACCCCTGCTCGGCAACCCCGACACGACGACCGGCCGCAACCGGTCGGGGGTAGTCTCCGGTTGCTGCCCACGGCGCCTCGCCCCGGCGAGCACCAGCACGACGCGAAAGGACACCGATGTCCCCGACCACGACCGACACCGCACCGCACCACGAGGACGGCCCCACGTTCCCGCCGTCGCCGGAGTTCGTCGCCGACGCCGTCGCACACGAGGACCTGCACGAGGCCGCTGCCGCGGACCGTGAGGCGTTCTGGGCCGACCAGGCGCGCACCCTCCTCGACTGGCGGACGCCGTTCACACAGACCCTCGACTGGTCCGGAGCACCCTTCGCGAAGTGGTTCGCGGACGGTGAGCTCAACGTCGCCGAGAACTGCCTCGACCGACACGTGCGCGCGGGCAACGGCGACCGGGTCGCGATCCACTTCGAGGGCGCGCCCGGCGACACGCGCCGGATCACCTACGCGGAGCTGACGGCTGACGTGCAACGCGCCGCCAACATGCTCACCGACCTCGGCGTCGGGCAGGGCGACCGGGTCGTCGTGTACCTCCCGCTCATCCCCGAGGCCGTCGTGACGATGCTCGCCGTCGCCCGGATCGGAGCGATCCACTCCGTCGTCTTCGGCGGGTTCAGCGCCGAGAGCCTCCGCGCCCGCATCGAGGACGCCGAGGCGAAGCTCGTCGTCACGGCCGACGGCGGGTGGCGGCGCGGCGCCGTGTCGCCCCTGAAGCCCGCCGTCGACGAGGCGCTCGAGGGCGAGGGCACCGACAGCGTCGAGCACGTCCTGGTCGTCAATCGCGGCGGCAACGACATCGCCTGGAACGAGCGCGACCTCTGGTGGCACGACGAGCTGGCGAAGGCGGACGCCACCCACGAGGCGCAGGCGTTCCCCGCCGAGACGCCGCTCTTCATCCTCTACACGTCCGGCACGACCGGGAAGCCCAAGGGCATCGTGCACACCTCCGGCGGGTACCTCACGCAGGCCACGTACACGCACAGGAACGTGTTCGACATGCACCCGGAGAAGGACGTCTACTGGTGCACGGCGGACATCGGCTGGATCACCGGGCACTCGTACGTCGTCTACGGCCCGCTGTCGAACGGCGTCACCCAGGTCCTCTACGAGGGCACGCCGGACGAGCCGGAGCCCGGCCGCTGGTGGGACCTCGTCGACTCGTACGGCGTGACCGTCCTCTACACGGCACCCACGGCCGTGCGCGCGGCGATGAAGGCCGGCCGGCAGGTCCCCGAGGCCAGGAGCCTGGAGACCCTGCGCCTCCTCGGGAGCGTCGGTGAGCCGATCAACCCCGAGGCCTGGCAGTGGTACCGGCAGGTGATCGGCCACGACCGCACACCGATCGTCGACACGTGGTGGCAGACCGAGACCGGCGCGATCATGATCTCCGCACTCCCCGGCGTCACGAAGCTCAAGCCCGGCGCCGCGCAGACCCCGTTGCCCGGCATCACGGCCGAGATCGTCGACGAGGACGGCCGACGGGTCGACCCCGGCGAGGGCGGCTACCTCACGATCGCCGACCCGTGGCCGTCGATGGCGCGCGGCATCTGGAACGACCCCGACCGTTTCGTCGAGACCTACTGGTCACGGTTCCCCGGCCGCTACTTCGCCGGCGACGGAGCGCGGCTCGACGGCCAGGGCGACATCTGGGTGCAGGGGCGCGTCGACGACGTCATGAACGTGTCCGGCCACCGTCTGTCGACCGCCGAGATCGAGTCGGCCCTCGTGGGACACGAGGGCGTCGCCGAGGCCGCGGTCGTCGGCGCCGCCGACGAGACCACCGGGCAGGCGGTCGTCGCGTTCGTGATCCTGACCGCGGAGGCCGCGGAGGGCGTCGACCGCGACGCCACCGCGAAGGAGCTCCGCGACTGGGTCGGCAAGCGCATCGGCGCGATCGCGAAGCCGCGGCAGGTGGTGATCGTCCCGGAGCTGCCGAAGACGCGCTCGGGCAAGATCATGCGGCGTCTGCTCCGCGACGCGGCCGAGGGCCGCCGCATCGGCGACACGACCACGCTCGCCGACCCGACGATCATGGCGACCATCGCGGAACTCATGTAGCAGGAACGACGCAAGCCGCGCCTCCCGGCGGACCTGCCTGGAGGCGCGGCTCGCGTGACGTGCGCCGCTGACGGTCCGTCAGTCGGTCAGCTCCACCACCAGCTCGACCTCGACCGGCGCGTCCAGCGGCAGGACCGCGACGCCCACCGCGCTGCGCGCGTGGACGCCGGCGTCGCCGAAGACCTCGCCGACGAGCGTGGAGGCGCCGTTCGCGACGGCCGGCTGCCCCGTGAAGGACGGGTCCGACGCGACGAAGACCGTCACCTTGACGACCCGTGCGACGCGGTCGAGCGAGCCGGCGACCGACTCGACGGCCGCGAGCGCGTTGAGCGCCGCCGTCCGGGCCTGGCCGGCGGCGGTCTCCGGGTCGACAACGGCACCGACCTTGCCCGTGACCGACAGCGCGCCGTCGACGAAGGGCAGCTGACCGGCGGTGTACACGTACCGGCCGGTCACGACCGCCGGTACGTAGGCAGCGACCGGGGCCGCGACGGACGGGATCGCGAGTCCGAGCTCGGCGAGACGGTCCGAGACGGTCATGCGTCGGCCTTGGGACGCTTGAGGTAGGCGACGAGTCCGCCCTCGGGACCGGTGACGACCTGGACGAGTTCCCAGCCCTCGTCGCCGAAGTTGTTGAGGATCGCCGTGGTGTTGTGGATGATCAACGGCGTCGTGAGGTATTCCCAGCGGCTCATGCGGTTCCTTGCCAGCCTTTCAGTCGGCGGTGTCGTTTAGGCTGCATCCTATGTCTGCCCAGAAGACGTCTGCTTCGCGGACCAAACCAGTCTCCGCAGTCGGTGCCTTCATCGGATTCGTCGGCTTCAGCGTGCTCGCTGGCCTCCTCGTGACGATCGGAGTGACGCCTGCGATCGCGGTGGCCGGTGTGACCACGACCTCGACGATCGGCGTCTTCGAGTCGCTCCCGGAGTACATCGAGATCGGTGACCTCCCGCAGCGCAACGAGCTCTACGCCTACCAGGGCAGCAAGAGCGTGCACTTCGCGACGGTGTACGACCAGAACCGTCAGGAACTCAAGTTCGACCAGATCAGCGACAACCTGAAGAACGCTGCCATCGACGGCGAGGACAAGCGGTTCTTCGAGCACGGCGGCGTCGACATGACGTCGCTCGTGCGCGCGGGCGTCGGCAGCCTCGCCGGCGGTCTGGGCGAGTCCGGCGGCGGGTCGACGCTGACCATGCAGCTGGTCCGCAACATCAAGATGCAGCAGGCGCTCGAGCTCCCCACCGAGAAGGCGCGCCTCAAGGCCTACAACGCGGCCACCGAGACGAGCATCCCCCGCAAGCTCGAGGAGATGAAGCTCGCCATCGGGCTTGCGAAGAAGTACTCCAAGAAGGACATCCTCACCGCCTACCTGAACATCGCCTACTTCGGCGACCAGACCTACGGCGTGCAGGCGGCGGCGCAGCACTACTTCAACAAGTCGGCGACCGAGCTGACCCCGGCCGAGGCGGCCTCGATCCTCGCGATCGTGCAGTCGCCGAACACGCGCAACCTGTCGACGCCGAAGAACTACGACGCCAACGTCGCTCGTCGCAACGTCATCCTCCGCTCGATGTACGCGCAGAAGCACATCACCGAGGACGAGTACCGCAAGGCGCGGCTGAGCAAGCCGGCCGACTACGTGCACCTGACCCAGCCGACGCAGGGGTGCCGGGCCTCCGTCGGTGACGGCTCGCAGTTCTTCTGCGACTACGCGGTCAAGGTCGTCAAGGAGATGTCGCAGCTCGGTGCGACGGCGAAGGAGCGTGCGGCGGCCTGGCGCAACGGCGGGTACAAGATCCAGACGACGCTCGACATCGGCCTGAACGCGCAGCAGAAGCAGATCCTCAACACGTACGACAACAAGGCGGAGACGCAGATCGCCCTCGGCGCGACGCTCGATTCGGTCGAGGTCGGTACGGGTCGCATCCTGACGATGGCGCAGAACAAGGACTTCGACGAGGCCCTGAAGTCCGCACCCACGTCGACCTCGCTGAACTACTCGGTCGACTACAAGTACGGCGGGGCGAGAGGGTTCCAGACCGGTTCGACGTTCAAGGCGTTCACGCTCCTCGACTGGATCAAGGCGGGCCACGGCCTGAACGAGACCGTCAACGGCACCGCGCGCGTCGTGTCGCCGTGGACCAAGTGTGGTCAGCCCGACTACACGCAGTTCGACGTCTCGAACGACTCCCCCGGCGAGAACGGCAACTACAGCGTCATCGGCGCCACCGCGGGCTCGATCAACGGTGCGTTCGCCTCGATGGCGCAGAAGCTCGACCTCTGCGACATCGAGACCATGGCGAAGAACTTCGGCGTGCACCGCGCCGACGCGAACCCGCTCAACACGTACCCCTCCTTCATCCTCGGGACGAACGAGATCGCGCCGCTCACGATGGCTGCCGCGTACGCCGGCATCGCGAACAACGGCACGTTCTGCGCTCCGATCGCGATCGACCAGGTGACGGACGCCTCGGGCAAGAAGCTGGGCGGCCAGGCCAAGGACTGCTCCCAGGCGGTCGACCCTGCCGTCGCGCAGACCGCGGTCTACGCGATGAAGCAGACGATCACGAGCGGTACCGCCCGCGGTGCACAGACCGCCGACGGCACCCAGATGTTCGCCAAGACGGGTACGACCGACGAAGCCGAGCAGATCTGGCTCGTCGGCGCTTCGACCAAGGTGGCCACCGCCTACTGGCAGGGCAACACCGACGGCAAGAAGCTCAACCTCCGTCACTACAGCAACGGCGTGAACGGCACCTACGCCGGCGTGCGTGCTGACGTGTGGCGCCAGGCGCAGACCCCGGTCAACGCGGCCTACCCCGGCGGCGCCTTCACGGACCCGTCGTCGACGGCGATCCGGGGCAACAGCGTCCAGCTGCCGAACCTCGCGGGCAAGAGCCCGGACGAGGCACGGTCGACCCTCGCCTCGGCAGGCTTCACGTACGTGGACGGCGGCACCCAGCCCGGCCCCGGGACCGCGGGCAGCGTGCTCAAGACCTCGCCCGCCGCAGGGTCCTACCTCTCCCAGGGCGCGAGCGTCACGGTGTACACGACCGACGGCTCGCAGGCCTCGATGCCGAACGTGACCGGCAAGAACGTCGGCAGCGCACGGTCCGAGCTTGAGTCGGCGGGTCTGACGAACATCACCATCTCCGACCAGTACGAGCGCGGCAGCGGTTCCCAGCAGTGCAAGGTCGCCTCGACCGACCCGGCCGCCGACGCCACGGTGGGCAAGGACACCGCGGTGACGGTCAAGCTGTACGGCACGAAGGACGGCAAGGCTCCGAAGGACTGCAAGTGACGCGCGGCCGCGCCTCGCTCGGGGTCCTCGCAGCGGGCGCGGCCGTCGGAGCCGGCGCTGCGGCGTGGGGCTCCCTCGTCGAGCGCCGTCGCTTCGGCATCCGGTGGGAGACGGTCCCGGTGCTCGCGCCGGGCTCTCGCGACATCGTCGTGCTGCACCTCTCCGACATCCACATGGCGCCGTGGCAGTCGGACAAGCAGCAGTGGCTGCGCAACCTCAGCCTGGTGGAGCCCGACTTCGTGGTGAACACCGGCGACAACCTCGGCCACGTCACCGCGAACTCCGCCGTCGAGTATGCGCTCGAGCCCTTCCGGGGCGTCCCGGGCGCCTTCGCGTACGGCTCGAACGACTTCTACGGCCCGACGCCCCGGAACCCGTTCAAGTACTTCACGGGTCCGAGCGCGCACGGCAGCGGGGGCGCCCGCCCCGTGGAGCTCGACATCGACCGCCAGACGGCGTTCTTCGAGTCGCTCGGGTGGCTCGACGTGAACGACAAGGCACATGCGATCGAACTCCGTGGCTCGCGCCTGGAGCTCTTCGGGACGTCGGACGCGCACCGCGACTGGGACCGCCTCGACCTCCTGCCGACGAACGTCGACGAGATGCGCAGCGACGTGCCGTGGTCCGCGGACGAGGACGGCCCCGCGCCGGTCTCCCTCGGGATCACCCACGCGCCGTACCGCCGTGTCCTCGACGCCTTCGTGACCCAGGGTGCCGACGTCATCTTCGCCGGCCACACGCACGGTGGCCAGGTCCAGGTGCCGGGCGTCGGCGCGCTCGTCACGAACTGCGACCTCCCCCGCCGCTACGTCAGCGGGCTGCACAAGTGGGAGCACCGCAACCACTGGTCCTGGCTCGAGATCTCGGCCGGGCTCGGGACGTCGATCTACGCCCCTGTGCGGTTCTCCTGCCGCCCCGAGGCCGTCGTCGTGACCCTCACCGCCCGCGTCGACTGAGCCGCCGTGGCGACGCGCCCGGGAGTTGTCGAGATGGTCGTGAGCACCCTCGATCATCCGGTAGACTTCTGGGGTTGCTCCGGTTCGGAGTGATCACACCGCGGGGTGTGGCGCAGCTTGGTAGCGCGCCTCGTTCGGGACGAGGAGGTCGCAGGTTCAAATCCTGTCACCCCGACAGCAAGGCCCTGGTCAGACGACCAGGGCCTTCCTCGTTCCCCGGAGCCCCGCGTTCCTCCGGAGCCCCGCGTTCCCTCGAGCGAGCTCGTCCGCCGGTCGGACTCAACGAAGGGGCACGACACCCCGCGTGCCCGTCGGCGAATGGTCGTGAATCGTCGCTGTGCGCCGTCTGGAGCGACACCTCGTGACCGCTCGACGCCCGGAAGACGGGGTGTCGCGACCGGCCACCACCGCCCACAGTGCTCCGGCCCGAGGTCTCCCTCCCCGACGACGAAGCCCGCCGAGACTCCAGCGTCCTGGAACCTCGACGGGCTGAGCGGCTCGCGCCTCGGCCGAGCGTGCGTCGGCGTCACGCCACCGCGGCACCCGCCGGCACGAGCCGCCCCTCGGCGTGCAACTGCGCCACGACGTCGAGCGCCTGGTGCCGGTAGCGCGCCTGCGCCGCCCCCGGAGCGACGATCACACCATCGGCACCGGTCGACTCGACGAGCGCGTTGATCTTCGCCGCCACCTCGTCCGCGGTGCCGTAGGCCTGGCGAGCGGTCCGCGCCTCGATGAAGCGTCGCTCGAGGTCGGAGAACTCGTACGCACGAGCCTCCTCCATCGACACCGGCTCGGGCTTGGCACCCTGCCGCATCCGGATGAACGAGATCATGCCCGGCGCGCTCTGCTCCGCGATCACGGCCGGGTCCTCGTCGGTGACGACCTGCACGCCGATCAGCGCGTTCGGGGTCTGGCGGAAACGCGACGGCCGGAACGAGTCGCGGTACAGCGCGAGTGCTGCCTCGGTGTTGTCGGACGCGAAGTGGTGCGCGAACGCGAACGAGACACCGAGCGCACCGGCGACCTGCGCGCTGTAGCCCGAGGAACCGAGCAGCCAGAACTCCGGCACGTCACCGTAGCCGGGCACTGCGCGGATGCGCGAGAGCGGGTTCGACGCCTCCATGCCGGTGAAGAAACCGATGAGGTCCGCGAGCTGCTGCGGGAAGCCGTCGACGTCGAGGCGGTCGGTGCGGCGGAGCGCCATCGCCGTCGCACCGTCGGTCCCGGGTGCACGGCCGATGCCGAGGTCGACCCGGTCGCCGTACAGCGCACGGAGCGTCCCGAACTGCTCGGCGACGACGAGCGGTGCGTGGTTCGGCAGCATGACCCCGCCGGAACCGATGCGGATGGTCGAGGTGGCTGCCCCGACGGCGCTCAGCAGCACGGCGGGCGCGGACGAGGTGATGCCCGGCATCCCGTGGTGCTCGGCGACCCAGATGCGCTCGTAGCCAAGCTGCTCGGCGTGCACCGCCATGTCGATCGAGCCCTGCAGGGCCTCGGTGTTGGACTGGCCGTACTCACGCGTGGCCAGGTCGAGGACGGACAGGTGCACGGAAGCGTCGCTCATGTGGTCACCAACAGTGGCCGGCCGACGTGCATTCCGCACCCCCTGACGGCCTGGAGGCGCGGGGCGGGCCCGTCACGGGCCTCCAGGCCGTCGGGGGTTGCCGTGTGCCGGTGGCGACCGTCAGTCGCCGTCGAGGTGCCCGCCGGACTCCGTGAGGTAGCAGTTCGCGCAGAGCGACTCGTACGTGACGTCCTCGCCGTCGATCGCCACCTGGGAGCCGTCGAAGACGAAGCGATCGTCGATGCGGCGCGCGTTGAAGACCGCCTTGCGACCGCAGCGGCAGATCGTCTTGAGCTCCTCGAGGGAGTGCGCGATCTCGAGCAGCCGGGCGCTGCCCGGGAAGGCCTCGGTCCGGAAGTCGGTGCGGATGCCGTACGCGAGCACCGGGATGCCGTCGAGGACCGCGACGCGCAGGAGGTCGTCGACCTGCTTCGGCGTGAGGAACTGTGCCTCGTCGACGAGCACGCAGCTCACCGGGCGCACCATGCCGTCGAGACCGGCCGACGCCGGATCGGTCGACCCGGCTGCGGTGACGGCCGCCCGGACGTCGTCGGACGGCGCGAAGACCACGTCGACCGACCGGGTGACGCCGAGTCGGGACACGATCTCGTGGTCGCCCTTGGTGTCGACCTCCGGCTTGGCGAGCAGGACCCGCTGCCCGCGCTCCTCGTAGTTGTACGCCGCCTGCAGCAGCCCGGTGCTCTTGCCGCTGTTCATCGCGCCGTAGCGGAAGTAGAGCTTCGCCACTACGCGAGGAACCCGTCCTCCGCCGCACGACGGATGAGGTCGGACTTCTTCGACGCGGGACGACCGACCTTGCTGTACTTCTCACGGACGCGCCGCAGGTAGGTCTTCGCGGTCTCGTACTGCACGTTCATCTGCGCAGCGACCTCGTTCGTCGAGTAGCCGGACACGTAGAGCCGGAGTGCCTCTTCCTCACCGTGGCTGAGCTTCGGCCGCTGGTGCGCACTCGCGCCGGTCGGGAGCGGCCGCCAGTCGCGCTGCGGCGGCGTCTCGCGGGCGACGCCCATGATCTCGCGGGCGACGTCCATGACCTCGCGCATCGGCAGCGACTTCGACAGGAAAGCAGCGGCGCCGGCGGCGAGGGCACGGTCGCGGGACTCGCGGCTGTCGACGCTCGACAGGACGATGACCTTCGCCCCGGCGGCACGGCAGGTCCGGACACGCGCCTCGATCGACACGGGCTCCTTGAGCTGGAAGTCGAGGAACACGAGGTCGGTCGGGAAGCTGTCGCTGTGGACCATCTCGAGCCAGGTGTGTGCGGTGAGGGCCAGGTCGAAGTCGAACGCGTTCACGGCGATCCAGCTCGAGAGGGAGTCGAGCAGGACCTCGTGGTCGTCGAGGATGGCCAACCGCACCCGGCGGGTCCCCGGGGTCGGGAGGACGGGACCGCCCTCCGAGAGCCGGTTCGGGTCAGTGCTGGTCATACGAGAACCTTAGTGCGAGGGCGGACGGCCGGACGGTGACGTCCAGGTCGGGGAACGTGACACGGAGGACCGCGAGGTACGGGTCGAAGGTGCGGTGGATGCCGATGTCGGAGTCAGCGACCACGACGTCGACGGTGACCTCGATCCGCTCCCCCGCCGTCCCGCGTGCCCGGACGACCAGGCCGGCCGGATCGACGGCCGGAGCGCGCATCACGGCGCGGAGGAAGGTGCGCACGACGGTCCGCTGGTCGACGTCGAGGGTCGCGAGCAGTCCGTCGGGGTCGTCGATCTCGGCTCGTTCGCCGCCCTCGGCGCGGACGGCGTACTCGAACCACGTCCGGTCCGCATCGGCCACCATGCCGCGCCGGAGGGTGTCCGCGATGGCCCTCGCCCGCGCCCGGTCCGCGTCGGTGATCGCGTCGCGGGTGCGGAGCTCGGCGAAGAACGGCGCGACCTCGGTGGCGAGCAGGGTCGAACGGTCCCGCTGCACGTTCGCGGCGATGCCGTCCTGTTCCGCCCGCTCGACCGAGTACGAGCCGGCGCGGATCTGCACCCGCTCGGCGAGCCCGGAGAACGTCCACGCGAAGACCGCCGACGCCCCGGTGAGCACGAGCGTCGGCGCTGCCGCCAGGAAAGCGGCGACGGCCACGGGGACCTGGTGCGGGAAGGTCGCGGCAGCGACGCCCCAGGCGGCCGCGTCGACCGCGGCGAGCACCAGCCCGCCGAGGGCGAGGTCGGTCCACGGCCGGTACGGAGCGACCATCACGATGCCGGTCGCGGTGAGCAGGCTCATGAAGTCGTTGAGGGCGTTGCGGTCCGGGCCCCATTGGGCGGCGACGCTCGTCACCGAGGCCGTCGCCAGCAACGCCACGTGCGCCACGAAGGCCCCGCGGGTGAACGGCGCACGGAACGGACTCGACGCGGCGATCACGACGGTCGCCGAGGCCGCGACGAGCAGCACGGTGAGGGCGCTCAGGCCGGGGCTCCCGACCACGTCGCGGTCGAACAGCGACACCAGCAGTGCCCAGACCGTGCCGGCGGCACCGATCACGACGGCGAGCGGCCGCGACCCCATCGCACCGAGCGGGTCGTACTGCTGCGCGGTGCGGCGTGCAGCCGTCACCGGGCACGCTCCGGCTCGTCGTCCTCGATGCCGCGGGGCCGGAACGACGCGTCGCCCCCGGTTGCGGAGCCCCCGGATGCGACGCCGCCCGACGCCAGACCACCCGACACGAGGCCGCCGGACGCGCGTCCGGACGCCACGACGTCGCCGGAGGGTGTCCCGCTCCCGCCGACCCGGCCGACCGGGGTCGGCATCGGCACGGTCATCATCACGCTCGTGCCCGAGCCGGGCGACGACCACACCTGGACGGACCCGCCGACGCGCTCGATGCGCTGCCGCACCGAGCCGCGGAGGCCCATCCGGTCCGCGCCCGTCGCCGACTCGTCGAAGCCCCGCCCGTCGTCCACGACCATCACCGTGCACGAGGCGCCGTCGTCGAACACGCTGACCTCGGCCGCGTCGACGCCCGCGTGCTTCCGGACGTTCGCCAGGCACTGACCGGCGGCCCGCACGACGGCGTCGAGCGTCCGGTCGTCGAGCCGTTCGAGGGACCGGGCCTCGCCGGTCGTCGTGATGTGGAGGCCCTGGGTCCGCTCGGCGTCGAGCATCGCGCCGAAGGCCGAGGAACCCGTGGCGGCCGGGCTGGGCGGCTCCGATCCCGACGCTCCGAGCCACTTGCGCTCCGTGAGCAGCGCGAGGTCCTCGTCGACCGTGCGCGCGAGGTGCTCGTCCATCGGGCCGTCCGGCGCGATGGCGATGGCACCGAGGTGGTTGAGGACGGTGTCGTGCAGGATCGCCGCCGCCTCGGCCTCGACACCGGCGCGGTACGCGGAGACGTGTTCCTCGCGCGCCGACCGGAGGAGTTCCGGCTGGACCCGCGCGGACCGGGTGGTGGCGCGGCTGGTCACGAGCACGAGGGACACCACGAACGCCAGCGTCACCCACGCCAGGACGAGGGGGTGCGGGGTCCCGTCCGTCTGGACGAGTGCGAGCAAGGCGGCACCACGGCCGACCACGAAGCCGCCGATCGACCAGACCACCACGCGACCCGGCACCGCACCGGCACCGCCGACGAGGACGAGCGGGATCACCGCGAGGGACAGCACGAAGGACGCCACCCAGGGGACCTCGACCTCGCGCTGCACGACGGTCGCGAACCACCAGACGCACGTCCCGCCCACGACGAGGAACGCCACCGCGGACCGCGATGTGCCGAACTGCACGTGGAGCCCGATCATCGCCAGCATCGGCACCAGCGCCAGCACCGCCCCGACCACCTGCGCGCCGGGCTCGGTCGCGCGGAGCAGCAGCAGCGCGACCGCCGCCGCCACGATCGACCCCACGGCGGCGGCGTGGAACGCGCGCACCGTCGACCAGGCATTCACGCGTGGCGCGAGGTGCGTGGGGATGCCGAGCACGGGTGGGACGTCCTTCCGGGTAGGTGTCGCCACCGCCGGTGTACCCCGAATCGGGATGCCGACAGCGACCCGCCCGATGATACCGGCCCGATCCGACATCGGGTGTCCCCCGAACGCGGACCGGACGTCAGAACAGCGTCGGCGATGTCCCGGTCACGGTACGCCGCTCGGAGAAGTCCGGTGCAGCACGCTTCAACGGCATCACGCGCGTGCGGTCGACGCTGTGCCCCATCGAGCCGGTCGTGGGGTCGACCTCCCCGAGACCGACCCCGTGCGCCCGCAGGATCGGCCTGATCCGCTCCCCCAGCCACCGCCGGTAGTCGCGCGGTGCGTAGGTGTTGTCGAGGTACATCGCGCGGTACCGCTCGACGAGGTCCGGCCGGCTCCGCTGCAACCACGCGAACCACCACGGCTTCACGCCGGGCCGGAGGTGCAGTGCCGAGTACATGATGCTCGTCGCGCCGGCAGCCACGGCCCGACCGACGGCGTCGTCGAGGTGCGCCTTCGTGTCGGTGATGTACGGCAGGACGGGCATGAGGAACACCGCACAGTCGAGCCCCGCGTCGCGGATCGCCCGGACGGTGGCGAGTCGGGCGGCGGTCGCGGGCGTGCCCGACTCGACGGACTGCTGGAGGTCGTCGTCGTACACGGCGATCGACATGGCGAGGTCGACCGGCACGCGTTCCGCAGCGGCCACCAGCAGCGGGAGGTCGCGCCGCAGCAGCGTGCCCTTCGTCAGGATGCTGAACGGCGTGCCCGAGTCCGCCAATGCCTCGATCACCCCGGGCATGAGCCGGTACCGGCCCTCAGCCCGCTGGTACGGGTCGGTGTTCGTCCCGAGTGCCACCGGGTGCCCCTGCCAGGTCCGCTTCGCGAGCTCGCGCCGGAGCACGTCCGCGACGTTCGTCTTCACCACGATCTGCTGGTCGAAGTCGGCGCCGCCGTCGAACTCGAGGTAGGTGTGGGTCGGCCGGGCGAAGCAGTAGACGCACGCGTGACTGCAGCCGCGGTACGGGTTGATGGTCCAGCCGTACGTGCCGTCCCCGTCCGCACTCGGCACCCGGTTCAGGGCGCTCTTCGCCAGGACCTCGTGGAACGTCACGCCCGCGAACTCGGGCGTCGTGACGCTCCGGACGAAGCCGCTGTTCGACTCCATGCCCGGGAGCGCGTCGTCCGCCGACGCGTCGATCGCCTGTCCACTCCACCGCATGCGGCCATTCGAACACATGTTCGAACGCGCCGCAAGCGAGCAGCGGTCTCAGTGGTGCAGGCCGAGGACCTTCGCGGTGCGCTCGAGGGTCTGGTCAGCCAGCGCCGGGTCGTCGCCGAGGTCCTGTCCGTACGTCGGGACCATCTGCCGGACGGTGCCCTGCCAGCCGGCCCAGCGGTCGGGGAAGCAGCGTTCGAGCAGCTTGAGCATGATCGGCACCGCCGTCGACGCTCCCGGGCTCGCGCCGAGGAGTCCCGCGATCGACCCGTCCGCGGCCGTGATGACCTCGGTGCCGAACTGCAGGATGCCGCCCTTGTCGGCGTCGGGCTTGATGACCTGCACGCGCTGACCCGCCGTGATCCGGTGCCAGTCCCCCGGCTCCGCGGCGGGCATGAAGTCGCGCAGCGCGTCGAACTTCGTCTGCTTCGACGCGAGCAGCTGCCCGACGAGGTAGCGGACGAGGTCGAAGTTCGAGAACGCGACGCTCAGCATCGGTCGGAGGTTGTGCGGCCGGATGCTCTTGAACAGGTCGAGCACGGAGCCCTGCTTCAGGAACTTCGGGCTGAACCCGGCGTACGGCCCGAACATTAGGGAGGCCTTGCCGTCCACGATCCGGGTGTCGAGGTGCGGGACCGACATCGGCGGCGCACCGACGCTCGCCTTCCCGTAGACCTTCGCCGCGTGCTTCTGCACGACCTCGGGATCGTCGGTGCGGAGGAACTCACCCGACACGGGGAAGCCGCCGTACCCGCGGATCTCCGGGATCCCCGACTTCTGCAGCAGGTGCAGTGCTCCGCCGCCGGCGCCCACGAACACGAACTTCGCCGCGAGCCGCTGCTTCGACCGCCCGATCTCGTTCCGGACGTCGAGCACCCACCCCTCGCTGATCTTCGACCGGGTGACGTTCGTGACCTGGTGCGAGGACTCGAACTCGACGCCGTCGATCTCGAGCTGATCGAAGAGCTGGCGCGTCAACGAGCCGAAGTCCACGTCGGAGCCCGCGGCGGAGTAGGTCGCGGCGATCGGCTGGTCCTTCTTGCGGCCGGGGATCAGCGCGGGCGCCCACCGCCGGATCCGAGCCGGGTCGTCGGAGTACTCGATGCCGGCGAACAGGGGGTGGTCCTTGAGGGCCTCGTACCGCTTGCGCATGTACTCGACGTTCTCGGCTCCCCACACGAAGGAGATGTGCGGGGTCGGGTTGATGAAGTTCGACGGCTCCGGGAGCGCACCGGACTCGACCAGGAACGACCAGAACTGCCGCGACACCTGGAACTGCTCGTTGACCCCGACGGCCTTCGCGATGTCGACGCGCCCGTCGGCGAGCTCCGGCGTGTAGTTCAGCTCGCAGAGCGCGGAATGCCCGGTCCCCGCGTTGTTCCACGGGTTCGAGGACTCCTGCGCGACACTGCCCAGGCGCTCGTACACGCGGATCCGCCAGTCCGGCTCCAGCCGGTGGATGATGGCGCCGAGCGTGGCGCTCATGATGCCACCCCCGACCAGGACGACGTCGATCGGGTCCACCTGCTTCACTGCCACCCGTCGATCCTACTGCGGTGTGGTGTGAACCAGGTGCCCGCCGGCCGGACGGGAGGCCCGTGGCGGCGCCGCCACGGGCCTCCCGTCCGTCCGGTGGTCGGGACCGGGCCGGGTTCCGCTACGCGGCGACGGCGCGACGTGCGACGATCGCCTCCGCGATCTGCACCGCGTTCAGGGCGGCGCCCTTGCGGAGGTTGTCGTTGCTCACGAACAGCGCCAGGCCGTGCCCCTCGGGCGCGGACTGGTCGGCGCGGATCCGACCGACGAACGACGGATCCTGACCGGCGGCCTGCAGCGGCGTGGGGACGTCCGAGAGCTCGACACCGGGAGCACTCGCGAGGATCTCGGTCGCGCGCTCGGGCGTCAGCGGACGTTCGAACTCGGCGTTCACCGAGATGGAGTGGCCGGTGAAGACGGGGACCCGGACACACGTGCCGGCGACGAGGAGGTCGGGCAGCTCGAGGATCTTGCGGCTCTCGTTGCGGAGCTTCTTCTCCTCGTCGGTCTCGCCGAAGCCGTCCTCGACGATGCTGCCGGCGAGCGGGACGACGTCGAACGCGATCGGGCGCACGTACTTGACGGGCTCCGGGAACGTGACCGCGGAGCCGTCGTGCGTGAGCGCAGCGGTGTCCTGCTCGAGCGCGGCACGTGCCTGGCCGAGGAGTTCCTCGACCCCGGCGAGTCCGGAACCGCTCACGGCCTGGTACGTCGTGGCCACCAGGCGACGCAGCCCGGCCTCGGCGTCGAGCACCTTGAGGACCGGCATGATCGCCATCGTCGTGCAGTTCGGGTTGGCGATGATGCCCTTCGGGGCGTCGTCGATCGCGTGCGGGTTGACCTCGCTCACGACCAGCGGGACCTCCGGGTCCATCCGCCAGGCGCTCGAGTTGTCGACGACGACCGCTCCGGCTGCCGCGAACTTCGGTGCCAGAGCACGCGAGGCGGCCGCGCCCGCCGAGAACAGGGCGATGTCGATACCGGCCGGGTCGGCGGTCTCGGAGTCCTCGACGAGGATCTCCTCGCCGCGGAACTCCAGGGTCGTCCCGGCGGACCGGGCGCTCGCGAAGAACCGGACGCGGTCGGCCGGGAACGCGCGCTCCTCGAGCAGCCGGCGCATGACCGCTCCGACCTGCCCGGTGGCGCCGACGACGGCGACGGTGGGGTTGCTCATGTGGTGCTCCTGGTCGATCTGGTGCGGACTCAGCGGCCGGTGCCGGCGTAGACGACGGCGTCGGTCTCGCCGTCGAGGCCGAACGCCTCGTGCACGACGCGGACGGCGTCGTTGAGGGTGTCGGCGCGGGTGACGACCGAGATCCGGATCTCCGACGTCGAGATCATCTCGATGTTGATCGACGCTTCGTGCAGGGCGCGGAACAGCTGCGCCGAGACGCCGGCGTTCGTGCGCATGCCGGCGCCGACCAGCGCGAGCTTGCCGATCTGGTCGTCGTACTGGATGCTCTCGTACCCGATGTCGGCCTTGGCGACCTCGAGCGCGGTGAGGACGCCCTGCCCCTGGTCCTTCGGCAGGGTGAACGAGATGTCGGTGCGGCCGGTGACGGCCTCGGACACGTTCTGCACGATCATGTCGATGTTCGCGCCGGCCCGGGCCACGATCGTGAAGATCTCGGCGGCCTTGCCCGGGGTGTCGGGCACGCCGACGACGGTGATCTTGCCCTCGGAGAGGTCTCCGGCGATGCCGGTGATGATCGGTTCTTCCACGGTTTCCCCCTCTGCAGGGTTGTAGACGATGGTGCCCTCGGCGTTGGAGAACGACGAGCGGACGTGGAGCGTGACGCCGTGCCGACGGGCGTACTCGACGGCACGGATGTAGAGGACCTTCGCGCCGGACGCCGCCAGCTCGAGCATCTCCTCGCTGGTGATGCGGTCGACCTTGCGGGCACGGGGCACGACGCGGGGGTCGGCGGTGAAGATGCCGTCCACGTCGGTGTAGATCTCGCAGACGTCGGCGTCGAGCGCGGCTGCGAGCGCGACGGCCGTCGTGTCCGATCCACCGCGGCCGAGCGTCGTGATCTCGCCGGTGGTGCGGTTGAAGCCCTGGAACCCGGCGACGATCGCCACGTGTCCGGCGTCGAGCGCCTCACGCACGCGCTTCGGGGTGACGTCGACGATCCGGGCCTTGCCGTGCTGCGCGTCCGTGAGCATGCCGGCCTGGCTGCCGGTGTACGACGAGGCTTCGACGCCGAGGCTCTTGATCGCCATCGCGAGCAGCGCCATCGAGATGCGCTCCCCCGCGGTGAGGAGCATGTCGAGCTCACGCCCGGCGGGGATCGGGGTCACCGAGTGCGCGAGGTCGACGAGCTCGTCGGTGGTGTCGCCCATCGCCGAGACGGCCACGACGACGTCGTTGCCGGCCTTCTTCGTCTGGACGATCCGCTTCGCCACGCGCTTGATGCTCTCGGCGTCCGCGACGGACGATCCACCGAACTTCTGGACGATCAAGGCCACGGGTTGGTACTCCTGGGGACGGGGCGGTCGCGCTGACCGCGCGGTTCCGACAATCGTAGAGGGTGTTTCCGGGATGTTGCGTCCGAGCGGGGGCCGACGCAATGATCCTGCGTGGCCGCCGGGGCGCGACCGGGCTGTGGGGCCAGCGCGGCCGGCTCGGTGCGACAGCGGGCAGGTTCCGGCAGGCCGGCTCGGTGCGTCAGCGGGCAGGTTCCGGCAGGCCGGCTCGGTGCGTCAGCGTGCCCGGTCCGGCGCAGCCGCCGGACTCGGTCAGCCGCCGACCAGCCGACGCCCTTCGAAGGCACGCCCCAGGGTGACCTCGTCCGCGTACTCCAGGTCACCACCGACCGGCAGGCCCGACGCGAGCCGTGTCGTCCGGATGCCCATCGGGACGAGCAGCCGACTGAGGTACGTCGCGGTCGCTTCGCCCTCGAGGTTCGGGTCGGTGGCGATGATGACCTCGTCCACGGTGCCGTCGGCGAGCCGGGTCATGAGCTGCTGGATGCGGAGGTCGTCCGGCCCGACGCCGTCGATCGGACTGATCGCGCCGCCCAGGACGTGGTACAGACCACGGAACTCCCGGGTCCGCTCGATCGCGGCGACGTCCTTGGCCTCTTCCACCACGCAGATCACGGTCGGCGAGCGACGCGGGTCGCGGCAGATGCTGCAGCGCTCCGATTCGGTGACGTTGCCGCACACCTCGCAGAACCGGACCTTCTCCTTGACGTCCGCGAGGAGCTCGGAGAGTCGCGTCGGGTCGAAGGACTCGGTCTGGAGGATGTGGAAGGCGATCCGCTGCGCCGACTTGGGGCCGATGCCCGGGAGTCGCCCGAACTCGTCGATGAGGTCCTGCACGATGCCGTCGTACATCAGGCACCGTCCTCGTGGAGCGCGGTCTCCTCGATGAACTGGGCGCCGAGGATCTCACGGACGACGGCCTCACCGTAGCGTCCCGCGACGGCGGTGCGACGGACCTGCGGCGCGGGCGCCATCCGGGGCGCGGCTGCGGTCCGGGGCGCGACTCCGGTCCGTGGCGCAGGAGGTGCGGCGCTGCCGGTCGCCGGGGCGTTGCCGTTCGGGTCGGTGTCGGCGCTCGGAGCCGCACCGGACTTCCCGTACCCGGGGTCGGGGAACGGCGCGCCGTCGTCGTACGGCTCGTCGTCGAGCGGGTAGTCGTCGACCGGGACGTCGGCCGACGGTCCCGGAGCCGGCGCGACGGCCGGTGCCGTTGCCGGTGCCGTTGCCGGTGCGGCGGCGGGAGTCGGTGCGGCGGCGGGAGTCGGTGCGGCGGCCGGAGTCGGTGCGGCGGCCGGAGTCGGCGTCGTCGTGCCGGCCGAGGGCGCCTCGAGAGCGGAGGTCGTCGCCGGTGCCGCGGTCGGCGACGGGGCCGAGAACGACGACGCGGGACGGAGCTGCGCGGCGAGGGCGGCGTCGATCGCGGGGTCGGCCGGACGCTGGGGCTCGGCGGGGGCCACGGTGGCGCCGGGTTCGGTCTGGCCGAAGGGCGCGGCCCACGTGGGCTCGATGGACTCGGGGACCGCCCCGGCCGTCGGGTCGCCGGTCGGGATGGTGGCCACGGCCCATTCCGTGACGGGGGCTCCGGAATCCGGCGCCGGCGTGCTCGCTGCTTGCTGGCCGGACGACCGGGCGGGCGCTGCCGAGCGGTCCGGCTGTCCGGACGTCTGGGGTGCCGGAGCCTGCTGCTGGGTGCGCGGCTGCTGCTGCGAGGGCGACTGCCGCGCGTCCGGCTGCTGGGTGCCCTGCGGCTGCGTGCCCTGCGGCGACGTGCTCTGCGGCGGCGTGCCCTGCGGCTGGGTCGCCTGCCGCTGCGCCGGTGCCTGCCGCGTGCTCGCCACCGGCGCCCCGGCCGCGGCCGGCCCACGCGCCACGAACTTCACGCGGATCCCGAGGACGTCGAGGATCGCCGCGCGGAGCAGTTCGCTCACGCTCGCCGACGGGTCGGACATCTCCTTGAACGACGCGACGTCCTGCTGGCTCGGGAACGTGAGCGTGAGCACGTCGTCGCGCAACGCGGTCACCTGCGCCGTCACCACGACCGACCACGCCGAACGCTTCGCACGCTGGACGTGCTCGACCACCTGCGGCCACGCATCACGCATCTGCTGGAAGCCGACGACACCGACGGGCTGCACGGCCGGCTCGTCGCCGACGGCGGTGCCCTGCCCGGTGGACGAGGAACTCACCGGAGCCGTCGGACGCTCGCCCGACTGCGGAGCCGACGGCGTCTGCTCGGGCTCGGGAGCCGGTGCACTCGGCACGGCGGCGGCCCAGGACGCGGTGGCGTCACGGACCGTGGAGGCGGGGTCGACTGCGGGCTCGGACGCGGGCGTGGGGGCCGCAACGTCCCGGTTCGGTGTGGCCGCGGTGGCACCCGTCGTGGCCGGGGCAGCAGCCGTTGCCGCCGATGCGGTCCGCTCGGTCGCTGCGGCCGGGGTCGCCTGGGTCGCCGGACCCGTCGCGGGAGCGGCCGCCCGGGGCGTCCCGGTGGAGGCCGGAGCGGCTCGGACGGGCTCCGCCTGGTGCCCACCGGCGTCGCCGACCCCGACGCGACGCTCGAGTCGCTCGACGCGGGCGAGTGCTCCGCGCTGGCTGTCGTCGGCTTCGGGCACGAGGATGCGCGCGGTCATGAGCTCGAGGTGCAGCCGAGGCGAGGTCGCGCCGGTCATCTCGGTCAGCGCCCGGTTCGCGATGTCGGCCGCACGCGAGAGGCCCGTGGCACCGAACACGCCGGCCTGCCGACTCATGGTGTCGAGCTCTTCCGGCGACACTCCGCGGAGCACGGCCGCGGCGCTCTCGTTCGTGGCCGCGACGACGATGAGGTCGCGGAGGCGCTCGAGCAGGTCCTCCACGAAGCGCCGCGGATCCTGCCCGGTCTGCACCACGCGGTCGACCGCGGCGAACGCCGATGCCGGGTCGGCCACGGCGAGCGCGTCGACGACGTCGTCGAGCAGCGCGGCGTCGGTGTAGCCGAGCAGCGCGACGGCCCGCTCGTAGGCGATCGCGCCGTCCTCGCTCCCGGCGATGAGCTGGTCGAGCAGGGAGAGGGTGTCGCGGACGGAACCGCCGCCGGCCCGGACGACGAGCGGCAGCACGCCCGGCGCGACCGCGACGGACTCCTGCTGGCACAGCTGCTCGACGTACTCGAGCATCGCCGCCGGCGGCACGAGCCGGAACGGGTAGTGGTGGGTGCGCGACCGGATGGTGCCGATGACCTTCTCGGGCTCGGTCGTCGCGAAGATGAACTTGACGTGCTCGGGCGGCTCCTCGACGAGCTTGAGCAGGGCGTTGAACCCCTGCGGCGTGACCATGTGGGCCTCGTCGAGGATGAAGATCTTGTAGCGGTCACGAGCGGGCGCGAAGACGGCGCGGTCGCGGAGGTCACGGGCGTCGTCGACGCCGTTGTGGCTCGCCGCGTCGATCTCGATCACGTCGAGCGAGCCGCTGCCGCCGCGCGCGAGCTCGACGCAGCTCGGGCACACGCCGCAGGGCGTGTCCGTGGGTCCCTCGGCGCAGTTCAGGCAGCGCGCGAGGATGCGCGCCGACGTCGTCTTGCCACAGCCGCGCGGGCCGCTGAACAGGTAGGCGTGGTTGACCCGGTTCGTCCGCAGCGCGGTGCGCAGCGGATCGGTGACCTGGGACTGCCCGATCAGCTCGGCGAAGTTCTCGGGCCGGTAACGGCGATACAGGGCGGTGACCACGCCCCCAAGGGTAGTCGGCACCGCCGACACCACCAGCCGTGTCCACAGGTCCGGTCGCAGGTCGCCCCGGACACGAGAAGACTCCTCACGCACCCGCCAGAGCCCGGTTACCCTTGCTGCGTTTCCGCCCTGGGGGAGTTGGCCTGGATGGCGTCACGTGAGGAGCCTCCGGAAGTATACCGGAAGCGACGGGCAGTATCGGACACATGAAGATCGCCATCGCCGGAGGCCACGGGCAGATCGCCCTCCTCCTCGCCCGTCAGCTCACCGATGCCGGACACGACGCCGTCTCGATCGTCCGGAACCCCGCACACGTGCCGGACGTCGAGCAGCAGGGCGCGACCGCACTCGTGGCCGACCTCGAGCAGCTCGACGACGACGAGCTCGCCCTGCGCCTCCGCGGCATCGACGCGGTCGTCTTCGCCGCCGGCGCCGGTCCGAACAGCGGCGCGGAGCGGAAGCTCACGGTCGACCGCGATGCCGCACTGCTGCTCGCCGACGCAGCGGAGCGCCTGGGCGTCCAGCGGTACGTGATGATCTCCGCGATGGCGGCGGACTCCTACGACGCGGAGCGTGCCGTCGTGCCCGCGCACAGCGACGCCGACGTGTTCCAGGTCTACCTGCGCGCGAAGGCGGAGGCGGACGCGAACATCCGCGCCCGCAACCTCCGGTGGACGATCATCCGGCCGGGCGGCCTCCTCGACACCCCGCCACAGGGCACCGTCGACGTCGGTCGCACCGTCCCGCGCGGCACGATCCCCCGCGCGGACGTCGCGGCCCTGGTGCTGCACGCGCTCGTCGACGACCTCGCGGTCGGCGTGCAGTTCGAGGTCACGAGCGGCAACACGCCGATCCCGGCCGCGCTGGCCGCGCTCGGCTGACCCGGCGCGAGGCACCCGGCACGAGGCGCCCGGCACGAGGCGCCCGGCACGAGGCGCCCGGCACGAGGCGCAGACGCAACCGAGCGCGCCGCGCCGCGCCGCGACGCGCCCGCCGCGCCCCGTCGCTACAACGCGACCGCAGCCGACTGCCGGGCGATCTCGAGCTCCTCGTTCGTCGGGATGACGAGCACCGCGACACGTGAGCCGTCCGTGGAGATGCGCCGGGCCTCCCGGGATGCCAGCTCGTTGCGGTCCGGGTCGACCTCGATCCCGAGGTGCTCGAGTCCGGCGAGCACGCGCCGCCGCAGCAGCGCGTTGTTCTCCCCCACGCCCGCGGTGAAGACGATCGCGTCGAGGCCGCCGAGCTGTGCCGTGTAGGCGCCGACGTAGCGGCGGATCCGGTGCCGGTACACGGCGAGCGCCGCCTCGGCGACCTCGTCGCCCTTCGACGCGGCGTCCTGCACGTCGCGCATGTCGCCGTTGCCGGTGAGCCCGAGCAGCCCGGAGCGCTTGTTGAGGATGTCGTCGATTTCGTCGAAGTCGAGCCCGGCCTCGCGGTGGAGGTGCACCAGGACGGCCGGGTCGAGGTCCCCGGAGCGGGTCCCCATGACGAGTCCTTCGAGCGGCGTGAGGCCCATCGACGTCTCGATCGACTTCCCACCGTCGATGGCCGCGGCCGAGGCGCCGTTGCCGAGGTGCAGCACGATCGTCTTCAGCTCGGACAGCGGGCGTCCGAGGAAGGCCGCGGCCTGCTCGGACACGTACTTGTGGCTCGTGCCGTGCATGCCGTAGCGGCGGATCCCGTAGCGCTCGGCGAGGTCGGACGGGATCGCGTAGGTGTAGGCGTGCGGGGGCATCGTCTGGTGGAACGCGGTGTCGAACACGGCCACGTGGGGCACGTCCGAGAAGACCTGCTTCGCGGCGCGGATGCCCTCGAGGTTCGCCGGGTTGTGCAGCGGCGCGAGCGAGGACAGGTCCTCGATCTGCTGCTCGACGTCGGCGGTGACGACGGTCGCGGCGTCGAAGGTGGTGCCGCCGTGCACGACGCGGTGGCCGACGACCGCCGGCGGGTGCTCGTCGAACGAGGGGCCGACCTTGCCGAACGCGTCGAGCATCGCCTGGAACCCGGCGGCGTGGTCGGGCACGGACGCCGCGTCGTTCGACGAGGACTCCCCCGTGATCGCGTTCGTGTGCTTCCACGCTCCCGCGGACTCGCCGATGCGTTCGACGAGTCCCGAGGCGAGCGTGCGCTCGTCGTCGAGCTCGATGAGCTGGTACTTGAACGAACTCGATCCGGAGTTCACGACGAGGGCTGCGGTCACGGGATGGGTCCCTTTCGGTCGGACTGGAGGCACGGGGCGCGGTGGTCGTGTCGGCGCACGCCGACGGTGTGGTCGCCTGCTCAGGCGGACTCCGCCGCGGTGCCGGCCTGGATGGCCGTGATCGCGACGGTGTTGACGATGTCGCTGACGAGCGCGCCGCGGGACAGGTCGTTGATCGGCTTTCGGAGGCCCTGGAGCACCGGCCCGATCGCCACGGCACCGGCCGAGCGCTGCACGGCCTTGTACGTGTTGTTGCCGGTGTTGAGGTCGGGGAAGATGAACACGGTCGCCTTGCCCGCCACCGGGGAGTCGGGCATCTTCGTGCTCGCGACGGTCGGGTCGGCGGCGGCGTCGTACTGGATCGGCCCCTCGACGAGCAGGTCCGGTCGGCGCTCCCGCACGAACGCGGTGCCGGCGCGGACCTTGTCGACGTCGGCCCCGGAGCCGCTGTCGCCCGTCGAGTAGCTGAGCATCGCGACGCGCGGCTCGATGCCGAACTGGGTCGCGGTCTCCGCGGAGGAGATCGCGATGTCGGCCAGCTGCTCGCTCGTCGGGTCGGGGATGACCGCGCAGTCGCCGTAGACGAGGACGCGGTCGGCGAGTGCCATGAGGAAGACGCTCGAGACGATCGAGGTCTCCGGCCGCGTCTTGATGATCTCGAAGGACGGACGGATCGTGTGCGCCGTCGTGTGCTTGGCACCGGAGACCATGCCGTCGGCGAGTCCGAGCTGCACCATGAGCGTGCCGAAGTACGAGACGTCGGTCACGGTGTCGCGGGCGAGCTCGACGGACATGCCCTTGTGCGCCCGGAGCCGGGCGTACTCCTCGGCGAAGCGCTCGCGGAGCTCCGAGTCGAACGGGCTGAGCAGCTGCGCCTGTTCGAGGTCGAGGCCGAGCTCCGTCGCCCGGGCGCGGATGGTGGCCGGCTCGCCGAGGATCGTGATCCGGCAGACCTGCCGCGCCAGCAGCGTCGAGGCCGCACGGAGGATACGGTCGTCGTCGCCCTCGGGCAGGACGATGTGCGTGCCGTACCCGCGCGCCCGGTCGAGCAGCCCGTGCTCGAACATGAGCGGGGTGACGACCCCGGACGGCGTGACCTGGAGCCGGTCGCGGAGCTCGTCGGCGTCGACGTGCTGCTCGAACAGGGCCAGCGCGAGGTCGGCCTTGCGCGGCGAGTCGGCAGCGAGCCGCCCGCGCGTCTGGGTGATGCGGAGCGCGGTGTCGTAGGTGCCGAGGGTGTTCTGCGCGATCGGCAGCGAGCTCGAGAGCCCCTCGAGCAGCCGGGTGATCTGCGGTGCCGTCTCGAACCCACCGTTGAGGATGACGCCCGCGAGGCTCGGGAAGGTCTCCGACTGGTTCGCGAGCAGCATCGCGATGAGGACGTCGCTGCGGTCGCCCGGGACCACGACGATGCCGCCCTCGATGAGTCGGGGCAGGACGTTCTCCATGCTCATGCCCGCGACGACGGTGCCGAGCGCCTCGCGGTCCAGCAGGGCCTCGTCGCCGCGGATCAGCGTCGCGTCGGTGGCCTCGAGCAGCGCCCGGACCGTCGGGGCGACGAGCACCGGGTCCTCCGGGATCGCCCACACCGGGACCCCCGCGTGGTCGTCGTGCACGGCGGCCCCGACGCTCGCCACGATGTCGTCCAACCGGTCGGGGTCGGCACGGTTGACCACGACGGCGAGGAGCTGCGCGTGTGCCGCGCGGAGCTCGCTCGTCGTGACGTCGGCGACCTGCGCCATCATCTCCGGCGTCCGTGCCCCGCGGTCGGCGGCGTCGCGGCCGCCGAGCACGAGCAGGACCGGGGCACCGAGGTTGGTGGCGACCTTCGCGTTGAACGAGAGCTCCGTGGGGCTGCCGACGTCGGTGTAGTCGGACCCGAGCACCACGACCGCATCGCACTGCTGCTCGACCTGGGCGAAGCGCCGGAGGATCGTCGCGAGTGCCGCGTCCGGGTCGGCGTGCACGTCGTCGTAGGTCACGCCGACGGCGTCGTCGTACGAGATCCCCACGGCGGTGTGCTGCAGGAGGAGTTCGAGCACCCAGTCGGGTTCGTCGACCGATCGCGCCACCGGTCGGAACACGCCGACCCGGCCGACCGTGCGGGCGAGCGTCTCGAGGACTCCGAGGGCGACGGTGCTCTTGCCCGTGTGGCCCTCCGCGGACGTGATGTAGATGCGGGTCGACACGGCACCAGGGTATCCGCCGGTCATGTCGGTCCAGCCGAGAGCGTCACCACCTGTGGACGCCGGTGGTCATCCACACCCTCGCGGACCTGTACCATGGGGTGTCGTCACCGCGAGGTGGCACCTGGAGGATTCGCCTAGTGGCCTATGGCGCACGCTTGGAAAGCGTGTTGGGTGCAAGCCCTCAGGGGTTCGAATCCCCTATCCTCCGCCAGCAGCACCCGCACGACGAAGGCGCGAGACCGATCCGGTCCCGCGCCTTCGTCGTCCCCGGCCCTCGTCCGCCGGAACCGGAACTCGAGCCGTCGCCAGAACCGGAGCCCGAGCCGTCGCCGGAGCCGGAGCCACCCGGGTCCCCCACCTGGCCGACCCGGACGCCCCCCGTCAGCGATGGAGTGGCCGCGAAACGACGGAACGGGGTGGAACGGGCTGTCCCCGGTACCCGTCGGTCGCCTATGCTGACCTGACGGCGACCCCGGGACGGGTCGCCCCGGGACACGGGCGGCAGGGGCGTCGCTCGGCAGCGGTACTCGCTGTGCCCGCATCTCAGGAGGATCCGACGTGGGGGACATGACTGCGCAGGCGACCGTACGACCGCGCGCCCGGACCTACGACCTGGTCGTCCGCCCCCGGAGCGCCCTCGTCCGCTCGACCGCACTCAGCATCGTCTTCTCCGCCGTCCCGCTCGCCGTCGCCCTGGTCTGGGTGTCCTTCCCGTTCCGGCTCTGGGCGCTCATGGCGAGCATCGTCGTCCTGCTCGCCGTGGTCGTCGGCACCGCCGTGGTCCGACTCGGCACCGCGTACGTCGGCGTGGACGCCAGGGCGGTGGACGTGCACGGTGTGGTCACCGGCAACCGACGGATCCCGCGCGACGACATCGACCGCGTCCTGCTCGTCGAGACGTTCGGCGCATCGGTCGAGCGGACCGTCCGCGAGCTCGTCGCCTTCGCGTCCGACGGGTCGCACCTGTTCCGGATGCGCGCGGACGTGTGGGGTGATGCGGGCCTCGACCGCGTCGTCGACGAACTCGGGGTCACCGTGTCCGAGGCACCCCGCCCGATCTCGGCGCGCGAGTTCGCACGCCGCTTCCCGTCGAGCCGCGCCTGGTACGAGCGGTCCCGTGCTGTCCTCGTGGTCGGTGCACTCGCCGTGCTCGTGGTCGGCGGCCTGTTGGTCGTCGAGGCAGCCGGCCTCCTCGCCGCGTAGCCGACCCGGACGACCCGCCGCGCAGCGGGCCGGACCAGCCAGCTCCGCGGACGCTCGGCGAACCCACCCCGCGCCGACCGCGCCCGGTCGTGCGGCCCCGGCGTCGACCGCACCCTGCCCTCAGCGGCGACGTCGGAGCGTCGAGAAGATGCCCTGCACGACCTCCTTGGCGATGGTCCGACCGAGTCCCGACCCGAGCAGGTCCGACAGCGGATCCCCCGCCGAGCGCGTGGACGTCGTCCTCCGCGGGCTCGACCGCTTCGTCCGCCGTGCCTCCGCCGCCCGCTCGGCCCGCTCGAACTTCCGCTGCGCTCGCTCGTACTCCTGCTGCGCCGCCGACCGGTCCCGCTCCTCCTGCCGCTCCTTCGCGGCGGCCGCCTTCGCGGCGGCGGCCGCTTCCTTCGCGGCGTCGGCCGCAGCCCGGGCCGCCTCCTTCTCCGCCTCGGCAGCCGCGGCGGCAGCGGCCTTCTCGGCATCGGCGGCGGCCGCCTCGGCCGCCGCGGCCTCCATCCGGCGCGCGAGCATCTCGTACGCCGAGTCGGGGTCCAGCCGCGTCCCGTAGGTCGCGAGGAGCGGCGATGCCTGCACCCGCGCCTCCAGGTCCGCCGCGGGCATCGGCTCCATCGATCCCTCCGGCGCTCGCAGTCGCGTCCACGCCACGGGGGTCGGCGCCCCCTTCTCGTTCATCACCGTGACGACCGCCTCCCCCGTGGCCAGTGACGTGAGGACCTCGCCGAGGTCGTAGTCGCTCGTCGGGTAGGTCGACACGGTGGCCCTGAGCGCCTTCGCATCGTCCGGGGTGTGCGCCCGGAGCTGGTGCTGGATGCGCGACCCGAGCTGCGCGAGGACGTCGTTCGGCACGTCCTTCGGCGTCTGCGTCACGAAGAAGATGCCGACGCCCTTCGAGCGGATGAGCCGCACGGTGCGCACGATCTGCTCCGTGAAGTCCTTCGACGCACCGGAGAAGAGCAGGTGCGCCTCGTCGAAGAAGAAGACGAGCTCCGGCTTGTCCTGGTCGCCGACCTCGGGGAGCTCGTTGAACAGGTCCGCGAGGAGCCACATGAGGAAGGTCGAGAACACCTGCGGCTGGTCCTGCACGCCCGGCACCTCGAGCAGGCTCACGACGCCGCGCCCGTCGGACGCCGTCCGGAGGAACTCGCGGGTGTCGATCTCCGGCTCACCGAAGAACTGGTCGGCGCCCTGGTCCGCGAAGGTGATGAGCTCGCGGAGGATGACCCCGGCGGTCTGCTTCGACAGTCCCCCGAGCTCGGCGAGCTCCGCCTTGCCGGCGTCACTGGTGAGGAACGTGAGCACGCTGCGGAGGTCCGAGAGGTCGACGAGCGGCAGCCCGGCCTGTTCCGCGTAGTGGAACACGAGACCGAGCGAGGACTCCTGCGTCTCGTTGAGGCCGAGCACCTTCGCCAACAGGAGCGGACCGAACCCCGACACGGTGGCCCGGATCGGGACACCCGTGCCCTGCCCGCCGAGGCTGTAGAACTCCGCTTCGCTCGCGACGGCCTTCCAGTCCTGCCCGATGCCGGCCGTCCGAGCGAGCAGTTTCTCGCTCCCCGTCCCCGGGACCGCCAGGCCGGACAGGTCGCCCTTGACGTCGGCGGCGAAGACGGGGACGCCGTTCGCGGCGATCTGCTCGGCCAGCACCTGGAGCGTGCGGGTCTTGCCGGTCCCGGTCGCTCCGGCGACGAGCCCGTGGCGGTTCAGCATGCCGAGCGGGATCCGGACCTGAACGTCGGGCAGCGCGTCACCGTTGACGAGTGCGCCGAGCTCGAGGGCGCTCCCGTCCACCCGGTAGCCGTCCCGGACGGCGGCGACCGCGTCCGCGCCGAGCGGTCCGGTCACGTCCGCAGGGACGCCCTGCGTGCCACTGCCGGGAGGCGCGGCATCCGTCGCGGACGTCGTCCCACCCGGACCGGTGGTCGCCGACGCGGCGTCCCCGCCGCTGACCGCGGTCGACGGCGCAGGCGCAGGCGCAGGCACGGGCACGGTCGCCGACGGTGCCTCGGCCTGGTCGCTCGACGCGGCCGCGAGCGCGGCTGCGAGTTCCTCGGCGCGTGCCGCGGCCTCGTCGGCCAGCCTCCGCGCCTCGTCCGCTGCGGCCTTCGCCGCCGCTGCCGCCGCCCGTGCCTGCTCCACCGCGTCGCTCATGCCGCTCAGCATACGAACGCGCGCGCTCGTCGGTTCGGCCCAGCTGACGTCGGACAACGCCGCCGTCGTCAGACGACGCCGCCGTCGTCGGACGACAGCGACGGCGTCGCTCCACAGCGACGACACGCACCGCACCGGCTCGACCGCCGGAACCGCCGACCCGACGCCCGACGCCCGACGTCAGTGCGAGAGCGCCGGGACCGTCCGCGGTCGGACGACGGTCCAGAGCAGCACGACCGCGACGGCCGAGGTGCACGCCATGACGGCTGCCATCGGGGTCGCCGTCGTGATGCCGATCAGGCCCACGACGGGCGAGATGATCCCGGCGACGCCGAAGTTCAGGGCACCGAGGAGGGACGCGGCGGTGCCGGCCTCCTTGCCGTGCGACGCGAGTCCGATCACCTGGACGAGCGGGAACGAGAAGCCGCAGGCCGCGATGAAGAACCACAGCGGCACGAGCACCCCGACGAGCCCTGCGCCGAGCTGGTCGAGCACGATGATCGCGACCGCGGCGAGGAACAGGGTCGCCGTCGAGCACGCGAGGATCCACTGCGGGCCGACGCGCTGCGCGATCCGGGAGGAGATCTGCACCCCGAGCACGACGCCGATCGAGTTCACCGCGAAGAGCAGGCCGTACTGCTGCGCGTTCAGCCCGTAGAGCCCCTGGAAGAGGAACGGCGACGCGCTGAGGTACGAGAACAGACCGCTGAACACCATCGCGCCGATGAGCGCGACGCCGACGAAGATGCGGTCGGAGAACAGCGCCTTGTACCGCTGGCGCACGCTGGAGTGCCCCGCCTCGTGACGCCGTGCCGGCGGCAGGGTCTCGACGATGAGCAGGACGGACGCGATCACCACGGCGAGGCCGTAGCAGGCCAGGAACACGAAGATGCCGTGCCAGCTCACGAACCGGAGCATCTGCGACCCGATGAGCGGGGCGAGGATCGGGGCGAGCCCGTTCACCATGGCCAGGCGCGAGAGCATCCGCACGAGCGGCTTGCCGCCGAACAGGTCGCGCACGGTCGCCATCGCCACGACACCACCGGCCGCGGCGCCCATGCCCTGCAGCACGCGGAACAGCGCGAGCACCTCCACGTTCGGCGCGAGCGCGGCACCGATCGAGGCCGCGACGTGCAGGCTCGTGGCGACGATCAGCGGCAGCCGCCGGCCGACCTTGTCGCTCCACGGCCCGACGAGCAGCTGCCCGACCGCGAAGCCGAGCGTCGTTGCCGTCAGGGTGAGCTGGACCGCCCCGTCGGTGATGCCGAACTGGTCCTTGATCGACGGGAACGCCGGCAGGTACAGGTCGATCGTAAACGGGCCGAGCGCGGTCAGGGCGCCCAGGACGAAGACGTAGACGAGTCGCTGCCCGCGGGAGAGCGAGTCCCCGGGGTGCAGGACGACACGGAGCGAACCGGTGGTGGCGGGCGCGGTCACGGAGGGGGTCCTTCGACGGTGAGGGGGGTGGGAGGGAGCCGGCTGGACGGCTGGTGCAGCGGCGATCGAATCGATTCGTCCGTGGAACCATCCTAACCGCACCTGAGCGTCCCCTGACATGCGGTACGTTCTGATTGCCCGGTGGACCGGGCGATCCGGACAAGAAGGGGGTGGGTGTCATGGTCGACGCCCGGATCCTGCACACGACGGCGGCCCTCCGCGAAGCGATCCTGCACCTCGCGGCCGACCGCCCCGTCTCCCGCATCACCGTCGCCGACGTCACGCGCGCGGCCGGGATCAACCGCGCGACGTTCTACTCGCACGCGGTCTCCCCCGGCTCCCTGCTCGCCGACGTGCTCACGCCGGAGCTCGACCGCATCCGCGACGACGACGCCGCGGCCCGACGAGCGGCCTTCGAGCGCGGCGCCGACGCCGACGAACTCGCGGCGATCACCCGCCGAGGCATCGACGCGGTCGTCGAGCACGTGGTCGCGCACAAGGACATCTACGGCAAGGCCCTCCCGGATCCGGAGGACGGCTCGCTGCACCGCCTGCTGGTCGACCACTTCACGGTGTCGAGCGCCCGGCACATCGCGGAGCTCCCGAAGGACCGCCCGGCGCTGCTCGACGACGTCGCCGCCGGGTTCGTCGCCCAGGGCTTCGTCGGCGCGATCGAGGCGTGGCTCGCGGGCCCGCGCCGCTCGCGGCGGGCCCTCGTCGAGACGATCACGCTGTCGTTCCCGGCCTGGTGGCGCTGACGGGTCGCGCCCCGCGCGCATCGCGCGCAGCAGACCGACGGGAGGCCCGGTGCCAGCTGGCACCGGGCCTCCCGTCCGTCTCGGCGTCCGTCGCGGACGCGACAGGCGCTACCGGCGCGCCACCTGCGCCAGACCGGTAAACGACACCGACCCGAGGCCCGTCACGTCGTCGTAGCCCTTCGCGGTGGTGAGCGACGTGTCGTGGTCGAGCGTCACGAGGTAGTCCTTGCCGGACGTGGCGCTCGTGTAGGCGAGCGCGATCGGCGAGGCGGGCGACGTCACGTCGTTGAACGCCTTCGGCGTCGCACGGTAGGTGGCGTACAGCGTCGGGTTCG
This sequence comes from Curtobacterium luteum, assembly GCF_014646995.1. Taxonomy (GTDB): domain Bacteria; phylum Actinomycetota; class Actinomycetes; order Actinomycetales; family Microbacteriaceae; genus Curtobacterium; species Curtobacterium luteum. The sequence goes on along the minus strand of NZ_BMOI01000009.1, from coordinate 61,801 downwards.
CGAACCCGAGCCGCGTGTGCGTCGACTGCTGCACGATCGCCATGAGCGCGGCCGTCAGCGGCGACGCGAGCGAGGTGCCGCCGTACGTCTCGTTCACGAAGTCACCCGTGGCGAGCGAGCTGTCGTCCGTGATCGGGCTGATGCCGATCGCGAAGCCGGTGTACGGGTCCGCGAGGGCCGCGAGGTCCGGGGACACACGCTTGCCGTTCGCGAGCGACGAGGGCACGACACCCTTCTGGTAGGCGGGCTGGTCGAAGAGCGTGCTCTGCCCACCGCCGGCACCGCCGCCGACGAGGTTGCCGGGGAGCGGTGCGGCGTAGACGTCGCCGCGGTCGCTGGACACGATCTGGTCGAGCACGTCGCCCCACCCGGTCTCGAACGTCTTGCGGCCGTTCGCGCCGATGCCGAGGCTCGTGCCGCCGACCGCGGTCACCCACGGGCTCGACGCCGGGAAGTCCGGCTGGGCGCTGCCCAGCGCGGCCGACTCGTCGCCGTTGTCACCGCTCGAGAAGTACAGGCCGATGCCCTCGCCGGCGGCCTGGATGTGCAGGTTCTCCTGGCCGCGGATGCTCGACAGCGGCACGTTCTCGCCGACGTCGCCGTAGCTGTTGCTCACCAGGTGCGCGAGGCCCTTGTCGAGGACCTTCGACATCGCGACGTCGAGTCCGCCACCGCAGTTCGTGCCACCGACGTACAGGATCTTCGCCGCGGGCGCGACCGCGTGCACGGACTGGACGTCGAGCGTCTCCTCGCCCTGCCACCCGCTCGGCTGCTGGCACAGCGCCTGGTCGGTGTACTGCGACGGCGACGGGACGCGCTGGGCGAACGTCGCACTGGTCAGGCCGGGCTCGCCGTTCTGCGCGGAGTAGGTGTTCGTGTCGCTGACGATCGTCGGGGAGGCGTACGCGTCGATGATCGCGACCGTCTGTCCCTCACCGCGGATCCCGTGCGCGTGCAGGGTGTCGACGCCGTAGGCGGAGCGGATCTGCTTCGGGACGTAGCCGCAGGCGAAGGTGTCGACGGTCGTCTTCCCGTACGCGGCCGGGACGGTGGCGGTGTGCTGCCCGTCGTACGCCGAGCACTGCGCCTGGATGCCGGTCGGGCCGGTTGCCTGCTGCCGCAGGGTGTGCGCCGGCGTCGAGGTCGCCGGAGTCTCGCCCTGCTGGACGAGCTCCGGGTGCGTGAGCAGCCGGCCCTGGTCGACGCTGACACCGCTGACGAGCCCGGCGATCGACGACGGCAGCGACGGCGCGCTCGCGGGTGCGACGAGGGTGTGGCCGGCGTGCCGGTAGCTGTGCAGCGTGGTGCCGAGCACCGAGCCGACCACGGACGCCGGACCGCGGAACACCACGAACTCGTGGCTGGCCGGGACGGCCGTGATCGTGAGGCCCTGGGCGCGGAGGTACCCCGTGACCGCGTCGGCGTCGGCCTTGGTCGGTGCGTACTCCGCGATCCAGGCCTTCGGACTCAGGGGCTTGCGGTACCGGGCGTTGCCGGGGGTCGACACCGCCGTCGCGAGCGCCTCGGCACCGTGCTGGTCCTGCAGCGGGAGGTACACCTCGCCCTCGACGTCGGTGCTCGCGTCGACGGTGCCGGTGTCGTTCGTGCTCGTCGCCCACGTGGGGACGGAGTCGGGCAGGGTCCGACGGGTGGCCGCGTCGGCCGGGCCGGCGGCGAGCGCCACGGCGCCGATCGTGCACGCGACGGTCGTCAGGGCGACCAGGGCGGTGCGGGTCGTGCGGGTGCCGGTCCTGCGGGGTTCGGTCCGACCAGAGGTCGGTGGGCGTCGTTGCACTTCGGGTCCTCTCACCGGGGAGCTGGGGTGAGCCGACTGTAGTGAGCTTGTGGAACGACCGGACAGTCGGTGGTTCCACCGACGAACCATGTCACCCGTGCGGGGGTGCGGACTGTCGTTCTGCTCAGCGAACAAAGGCCGTCGTTCCGGGGCGGACGGGGCGCTCGCTGGGGACTCGCCGCGAGACGCGCGACACCACTTGCGCCGCCGGGGTCATCCGTTCCCAGGCTGTCCACCACGTTCGAGCGCCCCGGCCGGCTTCTCCCCACGCTGCAGGGACTCCACGACGGCCGTCGCGCGCGCGACCGTGGCCGCGTCCGAGTCCGAGCCCTGGACGCGGTAGTCCGCGGAGACGCCGTCGCCGCCTGTGCCCGAGGCCGGGAGGGGGTCCCCGAGGGCGACGACCACCACACCGGCATCGTGCGCCACCTGGACCGCGCCGGACAGCGACGCCGGGTCGGCCGCCTCGACCAGGATCGCCTTCGCGCCGCGCTGCACGAGCACCCGCAGCGCACGGCGTTGGTCGGCGGCCGCGTCCGAGGCACCGGCGACGCGGACGTCCGAACGGAAGCCCGCTGCCGTCAGGTCGTCGTGGAACCTCGTCGCGAGCGGGACGCCGCCCGAGGTGCGGCCCGGTGTGTCCGCGCTGTGCAGCAGGACGACCCCGACGATCGCGTGCTGGTCGAACCCGCCGTCGGAGCTCGTGAGGTCGCTGCTCTGCACCGGGGTCGGGGCAGCTGAGGTCGTGCCCTGGCACCCGGTCAGGGCGAGGGCGGCCGCGAGCGCGACGGCCGCGGCGGCGACGATGCGGGAGGACACGGCCGTCACGCTACCCGCCCGCGACGGGGGACGGCTGCGGCGCGGACGGCGGTGGGACCGGACCGAGTCGTCGGACCGCGGCCCACGCGAGGAGCGCGACGGCGATCATGCCGCCGAACACCAGCGGGAAGGCCACGTCCGTGTCCGCCCCGCCCGTGCCGACGAAGAGCAGCCCGGTCAGCGCGAGCCCGATCACGCTCCCGGCGGCGTCGGCGATCGTCAGGGCACTGCTCGCGAAGCCGTCGTCGCCCTCGCCGGAGAAGCGCAGCGTGAGCATCGAGGTCCGCGGGTAGATCGCGCCCATGCCCGCTCCGCCGACGAACCAGCCGACGACGAGCAGCCACCACGGCAACCCGAACGCGGCGACGGCGAAGGCGGCGACGAGGCTGACGAGCACCAGGCCGAGACCGACCGTGAAGGTCCGGGCCGCCGTGAGCCGCTGCTCCCCCAGCCGGCCGTGCAGCCAGCTCGAGCCGGCCCAGCTGAGTGCTGCGACGGTCAGCGCGAGCCCCGCGGCCGAAGCGGACAGGCCGTGCTTCGCCTGGAGCAGGAACGGGACGTAGGCCTCGCTGCCGAAGAACGACGCGGCGACGAGACCGCGCAGGAGGACGACCGACGGCAACCCCGGCGCCGCGCGGAAGGTCCCGGCGGGCACGAGCGGACGGAGCGCCGCCCACGTGCCGACCACGCCGACCGCCACGGCCGCCACCTGCGCCCACGCCCCGAGGTCGGGCGCGACGTTGAGGAGCAGGATCGCGAGCGCGGCACCGATGGACCAGCCGATCCGGGCACCCTGCCACGGCGAACGGAGCTCCGCGGCGGGTGGGTGCAGGTGCCGGAGCGTCGGGACGAGCACCGCGAAACCGAGCACCGCGATGGCGAGTGCGCCCGCGAAGACCCAGTGCCAACCCCAGACCTCGGTGACGATGCCCGCGAGCGCCGGACCCACGAGCGCCGGCACCACCCACGCCGCGGCGAACGCGCCGAACACGGGCCCGTGCAGCTCGTCGGGGAAGATCCGGGCGACGAGCACGTAGAGGACGACGTCGATGGCACCGGCGCCGAAGCCCTCGACGAGGCGACCGGCGAGGAAGACCTCCATCGTCGGCGCGGTCATCACGACCGCGGTGCCGAGGGCGAAGAGCGCCGCCGACACCCACGCGACGACACGGCCGCCCGACCGGTCGGTCCAGGTGCCCGCGAGCACCATGCCCGGCACGCCGGCGGCGAGCGGCGCGGCGAAGGCCAGCGCGTACAGCGTCTCGCCGTCGAGGTCACGGCTGATCTCCGGCATGACCGTCGTCATCGCGAGGTTCTGGAACGCGGCGACCGCGACGATCGCGACCATGCCGGCGGTGGCGAGCGCGTACCGGCCGCTGAAGATGCTGGTCCTCGGCAGGGCGGCGGTGCTCACCGCACCATCCTAGGAGCGGCCGCCGACAGCCGTGGGGCCGCGGCTGACGGACTGGAGGCTCGTGGCGGCGCCGCCACGAGCCTCCAGGCCGTCTCGTCAGCGCGTCAGCGCGTCAGCGCCTGCCGCAGGTCTGCGACCAGGTCGCCCGCGTCCTCGATGCCGACGGACAGGCGCACGATGTCGTCGGGCACCTCGAGCTCGGTGCCGCGGACCGACGCGTGGGTCATCTCGCTCGGGTACCCGATGAGCGACTCCACGCCGCCGAGCGACTCGGCGAGCGTGAACACCTCGGTCGACTCCGCGAACCGCTTCGCCGCTGCGGCGCCACCGGACAGGGAGAGCGAGAGCATGCCGCCGAAGGAGCGCATCTGCTTCGCCGCGACCTCGTGACCCGGGTGGTCGGCGAGACCCGGGTAGAAGACCCGCTCGACGCCCGGCGCGCCGACGAGCGACTCGGCGACGGCCTGCGCGTTGGCGGAGTGCCGCTCCATCCGGACCGCGAGCGTCTTGATGCCGCGGGTGGTGAGGAACGCGTCGAAGGGGGACGAGATCGCCCCGGCGCCGAACTGGAGGAACGCGACGGCCTCGGCGAGCGCCTCGTCCGCGAGCACCACCGCACCGCCGACGACGTCCGAGTGACCGCCGAGGTACTTCGTGGTCGAGTACACGACCGCGTCGGCGCCGAGGGACAGCGGCTGCTGGAGGTAGGGCGACGCGAAGGTGTTGTCGACCACGACGAGGGCACCGGCCGCGTGTCCGAGCTCCGCGAGCCCGGCGATGTCGGCGATCTTCATGAGCGGGTTCGTCGGGGTCTCCACCCACAGCACCGTCTTCGCGGGAGCACCCTCGAGCGCGCCCCGCACGGCGTCGACGTCGCTCATGTCGACGACGACGAGCTGGACACCCCACGGCACGTGCACGCGGTTCACCAGCCGGTGCGTGCCCCCGTAGACGTCGTTGCCCATCACCACGCGCGCACCCGGCTCGAGGTACGCGCGCAGGAGCGCGTCCTCCGCCGCGAGCCCGGACGCGAACGAGTACGCCGCGACACCGCCGTCGAGGTCCGCGAGGAGGGTCTGCAGCCCGTCGCGCGTCGGGTTGCCGCCGCGCGAGTACTCGTACCCGGCGCGCATGTTCCCGATGCCGTCCTGCGCGTAGGTGGACGTGACGTGGATGGGCGGGATGACGGCGCCGGTGCCGGCGTCGGGCTCCTGCCCGGCGTGGACGGCGCGGGTGCTGAACTCGGTCATGCGGGTGCTTCCTCGGTCGTTCGGACGGTCGGACGGTCGGACGGGAGTGGGGTCGCTCACTCGGACAGGGACGTGAGCAGGTCGTGGCGGGTCAGGACCGTGACGGGCTTGCCGTCCTCGACGACGAGCAACGCATCGACGGTCTCGAGTGCACGACGGGCGGCGGAGACGGACTCCCCCACGCCGATGAGCGGCAGCGGGTCGCCGACGAACGGCGTGAGCGCGTCGGTCATCGAGGCGGCGCCGGTGAACACCTGCTCCAGGAGGTCCTTCTCGGCGACGGCGCCGACGACCTCGCCGATGACGACGGGCGGCTCGGCACTGAGGACCGGCATCTGGGAGACGCCGTACTTCGACATGATGTCGACCACGTCGCGGACGGTGTCCGACGGGTGCGCGTGCACGAGGTCGGGCAGCCGGCCGTCCTTGCCGGCCACGATCGACCCGACCGTCCGGGCGTCGTCGGTCTCGGCGAAGCCGTACGAGCGCATCCAGCGGTCGTTGAAGATCTTGCCGAGGTAGCCACGGCCACCGTCGGGCAGGAGCACGACGACCACGTCGTCCTCGGTGAGGTCGCGGGCGGCACGGAGCGCGGCGACCACGGCCATGCCGCTCGAACCACCGACGAGGAGGCCTTCCTCGCGGGCGAGCCGTCGGGTCATCGCGAAGGACTCCGCGTCGGTCACGGCGATGATCTCGTCGGGCACGCCGGCGTCGTACGCGGCCGGCCAGAAGTCCTCGCCGACGCCCTCGACGAGGTACGGCCGACCGGTGCCGCCGGAGTACACCGAGCCCTCCGGGTCGGCGCCGACGATGCGGACACGACCGTCGGACGCCTCCTTGAGGAACCGGCCCGTGCCCGAGATGGTGCCGCCGGTGCCGACGCCGGCGACGAAGTGGGTGATCTGCCCCTCGGTGTCGCGCCAGATCTCCGGACCGGTGGTCTCGTAGTGGCTGCGGGGACCGTTCGGGTTCGCGTACTGGTTCGGCTTGTAGGCGCCCGGGATCTCCCGCACGAGCCGGTCGGACACCGAGTAGTACGACTCGGGGTGCTCCGGGGGGACCGCGGTCGGCGTCACGACGATCTCGGCGCCGTACGCGGTCAGGACGTTCCGCTTGTCCTCGCCGACCTTGTCGGGCAGCACGAACACGCACCGGTACCCGCGCTGCTGGGCGACGAGGGCCAGCCCGACGCCGGTGTTGCCGGAGGTCGGTTCGACGATCGTGCCACCGGGGCGGAGGTCGCCGGAGGCCTCGGCCGCGTCGATGATCCGCGTGGCGATGCGGTCCTTCGACGAGCCGCCGGGGTTGAGGTACTCGACCTTGACGAGGACGGTCGCCCGGAGCCCTCCGGTCACCCGGTTGAGCTTGACGAGCGGGGTGTCCCCGACGAGGTCGACGACGGAGTTCGCGTAACGCACGGGCCGAGTCTAGATGGCCACCCCGGACACTCCCCCTGCCCCGACACCCGGCGTCACGGCGGGCTCGTTCTGCTGCCGGTGCAGGGTGGCGTACGTGCCGCCGACCTCGAGCAACTCGTCGTGGGTGCCCTGCTCGACGATCTCCCCGTGGTCGAGCACGAAGATCACGTCCGCGTCGCGGATCGTCGACAGGCGGTGCGCGATCGAGATCGTGGTCCTGCCCGCGGCCGCCGTGTCGAGCGCGGTCTGCACGACCCGCTCCGAGATCGAGTCGAGTGCGCTCGTGGCCTCGTCGAGGACGAGCACCGGCGGGTCCTTGAGGAGGACACGGGCGATCGCGATCCGCTGCTTCTCGCCGCCGGACAGCCGGTAGCCGCGCTCCCCGACGATCGTGTCGTAGCCGTCGGGGAAGGACGCGATCGTCTCGTGGATGTTCGCGGCCCGGGCGGCCCGCTCGAGCTCGTCGTCGGTGGCGTCGGGCTTGGCGTAGCGCAGGTTGTCCCCGATGGAGGCGTGGAAGAGGTAGGTCTCCTGGCTGACGATGCCGACGTGCCGCATGAGGTCCTCGTGCACGACGTCGCGGACGTCCGCACCCGCGAACCGGACGGAGCCGCTCGTCGCCTCGTACAGCCGCGGCACGAGGTACGAGACGGTCGTCTTGCCGGCGCCCGACGGCCCGACGAAGGCCGCGAACTGCCCCGGCTGCAGCTCGAAGGACACGTCACGGAGGGTCGGGTGGTCCGGCTCGCCGTCCGGGTAGGCGAAGGTCACGTGGTCGAACGCCACGTGCCCGAGGCGGGACTCGTCCACTGGTCGCGCCGTCGGGGAGTCGGTGATCGCCGGTCGCAGGTCGAGGTACTCGAAGATGCGGGCGAAGAGCGCGCCGGACGTCTGGAGGTCGAGCACCACCCGGAGCAGACCCACCGTCGGGAAGAGCAACCGCGACTGCACGGTCGTGAACGCGACGATCGTGCCCGCGGTGATCGGCACGTCCCCGACGATCAGGTACGCGGCGACCAGGTAGATGATCGCGGGGATGATCGACAGGAAGATCTGGACGATCGCGAAGAACCACTGGCCGGACATCTGCTGCCGGACCTGCAGCCGGATCTGGTTGCGGTTCTCGTCGCCGTAACGCTGGGTCTCGCTGCGCTGCTGGTTGAAGCTCTTCGCGAGGAGGATGCCGGAGACGCTCAGTGCCTCCTGGGTGATCGCGGTCATGTCGGACAGCGACTCCTGCGTCTGCGCGGCGATGCGGGCACGGACCTGGCCGACGCGCCGCTGCGCGATCACGAGGAGCGGGAGCAGCACGACCGCGACGAGGGTCATCTGCCAGCTGAGCAGGAGCATCGCGACCACCGCGGCGATGACCGTCACCGTGTTGCCGAGGACGGACGAGATCGTGTTGTTGAGCACGCTCGCGACACCGCCGACGTCGTTCTGGAGGCGCGACTGGATGACCCCGGTCTTGGTGCGGGTGAAGAACGCGAGTTCCATGCGCTGCAGGTGGCCGAAGAGGCGCATCCGCATCGCGCCCATGACCTCGTTGCCGACGGTCGCGGTCAGGTAGGTCTGCCACACACCGATCCCGGCGCTGGCGATCCACAGCCCGACCATCCCGCCGACGAGCGCGTACAGGACGGGGAGGTCGGGGCCGCCGCCGCCCTTCGGGAAGAGTCCCTCGTCGAAGGCGCGCTGCGTCAGGAGCGGCGGGATCACCGAGAGCGCAGCCCCGACGAGCACGAGCACGACCGTCAGCACGATCGAGGCGCGGTGCGGCGCGAACAACCCGGAGATGCGCTGGAGCAGGTGTGGGATCCGCGGGGCCTCGGCGTTCGCGGCCTTCTGCGCCGAGTAGTCGCCGCTCGAGATGCGGCCGCCAGGGCGAGGACCGCGTCCGCCGTGTCCCATGCTCATGCGTGTCCCTCCCGCGTCGACCTCTGCAACGGTACCGCCGGGGAACGACATCGTCGCGGTCGGTTTGACCCCGCACGGGGGGCATGCCACCATCGTGCGTCCCCGTCCGGCCACCACCGAGGTCCCATGTCGTCCGCGCAGTCCCCCGTGTCCCTCCGGCAGCAGCTCGCCCGTCGCAAACCCATCGCGGACCTGCAGGCCGAGGCCGCCCGCGGCGTGAACGGCGAGCCGCTGCGTCGATCGCTCGGCGTGTGGCAGCTGACGATGATCAGCGTGGGCGCGACCCTCGGTACCGGCATCCTCGTGGTCCTCGGGACCGCGGTCCCGCTGGCGGGGCCCGCGGTGTGGATCTCGTTCGTGCTCGCCGGCGTCGCGGCGCTCCTGTCCGCGCTGTCGTACGCCGAGATGGCCGGTGCCGTGCCGACCTCCGGGTCGAGCTACTCGTACACCTACGCGACCATGGGCGAGGGGATCGCGTGGGTCTGCGGATGGTGCCTCGTGCTCGAGTACGCCGTGTCGGTCGCCGCCGTGGCGGTCGGGGCGAGCGAGTACGTCGACGAGACCCTCCGCGTGTTCGGGCTGCACCTGCCGGCCGCGGTCTCCGCTCCTCCCGGGGACGGCGGAGTCGTGAACCTGCCCGCAGCGGTGCTGGTGCTCCTCGCGACGGTGATCCTGCTCCCGGGCGTCCGCGAGAGCGCGTGGGTGAACACCCTGATGGTGATCGTGAAGATCGCCCTGCTGGTGTTCTTCGTCGTCGTGGCCTTCACGGCGTTCCGCGCGGGCAACTTCGAGCCGCTCGCGCCGATGGGTGCCGCAGGGGTCACCGCGGCGGCCTCCCGGCTGTTCTTCTCGTACATCGGCTTCGACGCCGCCTCCACCGCGGGCGAGGAGGCCAAGGACCCCCGCCGCGACCTCCCCCGCGCGATCATCGGGTCGATCGCCCTCATCACGGCGCTGTACATCCTGGTGGCCGTCGCGGCGATCGGTGCCCGGACGTGGACGTCGTTCTCCGACTCCGAGGCCTCGCTCGTCCGCATCGTCGTCGAGGTCACCGGGCAGCCCTGGGTCGCGCTGGTGTTCTCGATCGGCGCCGTCATCGCGATCGCGAGCGTCGTGCTGACCGTCCTCTACGGCCAGACCCGCATCCTGCTGACGATGGCGCGCGACGGGCTCGTGCCGAAGGTCTTCGGCCGGGTGTCGCACCGCACCGGGACCCCGGTCGCGAACACGCTCATCGTCAGCCTGGTCGTCACGGTCGTCGCCGCGCTGGTGCCCCTCGGCGAACTGGCCGACGCGACGAGCATCGGCACGCTCGTGGCGTTCGCGCTCGTGAACGTGTCGGTCATCGTGCTGCGCCGCACCCAGCCGGGGCTCGAGCGCTCGTACCGGGTGCCGCTCTTCCCGGTCGTGCCGGTGCTCGGGACGCTCTGCTGCGTGCTGCTCGCGGTGTTCCTCGGCGCGGGGACCTGGATCGCGTTCGGCGTGTGGATGGTCGTCGGCGCCGCGCTCTACCTGCTCTGGGGCCGCCGCCACAGCACGCTGCGCTGACGCGCGGCGCCCGCCCGCCCGCTGCGCGCCCGCTGCGCGCCCGCCCGCCCGCCGCGCCCGCCCGAGTCTCGGCGTGGGCGACACTTCTCGCGCTCCGACGCCCGAGAAGCGTCGCCCACGCCGAGACTCGCCCCACCCACGCCGAGACTCGCCCACAGGCGGCGAAGCAGTTCCTGTTGTCCACAGCCCGGAGCAGCCCCGACCGATGTGAGCTCGACAGCGCGACGCTACCGCCATGGCCAACGCGTACCCCCGACTGCTCCGAGCGACCGAAGTCGATCGATCGGCCGCACGGTCCCTGCAACGCCGACACCGTGCGGGCGCCTTGGTCCGCATCGCGGACGGCGTGTACGTCGACACGGCGGTGTGGCAGTCGATGTCTGCGATCGAGCGGCACCTGGCGCTGGCTCGGGCGCTCGCGCCGACCGTCAGACCGACCGCAGCGTTCTCACACCTCACGGCGGCGATCGCACTCGGCTGGCCGCTGGTCGGGCCGCCGCCGGCCCGCGTCCACGTCACCGATGCCGTGACGTCCCGGACGGAGCACCGTGCGCACCTCGTCCGTCACGCAGGCGAGCCGGACCTCGGTCCACGCCCCGTGTCGATGGGAGGCGTCCCGATCACCGGCCCGCTCCGGACGGCGATCGACCTCGCCGCGACGCTCGAACCGGCAGTCGCAGCGGTGGCGGTCGACCACGCGGTCCGTACACGACTCGTCACGATCGACGACTTCGTCGCGGCGCTCCCGGGCCCTCGTCGTCGAGGCTCCGTCCGCGGTCGCACGGTGGCCGAGGCGCTCGACCCGCTCCACGAGTCCGCCGGGGAGTCGTACACGGCGATCCGGATGGTCGAGATCGGACTCCCCCGTCCCGTCGCGCAGCACGAGTTCCGCTCCGCCGACGGCCGCACGGACCGGGTCGACTTCTGGTTCGAGGAGCTCGGAGTGGTCGTGGAGTTCGACGGCAAGCAGAAGTACGTCGACCGCGAGGTGCTCGGCGCCCGGAGTCCCGATGAAGCACTCTGGCACGAGAAGGTCCGCGAAGACCGGCTCCGTGCGTTCACCGCGGTCCGGACCGTCGTGCGTCCGACGTGGTGGCACCTCGTCGACCCCGACCGCCTCCGGGCACTGTTCCGGCAGCACCGCGTGCACTTCTGACCACCACGAGTCTCGAGCGGCCGCGCACGAGACTCGTGGTGAGCGACAGTTCTCGCGCATCTGCACGCGAGAACTGTCGCTGAGCGCGAGACTCGGCCCCGCCGCGCCGCGCCGCGCCCCCGTGCACGACGAAGGCCGCCGCCCCCGGAGGGACGACGGCCTTCAGACCTGATGGGTCGGGAGTTACGCGACCTCGACCGTGGCGCCGGCGGCCTCGAGGGTCTCCTTCGCCTTGTCAGCGGTCTCCTTGTTGACGCCCTCGAGCACCTTGGCGTCGGGGGTCTCCACGAGCGCCTTGGCCTCGCCGAGGCCGAGCGACGTGAGGCCACGGACCTCCTTGATGACCTGGATCTTCTTGTCACCGGCCGACTTGAGCACGACGTCGAACTCGGTCTTCTCCTCGACCTCCTCGGCGGGGGCAGCAGCGCCACCGGCCGCGGCGACCGCGACGGGGGCAGCAGCGGTGACCTCGAAGACCTCTTCGAACTTCTTCACGAAGTCCGAGAGCTCGATGAGCGTGAGCTCCTTGAAGGCCTCGATGAGCTCGTCCTGCGAAAGCTTCGCCATGATTTTCTCCTACTACTAGCTAGTACGTGTGGTTGTGGAACGCGTGCCCGATCAGGCCGCGGACTCCTGCTTCTCGCGGAGGGCGTCCACGGTGCGGACGGCCTGCGAGAGGGGTGCCTGGAACAGGTACGCAGCACCGAACAGCGAGGCCTTGAAGGCGCCGGCGAGCTTGCCGAGCAGGACTTCACGGGACTCGAGGTCGGCGAGCTTGTCCACCTCGGTCGCGGTGAGCGGGTTACCGTCGAAGTAACCGCCCTTCACCACGAGCTGGGGGTTCGCCTTGGCGAATGCACGCAGCGACTTCGCGACGGCGACGGTGTCACCGTGGACGAAGGCGAGAGCGGACGGACCGGCGAGCTCGTCGTCGAACGACGAGATGCCGGCGTTGTTCGCCGCGATCTTGGTCAGCGTGTTCTTCACCACGGCGTACGTGGCGTGCTCACGGATCGAGTTGCGGAGCTCCTTGAGCTGCGCGACCGTGAGACCGCGGTACTCGGTGAGCAGAACGGCGTTCGAGCTCTGGAATGCTTCCGTGAGCTCGGCGACCGCAGCTTCCTTGTTCGCCATGGTTCTCCTTGGGGTTTCTTGCCGGCAGCCCCAGGTCGATGGTCGTGACAAGCACGACCCTCACCACATGAAAAAAGCTCCGGCGCAGAGGCTCGGAGCTGCTCCCCCGCGAGCGGGTGGAGTGGTTCGGAACACCTGCGCGGGCTGCCTCACTCGGTGAGGACCTTCGCTTGCTGCGCGAGCGCAACAAGAACCGACGGTCTTTGGCTTCGAGCAGCGTAGCAGAGGTTGCGGACGACACCAAACACCGGTCGGGAGGCGCGGGGCGGGCCCGCACCGCGCCTCCCATCCGTCAACTGGTCGCGGGAGCGGCCTCGGGCGTCTCCGACCACTCGGCAGCCGCCGACGGCGGCGAGACCGGCAGGTGCACCGTGAACACGGTGTCGCCCGGCTCGCTCGTCACCTCGACCCGCCCGCCGTGCGCCTGCACGACCGCGTCGACGATGGCGAGCCCGAGGCCGGTCGACCCCACCGTGCGGGACCGCGAACTGTCCGCGCGGGCGAACCGCTCGAACAGCTTCGGGAGGAACTCGGAGTCGATGCCCTGGCCGGTGTCGCGGACGGTGAGGTCCACGCCGTCACCGCTCCGGGCGATCCCGACCGTGATGCGCGTGCCCTCGGGCGTGTGGGTCCGCGCGTTCGTCACGAGGTTCACGATCACCTGGTGCAACCGCGCCGCATCACCGAGGACCTCGACCGGTTCCGACGGCACGTCGACCTCGATGACGTGGCCGGGCGAGGCCGCATGGGCGTCGTTCACCGCGTCGAGGACGAGCCCGGTGAGGTCCACGTCGTCGAGCTGGATCTCCCGACCCTCGTCGAGCCGGGCGAGGAGGAGCAGGTCCTCGACCATGCTCGTCATCCGCTTCGACTCCGACTCGATGCGGCTCATCGCGTAGACGACGTCCTCCGGCAGGTCCGCGCCCATGCGTCGGGTGAGCTCGGCGTAGCCGCGCACCGAGGCGAGCGGTGTGCGGAGCTCGTGGGAGGCGTCCGCGACGAACTGCCGGACCTTCTGCTCCGAGCGCTCCCGTGCCTGCATCGCGCCGCCGATGTGCCCGAGCATGCGGTTGAACGCGGCTCCGACGCGACCGACCTCGGTCCGGGGATCGGCGTCGGGCACCCGGACGTCCTGCAGGGCGTCGCTGCGTTCGAGGGGCATCCGGGCGACGGCCGAGGCGGTCTCAGCGACCCGTTCGAGCGGCCGCAGCGAGCGCCGGACGACCACCGCGGCGACGACGGACCCGGCGACCAGTGCGGCACCCACCACGACGACGACGACGAGCAGCAGTGACCAGACGCTCTCGTACACCGGCGACATCGGCAGCCCGACCACGAGGACGGCGTTGCCGAGCGCGGGGTTGTCGACCTGGACCGCGGCGACCCGGTACTTCCCGAGGGTGCCACCGAGGTCGAGCGTCGCCGGGTCCACCCCGACCTTGACCTGCCCGAGGCGCTGCAGTTCGTCCGCGGTCAGCTGCGACCGGGAGCTGTCCTCGTTGATGACGATGCCGGCCGCGATGCCACCCGAACCGTAGTAGGCGGTCAACGTCCCCGCGGCCTGGCCGAGCGGTGCGAGGGCGTCGTCGTTCGGACGCTGGCCGCCCGGCTGCTGCTGGCCCTCGCCGAACTTCGTGCTCGCGCGGTCGGTGGCCTTGGACAGCTGGGAGTCGATCGTGCCGGTCTGGATGGACGCCAGGGCGATGATGCTGCCCGCACCGATCACCGCACTCACGGCCACCACGAGTGCGACGATGCTGAGCACCAGCCGGCGACGGAGCGTCACTGCGCTGCCCCTCAGGACGTGGGCTTGATGACGTACCCGACACCGCGCACGGTGTGGATCATGGGGGTCTCCCCCGCGTCGATCTTCTTGCGCAGGTACGAGATGTAGATCTCGACGACGGAGCTCTTGCCGCCGAAGTCGTACGACCACACGCGGTCGAGGATCTGCGCCTTCGACAGCACGCGGCGGGGGTTCCGCATGAGGAAGCGGAGGAGCTCGAACTCCGTCGCGGTGAGCTCGATCGGGCGGCCGGCTCGCGAGACCTCGTAGGACTCCTCGTCGAGCACCAGGTCGCCGACGACGATGCGGGAGTCGCCGGCCTCGGAGATCGAGATCTGCGAACGACGGATGAGCCCGCGCAGGCGTGCCACGACCTCCTCCAGGGAGAACGGCTTCGTCACGTAGTCGTCGCCGCCGGCCGTGAGCCCGGTGACGCGGTCCTCGACGGAGTCCTTCGCCGTGAGGAAGAGCACCGGGGTGTCGTCGTTGTTCTGGCGCAGGCGGCTGAGCACCTGCAGCCCGTCGAGGTCGGGCATCATCACGTCGAGCACCATCGCGTCGGGCTTCCACTCGCGCGCCGTGCTCAGGGCGTCCTGTCCGCCGTTCGCGCTCTTGACGTCCCAGCCCTCGTAGCGGAGCGCCATGGACAACAGGTCGGTGAGGCTGGCCTCGTCGTCGACGACGAGGATGCGCAACGGGGTTCCGTCGGCACGTGTGAGGCGCGGTGCTGCTGCGGGCTGGGAGATGGTCACGTCTTCGAGTATCGAGCGTTTCCTATGAGCGGTCTGAGACGGACCGATGCGCGTTCTGTGGATCACGGATGAGACGGATAACGCGGACCCGGGCGGCCGCCCGGGGAACGCTCCGTACGGTGACCGCATGCTGCACTCCTCCGCATGGTCCGCGGCTGCGCGCGCCGTCGACGTCGACGACGCGGTCGGACCGGCCGGGAGGCACGGTGCGACCCCGGCGGAACGGCTGGCCGTCGCGCAGGCGGTCGCCGCAACCACGCCGACGCTGTCCGCGGGCACGGCCGGACCCGTCTTCGCCACGCTCGCCGCGCTCGCGGCGGTCGACGTCGCGCTGGCGCGCACCGTCGAGCCGCACCTCGACGCCCGCAGTGTCCTCGACCAGGCCGGTGTCCCCGTGCCCGACGGCTCGACCTGGGGCGTGTTCGCCGCCGAGGCGCCCGGGCTCCGTGTCGACGCCCACGCGACGGGCGACGGGACCGTCCGGCTCAGCGGGACGAAGCCGTGGTGCTCGCTCGCGTCGACGCTGAGCCACGCGCTCGTCACCGCGCACCCCGGGGACGAGCGGATCCTGGTCGCGGTCGACCTCCGGCACCCGGGCGTGACCGCGCACGACGACGTCTGGGTGGCCCGCGGCATGCCGGACGTCCCGAGCGGACCGGTCGACCTCGACGGCGTCCCGGGCTCGCTCGTCGGCGAGCCGGGCTGGTACCTCCGACGCCCGGGGTTCGCCTGGGGCGGGATCGGCGTCGCGGCCTGCTGGTGGGGCGGCGCCGTCGGCCTCGCCCGGGTGCTGCGGTCGCTCGCGGCGTCCCGACCGGGGTCCGAACTGCTGCAGGCCGCACTCGGCGCGACGGTCGCCGACCTCGCCGATGCGGAGGACGCGCTCGCGGACGCAGCGGCCCGCATCGACGCCGATCGCCCCGGGACGGACTGGGCGTTCGAGGCGCAGGTCGTCCGCGCCCGGGTCCGCCGTGCTGTCGACGCGGTCCGGCACCGGGTCGTGGCGACGATCGGCCCCGCACCGCTCACGGCCGACCCCGCGGTCGCTGCGCGGGTGGCCGACCTCGAGCTGTACGTGCTGCAGGACCACGGCGCCCGCGACCTCGCCCGAGCCGGCCGGATGGTGCTCGAACGCGGCGGTGTCGCATGGTGACCTTCGACCACCGGGAGCCCGGGACCGACCCGCAGCGGTGGACGACCCTCCTCGACGCGCTGACGCCGCAGGACGTCGCCCTCGACGGGTTCGCCTCGGTCGTCGTCGTCGCGCCGCACCCCGACGACGAGACGCTCGGCGCCGGTGGCCTCGTCGCGACTGCAGCTGCGCGGGCCGTGCCGGTCGAGGTCCTGCTCGTCAGCCGCGGCGAGCGCTCCCACCCGGACTCCCCCACCGTCGCCCCCGGCGACCTCGCGGCGCGGCGTGACGAGGAGTTCCGGACGGCGTCGGCGGCGTTGCACCCGGGCGCGGTCGGGACGTCGCTCCGTGTCCCGGACGGCGCGCTGCGGGACCACCCCGACGTCCTCCGCGCGGCGCTCGACGAGCGGCTGTCGAGCGCGACCGGACAGGTCCTGCTCGTCGTCCCCTGGCGCGGCGACGGACACCGCGACCACCGGGTCGCCGGCGAGGTCGCCGAGGCCGTGGCCGCCGGTCACGACCACGTCACCGTGCTCGCGTACCCGGTCTGGGCCTGGCACTGGGACGACCCGGACGCCCCCGCGGCACCCTGGGACCGAGCCCGCGCGCTGGCGTTGTCGGCCGACGCGCTCGACCGGAAGCGGACCGCCCTCGCCGCGTACCGGTCGCAGACCCTCCCGCTCTCGCCGGCGCCGGGCGACGAGGCGATCGTCGACGAACGGCACGCAGCACACCACCTCCGGCGGACCGAGTGGTACTTCCCCGTGGACGCGGCCCCGTCCGCACGTCGGCGCTCGCGCTCGCGCTCGCGCTCGCGGGAGTCGTTCGACGCCCACTACGCCCGCAAGCCCGAGGGGTGGGACTTCGACGGCTCCTGGTACGAACGCCGGAAGCGTGCGGTCACGCTCGCGGCCCTGCCGCGCGAGCGGTACCGGTCGGCGCTCGAGCTCGGGTGCGCGACGGGGGTGCTGACCGCGGCGATCGCCGGACGGGCAGACCGCGTGCTCGGCACGGACATCTCCGAGGCGCCGCTCGTTCAGGCCCGGGAACGTGCTCCGGGCGCTCGGTTCGTGCGGGCCGCGCTCCCGGAGGACTGGCCCGAGGGTCGCTTCGACCTCGTCGTGCTCTCCGAGATCGGCTACTACCTGAGCCCCGCTGACCTCGACCGCACGATCGACCGGGTCCTGGGCGCGCTCGACGACGACGGTGTCCTCGTCGCCTGCCACTGGCGGCACCCCGACGACGAGGCCGTGACCGACGGCGACACCGTCGACGCGCGGCTCACGGAGCGGTGGCCTCGACCGGCTCTCGTCCGCCACGTCGAGGAGGACTTCGTGCTGAGCGTGTTCCCCGGCCCGTCGACGCCCTCCGTCGCGCGGGCCGACGGGCTCGTCCGGTGAGCCCCGCTCGTCGGGAGAACCCCGCTCGTCCGGTGAGCCCCGCTCGTCCGGTGCCCCGCGTCGACGTGGTGGTGCCCGCCCACGACGAGGTCGACACCGTCGTGGCGTGCGTCGACGCGCTCGCAGCGGCGGTGCGGACGCTCCGGCGCGAGCGACCGGGCGTCGACGTCGGCGTGACGGTGGTCCTCGACGGGTGCACCGACCGGACCGCCGAGGTCGTCGCCGACCGGATCGCGGACGACGACACGTGGCGACGGACCCCGCTCGACGTCGTGGACACCGGCCCACGGCCCGTCGGGGTCGGGCGCGCCCGGAGCCTCGGCGTCGCGCACGTCCTGCGGACCGTCGGTCCGCCCGAGTCGCACTGGACGGCCCACACCGACGCGGACTCCCGCGTGCACGGGTCGTGGCTCGTCCAGCAGGCCGACGCCCTCGCTGCCGGTGCACACGTGCTCGTGGGCGCCGTCGAGCCGGAGCCCGACGACCTCGACCCCGACGTCCTGTGTCGCTGGCGGGTCGCGCACCCGCCCGGCGCGACGCTCGGGCACGTCCACGGCGCCAACCTCGGGGTGCGGGTGGACGCGTACCTGGGGTCGGGCGGCTTCGACCCGGTCCCCGAGCACGAGGACGTCCGACTCGTCACGCGGGCCCGAGCGCTCGGGTTCGACGTCCGCGCCACCACGGCGTTCCCGGTGGTGACGAGCGGTCGGTTCGTCGGTCGGACGCCCGGGGGCTACGCCGAGCACCTCCGCGTGACGTACGGCGACGCCGGCTGAGGCCTCATCGGATCCTCTTGGGTTCCGGCAGCGCTGCTCATCGACTCGCTCCCTACGGTCTCCTCGTCCCCAACACCGAGGAGAACCATGTTCCTGACCTACCTCAGGCGCGAGCTCACGAACCGCCGGAAGCAGACGGTCATCATCGCCGTCGGCATGGCGCTCGCGATCGCCCTGGTCGTCATCGTGTCGTCGATCGCGAGCGGGGTGAAGGCGGCGCAGTCGAGCGTCCTGCAGTCCGTGTACGGCGTCGGCACCGACATCACGATCACGAAGACCGAACAGCCGACGTCGTCGAGCACCGGCCGGCCGTCCTTCGACTTCGGCAGTCGCTCGGGCAGCGACAGCGGGTCGACCGACCTGTCGCAGTCGCGTCTGGCGGTCGCCCGCGGGTCGAGCACGCTGAACGCGTCGAACCTCGCGACCGTCACGGCGACCACCGGCGTGAAGGCGGCGACGGGTGTGCTGACGCTCGAGAACACGACCTTCTCGGGGCAGGTGCAGCAGGGCAGCAGCAGCTCCGACAGCAGCAGCTCTGGTGGTTCGGCGTCGGGCAGCACCGACGCCGGTTCGTCGGACAGCAGCACGCAGCAGGGACCGCCGAGCGGCGGCGAGGGCGGCGGATTCGGCGGCGGCTCGTTCAACGTCGACTCCTTCACCGTCACGGGCATCCCGGTGTCGGGCGACGCGGTCGGTCCGCTCACGAGCACCGAGATCACGAAGGGCCGCTCGTTCACGGCGAAGGACGCCGGCAAGGACGTCGTCGTGCTCGACAGCGCCTACGCGAAGAGCGAGGACAAGGCCGTCGGGGACACACTCGAGATCGGCGGCACGAAGTTCACCGTCATCGGGATCGTCGCGTCCACCGGGTCCTCGAGCACCACGGGCTCGAACACCTACGTCCCGCTCGACACCGCGCAGTCGTTGGCCGACCTCGACGGCAAGGTGACGTCGATCTACGTCTCCGCGGAGTCCTCGTCCGACGTCAGCACCATCAAGTCCGCGCTGCAGCAGAAGCTCAGCAGCGCCACCGTCTCGACCGAGGCGGACCTCGCCTCGAGCGTCTCCGGTTCGCTGAGCACCGCGTCGAGCCTCGTGTCGAACCTCGGCACCTGGTTGTCGATCGTCGTCCTCGCGGCGGCGTTCCTCATCGCGATCTTCTTCACGATCTCCGGCGTGACCCGGCGCACCCGGGAGTTCGGCACCCTCAAGGCGATCGGCTGGTCGAACGGCCGCATCACCCGGCAGGTCGCCGGCGAGTCGCTCGTCCAGGGCCTCATCGGCGGCGTGATCGGTGCGGCGGCGGGCTTGATCGGCATCCTCGTCGTCAACGTCATCGCCCCGACCATCTCGGCGAGCGCCTCGACCTCCACCCGCGGTGGGACGGGTGGCGGCATGCCCGGGGGCGCGGCGACCGCGGCTGCGGGCAGCGGAACGACCGGCGGCGCACCGGCCGGCGGCTTCGGCGGCGGGGCGGCCAGCACGGCGAGCACGACCGACGTGGTCCTCCACGCCCCCGTGACGGTCGAGGTGATCCTGCTCGCCATCGGGCTCGCGGTCCTCGGCGGGCTGCTCGCCGGTGCCCTCGGCGGCTGGCGTGCGAGCCGGCTCCGCCCGGCCGAGGCGCTGCGGAGCGTGGCCTGATGCCCGGACCGACACGCGACACGACCACCCCGACGCACGACGCGACCGACCCGACCACGACGCACGACGCGACCCAACCGACAGGAGCACCCGTGACCACCCCGGCGACCGCAGCCTCCACGGCGGGGGCGAACCGCGCCTCCAGTCCGATCTACCGGCTGCAGAACGTGAGCAAGACGTACAAGCAGAAGAACCGGACCGTCACCGCGTTGACGAACGTCGACCTCACGATCCCGCAGGGGCAGCTCGTGGCGATCCAGGGGCCGACCGGCGGCGGGAAGTCGACCCTCCTCCAGATGCTCGGGGCGCTCGACCGGCCGAGTGCCGGGAGCGTCCTCCTCGGCGAACACGACGTCGCGAAACTCGGGGACGGGGCACTCACGGACCTCCGGGCGACCGAGATCGGGTTCGTCTTCCAGAGCTTCAACCTCATCCCGACGCTCACCGCGCTCGAGAACGTCGAGACGGCGTTCGCGGGCTCGCTCGCGAACCGGTCCAAGGACGAGGTCCGCTCGCGTGCCACGGCCGCGCTGCAGGAGGTCGGGCTCGGCGAGCGCCTGGACCACCTGCCGGCGGAGTTGTCCGGCGGGCAGCAGCAACGGGTGGCGATCGCACGGGCGCTCGTGAAGAACCCGTCGGTGCTCCTCGCGGACGAGCCGACCGGTGCGCTCGACGAGGGGACGCGCGACGAGATCATGGGGATCATCGAGCGGCAGTGGAAGGAGCGCGGGCTGACGGTGGTCATCGTGACGCACGACTCGTGGGTGGCCCGCCGCGCCGAACGTCGGCTGCACATCAAGCAGGGGCTGGTGCGCGAGGTGTAGCGGGCATGCCGGTGCGCTGCCGAGACTCGGCTCAGCGGACGGTTTCGTGGCCCCGACGCCGCGGAACCGTCCGCGGGGCCGAGTCTCGGTCTCCCGGGCCCGCGCAGCCCCCGCGCCGCTCGGCGTCCCGGGCCCGCGCAGCCCCCGCGCCCTACTGCGCGACCGGGTAGTCGCAGTACGCGAACCACCGCGAGTCCGGCGACCACGGCGGAACGTTGACCGTCCCCTGCCCGCCGTCGAGCGTCACGAGGGTCTCCGGCTCGACCGCGATCCGGGCGCCCCGCACGAGCGCTCCGGGGAGCAGCCGCAGCTCGACGCGGTGGTCGGCCGGGTGTCCCTGCACGCCCGGCTCGTACGACAGGCACAGCAGGTGCGATCCGTCCGGCGAGAGGTGCGGGAACCAGTTCACCCGGTCGTCGTTCGTGATCCGCACCGGATCGGCGTGCCCCGGCCAGACGGTCGCGAGCTGCGCCGTCCCCGGTGTGAAGCGCTCCGTGTTGAACAGCCAGATGCCACCGACCGGCGTGATCGTGCAGCCGTCGTCCGGGAAGGCGTCACGC
Source organism: Curtobacterium luteum (assembly GCF_014646995.1). GTDB lineage: Bacteria > Actinomycetota > Actinomycetes > Actinomycetales > Microbacteriaceae > Curtobacterium > Curtobacterium luteum. The sequence goes on along the minus strand of NZ_BMOI01000009.1, from coordinate 40,473 downwards.
GTGAGGAACGTCGGCTCCCCGGTCGTGGGGTCGACGCTCGCCACGTCGGTGGTCCAGACGCCGTCCTCGGTGCGCTCCCCCACGATCGCCGCCAGGGCACTGCCGTCCGGAGCGATGCCGTGCAGGTAGAACTTCCGTGTCGTCGGGAGCGCGCCCGTCGTGTCGGTCAGCTGCTCCGCGGAGCCACCGTCGGGCAACGGCACCCGGTAGAGCTCACCGTTGCGAGCACTCACCACGACCGAGCCGTCGGAGGGGTCGAGCACGTGGTCGTTGTTGATCTCCGGGACGCCTGGCATCGGGACCGGCACGAGCGCGGTCTCGTCGAGCACGGTCCCCACCGGCGGGAGCGGCAGCAACCAGAGGTCGCCACCGCCGTTGAGCAGGACCCGGCCGTCGTCGAGGACGTTCGGCGCCTCGACGAGGAGCGACGACGACTCGAACAGGACCCGGGACGTCCGCGTCTCGAGGTCGTACACGTGCACGCGGCTCGTCTGGCCCGGCAGCAGCTGCCGTCCGCGGGGTTCGCTCATGGGTCCATCCTGTCGGTTCAGTCGGTGGTGCGCGCGGCTCGAGTCTCGTCTCGCGCGACCCGAGTCTCGGCCCGCGCGACCCGAGTCTCGGGCTGAGCGACGTTGTTCGGGCACGGAGCCCCGAGAACGGTCGCCCGACGCGAGACTCGGCCCGCGCCGCGAGTCTCGGCCCGCGCTACCGGAGTCTCGGGCTGAGCGACCCGAGTCTCGGGCTGAGCGACGTTGTTCGGGCACGGAGCCGCGAGAACGGTCGCCCGCCGCGAGTCTCGGCCCGCGCCGCGAGACTCGCGGAGCACGACGCGGGTCTCGGCCCGCGCCGCGCGGGGACCGCCGGGAGGCGCGGTGCGGGTCCGACCCGCACCGCGCCTCCCGGCGGGTGGTCGCGCCTACTTCACCGCACCGGCGGTCAGCCCCGCCACGAACTGGCGCTGCACGATGAGGAACGCGATCACCACGGGGACCGACACCACGAGCGACGCCGCCATGATCTGGTTCCAGTACACGTTCGTCTGCGTCGAGTACTGCTGCAGACCGTTCGCGAGCAGCTGCCCGTCGCCGTTCGTCATCACCGAGGCGAAGAGCACCTCACCCCAGGCCGTCATGAACGAGTAGATGCCGACGGCCACGAGCCCCGGACGGGCCGACGGCAGGATCACCCGGAACAGGGCGCCCATCGGACCGGAGCCGTCCACCATCGCGGCCTCGTCGAGTTCACGCGGGATGGTCTCGAAGTAGCCCGCGAGCATCCAGATCGAGAACGGCAGCGTGAACGTCAAGTAGGTGATGATCAGGCCGGTCCACGACCCGACGAGCTGGATGCCGAGCGTGTTGCCGAGGTTCGTGAAGATGAGGAACAGCGGCAGCAGGAACAGCACGCCGGGGAACAGCTGGGTCGACAGCACCGCGGTGGTGAACGTGCTCTTGCCCTTGAAGTTCCACCGCGAGACCCCGTAGGCGGCGAACGTGGCGATGATGAGCGAGAACAGCGTCGCGACCGTGCAGACCACGAGCGAGTTGACGAAGTACTTCGCCAGCGGGACGGTCGACCACATGTCGATGAACGGCTGGAACGTGATCGTCGACGGGATCCACGTGAAGTTGTCCTGGACGTCGCCGAGCGGCTTCATGGCCGTCGTGATCATGACGTAGAGCGGGACGACCGTGAACAGCGTCAGCAGGACGATGGTGACGATCTTGAACGACTTGGCGCCGACTGTCTCACGCACGGACGGACCTCCGGTTGGTCACGGCGAGGTAGATGCCCGTGACGATGAGCAGGAAGATGAGGAGCAGGACGCTCATCGCAGCCCCGGAGCCGAAGTTCCAGGTGATGAACGACGCGTTGTAGATGTGGAAGCTCAGCAGGTCCGCTGCCGGGGGCTGCGCGGTCGAGCCGAAGAGGACGTACGGCGTGTTGAAGTCGTTGAACGTCCAGAGGAACATCACGAGCACCAGGGTCACGTTGACGGGACGGACCATCGGCAGCGTGATCGAGCGCCACTGGCGGAACGGCTTCGCACCGTCGACCGACGCTGCCTCGTAGACGTCGTTCGGCACGGACTGCAGGCCGGCCATCAGCATGAGGAAGGCGAACGGCCAGGTCTTCCAGATCGCGACGACGACGACCGAGACGAAGGCGTTCGACCCGATGAGCCAGAACGGTCCCTGGCCGCTGAAGAGGTGCAGCTGGTCGACGAGGACGTGGTTGATCGCGCCGGAGTCACGCTGGAACATGAACTTCCAGGTGATGATGCCCGCGTACATCGGGAGCGCGTACGGCACGAGGAAGAGCGTGCGGAAGAGGCCGCGGCCCCTGAACGGCTTCTGCAGCGCGACCGCCGCCGCCATCCCGAACGTCCAGGACAGGCCGACCACCAGGATCGTGAACGCGCAGGTGATGAGGAACGAGTTCAGGACGCCCTGGCCGATCGCCTGGTCGAAGTCGATCGCGACCGAGTAGTTCCGGAGCCCGGCGAAGGGAGCGGCACCCCAGTTCGCGATGAAGTACTTGGTGAGCTGCATGAACGAGATCCAGATGCCGGTGAGCATCGGGACGATGTGGATGAGCAGCTCGAACAGGATCGCCGGGGCGACGAGCGCGTACGGCAGCCAGTGCCGCTTGGGCTTCCGACCCGGTTGCGGCCCCGACAGCGTCGGGGCCTTCGTGCGGGTCAGGTCGAGGCGCTCGGAGTCCGGCAGGACCGAGGTGGACATGGCAAGCCTTTCGGCGGAGAGGAGGATCGGGTGCGTCGCGCGGATCGGGGCAGCGGCCGTGGCCGTGGCCGTGGGGAGGCGCGGCATGCGTGAGCCGATCGGCTCACTCCCGGCGGGTGGCCGGGTGTGGAGGGGCGAGGCCCGGGACGCGTCCTGCGGACGCGCCCCGGGCCTCCAGGCCGACTAGCCGACCGACTGCGAGACCTGGTCCTGCGCGGTCTGCAGCGCCGTCTTGATGTCGTTGTCGGACACCGTGCCGCCGGTCGCGATCTTGGCGAACATGTCGTTCATCGCCTTGCCGACGGTGGACTCGAACTGGTCCTCGGCGGGCACCAGCGGGAGCGGCTTCGCCTTGTTGTTGTAGATGTCGAGGAACGTCTTCGTCTGCTCGTCGGTGACCGAGTCGGCAGCGGAGGCGAGCACCGGCAGGGCCGAGTACGGCTTGTCGAGCGTGGCCTGCGTGTCAGCGCTCGTCATGTACTTGACGAACTTCAGGGCGCCGTCCTTGTTCTTCGTGTTCTTGAAGATCGACAGGTTGATGCCGGCCGGGAAGGACGCGATGTCCGTCTCGCCCTCCGGCGCCGGGAAGGGCACGACGCCGAAGTCGTCCGTGCTCATGCCGTTCGACGTGATCGTGCTGTTCGCGTTGTTCTGCGTCAGCATCATCGCGGCCTTCTTGTTCGCGAAGTCCGAGACCGCCTGCGTGCCGTTGTCGTACTGCGCGTTCGAGGTGTTGACGACCTTGTCGCTCTGCATGAGGTCGAGGTAGCGCTTGATGCCGTCGACGTTCGCCTGCTGCGTGAAGGTGGGCTTGCCGTCCTTGTCGAACCACTCGCCGCCGTTCTGCGCCGAGTTGATGAAGGCGAAGTGCGAGTTCTCGGTGTACGAACCACCGGCGATGGTGAAGCCGTACTTGCCGCCCGTGGTCAGCTTCTTGGCGTCGGTGACGAGGTCCTCCCACGTCGTCGGCGCCTCGAGGCCGGCGTCCTTGAACATCTGCTTGTTGTAGTACAGGCCGTACGCGAGGCCGTAGAGCGGGACGCTCGTGACGGTCTTGCCGGGTGCGCCACCGGTCGAGAGTGCGGCCTTGCCGAACTTGTCGGCCCCGCCGATCGCCTTCATCTCCGAGTCGCCGAACTCCTGGAAGGCGCCCGTGGCCTGGAGCGAGGTCGCCCAGGTGTTGCCGATGTTGACCACGTCCGGGCCCTGGCCCGAGGTGACGGCGGTGGTGATCTTGGTCTGCAGGTCGTTCCACCCGATGACCTGGAGGTTGACCTTGATCCCGGTCTCCTTCGTGAACTTCTCGAGGACGGGGGTCAGCACCTCCTTGTCGTTCTGGAGGGAGGTGCCCTGGTTCGACGCCCAGTACGTGAGCGTCTTGGAGTCGCCGGACGAACCGGAGCCTCCGGAGGAGCAGGCTGCGAGGCCGGTCACGGTGAGTGCCGCGGCCGCGGTGATGGCCAGTGCGCGGATGGCAGTGCGCATGACTCTCTACTTTCTCGTCGTTGAGATGGTGCAGGGATGGTGCGTGTCGGGTGCTGCTGTGTGCGGCGCGTCCCCTGGCGATCAGGCCAGGGTCGACTCCGCGGGGTCCCAGCCCTCGGGGAGGGTCGGGGAGGGGTCGACGGTGCTCTCGACGAGCACCGGCTCCCCACGTTCGGCGCTCTCGGCGATGGAGACCATCACGTCGAGGACGTGGAAGGCGAGGGCACCGGGGACCCGGTTGCCGACGCCGGCACGGATGGACCGGGCGAGGTCGACCACGCCCGTGCCGCGCGAGTAGGTGGAGCCGACCGCGGGCATCGTCTCGGGCTCCTCGGCGCCGGCCGCGTACAGCTCGGTGTCGCCGTCGAACTCGTTCGGGTCGGGGAACACGACCGTGCCGGTCTCCCCCGCGATCTCGACGAAGCCGGTGCGGCCGCGCGTCGACTCGAACGAGAACACGCTCTGCGCGCTGCCGCCGCCCTCGAACTCGATGAGCGCGGAGTGGTTCGTCGGGACCTCGACCGGGAACTCGGTCCCCGCCTTCGGACCGGAGCCGATCACCCGGGTCGCGCGGGCCTTGGACGCGGTCGCCGTGACCTTCGACACCGGGCCGAAGACCTGCACGAGCGTCGTCAGGTAGTACGGGCCGATGTCGAACAGCGGCCCGGCGCCGACCGCGAACAGGAACTCGGGGCTCGGGTGCCACGACTCCGGACCCGGGCTCTGGAACAGCGTCAAGCCGTTGAGCGGTGCACCGATGCGGCCGTCCCGGATGGTGCGCAGCGCGGTCTGGAGTCCGGCGCCGAGGAAGGTGTCCGGGGCGACGCTGACCGTCGTGCCGGCCGCGACCGCGGCGTCGCGGAGCTGCGTGGCGCTCTCCCGGTCGAGCGCGTACGGCTTCTCGCCCCACACGTGCTTGCCGGCGGCGAGGACCTGCTGCGCGACCTCGACGTGCGCGGCCGGGATCGTCAGGTTCACGACGATCTCGATGTCGTTGTGGGCGAGGAGCTCCTCGACCGTGCCGGAACCGGGCACGCCCCACTTCTCGGCCTGGGCGGCGGCGCGCGGCAGGTCGATGTCGGCGATGAAGAGCACGCGCACGTCGGGGAAGACCGTCAGGTTCGACAGGTACTGGTCCGAGATGACCCCGGCGCCGATGACGCCGACGCCGACCGGACCGGTACGGCGTGCGCCGTCGGCGGCCGTCGCGGACTCGGGCGTCGTAGCGTCGGCCGGAGCCGCGTTCGCCGCGGTGTCGGCCGTCGTGGTGTCGGCCGGAGCCGCGTTCGCCGCGGTGTCGGTCATGCGCGGACCCCCTGCAGGAAGGTGTACGAGTCGGCCACGGCCTGGAAGACGTCGCCCTCGTGGTCGTCGAGCTCCACGACGTGCAGGGCGTCCGGCGCAGCCGCGAGGATCTCGCGGACCGGCATGATCCCGTCGCCCACGGCGACCTGCTTGGTGTCGTCGTGCGACCCGTCGCCGTCCTTCACGTGGAGAAACTGCACCTTGTCGCCGTACTTCCCGATGACCGCCACCGGGTCGTCCCCGCCGACCGTGACCCAGTACGTGTCGAGCTCCAGCACGACGTCGTCGGACAGAGCGTCGGCGAAGACCTCGTAGGCGGAGACGCCGTCGATGCGGTTCGAGAACTCGAACGCGTGGTTGTGGTAGCCGAGGGTCAGGCCGTGGTCCGCGGTCCGGGGGGCGAGGGCGCTCAGCTCCCGGGCGATCGCCTCCACGTCCTCGCGGGTGGTCCAGCGGGCCTCGTCGACGTGCGGGTCGATGAGGGTGGTCATCCCGGCCGTCACGCTCGCGTGGAAGATCGCCTCGAGGTCCTGCTCGCCGGCGTCCAGCAGGCGTGCGTGTCCGCTCGGGGCGGCCAGTCCGGCGGCGGCGAGCGCGTCGCGGAGTTCGGGCGCACGGTCGACGTAGCCGAAGAGTTCGACGTTCGTGTAGCCGATGTCGGCGATGCGCTGCAGCGTGCCGGGCAGGTCGGCCGAGAGGGCATCGCGGACGGTGTAGAGCTGAACCGAGAGCGGTTGGGTCACCAGGAGGTCTCCTCGTCGAGATGGTGCGGTCGTCACTGACCGATCGTCACACTATGACCGCTTCTGTCGACGGTCAAGCAGAAGTTGCGTTGACTTCGACGGACTTCGTTGCGCGTCCTGTTCGATGTGTGCTCTACTCGCCGCATGGTCGACTTGACACGGACGGCAGCGTCGCCGCCGGTCGGGACGAGCGAGCTCTTCCAGATCCTCCGCGACGGCGTGCCGCGGACCCGGGCCGAACTCGCCGCCCTGACGGGACTCGCACGCTCGACGATCGGCGTGCGCCTGGACGCCCTCATCGAGGTCGGACTCGTCGGCCCGGTGCAGACCGCGGCCTCGACCGGTGGGCGGCCGCCCGCCCAGGTGGCCCTCGTGCCGCGAGCCCGGCTCGTGGTCGCCGCCGACCTCGGAGCGTCGCACGGCCGGGTGGCGGTCACCGACCTCACGGGGGCTCCGCTGGCGACCCGGGAGGCCCTGATCGACATCGCCGCCGGGCCCGTCCCGACGCTCTCCTGGCTCGTGTCGGTCATCGACGAGCTCCTCGACGAGGTCGACCGCGCCCGCGACGACGTCATCGCGATCGGGATCGGCGTGCCCGGCCCGGTCGAGTTCTCCACCGGGCGTCCGGCGAACCCGCCGATCATGCCCGGCTGGGACGGCTTCGACGTGCCCGGCTGGCTGCGGGAGCACGTCGCCGCCCACGTCCTGCTCGACAACGACGTGAACATCGCCGCCCTCGGTGAACGGCAACGCGGGTGGACCGACGTCGACCACCTGCTCTTCGTCAAGGTGGCCACCGGCATCGGCTCGGGCATCGTCTCGGACGGCGTCCTGCAGCGCGGCGCCCAGGGCACGGCCGGCGACATCGGGCACGTCCGGGTGAGCCGCGCCGAGGACATCCCCTGCCACTGCGGGAACACCGGCTGCCTCGAGGCCGTCGCCTCCGGTCCGGCGATCGCGCGGGCGCTCCGGGCGAAGGGCCGGGACGCGCACACGAGCGGCGACGTCGTCGACCTCGTCGCCCGGGCCGACCTCGACGCCATCGCGGCGGTCCGACAGGCCGGCCGGGACATCGGCGAGGTGTTGGCGACGTGCGTGTCGCTGATGAACCCGTCGGTGATCGTGCTCGGTGGCTCGGTCACCCGAGCCGGCGAGCACCTCCTCGCCGGCGTCCGCGAGGTCGTGTACTCCCGCTCGATGCCGCTCGCCACGGAGCACCTCGTCATCGCGCAGTCACGCGCCGGCGCCCACGCGGCCCTCCACGGGGCCGCGGCACTGGCCATCGGCTACGCGCTCTCCCCCGCGGGCGTCGACGAGCTCGTCGCGTTCGCCGAGGGACGGGCGCTCGCGTCCCGACCGCTGGTGTCCTGACCACTGGTGTCCTGACCACTGGTGTCCTGACCGCTGGTGTCCTGACCGCGCGTCGGTTTCCGCTCCGTCGGTACCGGGGGTGAGAATCGTCGGGTGACGATCGTGCAGCCCACCCTGTGGGGCGACCTGGACCCCGGTCTGGAGGAACGTCCCGCGCCCGGCGGGTCGGCTCCGGTCGCGCGCACGGTCGGCTCCGGCACCGCGTCGTCCTCCCGGACGGCGTCCGGCTCCGGCACCGCGTCCGGTTCAGGCTCGGCGTCCGGTTCCGGCACCGCGTCCGGTTCCGGCCCGGGTACAGCCCGGCACGACACGTTCACGGTCCTCCGCGGACACACCGAGCGCATCGTCGCCCACTCCTCGGACCGCGTCGCGTGGCTCCGTGCCCGCGCGATGGGCATCACCGCCACCGACGTCGCACGGCTCGCCTCGCTGCGCGCCGTCCACGCGGTCGTCGCGGACAAGCGCTACGGCTCACGGTTCTCCGGCAACGTCTACACGGAGCACGGCAAGGAACGCGAGCCCGTCATCGCCGCCTGGGTCGCCGCCACCCACGGCATCGAGCCCTCCGCCCACCTCTTCCACGCCGCGGCGAACCGTGCCCACCTCGCCACCCCGGACGGCGTCGGCCACGACGGCGACGGCCGGCTCGTGCTCGCCGAGATCAAGACGACCGCGAAGGCGTGGCGGAGCATCCCGCGCCACTACCTGCGGCAGATCTGGTGGCAGCAGTACGTCCTCGGCGCCGACCGCACCCTGTTCGTCTGGGAGCGCCACGACGACTTCGTCCCCGCGCACGACGAGCCGGAGTGCCGGTGGGTGGACCGCGACGACGACCAGATCCGGGTGCTCATCGACCTCGCCGACCGGGTGCTCGACACCCTCCGCCGCGACCGGCTCTAGACCCGCACGATCCGGAGTCGGCTCATCCCGACGACGAGCACGCCCATGAGCGCGATGAAGACGGCGATCCCCAGGCAGTAGAGCGCCACGACGCCGTACCCGAGCGACGGGTCGAGGAACGGGTACGGCACCCACCCGTCGGTCGCGCCGCGGATCAGGATGACGACGAGCCAGACGGCCGGGTAGATCAGGAACAGCCACACGTGCCGGAGGAGCAGGCGCGACCGGTCGGAGAACAGCAGCCAGTCGAGCACCGCGTACACGGGCATGACCTTGTGCAGCACGTCGTTCGACCACGGCACCGACGACTGCACGTCGATGCTGACGAGCAGCGTGTTGTAGACGATCCCGGTCGTCGCGATGTAGACGGTCGACGCACCGCGGAAGATGCTCGTGCCGAGCGCTCCCTGCTTCCGCCGGGCGGCGGTCACCAGGGTGATCGCGAACGCCAGTGCGATGAAGATGTTCGACTGGTTCGTGAAGTAGCCGAAGTAGTTGAAGAAGTTGTAGCTCGGGAGCTTCGAGCTCACGAGCCATTGGGCCAGGATCGCGGCCGCGACGGCGATCACGGCGACGAGCCGCAGGGCGTTCACGAGGGTGCGCACGCGGCCACGCTATCGGGACAGGAGCCCGGACGACGAGGAGACCCGCACCGTTGCCGGTGCGGGTCTCCTCGTTCGAGCCTGACGACTCGGATCAGATGCTGTTGACGTCCAGCGGGATGCCGGGGCCGAAGGTGGTCGCGACGGACCCCTTCGTGATGTAGCGGCCCTTCGACGAGCTCGGCTTGAGGCGGACGATCTCCTCGAGCGCGGCCGAGATGTTCTCGTCGAGCTGCTCCGGCGTGAACGAGGCCTTGCCCACGACGAAGTGCACGTTGGCGTGCTTGTCGACGCGGAACTCGATCTTGCCGCCCTTGATGTCGTTGACGGCCTGCGCCACGTTCGGGGTCACCGTGCCGGTCTTCGGGTTCGGCATGAGGCCACGCGGGCCGAGCACCTTGCCCAGACGACCGACCTTGCCCATGAGGTCCGGGGTCGCGACGGCCGAGTCGAAGGCGGTGTAGCCGTCGGCGACCTTCTGGATGAGCTCGTCGCCACCGACCTCGTCGGCACCGGCGGCGATCGCGGCCTCGGCGGCAGCGCCCACCGCGAACACGATGACGCGGGCGGTCTTGCCCGTGCCGTGCGGCAGGATGACCGTGCCGCGGACCATCTGGTCCGCCTTGCGCGGGTCGACGCCGAGCTTCAGCGCGACCTCGACGGTGGAGTCGGTCTTCGCCGAGCCGGTCTCCTTCGCGAGGGCGACTGCCTCGGTCGGGGTGTAGAACTTGTCGGCCTCGATCTTCGCGGCCGCGGCCTGGTAGGCCTTGGACTTCTTCGCCATGGTGTTCTCCTCGCGGAAGCTACGTGGTTGACGAGCCGGCGAGGCTCTCCCACGGAAGGGTGTAGGGGGTGTGGATCAGGCTTCGACCGTGATGCCCATCGAGCGCGCGGTGCCGGCGATGATCTTCGCGGCCTGCTCGATGTCGTTGGCGTTCAGGTCGGCCTGCTTGGTCTCGGCGATCTGACGGACCTGGTCCATCGAGATCTTGGCGACCTTGACCGTGTGCGGGGTCGACGACCCCTTCTGCACACCCGCAGCCTTCTTGATGAGCTCGGCGGCCGGCGGGGTCTTGAGGATGAACGTGAACGAACGGTCCTCGTAGACGGTGATCTCGACCGGGACGACGTTGCCGCGCTGCGACTCGGTCGCGGCGTTGTACGCCTTGCAGAACTCCATGATGTTCACGCCGTGCTGACCGAGCGCAGGACCGATCGGCGGGGCCGGGTTGGCGGCGCCCGCGTTGATCTGCAGCTTGATCAGGCCCGTGACCTTCTTCTTCGGTGCCATGACTTGTTTCCTCCTGGAATCGAACGCACGGGGATCCGTGCACTCTCCCGCGGGCCCGGCCGTTCCGGACCGCGGTGAAGCCCCACACGCTCAGCGTGCGGGGCCAAACCTGGGTAGCTTACTACAGCTTGGTGACCTGGTCGAAGCTGAGCTCGACCGGGGTCTCGCGCTCGAACAGCGAGACGAGGACGGTGAGCTTGCCGCTCTCCGGCTTGATCTCGGAGATCGAACCGGGCAGGCCCGCGAACGAGCCTTCCTTGATGGTGATCGTCTCGCCGATCTCGAAGTCGACCTCGGCCTGCGGCTGCGCCTGTGCGGCACCGCCGGACTTCGCGCCGCCCTTGGCCGGAGCGGCCTCGGCGACCTGGACGAGCGACTTCAGCATGCCGAAGGCCTCGTCGAAGCGGAGCGGGGTCGGGTTGTGCGCGTTGCCCACGAAGCCGGTGACGCCCGGGGTGTGGCGGACGACGGACCACGAGTCCTCGTTGAGGTCCATGCGGACGAGCACGTACGAGGGGATCCGGACGCGGGTGACCAGCTTGCGCTGCCCGTTCTTGATCTCGACGACGTCCTCCATCGGGACCTCGACCTGGTAGATGTAGTCCTCCATCGACATCGACACCATGCGGTTCTCGATGTTCGACTTCACGCGACGCTCGAAGCCCGCGTAGGAGTGGATGACGTACCACTTGCCCGGCTTCATCCGCAGCTCGGCCTTGAACGCCTCGTACGGGTCGACCTCGGCGGGCTCGTCGTCGAGGGCCTCGTCGGCGGCCAGCGTCTCGTTCGCCTGCTCGGCGGTCTCGGACTCCAGCTCGACTTCTTCCTCGTCCTCGACGGCCTCGACAGCGGCCTCCGCCTCGTCGGCGGAGTCGATCTCGAGGGCGTCGTCGACGACCGCGTCGGCCTCGGGGTCACGCGACTCCTGCAGGGCGGTGAGCGCCTCGTCGATGCCCGCGTCGACGGTGCCGTCGTCCGGCTCGTCGCTCAGGCCGAGGGACTCGTCGTCGGCGTCCTCCACGGAGATCGCACGCTCCTCGGAGGACTCGGCCGAGAGCAGTTCGCCGGTCTCGACGTCGCCTTCCTGGTTCTCCTCGACCTCGGAGGACTGCTCGGCAGCCGTCGCGAGGTCGATGTCGTCGCGGGAGTTGTCAGACAATGTCGGTTCTTTCCGTTCGGTGGTGCGGATCGGGTCGGCGAGCGATCAGCCCGGCCGGCGGTCGGACGGACCGGTTCAGGCGGTCGGCCCGTTGCCGAAGACGTAACCGACGCCGAGCCCGAACACGAAGTCGAGGACCGAGACCAGGATCATCATCACGATCACGAAGACGAGGACGACACCGGTGTAGCTGAAGAGCTCCTTGCGGGTCGGCGTGACCACCTTGCGGAGTTCGCCCATGACCTGCCGGATGAACAGCACGATGGCAGCGAACGGCCCGCGACGCGATGCGCGGTCCTGCTTCGCCTTGGCGACGACGTCGTCCGCCGTCGCTTCCACGTCTTTGCTCGCCAACTTCTACCCTTCCAGATGTGCAGGGCGGACAGGACTCGAACCTGCAACCTGCGGTTTTGGAGACCGCTGCTCTACCAATTGAGCCACCGCCCTTCGAACACGGTTCGTCACCGTTCCGCGTTCCGGTGGTCGAGTGTACGGGAGTCCGTCACACGGTGTCCACTTGACCGCCGCCCCCGGCGTGCCGCCCCGGTAGGCTCGGGGTGTGAGCACCGCAGCCGAAGGCCCCGAGTCCACCGCCAACCCCGCCGCCCCGCAGCAGCGCATCGCGTCCCGCATCGCGGCCATCGCCGAGTCGGCCACGCTCAAGGTCGACGCGAAGGCCAAGGCGCTCAAGGCCGCGGGTCGACCCGTCATCTCGTTCGCCGCGGGCGAGCCCGACTTCGCCACGCCGCAGCACGTCGTCGACGCCGCCGTCGCCGCCGCGCAGGACCCGAAGAACCACCGCTACACGCCCGCCACCGGGCTCCCCGAGCTGAAGCAGGCCGTCGCCGAGAAGACGGCGCGCGAGTCGGGCGTGTCGGTCGACCCGTCGCAGGTCATCATCACCAACGGTGGGAAGCAGGCGGTCTACCAGGCTTTCCAGACGATCGTCGACGACGGCGACGAGGTCCTGCTGCCCGCCCCGTACTGGACCACCTACCCCGAGGCCATCCGGCTCGCGGGCGGCGTCCCGGTCGAGGTCTTCGCCGGCAGCGACCAGGACTACCTCGTCACCGTCGAGCAGCTCGAGGCAGCGCGCACCCCGAAGACGAAGGCCCTGCTCTTCTGCTCGCCCTCGAACCCGACCGGGTCGGTGTACTCCGCCGAGCAGACGAAGGCCATCGGCGAGTGGGCGCTCGAGCACGGCATCTGGGTCATCAGCGACGAGATCTACCAGGACCTCGTCTACGACGGCGTCCGGTTCACCGGCGTCCTCGAGGCCGTCCCTGCCCTCGCGGACACGACGATCCTCGTCAACGGGGTCGCGAAGACCTACGCGATGACCGGCTGGCGCGTCGGCTGGTTCATCGGCCCGGCGGACGCGGTCAAGGCCGCGTCGAACCTGCAGTCCCACCTCTCGAGCAACGTCTCGAACGTGTCGCAGCGCGCCGCGATCGCCGCACTCGACGGCCCGCAGGAGCCCGTGACGGCCATGCGCGAGGCCTTCGATCGACGCCGCCGCGCCATCGTGGAGGGGCTCAACGCGATCCCGGGCTTCAACACGCCGACGCCGAAGGGTGCCTTCTACGTCTACCCCGACGTCACGGCGCTGCTCGGCCGCGAGTGGGCCGGTTCCACCCCGACGACGACCCTCGAGCTCGCGGACCTCATCCTCGAGCACGCCGAGGTCGCGGTCGTCCCCGGCGAGGCCTTCGGCCCCTCCGGCTACCTCCGCCTGTCCTACGCGCTCGGCGACGACGACATCGCCGAGGGCGTGTCGCGGCTGGCGAAGCTCTTCAGCTAGCGGATCGCACACCACGACGCAGATCGCGCCCCGTCACGACGGGGCGCGATCTGCGTCCAGCGGATGCCGCGCCGTCCGGCGCACCGCCCTGGAGGCACGGCTCGGCTCTCGAGGTCGGCCGGCGACGAGGGTCAGCGCTGACGGTCAGCCCCCGGCGAGCAGGTCGCCCACCACGACCGGCTCCGGCACGAGCGTGACGCCGAAGCGGTTGAGCACGGTCACCTGCACGTACCGCGCCAGTTCGGCGACCTGCGCTGCCGTCGCGCCGCCGCGGTTCGTCAGCGCGAGGGTGTGCTTCGAGGAGATCGCGGCGCGCGACCCGGGGACCGCGTACCCGCGGTGGACGCCCGCGTGTTCGATGAGCCACGCGGCGCTGAGCTTGACGTCGTCGCCGGCGGGCCAGCGCGGCGCGTCGGCGGGCAGGGACTCGGCGAAGGCCGCGGACACGATCGGGTTCGTGAAGAACGACCCGGCGCTCCACGTGTCGTGGTCGTCACCGTCGAGCACCATGCCCTTCGACGCCCGGAGGCGGAGGACTTCGTCGCGCACCGTCGCCGGCGCCACCCGCGTGCCGAGCTCGACGCCGAGCGAGCCGGCGAGCTGCGCGTACCGGACGGGCACGCCGTCGTCGCTCGCGGTGCCGAGCCGGAACTCGACGGTGAGGACCACGCCCCGTCGCCCGTGCTTCAGCGTGGACGAGCGGTAGCCGAGCGCCAGCTCGGCCGCGGGCACCCACGCGCGCTCCCCCGTCGACGCGTCGAGGAACTCGATCCGGGTGAGCACGTCGGACAGCTCGACCCCGTAGGCGCCGATGTTCTGCACGGGGGCGGCACCGACGGTGCCCGGGATGCCGCTGAGGGCCTCCAGGCCGGTCCAACCGTTCGCCACGGTCTGCGCGACGAACGCGGCCCACGGTTCCCCGGCCGCCACGCGGACGGTGACGCCGTCGGCGTGCTCGCCGGGGTAGTCCGACTGCACCACCTCGACGCCCCGCGTCCTGACGAGCACGACCGTTCCGTCGAACCCGGTGTCGGCGACGAGGAGGTTGCTCCCGCCACCGACCACCAGCCAGTCGTCGTCCTGCCAGGCGGTGTGCGCGTGCGCGACGAGCTCGTCGGTGGTCGCAGCGGTGAGCAGCGTGCTCGCGGGACCGCCGACGCGGAGCGTCGTGAGGTCGGCGAGGACGGCGTCCGTCACGGTCAGCGGAACGCCACCGTGACCTGCGCCTTGCCGAGCACGGTCTGCCCGGCGGCGGTCACGGTGAGGTCGATGCGCTGCGGACGGCCCGCGTCGTCCACGGTGCCGACCTTGGCCACCACGCCGACGGTCGCGCCGTCCTGCGGGTCGACGACGACGGGACGGGTGAACCGGACACCGTAGCGTGCGACCCAGCCGCGGTCGCCGAGCCACTCGGCGACCGGCTGGACGGCGAGGCCCATGGTCAGCATGCCGTGCGCGAGCACACCGGGCAGCCCCACCGAAGCGGCGACGTCGTCGCGGTAGTGGATCGGGTTGAAGTCACCCGAGGCGCCGGCGTACCGGACGAGCGAGTCGCGGGTCACGTGCACCTCGCGCTCGGCGACGACCGTGCCGACCGCGACGGCGGTGTCGGCCTCTCCGTGCTGGACGTGGGTGCTCATGCGTCATCTCCCCGGACGACGAGGGTGGACGTGGCGGTGACGACGTGCTCGCCGGACGCGTCGACCACGGTGGACTCGGCGGTGACCATGGCGTTGCCGCCGAGGGTCTTCACGCTCGTCACGGTCAGCGTCGCGGTGAGCTCGTCGCCGGCGACGATCGGACGGTCGTACGTGAACGCCTGCTCCCCGTGCACGACGCGCGAGAAGTCGATGCCGGCGTCGGGCTCGGCCAGGAGCTGCGCGAGCGTCGCTTCCTGCACGACGACCGCGAAGGTCGGCGGGGCCACGACGTCGTCGTAGCCGGCGGCGCGGGCGGCCTCGGGCTCGTGGTGGATCGGGTTGGTCGCGAACACGGCACGGGAGAACTCACGCACCTTCTCGCGACCGACCAGGTACGGCTGGGCCGGCGGGAACGTCCTGCCGACGAGCTCGGGGTTCACAGACACGTCCGGCAGTCTACCGAGCGCCGTCCGACATCCCTGTTTCCATGAGTACGCATCGGCTATGCTGCTGCAGCGGCGTCGGGGGGTGCCGCTCGCGCTCGGGGAGGGAGCAGCCATGGAGGCACGGACGGAGTACGCGGTCCACACCGGGGACCGACGCACGGCGATGGAGGTGGCCGGGGCCGCACTGCGACGGAGCGGCCACGAGGTCACCTCCACCGGCGGGACCATCACCGCGACGAGCGGGAACCGGTTCCTCACGATCCTCCTCGGCGCGCTCGTCCACCCGTCCCGGGAGTTCCGCCGCTACGAGGTCTCGACGACCGTCACCGGCACGTCCACCACGATCACGGTCCGTCCCGCGGGGCACGGCACCGCGGTCGCCGGGGGGACGATCGGTACCGAGCGTCGGCGGGCCGCGTGGCGTCAGGTCACCGGGAGCGTCGAGACGGCGCTGCGGGCGGCCGGGGTGCTCGTCGGGCGGACGGACCACGGGTACCACTGAGCGCACGGGCCGGCCCGTTCACCCGTCGCCGAGGTGGTCTCGCTGCCACCGGAGGGGCGGCGACCCCACGATCGCCCGGAACACCTGGTGGTACGCGCTCGACGAGCCGAAGCCGGCACGGGTGGCGATCTCCCCGGAGCCGAGGTCGGTCGTCAGCAGGAGCCGCTGCGCCTCGGCGACGCGGTGCTGGGCGAGGAACGCCGTCACGGTCGTGCCGAACACCGACCGGAAGACCGCCGCGGCGCGGTTGGGGTGCAGGTGGACCGCCGCAGCCACGTCGGCGACCCGGACGTCCGCGCCGGCGTGGTCGGCGATGTAGGCGGCCATCGTGGCCGCACGTCGGAGCGCGATCGAGCTGTTCGGCTCGGCGGCGCGGCGGGGAGCCCAGTCACCGCGCGACATCCTGACCAGGAGCGCCTGCACCTCGAGCTCTGCTGCCCGACGACGCGCGGCGTCCCCGGAGTGGAGGTCGGACGCCCAGCGGTCGAACGCCGCTCCGAGGTCCGGAGCGTCCTCGGGCACGCCCCCGATGAGCACCCCGCCGTCGAGCAGGCGGCCACGGACGTCCGCGGGCAGACCCCACGAGGCGAACTGCGCGAACGGGATCGTGACGAACGCCAGCGGGTGCCGATCGTCCAGGTCGACCAGCTGGTGGGGCTTCGCACCCCAGAAGGCGAACGGCGTCCCAGGCGGCAGCGTCGACACCCGACCGCCGGAGTCGTAGGTCAACGGCGACCGGCAGTAGTTGACCTCGACGTCGTTGTGCGCATGCGGAACGGCCATCGTCGTCGACCTTCCGCGCCACGCCGAGAAGCCGAAGGTGTTGCCGTGCAGGCGAGGTTCGGGCGGTGACGCGGACACGGGTGGATTCCTGGATTCCTCGGCGTGGATCGCGGAAGACTTCCGCGATCCACCACCTTAGCGTCGCACCTGACCACTCCCGCCGATGACCAGGGCGGGACCACCCTCTCGAGGAGGTACCCGATGACCATCACGAACGCCCCGGCGTCCGACCGGAACCCGACCGCGCCACTGCCCGACCGGAACCGACCGCTCCGGCACGAGGCCCACCACCTCACCCCGGAGGAGGTGGCGCACTTCGACGAACACGGGTACGTGATCCTGCGGGGCCGGATCCGCGGGCCGCTCCTCGAGAAGCTGCAGGCGGCGAGCAACCGGTGGATCGCCGACGGCCACGCGCTCGATGACGAGCAGGCCGGGAACGGCGACTACGACTTCGCCACCCGCCCCTCCGGTCGGGTGCTCTTCCGCATCAACTACCTGCACGACAAGCACGAGCCCGCGTCGCTCGAGCTGCTGGGCAGCCCGGAGGTGCTCGGGATCGCCGAGAGCCTCGCCGGACCCGACTTCGTCCCGACCTACGAGTCACTCGTCTTCAAGAACACCGGTGACGGCGCCCCGATCGACTGGCACCAGGATGCCGTGCACCCGAGGACCGACCGCATCTTCAACGTGGACGTCTACCTCGACGCGAGCCGCAAGGGCGCCGGGTCGCTCCGCGTCGCCCCGGGCTCGCAGAAACAGGTGGTGGACGTGTGCGCACTGCAGGACGAGTACGGCTGGGACGCCCCGGGCGTGGTGCAGACGGAGCTCGAGCCGGGCGACGTCCTCGTCCACGACGTCATGCTGGTGCACGGTTCCGAAGCGACCCTCGCGAACGCCCTCCGCCGGACGGTGTACTACGAGTTCCGCTCCGCCCAGCAGATCCTGGCCGAAGGGCCCTGGGACGCAGCCTTCGTCGACCAGCGACTCCGGTTGGTGGCACTCGGACTCGACGAGTGGCGGCGGCAGCACCCCGGGAGCGACGGGTTCGCCTGGAACGTCAGCAGCGAGTTCGCCCCACGGATGAGCGACGACCGGGACGCGGAACTGCGAGTCGCCCACGGCGTGCACTCGCCCGGTTCGTACTGCAGCGCCGGCAGCGTCGCGACCAAGCCGACCGGGCGTCCCGTCTGACGAGCCGAGCGGTTCAGTGACGCGCTCCGGTCCGGATCCGACGCGACCCGGACCGGAGCGCCGGCGCGTCCGGCCCGACCGGCCCTTCCCTCCCCGGGCCCTCCTCGTCCTCGACGGCGGACGTCCGGCGGCGGTAGGCCGACGGGGTCGTCCCGACGGCCGTCCGGAAGCGCTCGTGGAACTGGCTGGTCGAGCCGAACCCCGCGGCGAGCGCAACGTCCGCGACCGGGAGTCGGGTCGACACCAACAGCCGCTGCGCCTCGGCCACCCGGCACCGCGCGAGGTAGCCACCGATGCTCGTGCCCGTCACCCGCTTGAACAGGGCCATCGCGTGGCCCGGGTGCAGGTGCACGCTCGCGGCGACGTCCGCGACCCCCACCGGCTCTGCGAAGTGCGCGGCAACGAACGCGGCCAATGGCCGCGACGTGCTCGGTCGTGCCCGGGCTCGCCGGCGCCGTCCCCCGGCCGAGGTCGTCGGCCAGGGACACCCGCCGGACGAGCGCCTCCACCTCCGTGCGGGCGGTGTGGTCGACGAACGCGGGAGGACGCCCCAGCTCGCGTGACCACCGAGCGAACCGGTCGGCAGCGGCCCCCGGCGCCTCGAGACCGACCACCGTCTCCGGGATCACGACGTGGCCGCCGAGGAGCGCCGAGACGAACGCGTCGGGCAGCCCCCACGCCAGGAACACCGGCAGCGGCACCGTCAACCAGGAGACCCGCGTCCCGGGCTCGACGTCGATGAGCTGGTGGGGGCGCGCCGCCCAGAAGACCGCGATCCGGTCGGCGGGGATCCGGGTCCGGACGCCGTTGAGCAGGTAGGTGACGTCGGCGGCACCGAGGTGCAGTTCGACGTCGTCGTGCCGGTGCGCCGCGGTCATCGGCCCGGGCTCGTCGACCGCGGCTGCGAAGCCGAAGGAGTGCTCCGTGGTGGTCACCACACGAGTATCCCGGAGTTTCCGCCGACGGAGTGGGACGACATCCGGCGGGATCGTTCCTAGCGTGGAGGTCATGCCCATCGCACAGCCCTGCTTCGTCTCCCGCCGCGACTACCGCTGGCACTGGAGTCCGGACACCGACCACTTCACGCTCCACGACCGCCGCGGGCTGCTCGTCCTCGAGGCCCCGCTGCAGCCCGCCGTCCTCCTCGACCGGGGACCGACGACTCCCGGGTCGGTCCGCCGCACCGACCTCACGACGATCGGCGACGGCGACGACGGGCAGGCCGAGCTCCTCACCGTGGAGTACGAGGGCGTCAACGGCGCCGACCGGCTGACGGTCCGGGTCCGGCTCGCGGACGACGGGATCTGGTTCGACGCACCGGGGTACGGGTCCGACCGGGAGGCCGAGGTCGTGTCGGTGCTGGCGTTCGCCGAGTGGTCCGAGGAGGGTCCGCTGCCCGGCGTGCAGAGCGACTCGATCGTGCACCCGGGGGCGAGCGAGTCGTCCGCCCTCGGTCCGGTCATCCCGGCGCAGCTCCGCCTCGACCTCACCACGTGGCTCGGGCGGGGGTCGAACGACTGCGACGACATCGTGGCCGCGCAGTGGGGGCTCCCGGTGCACTACGTCGCGGGGTTCAGCATCGAGGGGTCGATGTGTGAGCGGGGCGCGCTGACCCGCGGGTTGTCGGCGTCGTGGTGCCTCGGGCTCACCGCCGTGCCCGCGGGTGACCTCCTGCTCCGGCACCGGCGTGGCCGCACGAGCCCGTGGCTGCGGACCCACTCGGACCTGTGGCACCAGTGCACGACCGGCGGCGAGTCGCTCGAGGTCGGAGCGTCCTGGGTGCTGACGGTGGCCGACACCTACGACGACGCCGTCCGCGCGTACTACCGCGCGCTCCGCGATCGCGGGACGGTCCGGCCCCGGGAGCGGTCCGCCCGCCAGCTGGAGACGCTCGGCAAGGCCCAGTTCAACACGTGGGGCGCCCAGTGCGCCGCAGGGACCGCCCTCGACCGGTTCGACCAGGGCGCCCTCGAGTCGATCTACGACGACGTGCGTGCGAGCGGCATGCGTCCGGGGGTCTTCGTGATCGACGACAAGTGGGAGGGCGAGTACGGGCTGCTCGAGCACGACGAGGAGCGGTTCCCGCACTTCGAGCGGTTCCTCGACCGTGTGCGGGCCGACGGGGTCGAGGTGGGACTGTGGGCGGCGTTCCTCCGGTGCGACGACCCGGCCTCGCACGGGCTGTCGCCGGAGCACATGCTCTGCGACGCCGACGGCGTGCCGGTGCGGCGGGGCAACCACGACCACTCGTACTTCCTGTTCGACGTGTCCCAGGAACCGGTTCGTGCACGACTGGCGGCACGGGCCCGGGCGTTCGTGGAGCGGTACCGGCCGAGCGTCGTGAAGTTCGACTTCGGCTACGAGCTCCCGGCGCTCGTCAACGCGGCACCCGCGAACCGTGCCTGGGGCGGCGAGCTCCTGCTCGTCCGTGCCCTCGAGCTCGTCATCGGCGCCATGCGCGAGGTCGACCCCGACATCGTGGTCATGTACTACAACCTGTCGCCGCTCCTGACCGACCACGTCGACCTGCACTCGACCGACGACATGTACCTCAACGCGGACGAGTACCACGCCGAGGCGAACCGGCGACTGTTCTTCAGCTCGATCCTCGGCGAACTCGGCGTGCCGAGCTACGGCAGCGGTGGCTACGACTGGCTCGAGATGGGCGACATCTGGCTCGACACGGCCGTGTTCGGCCCCATCGGCTCCCTGGGCGCCTTCCACGGCGACCCCCGGGACTCCGCACCCTCCAGCCTCGACATCGCCCGCTACAACGGACTCGCGACCCTCACCCGCCCGACGACGACCTTCACCGTGCGCCCGCTGACGCCGGCGTACCTCGGCGGCTCGACCGGCGCCCGCTCGGCCTCGTGGGCACGGTACGAGGGTGACGCGATGACCGGGCTCGTCGCACGACCGGGCCGCCTCGACGGCAGCGGCGTCTCGCGCCACCAGGACGTCCTCCGCACGGCCGCTCGGGTCGCCGTCCTCAGCCGGACGGACGACCCGCTCGGGACCACCGCGGCGCTCGGCCTCGTGACGCTCGACCCGGACCCGGTGGAGATCCTGCGCCCGGACGCCCGTCGGCTCGTCGCCGTCGCGCACGCCGCCGACGGCAGCTGCGCCAGCCTCCCCGTCGAGCGGACCTCGGAGGGCTTCCGGTTCACCCCGGTCGCGATCAACGACGGCGGATCACCGATCGAGTGGACCGAGGTGCTCGTCGACTGACGGAGGCGGGGCGGGACGCGAGAACGGCGGCTGGGATCCAGCCGCCGTTCTTCGGTGTTCGGTTCGTTCGGTGTTCGATTCGTGTAGCGAGGGCGGGACTTGAACCCGCGACACCACGATTATGAGCCGTGTGCTCTAACCAACTGAGCTACCCCGCCAGAGATCCGGAGCCGAAACGTGCTCCGGGTCGGAGCCCCGAGTCAGGATTGAACTGACGACCCCTTCCTTACCATGGAAGTGCTCTACCACTGAGCTATCGGGGCGATGTGCCGCGAACGGCACCACACGAGAGTAGCAGACTCGCGACGGTCATCCGGAACCGGGTGGGACGCCCGGGCGTGCCGTCGCGGGGCCCGCTAGTTCGCGTTCTGCTCGAGCCACGCGAGCGGGTCCACGGGGACCCCGCCGACGTGGATCTCGAGGTGCAGGTGCGGCCCGGTCGAGTTGCCGGTGCTGCCGACCTCGCCGAGTTCGTCGCCGACGTGCACCTGCTGGCCGGTGACGACCTTGAAGGTGCCGTCCTTCATGTGGCCGTAGACGCTGACGAACTGCTTGCCGTCGACGTCGTGCGTCACCCAGACGTCGTTGCCGAAGCCGCCGTCGTTCGCCTGGACCTTCGTCACGACGCCGTCCGCGACGACCCGGATCGGTGTGCCCTCGCCCGGGGCGAAGTCGACGCCCATGTGGTTCGTCGAGCAGAACGAGCAGCCGGCGACCTGGCGTCCGCCGAACCCGGAGGTGATCGGCACACCGGTCAGGAACGGCCACTGGATGGTGCCCGCTGCGTCGTTCGTGAACGCCGACGAGTCGGTGTTGGCGTACTGCGTGGCGTCGGAGACCGTGTACTGGTCGCGCGAGGTCGAACCGTCCGCGGCTTCACCGACGCTGAGCGACTGGGCGCTGCCGGACGCCGCCGCGCGGGCCGCGGTGGAGCCGGCCTCGGGCGTGTAGAGCGCCTGTGCGGGCAGCGACGTGGAGACGACCAGGCCGGCGACGAACAGGAGGGCGCCGACCGCGGTGACGCGGGACGCGGTCCGACGGAACGCGGTCCCCGTGGGCGCCGGTGTCGTCCGCACCGGTGTGGCGGGTGCGCTCGCGGTGCGCTGCACGCGGGTCACCGGGCGTGCCGGCGCGGTGGCCGGCCGACGACCGTGCACCGGCGTGGGCCGGCGGGCGGCACGGACCCGGCCCTCGGGCCGGTCGGTGTGCGGGCGTCGGGCTGCGCTCGACCCGGCGGCCGAGGGGCGCGTCGCGGGTGCCGCAGCAGCGGATGGACCGACGACCGGGGACGACGGTGCGGGCGGCGTGACCGGCCCGGCCTCGGACGCGGGCATCCCGGCCCCCGCCGCCGGCATCGCGGGCGAGGCGGGCGCCACGTCGAGCGGCGACGCGGGAGCGGTGGCCGTCACCGGGGCGCCGACGATCGCGGCGAACTCGTCGATCGTCCCGACGGGCGCCTGGGTGCGTGCAGCGGCTCGCTCGGCCTCGATGCGCGCTCGTCGGGTCAGGTGGACGACCGGGGTCGGTGCGTCGACGGTGACGTCGGTCGGTGCGGGCGGCGTGGAGGCGTGGGGCATGCGTTCGGTGCGGGTCCTGATCGGGGTGCGTGCGGCGCCCGTTGGTAACGAGCGGGTAACGGAACTCCTGAACGGTAGCAAAGGACACCTCCGCCCGCCAGTCGCGGGCCCGCTTCGGAGGTGCCCCCGGTCCGGGGGTGTCGACGTCGTCAGGACGCTCCCACCCCGAGCCCGGCGGCCTCCGCCCGGTGCAGGAGGGCCTCCAACTCGTCTGCGATGCCGGGGCTGGCGAACAGGAACGACCGCGTGTCGCCGGCCTGCCAGGACCGCACCTCGGCACCGGCCGCAGCGGCGACGATCGAGCCGGCCGCCATGTCCCACGGGTTGATCCCCCGCTCGTAGTAGGCGTCGACCGTGCCGTCGCCGACCGCACAGCAGTCGAGGGCCGCCGATCCCCCGCGCCGGACGTCACGGACGCTCCCGATGAGCTCCGCCAGCACGGCGACCTGCCCGCGGCGACGCTCCGCGGTGTACGCGAACCCCGTGGCGAGCAGCGTCTCGGCGAGGGACGCCGGTGCGCTGGCCGAGATCGGTGTGCCGTCACGGAGCGCGGTCCCGCCGGCGACCGCCCGGAACACCGTCCCCGTGGCCGGCGCGATCACGACCCCGGCGACCGGCTCCCACGTCGCGGGATCAGGGGCGCCGCGGACCACGCCGATGCTCACCGCGTAGTCCGGACGGCCGTAGAGGTAGTTCACCGTGCCGTCGATCGGGTCGACCACCCACGTGAAGCCGCTCGTCCCGTCCGTGCCACCGGCTTCCTCGCCGAGCACCGCGTCCTCGGGCCGCGCCTCGGCGATCCGGCGCCGGACGAGGTCCTCGACCTCGCGGTCCGCTGCGGTCACGACGTCGACGATGCTCGACTTCCGGTCGGCGACATCGACGCCCTCGGCACGACGGCGGGCTGCCAGGGCGGCGGCCTCACGGGCGATGGACTCGGCGAGGTCGGCGAACGCGGACGGTGTGGGATCGGAGGTCATGCCCCCATCCTGCCCGCGAACGACGAAGCCCCCTCCGAGGAGGGGGCGTTCATCGTGTGGCAAGTGAGGGATTCGAACCCCCGAAGGCTACGCCGGCTGATTTACAGTCAGATCCCTTTGGCCGCTTGGGTAACTTGCCATCGCGCACCCGACCCGTGTGATCACCAACCGGAGGCGCGCAGAACAGCATAGCCGATGCGCGGGGGTGGTCTCGACCACCCCGTCGACGTCGGCCGTCCTGCGGTCCTGAACCGTGCCTCCAGGCCGCCGATAGGCTGTCCCGCATGGCAGACAGTTCCTTCGACGTGGTGAGCAAGGTCGACAAGATGGAGGCGGAGAACGCCGTCAACCAGGCGGCCAAGGAGATCGAGCAGCGCTACGACTTCAAGGGCGCCGGCGCGTCGATCGCGTTCAGCGGTGAGGACGTCCTCATCAAGGCGAACTCCGAGGAGCGTGCGCGTGCCGTGCTCGACGTCCTCCAGTCGAAGGCGATCAAGCGCAGCATCAGCCTCAAGAGCCTCGACGCCGGCGACCCGTTCCCCTCGGGCAAGGAGTTCCGCATCGAGGTGAAGTTCAAGAACGGCATCGAGCAGGACGTCGCGAAGAAGATCGGCGCGTTCCTCCGTGCCCAGGCCCCCAAGAGAGTGAAGAGCCAGATCCAGGGCGACGAGCTCCGGGTGTCCTCGAAGAGCCGCGACGACCTCCAGAACACGATCCAGCTGCTGAAGGGCGAAGAGTTCGACGTGCCGCTGCAGTTCGTGAACTTCCGCTGACGCCCGCGTCCGACTGAGCCGACGACGACACCGTGGAGCACTGGCTCTCCGTCACGATCACGGTCCTGCTGGTCCTCCTGGACCTCGCGATCCGTGTCTTCTCGATCATCTACGTCCCGATCGACCGCAAGCCGCAGACCGCGACGGCCTGGCTGCTCGCGATCTTCCTGATCCCGTACATCGGGTTCATCGTCTTCCTCGTCATCGGCTCCACGAAGCTCCCCCGGGACCGCCGCGAGAAGCAGGCGGAGATCAACCAGTACATCCTCGACCAGACCGAGGGCATGGACCGCGTCCGCAAGGACCACCCGTGGCCGCCGTGGCTCGAGAGCATCGTCGCGCTGAACCGCGGGCTCGGGTCGATGCCGCTCGTCGGGGGCAACTCCGCCGAGCTCTACCCCGACTACGACGAGTCGTACGCCGAGATGACGCGCGCGATCGACCAGGCGCGGCGCTTCATCCACGTCGAGTTCTACATCGCGACCCTCGACGACACGACCCGGCCGTTCTTCGAGGCGCTGGCGCGTGCGCAGTCCCGCGGCGTGACCGTGCGGTTCCTGCTCGACCACTGGGCGAGCCGCGGGTACCCGGACTACAAGGACACCCTCGCGTTCCTCGACCGCGCCGGGATCGAGTGGCACCTCATGCTGCCGCTCAAGCCGCTGCAGGGGAAGTTCCAGCGGCCGGACCTCCGGAACCACCGCAAGATCATGGTCATCGACGGGTCGGTGGCGTTCACCGGGTCGCAGAACCTCATCGACAAGTCCTACGACCTCGAGTCGCACAAGAAGCGACACATGGCGTACAAGGACCTGTTCGCGCGGTTCGAGGGGCCGGTCGTCGCCGGGCTCAACGCGCTGTTCGTGACCGACTGGTACAGCGAGACCGACGAGCTGCTCCTCCGCGAGAGCGATCCCGTCCAGCGGGCCGACCGTGGCGACGCGCTCGACTGCCAGGTGGTGCCGTCCGGACCGGGCTTCGACGGCGAGAACAACCTGCGACTCTTCAACGCGCTCCTCTACTCGGCGCAGCAGAAGGTGTCGATCACCTCGCCGTACTTCGTCCCCGACGACTCGATGCTCTACGCCATCACGACGACGGCGCAGCGCGGGGTCGAGGTCGAGCTCTTCGTCGGCGAGATGGGCGACCACGCGATGACGTGGCACGCCCAGCGCTCCTACTACGAGGGGCTACTCCGCGCCGGGGTCAGGATCTGGCTCTACCGTGCCCCCACGATCCTCCACGCGAAGCACTTCACGATCGACGACGAGGTGGCGGTGATCGGGTCGAGCAACATGGACATGCGCTCGTTCAGCCTCAACCTCGAGGTGTCGGTCATGGTGCGGGGCAGTCGCTTCGTCGACGCCCTCCGCGAGGTCCAGGACGCCTACAAGGAGCACAGCTTCGAGCTGACGCTCGAGTCGTGGGTGGACCGGCCGCGGCGGTCCAAGGTGCTCGACAACGTCGCGCGGCTCACGGCAGCGCTGCAGTAGCGGGCGGCCGGGAGGCGCGGGCCGCGTCCGACGCATCGGCCTGCCTCCGCGAGCGGTCGCGCCGCCCGGGTCCCTCGCACGGTGCGAGGCGCCGGGCGCGGCGTGTGCCTGCGTGCGGTCGCGCCGCCCGGTTCCTCGCACGGTTCGAGGGACCGGGCGCGGCGTGCGAGGTTTCGCACACGGTGCGAGCGCGCGAGCCCCGCACGGTGCGGGAAACCTCGCACTGTGCGTACGGGCGACGCTCGCCTCGCACGGTGCGAGGGGCCCGACCGCGGCGTGCGCCCGCGTGCGCTCGCGCTCGCCTCGCACCTTGCGAGGGGCCCGGGCGCAGCGTGCGAGGTTTCGCACACGGTGCGAGGGCGCGAGCCCCGCACGATGTGGGAAACCTCGCACCGTGCGTACGGGCGGCGCCGCCCTCGCACGGTGCGAGGGGCGAGGCGCCGCCCGGAGTGCGCGCGCGGGCCTCAGCGGGTGAGCGGGACGAGGTCGGTCAGGCGGGCGAGCAGCCGCTCGAGCGGCCCTCGCCCGAAGAACGTCCGCCAGGTCATGGCGAAGAGCACCGAGCCGATCGCGAACCACCCCCAGGCAGCCGCGCTCTGCGGGTACTCCGGCAGCAGCGCGATCACGACCAGGTGGAACGCGTACACCGACAGCGGCATCGCACCGACGGCCACGAGCGGGAACGCCACCCGCCGCACCGTCCGGCCGCGACCGTCGACGAGCAGGCAGCAGAGCGCCGTCACCGCGACCGCGACCCCGGCCGTCCCCACGACGTCGACCACGGACGACGAGTGGTCGCGCGGCGAGAGGAACTCCTGCGCGAGGGCCTGCGTTGGCGTGCTGCCGTCGGGCGAGTAGGGCACCCCCGGGAAGGACAGCCACGCGGCGTCGGCGGGCACCGGCGCGAGGGCGTTCCCGACGACGTACGCGGCGACGGCGACCAGAGCGCCGGACGCGAGCAGCGCTGCCTGGGTGATCCGCGCCTCTCCCCACCGGCTCGGCCCGGACGCCGCTGGCGCGTCGCCCGGGAACCGGCAGCGGGGGCCCAGGCCGCCCGCCCGCGCGACCGCGAGCCCGACCAGCACGTACGCCAGGAAGGTGACCACGGGGTACACCAGGCCGAGCTGCACCTCCCACATGCCCGCGTCCGCGTACAGGGGCACGACCGCGAGCGCGACGACCGGTGACGCCACGGCGCAGGCTCCCGCGAGGACGAGCAGCCAGCGGGCGCGGACGCGGAGCACCGGGACGGCGAGGAGGAACAGCGCGCCGTAGGTCGGCAGGATCACGTACACGGGCGTGTCGAGCGCCATCAGCAGGAGTCCGACACCGACGACGGCGAGCGCACGGATCGCGAGCCGGGCACGGACGCGGCCGATCAGGGGCGGCCCGGGCGGCTCCGTCCGTCCACTCGTGAGCCCGATCGACACCCCGGCGAGGACCGCGAAGAGCGAGGACGATCGTCCGTGTGCCACGGCGGCCCAGGTCGACGGGTCCGACCAGTCCACGGCCTCCGGGACGTCTGCGACGTGGGTCGCGATCATGCCGAGCAGCGCGAGGGCACGGGCGACGTCGACGCCCTGCAGCCGGGGACCGGACGCGGGCGCGCCCCGCACCGCGTCGGGCGGTACGGGGCGTGCGGCGGTGGTCACGGCGGGAGCTGCCCTCAGCTCGTCGACGCCGTCGTCCGACCGAGCGACACGTCGATCATCTCGTCGCGCGGGACGACCTTGATCCGCTCACGCCCGGCGGCCTCGCCGAGGGCGAGTTCGTGTGCGTCGAGGTTGTGCCAGCCGTCGAGGTCCGTGAACGCGACGCCACGCTCGCGGAGCAGGTTCGGCACGGCCTCCTCCGACGGGTCCTCCGGCGTCCACCACGAGGCCTGGTCGTTGACGATGTGCTGGACGGTCTCCATCGCGTCGGACTTGGTGTGTCCGATGAGGCCGACGGGGCCACGCTTGATCCACCCCGTCGCGTACACGCCGGGGAGCCGGTGACCGTCCTCGCTGAGGACCTGGCCCTCGCGGTTCGGGATGACGCCCTGCCGCTCGTCGAACGGCACACCCGGCAGGGGTGACCCGAAGTAGCCGACGGCGCGGTACGCGGCCTGGACGGCGACCTCGCGGACCTCGCCGGTGCCCTCGACACCGCCCTGTCCGTCCGGCCGTGTGCGCTCGTACCGGATCGCCGCGACGTGCCCGCGCTCGTCGGCGACGAGCTCGAGGGGCTTCGCGTAGAAGTGCAGGTGCAGGCGTCGGCTCGCCTGCCCGACCTCACGCTCGCGCCACTGGTTCAGGACACGGTTCATGACCATGACCTGCTTGTTGGTCTGGATGGCGGTGAGCGATGCCTCATCGTGGTCGAAGTCCTCGTCGTACACGATCATGTCGACGTCGCGGAGCTCCCCCAGCTCGCGGAGCTCGAGCGGCGTGAACTTCACCTGTGCGGGTCCGCGGCGACCGAACACGTGGACGTCGGTCACCGGGCTCGTCTTGAGGCCCTGGTACACGTTGTCCGGGATCTCGGTCGGCAGGAGGTCGTCGGCGTGCTTCGCGAGGATGCGCGACACGTCGAGGGCGACGTTCCCGTTGCCGATGACCGCGACGCTCTCGGCGTCGAGCGGCCAGGTGCGCGGCACGTCCGGGTGCCCGTCGAACCAGCTCACGAAGTCGGCGGCGCCGTACGAGCCCTCGAGGTCGACCCCGGGGATGTCGAGGTCGGCGTCCTTGATCGCACCGGTCGAGAAGACCACCGCGTTGTAGTGCTGCTTGAGGTCGTCGAGCGTGATGTCCTCGCCGAAGCGGACGTTGCCGAACAACCGGACGACCCCGCGGTCGAGCACGTCACGCAGCGCGTTGATGATGCCCTTGATGCGGGGGTGGTCGGGGGCGACGCCGTACCGGACCAGGCCGTACGGGGCGGGGAGCTGTTCGAACAGGTCGATCGACACGTCGTAGCCGTGCGCCTCGCGCAGCAGGATGTCCGCGGCGTAGATGCCGGCGGGGCCGGCGCCGACGATGGCGAGTCGGAGGGTGGGCACTGATCGTCTCCAGTTCGTTCGGGTGGGGTGCTCCCGGGGCCGCTGGTGGGTGGCTCGTGGTGCGGTGGCGCGGGTCAGCGGCTCCGGTCGACGACGGACTCCGCGAACCGGGTGAGCGCCTTCTTCACGGTGCCGTCGGGCAGCGGGGTGAGGGCGTCGACCGCTTCCTCGGCCCACCGTACGGCGATCGCGCGCGTCGCCGTGGTCGCCTCGTGGCCGCGCAGTGCCGCCACGGCGGACTGGTACGGCGCCGAGTCGACCGCGTCGTCCGGGGCGCCCTTCACGTCGTGCTCGATGCGGTGCAGGAGCGCATCGGCGTCGGGATCGGAGGCGGCGAGTGCCCGGAGGTGCAGGAGCGGCAGCGTGTCGACGCCGGCGCGGAGGTCGTTGCCGGCGATCTTGCCCGTGCGGTCCCCCGCCGGTGCCAGGTCGATCACGTCGTCGACGAGCTGGAAGGCGACGCCCACCTTCTCGCCGAAGACCGCGACGGGTTCGAGGTAGGCGCGGTCGGCGCCGGAGAACAGGATGCCGGCGCGGGCCGCGGTCGCGATGAGCGAACCGGTCTTGTCGCTGAGGACCTGGATGTAGTGCGCGACGGCGTCCTCGCCCTCGCGGGGACCGGTGGTCTCGTGGAGTTGTCCGAGGCAGAGCCGCTGGAAGGTCTCCGCCTGCATGCGGATGCCCTCGACGCCGAGGTCCGCCGTGATGAGGCTCGCCCGGGCGAACAGCAGGTCCCCGGTGAGGATCGCGACGTTGTTGCCGTAGGTGACGTGCGCCGCCGGGACACCGCGACGGACCGGTGCCTCGTCCATGACGTCGTCGTGGTAGAGCGACGCGAGGTGCGTGGTCTCGATGCTCACCGCGGCCTTCACGACCTCGTCGGTGACACCCCGGCCGAGCTGCGCGATCAGGAGCGTCAGCGTGGGCCGGATGCGCTTGCCGCCGGCCGCGAGCAGGTACCGGCTCGTGGTGTCCGCGAGGGTGTCCGCGGAGTGCATCGCCTCCTCGAGCGCGTGCTCGACCACCTCGAGCCCGTCGTCGACCGCGGTGATGAACCGCCGGTCGGCGGGGGACGCGAACAGCCGTTCGCCGATGCCCAGCGAGGCGCGGAGACTCGGTGCGCGACGTGCGACCGGGACGCTCGGGTTCAAGTGCTGCTCCGTACTCGGGGAGGCCCGTACTCGGGGAGGGATGGGTCAGCCGTCGTGGTCGGCGGCGTCGGTGCCCGGCTGGACACGCGGCTGCTCGCCGGTGGCCTGGTGCTCGCGTCGGGCCTTCGCACGTCGTGCCACCGACTCGCGGACCGTGCCCGCGACGGGCTTGCGGCCGCGGTGCAGTGCGACGATACCGGCCGTCAGGTTCCGGTAGGCGACCATCGTGAAGCCGACGCCGCGGAGCCACTGGCTGAGGACCTGCTGCTCGGGCCACGCGTCGATCGACTCGGCGAGGTAGCGGTAGGCCGCGGGGTTGCTCGACGACAGCTTCGCGACGCCGGGCAGCACCCGCTTGAGGTAGGTGCCGTAGCCGAAGCGCAGGAGCGCGATCGGCGGCGTGGAGAACTCACAGATGACGACGCGACCGCCGGGCTTGAGCACCCGGAGCATCTCGACGAGCGCCTGCTGCGGGTCGTTGACGTTGCGCAGGCCGAAGGAGATGGAGACGGCGTCGAAGGTGTCGTCGTCGAACGGCAGGTGCTCGGCATCGCCCTCGACGAAGGTGATCTCCGGGTGGCGCTCCCGACCGACCGCGATCATGCCCGCGGAGAGGTCGAGCGCCGTCACCTCGGCACCCTTCTTGGCGAAGGCGGCCGAGCTCGTGCCCGTCCCGGCGGCGATGTCGAGCACCTTCTCGCCCGGCTGCGGGTCGACCGCACGGACCGTCGCGACACGCCACAGCGGGGCGTTGCCCGCGGAGAGGATGTCGTTCGTGAGGTCGTACTTCGCCGCGACGTCGTCGAACATGGCCGCCACCTCGTCCGGGCGCTTGTTCAGGTCCGCTCTGCTCACCCGAGCCATCCTAGAGGTCCGTGCCCGAGCGTTCCCGTGAGCGCGCGGCGCGTACGATCGGGGCGTGCCACGAACCACGACGGCGGCCCCGCCGCTGACGGTGTCGACCCGGATCCTCGACGACCCGGGCGCCGTCCTCCGCCACACCCTGCACGACGCCCCGCTGGCCTTCGTCCGCGGTGGGGACGGCATCGTCGGGATCGGTGAGGCGCTGCGGTTCGAGTTCACGGGCACCTCCCGGATGCGGGACGCCTCCGCCGTCTGGCGCGACGTGGTCGCCGCCGCCGAGGTCGACGACCCGGTGCAGCTCCGCGGCTCCGGGCTCGTCGCGTTCGGGTCCTTCGCGTTCGCCGACGACTCCGCGGACACGAGCGTGCTCGTCGTCCCCCGCGTCGTGGTCGGCCGTCGGCGCGGCAAGGCCTGGCTGACCGCGATCGACACCACGCCCGACCCCGCGCCGCTCGCGTTCAGCCGCACGTCGGTGCCGGTCCCCCGGGTCGGCCCGCACGTGTCGGTGGTGTTCTCCCCCGGACGCATCGACGAGGACACGTACGCGCGGAACGTCGTGGAGGCCGTGCGACGCATCGCGGCCGGCGAGGCGCAGAAGGTCGTGCTCGCCCGCGACCTCGTGGGGACCCTGCCGGACGGTGCCGACCAGCGGGCCGTCCTGCTCGACCTCGCGGACGCCTACCCGCAGTGCGTCACCTTCGCCGTGGACGGGCTGATCGGCGCGACCCCGGAGACCCTGGCGCGGACGGACGGCACGCGGCTCTCGGCACGGGTGCTCGCCGGCAGTGCGGCACGCGGGACCGACCCGGTCTCGGACCGTGCCGCCGCCGAGGCCCTGGCGTCGAGCCGGAAGGACGTCGAGGAGCACGCGTTCGCGATCGAGAGCCTGCTGGCCGCGCTCCGACACCTCGCGTCGGACGTGCGCGCCGACCCCGAACCCTTCCGCCTGCAGCTGCCGAACGTGTGGCACCTGGCGACCGACGTCCAGGCGACCCTCCCCGTCGGTACGACGTCGCTCGACGTCGCCGACGTCCTGCACCCCACGGCCGCCGTCGCCGGCACCCCGACCGACGTCGCCGTCCGGCTCGTGTCCGAGCTCGAGGGCGTCGACCGCGGGCGCTACGCAGGACCGGTCGGGTGGCTCGGCGCGAACGGGGACGGCGAGTGGATGCTCGCCCTCCGGAGCGCGCGGATCACCCCGGACGGCACCGTCCGGGCGTGGGCGGGCGCGGGCATCGTGGCGGGGTCGGAGCCGACGAGGGAGGTCGCCGAGACCGCGCTCAAGTTCCGGCCGATCCGGGACGCGCTCGCCTGACGCGCGCGTCGCGGCGCGACCACGCGACCGCGCACCGACCGGGGCACGGGCGCCCACGCGACCGCGTACCGGCCTGGAGGCACGTGCGGACCGGTACCGCGCCTCCAGGCCGACACCCGGTTCCGCGCACACCCGGCCGTGCAGGCCGGTCGGCCGTGCCGGCCGCGCTCACTCCGCCAGCGGCACCTCGATGACGACCCGCTCCGCCGGGTCCGTCAGCACCCGCTCCAGATCGCCCCACGTCGCGGCCCGGCGGTACTCCCACCCGAGTCCCGTCACGACCCGCTCGACGTCCACGTGCTGCGGCGTGCTCATCATCCGGGTCATGTCCGCCTCCGGCGTCGTCGCCGCGACCTCGAGACCGCGGAAGATCGCGCCGCCGCCGTCGTTGCCGACCACCACCTGCACCCGGTGAGTCCGCTCCCGCGTCCCCGTGACGAAGGCCCCGAGGTCGTGCAGGAACGTGAGGTCCCCCACGAGCACGCGGGTGGTCCCGACCGACGCCGAGGAGCGCTCGAGCGCGGCAGCGATCCCGAGGGCGGTCGACACGGTGCCGTCGATGCCGGCGAGCCCGCGGTTGGCGTGCACGCGGAGCTTCTTGCCCGGCACCCGGGCGTCCGCGACGCGGATGAGCTGCGACGCGCCGAGCACGAGCCGGTCGTGCGGCCACGTCACGCCCCAGACGGCCTCGGTCAGCATGGCCCGGTCGACGGGACGCCGACGGAGCGCGACCTCGTCGCGGAGGAACCGGTTCCGTTCGGCGCGGTCCGGGGACCGCTTCGCGTCGAGGTCCGGAGCGGCGTCGCCCTCGCCGAGCAGCGCCCGGCTCGCGACCACCCAGCGGCCCACCCACGCGCGGTGGGCAGGCGTGGTCCGGCCGGTGACCCGCACGTCCGACACGACGGTGGTCACGGCGTCCGGCCGGGAGGCGCGGGCCGGGTCGTACACGTCGGCCCCCGGTGCGCGCACCACGACGGTCTCGACGTCGTCACGCTGCAGGAGCGCCGGCACCTCGCGGCTCAGCGTCGGGTGCCCGAGCACGACGGCTCGCCGCACCACTCCTCCGAACGCCGGGTCGCGGAGGAGTTCACGGTAGGCGACCACGAGGTTGCGGCCGAAGTGGGCACCGCTCGACACCTCCGCGATCAGCGGGGCACCGAGCTCCCAGGCGATCCGCTCGGCGTCGGGTCCGGCGTCGTGGCCGGCGATCACGACCGTGGCCGGCTCTTCGTCGGGAGCGAGCTCCGCCAGCGGGAGGCCGGTGTGCTGGCGTCGCGTGGCGTACGCGGTGTCGACGTCAGCGTCGGGCACGGGGGCGACGGCCCCCTCGGGGAGCCCGGCGGACAGCGGTTCGCGGAAGGCGAGGTTGAGCTGGACGGGGCCCGGCTGCCCCTCGTGCCCGGACGCCGCGGCCACGGTCTGTCGGGCGAGCTCCCGGGTGGTCCGGTGCAGCTCGTCGTCGGTGGTCGCTGCGGTCGGCGCCTGCACGTCGCGGACGAACGACACCGCCGGGCCGAACAGGCCGGGCTGGACGGTGGTCTGGTTGCTGCCGATGCCGCGGAGCTCTTCCGGGCGGTCGGCGCTCAGCACGATCATCGGGACGCCGGAGTGGTGCGCCTCGAGCACCGCCGGGTGCAGGTTCGCGACCGCGGTCCCGCTCGTGGTGACCACGGCTGCGGGCCGTCCGGTCTCGACCGCGAGGCCGAGCGCGAAGAAGCCCGCGGTGCGCTCGTCGAGCCGGACGTGCACGGTGGGGCCGCCAGCGCGCTCGAGTGCGACCGCGGCGAGGGCGAGCGCCTGGGAGCGGGAGCCCGGGCTCACGACGACGTCGGTGACACCGGCCCGCGCGAGGTCCTGCAGGAGCGCGACGGCGAAGTCGGTCGCCGGGCTGCGGTCAGCCGTTCGGGCGTCCGTCGTCGTCGCGGTCGTGGAACTGGTCTTCGAGGTCTCGGAGGGTTGCGTCGTCCTGGTCCTTGTCCGTGCGGGAGCGTCCCGGGGGCGTCGTCCGGCCGCCGAGGAAGTCCGGGTCGTCTTCGGGTCCACGGTACCGGGCGGCGGGCGCCGGACCCGCGGGAGCGCGGCCGAGCAGCAGCCAGAGCACCCCGCCGACGACGGGCAGGACGATCACGAGGAGGATCCAGACCCCGCGGCTGAGGGAACGCACGCGCTGGCGCGGCATCGTGGCGCAGTCGATGGCCGCCCACACCGTGAACGCCACGGCGGCGACGACGACGATCAGCCACAGTCGGACCATGCACGGAGTCTAGGCAGCGCTCCTGTGCAGCACCTGCCATGCCGGGCTTCGTACACTTGTCGGGTGAAAGCCTGGCTCCTGTACACCCTGGCCCGTCTCGGGATCTTCGCGGCCGCCCTCCTGCTGCTCCGCGTCCTGACGCCGATGCCCTGGTACTGGGCCACGATCGTCGCCGCGCTGGTCGGGCTGCTGGTGTCGTACATCGCCCTCGCGAAGCTCCGCCACCGTGTGGCGCTGAGCCTCGCCGAGCGTCGCCCGGGGCCCGCGCACGACGCCGACAGCGACTTCGAGGACGACTTCGTCGACGCCGCCGACGGCGAGGCGCCGAGCGCACAGCCCGTCTCCGACGCCGACCGGCACGCCGCCCGGCGCGACGAGGTCTGACGCGGCGAGGTCTGACGCGCCGAGGTCCGGCGGCCGAGGTCCGGCGGCCGGAGCGGCGGCTCGCGCGGATCCGCACAACCGAAGACACCCCGAACCACGCGTCGTGCTGGTTCGGGGTGTCTTCCGTTGTGCGAACGCGGTGCGGACCGCGGCCGCCGCGGCGCGGGGTCGCGGCGCGGCGCGGGGCCGCGCCGCGGCGCCTACGGCTGCACGGCGAGCGTGATGCCGAGCACCACCCCGTAGCCCAGCGACGCGAACGACGACAGCTGCAGCGCCGTGATGAGTTCGCGCGGCTTCCGCGACGACACCCCGATCACCAGCGCCGGCAGCGCGAGCAGCAGCGAGAAGTACGTGAACCCCGTGCGGAAGTAGAGCAGCACGAACCACAGCAGCACGACGTACGGGAGCATCAGGAACAACCCGTACAGCGTCCGTGCGACGGTCCGGCCGAGCACCACGGCGAGCGTCCGCTTGCCGGCGAGGCGGTCCTCGTCGATGTCCCGGATGTTGTTCACCATGAGCACCGCGCACGCGAAGAACCCGGCGGCGACGGCCGCGGCCCACCCGCTGGCGGTGACCTGCTGGATCTGGGTGTACTGCGTCCCGAGCACGGCGACGAGCCCGAAGAAGACGAAGACGAAGACCTCGCCGAGCGCGTTGTAGCCGTAGGGCCGCGTGCCGCCGGTGTAGAACCACGCCGCGACGATGGCGGCGGCCCCGACGATGAGGATCCACCACAGCCCGGTGAGCACCACGATCCCGATGCCCGCGAGGGCCGCGAGCCCGAAGAACGTCAGCGCCACCGTGAGCACGGTCCGCGGCCTGGCGATGCCGGCCCCCGTGAGACGTGCCGGGCCGACGCGGAACTCGTCGGTGCCACGCACCCCGTCGGAGTAGTCGTTGCTGTAGTTCACGCCGATCTGCAGGAACAGCGCGACCGCCAGGGCGAGCAGCGCGATCGCCAGGTGCCCGTCCTTCCCGAGGTAGTCACCGAAGTCGCCGGGGTTCCCGCTGTCGACGAAGGCGACGGCGGTGCCGAGGACCACCGGCACGACGCCGAGCGTCAGGGTCCGCAGTCGCGCCCCACCGATCCAGTCGCGCGCGGTCGCCTTGCGCTTGGTCCGCTGCGGGCCAGCGGCCTTCGCCGGGTTGCCACTCCGGCCCTTGGACCGGCTCTGCTGCTTCGTTCGTGCCACGGCCGATCATCGTACCGGCGTTCGCCATGCGACCGGCGCGGAGGCCGTCACGGAGACGGGCGACGGCCGGGAGGCCCGGATCGCCCGCCCCGCTCGGCCCACCTCCGTCAGGCGGTCGGGTCGACGATCGCGCGGACCGCCCGGCGGTCCGGCTTCCCGCTCGGGAGCATCGGGAGTCGGTCGAGCACGACGACCTCGGCGGGGCGGGCCGCGCGGCCCAGGGCGTCGCCGACGGCCGTGCGGACCGCGTCGAGGTCGAGCGGCCGGTCGGTGACGACGACGGGCACCTCGCCCCACTCCCCCGACGCCCGCCGGGTGACGACCGCGCCCTCATGACCGGGCACGCCCCGGACGATGCGTTCGACGGCTCCGAGCGCGACCTTCTCGCCGCCGGAGATGACGACGTCGTCGAGCCGTCCCACGACCCGTACCCGGCCGTCCACGACCTCGCCGGCGTCGCCCGTGCGGTACCAACGCTGCCCGTCGCGCTCCGTGAAGGTGCGGGCCGTGCGGTCGTCGTCGCCGAGGTACCCCTCGGCGAGCATCGGCCCGGCGAGGAGCAGCTCCCCGTCGTCCACGGCCGCGTGCACCGGGCCGAGCGGCACGCCGTCGTAGACGCACCCACCGCTGGTCTCGCTCGCGCCGTACGTCGTGACGATCGGGACGCCGGCCTCCCGTGCGCGGTCCCGGAGCGTCACCGGGGTGGCCTGACCTCCGACGAGGACGGCGTCGAACGCGGCGAGGGCCGCCGTCGCACGCTCGTCGTCGAGGACCCGGGCGAGCTGCACCGGCACGAGCGACGTGTAGCGCCGCGGGGCCGACCGGTCGGTCACCAGCTGCGCCGCGGCGTCCGCGAACCCGGCCGGGTCGAAGTGGCCGGCCGGCACGACGACCGGGGTCGACCCGGCGGCGATCGATCGCGTCAGGACGTTGAGGCCGGCGATGTAGTGCGTCGGCAGCGCGAGCACCCACGCGCCCGGGCCGCCGAGCGCCGCGTCGGCGGCGGCCGCTCCGGCGAGGAGCGCCTCCGACGACAGCGCGACCCGCTTCCCGGTCCCGGTGGAGCCGCTCGTCTCGACCACCAGGGCGACCCGCTGCGCGACGTCCGCGGGAGGCCGTGTCGGCAGCGCTGGGGTCCTCTCGGCGACGGGGAGCAGCGCGGGGCCGCCGGCGAGTGCTGCCTCCAGGCCGCGCAGCACGGCGAACGGGTCGGACGCGCCCACCGCGACCAGCGGACGGGGCATCAGGCGCGCCTCAGTAGTGCCACGGGAAGGAGGTCCACTCCGGCTTGCGCTTCTCGAGGAAGGAGTCCCGCCCCTCGACGGCCTCGTCGGTGCCGTAGGCGAGGCGCGTTGCCTCGCCGGCGAAGACCTGCTGGCCGACCATGCCGTCGTCGACCGCGTTGAACGCGTACTTGAGCATGCGGATCGCCGTCGGGGACTTGCCGAGGATGATCTCGCCCCAGCGGATCGCCTCGCGCTCGAGGTCCTCGTGCGGCACGACGGCGTTCACCGCGCCCATCTCGTACGCGCGCTGGGCGGAGTACTCCTGCGCGAGGAAGAAGACCTCACGCGCGAACTTCTGCCCGATCTGCTTGGCGTAGTAGGCGCTGCCGTAGCCCCCGTCGAACGATCCGACGTCGGCGTCGGTCTGCTTGAACTTCCCGTGCTCGGCGCTCGCGATGGTGAGGTCGCAGATCGCGTGCAGCGAGTGTCCGCCGCCGGCCGCCCACCCCGGGACGACCGCGATGACGACCTTCGGCATCATCCGGATGAGCCGCTGCACCTCGAGGATGTGCAGTCGGCCCATCGACGCCTGCGCCGCGGCCGGGTCGACACCCTCGGGCGGGGCCCCTTCGTCGCCGACGTACTGGTAGCCGCTGCGCCCACGGATCCGCTGGTCGCCGCCGGAGCAGAAGGCCCAGCCGCCGTCCTTCGGGCTCGGGCCGTTGCCGGTGAGCAGGACGACCCCGACGCGGGGGTCCTGGCGGGCGTCGTCGAGGGCGCGGTACAGCTCGTCGACCGTCCGCGGGCGGAAGGCGTTGCGGACCTCCGGCCGGTCGAAGGCCACCCGGACGATCCCCTGCGAGACGTGCTTGTGGTACGTGATGTCGGTGAACTGCTCCGCGATCGGAGCCGCGGTCCAGACGTCGGGGTCGAACAGGTCGGAGACGGGAGCAGCCATGCTCCCAACGTACCGCCGCCGTCCGACCGTCCCGTCGCGGGCGGCACCCGGTGCGGAGCGGCGGCCGGGGTGGATCCGGTCAGGTCGCGCTGCCGGGTGGATCCGGGCAGGGCACGCTGCCGGGTGACTCCGGGCAGGGCACGCTGCCGGGTGACTCCGGTCAGGTCGCGCTGCCGCCCATGTCGGTGAGGAGCTCGGGGGCCACGACCACGATGAGCACGATGAGGATCACCGGGTTGGCGAGGAACGCCACGACGACGCCGATCGCGCCGTACCACCGGCCGAGCGAGCCGACCGCCGCGATGAAGCCGAGGACCGCGGCGACCAGGGTCAGGAACACGGTGACGAAGCAGATGCCGAACGCGAAGGTGGTGTCCCCGCCGACGAACACCGCGAAGGCGCTCGCGTCGATCGCCGCGCAGACCACCGCGAGACCGAGGGCGATCTTGCCGACGAGCGGGTTGCGGCGACGGTGCGTGCGACCCGGGGCGTTCCGGACGTCGACCGTGTTCCGCTGGACGAGGCGTGCGAACTCGTCGCTCGGGGCCGTCGGACGCTGGCCCGACGGGGCCTTCGCACGCTGGCCCGACGGGGTCGGCGTCGCCGGTCGCTGCTGCGGCTGGGGACGGGCGGCCGCCGCGGTCCGGGGTTGTGCTGCGCGCTGCCGCGTGGTGCGTTGCTGCACCGCGGCGCGCTGCTGCGGAGTCGCACCGCGTGGTGCTGCTCCTCGCTGCGGGTCCGGGGACACCGAGCCTCCCTCTTCCGGTCCGTTCGGCGGGACCGGGCCCCTCCGACATGCCTGTCGACCGAAGCCGACCGGTGCATGCTAATGCCCTGCGCTGGCGGTCCCCTCCGAACAACCGTGGGGCACCCTGGACGCGCCTGGGAGGATGGTCACCGTGCGCCCCGACCTCGCTGAACTCCTCGCCGACGCCCACGTCGTGTCCCTGCCGATGCGCGTCCGGTTCCGCGGGATCACGGCCCGCGAGGCCCTCGTCCTCCGTGGTCCCGAGGGCTGGACCGAGTTCTCCCCCTTCGTGGAGTACGACGATGCCGAGGCCAGCGCGTGGCTCGACGCCGCGATCGACTTCGGGTGGACCGCACACGAACCCGCGCTCGACGCCGTGCCGGTCAACGCGACCGTGCCCGCGGTCGACCCGGAGCAGGTCGCCGAGCTGCTCGCACGCTACCTGGGCTGCACGACCGCGAAGGTGAAGGTCGCCGAGCCCGGCACGACCGTCGACGACGACGTCGCCCGCGTCGCCGAGGTCCGACGGGTGATGGGTCCCGACGCCGATGTCCGGGTGGACGCGAACGGCCTGTGGTCCGTCGACGAGGCGACGACGGCACTCGAGCGGCTCGCCGTGTTCGACCTGCAGTACGCAGAACAGCCGGTGGCCTCGGTCGAGGAGCTCGCGTCCCTGCGGTCGCGGATCGACGGCCTCGGGGTGCGCATCGCGGCCGACGAGAGCGTCCGGAAGGCCGCCGACCCGCTCGCGGTCGCCCGTGCCGGAGCGGCCGACGTGCTCGTGGTCAAGGCGCAGCCCCTCGGTGGGGTCTCGGCGGCTGCCCGGATCGTGGCCGAGGCCGGTCTCCCGTGCGTGGTCTCCAGCGCGCTCGACACCTCCGTCGGCCTGGGGATGGGTGCGTTCCTCGCTGCGCGGTCGATGGCGCCGGGATTCGCGGCGGGGCTCGGGACGGCGGCGATGTTCCGCGGCGACGTGACGGCGGAACCGCTGCTGCCGGTCGGGGGCCGGATCGCGGTCCGTCGGGTCGAGGTCGACCGGGCTCTGCTCGAGCGGCACGCTGCGTCGCCGGAGCGGACGTCGTGGTGGCTCGACCGGGTGCGCCGCGTGCACGAGTTGCTCCCGGCCTGACGGGCGCGCGGGCTCGGGGCCGCGCGGGCTCAGGGCCTCGGCCCCGGCCCCGGCGGTCACGACACCACGCGCAGGTCCGGCGAGCGGTCACGAACCGTCGGTCGGCGGGCGCGAGAGCGACAGTTCGTGACCGCCGGACGGTCCACCGCCGGGGGCGCCGCGACCACCCAAGGCCGGGCAGTGCAAGCCTG
>NZ_BMOI01000008.1 GCF_014646995.1 Curtobacterium luteum | reverse complement strand
ACCGGCACCACGGTCCACATCTCCGAGGACGCTGCCGGCCTGCTGAACAAGACCTTCGGCACCGACGCCGTCAAGCGCGGCCTCCTCGTCGGCACCGCCACCATCACCGCCAAGATCAAGTAAGACCGCACCAACGCCGAGAGCGTCGTCCCCGACAGGGGGCGGCGCTCTCGTGCGTCGTGGCCGGATCGTCGTGTGCGTCGGGCGGGACGGGCGTGCGTCGTGGGTCGGACGGGAGGCGCGGATCGCGTCAGCGACGCCGGCGCCACCACCGGGACGGTCGGGTGTCGGACGCGGCCGCCTGCGCGGCCGCCGCTGCCGCGTCGGAGGCGGCCCGTGCCTCCCGGCGGTCCCGCCACGCCACGACCTCCGCATCGACGTCCCGGAGCGGCGTCACGACCGGCGGGCCGCCGAGCAGCTGCCGACGAGCCTCCTTCACGCGGGCGTTGAAGTCCTCGAGGACGTCGCGGACGTCACGCTCGACCGACAGCGCATCGAGGTGCTCGTCGAGTTCGGCGTCCTCCTTCCGGAGGGCGAACGCAGGCGGGGCGATCCCGGTGATCTGCTCGCGCTCGATCTTCGACCGGATCCACCAGTCCGGGTCGTGTCGGCCGTCGTTCGAGGGCAGCGGCTTGCCGTGGTAGGGGTTCCCCTCGAAGACACCGCGGCGTTCGGCTTCCTCGATGAGCGCCCGGGCGTGCTGGCCGACGTCCTTCGCGCGGAGCAGCCGTCGTTCCTCGCGGACCTCGTCGGGGTCGAGCGACCCCCGTTCGATCTCGCTCTCGACGAGCCGCTCGTACCGGTACCGAGCAGCGCGCCGGAGCCGGTCCATGCGTGCGTCGACGTCGTTCATGACCCCTCCATGATCACTCCGTGCGGTCGCTCCCGCCAGTCTCGTCGGAGCCGGCCTGCTGGGTCCGGACCTCCTCGATGGTCAGCGCGGCCTGGATGAGCGCCAGGTGCGACAGGCCCTGCGGGAGGTTCCCCATGAAGGAGCCGTCCTCGCTGATCATCTCGCTGTAGAGCCCGACGTCGTTCGCCTGCGCCACAATCGCGTCCATCAGCGCCGCGGCGTCGTCGACCCGGCCCGTGCACGCCATCGCGGCGGCGAGCCAGAACGAGCAGGCGACGAACGGCGACTCCTCCTGCTCCATGCCCGAGTAGCGGTAGACGAGCGGGCCGCGCTGCAGCTGCTCCTCGATCGCGCGGATCGTGGACGCCATCCGGGGACCGCGGTCGAAGGCGCTCATCGCGTGCAGCAGGATCGAGGTGTCGAGCTCGTCCGAGCCCGGGTACATCACGTAGTAGCCGCGTTCCTCGTCCCACCCGTGCTCGGCGACCCACTGCTCGATGAGTTCGCGGTTCTCCACCCACTTGTCCCGCGGGCCGTCGATCATGCCGGCGTCGTGCAGCTCGACGGCGGCGTCCAGAGCCTGCCAGCAGCCGATCTTGCTCGACACGTAGTGCTGGGTGTCCTGGAGCTCCCACATGCCCGAGTCGGCTTCCTCCCACCGGTGGCACGCGTCGTCCGCGAGGCCCTGCAGGACCGTCGCCGTCTTCCGGTCGATGACGTTGCCGGCACGGACGTACTGCCGGAGGATCTCGAAGACGTCGCCCCAGACGCCGAGCTGGAGCTGGTCGCCCGCGCGGTTCCCGATCGTCACCGGGCCGATGCCCTGCCACCCCGGGACGTCGCGCTCCTCGACGCCGTCGCTCGCCGAGCCGTCGAGCTCGTAGAAGATCGGCATGTCCTCGTCGTGCTCGGCGATGGTGCGCATCACCCAGGACACGGCCGCGTGGGTCTCCTCGCGCAGGCCGAACCGGGTGAGCGCGTGCACCGTGTACGACAGGTCGCGGACCCAGGCGAAGCGGTAGTCCCAGTTCTTCCCGCCGGTCCGGTCCTCCGGCAGGCTCGTGGTCGGTGCCGCGGCGATGGCGCCGGTGGGGGAGTAGATGAGCAGCTTCAGGGCGAGGGCGCTCCGCTGCACGGCCTCGGACCACGGGCCGTCGTAGTGGAACGCCTCGGACCACGTCGACCAGTTCGCGATCGTG
The DNA here is from genome assembly GCF_014646995.1 of Curtobacterium luteum. Lineage (GTDB taxonomy): Bacteria > Actinomycetota > Actinomycetes > Actinomycetales > Microbacteriaceae > Curtobacterium > Curtobacterium luteum. The sequence goes on along the minus strand of NZ_BMOI01000008.1, from coordinate 178,040 downwards.
CGGTCCATCGCCGCGAGGGCCGCCTCGGGCTTCGGCATGAAGATCGGTTCGTCCTGGGTCCCGACGATCGTGAGGATGTGCTTCGACCCTGGCGTCGCGGTGAACCGGCCGGAGAACCGGGGGCCGTCGTCGTGCACCGGTTCGAAGCCCTGCTCGACGATCGCGATGGTGACGCCGTCGATGCCGATGACGGCACCGTTCGCGGTGTCGAGCCGCTTCGGCTCGGCGGTGTTCAGCAGGGTGCCGGGGACGACGGCCCACTCGAGCTCCACCGATCCGCGCACCCCCTGGACGCACCGCGCGACCTCGGCCCACGGCAACCGTCCGGCGACCCCGGTCACCATGGCGTCGGAGACGGTCACCTCCCCGGTCGGGGTCGTCCAGGTCGTGACGAGGACGTTCGTCCCGGGCAGGTACTCGCGCGAGACCTCGGCGTCCCCGGTCGGACGGAGCGCGACGTGGCCGCCGTGCTCGGCGTCGAGGATGCTCGCGAACACGGGTGGCGAGTCCATCGACGGGATGGGCAGCCAGTCGATGCGGCCGTCGAGCGCGATGAGCGCCACCGTCCGCCCGTCACCGACCGCACCGTAGGAGCGGAGCGGGACGTAGCCGTCGACCCGCTCCTCGTCGTCGGTCGCGTCGGGGGTGTCCCGGGTCCGTTCGCTCATGCACCCAGCCTGCCCCGGGGGTACAGCCGACCATCAGCGGGACGTACCCCGACCGCTCCGGTGGCAGCATGGGCCCATGGTGCAGCCAGCTCGGATCGACGAGGACGGGGCCGGTCGGCGGGCCTTCCGCAACCAGCTCGCGGTCGTCACCGGGATCATGCCGGTGATCGCGTTCGTGCTCGTCGTCGACCGACAGGAGGTCGGTGTCCTCGCGACGCTCGGCGCGGCGCTGCCGCTGGTCGCCCTCGTCGTCACCGCGCTCGCCCGACCCGGTGCCGACCCCCGGTGGTTCGCCCTCGTCCTGGCGCTCGACGTCGCCGGGATCGCGTTCATCCGCGGGGACGTCCCGTCGATCGGCGTCAGCGCGCTCTTCGTCCTGCCGGCGCTGTGGGCCGGGTACGCGTTCGGCCTCCCGGGAGCGGCGAGCACCGCCGGGATCACCGTCGTCCTGCTGTGGATCGGGGCGCCGCGCGAATGGGACGTCATCGACACCGCGGACACCGCGCGGCTGATCTCCCTGCCCCTGGTCATCGTCGCGGTCAGCGGCACGGCGGCGGTCCTCGCCGCCCGGGCCCGCGCGCGTCAGGAACTGCTCCGGCGCCAGACCGTGCTCCTCCAGCAGCGGCTCACCGCCGTCGTCGCACGGGAGGAGCTCGTCCGTGCGACCCTCGACTCGGTCGACTTCGACGTGCTGGCCTTCGACGCCGAGGGCGGCACGACGGTCGCGAACCACGGCCGGCAGGGCAGCGCGCTCGACGACCTGGCGTCGGCGCCGGGCGACGCCTCGCTCGCCGAGCTCGTCCGGCGCACACTCGACGGCGACGAGCTCGAGGACGTCCTCGTCGCGGTGCGTCCGGGTGACGGAGCGGTGCGGACCTACTCGATCAACACGCGCCTGCTCCCGCCGGACACCGGGGGCGGGGTGCTCGTCGCCCGGGACGTGACGGCGGAACGCAGCGCGCTGGACGCCCGCGACGACCTGGTGGCGTCGGTGTCGCACGAACTGCGGACGCCGACGACGGCCGTGCTCGGTTCGGTCGAGCTCGCTCGCGAGGTGCCGGGGCTCCCGGAGACCGCCGAACGCATGCTCGACGTCGCGGCCCGCAACGCCGAACGGCTGGTCGAGTTGGTCAGCGGCATCCTCCAGGCGGCGCGGGAGGACCGGGTCGACCTCGTCCTCGCTCCCTGTGACCTCGTGGACGTCATCGAGGCGGCGGTCGAAGCGGCAGGACCGGCCGCCCGGGCGGCCGGCGTCGAGCTGCGCCTCCCGGTGCGCTCCGGGCCGGTGCCGGTGGTGGCGGACGCCTTCCGGGTCCGGCAGGTCGTCGACAACCTCGTCAGCAACGGGGTGAAGTACAACCACGCCGGCGGGTGGGTGGAACTCGGCGCGCACGCCGTGGGTGACCGAGCGTGGGTCATCGTCCGTGACGACGGCATCGGGATCGACGACGAGGACCAGACGCACCTGTTCGAACGGTTCTTCCGTGCCGAAGCGGTCCGCAGCAGTACCATCCACGGGACCGGGCTCGGGCTCGCGATCTGCCGACAGATCGCCGAACGCCACGGCGGGGACCTGACGGTGTCGAGCGTGCTCGGGGAGGGGACGACCGTGACCATGACGATCCCGGTGGGCGGGCCCGGCAGGACCGGGGGCGCGCGGTGAACCCGCTGCTCCTCTGGACGGCCATCGGCAGCGGCCTCGCCCTGCTCCTGGTGGTCCTGGTGACCCGTCGCCGGCTCGGCGGCCGGCACCCCGAGGTCCGACGAGGCTTCCTGGACGTCGGGGTCACCAGCGTCGGCACCTTCCTGGTGCTGATCGGAGCGGCACTCCTGGCCGGGGACGCGACCCGGATCCTGGTCGTGTGGCTGGTCGTCGTGCTCGCGGTCGCACTGGTGTGCACCCTGATCCGGTCAGCATCGACCCGTGACGAGCCCCCGAAGGACGTGCAGCGGCGGTCGGACGTGCTCCGCGGCGTCACGAGGGTCCTCGCCCGAGCGGATTACCACCAGGTGTCCTTCGTGCGGCTGGTCGTCTCCCTCGACGACGCCGCGCTGGTGACGACGGCCTTCGGTCCCGGGGCGGGGGTCGTGCACCGGGACCGGCTCGTCGCGGCCCTCCAGCGTCTGGTCCCGCCGGACGCGACCGTCTGGACCGAGGGGGACGACCGCGTCGTCGTCCTGGTCAGGCAGGAGGAGTGCGACCTCGCCGGGTGGCGCGCCGAACTCGAGATGCCGTCGACCGGGGACCCTGCCGACGGAGCGACGGTCGGGTCCTCGACGACCTGGGCCGTGACCTCGACGGACGACCGCGGGTACCGGCTGGAGGACCTCGAGCGGCCCTGACCCCCGGTGTCGCCGATGCCCGACGGAGTCCCGGGTCAGCCGTCGGTCGGGAGGCCGACCGAGAGCACGTCCGTCGCGGTCTGCTGGGTGCGCGAATCGCCCGAACCCTCGGTGAACACCAGGGTCACCACCACCCGCAGGGTCGCGGTGCGGTCGTCCGTCGGGCCGAGGACGAACGTGCCCGACCAGGACTGCGGACGCGAGACCGCGAAGCCCGACGGGTCCGTCTGCGCTCCCGGCTGGCCGCCGGGTGGGAGGTCGCTCCCGTCGCGTGCCAGGGCGGAGGTCTCCACCGCCGCACGGACCAGCCGGACGTCGGAGCCCCCGCGGGTGGAGACGGACATCGACAGCGGCTTGGCGGAGCCCGCGGTCCAGTCCTGCAGCGGCAGCGTCGACCAGTACCGCACGCCGACGACGAGGTCACCGGCGCGGACCGTCCGGCTCAGGGCGCCGTCGACGAGGTCGCCGCCCGGTCGTGCTGACGGGGTGCTCGCGGCCGTGCTGGGCGAGCCCGACGCCGACGCCGACGCGCTTGCCCGACCGGGGTCGCGGGTCGCCCGGTCCGTCGCCGCGGACTCCCACGGAGGGGTGCCGCACGCGGTGAGCGCCAGCGCTCCCGTCGTGACGACCGCCGCGACGAGGAACGGCCTCGATGACGTCCGCCTCATCGCTCCCCCGGTCCCAGAGCAGATCTTGAGGATCCGCAGCGCCATGCTAGCGCGCGGCCAGAGGACGCCGGGTGAGGCTGATCGCGACCACAGCACCACGCCGACCGATCAGGAGCCACCATGTCGACGACCCGACCGACCGCAGCCCCGACCACGGGCGTGCCGACCCGGTACACCGTCCGCCACGACCCCGAGCTGGCCGCAGCCGTCCTCGACGACCTCGCGTCGCTGCCGGACTACCGCCCGACGATCGGGTGCGTCATCCCGGCGTACAACGAAGCCGAGAGCATCGCCGCGGTCCTCGACTCCCTGCTCGCGCAGACCCGCGTCCCGGACGTCGTCCACGTCGTCATCAACAACACCACCGACGCGACCTTCGACATCGCGGCCGCCTACGCGGGACCGCACCGGATCGAGCACGGGGACGCCGTGCAGGAGACCGAGGTCTACGTGCACGACATCGGCGAGAACCCGGACAAGAAGGTCGGCGCGCTCAACTACGGCTTCAGCCTCATCGAGGGCTGCGACTACATGCTCGGGGTGGACGGCGACACGACCGCGCACCCCGAGGCGGTCGAGTGGCTCGCGCAGGAGATCGTCTCGGATGCACGCATCGGCGGCATCTCCGCGATCTACTCCATCGACGACGCACCGTTCCGCGGCCTGGTCCCGCGGTTCCTGATCGCCGGACAGCGTGCCCAGTTCGCCGCCTTCAACATGCAGAACATGCTCAAGGGCCGGAACATGGCCGTGCTCGGGGGCCAGTTCTCGATCTTCTCGATGCGCGCCCTGCACGAGGTGATGGAGGTCAACCACCAGGGGTCGCCCTGGGTCAAGGACAGCGAGGTCGAGGACTCGCTGCTGTCCCTGCAGATCAAGAGCGCCGGGTACCTCACGAAGATCAGCGCGCGCGCCCGTGCGGACGTGGGCGGGATGCACACCCTCCGCGGGCTCGACGCGCAGCAGGTGAAGTGGAACTTCGGCGCGATCGAGCTCATGTGGCCCGGGCAGCGCGGCGACACGAAGGGGCAGCCGTTCCACCCGAACCTGCGGCTGCGGTGGGTCGAGCACGCGTCGATGCTCACGAACTTCGTCACCCGCGTGCTGTTCGTGCTCCTGCTGGTGGCGTCGCTGTCGATCGGCGCCTTCGTCTTCAGCCCCGTGTGGCTGCTGCCCCCGATCGCTGCCGTCGCCCTCAACCTGCGCGTGGTCGCGTCGATGAAGCACCGGACGTGGCGTGACGTGGTCTTCGCGTTGGCTGCGGTGCCCGCCGAGGTCTACATGTGGATCCGGCTCGGGCACTTCCTCCGGGCGTGGACGCGGTTCGCGAGCAAGAAGCAGACCGACAACTGGGCCGAGCAGGCGAAGGCCGAGCGCGGTTCGGGCAACGGCTACCTCGCGCCCGTGGTGGTGGTCGTCCTGGTGATGGCGGCCGCGGTGTACGGCTGGCTGCAGCTCGACGTCGTCGCGCAGTCCACGATCCTGTGGTTCGGCTGGCCGGTGCTGGCGGTGATCACGGCGCTGCAGACGCTGGGCATGATCGGGAAGCTGCTCCGGCGCCAGTTCGGGTACCGGGTCTGATCCGCGTGTGCGACCGCGACTCAGCCGGCTGCGAACCCCGGATCGCCGGGGCCCGTCAGGCGGTACCCGACACCCCGGACCGTCACGACGAACCGCGGCGCGTTGGGGTCGTCACCGAGCTTCCGACGGAGGTTCGCCATGTGCACCTCGACGTTCCGGCGGTCGGCGTCACCGACGTAGTGCGTGGTGACGTAGGCGTCGTTCCGCAGCGCCAGGGCCAGGTCGCCCTTCGAGCGCACGCGGCGCCGCGACTCGAGCAGGGTGGCGATGAGGTCGAACTCGGTCTTCGTGAGCTCCACCGGGGTGCCGTCGACCTCGGCGAGACGAGCGTCGGGGTCGAGTGCGAGCCCGTTGTGCTCGACCCACGAGGCGGAGGGGTCGTGCGGGACCGCGGACGGCTCGGAGGCACTCGCAGCCGACGCCCCGGCTCCAGGAGCAACTTCAGCGACGCCCGACGCGGACGCGCCGGTCGTGGCGGGCTGCGGCGGGACGTCCGCGAGGGGCTCGGCGCCGGCGCCCGGCACCGGCAGCTCGGGACGGGGCTGCCCGCCACCGACGGCGGCGTGCGGGCCGTCGCCGACCGCGGCGTGCGGGCCGCCGTCCACCCCCGCGGTGTCGGAGCCGTCCACGACCGATCGTGGGCGGCGCAGCATCGCACCGAGCCGAGCGCGCAGCTCACGGGGGCGGAACGGCTTCACGATGTAGTCGTCCGCGCCGGCCTCGAGCCCCTGCAGGACGTCGATCTCGTCGCCCATCGCCGAGATCATCACGATGTAGGTGTTGCTCCCGGACCGGATGCGGCGGGCGACCTCGAAGCCGTCGATCCCCGGCAGCGAGACGTCGAGGGTGGTGACCAGCGGTTCGTGGGCGAGGACGGCACGGACGCCGTCCTCGCCGTTCCCCGTGCTCACGGTCGAGAACCCGGCCTGTGTGAGCACCTGTTCGAGCAGGTAGCGGATGTCGAGGTCGTCCTCGATCACGACCGCGACTCGACGCAGGTCGCCCGGTCGGTCCTCCATGCTGTCCCCCTCCAGCCGTCCGGAGGTGCTCCGTGGACGGCACGGTGATCGTCGTCGACGCGTCCACCGAGGCGGATCGCTACGGCTGGCTCGTCTCCTCGCAGTATGTCAGTCGGCTCGACCGGGTGTACGGCTGGGGGGCGGCGCTCAGCAGCTTCACACCGCCCCCGACGTTCCTGCTGATCGGCGACCCCGGTTCCACCTCGGCAGCGCAGGTGCGGTCGATGGTCCGCATCAGCCGCACGCTCGGGGTCCGGGTGGTGTGTGACACCTCCCGGACCTCGGGCGAGCAGGGGGGAGACGTCCTCGCGCGGGCGATCGCGGCCGGTGCGACGGCGTGGGACGGCACCCCCGGTGCCGCCGGGGTGGTGTTCACACCGGCGTGACGACCGCGGTCACCGTGGGTGGCTCGACGCCGCACCGCGGAACCGTCAGGAGCCGTCCGCGAGTCCGACGAAGGCGACCAGCCGATCGAGCAGGAGCCGTCGGAACGGCACCGAGGACCAGCCGTGGTCCGCGCCCTCGACCGGGGTGAAGGCTGCCCGGGGCAGCACCTCGCCGTACCGTTCGCCGTACGACAGCGGCACGATCTGGTCGGCCGTGCCGTGCAGGACCTCGGCCGGTCCGGTGTAGCGGTCGATCCCGGCGTACACGTCGAGGCCGGCCGTGACCTCGTCGATGAACGCCGTGCCGAGCGCCATCCCGCCGAAGTCGAAGTACCCCTGCTCGCGGGCCGGCGCGAGTGGCTGCCCCTGGATCTCGTCCTTGCTCGCGATGTCGTCGACGACGACGCCCGCCGGCGACCACAGCGTCAGCGAGGCGACGAGCTCGGGGACCCGGGCCGCTGCCGTCGCGGACTCCACGGCGCCGAGGCTGTGCGCGACCACGTGCACCGGTGCTCCGGCGTCCGCGGCGAGCGTCCGGATCATCGACTCGACCTGGTCGACCTCGTCACCGATGGTGATGTCGGCGAACTCGCCGTCGCTCGTCCCGTGGCCGAGGCGGCTGTACGAGCGGACCACCGCTCCGTGCTCGTGGAGCCGACGGGCGGTCTGCACGAACAACTGCTGGCCGCCGGTGTCCGTGCTGCCGAAGCCGTGCACGAGCAGGACCGCCGGGCGTCCGGGCTCGTCCGTGCCGAGCTCCCAGCCGCGGACCGTCCGGCCCCGGTGGTCGAGGGTGATCGGGCGCATCAGTTCGTCCGGTCCGCGAAGCCGGCGGGCAGGTCGGCGGGCGCTGTGTCGACCACGGTCTCGTCGTCCTCGCCCACGTGCTCGAACAGCGTGATGTGCGCGAACTCGGGCACGACGTAGATCGGGTAGGTCGGGCCCTGGTCGCGGTACTCGCGCATGCGGTCGAGGTGGTCGTTCTGGAAGAGCACGGTCTTGCTGCCGTCCTCCTCCACCCAGTGCGGGAAGAAGATCGTGCCGTGCAGCACGCGCTCGCCCGGGACGACGGTGACGACGACGCTCGTGCCGGTCGGCTCGTTCCACGACACCTTGTACACGCCGGCGGTCAGGGCGACGAGGTCGACCTGCTGGTCCTTGACCCAGCGACCGCCGACCATGCCCGAGTGGATCCGGTAGTCGATGGTGGTGGCGTTCTTGACGTACATCTCGTACTGCCAGCCGTTGGCGTAGGTGTAGATGAACCGGTGTCCGACGATGCCGGAGAGGTCCTGCTCGGGGACGGGGTGTTCGACGCTCGTGGTGATGTCCATGCATTCGAGTTTGCACCCGGAATGCGTTTGTTGCAGACGTAGTTCCGGTGAGTACGCTGAGAGGGTGTCCACCCGCCCGAACGACCACGGCCTGTCCGACGCGGCCCGCCGCCTGAGCGCGGAGATCGGGCCCTTCCGCCGTGCGCTCCTCACCACGGCGCGCCGCTCCGGTGACCTGCCCGACATCCCGGACGCCCAGATCGAGGTCCTCCGGCGACTCGACGCCGACGGGTGGTCGAGCCCGACCGCCCTCGGACGGGCGCTGGGGCTCGCGCGCTCGACGGTCAGCAACCTCGTCGCCGCGATGGAGCGGGACGGGCTCGTCGAGCGCCGGCTCGCCCGCGGTGACGGTCGGAGCACCGAGGTCGGGCTGACCGAGCTCGCCGAGCGCCGGCTCGCGGTCTACGACGAGGCCGCCGAACGGGTGCTCGTCGAGGCCATGGCGGCGTCGTCCGCAGCCGACCGTCGCGTGCTCGCCGAGGCCGGCGCCGTGCTGGAGCGACTCCGCCAGCGTCTCGAGGGCCGCGCGGACTGATGCCCGACGAGCACGTCCGGCGCGCCGACCGCGCCGCCCGCGCCGCCCGCGCCACCGACGACCACGCCCGGGCGTGTCGCTCTTGTGCGCCCCGGGCGTGTCGCACTACTGTCGTCCTCCTGCCCACCGGCAGGACGTCCGCCCCGGGCACCACGGAAGGACTGCGCATGCGCGCCGTACAGCACCCCGAACAGTGGGTCGAGCTCCAGCTCGACGCACTCGTCGTGCTGTCCGAACGGCAGTACGCGAGCCAGTCCCTCCGCAACCCCGCGTAGGCACGCGACCGTCACCCGACGCCCCGCGAGCCCACCCGGCCCGGGGCGTCCCGTCTCCTGCCCTCCCGTCTCCCACCCGACCTCGGCTCGGGTGGACCGGTCGGCAGTCAGGCACCGTCCCGGACCGTCACCCCCGGCCGTCACCCGACGGCCGCCGACCGTCACGGAAAGCGAGACGAACCACCATGCAGCACATCACCGACCGATTGCTCAGCTGGGCCTCCCTGCTCGAGGAGACCACCGAGCAGCAGGCCCGCACGACGGCGCGGATGCCGTTCGTGTTCCCGCACCTCGCCCTCATGCCCGACGCCCACCTCGGCCTCGGCGCCACCGTGGGCTCCGTCATCCCGACCCTCGGCGCGGTCATGCCCGCCGCCGTCGGCGTCGACATCGGGTGCGGCATGATCGCCGTCCGGACGCAGTTCTCCGCGGCCGACCTGCCGTCCGACCTGCGCGGCCTCCGCGAGCAGATCGAGCGTGCGATCCCGCTGTCCGCCGGCGCGTCGAACCGGAAGATCGTCGCGACCGCCGAGCCGCGCATCGCCGAGCTCGAGACGATGGCCGAGGCGGCCGGGTTCGACCCCGCGGGCGCGCACGGCGGGTGGCGGAACCAGCTCGGCACGCTCGGGTCGGGCAACCACTTCATCGAGGTCTCGCTCGACGAGGCCGACCGGGTCTGGCTGTTCCTGCACTCCGGGTCGCGGGGCGTCGGCAACAAGATCGCCCAGCGGCACATCCGGGTCGCGAAGCAGCTGATGCGGCGCTGGTGGATCGAGCTGGCGGACCCCGACCTGGCCTACCTCGTCGAGGGGACCCCGGAGTTCGACCGGTACATCGCCGAGCTCCGGTGGGCGCAGCACTTCGCCCTGCTCAACCGCGAGGAGATGATGGACCGCGTCGTCCGGCAGCTCGCCGAGGTGCTCGGCACCGCGGTCGACGAGCAGGAGCGGATCAACTGCCACCACAACTTCACCCAGCGCGAGACGCACTGGGGGAAGAGCGTGTGGGTCTCCCGGAAGGGCGCGATCCAGGCGCGGGCCGGGCAGCCTGGACTCATCCCGGGCTCGATGGGGACCGCGTCCTACGTCGTGGAGGGCCTGGGCAACAAGCCGTCGCTCGAGTCGTCCCCGCACGGTGCCGGCCGTCGGTTCTCCCGGTCCGCGGCGCGGAAGACCTTCACGCACGACGAGCTCCGCGCCGCGATGGTCGGGATCGAGTACCGCGACACGGACGCGTTCCTCGACGAGATCCCGGCGGCGTACAAGGACATCGACCAGGTGATGGCGGACGCCGCCGACCTGGTCCGCGTCCGGCACACGCTGCGGCAGGTCGTCAACGTCAAGGGTGACTGACTGCCTGGGGCCACGCCGCCGGTTCCGGCCCGTCGCGCCAGCGACGGTCCGGCCGTGCCGGTGGGGAGAGGCGCGAGGCGGGCCCGCACCGCGCCCCCAGTCCGTCCCGTCGTCGGCCTGGAGGCGCGTGGCGGCCTGGCCACGCGCCTCCAGGCCCGTCCTCCCGGCCCGTCACCGGGGCGGTCCGGGGACCGCACGCGGTCCGGACAGGACCGTCCCCGACGGGCACGCTGGACCGATGAGCGGAACGGCGGAACGGGCGGTCAAGGACGCCGGACGGCAGGCACGGCGGGTGGCCGACAGCCGCTGGTTCGAACTGGTGGCACGCGGCGGGTTCATCGGCAGCGGTGTGGTGCACCTCCTCATCGGGTACCTCGTGATCCTGCTCGGCATCGGCAGTGCAGCCGGCGGGAGCGAGACGGATCAGTCCGGCGCCCTGCAGCAGATCGAGCGGGTGCCCGGTGGGGTGTTCCTGCTCTGGGTGGTCGCCATCGGGACCGCTGCCCTCACCATCCGCCTCGTCATCGAGGCCGTCGTCGGTGGGCGGAGCGACAGCGCTCGCGCCTGGGGCGCCCGACTCAAGAACGCCGGCAAGGCCGTGGTCTACGGCGCCATCTCGTGGTCGGCGATGCAGTACGCGACCGGGGCCGGGACGAGCTCGAGCGGATCTTCGCGGACCGCCGCAGCCAAGGCCATCGCGACGCCGGGCGGGGTGTTCCTCCTGCTGCTCGTGGCGCTCGTCGCGATCGCGATCGGCATCGCGCTCGTCGTCGAGGGGGCGCGTCGGTCGTTCTGGAAGCAGCTCGTCCGCCCGCGGCAGCCCATCGAGCACGCGGTGACCGTGCTCGGCGTCGTCGGCTACGTGCTCAAGGGCGTCGCGGTCGTCGCGGTCGGTGTCCTCATCGCCGTCGCGGCGTTCCGGAGCGACCCGGACCAGGCCACGGGCCTCGACGGCGCCTTCGACGCGCTGCACGAGATGCCCGGGGGCACCGTGGTGCTCGTGGCGATCGGCATCGGGTTCGTGGCGTTCGGCGTGTACAGCTTCTTCCGGGCGCGGTACGCGCGGCTCTGAGGGCGCGGGGTGCCCTGGCTGTGCGGACCGGACGAGCCTCCGGGAGCGATGCGGCATGAAAGTCGTTTCGTGATCGAACTTCTACCTTCGCTTCTGGGGGTGCGGTGGTGAGGATGGCTCCGTAGCGTCCTGGGTGGTTGCTCAGGTCGGCCATGGGGGCTGTGCGCTGCACGCAGCTGTTGAGGGGTTCTTCGCGTGTTCGCTGCGTCCTTGTCGCGCCGTGTCCGTTGGTCAGTGTTCGCCGTGGTGGCGTTGCTCGCGCTGCTGGGGTCGTTGTTGGTGTCCGTGAGTCAGCCGGCGCCTGCGCAGGCGGCGGTGACGGGAACGGGTGGCCAGTTCGTCCCGATGCCGTCGAACGCTCGCGTGCTCGGCGGTGGGACCAGCGCCGGGACGTGGCGGACGGTTCAGGTCGCCGGGGTCGCAGGGCTGCCGTCGTCCGGGATCGGTGCCATCACGTTCATGGTGACGATCGCGGACCCGAACGGGTCGGGGCAGCTGCAGGCGCGCGCGGACTCGGGGGACGCAGCGACGTTGCTGACGATCTACAACTCGGGTGTGGGCGGGAACACGTCGAACACCGGGCTCCTGGCAGTCGCGGACGACGGCAGCATCCAGGTGAAGACCGACACGGCCCAGTCGACGGTCATCATCGACGTCACCGGGTACTACACGTCCACGCAGAACGGTGCGTCCGCGGGCGGGTTCACGGCGATGTCGCCGGTCCGGGCGTTGGACACCCGTGACGGAACCGGCGCGTCCTCTGCCGGAGTGCTGCCGCCGGGGTCGCGGCGCACGCTGCAGGTGACGGGCAAGAACGGCATCCCTGCTGGTGCGGCAGCGGTCGCGGTGAACGTCATCGTGATCAACCGAGAGGCGAAGGCCGGGTGGGTGCGTCCCACACCGAACGGCGCTGACGGCAGCACAGGGGTGTTGAACTACAACTCGACCAAGGGTCTGACGACCGCGATGCAGGCGCAGGTCGCACTCGGCGCCGACGGGAAGTTCTACCTCGACACCGCCAGCGGCGGCGGCAACATCGACCTCGTCGTCGACATCCAGGGGTACTTCCTGCCCTCGAACCCGGGCGGCGGGTTCACGCCGTTGCAGGGTCGACTGATCGACACGCGGAACAGCTCGAGCATCGCTGCCGGCGGTTCGTTCACCGTGCAGGTCGGCGGTCAGGCGGGCGCACCGACGGTCGAGGGCGGCCTGTCGGCGGTCGCGGTGACGTTCACGGCCATCAACGACAGCGGAGCGGACTCGTACGCGAAGATGTGGGCTGACGGTGCGGCGGAACCGGCCTCCTCGGCGATCAACAGCGACGCGACGTCGAAGGTGACGAACACGGTCGTGACGGCGGTGGGTGCGAACGGCAAGATCCGCATCAAGAACATGGGCTCGACGGCGATGAACTACCTCGTCGACCTGCAGGGCGCCTACAACTCGCTGCCTGGCGGCCCCGGGAACACGAACCGGACCGGTCAGCGGACCTCCGCGACGACGCTGCCGTTCCCGATCACGGACCAGACCAACGCCAGCGTCGATGTCGGGACGGGGAACCTGCTGGTCACCACGACCGCGCTGAACCTGCCCGGGGTCACGCAGAACACCACGATCGGGGCTGCGTACAACTCGCGGGCGACGAACGTGGCGAACACGAACACGATGGACGCGAACCGGTGGCAGTACGCGCTCGCTGGTGCGGGCGACCTGACCGCGAACGCGCAGGGTGTCATCTACACCGACGCCGTCGGGACGGCGTGGCAGTTCACCCCGACCGGTACACAGGGTCAGTTCAAGACCCCGGCCGGTCTGCAGCAGACCCTGACCCGCGTCACTCCGAGCGGGGAGGACACGCAGTACCAACTCAAGGGGTGGACGTCGAACTCGATGACGGTGTTCAACCTCGCCGGGCAGCCCACCAAGGTGACCGACCGCAACGGCAACATCACCGACTTCACCTTCGCCACGTCCGACCGGTACAAGCTGACCAGCCTCGTTTCCACGGCTGGCGTGACGGGTGCGCGAACGGCGAACTCGTCGTACGCGAACGGCGTACAGACGTTCTCCCAGTCCAGCGGCTCGAGCTCGCGGAGCGTGTCATGGACGAAGAACAGCGCCGGTGACATCACCACGTACACGGACGCGCTCGGCAAGCGGACCACGTTCGGCTACACCAGCGGGGACCTCACCACGATCACGGCGCCCGAGGGCGGCGTGACGGCGTTCACCTACGACTCCTCCGACCGGGTCACGAAGGTCGAGCAGCGCAACACCACCGCCGGTTCCCCGGGGACCGCGGTGACCCGACTCTCCTACGCATCGGACACCTCCACGCTCGTCGCGGACCCCCGGTCCGACCAGTCCAAGGCGATCGCTGACACGGCACACACCAGCTACACGCTCGACGGCAACGACCTCGTGACCAAGGCCGTCGACCCAGAAGGGAACGAACGGTCCCGGACGTACAACTCGGCGAACAACGGCGTTGCGACGTCGACGGTCGGAGCGGCGGGCGGTGATGTGGCGCAGTCGAAGACCACGAACAAGTACGACGCGAACAACGGGCAGTCGTTGACGCAGTCCGAGTCCGGCTCCGGTAGCACCAGCAGCGCTACCTACGGCTCCTCCTCGGCAGCGGCGGCGTACCTGCCGTCGAAGACCACCGACGGGTCGAAGAACGACACCGACTTCACGTACGACGGGCCCGGGAACCTCTCCTCCACCAGCACCAACGGGCAGAGCGGGAGCCCGGAAGCGTCGACCGCGACGCTCGAGTACAACAAGAAGGGCACCGACCCGTACGCATGGGGTGCGGTCAAGACCGCGCAAGCGCCCGGCAACACGGCCAAGACCAGCTACAGCTACGACACGAACAGCCAGTTGCTCGCGATCACCGCTCCCGATGACACGGTCGGGCAGCAGAAGTACTCGTACGACGCATTCGGCCGGGTGCGCAACCACACCGACGGCAACGGCGGCGTCACAACGTACGCGTACGACAACGACGACCGGCTCTTGACGACCGCGTTCGATGACGGCACCCCGACGGTCACGAACACCTACGACGGCAACGGCAACCTCCTCACCGAGCAGTCCGCGACCGGCACCATCACCAACACCTACGACCAGCGCAACCGCCTGACGTCCACGGTGAACACCGCTGGCGGCGGGACCGTGTCCTACGCGTACGACCTCGGTGGGAACACCCGCACCGTCACCGACCAGCACGGCACCGTCACGCACGACTACGACTCCGCGAACGTGCTCACCGCGACCACCTACCCGGCTGCGGACGGCGGAACGGCGAAGCAGGTCTACAAGATCGACGACCACGGACGCCGCACCGACACCTGGCTCGGCGCCCCCGCGAACGCGACGCCGGACACGGCGCCTTCGACGTGGGCGGCGCACCAGAAGATCACCTACGGTGCCGGCAACAAAGTCACCCGCGTCCAGGCATCGGCGAACAGCGCGAACCCGAAGCAGGTCGTCGACCTGACGTACTGCTACATCTCGAGCGTGGCAACCGGCGCAGACTGCTCGGCCCCCAAGAGCGCGGACGATACGGACAAGATCCAGTGGTCCGAGAACAACCTGTCCGGGCAGACCACCGTCTACACGTACGACTCCAACAGCCGCCTCACCAAGGCCGAGCAGGCTGCAGGTGGGACGAACGTGACCTGGGCGTACACGTACGACAAGGCCGGCAACCGGCTCACCGAGACGCAGTCCGGTGACCGGACGAGCTCGCAGACGTTGACGTACAACGCGGTCGGCCAGATCACCTCGGACGGGTACGAGTACGACAAGGTCGGGAACCTGACCAAAGCACCCGGAGAGACGTTCACCTACAACGGTGCGCAGCAGCTGACCTCGTCCTCGAAGGACGGCGTCACCACCGCCTACGAGTACGCGGGCGCGGACATGAACAAGCTCCTGTCACAGTCCACCGACGGGGGTGCGGAGTACGACTACACGTATGGCACGACGGATCAGAACGGTGTTCCCGTGATCACCAGCCGCACCGTCGCCGGCACGGGGACCGCGTCCGTGATCAGCGACCCCGTTACCGGGCAGCCAATGGATCTGCAGACCACAGACGGGACCACGAGCATGTGGGTTGTAGACGGGATCGGGAACCCGACCGCAGCTATCACTGACGCCGGCGCAAAGGCCTACGAGGTGCACTACGACCCGTACGGCGCAGAACGCATCACCGACCAAAACAAGACCAGCACGCAGTGGCAGCAGAACCCGTACGGATTCAGGACTGGCCTCCGCTCGAGCAGCACCGAGAACGGGTTGACGAAGTTCGGTTACCGGTGGCAGAGCAGCGTCACGGGTGGGTGGATCGAACGCGACACCCTCGACGCACCACTCAGCCCCACCAACGCCAACCGTTACGCATACGCCGGAGGTGACCCGATCAATCGGTCTGATTCGTCCGGCAGGGCGGGATACGGCACCGCCTTGGATCTCGTAGTCACGGGCGAGAAACTCGATTCAGCTTGCCAGGCCGGTTATACGACGGAGAGCTGCGCCACCGAAGCGGTATCGACCGTGGTCGGATTCGCCACCACGGCCATCTGCGAAGGAATTGTGGGGACCACGACTACCCCTCTCGGGGCTGTAGCCGCCGCAGCGGGCTGTGCAGTCGCAGGAGAATTGGTCTCCACGGCCGTCACCGGAGGTTTTTCATGATCGTGAAGCAAGGAAAAGAACTGTTGGCCGGTATCGCCGGCTCGGCGTTCGTGATCGGGGCAGTGGTGCTCTTGCTCTCACCTCTACGGGAGCAAGAGTCGAGACACGGATTCCCGGTTTGGCTGCTTGCGCTCGTGATGGGACTAGCTGGACTTGTGCTCCTGATCGGCGTCGTGCTGAACGTGGCAAGACGAAAACGCGGATAGGTTCGGAATCGAGATCCTGCTCCGCGGACGCGATCAGGGGCGTGGCAGCGAGCGGAGAACACGCAGCCTCCGGCGAGGCGCGTTCCATGAAAGTCATTGGCTGGCGAACGAGCGGATGTCGTCGCCGGTCACCCGGTCCCGCTCCCGCTCGTGCGCGGTGGAGATTTGTCCGCCGCCCTTGCTGGCACGGAAACCGCGTCCGTCGAGTTGCGGCTGGGCCCAGGTGAGGAATGAAGTGAGTCGTTCAGGAACGATCACGATGTTGGTGCTCGGCGCGCTCTCGTTCGCGGTGGCCATCGGTTTCTCGTTCTCCTCGGAGCCGTTCGATCCGGTCGGGCGAGCGGGATTGCCCGCGGTCGTGATCGAGGTCCTCGCTGCAGTGGCTGGGATCGGGTGCGTGATCTCCGGACTGCGCGGGCTGCGCCGCAAGCCGTAGCGAGACCTGCCCTGACTGGGGAAGGAACCGACGTCGACCGCAGGTACGCACGGCGTCGTGATCGACAGGTTGCCGGAGTGCGCGACGGCGAGCAGGGGAGCCGTGTGCTCGGGGGACGTGTCGTCGAAGCCGGGGAGCGTGCGTGGCATCCGCCCACCGCGCTCGTCGACCACGGGTGAACGCGCACCGAGGCCGGCCCAGGTACGCAGGGACCATGGACCCCGCGACCACCGGACCCGTGACCGTCTTCTGCGACGACCGGGCCGTCCTCGCCGAGAGCATCGTCTGGAGCCGGGAGGAGCACGTGCTCCGCTGGACGGACATCACCCTCGGCACGCTCACCACGGCGTCGGCCGACGGCACGGTCCAGAGCGTGGTCCCGCTACCGCCGCCCCTCGCGAGCTTCCAACCCCGGGCCTCCGGAGGGTTCGTGGCCGCGCTCGGCGACACCGTGGTGCTCACCGACCAGGACGGCGTGGTCGAACGGGAACTCGCCCGGGTGGACCACGCGACCGCGGGCATGCGGTTCAACGAGGGCAAGTGCGACCCCTTCGGCCGGTTCGTCGTCGGCAGCATGGACCTCGGCGGTGACGACCCCGCTGGCGCGCTGTACTCGTTCGAGGCCGACGGCTCCGTCCGGACGCTGCGTGGCGGGTTCGGGGTGGCGAACGGCTTCGAGTGGTCCGCCGACGGGACGACGATGTTCGTGACGGACACCAGTACCTCGACCATCTACCGTGCGCCGTACGGACCGGACGGCGTGCTCGGTGAACTCGTGCCGTTCATCAGCGGTGCGGCGCACGACGGGCTCGTCCGCGACGACGAGGACTGCCTCTGGACCGCGGTGTACGGCTCCGGCCGGGTCGAGCGGCGGAGCCCGGACGCCGCACTGCTCGAGGTCGTCGAGGTCCCGGCGCCGAACGTGACGTCGGTGGCGTTCGGCGGCGACGACCTGTCGACGCTCTTCATCGCGACGGCACGGGAGAACCTCGAGGAGGACCAGCTGGCGGCGCATCCGCACTCGGGAGCGGTGTTCGTCGTCCCGACGCGGGTCCACGGGCTCCCGGCGAACACGTTCAGCGGCTGACGGGGTGGGGTCCGTCGGGCAGGAGTCCGGCGCGGGTATCCTGGGCGACCGTTCGACCCGAGGAGACGCCGTGGACGACGACCGCACCCCGCACCCCGACGACCGCACCCCGCACCCCGACGACCGCACCCCGCACCCCGACGGCCGCACCGCACGCGGTGACGCCGCACCGGACCCGGCGGGCCGCCTGGCCGAGGCGGAGGACGCCGACGTCACGGTCGAGGTGGACCGCATCGCCGTCGACGGAACCTACGTCCGGGTCAGCTCGATCGGTGAGCCGGGTGAACGCGCCTTCCTGCTCGTCGCGGGCCTCGGCATCGCGGCGACGTACTACGAGCGGCTCGCCCCGCACCTCAACGAGAACGGCCCGGTCCACGCCCTCGACCTCCCCGGGTTCGCGGGCGTCCCGCACTTCCGCGGCCGGGTGACGATCGAGCGGTTCGCGGACGCGGTCGAGCGGGTCATCGACGAGCTCGGTCTCGAGGACCCGGTGCTCGTCGGGCACTCCATGGGCACGCAGGTCGTGACCGAGGTCGCGGCACGGCGCCCGGACATCTCGGACCTCGTCCTCATCAGCCCGGTCGTCGACTCGCGGGCACGGACCGTGCGGCAGTCGGCGTTCCGGTTCCTCCGCTCGACCGTGCACGAACCGGCGGCGGTGCGCTGGCACGGCATCACGGCCCACGCGCTCTGCGGGTGGCACTGGTTCTCGAAGGTCCTGCCGCGGATGATCGCCTTCCCGATCGAGGAGCGTGCGGCCGAGGTGCAGGCCCGCACCCTCATCGTGCGTGGTGAGCACGACGCGATGGTGCCGCGGGACTGGGTCCGACGGCTGGCCCGGGTGTTCCCCTACGCGGTGCTCCGCGAGGTGGTGGACGGCGCCCACTCGGTGATGCACGCGCAGGCGGACGCTGTGGCGCGGCTCGCGGTCGACCACGTGGCCGGTCGGATCCCGGACCGAGGGGTGTCGTCGCTGCAGCGTGTGCGTGACGACTCGACGTCATCGGACCTCGATCGGTTGGGCCCCGGTGATGCCTGGCTGCTCGTGAAGTCGCGGTTCATCGAGCTGTTCGACATGGCCCGGAACGACGACGAGGCCCTGGAGGCCGCGAAGTCCGCACACGCGGTCGCGATGGCGGACGGCGACGGCCTCCCCGTCGATCCGGCGGACCGCCGAGCGGTCGTCGACGAGGTCGCACCCGAAGCGCGCGACGCGCGCTGACGACGGACGGGAGGCGCGGTGCCAGCTGGCACCGCGCCTCCCGTCCGTCTGTGGTGCAGCCCGTCAGGGCTGGATGCGCCCGATGAGCATGTCCGGCGTCAGCGAGTGGGCGTCCGCGAGGACCTTCCGGGCCTCGTCGGTCTTGTCCCACACGTTCCAGAGCAGCACGCCCTTCACGACCTGGTCGTCGTCGAGGTAGTACACGACACCGGTCACGGTCGGTTCGGTCCAGTCCTCGACGGTGTGCAGCGACGAGGACACCTGGCCGACGGCCTCGTACCCCATGTCGAACACGTCCGAGTAGAACATCGGCGTGTGGTCGTAGGTCTCGTCCGCGTCCGCGAGGTTGCGTCCGGCCTGCCGACCCTGCTGCTGCGCGTTGTCGACGTGCTCCACGCGACGCGTCCCGAGGATGCGGTCCGGGTACTCGGCGACGTCCCCGGCCGCGAAGACCGACTCGTCGTCGGTGCGGAGCGTCGAGGACACCACGATGCCGTCGCGGACGGTGAGCCCGGCGTCGGCGGCGAGCTGCGTGACCGGCTCGATGCCGAGGCCGACGACCACGGCGTCCGCCTCGACCGTGGAGCCGTCGTCGAGCGTGAGGACCACGCCGTCGCCGGTCTCCTCACCGGAGGAGACCCGCCGGCCGAGCCGCAGGTCCACGCCGGCGTCGACGAAGCGCTGCTGGAACGCCCGCGCCAGGTCGTCCGGGAACATCCGGCCGCCCACGACGTCGTCGGGGTCGACGAACGTCACCTCCGCGCCGTTCTGCGAGATGCCGGCCGTGATCTCGGTGCCGATGTACCCGCCGCCGACGACGACCACGTGGGCGCCGGCGTCGGCGAACTCCCGGAGCTTCCGGTAGTCGGCGGCGCTGCGGTAGTCGAGGACGCGGTCGGACGGCTCGAGTCCGGGCAGACCGCGCGGCTTCCCACCGGTCGCGATGAGCAGCCGCTCGTACCCGTGCGTCTCGCCCGAGTCGGTCGTGACGGTCTTCGCGTCCCGGTCGATCGCCGTGACCCGGCTGCCCAGGAGGAACGTCGCGCCGGTCTCCTCCGTGTGGAGGTCGACCTTCTCGTCCCAGCTGAACTCCGGGTCGGTCCAGAGCTTCTTCGAGAGCGCCGGCCGCGCGTACGGCGGGTCGACGTCCTCGCTGACGATGCCGATCGTCCCGTCGGCGTCGAGTTCGCGGATCCCGCGTGCTGCGGAGTCCGCGACCATCCCGCCGCCGACGATGAGGTACCGGAAGTCGGTCATGTCGTGCTGCTCCCTAGATCGTGGCGACCGAGCCGGAGTCGACCCGGTAGTTGGCGCCGTTGACGAAACTGGCGAGGTCGGAGCACAGGAACGCGACGACGTTCGCGACCTCCTCCGGCTCACCGCGTCGGCCGAGTTCCATGTACGGCCGTTCCTCGTCGAGGAAGGACGAGACGGCCTCGTCGAAGGACGAGCCCAGCTGCTTCGCGCGCTTGTCCATCATCGCGTCGGTCATCGGCGTGTGGATGAACGCCGGGCTGACGCAGTTGACCAGCAGGCCCTCGGACGCGTAGCTGCGCGAGAGCCCCTTGGCGAAGGACAATACGCCGGCCTTCGCGGCGCAGTAGGGCAGCTCGTCGTCGTACGGCTGCGAGGCGTCCTCCGACACCAGGTAGACGATGCGACCCCAGCCGCCGTTCCGCAGGTCCGAGATGAACTCACGGGTGATGCGGACCGGCCCCATGAGGTCGATGTCGATCGTGTCGAGCCAGCCCTGTTCGTCGATCTCGTGGAACAGGCCCTGCGCACCGGTGACCCCGGACGACTGCACGAGGATGTCGATCTCGCCGACGGCGCCGCGGACCCGCTCGTGCAGGGCCGCGAGGCTGTCCGCCTTCGTGACGTCCGCCGCGAAGGCGTGCAGCCGACCAGGAGGGGCCTCGAGCTGGTCCGCGCTGTTGTCCAGGCGGGCCTGGTCGAGGTCGGTCACTACCACGGTCGCGCCTTCGGCGAGGAGGATGCGGGCCGTGTTCCAGCCGATCCCCGAATCCCCGCCGAAGACGAGCGCGGTCTTGCCCTGGATGCCGAGGTCCATGCGCTGCTTACTCGTGGTCGGAGGCGCTCGCGACCGCCGGGGTGGTGGCCGAGGCCAGCGGCGTGCTGGGCGAGCGGTTCTCCGCGGAGACCATCCAGGCCAGCTGCTCGAGGCGCTCGATGAAGCCGTGCAGCAGGTCGGCGGTGGTCGGGTCTTCCTCGTCGACCTCGTCGTGCACGTCGCGCATCGTGCCGGTCGCCTGGTAGAGGCGCAGCGTGATCTCGTCGATCGCGTCGTGCGTCGTGATCTCGCCGTCCGGGAAGGCGTCGAGGTGGCTCGACGCGGCGACGGTGGCCGAACGGCCGTCCGGCACGGCGTACAGGGCGCGCATGCGCTCCGCGGTGTCGTCCGCGAACTCACGCGCTGCGTCGACGATCTCGTCGAGCTGCAGGTGGAGGTCACGGAAGTTCGTGCCCAGGATGTTCCAGTGCGCCTGCTTGCCCTGGAGGTGCAGGTCGATGAGGTCCACGAGGACCGCCTGGAGGTTCTTCGCGAGCTTGTCCGATGCGTGCATGATCGGCTCCTTCCACGTCGGTGACCATTCCGGTCTACGCGGGACTCCCTCCGTGCACGCTGGCCGTCCGTCCCCCGGGCACGTCGAACGGACGACACGAGCCGGATGTGGGCATTCTGAGCACCCGCGGCCAGCGGGGCTCAGTGCGCGGCGACGGGGGTCAGCGCGCGGCGACGGAGCTCAGTGCGAGGCGACGGGGCTCAGTGCGCGGCGACGGGGTCGACGTGGTCGACGGCCTCGCGCATGTCCTCGAGGAAGCGGGCGACGACCCGGGCGTCGGCGGCGGGGAGGCCCTCGGCGATCGCCATCATGCGGCGGTGCATCACGCCGAGTGTGGCCCGGACCTCGTCGTCGGTCTCGGTCGTCGGCACGATGACGAGGGCTCGGCGGTCCGTCGGGTGCGGCTCGCGACGCACGTGGTTCGACCGCACCAGCCGGTCGATGAGGATCGTCGTCGAGGCGGAGGAGATCTTGAGGTAGGCGGCGAGGTCCTTCGGGCTGACCTGGCGGCCGGCCCGCTGCGCCTGCAGCAGGAACCGGACGGCGAGCAGGTCGGTCTCGCCCATGCCCATCGAGTCACGGGTGCGTCGGCGCATGGCCGTCTCGGCGGAACGGTAGCGACGCAGGGCGTTGAGGACGGCGACGCCCCGCTGCGTCGCGTCGTCGTCGGGGAACCAGTACCCGGACGCCTCGGTGATCTCCTGCGTGGACATGCGGGACAGCGTAACCCGTCTCCTTACTAGAGCGTCTAGCGAGTCCGCGGATGGGGGACAGGCGCATGCGCCTGCATGTTGTGCAGGAGAGACGAACGGGAGGCGCGGTGCCAGCTGGCACCGCGCCTCCCGTTCGTCCTGTCGTCGCGTGCGGCGACGGCCGCTGCGGACCGGCTACGCGGCGACCGGCTCCGACGCGGCGTCCGCGAGCGCGCGCAGCGCGTCCTGGACCAGCGAGACGACCTCGTCGTCCTCGCGCGGGTGGGTCTCCGCGAACCGGACGACCGACTGCGGGATCGCGACCTTGACGTCCTCGAGGACCTTCGCGCCGGCGATCCCGGCGACCTTGCGGGCGTCGTCGTGCGCCCAGACGCCGCCGTACTGGCCGAACGCCGAACCGATCACGGCGAGGGGCTTGCCCGAGATCGGCGAGGCGCCGAACGGACGCGAGGCCCAGTCGAGGGCGTTCTTCAGCACGGCCGGGATGGTGCCGTTGTACTCGGGGGTGACGAGGAGCACGGCGTCCGCGGCGGCGAGTGCCTCGCGGAACGCGACGGCGGCGGCCGGCGGGGTCTCGCCGTCGATGTCCTCGTTGTAGAAGGGCAGGTCGGTGATGGCGTCGTACGTGCTGAGCGCGATGCCCTCCGGAGCGTGCTGCTCCGCGGCCTCGGCGAGCTTGCGGTTGATCGAGCCGGCGCGGAGGCTGCCGACCAGGACCAGGACGTTCGTCATGCGCGTTCCCTTGTTCGGTGACGGAAAGGTGTCAGGTACAAGCAATCACGGCCGGGAATGCACTATTCCCGCACACCGGGTCGTCGGTATCGTCGGCCGCGTGAGCACGCCACGGACGCCCGCCAGCACGCCCCGCACCGCCGACCCCGACTGGTGGCGGAACGCCGTCGTCTACCAGGTCTACCCGCGGAGCTTCGCCGACGCGGACGGCGACGGACTCGGCGACGTGGTCGGGATCACGTCGCGGGTGCCCTACCTCTCCTCGCTCGGCGTCGACGCGGTGTGGCTCTCGCCGTTCTTCCCGTCCCCGCTCGCCGACGGCGGGTACGACGTGGCCGACTACCGGGCGGTCGACCCCCGGCTCGGCACGCTGGACGACTTCGATGCGTTCCTCCGCGCCGCCCACGAGCACGACCTCCGCGTCATCGTCGACATCGTGCCGAACCACACCTCCGACCAGCACGAGTGGTTCCGTGCCGCGCTCGCGGCAGGACCCGGCTCGCCGGAGCGCGCCCGGTACGTCTTCCGCGAGGGAGCGGGGGAGTCCGGCGAGCTCCCGCCGAGCGACTGGGTGTCGAACTTCGGCGGCAGCGCGTGGACCCGGGTGCCGGACGGGCAGTGGTACCTGCACCTCTTCGCGCCCGAGCAGCCCGACCTCGACTGGTCGAATCCCGAGGTGCGGACGGACTTCGAGGAGACGCTCCGGTTCTGGGCCGACCGAGGGGTCGACGGGTTCCGGGTCGACGTGGCGCACGGCTTGGCGAAGGACCTCTCCACGCCCTACCGGCCCTCGAACGAGCACGCCCTGCCGCTCGACGGTTCGGACCCGCTGTACGACCGCGACGAGGTGCACGAGATCTTCGCGGGGTGGCGCCGCGTGCTCGACGAGTACGACCCGCCCCGAGCCGCCGTGGCGGAGGCGTGGGCACCGGCACCCCGTCGGGTGCTCTACGCCCGGCCGACCGAGCTCGGGCAGGCGTTCAACTTCGACCTGCTCGAGTCGCCGTTCGACGCGGCGGTCTTCCGCGAGGTCATCGACCGGAACCTCGCGGCGTCCGAGCAGTCCGGCGCCTCCTCCACGTGGGTGCTGTCCAACCACGACGTCGTCCGGCACGCGACCCGGTACGGGCTGCCGGACGGGACCGACACCGACGCCTGGCTCATGACCGACGGAACGTCCCCGGAGCTCGACCGTGCGCGGGGGCTCCGCCGGGCGCGGGCCGCGACGATGCTGCTGCTCGCACTGCCCGGGTCGACCTACGTCTACCAGGGCGAGGAACTCGGGCTGCACGAGGCCGCCGCCATCCCGCGGGACGAGTTGCAGGACCCCAAGTGGATCCGGACCGGCCACACGGTCAAGGGGCGGGACGGCTGCCGGGTGCCGATCCCGTGGACGACCTCCGGGCCGTCGTTCGGCTTCGGCACCGCCGCTCCGCACCTGCCGCAGCCCGCCGAGTCCGGGGCGAGCTCGGTCGAGGCCGAGTCGGGCGACCCCGCCTCGACGCTGAGCCTGTACCGCGCCGCGCTCGCCGAACGGGCACGGCTGCAGCGCGGGGAGGAGCTGACCTGGGTGGCGGAGCCCGCGTCGCCGGAGGTCGTCGCGTTCGACCGGCACGACGGGTGGCGCTCGGTGACGAACTTCGGCACGGAGCCGGTCCCGCTGCCCGAGGGTGCCGTTGTGCTGGCATCGGGGCCGCTCGGTGACGCGGAACTCCCGGGGGAGACGACGGTCTGGATCGTGCCCGGACGCTGACGGCAGCTCCCCGTTCCTGCACAGCCGCGTCGGTCGCGTCGTCTCTCCACCGGTCTGACGCGAGCCCCTCGGAGGCGTGGTGCTGCTCGCGACGATCGGGAGCATGACACATCCCAGCACCACCAGATCCCGGATCGTCCGGCGCTTGGCGGTCGCGGCGAGCGCGTGCACCGCGCTCGCCGTGCTCGCCGCGCCGGCCCTGACCGCGCCGCACTCGTCCGCGGCGGAGCTCACGTTCCCGTACGTCCACGAGTTCACCTCGGCGGCCGGGGGTGAGCTGCACGGCGACGCGAAGATCGCCGGCGGACGCCTCCGTCTGACCGAGGACACCAAGAAGCAGGCGGGGGCGTGGTCGACCAACGACACGTTCCCGTCCGACAGCGGACTCGAGATCGAGTTCACGTACACGATGCACACCGCGAAGGACGACCCCGGTGCCGACGGGCTCCTCCTGTTCCTCGCGGACGGTGCCGCGCGGCAGGGCGTGGGGTCCTTCGGCGCGGGGCTCGGCTACACCTGCCGCAAGGAGGCGACCGAGGGCGGCGGCCGGGTGTGCGACCTGCCCGGCGTCCCCGGTGGGTTCGCAGCGGTGGCCCTCGACCACTACGGCAACTTCTCGGCACGGATCAACGGTTCCGGGCCCGGCGCCAGCCCGCAGCACGTGGTGATCCGCGGTTCCGGCGACGGGCTCAAGGGCTACCGCTGGATCGCCGGGGCCCCCGCGCCCGGCGGCGTCCTCGCTGCGGGTGACTCCCCGCGGCGGGTCCGGATCACGCTGTTGCCGGGTGCCGCCGGGCAGCTGTCGATGACGGTCCGTCTGCAGCAGGGCAGCGCCATGCGGACCGTGCTCGCCGACGTGCCGCTGCAGGGTGACGGGCAGGCTCCGCTGCCGGACACGCTGCGCCTCGGGTTCGCTGCGGCGACCGGCAGTCACGTCAACGTGCACGAGATCGAGCGGCTCCGCGTCTGGAAGCCCGCGGACCTCGCCGTGGAGCAGGACCTCCCGCCGACCCTGACCCCGGGCGCCCCGGTCGAGTACACGGCGACGGCCCGGAACACGGGCATCAACGACAGCGCGCCGAGCCCCTTCGCGGTCGACGTCCCCGACGGGTTCCGTGACGTGCGCTGGCGCTGCGCGGATGCCGACGCTGCCGTGTGCAGCGTCCCGTCCGGCACGGGCGACGTCGCCACGGACCTCGACCTGCCCCGTGGTGGGTCCGCCTCCGTCGTCATCAGCGCCACCGTGGACGACGCCGCGTCCGGTGAGCTCGAGAGCGTCGCGACCGTCGAGGCCGCTCCGTCCGTGTCCGACGTCGACGAGTCGGACAACCGCTCGACCGCGACCACGACGGTCGCTGCGGACACCACCGCGCACGTCGAGACGGACAAGCGGGTCAGCCCGTCGGACGGCGTCGCGCCGGGCGACGAGGTCGAGTACGTCCTGACCGCGCGGAACCGCGGCCCGGCGGTCGCGCTCGACGTCGGGGCGGTCGACGACCTGCCCGCGGCGATGCACTTCGCCGGGTCGCCCGACGGCTGCACGGCCGAGGGGCAGCGGGTGACGTGCTCCTCCACGGGGACGCTCGCGGTCGGCGACTCGGTCGACTTCCGGATCCGCGCCGTGCTCGACCCGGACTACGAGGGCGACGGGTCGGACGTGGTGAACGTCGCGACCGCCACATCGCCGAGCGACCCCGACGGCGGTGACGAGTCGCCGGAGGTCACGATCGGCGTCGTCGACCCGGGCGACGGGACGCGGCCGACGCCGACGCCGACGCCCATACCCACGCCCACGGTGACGCCGGCGCCGACACCGTCGGGGGTCGCCCTCTCCGGGACCCGGGGCGGGTGACGGCGGCGACGGCGGCAACGGCGACGGCAACGGCAACGGCAACGGCGGCAACGGCAACGATGGCCCCGCGTCGGATGCCGGGCGGCCGGACGCCGATGCCGGGTCCGGGAACGGCGCCGGCCACGCTGGACCCGACCGCCTGGCGTACACCGGCGCCGGCGGGCTGGTACCGCTCGCGGTGCTCGCCGTCCTCGCGTCCGCTGTGGGCGGGACGGGGTGGCTCCTCCTCCGTCGGCGCCGACGGGCGCGGGCGAGCGTCGGCGACTGAGCAGCGAGAGCGACCGGCCGTCGCCGGCGACGGTCGGTGCGTCCCGGCCGGGGTTCGAGTCTCCTCAGCGAGGAACCGGCCCCGGTCGGGCGCCCACCGCGCCGGCGGTAGGATCGACGCGACGATCCGCATGCCCGAAAGAGGTCCCGTGTCCGACTCCGTGGACGACGCCACCACCGTGGACGACGCCACCCGGCGCGCACGCTACTGGCCGATCCCCGTCCTCCGGGCGGTCCCCGCGGCGGTCGTCGCGCTCGTGATCACGTTCTCCTCGAACCACGCCGCGGGCTACGGCCTGCTGCTGTTCGGCGCGTTCGCGGTGGTCGAGGGCATCGTCCTCGCGGTCGGCTCCCGGCGGCTCGACGGCGACGCGCGATCCGCCCGCTCGACCCTCGCCCAAGCCGCCGTCGCGCTCGTCGCCGGCGTTGCCGCACTGGTGCTGAACGGGGCCGGACTGCCCGCGTTCATCACGATCGTGGTGGCGTTCGCGGTGCTGACCGGCGCGCTCGAGCTCACCCAGGGGCTCCGGGTGCGCGGCCGGTCGCCCTTCTCCCGGGACTGGACGACGGTCGGCGGGCTGACCCTGCTGCTCGCGATCGCGTTCCTCCTCACGCCGCCGGACTACTCGAAGGAGCTCGGTGGCATCGACAACGCACAGGGCACCCTCGACGCGCCGATCATCCTGGTCGGGCTGTTCGGCGCCTACCTCGCCGTCGCGGCGGTCTTCCACGTGATCGCCGGACTCTCGCACAAGTGGGGAACGGCCGCCCCGGTCGCCGCCCCGGACGGAGCACCACACGCATGAGCACCCCCAGCCGTCGCGACCGCCTGCGCCCGGCCGAGCTCCTCGGGATCTCGGCGATCGTCGCCGTCTTCGTGGGCCTGGTCGTGCTCATCTCGACCCGCGAAGCGCAGCTCGCCGTGATCTTCCTCGGCGTCGCGTTCATCGTGGTCGTGGTCGTGCTGGCCATGCTCCAGCTGGCGTCGACGAGCGACCAGGACGACAACGACATGCTCGGCGGTCACAAGACCCCGGGCGAGGGAGACGGCAACGACTTCCACTGAGCGGACGACCCGCACGAGCAGCCGGCTCCGCCCGCTCCAGGGGGCGCCCGACCTGCCGTCGCGGTACCGCCACCCGCGGCTGATCCTCGCGATCTGCTGCATGAGCCTCTTCATCGTGTCGCTCGACGCGACCGTCGTGAACGTCGCGCTGCCGTCCATCGGCCGTGAGCTCGGCAGCACCATCTCCGGCCTGCAGTGGACGATCGACGCGTACACGCTCGTCCTCGCGAGCCTGCTGCTGCTCTCCGGGTCCACCGCAGACCGGATCGGGCGGCGGACGACGTTCCAGGTCGGCCTCGCCCTCTTCACCGTCGGGTCGCTCCTGTGCTCGCTCGCGCCGGGCGTCGGCTGGCTCGTCGTCTTCCGCATGGTGCAGGCCGTCGGCGGCTCGATGATGAACCCGGTGGCGATGTCGATCATCACCGCGACCTTCGACGACCCACGGCAGCGCGCCCGTGCGGTCGGGGTCTGGGGAGCGGTCGTCGGGGTCTCGATGGGGCTCGGGCCCCTCGTGGGTGGAGCGCTCACGGACTCGGTGGGGTGGCGTGCGATCTTCTGGATCAACGTGCCGGTCGGCATCGCGGCGATCGTGCTCACCCTCCTGTTCGTCCCCGAGTCGCGCTCGCCGAAGCCGCGGAGGCTCGACCCCCTGGGGCAGGTGCTCGTCATCGTGCTGCTGGCGTCCCTCGTCGGCGGACTCATCGAGGGGCCGCGCCTCGGCTGGACGTCGCCGGCGTCGCTCGGCCTCTTCGCCCTGGCGGCGGTGGCCCTCGTCGTCCTGGTCCGGGTCGAGCGGCGCCGCGCCGAACCGCTCGTCGACGTCCGGTTCTTCCGGAGCATCCCGTTCTCGTCCGCGGTCGTGACGGCGATCGTCGCGTTCGGCGCGAACGGTGCGTTCCTCTTCCTCAGCGCGCTCTACCTGCAGGAAGTCCGTGGCATGAGTCCGTTCGAGGCGGGCCTGTGGACCCTCCCGGCCGCCGTCGCGACGATGCTTGTCTCGCCCCTGTCCGGGCGGCTGGTCGGCTCGATGGGGGTCCGGGTGCCGCTCCTGCTCGCGGGTCTCGGCATCGCGGGCGCCGGCGCCGTCCTCACCACGATCGGAGCGGCCACGCCGATGCCCGTGCTCGTCGTGGCGTTCGTGCTGTTCGGCTTCGGGTTCGGGATGGTGAACGCGCCGATCACCAACACCGCGGTGTCGGGCATGCCCCGCGCCCAGTCCGGCTCGGCCGCTGCCGTGGCGTCGACGAGCCGGCAGACCGGGGTGTCGCTCGGGGTCGCCCTTGCGGGGACCGTCACCGGGGCGAGCGCCGTGGCGAGCGTGGGGCCGTCGTTCGCGGTGGCGACCCACGCGATGTGGTGGATCGTCGTGGGGATCGGGGTGGCGATCGTGATGGTCGCCTTCCTCTCGGCGTCCGCCGCTGCGGACCGTTCCGTCGCCGGGATCGCACCGCTGCTCGGCGACTGACCCGAGGAGCCGGGATCGCACCGCCGCTCGGCGACTGACCCCGGGGCCGACAGCGGTCCCGGCGACACGCCCGAGATCACGTTTCCGCAACCGTCCTGTCGGGATCGCGGGTCCTGCCGACACTCCTGGACGAAGGGGGTGGGATGTGGACGTGGGAACGGGCACCGAGACGGACGAGCAACTCGTCCGGGCGATCGGGCACGGCGACCAGCAGGCGCTCGCACGAGCGTTCGACCGGTACGCGGCCACGCTCACCCGGTACGCCTGGGCCGTCGTGGAGAGCCGCATGGACGTCGAGGAATCGGTGCAGGACACGTTCCTGACGCTCTGGCAGCGCGCCGCGACCCTCGAGCTCCCGGCCGACACGATGCTGCCCTGGCTGCTCGTCGTCTGCCGGAACCACGCGCTGAACGCCGGGCGCAAGCAGGCCCGTCGCCGCGGCGTCGAGCTCCCCGAGGAGCTCCGCGCACCCGACGACCACGCGGAGGCCGTCGAACGGCTCCGATGGGTCCGCGACGAGATCGCGGCCCTGCCCGAGACCGATCGACGGATCTGCGAACTCTGCCTGCTGGAGGGGCACTCCTACGCCGAGGCCGCGCAGCTGCTCGGCCTGAGCGTCGGTGCGGTCACCCAGCGGGTCTCGCGGTCCCGCGCACGACTGCGGAAGGCGGTGATGCACGATGAACACTGAACCCCCCGAGGGAGACGACCTCCAGCGGATGCTCGTGGCGATGAAGCAGAACGTCCTCGAGCGCGCCACACCGCGACGCCGACGCCGTGCGCGCCCCGGTCTCGTGATCGGTGTCGTCGGGCTGCTCGCCCTGGGCACCGCCTCCGGCGCGGTCGCCCTGAGCCTGTCCCAGCAGGACCGACCCGTCGCAGCACCCACCGAGACGCAGGAGCCCGAACCGGCACCGTCGGCCACCACACCGACGTCCGCACCGATCACCGCGACCCCGACGCCCCGCCCGGTGCCGACACCGACGCCGACGAGCGAGCCGGACGTCCGGATCCCGGGCGACTGCTACCTCCTCGTCCCCGACAGCGACTACGCCCGTTTCTTCGGAGCGGCTCAGCACACGTCGACGATCTGGACTCCTGAAGGCGGTGGTCGGCAACCGGACGGGAACGACCGGATCCAAGGGCTGCGCGACCCAGATGAAGCCTTGTCGTGCACGTGGCAGAACGAAGGAGTCGTCGCCAACATCTCCGTGGTGGTCCGCCCGGCTTTTGAGGATGACGCTGCCGAGATCCCGGAACTCGTGGCGGAATCCAACCCGACGTGCGAGGACCGCTTGGGTGGCCGGGCCTGCAGCTGGACGCCTGGTACCGACAGTGGCGACGCTGTCCGGGGCACGTACTTCACCCGCGGCAACCTGACCATCGACATCATGCAGACCGACTTCCCGACGAACGGGCTCTTGCCCGCGATCGTCGGGGAGATCTGGGGGGACTGACGGCCTGGAGGCGCGTGGCGAGTCCGCACCGCGCCTCCAGTCCGTCGGTCGGGGACCTACCCGACGCGCGCCGCCACGATGTCGCGCGCCAGCGTCTGCGTCGCGCGGTTCGGCTCCGGGCTGGTGCGCATCGCGAGCCCGATCCGCAGCGGCGGGACCTCGTCGTCGAGCTCGAGCACTGCGCCCTCGTGCTCCACGCCCGGGTCCGGGACCACCCCGACGCCGAGGCCTGCGGCCGCGAACCGGATCACCGCGGGCATGTCGTTCATCTCCGCGATGATCCGGCGCCGGATCCCGAGCCGCTCGAGCGCCTGGTCGAGGAGGACGCGGTTGCCGAACCCGTGCGCGGTGTCGACGAAGGGCTCGTCCGCCAGCTCCGCCAGCGACACGGATGCGCGACCGGCCAGGGGGTGGTCCGGAGCGGTGAAGACGCGGAACGGCAACTCGCGCAGCGGCTCGACGACGATGCCGCTCGGCGGGTTCGGCAACCCGGAGTAGGCGAGGTCGAGCCGTCCGGCCACGAGGTCCTGCACGAGCCCGGTCGTCCCCGTCGGCGAGGTCATCAGCTCGACCGCGACGAGCGGGTGCCGCTGCCGGAAGCGCCGCAGCACGCCGGTCAGGTCGACGATGTCCATGCTCGTGAAGATGCCGAGCCGGACCCGCCCGCGGAGGTCGGCGTCCTCGACGGTCGCGAGGTCCCGCATCCGGTCGAGCGACTCGAGCACCGCGCGGGCGTGGGGGAGGAGGTCCTCGCCGGCGGTGGTCAGCACGAGGGTGCGTCCGGTCCGCTCGAACAGCCGGACGCCGAGCGACCGCTCGAGTGAGGCGATCCCGGCGGACACCGTCGACTGCGCTGCCCACAGGCGCTCGGCCGCACGGGTGACACCGCCCTCGGTGGCGACGGCGACGAACTGCTCCAGCAGGCGGGTCTCCATCACCCCATCATCGACCGCGTCGATGCCACACATCAAGAACATCCGTTGGACTCGATTGCGCCCGGGGTCGATGATCGGAGCATGCCAGTCATCGCGCAGAACCCCGACACTCGTCCGTCGGCCGGACCCGTCCCCGCCCCGCGCGGCCGCCGGTCGCACAGCCGCCGCCGTCACGGCGCCGGCTTCTGGGCCGTTGCGTTCGCGTTCCTGTCCGTGATGGCGTTCGCGACCGTCCCGGCCCCGCTGTACGTCATCTACCAGGCGCGCGACGGCTTCCCGACGATCACCACCACGGTCGTCTTCGCGGCGTACGGCGTCGGTGTGGTCGGGTCCCTGTGGCTCGCCGGGCACCTCAGCGACGTGCACGGACGGAAGCCGCTCATCCTCGTGTCGGTTGCACTCGAGATCGTCGCAGCGGTGCTCTTCCTGGTCTGGAACGACGTCCCCGGGCTCATCGTCGCCCGGCTCGTCACCGGACTCGGCGTCGGCACCCTGACCGCGACGGCCACCGCCCACCTCGGCGAGCTCCGGGTCCGGGCGACCGGCTCCGAGGCCTCGGCCAAGGGCGCGAGCGTCGCGGCGGGCGCGGTCAACCTCGGCGGTCTCTCGCTGGGCGCCCTCGTCGGTGGCGCGCTGGCCGAGTTCGTCGGCCAGCCCCTGATGGTGCCGTACGTCGTGTTCGTCATCGCCTTGGCGATCGCGTTCGTCGTCGTGCTCGCCGCGCCCGAGACCGTCGACCGCCCCGAGTCGCCCGTGCCGTACCGTCCGCAGCGCATCCAGGCCCCGGCCGGCAAGGGTGCTGCGTTCTGGGCCGCCGGCACCGGGGCGTTCGCCGCGCTGGCCGTCCAGGGCCTGTTCACCTCGGTGGCGCCGACCTTCCTCGGGACGACGTTCCACGTGACCGACCGACTCGCCGCCGGGGCCACGACCTTCGGGGTGTTCGCCGCGAGTGCGGTCAGCCAGCTCGTCTTCGCCCGACTGTCCCAGCGGGCGCAGATCCGGCTCGGGGTCGTGCTCCTCGTCGGCGGGCTCGCGGTCCTGGCCGTCGCTGCGGTCCTCCTGCAGGTCGCCGGGTTCATCGGGGGCGGGGTGGTCGCGGGCGCCGGGGTAGGGCTGCTCTTCCGCGCCTCGATCGCCAGCGCCGGTGCGCTCGTCGGACCCGAGCGTCGAGGCGGGGTGCTGGCTGCGACGTTCCTCATCGCCTACGCGGGTCTGACGGTCCCGGTGGTCGCGGTCGGTGCGGCGCTGCTCGTGCTCCCGACGCTCTCGGTGCTGGTCGGGTACGTCGTGCTCGTGGCGGTGCTCGCCGTCGTCGCCGGGCAGCGGCTGGCCGCGCGCGCCTGAGTCCCGGGTGCCCGCAGGTCCTGCGGGCACTGCGGTCGCCTGCGGCACCGCGGGTAATCGCGGGTCCCTGCGGCCCGCAGGCGTCCGGTCCCGGCCTGGAGGCGCGGAGCCGGTCCGGCATACTGGCCGCATGCCCCAGAAGCGCCGCCGGTCCGTCATCACCGGGGTCGCGGCCGTCCTCGCAGCGGGTCTGCTCGCGGGCGGGCTCGCCCTCACCGCCGATCGCAGCGTCGACGAGCCGGTCATCGCCGAGGGGCCGTCGGCCGCGGGGACCACCTCGGGGAACGAGGGCGTCGTGGTCATCACCCGCGACGGCCCCGACCTGCCCGGCGCGGACGTCCTCGACGGGTGCGCGTCCGACGACCGGCAGCTCGTGGCGCAGTACGACACCGACGCCCTGGGGCGGGTCGTGCTCCAGTGCGGCAACCCGAGCCAGGGCTACGAGCACATCCGGGTCCGGCACGAGCAGGACTGGACCGAGGTCCTCGGCGGGCGCGGCTCCCGGGACTGGGACGACGCCATGCTGACCGCGGTCCGGACGGCCCTGACGGCGCCGCGCTCCGGGTACCCGGAGGACGCCGGCGACGGCAAGGTCTGCTTCGTCGCCCCGGTGTCGTTCGACGACGGATCGCGGCCGGATCGCGAGCCGTTCGTCAAGGTCATCGTCTCCGCCACCACCGACCGGGTGATCACGGCGTACCCGACGCGCACCGACGGCTGCTGACCGTCGCCGGCGCGGCCCCGCTGTCCCCGCTGTCGTCGCCGCCGTCGCCGTCGCCGCTGTGGTGCGACGCAGCCGTCGTCGTGCGACAGCGGACACGTCGTTCGTTGCGGGCGCGGGCAGTCGCCGTCGCTGCGGTGCGACGCCGCCGTGGTCGTGCGACAGCGGCCGCGTCGTTCGTTGCGCGCGCGGGCAATCGCCGCGGCTGCAGTACGCCGTCCCCGCCACCGTCGCTGTGGTGCGACGCCGCCGTCGTCGTGCGACAGCGGACACGTCGTTCGTTGCGGGCGCGGGCAGTCGCCGTCGCTGCGGTGCGACGCCGTCGTCGTCGCGCGACGGCGGACACGTCGTTCGTTGCGGACGCGGGCAGTCGCCGCGCACGCGGGCAGTCGCCGCCGCTGCGGTGCGACGCGGCCGTCGTCGTGCGACAGCGGAGACGTCGTCGGTTGCGGACGCGGACTGTCGCCGTCGCCGTCGCCGGAGCAGACCGACCACCACCCCAGGACGACGCGGACGAGCCGCCGCGGCACGTCCGGCTAGGCGTGCACCTCGTGCTCGTGCCGCCGGTGCGACGCGGGCTCGAGCTGGAACGTCGAGTGCTCCACGGGCACGTCGAAGTGCTCCGCCACGCACTGCTGCAACTCGTCGAGGATGCGCGGAGCGTGCGCCGTCGAGAAGCAGTGATCGTCCACCACCACGTGCGCCGTGAGGTTCGGCACCCCCGTCGCGACGAGCGTGGCGTGCAGGTCGTGCACGGCGATCACGTGGTCGAGCTCGAGGATGTGCCCGCGCACGGCGTCGAGGTCGAGCCCGGGCGGCGTCGACTCGAGCAGCACGTTCGCGGTCTCACGGAGCAGCCGGAGCGCCCGCGGGAGGATGAGCAAGCCGATGAGGATCGCGGCGACCGAGTCGGCGCGCTCCCACCCGGTGACCATGAGCACCACGGCCGCGACGATCACGGCGACCGAGCCGAGGGTGTCGTTCAGGACCTCGAGCCGGGCGGCACGTGAGGTGAACCCCTCGCCCGAGGCCCGGAGGAGCACCGCGTACGCGACGAGGTTGCCGACGAGGCCGATCACGCCGAACACGAGCAGGGGCCCGGAGTGGATCTCCGCCGGGACGACCAGGCGCTGGATCGCGGAGATGATCACGAAGACGCCGACCGCGAGCAGGATGGCCGCCTGCGCGGTGGCACCGAGCACCTCGGCCCGCTGGTACCCCCACGTGCGCTGCGCGGTCGGGCTGCGCCGGGCGAGCCGGGTCGCGACGAGGCCGATGCCGATCCCGCCGGTGTCGACCACCATGTGCCCGGCGTCCACCAGCAGCGCCAGGGACCCGGTGACGACCGCGCCGACCACCTCGGCGAGCAGGATGCCCGCGGAGACGCAGAACGCGACGAGCAGGGCACGCTCCGAGGCGTGGCCGTGCGCGTGCCCGTGGTCGTGTCCCATGCCGACATCGTAGGGACCGCCGCCGACGCCGTGCCAGGATCAGGCTGTGAGTCGGTCACCGTACGAGCTGAGCACCCCCGCGGACGCCCTCGCCCGGCTCCACCCCCGCCTGCGCACCTACTTCGGCCCGGTCCCGGTCGGGCACGTCGGTCGGGGGTCCGGAGTGTTCGACGTCGTGGGGACACCGCGCCGCTGGCTCTGGCCGCTCCTGGCCTGGTTCGCCCGTGACGCGGTGATGTTCCCGGTCTGTGAGCGCAACGTGCCCTTCACGGTCGAGAACCGCCCCGTGCGCGTCGGGCGCGGTCCGGGCCCCGGAGACTTCGCGGTCCGGGCGCACCGCACGTTCCGGTTCCGATTCGGCGACCGCACCATGGTCGACGCGATCACGGCGGGGCCGGACGGTCTGGTCGACCACCTCGGCCGCCGCGGGCGCGTGTCCGCCCGGCTCCGCGCGGAGGTCCCGACGGACGGGCCGGACGCGGGTGCGCTTCGTCTCGTCTCCACGCACGTGGCGTTCCGTGCGCTGGGACGGGAGTGGGGCCTCCCGGCCGTCACCGCACCGCGTGTGACGCTCGTCGAACGATTCGATGACGATGCCGACCTGCAGCGCGTGTCCCTGGTGCTCGCGATGCCGGTCCTCGGCACGCTGTACCGGTACGAGGGGGCGTTCAGCTACTCCGTCGTGCCGGAAGGAGAACGCTGATGGGAACACCTGGGACACCGGGAACACCGGGGACGCCGGAGCCGAAGCCCCGCGTGGTCGTCGCGGGCGCGAGCGGGTTCGTCGGGCAGGCCCTGCGCCGCGCCTTCGCGGACGAGCGCTACGAGGTCGTCACCGTCGGCCGCACGGGCGACGCCGTGTGGGGCAACACCCTCCGCATCCGCGAGCTCGTGGACGGTGCCGCGCTGGTCGTCAACATGGCGGGCAAGAGCGTCAACTGCCGCTACGGACGACGGAACCGCAGGGAGATCCTGCGCTCCCGGGTGGACACGACGCTCGAACTGGCCGAGGCGATCCGGACGAGCGAGCACCCGACCCCGCTGTGGGTGAACGCGTCCACCGCGACCATCTACCGGCACGCCGACGACCGCCCGCAGGACGAGGCCACGGGTGAGCTCGGCGAGGGGTTCTCGGTCGGGATCGCGAAGGCGTGGGAGCAGGCGTTCTTCGGTGCCGACCTCCCGGGCACGCGCCGGGTGGCCCTGCGCATGGCGATCGTGTTCGGGGACGGCAGCGCCCTCGTCCCGCTGCTCCGTCTGGCGCAGGCCGGCCTCGGTGGTCCGCAGTACGACGGCGCCTGGTTCCCGACCCGCTCCCGGCTCCGCGCCGGCACGTACCACCACCACCGGCACACCCGTGGACGGCAGCGGTTCAGCTGGGTGCACCTGGACGACGTCGTCGGTGCGATCCGCTTCGTGCGCGACCACGAGGCGATCGACGGCCCGGTGAACGTGTCGAGCCCGAACCCGTCGGACAACCGGACGGTGATGGCGACGATCCGCGACGCGGTCGGGCGGCGGTTCGGACTCCCGACGACCCGGTGGATGCTCGAGCTCGGCTCGTTCGTGATCCGCACGGAGACCGAGCTGGTGCTGAAGAGCCGGTGGGTGGTGCCGACGCGGCTGCTCGAGGCCGGCTACGAGTTCCGGTACCCGGAGCTCCGGGGCGCGCTCGCCGGGATCATCGCGGAGCGTCGACAGCACCGGGGCTGAGGGTCGGCGCCGGGGACGACACGCCGCCCGCCCCCGGGGTGCCGCCGGCCCCGGAGGACGGGGCCGGCACGCCGCCCGCCGCCGCCGGCACGCCACCAGCCGAGGGCGACACCGCGGGCGGCAGCGCCGACGGCGCCGACCGGGCCCGCCGAGCCGGCCGCGACGACCACAGCACGGCGCCCACGACGACCGCCCCCGCCACGACCTCGACCGCGTCCGGCGCCTCCCCGAACGCCACCCACGAGGCGAGCACCCCAACCACGGGCACGAGCATCGAGAACGGCGCGACCGTGCTCGACGGGTAGGTCCCCATCAGCCGCGACCAGATGCCGTACCCGACGAGGGTCGCCACGAGGACGATGTAGAGCAGGCCGAGGTCGGCCGGCAGTGCTGCGCGCGTGAAGACCGTGCCGAGCGCCTGACCGATGCGCGACGGACCCTCGACGACCACCGACAGCACCGCCATCGGCACCGGCGGCACGATCGACCACCAGAGCGTGAGGTGCAGCGGGTTCGGGGCCCCGGCCCGCCGCGTCGCGACGTTGCCGATCGCCCACCCGAGCGCCCCGCAGAGCGCCAGCACGACGGGCAGGAGCGCCGCCGCCTGCGCACGGTGCACCGCGATCGCCGCGAGCGCGCACACCGCGACCGTCACCCCGACGACCTGCCGCCCGCTGAGGCGCTCCCGCAGGAACACCCCGGCGAGGACGACCGTGAACGGCGCCGACGCCTGCAGCACGAGCGACGCCAACCCCGACGGCATGCCGGACGCCATGCTGAGGTAGAGGAACGCGAACTGCAGGACCCCGAGCCCGAACCCCACCAGCAGCAGCCGGCCGAACGGGATGCGCGGCCGCGGCACGAAGAGCACCGTCGGCACCGCGAGCAGGGTGAACCGGAGCGCGGCGAGCAGGAACGGCGGGAAGTGGTCGAGCGCCAGGGCGGTGGCGGGGAAGTTCAGCCCCCAGGCCACGGCCACGACGACGGCGAGGAGACGGTCACGAGCGAGCACGCCTCCAGCCTGGCGAGCACGACGCTGTAGCACCAGCGAATGATCCGACAGCGGCGATGTAGTGTCCCTGCATGGTCGACTTCGACGTGCAGCTCCTCGCGGTCCTCCGCGAACTCGCCGACCGCGGCAGCGTCACCGCCGTCGCCGAGGCCACCCACCGCACCCCGAGTGCGGTGTCGCAGCAGCTCCGCACCCTCCAGCGGCAGGCCGGGGTCCCGCTCGTCGAACGTCGGGGCCGCGGCGTCTGCCTCACCGAGGACGGCCGGGTGCTCGCGGGGCTCGCCACCGGGGTGGCCACCGCCGTCGCCGCGGTGGACGCCGCCTGGCGCGAGCACTTGGGCGGCACCATCGGCCAGGTCGACCTCGCGATCTTCCCGTCGGCCGCCGAGCTCCTGCTCCCCGGCCTCCTCAGCCGGATGCGGGAACACCCGGGCATCGAGCTCGTGCTCGTCGACGTGGACGTCAGCGAGGACGAGTTCGGGCCGCTCGCCGCCGACCACGACGTCGTCGTCGGGCACCGTCCGGACGGCGCGCCGCCCGCGGGACGGGCAGGCCTCCGGACGTTCCCGCTGCTGCGCGAGCCGCTCGACGTCGCGTTCCCGACCGACCACCCCCTCGCCGGACGCCGTCGGGTCGCCATCGACGACGTCGTGGGGGAGACGTGGATCGGGGTCCCGGAGAGCTACCCCATCGACCGGGTGCTCACCGCGCTCGCGGCCGCGACGGACACTCCGCCGAGCGTCGCCTTCCGGACGATCCACCTCCCGCTCATCGAGAACCTCGTCGCCGCCGGGCACGGCATCGCCCTGGTGCCGCGCTGGACCTCGGGCACACGGGCGCCGGGCCGGTTCCACCTCGCCGAGCTCGCGGACGTCCGGGCCGGACGTCGCATCGACGCGCTCGTCCGCCCGGACCGTGCGGTCCGTCCCGGGGTGCGGACCGTCCTGGAGGCGCTGGTCGCCGAGGCGCACGACGTCACCGCCTGAGCCGGTGACGGTCGCGGCGGGACCGACCCGGGCCTCCAGGCCGATGCGTGACGCACGACCGCAGACGGCCGCCTCCGCGCTTCGCGGGGACGGCCGTCGGACGTGGAGCGACGGACTTGGAGCGTCGGGCGTGGAGCGTCAGACGTCCAGGTGGTCGACCAGCTCGTCCGCGAGCCCCGTGTACGTCGCCGGCGTGAGGTTCGTCAGCCGCGCCTTCGCGCCGTCCGAGATGTCGAGGCCGTTCACGAACGCGACCAGGTCCGCCTGGCCGATCCGCTTGCCGCGCGTGAGCTCCTTGAGCATCGCGTAGGGGTCCTCGATGTTCGACTGCCCGGCGGTGACCTCGGCGCGGATGACCGTCTGGATCGCCTCGCCGAGCACCTCCCAGTTGCCGTCGAGGTCCTCGGCGAGCCGTGCCTCGTTGACGGCGATCTCGGACAGGCCGCGACGGAGGTTGTCGAGTGCGAGCAGGGAGTGGCCGAACGCGACGCCGATGTTCCGCTGCGTCGTGGAGTCGGTCAGGTCGCGCTGCAGGCGGCTCGTGACGAGGGTCTCGGACAGCGTCGAGAAGAGCGTCGACGAGATCTCGAGGTTCGCCTCGGCGTTCTCGAAGCGGATCGGGTTGATCTTGTGCGGCATCGTCGACGACCCCGTGGCACCCGCGACCGGGATCTGCGTGAAGTACCCCATCGAGATGTAGGTCCACACATCGGTGGCGAGGTTGTGCAGGATGCGGTTCGCATGGCGGACGCGGTCGTACAGCTCGGCCTGCCAGTCGTGCGACTCGATCTGCGTCGTCAGCGGGTTCCAGGTCAGCCCGAGGCCCTCGACGAACTCCTTCGACAGCGCGGGCCAGTCGGCCTCGGGGTCGGCGGCGAGGTGGGCTGAGAACGTGCCCGTCGCGCCGCTGAACTTGCCGAGGTACTCGGTCGCCTCGACCTGCGCGAGCACTCGCTCCAGGCGGTACACGACCACCGCGAGCTCCTTGCCGAGCGTCGTCGGCGTCGCGGGCTGCCCGTGCGTGTGCGAGAGCATCGGTACGGCCTTGAGCTCCTCGGCCATCTGGCGGAGCGCGGCGATCACCGCCTTGAACGCCGGCAGCCAGACCTGGTCGACGGTGTCGCGCACGGTGATGGCGTACGAGAGGTTGTTGACGTCCTCGCTCGTCGCGGCGAAGTGGGTGAGCTCCGCGATCGCGTCGAGGCCGAGCTCCGACAGCCGCCGGCGGACGAAGTACTCGACCGCCTTGACGTCGTGCCGGGTCGTCGCCTCGATCTCGCCGAGCTCGGCGATCTGCTCCTGTCCGAAGGTCTCCGCGACGCGGCGCAGTGCGGCCTTGTCGTCGACGCTCAGCAGCGACGTGGTGAACATCGCGTGGTCGGTCAGGAAGACCAGCCACTCGACCTCGACCACGATGCGGGCGCGGTTGAGGCCGGCCTCGGAGAGGTGCTCGCCCACCGTGTGCACGATCGGGTAGTACCGCCCGTCGAGCGGGCTGATCGGCTGCGGGGGAAGGGGGGTCATGGGGCTCCCTGACGGACTGCCGGCTCGAGTTGGCGGAAGAGCGCCCGGCAGGCCCGTTCGACGGTCGAGAGCACTCGGTCGAACTCGTGCCGGTCCGCGTAGTACGGGTCCGGTACGTCGGTCTGCTGGGGCCAGGCGTCGTCGTACCGCAGCAGGAGCGTCACCTTCGCGGCGTCGTCCATGGTCGGTGCCCACGACCGCAGGACGCGTTCGTGGGAGCGGTCGAGTGCGACCACCAGGTCGAGGTCCGGGAACCGGTCCGGGTCGAACTGGCGGGCGCGATGCCTGCTCCCATCGTATCCGCGCGCGGCGAGGGCCGCGATCGTCCGCTCGTCCGCCGGCTCGCCGACGTGCCAGTCGCCGGTGCCCGCGGACTCGACGACGAACCGGTCGCTCATCCCGGCGTCGGCGGCGAGCTGCGCGAACACGATGCCGGCCATGGGGGAGCGGCAGATGTTGCCGCTGCAGACGAACGAGACGCGGAACGGGGCGTCGGCGTCCTGGGTCATGGGGACATCATGGCGCAGCACGCGGTGGTCGGCGACACCCCCGATCCGGCCGGGAGGCGCGGTGCGGGTCACGGACGACGGCTCCCCTGTGTGGGTGGTGGCGTCGGGTGCGTGCGCGCTCACGCGCGCCGGAGGTGCGGTCCGGCGGCGCCCGGTGCGGCGGTGCGCGGCGCCGAGGCACCCGGTCCGGCGGTGCGCGGCGCCGAGGCGCCCGGTCCGGCGGTGCCCGGTGCGGTCACGCGCGGCCGCGGTCGAGCACCGGCCGCACGAACAGGCCGATCAGCCAGGCGAAGACGGCCAGGACGAAGGCGCCCACGATGCCCCACCCGAAGGAGTCGACGTGCAGCCCGAAGCCGATCGCGGTCGAGATCCCGGCGACGATGAGCAGCAGCACGGCGTTCACGACGAACGAGATGAGCCCGAGGGTCAGGATGTACAGCGGGAACGCGACCACCCGGATGATCGTCCCGATGACCGCGTTGACGAGGCCGAAGACGAACGCGACGAGCAGGAAGGTGAGGACGGTCGCGGTCGTGCCGCCGTCCCCGAACGCGGTCACGGAGACGCCGCTCACCAGGAGGGTGGTGAGCCAGAGCGCGAGGGCGTTGACGACGAGGCGGACGAGGAATCGCATGCGCCCATGATGCCCGGGCCCACCAGGGCGCGTGCCGCGAGACCGCTGCCGGTACCCTGACGGGATGAGCGACGAGCGCGTCCACATCCGTCCCGACATCGCCGTGCTGCCCGCGTACAAGCAGGGTCGTCAGGCAGCGGCGGACGCGTTCAAGCTCTCGAGCAACGAGAACCCCTTCCCGCCGCTGCCCGGTGTCGTGCAGGCCGTGCAGGCGCAGACGGCGTTCAACCGCTACCCGGACGCCACCGCCCTCGCCGTCCGTGCCGAGCTGGCGCGCCGGTTCGACGTCACCGCGGACGAGGTCCACGTCGCCCCCGGCAGCGTCGCGATCCTGCACGAGCTGGCGAAGGCCACGAGCGGCCCCGGCGACGAGGTCGTCTACGCCTGGCGGTCCTTCGAGGCCTACCCCGGGGTCGTCACCGTCGCGGGGGCGACGAGCGTGCAGGTGCCGAACCGGCCGGACGGCGGGCACGACCTCGACGCGGTGGCCGCCGCCGTCACCGAGCGCACCCGCATGGTGATCGTCTGCACGCCGAACAACCCCACGGGCCCGATCGTCACCGCCGACGAGTTCGACCGGTTCATGGCGTCCGTGCCGTCGACCGTGCTCGTGGTCCTCGACGAGGCCTACGCCGAGTTCGTCACCGACCCTGCGGCGGTCCGCGGCGGAGCGCTCATCGGACGCTTCCCGAACCTGGTCGTCCTGCGGACGTTCTCGAAGGCGTACGGACTCGCCGGCCTCCGTGT
This sequence comes from Curtobacterium luteum, assembly GCF_014646995.1. Classification (GTDB taxonomy): domain Bacteria; phylum Actinomycetota; class Actinomycetes; order Actinomycetales; family Microbacteriaceae; genus Curtobacterium; species Curtobacterium luteum. The sequence goes on along the minus strand of NZ_BMOI01000008.1, from coordinate 135,686 downwards.
CGGCTACGCGATCGGGCCGCAGTACGTGCTCGACGCCGTCCGTGCGTGCGCGATCCCGCTGTCGGTCACCGCGCAGGGGCAGGCCGCGGCGCTCGCGAGCCTCGAGCGCGAGGACGAACTGCTCGAACGCGTCGCCGAGCTCGCCGACAGCCGCGACCGCATCGTCGCCGCGCTGCGCGACCAGGGCTGGCCCGTCCCCGACGCCCAGGGCAACTTCGTCTGGCTGCCGACCGGCACCGGGACGGCTGCCGCAGCCGAGGCGTTCGAGGCCGCGGGGATCATCGTCCGCGCCTTCCCGCCGGAGGGCATCCGCATCTCGATCGGCGAGCACGAGGCTGTGGAAACGCTCCTCGAAACGGCCCGGTCGCTTGTGGGGGACCTCACATCGGCCCGTTGACCGCTGCCGCTACGCTGGCCCGCATGTCATTCCGCGCCGCGGCTCCCGCGACGAGCACCATCCGGCTCCTCGACCCCGAGGGTCGGTTCGTGGAGACCGACGAGAACGCCGAGTTCGCCGCCGCAGCGCGGGCGATCCCGGACGAGACCCTGCTGGCGATGCACCGCCGCATGGTGCTCACCCGCCGGTTCGACCACGCCGGACACAACCTCCAGCGCACCGGGCAGCTCGGGCTCTGGGTGCCGAGCCACGGGCAAGAGGCGGCGCAGACCGGCTCCGTCTTCGCGCTCCGCGCCCAGGACCACGTCTTCCCGTCGTACCGCGAGCACGCCGTCACCACCGAGCGTGGCGTCGAGCCGATGGAGATCATCGCGATGTACCGCGGCCAGACGCACGGCGGCTGGGACCCGGACGAGCGTGGGAACACGCACATCTCGACGCTCGTGATCGGCTCGCAGACGCTCCACGCGACCGGGTACGCGCTCGGGCAGAAGCTCGACGGCGTCGTCGGAACGGGCGATCCGGACGTCGACGCATGCTCCATCGTGTACTTCGGCGACGGCGCGACCAGCCAGGGTGACGTGAACGAGGCGTTCGTCTTCGCCACCTCGACGCAGGCGCCCGTCGTGTTCTTCCTGCAGAACAACCACTGGGCGATCTCCGTCCCGGTGACCGTGCAGTCGCCGACCCCGCTCGTCGACCGCCCGCGTGGCTTCGGCATCCCGAGCGTCCTCATCGACGGCAACGACATCCTCGCGTCCTACACGGCATCCGTCGTCGCGACCGAGCACGCTCGCAGCGGCCAGGGTCCGGCGTTCATCGAGGCCGACACCTACCGCATCGGCGCCCACACCAGCTCGGACGACCCGAGTCGGTACCGCGCCGACGGCGAGCTCGAGGACTGGGTCCGCCGCGACCCGATCGCGCGCTCCGAGGCCTACCTCCGCTCGAAGGGCGCGACCGACGAGCAGTTCGCCGCGTTCGACGCCGAGGGCGAGGACCTCGCCGCCGACGTCCGTCGCCGCACGGTGGAGCTGACCCCGCCGCCCGTCGACGTCATGTTCGACAACGTCTACCGCGAGCCGCACCCGCTCGTCGCCGAGCAGAAGGCCTGGCTCGAGCACTACGAAGCCGGCTTCGAGGGGAGCGCCCACTGATGAGCACGACCGAGCAGCTCTTCGACTACACGCTCCGGGCCCACCCCGGCGCCGGCGAGGTCCCGAGCGACCCCACCCCCACGCTGACCATGGCCAAGGCGCTCAACGCCGGGCTCGCCGCCGCGATGGAGGCCGACGACAAGGTCCTGCTCTTGGGCGAGGACATCGGCCAGCTCGGCGGGGTCTTCCGCATCACCGAGGGCCTGCAGGACCGCTTCGGCCCCGAGCGCGTGCGGGACACCCCGCTCGCCGAGTCCGGCATCATCGGCACCGCGATCGGCCTGGCCCTGCGCGGCTACCGACCGGTCGTCGAGATCCAGTTCGACGGCTTCGTGTGGCCCGGCTTCGACCAGATCACCTCGCAGCTCGCGAAGATGCAGAACCGGCTCCCGGCGCACATGTCGCTGCCGGTCGTCATCCGCATCCCCTACGGCGGCCACATCGGTGCCGTGGAGCACCACCAGGAGTCCCCGGAGGCGTACTTCGCGCACACCGCCGGCCTCCGGGTCGTGAGCCCGAGCACCCCGAACGACGCCTACTGGATGATCCAGGAAGCAGTGGCGTCGAAGGACCCGGTGGTCTTCCTCGAGCCGAAGTCCCGTTACTGGCCGAAGGGGCAGGTCGACCTCGTCGACGGCCACGTGCCGATGCACACCACGCGGGTCGCCCGCACCGGCACCGAGGTCACCCTCGTCGGCCACGGCGCGATGGTCGCCACGCTCATGCAGGCGGCCGAGATCGCCGAGTCCGAGGGCACGAGCTGCGAGGTCGTGGACCTCCGCTCGATCTCCCCGATCGACTGGGAGCCGCTGCTCGCCTCGGTCGCGAAGACCGGTCGGCTCGTCATCGCACAAGAGGCGTCGGGCTTCGTGAGCGTCGGCAGCGAGATCGCCGCCACGGTCGCGGAGCGTGCCTTCTACACGCTGCAGGCGCCCCCGCTGCGGGTGTCCGGCTTCGACGTCCCGTTCCCGGTGTCGAAGCTCGAGCACCTCCACCTCCCGGACGCCGACCGCGTCCTCGAGGCCGTCGACCGCGCTCTCGCGTACTGACCCCCGTCCGACCCCGAACGACGTCGAAGGAGCCGTAGTGGCCGCCGCCGAATTCCCCCTGCCCGACGTGGGCGAAGGCCTCACCGAGGCCGAGATCGTCCAGTGGCGTGTCGCCATCGGGGACGAGATCGCCGTCGACCAGGTGCTCGTGGAGATCGAGACGGCGAAGTCGCTCGTGGAGCTCCCGTCGCCGTTCTCCGGCACCGTGACGGGCCTGCTCGTCGCGGAGGGCGACACCGTCGAGGTCGGCAAGCCGATCATCCGGGTCGACTCGGACGTGGTCGCCGGTGGCCAGCCGGGAGGCTCCACCCCCGTCGCCGAGGCGGCTCCCGTGTCGCCCGTGGTCGCCCCCACCCCGTCGGTCGCGCCCGCAGAGCCCGCTCCCGCCGCGCCGGCTCCCGCTGCGTCCACGCCGGCAGCCGCTCCCGCGGCGCCCGCCGCGGCAACGGCTCCGGTCGCGGCAGCGGCTCCGGCCGTGGCCGCTCCCGCCGCGCAGGCTCCCGTCGCACCGGACGCTCCCGCGGCCGCGGCGCCGTCCGCGGCACCGACGTCCGTCGCCGACGGCGCAGCCGTCGTCGGCACCGACGAGACGTCCGGCGCGGTCCTCGTGGGGTACGGCTCCGCGACCTCCGCGCCGTCGCGTCGGAAGCCGGGAGCCCGCCGGGCCGCGGCCCTCGCGGCCGAGGCGAGCCGCGCCTCCAGTGCGGACGCGGCGGCAGCCGCCGAAGCGGCATCCGACCCGGGTGAGGACTCGACCGCCGACGCCGTCGCCAGCCAGGGCACGCGCCCGCGCAAGCAGAGCGTGGCGACGAACGTCCTCGCCAAGCCGCCGATCCGGAAGCTCGCCCGTGACCTCGGCGTCGAGCTGAGCGAGATCGTCGCGACGGGCCTCTCGGGTGAGATCACGCGCGACGACGTGATCCGGCACGCGAAGCAGGCCAGCGTGTTCCGCAACATCGAGACGCCCGAGTGGGGCGAGGTGCGCAGCGAGACAATCCCGGTCAAGGGCGTCCGCAAGGCCATCGCGACCGCCATGACCACCTCGGCGTTCACCGCTCCGCACGTGTCGCTGTTCGTGGACGTCGACGCGACGCACACGATGGAGTTCGTCAAGCGGCTCAAGGCCTCGCCGACGTTCGCCGGGGTCAAGGTGTCGCCGCTGCTCATCGTGGCGAAGGCCGTCATCTGGGCCGTCCGTCGCAACCGCTCGGTGAACTCGACCTGGACCGGCAGCGAGATCATCGTCCACCACTTCGTCAACCTCGGCATCGCCGCTGCGACCCCGCGCGGGCTCATCGTCCCGAACATCAAGGACGCGCAGGACATGTCGCTCCTCGAACTGGCGCAGGCGCTCGAGCAGCTCACGATCACCGCCCGCGACGGCAAGACGACCCCCGCGCAGATGGCGAACGGCACGGTGTCGATCACGAACATCGGGGTGTTCGGCATGGACACCGGGACGCCGATCCTCAACCCGGGCGAGGTCGCGATCGTGGCCATGGGGACGATCAAGCCGAAGCCGTGGGTCGTCGACGGCGAGGTCCGCTCGCGCATGGTGACGACCATCGGGGCGTCCTTCGACCACCGGGTCGTCGACGGCGACGTGGCATCGCGCTTCGTGCACGACGTGGCCTCGGTGCTCGAGGAGCCAGCGCTGCTGCTCGACTGACGGTCGGAGGCTGCGGTCGGCGGCGGCGGCGGCGGCGGCGGTGCTGCGGCGGCGGCGGTGGTGCGGCGGCGGTCGGCGGCGGTGCCCGGTCGCGGTGGCGGTCGGTGGCGGTCGTGCGGGATTCCGCACGACCGGGGCCGGGTTGCGCGGAAGTTCCGCGGAGTTCACCCGGATGTCGGTGGCCGGGGTGAGGATCGGAGCATGGTCCACCAGCTCCTGGTCCCCCCGCAGGAGATCCGAACGGATCGGCTGCTCCTGTCACCGCTGACGCCCGGTGACGTCGTCGACGTGCACGCGCTCTTCTCGGACGCCCGCACGTGGCAGCACCTGCCCGAGGGTCGGCACCGCGACCGTGCGCAGACCGTCGCGCTGGTCCAGGCGAAGATCGGCGGCCGCATCCGCCACGGGCTCGGGTCCTGGCTGGTCCGCTCCGTGCATGACGGCGGGTTCCTCGGTGTCGCCGGTGTGGACATGACGGCCGGGCACGTCTGGAACCTGGGCTACCGGTTCGTGCCGGAGTCGTGGGGCAACGGCTACGCGACCGAGGCCGCCGTGGCCGCAGTGCGGGCCGCGCACGACGCCGCCCCCGACGTGCCGGTCACCGGGCGTGTGCTCACGAACAACCCGGGGTCGGCGGTGGTGCTCCGTCGCGCCGGCCTCTCGCTCGTCTGGCAGGGCACGACCGCTGCGCCGACGCCGGTCGGGGTGGAGCGGCAGGTGTGGGCCGACCGCGGCCTCACCGACGAGCAGCACGCCTGGCTCGTCGAGCACGCCTGATCGCTGGCGCGCTCTCGCGGGGCGGTGCCCTCGTTGCTCGGTGCCCTCGCTGCTCGGTGCCCTCGCCGCACGGTGCGAGGTTTCGCGCATGGTGCGAGGTTTCGCGCATGGTGCGAGGGACAAGGTCTCGCACCATGTGCACAACCTCGCACCATGCCACCGCCACGTCGCACGGTGCGAGGTGCACGCCGCGCGGCGCACGGTGCGAGGTTTCGCGCGTGGTGCGAGGGGCAAGGCCTCGCACGGTGTGCACAACCTCGCACCATGCCACCGCCTCGCCGCACGGTGCGAGGTTTCGCGCATGGTGCGAGGGACAAGGTCTCGCACCATGTGCACAACCTCGCACCGTGGCACCGCACCGCCGCGTCGCCCCCGGGTCAGCGGAACAGCGCGCCGCACAGCCGCGGCAGCTCCGCCCGCAACGACCACTGCACGGTGTTCCAGTCGTGACCGCTCCGTGGCGCCGACGCGATCGTGGTCCGGATGCCGGCCCGGGTGGCGGCGGCGCCGAGTTCCCGAGCGTTCTCGCTGAACTCGCGGTCGCTCGACCCCGCCGTCAGCCAGAGCTCGTGCCCGCGGTACGGCTCGTGCGCGGCCATGAGCGCCCGCGGTGCCGCTGCCTCCCAGCGGGCGACCGAGCCGCCGAACGCCTGGTCCGCGCTGTGCTGCGGCGATTGGTCGATCGGCTGCAGCTCACTCGAGATCGCGAGCGCGGCCCCGAAGTCGTCCGGGTGCCCGGTCAGGAACTGCACGGCGCAGGTCGCCCCCTGCGAGAACCCGACCATGCCCCAGTGCGCGCGGTCCCGGGTCACCGGCAGGTGTGACGTCGTCCATGCTGGGACGTCCTCCGTGACGTAGGTGTCGACGTCGCCGAGCTGCGAGTCGACGCACATCGTGTTGCGTCCTGGTGCGGAGAGTTGGTCGACGGACAGCACGATCGGCGCGCGACCGTGGTGGGCGGCGGCGTACGCGTCGAGCACGGTGCTCATCCGGCCCGCCGTGAACATGTCGCTCGGGGCTCCGGGTTGCCCGGCGAACGCGAGGACGACGGGCAGCGGCCGCGGGTCCCGCACGAGGGCGGCCGGCGGCAGGTAGACGACCGCGGGCCGGGCGTCGAAGTGCGACCGTCGGCCGGGGATCTCCACGGTGCGCACCTCGCCCACCGCCGGCATCGTGGTCGCCGGCGTCGCGTGCGCGTCGAACGCCGGGAACGGGTCGCTGTCGACGACGGTGCCGAGGGTCGGGTACTTCGCGAACTCCACGTTGACCCCGAGCGCCGGGACGAGCATCGCCGCCGGCACGAGGACGATCGCCATCGCGCGGCGCCAGCGTCCTCCCTGCACCAGGGCGGTGCCCGCGAGGGCGAGGGCCGCGGCAGCGAGCGCGCACCACATCCGTGTCACCGGGCTGAGGGACACCCCGAACAGGTCCAGCACGTCGCTCGTCAGCCAGCAGGCGAGGAGCACGACCGCGGCTGCGGCTGCCGCGATCCCCGCTCGCACCCCGACACCGCGCCACGCAACGGGAGAGCGCCAAGCAACACCTCGATGCCGGACCGCGGGCAGGAGCACGAGCAGCGCGACCACCGCGAACGCCACGTCGATCGGTACGAGCTTCGACGGGTTCTGCAGCTGCGTCGCGAGCAGCCACTCGGTCGCGGTCATCTCCGGCCGGCCTGCGAGGTGGGACGTGCGCCGCCAGCTTCGGCGCCCGCCGCCGTGACGTCGGTCCGCCGGTGCGCCTGGCGGAGCGCCCAGAGGTGCTTCGGCCGGAGCCCCGGGACGTACGCGGTCGCGAGTGCCCGCGCCACCCGGGGCACGTGCAGCGGGGTCGGCACCACGAGCCAGAGCGGCTCGTGGCGCGCGCCGAACTTCTCCTTGAACCGCTGCAGGGACCGGAAGCCGTACACGGGTTCGAGCACACGGGCCAGCAGCGCCGACCCTCGGGCGACGAGCGCACCCGCGTCGGGGTGCACGGCCAGCGGTGTGCCGGACAGGCTGATCGTCGTGAGCCCGGCCTCGCGGGCGCGCAGTGCGGTGCGGGCGATGAGGAACTCCATCACCCCGGGCATGCCGCCCTCGCCCCGGCGCATCACGTCGAGCGTCCAGCCGGTGAGGGTCCCGTGCTCGTACACGGGTAGCCAGCTCGTCACGCCGACGACGTGGTCCTCGGCGTCGAGCGCGAGCATGAGCCGCACGTCGGGGTCGTCGAGCTCCCGGAGCCCGCCGAGCGTGAAGCCCATCTCCGGCAGCCGACGGTCCGCCGCCCACCGGGTGCAGATCGCCTCGACCTCGTGGCGGTGCGTGTCCGAGAGCGCGCCGAAGGTCGTCCACGCGTCCCGGACGCCCTCGCGGTCGGCGCGGTTCGACGCCGTCCGGAGGTCCTGCCGCTTCTTGCCGCTCAGGCTGAACGCCGTGACGTCGAGCACCGCCTCGACGCCGACCGGCAGCGCTGTCCAGCCGTCGGCAGCGAGGATCTCCCGCACCGGCTCGTGCACGCTCGTGAACGCGGGCACCCAGCCCTTGCGCTCGCAGGAGTCCGCGAAGTCCCGGAGGACGACTGCGCGGTCGGCGGCGGCGCAGACGGGATCCGAGACCGTCAGCGCGACGTCCCCGTGCACGCGGTACGCCACCGCACCCAGCCCCGCCGGGTGCACCCAGGTGGCGTTCCCGTGCCAGGTGCCCATGTGCCCGAGGCTGCCGGCGTCCCCGTCGCGGAGCATCGCCACGAGCGCGGCCTGCGAGCCGTCCACGGCGCGGAAGCGTGCCCGGACGAGACGCCCGTGCAGCCCGAGCCCCACCGCGAGGACGACCGCCGGCACGACCCAGGCGCCGAGGAGGGTCGCCTGCCACTCGAGTGCGTCGAGCCCGAGCCCCTGCCACTGCACCCCGCCGTCGTGCAGGGGTTCGATGAGGAACGCGTCCGCGAGCACGACGGTCAGGACGACGAGCACCCCCACGGCGATCGTGACGCCGAGTCGCCGACCGTGCTGCACGAGCCAGGCGGCAAACAGCAGGAGCATCCCGACCGCGGCGGTCGAGTCGTCGCGCATCGCGTCCGCGAAGGGCGACAGGACCCCGTCGGCGTCGGGCACGACGAGCGTCACCAGGGTGCCCGCTCCGAGCGCGCTCAGCGTCGCCACCACGACGGTGCGCGCGGGCGGCAGGGCGCGGACGGTCCGGTCCGCCTCGTGGTGGACCGGCCTGGAGGCACGGTGCGCGACGAGCGCGCCCGCTGCGGTCCCGAGGAGGGTCGCCAGGGCACGTGCCAGGTCCGATCCGTGCCCGGCGAACAGCACGAGCGTGAGGACGACCGTCCACAGGACCGTCCGGACGCGCCACCGCCACTGGAGCGTCATCGTGGCCGAGGCGGCCCCGAGGAGTGCCACGGCGACGGTCGAGGGTGCGAGGAGCGGTTGGCCGGTCGCCGTCTCGGCGTGGGCCTCGCCGAGCGCGGAGCCGACGGTCACCGCGACGAGCGTTGCCAGCACGGCGAGTGCGGGAGCGACGACGCCGATGACGACGGTCCGGACCGACCCGAGCGCGCGTTCGGCCACCACGGTCGTCGCGACCACCGCGGCGAGTGCCAGGCAGGCGACCGGCGGGTGGTGCGGGAAGTCCGGCTCCGAGTGCAGCAACCGCGCGGAGACGACCGCGAGCACCGCGGCGACCGCCACGACGACGGAGACTGGGAGCGCGCGGAGACGGGTGAGGACGGGAGGAACTGCCACGGTCTCATCGAAGCGGTCGCCGCACCCCGGGCACATCGCTCCGCGGCGTGATCCTCGGATGGCCGATCGGCCACCGGGCGGTCATCCGACCGGCGGGGTGTGCTCGGCCGGGATCCGGAGGTGCAGGGCGAAGCCGTCACCGGGCTGCGGGCCGGCCTCGAGCGACCCGCCGAGCAGTGAGGCCCGCTCGCCGAGCCCGATGAGCCCGAGCCCGGACCCGGGGAGCTCGAGGCGGTCCGCACGCGCCGGACCGTTCACGAGGTCGACGAGCACGGTCCCGTCGTGGAGGCGTGCGCTCACCCGCACCGCGGCGTCCGGGGCGTGCTTGCGCACGTTCGTGAGGCCTTCTTGCACGAAGCGGTACACGGCACGCTGCACGGGTTGGCCGAGCGTCTCCGGCAGGTCCACGGTCGCGGTGGTCTCGAGGCCGCTGTCGGCGATGAGCCGCGGGAGGTCGGCGAGCACCGGCTGCGGGGCGATCTCCCGCGCGGTGCCGCCCGAGGCGCGGAGCACCTGCACCATCTCGCGGAGCTCCTGCAGCGTGACGACGCAGAGCTGCCGGATCGTGCGGGCGAAGCCGCGCTCGGCCTCGTCGCGCCCGGCGACCTGCACGGCTCCGGCCTGGACGGCGATGAGGGTGACCTGGTGCGAGACGACGTCGTGCATCTCGCGGGCGAGGAGTGCCCGTTCGCGGGAGAGCGCGACCTCGGCGGCCTGCCGTCGTTCGTCCTCGCGGGCCAGACGGACCTCGGTCAGCTGCTCGGTCAGGCGGGCGCGCGTCCGGACGAGCAACCCGATGGCGAGCGGCCCGATGGCGAAGATGGCGGCGTACAGCACCGACACGACGAGCTCGCCCATGGTCTGCGGCGGTCCGACGAACCCGGCGAAGCCGACGAACTGCACGGCGGCGGCGACGAGCATCAGCCAACGGCGGTCGGTCCGCTCCCCGAGCGTGAACAGCGCGATGCTCGCCGCGACGACCGCCGACCCGACGAACAGGCCGGGCATCGTCAGCGCGAAGGCGAGCACCGGGGCGCGGCGTCGGAGCAGCAGCGCCGCGGCGGCGGCGAGCGACAGCCAGGTCTCGAGGGCGGTCGCTCCCGAGATGTCGAGCACGGCGTCGGCGACGGCGGCGGCGACGAAGAGCGCGTCGACCAGCCACCACGGTGCCCGGTGCGCACGCGCCCAGCGCAGGCCGGTGTCGACGAGGCGGTCGAGCCTCCCGTCGGCGTCGTGCAGCGCCTGCGCGAGCCGGGTCCGGTCCCGGTGCTCAGCCATCCAGGAGTCCTGCCTCGGCGGCGCGCAGCGCCAGCTGGACCCGCGTCGCGACGCCGAAGGTCACGAGCAGGGCGCGGACGTCCTCCTTGACGGTGCCCGTGCTGACCCCGAGACGGCGTCCGATCTCGGGGTTGCTGGCCCCGTCGGCGATGCACGCGAGGACGGCGCGCTCCCGGTCACTGAGGCGCGGCGGCTCGATCGGGGCCCGTGCGGCGAACAGCCGTCGACGGTCGACCCCCGGTGCGATCACGACGCCACCGCGGGCGAGGACGCGGACGTACTCGGCGAGGGCCTCGGGGTCGGTGTCCTTGAGCAGGAAGCCGGCGGCGCCGAGTTCCATCGCCCGGCCGATGTACTCCTCCGCGTCGAAGGTCGTGAGCATCGCGACCGACGGCGGGTCCGTGAGGGACTGCAGCTCGCGGAGGACGTCCAGCCCGTTGACGTGGGGCATGCGGACGTCGAGCAGCACCACGTCCGGGCGGTGCAGGGCGATCACCCGCACGGCGTCCACGTCGTTCGACGTCGCCACCACGTCGATGTCCGGGCCCGCACCGAGGATGAGTTCGAAGCCGTACCGGACGAGCGTCTCGTCGTCGACGATCACCACCGAGGTCACGGGCGTCATCTTGTCACGGGCGTTGGTGTTCGGAGACGGACTCGCTACTGTGATGGGAACTGGTCATGTCCGCGCATGACCACCTCTCGTACCACCAGGACAGCAACGGAGCAGACCGAGCGATGACGACCCGCATCACCGAGGGTGCTGAACCCAAGCACCAGCAGCTGCGGCGGATCCTGCTCGACCTCGCCACCACGCGCCTGGCGCCCGGCGCCGCGATCCCGTCCGAGCGGCAGCTCATCCAGGAGTACGGGGTGTCCCGGATCACGGTGCGCGAGGCCCTCGGCCAGCTCGTCAACGAGGGCTACCTCGAACGGGTCCGCGGCAAGGGCACCTTCGTCGCACACCGCCCCGTGCAGTCGACGCTGCACCTGGCGTCCTTCACGGAGGAGATGCGGGCGCTCGGGCACGTCCCGACCACCGTCGTGCTCGTCCGCGAGGAACGCGTCCCGCCGTCGGACACCGTCGCGGCGCTCCGCCTCGGCGAGGGCGAGACGGCGTACCACCTCAAGCGTCTCCGGATGGCGGACGGGGCGCCGGTGTCGATCGACGACGCCTGGCTCTCGGCGTCGGCGTTCCCCGGCCTGCTCGACCAGGACCTGTCGGGGTCGGTGTACTCGCTCGCGGCGACGGAGTACCGGACGCCGATCGACCGGGCGCAGCAGACCGTGGCGGCGAAGCCCGCGGCCGACGAGGTGGCGACGCTGCTCGGCACGAAGACCGGGGCGCCGGTGCTCGAGTTCGACCGGGTGTCGTACTCGGGGGACCGGCCCGTCGAGCACTCGCGCTCGTGGTACCGGTCGGACCGCTACCGCGTGCAGATGGAGGTCACGGCGGCGCCGCAGGCGGTCGCGTAGGCGCGCGCGGCGCGCGACGCGCGGCCCGAGACTCGGGCTGAGCGACAGTTCTCGGGCTCCGGGCCGCGAGAACGGTCGCCCACGCCGAGACTCGGCGCGCGCGGCCCGAGACTCGGCGCGCGCGGCCCGAGACTCGGCGCGCGCGGCCCGAGACTCGGCGCGCGCGGCCCCGCGCCTACGCCTCGAAGAGCGCGTCGCCCTCGCGGACCGTGGTGCCGACCGTGCCCTGCGGCACCGAGTCCGGCGCGGAGCCGAGCACGACGACGGGGCAGATCGGCGAGTAGCCGGCGGCCGAGATGACCGACGGGGTGAACCGGACGACCGGGTCACCCGCCGAGACCGTGTCGCCCTCGGCAGCGAGGAGCTCGAAGCCCTCACCCCCGAGCTTCACGGTGTCGATGCCGACGTGCACGAGGACGTCGGCGCCCGCAGCACCCTGCAGCGCGAACGCGTGCGGGTGCAGCTTGACGATGGTCCCGTCGACCGGGGCCACGGCGGTCACCGCACCCTCGACGCCCGTCGGGTCGACCGCGACCCCCGCGCCGACGAGCTGCCCGGCGAACACCGGGTCGGGCACGTCGGCGAGCGCGACGACCGGACCGCCGAACGGCGTGCGGACCGCCGTCACAGCTCGTCCTGGATGTCCTGCGCGAGGTTGTCCGCGATCGGACCGACGATGACCTGCCACCCGGTGCCCCCGCCGACGACGGCCTGGGCGCCGGCGGCCTGGAGCGCGGCCTTGTCCACGAGGTCCCCGTCCTCGACCTCGACGCGGAGGCGCGTGATGCAGCCCTCGACCTCGTCGATGTTGTCGGCACCGCCGAGCGCGGCGATGATGTCGGCTGCCTTGATGTCGGCCATCGTTTCCTCCTCGTTAAGGGTGTTCGTACCAGGTTGACATGCGTTCGGTTGCGGTTCAGACTACGGAACTGGTCATGACCGGACAGGACCGGCTCGGCACTACGCCGAGGCTACCGGCGACACCCGCGCGACTCAACTCCCCGATACCCCGCAGCTCCACCCGACGACGAGAGGAACTCCGATGAGCGTCACCACCGCCACGGACGTGCCGGAGAAGAAGGCCCCGAAGAAGCAGTCACGCTTCTTCGCCAACGCGCAGCGCCTCGGACGGAGCCTGCTCCTACCGATCGCGGTCATGCCCGCCGCGGGCATCCTGAAGCGCCTCGGGCAGAGCGACATGCTCGGCGCCATCCCGGGGTTCGGTGACGGAGCGAACGTCATCGGCGCGGCGGGCAGCGCGATCTTCACCTGGCTGCCACTCCTCTTCGCCGTCGGCATCGCGATCGGCTGGGCGAAGAAGTCGGACGGCACCACGGCGCTCGCCGCGGTCGTCGGCTACATGGTCATGTACCAGGTCTTCGCGGTCATGTCCCCGCTCGTCCTCAAGGGCGTCAAGGACGCGAACGGCGACCAGGCCACCATCAACTTCGGCGTCCTCGGCGGCATCGTGATGGGCCTCGTCGCAGCGGGTCTGTGGCAGCGGTTCCACCGGACGAAGATGCCCGACTTCCTCGGCTTCTTCTCGGGTCGCCGCCTCGTGCCGATCCTCACCGCGGCCGCCGGTCTCGTCATCGCCGTCCTGATGTCGCTCGTCTACCGCTACTTCGACATCGCCCTCACCGCGGCCGGCCAGGCCGTGGCGGACAACGCCGTGATCGGTGGTGGCATCTTCGGGTTCGCCAACCGTCTGCTCATCCCGGTCGGCCTGCACCAGCTGCTGAACTTCTTCCCGTGGTTCCAGCTCGGCAGCTTCACCGACGCGGCCGGCACGATCGTCCACGGCGACATCCCGCGCTTCCTCGCGGGCGACCCGACCGCCGGCATCTTCCAGACCGGCTTCTTCCCGATCATGATGTTCGCGCTGCCGGCCGGCGCCCTCGCCATCTGGCGGAACGCCAAGCCGCAGAACCGCAAGCTGGTGGGTGGCATCATGCTCTCCGCGGCGCTCACCTCGTTCGTCACGGGCATCACCGAGCCGCTCGAGTACTCGTTCATGTTCGTGGCGTTCCCGCTCTACGTCATCCACGCGTTCCTCACGGGCACGTCCCTCGCCCTCGTCAACGCCCTGGGCATCCGCGACGGTTTCTCGTTCTCGGCCGGAGCGATCGACTACCTGCTCAACTTCGGGAAGGCGGACGGCGCGATCTGGCTCATCCCGATCGGCCTCGGCTACGCGGTCGTCTACTACTTCCTGTTCTCGTTCGTGATCAAGAAGTGGAACCTCCGCACGCCCGGCCGCGAGGAGGACGCGATCGCCGAGAACACGATCGACGCGGCCACGAAGCCGTAGACGTCACCACCTGACGGACTGGAGGCGCGGTGCCAGCCGGTACCGCGCCTCCAGTCCGTCCACTGGCGCCTTCCTCACGCGACTGATTTTGACAACCGTTATCAACAAGCGCTAGCGTCGTCGACATGCAGCAGCGTCTCCTCGTCCTCCCGCTCGTCGCCGGCGCAGCCGCGCTCGCCCTGACCGGCTGCGCGGCCGGCTCCGGCTCCGGTGACGCCAGCTCGGACGGCACGATCCAGGTCGTCGCCTCCACCAACGTGTACGGCTCGCTCGTCGAGTCGATCGGTGGCGAGCACGTCTCGGTGACGAGCTTGCTCGACGACCCGTCGCAGGACCCGCACTCGTTCGAGGCGAGCGCGAAGACCCAGCTCGCGGTGTCGAAAGCCGACCTCCTCATCGAGAACGGCGGCGGCTACGACGACTTCATGACGACCCTCGCGGACGCCTCGAACACGAAGGCCGACACCATCAACGTCGTGCAGCTCTCCGGCCTCGACAAGGGTGGCGACACCGAGTTCAACGAGCACGTCTTCTACGACTACCCGACGATGGTGAAGCTCGTGGACGACGTCGCGACGCGGCTCGGCGACCTCGACGGTGCGGACAAGAACACCTTCGAGGCGAACGCGAAGACCCTCACCGGGAAGCTCGAGCAGCTCGAGTCGCAGACGGCCTCGCTCAAGACGAAGTACGACGGCGAGGAGGTGGCGTACACCGAGCCCGTGCCGGGGTACCTCTTCGACGCGATCGGGCTCGACAACGTCACGCCCGAGAAGTTCTCCGAGGCGATCGAGGAGGGCGACGACGTCCCGCCGGCCGCCCTCAACGACACGCTCGAGCTCTTCAGCCAGAAGTCCGTGAAGCTGCTCGCGTACAACGAGCAGACGTCCAGCCCGGAGACCGAGCAGGTCAAGAAGGCAGCCGACCAGGCCGGTGTCCCGGTCGTCGGTGTCACGGAGACGCTCCCGAAGGGGGAGGATTACGTCTCGTGGCAGCAGGCGAACATCGACGCGGTGACGGCGGCGCTGGCGAAGTGACGACCGTCCAGACCTCCTCGCGGACCGCCGCGGCCTCGGGCCGTGGCGGTTCCGCCGTGCTCGCCCTGCGTGACGCGGCGCTCTCCTACGGTGTGCGACCGCTGTGGTCCCACCTGGACCTCGACGTCGCGCCGGGGGAGTTCCTCGCGGTGCTCGGACCGAACGGCGCCGGCAAGACCTCGCTCCTGCGGACCGTGCTCGGCCAGCAGCGGCTGACGAGCGGCTCGATGTCGTTCCTCGGGCAGCCGGTGCGTCGCGGACACCGACGGATCGGGTACATCCCGCAGCAACGCCTGATGGAGGCCGGGACGCCCCTCCGCGCACGGGACATGGTCGCCCAGGGCGTTACCGGACACCGATGGGGTGTCCGGCCGGTGTCCCGTGCGGCCCGGGCCCGGATCGACCGCATCCTCGACGAGGTCGGTGCGACGGCGTTCGCGGACGCCCCGGTCGCCGAGCTCTCCGGCGGCGAGCAGCAGCGCACCCGCGTCGGGCAGGCCATCGCCGCCGATCCCGCGCTGCTCCTCTGCGACGAACCCCTCATCTCGCTCGACCTGCGGCACCAGCGCGGCGTGACCGAGCTCATCGACCGGCAGCGTCGACAGCGGGACGCGGCGGTGCTCTTCGTGACGCACGACGTCAACCCGATCCTCGACGTGGTCGACCGGGTGCTCTACATCGCCGGCGGGCGCTTCCGGATCGGTGCGCCCGACGAGGTCCTCCGCTCCGACGTGCTCAGCGACCTCTACGGCACGCCCGTGGACGTCGTGCGGACCATGGGGCGGATCGTCATCGTCGGGGCGAACGAGGCCGCCCACGACCACCACTGCGACCCGGACCCGCACGCGGTCGTGCCGGACGAAGGGCGGATCTGATGGACGTGTGGTCGCAGGTGTTCTCCTTCCAGGACTACGGCGAGCTCCTGGTGCTCGTGCAGAACTCGATCTGGGCGGGCGCGGTGCTCGGCATCGTCGGCGGGCTCATCGGCCCGTTCGTCATCGCCCGCAACATGCCGTTCGCCGTGCACGGCATCTCGGAGCTCTCGTTCGCGGGGGCCTCCGCGTCGCTGCTGCTGGGCGTCAACGTCGTGACCGGGTCGCTCGTCGGCTCGGTCATCGCGGCGCTGCTCATCGGGCTGCTCGGGTCACGGGCGCGGGAGCGCAACTCGATCATCGCCGTGCTCATGCCGTTCGGGCTCGGGCTCGGCATCCTCTGCCTCGCGCTCTACAAGGGGCGGGCGGCGAACAAGTTCGGCCTGTTGACCGGGCAGATCGTGTCGGTCGACAACCCGCAGCTGACCTTCCTCGTCGTCATCGCCGCGATCGTCGTCGCGACCCTGCTCGTCGTCTGGCGCCCGCTGATGTTCTCGTCCGTCGATCCCGACGTCGCCGCCGCGGCGGGCATCCCGGTGCGGACGCTCGCGATCGTGTTCATGCTCGTGCTCGGCCTCGCCACCGCGGTCTCGGTGCAGATCGTCGGCGCGCTCCTCGTGCTCTCGCTGCTCGTCACACCGGCCGCCGCGGCGCTCCGCCTGACCTCGCACCCGGTCGTGGTGCCGGTGCTGTCGACCGTGTTCGCCGTCACCTCGGTGGTCGGCGGCATCCTGCTCGCCCTCGGCGGCGGCCTGCCGATCAGCCCCTACGTCACCACGATCTCCTTCGCCATCTGGGTCGTGTGCCGCATCGTCGGAGCGCGGAAGGACCGCCGCGGACGCGACCGGGTCGCCGGGCGCGAGCGGGACGGCGGAGGCGATCCGGGCCTCCAGACCGGTGCCGGAGTGGACACGAAGATCGGAGCCAGCGCGTGAACGCCGTGCAGAAGCCCAAGCGGAACACCTGGCAGCGGGAGGCCGTCCGCGGCGCCCTCGGCTCGACCGAGGGATTCGTGAGCGCGCAGGCGCTCCACCAGCACCTCCGCGAGGGCGGCTCGACCATCGGACTCGCGACCGTCTACCGGGCGTTGGCCGACCTCGCCGCGGAGGGGGACGCCGACTCGCTGCAGCAGGACGGCGAGTCCCTGTACCGCGCGTGCACGACCGACGCGCACCACCACCACCTCATCTGCCGGAACTGCGGTCGCACGGTCGAGATCGAGGCGGACCCCGTCGAGCGGTGGGCGCAGGAGGTCGCGGCGCAGCACGGCTTCACGAACGCGAGCCACGTCGTCGACATCTTCGGCGAGTGCGCCGCGTGCACCGCGGCGCGGGCGGGCGCGTAGCCTGCGGGACATGCACGTGATCCTGGTGCCAGGGTTCTGGCTCGACGCGAGTGCGTGGGACGACGTCGCTCCGGTGCTGGTCGCAGCCGGCCACTCGGTGCAGGCGGTGACCCGGACGGGCGACTCGCTCGACGCGCAGGTCGCCGCGCTCGTGGCACTGCTCGACGAGGTCGCGACGGCCGAGGAACCGGTCGTGCTCGCGGGACACTCCGGCGCTGGCCCCATCGCCTTCATGGCAGCCGACCAGCGGCCGTCGCTCGTGGCGCACCTGCTCTACGTCGACACGTTCCCCGGACCCGAGGGCGGGTGCGTCAACGACGAGCTGCCCGTGGTGGACGGCGTCGTCCCGCTGCCGTCGTGGGACGTGTGGGAGGAGCCGACCGTCCGGGGCATGACGCCGGCGCTCCGCGAGGCGTTCGAGCGTCGTGCGGTCCCCGAGCCCGCGGCGCTGCCCTCGGACCCGTTCCACTACGCGGACCCGGCGCGGCACGCGATCCCGGCGACGGTGATCTCGTGCGAGATGCCGGCGTCGGACCTCGCCGCGATGGTGGCGGACCACCAGGCATGGGCGGCCGAGCTCGTGGCGACCGAGGACCTCACGATCGTGGGGCTCGACACCGGACACTGGCCGATGTTCACCGCGCCGCGGGAGCTCGGCGAGCTCATGGTGCAGGCGCTCGCGCCGAAGCCGATCGACGGGCCGTAGCGGCCCGGTGGGTGCGGCCCGCTCGGGCGGTCGCGACGCCCCGCTGTACGGACGCCGACCGGTCACGAACCGTCGCACTGTCGTCGGCGAAGCGACCGTTGTTGACCTGCCAGCATCCACGAGCGGGGTGTCGTGACCTCACGAGCGCCGCGCCCGCACGAGCGCCGCGCTGCCACGCGAGTGGAACCGGCCCGCCGGACCCGCACCGTGCCTCCCGGCCGACGCAGGCACGCACGCGCTCACCCGCCCGGCTTGCGACACGCCCGAGGCTCGCGTAGAGTCTTCCCTTGGTCCTCCGCGCCTGCGCGGAGAACAGCTCGTTACCAAGCCCTCCGACCGTCGCGAACGCCGCGGTCGCGCGGTGCCCACGGTCCCTTCGACAGGGGCTGCGGGACTGGGCGGTGCGCACAACCCCCTCGCTCGACCGGCCCCTCGTGGGCAGTGACAGCGCGTGTGCACCAGGCAAGTGACCTTGGGTGCGGTCGTCCGACCGCACGGTACTCAGGAGGAAACCATGGCAGCAGTGTGCCAGGTGACCGGCGCCACCCCCGGCTTCGGTCACAACATCTCGCACTCGCACCGCCGGACGAAGCGTCGCTTCGACCCGAACGTGCAGAAGAAGACGTACTACGTGCCCTCGCTTCGTCGTAACGTCACGCTCACGCTCAGCGCGAAGGGCATCAAGGTGATCGACGCACGCGGCATCGAGTCCGTCGTCAAGGATCTCCTCGCCCGTGGGGAGAAGATCTGATGGCGAAAAAGGGTCAGGACATCCGTCCGATCATCAAGCTCCGCTCCACGGCGGGCACCGGGTTCACCTACGTGACCAAGAAGAACCGTCGCAACAACCCGGACCGTCTCGTGCTCAAGAAGTACGACCCGGTGGTCCGCAAGCACGTCGACTTCCGTGAGGAGCGCTAAGCATGGCGAAGAAGAGCAAGATCGCGAAGAACAACCAGCGCGCCGAGGTCATCGCGCGCTACGCCGAGCGTCGTCTCGAGCTGAAGAAGGCCCTCGTGGACCCGAACGGCACCGACGAGTCGCGTGAGGCCGCCCGCGTCGGCCTGCAGAAGCTCCCGCGCGACGCGTCGCCGGTCCGCTACCGCAACCGCGACGCCATCGACGGTCGCCCCCGTGGCCACCTCGGTGAGTACGGCATCAGCCGTGTCCGTTTCCGCGACATGGCCCACCGTGGCGAGCTGCCGGGCATCACGAAGAGCTCCTGGTAAGCACACACCCCCGTCGGACGCCCCGTCACCTGCTGGTGGCGGGGCGTTCGCCGTGTCCGGGGTACATCGCTCGTCACATCGGCCACATCTGACCCGTTGAACCCGCGACAGGCCCGGAAATCCGGGCGAGTCGGACGGAAACGCCCCGGACGGCTGGTAGGTTCGACCCCGGTTCCACGGGCATCGCGCCTGATGGCCCGACACATACCGAAGAAGTCCGAGGAGGACATCCAATGGCTGACAAGTCCCTGAACCGTACCGAGCTCGTCGCTGCCGTCGCGCAGGAGTCCGGCCAGAGCCAGGCCACCGTGAACGGCGTCGTCGACGCTCTGTTCAGCGTCGTCTCGAGCTCGGTCGCCGACGGCACCAAGGTCACGATCCCCGGCTGGATCGCCTTCGAGAAGACCCACCGTGCCGCGCGCACCGGCCGCAACCCGCAGACGGGCGAGGCCATCGAGATCGCCGCGAGCGACTCGGTCAAGGTCAGCGCCGGCTCGAAGCTCAAGGCTGCTGTCAAGTAACACGGACCTGCTGGTGAGGGGGACGGCTGCGGCCGTCCCTTTCGCATGTCCGGGGACGGTCCCGCCGGTCCGTCCGTCCCGCGGCCGGTCCGTCCACACCGCCGGGAGGCCCGGATCGCCGTCCACAGGTCGGCCCGCCGGGTTCTGTGGCCGGGTGGGCACCGCCTAGGCTTGTCGGGTGAACCGGATCGCGCGCACCATCGGCCCCGCCGTGCTGCTGCTCGCCGCGTTCTTCTCGCTGCTCATCGCCCTCGTGGTCGGTGGGGGAGCGAACCCCGCGCTCATCGCCGACCCCGGTGCCGCGGTCCGCTTCGGGCTGCCCATCGCGCGCATGATCGTCGACCTGGCCGCAGCCGCCACCATCGGCGGCCTCGCGCTGGCCACGATCGGGTTCTCGCGGACGGCCCGGGAGTGGGACCGCGCGATCGACGTCGCCGCCGGGGCGGCCGGCGTCTGGACCGTGGCGAGCGTCGTCGCGACGTTCTTCACCTTCCTCAGCGTCGCCGGGTCGCAGGTGTCGCTCGACGAGCAGTTCGGGCAGTCGATGGGGGTCTTCCTCACCGGCACCGACCTCGGGCTCGCCTGGCTCGTCACCGTGCTCGTCGCCGCTGCGGTCACGGTGCTCTGCTTCGCCGTCCGGTCCCGGGGCATGGTCGCCCTGACCGCCGGGGTCTCGATGGTCGGCCTGATCCCGCTCGCGCAGCAGGGGCACGCCGCCGGCACCGCGAGCCACGACGCCGCGGTCACCGCACTCGGCCTCCACCTGGTCGGCGCCGCGCTCTGGGTCGGCGGCCTCGTGATGCTCGCGCTCGTCCGCCCGGTGCTCGACGCGGACCGGCTCCCGTTCGTCGTCGGGCGTTACTCGAGCATCGCGCTGGGGTGCTTCGTGCTCGTCGCGGTCTCCGGGACGGCCTCCGCGCAGATCCGGGTCGGGACGTTCCCGAACCTCCTCACGCCGTACGGCATCCTCGTCCTCGTCAAGATCGGGGCGATCGTCGCGATGGGGGTCCTCGGCGCCGTGCAGCGTCGTCGGGCGATCCGAGCGCTCTCCACCCGGCCGGAGGGCCGACGGACGTTCTGGGTGCTCGTCGTGACCGAGCTCGCGGTGATGGGCGTGGCGTCCGGGTTCGCGGCAGCGCTCGGCCGGACCGAGACGCCGACCGACCAGATCGCGCTGAGCAAGACGACCGACCCGACGCCGGCCGAGCTCCTCACCGACGACCCGCTGCCCCACGCGCCCGGCGCCTGGGGGTGGCTGACCGCGTGGAACGTCGACCTCTTCTGGCTCATGGCGGCCGTCCTGCTCGCCGCCACCTACACGGCCGGGGTCGTTCGACTGCGCCGCCGCGGTGCGACGTGGCCCGTCCGACGCCAGGTCGCAGCGGGCATCGCCGTCGTGTGTCTGGTCCTCGCGACCTCGGGCTCGCTCCACACGTACGACCGGTTCCTCGTGTCGGCGAACGTCGGTGCGCACGTGCTGCTCGGGCTCGTCGTCCCGGCGCTGGCGTGGGCGGCTGCGCCCGTCCGGCTCGTCCGGGCTGCGGTCCACCCGCGCGACGACGGCAGTACGGGGGTGCGCGAGTGGACCGGCGTGCTCGTGGACAACGCCGTCGTGCGCTACCTCGTGCAGCCGTTCCCGGCCTTCGTCCTGCTCGCCGCGGTGTGGTGGGTGTACTTCGACACCCAGGTGCTCCGTTGGTCGGTGAGCGACCCCACCGGGCGCACGGTGGTCGACGTCGTGTTCCTGCTCGTCGGGATCATCGCACTGCCGGGGCTGCTCACACCCGTCGCTGCCGGAGCGGGTCGTGCCAGCCGGTCGGCGGCGGTCGTGCGGATCGTCGGCGGGGTCGTCGTCGCCGCCGGGCTCGTGTCCCTCGGTGTCGCGATGCGCGGGCCGCTGGGGCTGCTGCAGGCGTCGTGGTTCGGTGCGATGGGCCGGACGTGGGGGCCGGACCCGCTCGTGGACCAGGCTCGCGGCGGCGCGGTGCTCGTGGTCGCGGGGGTGGCACTGCTGGTCCTGGTCGTCGTCGTGGTGCTCGTGCGGCTCCGTCGGGACGGAGCCGCGACGGCCGCCGGGGCAGGGGCCGGGGCGTCGCGGTCGGCGGTCCCGCGTTCCGTGCGCGACGAGGCTGCCGCACCGGACCACGGAACCGACGTCGAACACGGCGGGCGCATGGTTCGAGGTCGGGATCATGGTTCGACGTCGAGCCACATCGCGGACCCGGACGACGACTTCGACGACGAGAGCCCCGACAGCGACGTCGCCCGGACGGAGTCGGCCGACCACGTCGACGCGCCGGGCACCGAGGCGGAGGCTATCCGCGCCTCCCGACCGGGTCCCGATCACGGGGCGGGCGCACCGTGACGGTCGAGCTCAGTGCCGAGCAGCGGGCGGTCTTCGAGTACATCGAGCACACCCGTGACCACGTCTTCATCACCGGGCGCGCGGGTACCGGCAAGTCGACCCTGCTGAACCACCTGTCGTGGCACACCGAGAAGCAGGTGGTGATCTGCGCCCCGACCGGGGTCGCGGCCCTGAACGTCGGCGGACAGACGATCCACTCGCTGTTCCGGCTGCCGATCGGCCTCATCGCCGACGCCGAGCTCCGGCAGGGCCCGGACACCCGCAAGCTCCTCAACACGATCGACACCCTCGTGATCGACGAGGTCTCGATGGTGAACGCCGACCTCCTCGACGCGATGGACCGATCGCTCCGTAAGGCCCGCGGCCGGCAGTTCGAGGCCTTCGGCGGCGTGCAGGTCGTCATGTTCGGTGACCCGTACCAGCTGCCACCGGTGCCGGGCGACGGGGACGAGCGCGCCTACTTCACCGACCACTACCGGTCGATGTGGTTCTTCGACGCGAAGGTCTGGCTCGAGGCCGAGCTGCACATCGTCGAGCTCGCGACCGTGCACCGGCAGCGGGATGACGCCTTCGCGGCGATGCTCACCGCCGTGCGGCACGGACGGGTGACCGCGGACATCGCCGGCCGGCTCAACGCCGCCGGCGCGCGGTCGGCTCCCGACGACGCGATCACCCTCGCCACCCGGAACGACACGGTGGCCCGGATCAACAAGGCCGCCCTCGATCGGCTGCCCGGCAAGGTCAAGACCGCACGTGCCGACGTCAACGGCGACTTCGGCGGGCGGAACTTCCCGGCGGACGAGGCCCTCGAGCTGAAGCCGGGCGCGCACGTCATGTTCCTCCGCAACGACCCCGACCAGCGCTGGGTGAACGGGACGCTCGGCGTCGTCACGACCATCCGCGACACCGTCTGGGTGGACGTCGACGGGGAGTCCTTCGAGGTCCAGCCCTCCGTGTGGGAGAAGTTCAAGTACTCCTACGATCCGGACAAGAAGGAACTGAAGAAGGACACCGTGGGGGAGTTCCAGCAGTTCCCGCTCCGCCTCGCGTGGGCGGTGACGATCCACAAGTCGCAGGGGAGCACCTACGACCGGGCCGTGGTCGACCTCGGCAACCGCGTGTTCAG
This sequence comes from Curtobacterium luteum, assembly GCF_014646995.1. Lineage (GTDB taxonomy): Bacteria > Actinomycetota > Actinomycetes > Actinomycetales > Microbacteriaceae > Curtobacterium > Curtobacterium luteum. Next base: position 112,641 of record NZ_BMOI01000008.1, on the reverse strand, counting down.
CGCCGGGCAGACGTACGTCGCGCTGTCGCGGCTGACCTCCCTCGACGGCCTCTACCTGACGCGTCCGTTGCGGCCGCAGGACATCATCGTCGACCTCGACGTCCGGCGCTTCATGTCCGAGGCACCGCGCGTGGTCGCGACGGAGCTCGAGGCGGCGCCACGAGCGGACGGGGCCTGAGCGGCGCCGACGGTGTGACGCCCGATCGGCCGACGGTGTGACGGCCGACGGCCGATCGGCTGACGGCTGGCGGCTGGCGGCTGGCGGTTGGTGGCAGCGCGGACCCGCCCGACGGCACGGTGCCCCGCCGACCACGGAGGTCGACGGGGCACCGTTCGGTCAGGGTGGTCAGCTGTGCGCAGCCTCCGCGTGCAGCAGGTCGCGGTTGTCGCGGTCGGCTCGCAGGGCTCGCAGGTTCTCGCGGTCGGCACCGAGCGCGGTGACCAGCAGGATGAACCCGACGACGGCGTGGAACCCGTTGTCGACGCCGTTCAGCGCGAAGACGTTCGCCGAGGTGTTCGAGAAGAAGAAGCCGTACAGGGCGAGCACGATCAGCACGATGCCGGCGAGGAGGTTCAGGTTGCGCGACCCGATGGTCGTCCCGAGTCCGCCGATGAGCATCGCGGCAGCGAGGAGCGTCCAGACGAGGCACAGCGCGGGGTTCACGAGGAACACGCCCCACAGGAAGCCGCCGTCGTTGCCGAAGAAGGCGTGGCCGCCGTCACCGGCGAAGAAGAAGCCCAGGATGCCCCAGATCGCCAGGATCGCACCGACGGTCAGGGCCAGGCCCCGGTTCGGTGAAGCGGTGATGCCCGGTTCCTTGATGGCCACGTCGGTCTCCTCCTCGTCCACGCCCGGCGACCAGTACGCCGGGACGTTGCTCGCGGGCCGTGACGCCACGCGTTTCCCAGCGTCCGACCTGCTCGCCAACGGTATCGTGTCCGACCCCGACCGACCGAATCCTGCGGCCTGCCCGGACCCGTCCGACGGACGGCCACGGAGGCGGCCGACGAGCCGGACGACGACCCCTGTCAGCACGACCCCGAGGAGGACCAGACCGGTGACGCGGACACCAGTTCCAGGCCCCGTCGTCTCGCGGCGGGGACGGTGGGCGCTGCTGTCGGCTCTCGGGTTCGTGATCGTGCCTCTCGTGTACGCGGTCGCCGTGTTGACGCCGCTCGGTCAGCGGGCGGAGGACGCCGCGCTCGGCGGTGTCAGTGAGTCCGACCTGTTCGGGTCGGACACGGCACTCAACGTCATCTCGGTGCCGGTGATCCTGTTGCTCGTCGTCGTGATGGTCGCCGTGGCGTTCGCCCGACGACGTCTGGCGGTGGGGCTCGGAGCCGGAGTCGTCGTGCTCGCGTCGGCAGCGACCTCGACGCTCGTCAAACATATCGCCGTGCGCCCGGAGATCGCCCAGTCGACGACGCCGAACTCGTTCCCGTCCGGACACGCGACGATCGCCCTCGCCGCGCTGTTCGGTGTCCTCATGGTCACGCCCCGGCGGTGGCGACCACTCATCACCATCGTGGGGGCGGCCTACGCGGTCTTCGTGGCGAACCAGACCGTCGTCTACGGCTGGCACCGGGTGAGCGACATCGTGGGCGCCTCGGCGATCGCGCTGTTCTGGACCGGACTGGTGCGGGCAGCGGGCCCCCGGGTCGACCGGGGTGAGCGCGGGGACCGTGACGGACGGCGAGGCCCCCGGCGCCTGGTCGGCATCGTGCTGCTCGTCGCGCTCGGCCTCGCGCTGGCGGTCGGGGTCGCTGCGCTGGCCGTCGGGTTCTCGGGCACGGCGCACGACCATGCGGCGCTCCTGCTGGCGGGCCGGCTCGCGTCGAGTGCGAGCATCCTCGCGGTGGTCGCCACGGTCTGGTTCGCGGACGGGATGCACCCGGCGCCCAGGGCGGACGCAGCGGCTCGCCCGTGACGGTCAGCGCGGTCGCGCAGCCGACGCGCGCAGCAGAGGCTGCGGCCCGCCCGGAGCGGGCAGTGCTGTCGCGCCGCCGACCCACACAGCGGGCGCGGTCCTCCGCTGCACTGGCGGGAATGTCTCCGCGTGCGCTACGTTGTACCCGGCAAGTCGATGCAAACGCATTGAAAAGCGAAGGGCAGCACACCATGCAGTTCGGGATCTTCACGGTCAGCGACGTCACGACCGACCCCACCACCGGGACGACCCCGGACGACACCCAGCGCGTGAAGGACATCCTCACGATCGCCGAGCACGCCGACCAGGCGGGCCTGGACGTCTTCGCCACGGGTGAGCACCACAACCCGCCGTTCGTCGCGTCGAGCCCGACGACGATGCTCGGCTACCTCGCCGGACGCACGAAGCACATCACGCTGTCGACGTCGACGACGCTCATCACCACGAACGACCCGGTGCGCATCGCCGAGGAGTACGCGATGCTCCAGGTCATCTCCGACGGCCGCATGGACCTCATGATGGGCCGCGGCAACACCGGCCCGGTGTACCCGTGGTTCGGGCAGGACATCCGGCAGGGTGTCAACCTCGCGATCGAGAACTACGCGCTGGTCCGCCAGCTGTGGGAGAACGACGTCGTGAACTGGCAGGGGAAGTTCCGCACCCCGCTGCAGGGCTTCACCTCGACCCCGCGTCCCCTCGACGGCGTGCCTCCGTTCGTCTGGCACGGCTCGATCCGCACCCCGGAGATCGCCGAGCAGGCCGCCTACTACGGCGACGGGTTCCTCCACAACAACATCTTCTGGCCGATCCAGCACACCGAGCAGATGGTCGGGCTCTACCGCCAGCGCTTCGAGCACTACGGCCACGGTCGCGCCGACCAGGCGATCGTCGGGCTCGGCGGCCAGTTCTTCGCGCGCAAGAACTCGCAGGACGCGTGGGACGAGTTCCGCCCGTACTTCGACAACGCACCGGTCTACGGGCACGGCCCCTCGATGGAGGACTTCACCGCACAGACCCCGCTCACCGTGGGTTCCCCGCAGCAGGTCATCGACCGGTACGCGACCATGAAGGACCACGTCGGGCACTACCAGCGCCAGCTGTTCCTGGTGGACCACGCCGGCCTGCCGCTGAAGACGGTGCTCGAGCAGATCGACATCCTCGCCGAGGACATCGTCCCCGAGCTCCGCAAGATCAACGACGACGGCCGTCCGGCCGACGTGCCGTCCGACCCGCCGTCGCACGCGGACCGCGTGGCCGCGGCCATGGCAGCCGGCACGGTCGGCAGTGACCACGTCGCCGCCGAGGACGAGTGGACGGGCGCGTCCGTCTGATCGCGTGACCGCACGACGGCCTGGAGGCGCGGTGCCAGCTGGCACCGCGCCTCCAGGCCGTTCATGGGTTGCGTCGCGGACCGGCGCTGCCGAGTCTCGTGTTGGGCGACACTGCTCGCGCCCCCGACCCCGAGAAGTGTCGCCTACGCCGAGTCTCGGGCACCGCCGGCCGAGACTCGGACAGCACCGGCCGAGTCTCGGGCACCGCCGGCCGGCCGCGCGGGCACGAGCTTCAGGCCGACCACGCACCCGACGATCCCCGCGATGAACAGCAGACGCAGGGCCGTCACGGGCTCCGCGCCCGTCGCCATGCCCCAGAGCACGGTCAGTGCCGCGCCCGTCCCGGTCCACACCGCGTACGCCGTGCTGATCGGGATGTGCCGGAGGACGTACCCGAACGCGCCGAGGCTCACGGCGATCGTCGCGACGAAGACCAGGGTCGGCCCTGGGCGGGTGAAGCCGTGGCTCTCGCCGAGCGCCGTCGCCCAGACCGTCTCGAGTGCGGCGCTGACGAACAGGACCACCCACGCCACCTCAGCTCACCACCTTGAGGCCGACGACGCAGACCACGAGCCCGAACACCAGGGCCAGGCGGGCGAAGGACGCAGCCTCCTGCCGGCGGAGCACCGCGACGACCACGGTCAGCGAGGCGCCGATGCCGACCCACACCGCGTACGCCGTCCCGGCCGGGATGGCGGTCATCGCGTACGCCAGCCCGGCCATGCTCAGGGCCATGCCCGCGACGAACACGATCGTCGGCACGACCTTCTTGAACCCGTCAGACGCGCTCAGGGCGGAGGCCCACACGGCCTCGAGCACGCCGGACAGCACCAGCACGACCCACGTCATCGCTCTGCTCCTCCTGCATAGTCGCACAACTGTACGAGAAAGAAAGTAGCACGCTCGTGCGAACATGGCACCCGTGGCCAGGAGCATCGACGTCGGAGAACGTCGCCGGATCGTGTCCGACGCAGCGGCGCGGGTGCTCGCTCGGAACGGCCTCGGCGCGCTCAGCGTGCGCGGCGTCGCGGCCGAGGCCGGACTCCCGCCCTCGACCGTCCGGTACGTCTTCCCCACGCAGGCGAGCGTCCGGACGCACGCGCTCGAGACCGTCTTCGACGCCACCACCCGCCGCGTCGACGCCGTGCCCGAGACGCTGCCCGACCGGGAACGTGCCCGCCGCATCCTGCTCGAGCTGCTGCCCCTCGACGAGGAGCGGCTCATCGAGCTCGACGTCTACCTCGCGCTCGGCAACGCGGCGCTGACCGACCCGGCGCTCCGGCCGGCGCTCGACCGTGTGGTCTCCGACATGCAGCAGTGGACCGAGCAGATCGTCCGCCTGGTCGGCGTGCCCGAGGCCGAGCGTGTGTTCGAGGCGCAGCGGCTGCACGCCCTCATCGACGGTCTCGCGATGCACGTCTCGCGCCTCGCGCCGGGGGAGTCCGGCGACTGGGCGATCCGTGTGCTCGACCGGCACCTGGACGGCCTCGCCCCGCGCTGAGGCCCCGGGGCGGTGCCGGCGCCCGCGTCGCGGTCCCGCGCGACGGGCACGCCGACTCGTTGACACCGAGCGGCAGCCCCGGTCGCCTATCGTGGCCAAGGTGACGCGCGCGACCGCCACCGCCACGACCCCGTCCCGGAGCCGCACCGGCCCGGGTCTCGTGCTGGTCGCAGTCGTCGCGCTCCTCGGCGTCCGAGTCGTCTCGCCGACCGTCGGGTCCGCCGGACTGCCGGACGTCGTGCAGGACTTCCTGACGCTGGCGATCAGCGTCGTCGTGGAGTCCCTGCCCTTCGTCGTGCTCGGCATCCTGCTCTCGATCGTCGTCGAGGTGTGGGTCCCCGTGGGCGTACTCGAACGGGTGCTCCCGCAGCGCGCGGTCCCCCGTCGAGCCGTGATCTCGCTCATCGGGATGCTGTTCCCGGTCTGCGAGTGCGGCAACGTCCCGCTCGCCCGCGGTCTCATGCTGCGCGGGTTCACCCCGGCCGAGGCGGTGACCTTCCTCGTCGCCGCCCCGATCCTCAACCCCCTCGTGATCATCAGCACGGCGCAGGCGTTCGGCTGGTCCGGGTGGATCCTGCCCGTGCGCATCGTCGGCGGCTTCGTCGTCGCGAACCTCGTCGGCTGGATCGTGGCCGCGCACCGACGTCCGGCCGAGCTGCTGCTGCCCACGTTCGAGGCGCGCTGCCGCACAGCCGTCGGTGCCCCGCCGTCCCGAGACCGCTGGCGGGACAGTGCGGCGCAGTTCGGCGGCGAGACCGCGACCATGATGCCCGCCCTGTTCGTCGGCGCCGGGCTGGCCGCGGCCGTCCAGGTCGCCGTACCCCGTTCGACGCTCGTGGCGATCGGCGCGAACCCCGTGCTCTCGGTCGGCGCGATGATGCTCCTGGCCATGACGGTGTCGCTCTGCTCGAACGTCGACGCGTTCTTCGCGCTGTCGTTCGCCTCCACCTTCCTGCCCGGGTCGATCACCGCCTTCCTCATCATCGGACCGATCATCGACGTGAAGATGCTCGTCCTGCTCCGCACGACGTTCCGAGTGCGCTTCCTCGTGCTGCTCGCCGTCGTCTGCGTCCTGTTCGCCGCGACCGTCGGGTTGGTGATGAATGTCCTCGTCTGAGTCGACCGCGTCGGCGGCGCTGGGCCTCGGGTCCGTCCTCGCGGTGGCGCTGTGCACGCTCTGGCTGGCGGTCGTCGGTCACCTCGACCTCTACATCAACCCGCGGTACGCCGTCTTCACCGTCGTGCTCGCGGCCGTCGCGGTGCCGGCCGCGGTCGCCGGACTCGTCGTCGTCGCGCGCGGGCATGCCCACGCACACGGTGACACCGAGGCCGACGCGCACGGCGTCCACGGCGGACGGCCGGGAGGCGCGGGTCGTCCCGTCCGCGTCGTCCTCGGTTGGGCCGCGGCGCTCGTGACGATCGGGGTGACGGTCGCCATGCTCGTGCTGCCGCCCGCGACGCTGTCCGCCCGGACCGCCCAGCAGCGGAGCGTCGATGCCGCGACGCTGTCGAACGCGACCGGAGCGCAGGGGGTCTCGCTCCTCGGCAGCGACGCGGTCGACACGTCCGACTACGGCGTGAAGGACTGGGCCGCCCTCATCCGCCAGTCCACCGACACGAGCGCCCTCGTCGGGAAGCGGGTGGAGCTCACGGGTTTCGTCGTCCCTGCCGGCGACGGATCGTTCACGCTGACCCGGTTCGTGATCAGCTGCTGCGCCGTCGACGCGCAACCGGTCGGCCTCGGCGTGACCACGACCGGGGCCGTCCCCGACGCGGACCGCTGGGTCACGGTGCGCGGCTCCCTCGTCGCCAACCCCGACCAGTCCGCCGCCGCCAGGATCGTCGTGAAGGCGTCCTCCGTTCGACAGATCGCGCAGCCGAGTGACCCCTACGAGTACTGACCATGCTCGACGCCCCCGTCGCGACCGCTTCCGGACGCGGTACCTCGCGGTGACCGTCGTCCTCATCGTCGTCGGTGCGCTCGCCGCGGTCGTCGGCGCGCAGCAGGGTCCTCGGCTCCGTGCCGTCTCGTACGACGCCGCCGGGTTGGTGGCGAAGCCGGCCCAGCGCGTGATCCTCACCGCGAACCAGGCCGTCCAAGCGGTGCGCCCCGCGGACGTGGTGGTCCGACCGGCAGCGGCGCACACGGTCACGTCGAGCGGGAACACGATCGCCGTCGAGTTCGCCGGACCGCTCGACTACGACCGGTCGTACGAGATCGCGGTCACCGGTGTCCGTGCGCCCGGGCAGTCGTCGAGCGCGACGCTCCGCGCCACCGTCCGCACCGGGAGCACCGACGTCCTCGCACTCGTCCCCGCTGGACCGGGCGGCGGGAAGGACCGGATCGTCCGACGCTCGCTCGACGCCGGCGGCGCCACGACGGTGTACGCGGACGACGGCATCACGGCGTACGCGCGCCTCGGACGGTCGCTTGTCGTCGTCCGCGACGTCGGCCGAGGTGGCTCGGCGATCGACGTCGTCGGGCTCGCCGGCGGCGTGCAGGACGACGACCTGCCCGTCGAGCGGATCACGCTGCCGACCGCGGCCGGACGGGTGACCGCGCTCCACGCTGCGGACGACGGAGCCTCCTTCGGCTTCCAGTACGCCGACACGTCGTCGGGGCGCTCGACCGACGTCGGCCTCTACGTCGTCGACATGACCGGCACCCACATGCCCGTGGCGATCGCGGCGGACGGCAGACCGACGACCGGCGCCGTCCCGATGACCGTCGCACAGTGGGCGTACGTCCCGCGGACCGAGAGCGCGCTCGTCCGGACCAGTGGCGACGACCTGGTCCTCGTCGACATGAGCGGCTCGGTCGCCGCGGTGCGGCTGGGGAGCGCCACGACCCTGCACGGCTTCGTCGCCTCCGGCACCACGGCCGTGGTCGAGACCGGCACCGGGATCGAGTACCTCGACCTGACCGACGGCCGACGGACGCCCATCGCGACGCCGGAGGGGAGCACGGACGCGCCCTACCTGGGCCGGATCGCGCCCTTGCCCAGCGGGACGTACCTCCGGCTGGTGGGCACTGTCCGCGCGGACGGCACGCTCGACCAACGGATCCTCCTCGTGCGGCCGGCCCGCGCCTCCCGGCTTGCCGTGACCATCCCGTCGGACGCCGGGATCACCGCGGTCTGTCCGTCGCCGAACGGGCAGTTCGCCGCGGTCGTCACCCGGTCGGCGACGAGCGGACTCGTGACGATCGTGGACGCGGCGTCGGGCGCCCTCGAAGCCAGCGTCGCCGCGTCCACCGTCGACTGGTGCGAGGCGCTCCCGACCGGCGACGAGGTGGCCTAGCGCCGCCGGAGCGTGTTCTTCGGGTACTCGCCGAAGCGCTGCAGGAACTCGCTCGAGAAGCGCCCCATGTGGCTGAACCCCCACCGCCGTGCGACGTCGGCGACGCTGACCTCGCCGGGTTCCGAGCGCAGCAGGTCCTCGTGTGCCCGACGGAGGCGGACCTCGCGCAGGTACTGCATCGGCGTGCGGTCGAGCGCGCGCTGGAACGACTCCTGCAGCCCCCGCACGCTGAGGTCGGCTGCGCGCGCGATGTCGGACACCGTCAGCGGCATCGCGGCGTTCGCGTGGATGTGCTCCACCGCCGCTCGGACACGGCGGTTGCTCCGCGCACCGAAGCGGTCGGGGAGCGCTGGCGCCTGGAAGCGGTAGAGACCGAGGAGCGCACGGGCCACGGAGCGCTGGGACTCGTGCCACGCCAGGGAGCCCGTGCCGCCCTCGCGGTACGTCTGGACGGCTCCCGCGACGCTCCGCTGCCACTGCTGGATCGCCGCCTGGCCCGGCTCCACCCCGCGGTGGAACGCGAGGGTGCCGTCGACGAGGTACTGCTCCGCTGCGACGTCGAGCACGAGGGCACGGCTCAGGTGCACGAGCCGCTGGTCCCAGTCGCGGTACTCCATCTCGAAGCGCTGCTCGATCGGGAAGAGCACCGGGACGCCGTGCCGCATGGGAGTCGCGTCGCGGTGGGTGTCGACGGTGGCCGTGCCGGAGTCGATCCACTGGACGACGACCTCGCCCTCGACGGCGACGTCACCGCGGAGGTAGCCGTGCATCTGGGACCGTCGGATGCTCATGTCGCTGTCGCCGATGCCGGCGTAGCGGTACCAGTAGTCGTCGTCGACGTGGGCGGAGTACCAGGCCTTCCCGGCGTACATCCCGGCGAGGTCGTGGATGGCCGAGTCCGTGTCGCTGCCGGCCACGGACACGAGTGCCGTGGTGGTGGGGGTGCAGGTGGTGGACATCCCCCCACTGTCCTCCCCGTTCGGGGGCCCGTCGACCGTCCTGCGCGCGCTGGACGAGCGCGTCGCGGTCTGCGGATGATCGCCCCCGGAGCGGCCCGCGGGGCGGCCCGCGGAGCGTCCTGCGGACGGTCGCGGAACGGACGGGAGGCACGTGGCGGACCCGCCACGTGCCTCCCGTCCCTTGCTGCTCGCGTCAGGCGAGCGTGGCCGCGTCGATCACGAAGCGGTAGCGGACGTCCGAGGACAGCACCCGCTCGTAGGCCTCGTTGATCTGGTCGGCGCTGATGAGCTCGGTCTCCGGCAGGATCCCCTTCTCGGCGCAGAAGTCGAGCATCTCCTGCGTCTCGCGGATGCCGCCGATCGCCGAACCCGCCCAGCTGAGCCGGCGCGGGATGAGCGCGAACGCGGGCACCTCGAGCGGCTCCGACGGCGCACCGACGTTGACGAGCGTGCCGTCGACCTTGAGGAGGCCGAGGTAGGCGCCCATCGGGATCTTCGCCGACACGGTGTTGATGATGAGCTCGAACGAGCCCGCGAGCTCCTCGAACGTCGCCGGGTCCTTGGTCGCGTAGTGGGCCTTCGCGCCGTAGCGGAGCGAGTCCTCCTGCTTCGAGGTGGTCTGCGACAGGACGGTGACCTCGGCGCCGAGCGCGACCGCGATCTTCACCGCCATGTGCCCGAGGCCGCCCATGCCGATCACGGCGACCTTGGAGCCGGGGCCGACGCCCCAGTGGTGCAGCGGCGAGTAGGTCGTGATGCCGGCGCAGAGCAGCGGCGCGACCTTCTCGATGTCGAGCGACTCGGGCACGCGGAGCACGAAGTCCTCGTTCACCACGATCGCCTGCGAGTAGCCGCCCTGGGTGATGCTGCCGTCGGCCGGGTCGACGCCGGCGTAGGTCTGGATGTTGCCCTTGAGGCAGTACTGCTCCTCGCCCTTGACGCAGTTCTCGCACTCGCCGCAGGAGTTCACCATGCAGCCGACGCCGACGCGGTCGCCGACCTGGTGCTTGCTGACGTCGGAGCCGACGGCCGAGACGTGGCCGACGATCTCGTGACCGACGACCTGCGGGTACTGGATCTCGCCCCACTCGCCCCGGACGGTGTGGATGTCCGAGTGGCAGATGCCGGCGTAGGCGATGTCGATCTCGACGTCGTTCGGACCGAGGTCGCGGCGGGTGATGGTGGTCTTGACGAGCGGCTCCGTGGCGGACGGGGCAGCGTAGGCGTTGACGGTGCGCAAAGGTCTCCTCGTGGGATGGGTCGTCAGCTGACGGAACCGGTTCCGGCTCCGACGGACCAGTGTGCTCCTGCGCGCTGCGGACAGCGTGGTACCGACGGGGTCCCCCTCCTGTGCGGTTCTTCAGGACATCCGGGCGAGTCGTGTCCCCGCGATCGCGGCGAAGCGCAGCGGATCGCGGAGCGCGTCGTCCGGTTCGCCCGTGGTCTGCGTGGCGATCACGGTCAGCGAGGCCGCGGCGGCGAACGCGTCGAGCGGGGCACCGATCGCGCCGGCCACGAGCACCGTCCGGGCGTCCGGGGCGTGTCGTCCGGCCAGTTCGCGCACGACCGACACGACCTTGCCCGCGGCACTCTGTCCGTCGAACCGTCCCTCGCCCGTGACGACCACGTCCGCACCGACCAGGAGCGTCGGCAGCCCGAGGACCTCCGCGATCCCGTCGGCACCGCGCACGAGGGTCGCACCCCACGTGAGCAGGCCGAACCCGACCCCGCCCGCGGCCCCCGCGCCCGGCGTCGAGGGGTCGACGTGCGGGAAGCGGGCGGCGAACGCGGACAGCCGGGCGTCGAACTCGGCCACCCGGTCGGGTGTGATGCCCTTCTGCGCCCCGAACACGGCTGCGGCGCCGGACGGGCCGACGAGCGGCGAGGTGACGTCGGTCAGGACGGTCACGCCGTCGCGGGGGAGCGGCCGGCCACCGATGACGTCGAGCACGGAGGCGCCGCCGTCCGTGGACGCGCTGCCGCCGATGCCGAGCACGAGCCCGGTCGCGCCCGCGTCGAGCGCCGCGGCGATCGCCTCCCCGAACCCGCGGGAGGTCGCGGTGTCCGGCAGCAGGTGCCCGCCGAGCAGGGGGAGGCCGCTCGTCGCGGCGAGCTCGACCACGCCGCGTCCGTCCGGCAGGCGCAACCACGCGGCGTCGACCGGGTCGCCCGCGGGACCGGTCACCGTCAGCGGCTGCAGCACCGCGTCGGGGAACGCCGCGGCGAAGGCGTCCAGCGTGCCCTCGCCGCCGTCGGCCATCGGCACGACGACGAGGTCGTCGTCGGGACGCTCGGCGCGCCAGCCGTCGGCGATCGCCGCAGCCACGGACGCCGCGGTCGCGGTGCCCTTGAACGAGTCCGGAGCCACCACGATGCGCACCCGACCACCGTAGCGGGACGGGTCCGGCCTCAGCGAGCGAGCGCGAACCGTGGCAGTGGGGTGCCGCCGAGGGCGAGGTCCGCGACGAGCTCGCCGAGGAGGGGCGCGAACTTGAAGCCGTGGCCCGAGAACCCGGTCGCGACGGTGAGCGGACCGCGGCGGTCGATGACGAAGTCCTCGTCCGGCGTGGTGTCGTACAGGCAGCTGATGAACGTCGGCTTCGTCGCGTCCACGCCGGGCACGTACCGCGTCACGTAGGCCTGCAGCCGCTCCGCCTCCGCGGGCACCGGCGCGAAGTCGCGGTGGTCCGGGTCGACGACGGGACCGGTGCCGTGGAAGCCGACCTTCACGCCCTCACCGGGCGTCAGCAGGCCGTAGACCCCGTCGCCCTCGCCCCAGTGCACGAAGCTCGGCCACGCCGCGTCCGGCAGGTGGCTGGGGAAGTGGGCCGGCTGCTCCTGGGTGACGCGGACGGCCGGGAGGCCCGCCCCGCGTCCGGCGAGCAGGGCACCGACCAGCGTGGGGGCCCAGGACCCGACGGCGGCCACCACGGACGCGGTCCGGACCGTCTCGACGTCGACGTCATCGCTGATGAACGACACCGTGGCGTCGTCGCCGTGGTCCTCGATGCCCGTGACGCGTGTGCCGAACCGGAGGTCGGCGAGCCCGGTCCGCTCCGCGAGCGTCAGGAAGACCTCGAGCGCCGCGGCGGACCGGATGCGTCCCGCCGTCGCATGCGCCAGGACGTGCCCTTCGAAGGCGATGCCGGGCCACCGGGCAGCGGCGTCGTCGGGCGAGAGCGTCTCGTGCGGGACACCCGCGTCGGTCAGCGCGGCGGCGATCGCGTCGACGGCATCGGGGCGACCGTGGTCCACGGCGCCGGTCCGGTCGATGAGCGTCGTGCCCGACCGCCGCTCGAGCGTTTCCCACAGGTCCAGTGCCTGCGTGGTGAGGTCCACGTACTCGGCGTCGGCGTACCCCTGCCGGAAGATGCGGCTCGCACCGTGCGACGAACCGCGGTCGTGGCCGCGGCCGTGCTGCTCGAGGAGGAGGACGCGCTCGCCGCGGGCGGTCAGCGCGAACGCCGTCGCGGCGCCGACGATCCCGCCGCCGATGACGACGTGGGTCGTGGAGAGGGAAGCCATGGAGCGAGCGTAGTGCTCGGCGATCGTGGAGCGAGTGACGGGAATCGAACCCGCGCTACCAGCTTGGGAAGCTGGCTCGGCCCCTCTCCGATCATGAGCACCGGCGGGGCGTCGCCGCTCCATCGCCCACGCCCGGCTGCTGCCCCTCAGCCTCGCTGAACCCGCCGCCCAGACCATCGCGCACCGGTCCAGCACCGACCCGTGCACCGGTTCCCTGTCAGCCCGCCACCGCGGGGCACGTCCACGTGGTGCGTGAACGCCTGCGGTGCCCAACCGCCCAGTTCACAGCGACTGAAAGGAAACTCAGTCTGTCCGCCTTTCTGGAACAGTCAAATTTCACGTTTTGACGGCTACCGGATACAGGGCTAGTGTCCTCAGCACCGGAGCAACGATGCTTCGGAAAATCTTCCGCAAGGGGTAACAACAATGCCGAAGTTCCGTACGACGCTGGCCGGTATCACTCTCAGCTCCGCACTCATCGCGGGAAGCCTGCTCATGGCTCCGAGTGCCAACGCCGCCGAAACCCCCCGATCCGCTCCGATCGTGGTCAATGTTTCCGCGACGCACCCGGAAATCACCCTCGAGCTGATCAACCAAGCAATTGCGGATGCTCGGGCAGCGGGTGCGGTCACTGGCGAGAAAGTGCAGTCGGATGGCACTCGCACCGTCACGATCGACGCTGGTAACGGCTTCACGCTGGACCTCAACGAGACAAACCCGCAGCAGCGCCTTTCGGCTGGCTCAGACAGCTACGGCGGTGTCTACGTCGGATTCAATTCGTTCGATCAGAACCTGATCATCAGTGGAGCCGCTGCCGGTCTGACCGCTGGCATCTGCGTCCTCGGCCCAGCCGTGTGCGCGGTCGCGACCATTGCCATCACCATCGCGACCGTTGCCGTCTCGACCAGTGGCGGCGTACGGTGCGGCACCAAGTCGCTGCGCGTCTACCCCGTGTCGAACAAGAACCCCCGCTGCGCCTGAGGAGGACAGCATGACCAAGCTTCTCAGTAACCCAGTGTTTGCCATCGCCGTCACCATCGGCCTGCTGATCGTCGGTGCCGCCGTGGCGGCGGCGACGGTCGGGACACCCGATCAGATCGCCGGATCGTTCGCGGTCGCCCTCGCTGCCGGAGCTGGCGGATGCTACGTCGGCACGACCATTCGGCATCGCCGCCGGAGTCGACAGCAGCACCACTGACGCACCACGAGCGCCCCGTGCGTCCGCCGACGTTCATCGCCACCCTTCGCCGGGCGTCATGTCGGAGTTCTGAGGGTCGATTTGCACTGTCGGATGCGCGACTCAACCGCGGAGCATGCGAGGTCATGGCCTCCGGCTCGGCGCGATGGACGCGAGAAGAGTGTTCTCGAGCAGCACCCGATCACCGGAGCGACGGTGCGCCGGGTGCTGCGGTGAGTTCGCCCACGTGCAGCAGGCTTGTCGGCTGCTGCGCGCCGCCTTCACCAGTCGGAAGTGTCGTGCCCGACCGCCGCGGGCGGTCAGCGCGAACGCCGTCGCGGCGCCGACGATCCCGCCGCCGATGACGACGTGGGTCGTGGGGAGCGGAGTCATGAGCGAGCGTAGTGCTCGGCGATCGTGGAGCGAGTGACGGGAATCGAACCCGCGCTACCAGCTTGGGAAGCTGGAGTTCTACCATTGAACTACACTCGCGCATCCCGCTCGGCGGGACGTCGACAACCCTACCGGATTCTCCGCTGGAAGCCAGCCGGACGCGCTCCGGGGGCTGCGGGGCGGCCGCGATCCGTGCCTCCAGGCCGGTGTCCGTGTAGGCGCTGTGAGCCGCCCTCCGTGACGGACAGGTGTCGTGCTCGTGTGTACCGTCCAGGGGGATCCGACCGAGTGACGACCCGAGGAGGAACCGGATGGTCAGGCATCCCCTCATCGACGACGTGGTCGGCCCGGCGCTCGTGGTGGACTCGGCATCGTCGGTGGTGTGGCTGACCGACGCGTTCGCCTCGCTGCTCCGCCGCGCCTCGGCCGCGGGCCGGACCGTGGTGCTGCGGACGGGCCCCGGCGCCGCGCTGACACCGGCACTCCGGCACGCCCTCGGTGCGCACGGTGCCGCCTGGGCCGTCGCCGACCACGACGGCACCCTCCGCGACGGCCGGACCGGCGCCGCGGCCTCCGGCATCGAGGACTTCGTGCACCGGGGTCCCGAACTGGTCGGGACCCCGTCGCCCGAGCACCCGGTGTCGTCGGACTCCGTGCGGCAGGTCAGCATCGACCTCACCCTCCGGCACCACGAGGGCCGAGCGGTCGACATGGGCTCGGCGATCGAGGCCCTCTGCGACACCGTCGGCGCGTGCCCGACGCGGTGGGGGACCGCCGAGCCGTTGACCGTCCCGTGGGACCGGTGGGTGGTGACGCAGTACGCGAAGCACGAGGCGCCCGCGGTCTCCACGTCCTACGCGATCGGCGACGGCTTCTCGGCGACCATGACCGCGCACCTGCTGGACGGGGTCGTCATCGAGACGATGTCCGCCGTGCTCACGGTGCCGGAGGAGCACGCCGACCCCTCGCTCGCGCCGCGCATGTTCGATGCCGTGCAGCGGGTCGCCGACCAGGTCGAGCCCGTCTTCGGCGTGGTGATGCAGCGCCGCGGCGACGCCGACCACCTCGTCCGCGCCGTGTCGCACGGGGAGCCGTCGCCGCTCGCCGTCGTCGTCGGTCCCGAGGCCGCCGAGTTCCTCGACCGTGACGGGGTGTGGCCGCCACCGCGGACCTCGACCACGACCTTCGGGACGCGTGGACGTCACGCGGACGACGACGCCGCCGACGGAACCGACGCGGGGCTCATCGTCCGCTTCGAGGACGGGTGGGAGGCGCTC
Source organism: Curtobacterium luteum (assembly GCF_014646995.1). Lineage (GTDB taxonomy): Bacteria > Actinomycetota > Actinomycetes > Actinomycetales > Microbacteriaceae > Curtobacterium > Curtobacterium luteum. Next base: position 97,250 of record NZ_BMOI01000008.1, on the reverse strand, counting down.
GAGGCCTTCCTGGACCGCATCGACGAGGACCGCTTCCTGCAGCTGGTCGGCGGCGCACCGCTCGACCCCGCGCACGAGGACGGCCACGTGGGCGCTCCGGTCAGCGGAGGTCCCGGTGCCGCGTGACGTGACGCTCCTCTGCCGGCAGCCGGTGGAGATCCGCGACGTCGCCGAGGCGCTGCTCATGCACGACGAGACCTGGGGCGTCCGAGCCCTCGACGACGGCCCCGTGCTGCAGGTCTGCCGCGACGCGACCCACCCGGTGCTCACCGTGCTCGGGGTGCGGCGGGTGGACGCCTTCGACGAGGTCGAACGGATCCTGCCGGAGGCGCCGACGCTCGAGGTGCCGCTGTGGTGGGTCGACGTGGTGACCCCGGCCGGGCCGGACGGCGAGTCGGGGATCTCCGCGGCACTCGAGGCCGCGATGGACCTCGACGCCGTCTGCCTCGTGCACGGCGACTGAGCCCGGGCCGTCGGGGCTCGCGTGGCCCGCGGCCGGAGTCGCGGTGCGGTGCGGTGCGGCGTCGATCGTCTTCGCACAACCGAAAGCGAACCGAACCAGCGCGATCATCGGCGCGAACTGACTTTGGTTGTGCGAACGCGAAAGCGAACGCGAACGCGAACCGCGCCGCCCGCCGCTCAGTCCCGGTCGTGCATCGCGGCGAGCCGCTCGTTGTACGCCCTGAGGTCGGCGTCGCCGTCGCGGTCGGCCTTCCGGTCGAGCCGCTTGGCGTCACGCGTGTCCGACCGCACCCAGTTCCGCACCACGAGCAGTGCGACGAAGACCATCGGGAGCTCGCCGGCACCCCAGGCGATCCCGCCGCCGGTGTGCTGGTCGGCCAGGAGCGCGGCGTCGTTCGTCTGCCCGAGCGCGTGGAACCAGTCGACCGCGAACACGGACTCGGACGTCATGACGGCCACGCCGAAGAACGCGTGGAACGCCAGCGTCGCGAGCAGCGCGATGATGAGGATGGGGTACTGCGGCCGGGCGGGACCGGGGTCGACGCCGACGAACACCCAGAAGAACAGGTAGCCGCTCAGGACGAAGTGCACGACCATCACGACGTGCCACTCGTGCGACTGCATCGCGTACTCGAAGGCCGGCGTGAAGTAGAACACCACGAGGGAGCCGGCGAAGACCACCCCGGCGACCGCGGGCTTCGCCATGAACTGCATGTACCGCGAGTGCACGAACAGCATGAGCCACTCGCGGGCGCCGCGCGAGCCGTCGTTGCGGACCGGCAGGGTCCGCAGGGCGAGCAGCACCGGCCCGCCGAGCACGAGGGGCAGCGGCACGAACATCATGAGCAGCATGTGCTGCACCATGTGCGACGAGAAGTGGATCATGCCGTACACGGCCGGTCCGCCCGAGGTCGTCCAGATGAAGAGCGCGCAGCCGACGAGCCACGCGATCGTCCGGCCGACGGGCCAGGAGTCGCCGCGCTTCCGGAGCTTCCGCACCGCGAGCAGGTACCAGACGGCCCCGGTCACGGCGAGCGCGGCCCACACCCAGTCCCAGTGCCACTCGGTGAAGTACGTGTGCAGGGTCTGCGTCGGCGGGTACGGGTAGCCGATGAGCCCGGAGCGGGTGTCGTCGCCGGTCTCGGGGGTCTGGGGGATCGGCGGCTGCGAGCGGGACACCGCCACCGAGACGCCGATCGCCACGGCCATGAACACGATCTCGGCGAGCGCGAACCGGGTGAACGCCCGGCGGTCGAGCGGTGACCGGAGCAACGCCGGCACGAGCCGTCGGCGCTGCACGACCCCCGCGAGCCCGAGCAGCACGAGGATGACGGCCTTCGTCGTGATGAGCCAGCCGTACGGCGTGGTGACCAGGTCGAGCGGGCCGGTGAGACGCAGCGACGCGTTCACGATCCCGGAGAACGCGACGGCCCCGAAGGACCAGCCGGCCAGGGTCGAGTACCGCGACACGACACGACCGGTCGCACCCTTCGTGCGGGTGCGCAGGAGCAGCACTGCGACGAGGCCACCCGCCCAGACGCACACGCCGACGAGGTGCACCGCGAGCGAGTTCACAGCGTTCGCGTGCTCGAGCGACCCGGCGGCGTGGCCGGACAGTGCGAGGGGGAGCAGCGCGAAGAGCGCGAGGACGGTCGCGACGGCCAGGGTCGTCACCCGGGTCGCGAACGTGGCGACGACGGTCGCGAGCAGGACCGCCGCCGCGGAGACCACGAGCGCCTGCCCGATCTCGACCTGGAAGGCGAAGAGCAGGAAGTTGCGCGCGAACACCGGGGAGGTCAGCGGCACGCCGAGCGTGTTCGCCCCGGTGAGCACGATGCCGACGACCGCGGCCAGGAACCACACGCTCCCGGTCGCTGCCGCCCACCGGGTGGCCCGGTGCTGCACGCTCGCGACGGCCCCGTGGTCCTGCTTGCGTGCCGGCAGCGCGAACGCCGCGACGATGAGCAGGCCGATCGTCACCGCCGCCATCGTGTCGTGCACCGCGCGCGCGACGGGCAGGCCGTAGGTGACGAGGTCGCCGGCGGAGACGAGCTGCTGGTCGGAGCCGAACGCGCCGGTCAGCACCATGCCGAGGACGGCGAGGGCTGCGGCGAGGGGGACGGCGATCACCAGGACCGTCGCGACGGTGGACGTGCGCGCGGTGACGGGCGCCGATTCCGGCGCCGCGCCTCCGGACGGGGGTGCGGAGGACGTGACGGTCATGACCGTCCCATGGTAAGCGCCCCAGCCTGGGCCCACGCCGCCGGTTCCCGGGCGACGCGCCAGCGGCGTCCGGGCCGTGCCGGTGGGGAGGGGCGCGGTGTGCGTCCGCCGCGCCGGCTGCGGTCCGGCACAGTCCGGGGCGGACGGGCTCGGCCGCCTCAGTCCCGGTGCTCCCAGATGCCCTCGCTGCCGACGCCGACGAACCCGACGGCCTCGTTCACGTCGAGCATCGGCCGGTTCTCCTCGGCGTTGAAGGTGATGATCGACGGGCGCCCGGGGAACGCCTGTTCGACGGACGCGATCCCCTCGACCTTGAGCAACCACCCGAGCCGGTGTCCCCGGTGCTCCCGGAGCACGAGCGTGTCCCACTGCATGACCGCCCGACCGGGGTCGTCCGGGACGGCGAGCTGCGAGAACCCGACGAGCGACCCGGAGGCGACGTCCTCCACGGCGACCGTCACCATCGTCCGCGGGGCCAGGTCGAACTCGGCCTCCTGCTCACGGAGGCGGTCGGCGTCCCAGACGTCCTCCGGCTCCTCCATGTCCCCCTCGGGTGCGTCGGTCGACATCCGCGTGCGCAGCAGGGCGACGCCGTCGAGCCAGCGCTCGGGAGTGCGCCCCGTCCACCGGTGCGTCCGGTACGCGTCCCCGGCGGCCGACACCGCTCGCGCCCGCGCCGCGCCGACCACCGCGACGTCTGCCGGCAGCGCGAGCCGACTGATCCGGTTCACCTGCCCGAACCGCCACCCGCGGCGGGTGAGGAAGCGGACCCCTGCCTCGTCGGCGGGGACCGCGCCGTGGCCCGTCGGCGCCTGCAGGAACCCGTCGCCCGACGCGGGGCCGACCTGCCGCGACACCGCGTACGTCTTCCACTGCGTCCGACCCTGCTCCCGTGCGATCCGCTCGACGTGGTCGGCCAGCAGGCTGCCCACGCCGCGGCCCTGGTGCGCCGGGTCGACGCCGACGGCGAGCCAGCAGTTCGTCGTCCCCGGTTCCTCCTTCGAGTCGTACGAGGCCGCGCCGACGACCGTGCCCGAGGCGTCCCGCGCGACGAAGAGCCGGCTCGGGGCGCCGGGTGTGTGGCACATCGGCAGGTACTCGTCGGCGGTCCAGGCCAGCTCGGGGAGCCCGTGCACGGCGGCCTCCGCACGGTCGGACACCGCGAGCCATGCCCGGAAGGCCGCCACCCGGGCGGGGTCGTCGTGCATCGTGGTGGGGACGTCGAGCTCCTCGACGGTGTACGGCGGTCGGCCGGCGGTCGTCATCGTCCTGCTCCTGTTCGCTCCCCGACCCTGGGCAGCCTGACAGGATATCGATGCGGTCCCCCGGCCGCTAGGCTTCCAGCGTGCTGCTCTCCGACCGTGACATCACCGCCCAGCTCGCCGACGGACGCATCGGGCTCGACCCGTACGACGCGTCGCTCGTGCAGCCCTCGAGCATCGACGTCCGGCTCGACAAGTACTTCCGGCTGTTCGACAACCACAAGTACCCCCACATCGACCCGGCCGAGGACCAGCCCGAGCTCACCCGCCTGGTGGAGACCGACCCGGACGAGGCGTTCGTCCTGCACCCGGGGGAGTTCGTGCTCGGGTCGACGTTCGAGGTCGTCAGCCTGCCGGACGACATCGCGGCGCGCCTCGAGGGCAAGAGCTCGCTCGGACGCCTCGGTCTGCTGACGCACTCGACGGCCGGCTTCATCGACCCGGGCTTCTCGGGCCACGTGACGCTCGAGCTCTCGAACGTCGCGACCCTGCCGATCAAGCTCTGGCCGGGCATGAAGATCGGGCAGCTCTGCTTCTTCCAGCTCTCCAGCCCCGCCGAGAAGCCGTACGGCTCGGCCGAGTACCAGTCCCGCTACCAGGGGCAGCGGGGCCCGACGGCGTCCCGGTCGGCGCAGAACTTCCACCGGACGGACGTCTCCACGCGCGACTGACCGCAGAAGCATCGACTGACCGCAGAAGCATCGACGCTCCGCGATATAGCAGGAGCAATCCCAGCAGTGCATTGTGGCGAACCGCAGTGCATGGGTCGCAACATTTCGCATTCTGTGTATCGTGGCCGCATGTCCGCAGTCCTCCCCAAGCCCGCGCCGCCAGTGTCGGCGGCCGAGCTCATCCGTGGCGCCCGCGTCCGCGCGGAACTGACCCAGGTGCAGCTCGCCGTCCGGGCCGGCGTCACGCAGAGCGTCATCAGCACCTACGAGAACGGTCGTCGTGACCCGTCTCTGGCGGCGCTGCAGCGGCTGCTGCGCGCAGCCGGCTTCACGGCGACCATCGAACTCGAGCCGATCGAGGAGCCGCCGCCGCTGCGGGAACGGGTCGCCGCCGCCCGGTCCGAGCTCCGCGACATCGTGCACCGGTTCGGTGGCCGGAACCCGCGCCTCTTCGGGAGCGTCGCGCGGGGTCAGGACGGGCCGGAGAGCGACGTCGACCTCATGGTGGACCTCGGGACGGGTCTCGGGATCTTCGCGCTGATGCGGATGCAGGACGAGGCCGAACAGCTGCTGTGCGCCCGGGTCGACGTGGTCGACGCCGCCGGGATGGACCCGCGGGTCGTGCGGGAGGCGGTCCCACTGTGACCCGGGGGACGGGGGAGCGCCTGGACGACGTCGTCCGGGCGTGCGAGCTGATCCGCGGCTACGTCGGTGACGACGCGCTCCCGGAACTGCTCGTGTACGACGCCGTGCGGATGCGACTCGTCGAGATCGGCGAGGCGGTGCGCATGCTGCCGGACGAACTGACCGCCGCCGAGCCGAGCATCCCGTGGCGGAAGGTCTCGCTCCTCGCCGAGCGGCTCACCCGGCGTTCGTTCGACACCACGCCCGCGGTGGTCCTCGGCACCGCGCGGACCGACGTCCCGCACCTCTGCGCGGCGGCTCGGCGCCTGCGGGCGGCCCACGCCGACGACGTGGCCGTCTGACGGCCGGGAGGCGCGGGGCGGGCCGGCACCGTGCCTCCCGGCCGGTGCGTGGTCGCGCCGGGAGCAGTCGTGGTGTGGACGCGGGACGGCCCCGTCTCGCGGTGCGAGACGGGGCCGTCCGTGTGCTGTGTGTGCGGCAGTGCTGCGATCAGCCCTGCTTGGCGAGCTGCTCGAGCGTGTCGTTGCCCTTGTAGGCCTCGACCGCGTTGTCCTTCGTGACGAGGATCGGGGTGAGCTCGACCGTCGGGACGACCTTCACGCCGTTGTCGTTGTTCTTGTCGGAGACCGTCTTCGGGGTCTTGCCGTCAGCGAGGTCCGACACCAGGTCGATGGCGGCCTGGGCCTCCTCCGTGGTGTTCTTGTAGATCGTCGAGTACTGCGTGCCCTTCATGATGAGCGGGATCGACGCGGTCTCGGAGTCCTGACCGGTGATGACGGGGGTGTCCTTGCCCGCGGCCTTCGTCGCGGTCAGGATCGCCCGGGCGAGGGTGTCGTTCGGCGAGAGGACGCCGTCGAGCTTGGTGCTGCCCGAGTAGTACTGCGAGAGGAGGTCCGTCATGCGCGACTGGGCGTTCTGCGCGAGCCAGCCCTTGGTCTGGACCTTCTGGAAGGTCTCCTGGCCGGACACGACCTTGACCGTGCCGTCCTTGATCTTCGGCTCGAGCACGTCCATCGCACCGTTGAAGAAGACGGTCGCGTTGGCGTCGTCAGCCGAACCCGCGAAGAGCTCGATGTTGTAGGGGCCGTCGCCCTTCTTGGCCTTGAGGCCGTCGAGGAGCGCCTGCGCCTGGAGCTGGCCGACCTTGAAGTTGTTGAACGCCACGTAGTAGTCGACGTTCTTCGTGTTCAGGATGTTGCGGTCCCAGGCGGTGACCGTGGCGCCCTGCGCCTTGGCCGCCTTGACCTGCGAGCCGAGCTGCGAGCCGTCGGCCGCACCGATGATGACGGCCTTGGCGCCCTTGGTGACCATGCTCGAGATCTGCGACTGCTGGTCGGGGACCGGGTTGCCGGCGTTGGCGTACTGGATGTCGGCCTTGAAGCCGGCGTCCTCGATCGACTTCTTGAACGCGGCGCCCGCGAGCACCCAGTTCTGCGAGGTCTTCGCCGGCAGCGCGACGCCGATGAGGTCGCCCTTCTTGATGGTCGCACCCGAGCTGCTGCCCGAGTCCGAGGTTCCGCGTGCGGAGCAGCCGCTGAGGGCGAGGCCCGCGACGAGGGCCAGACCGATGCCGGCGATGAGCTTCTTGCGCATGAGATTGCTTTCTCTTCGTTGAGGGGTTGGTGCTGTGGTGATGGGGATTCGTGCGCCGGGCGGACGGGTGCCCGCCCGGCGCCACGTGCTACTGGACGTTGACCTTCTCCGGCTGGTCCTCGATGGACCGCGGCTGCTGGGCAGCGACCGTGTTCTGCTCGGTGTCCTTGCGCTGGAACTGGCGCATCATGCCGCCGATCAGCGAGGGACGACCCTGGGACTTGGAGTAGACGTCGAATGCGACGGCGACGAGCAGGACGAGACCACGGATGATCTGGACCTTGTTCGACTCGATGCCCATGAGCTGGAGGCCGTTCGACAGGAGCGCCATGACGAGACCACCGATGATGGAGCCCGAGATGGTGCCGATGCCACCGGCGACCGCGGCGCCACCGACGAACACGGCGGCGATCGCGTCGAGCTCCCAGCCGGTGCCGTCCGCGGGGCCCGAGGCGTTCGAGTACCCGACGAAGACCATGCCGGCGATGGCGGCGAGGACCGACATGTTCGCCATGACGAAGAAGTTGACCTTGCGGGCGCTGACGCCGGAGAGGACGGCCGCGTTCGAGTTGCCGCCGACCGCGTAGACCTGGCGACCGAAGATCGTGTTCTTCGTGATGAAGCCGTAGAGGATCGTGAGGACGCCGAGGATGATCGCGACGATCGGGACCGAGGTGCCGACCGGGCCGGCGCCGAACAGGTAGGTCGCGATGAGCGTGACGACGACGAGCACACCGGTGCGGACCACGGAGACCCACAGCGGCGGGACCTCGGCCTGCATCTTGCGACGGCGGGCGCGGCCGCGGATCTCGATGATGATGAGCGCGATGATCGTCACGAGGCCGAGCAGCAGTGTGCCGTTCGAGTAGCCGAAGTCGGGGCCGAAGTCACCGAGGAAGCCCGCGCCGATGCCGTTGTAGGAGTCCGGCGTCGGCACCGAGGTCGACTGGCCGATGATCTGGTTCGCGCCGCGGAAGATGAGCTGACCGGCCAGCGTCACGATGAACGCGGGGACCCGGACGAACGCCACCCAGAAGCCCTGCCACGCGCCGACGAGCGCGCCGACGCCGAGGCCGAGCAGGATCGCCGCCCAAGCGGGCCACTGCCAGACGGACATCGACTGCGCGACGATGATGCCGACGAACGCCGCGACCGAACCGACCGAGAGGTCGATGTGGCCCGCGATGATCACCATCACCATGCCGAGCGCGAGGATGAGGATGTAGGAGTACTGCAGGAACAGGTTGATCACGTTGGTGGGCTCGAGGATGAGCCCGTTCGTGCGCCATGCGAAGAAGGCGACGATCACGATCAACGCGATGATCATGCCGTACTGGCCGATGCTGTTGCCCTTGCCGAAGAGCAGTCTGAGGTTCTTCATGAGACGAGTGCGCCCTTCCGCGCGGAGGTCATGCTGCGCATGAGGGTTTCGGGGTCTGCCTGGTCCGCGGGGACGTCGGCCGTGATCTGGCCCTCGAAGATCGTGTAGATCCGGTCCGAGAGGCCGAGGAGTTCGGGGAGCTCGGAGGAGATGAGGATGATGCCCTTCCCCTCCGCCGCGAGCTGCTGGATGATGCCGTAGATCTCGAACTTCGCGCCCACGTCGATGCCGCGGGTCGGCTCGTCGAGGATGAGCAGGTCGGGGTCGGTGAACATCCACTTCGACAGGACGACCTTCTGCTGGTTCCCGCCGGAGAGCTTGCCGACGTTCTCCTCGACCGTCGGCACCTTCGTGCGGAGCAGCTTCCGGTAGCGCTCGGCGACGCTGTACTCCTCGAGGGAGTCGACGACGCCGGCCTTCGAGATCTTCGGCAGGTCCGCCGAGACCGTCGACCGCTTCACCGTGTCGAGCAGGTTGAGACCGAGCGCCTTGCGGTCCTCGGAGACGTAGCCGATGCCGTTCTCGATCGCCTGCTGGACGTTCGCGACCTTGATCTCGCGGCCGTCCTTGACGATCTCGCCGCCGAGCCAGGTGCCGTACGACCGACCGAAGATGCTCATCGCGAGCTCGGTCCGGCCGGCGCCCATGAGGCCGGCGAAGCCGACGATCTCGCCGCGCTTGACGTGGAAGTTCGAGCCCTTGCATACCAGGCGCGACGGGTCGAGCGGGTGCTGCACGGTCCAGTTGCGGACCTCGAAGAAGGTCTCGCCGATCTTCGGGGTGCGGTCCGGGAAACGGCTCTCGAGCGAGCGGCCGACCATGCCGCGGATGATGCGGTCCTCGTTGACGCCGTCGCCCTTCACGTTGAGGGTCTCGATCGTCTTGCCGTCACGGATGATCGTGATCTCGTCCGCGATCTGCTCGATCTCGTTGAGCTTGTGGCTGATGATGATGCTCGCGATGCCCTTGGACTTCAACCCGACGATGAGGTCGAGCAGGTGCTGCGAGTCGTTCTCGTTCAGCGCCGCGGTCGGCTCGTCGAGGATGAGGAGCTTGACGTCCTTGTGCAGGGCCTTGGCGATCTCGACGAGCTGCTGCTTGCCGACGCCGATGTTCTTGATCTGCGTGTCCGGGTCCTCGTCCAGGCCGACACGGGCGAGCAGGTCCTGGGCGCGGAGTTGGGCGCTCGTCCAGTCGATCACACCGAACTTCGACGGCTCGTTCCCGAGGAAGAGGTTCTCGGTGATCGAGAGCTCCGGGATGAGCGCGAGCTCCTGGTGGATGATGACGATGCCGGCCTGCTCGGACTGCTTGATGTCCTTGAACCGGACCTCTTCGCCCTCGTAGACGATCTCGCCGTCGTAGGTGCCGTACGGGTACACGCCCGACAGCACCTTCATCAGGGTCGACTTGCCGGCACCGTTCTCGCCGCAGATCGCGTGGATCTCGCCGGCACGGACGGTGAGCGACACCTCGGAGAGGGCCTTCACGCCCGGGAACTCCTTGGTGATCGACCGCATCTCGAGGATGGTCTCGGCTGCGGTCACCGACCTCGTCGCGAGGGGGTCCTCGACCTGGTCGGGGCCCTGTGGGGTTGACGCCACGGTGCATCTCCTTCTGCCGCTCCAGCGCGGCAGTCATTCGGGTTGACACTGCGGCAGCGGGGGCGCAGTCACCTGCGTGGACCCCGTTGTCGCGTCCGGTGCCCCTGCCGTGTGACGGTCCATGTGAACGGTCACATCGGCTGGAACGGGGGCAATCCTACGCACAGGGGTCCCGATGCTGTCAATTCGTCTTTGTCGCGTTTGTGTAACGGCCCGCGTCGAGCGGCGGAACGCGCCGCGTCACGTCCCCCGGTGTGGGGTGGTGCGGCGCGCGGATGCGGACTTCCGCACGGTCCGGCCGGGAGGCGCGGGGCGGCCCCGGCATGCGCCTCCAGGCCGTCGCGTGGGCGCGTCGGCGACTGCTGCCAGGGCGCGTCAGCGGGAGCGCGGCGCGCTCGTCGAGCCGCGGACGACGAGCTGCGGCACGATGTCGATCGGCCGGAGCTGCTCGTCGTCCCGGGGGAGCAGGAGGTCCACGCAGCGCCGCCCGAGCTCGGCGAAGTCGACCTGCACGGTCGTCAGCGGCGGCCAGAAGTGCTTCGCCTCGGGGATGTCGTCGTAGCCCACCACCGAGAGGTCGCCGGGGACGTCCAACCCGTAGGAGCGCGCGGCGTGCATGAGCCCGAGCGCCATCTGGTCGTTCGAGCAGAACACCGCGGTGCAGTCCCGCCAGCGGAGGAGCTCCCGGCCGGCGTGGTAGCCGAAGTCGGCGGTCCAGTCCCCGAGGATCGGCGCCACGACGGGCATGTCGCGATCGGACATCTCCCGGAGGAAGCCCTGCATCCTCGCGTCCGCCTCGATCCAGTCCTGCGGCCCGGCGATGTGCCGGACGTACTCGTGCCCGAGGTCGAGCAGGTGCGCGGTGGCGAGCCGGGCGCCCTCCATCTGGTCCACCCAGAGCGCGGTGGGGTCCTCGCCGACGCTCGCGCGCATCGTGACGTAGGGCGTCCGGATGCCAAGCTCCTCGATGAGGTCGAACACCTTCTGCTGCGGGGCGATCACGACGATGCCCTCGACGTCGAGGTCGAGCAGACGCTGGATGCTCTCGCGCACCGCCTCGTCGGTCGTCTCGGTCAGGGTCGAGGTCGTGACGTTGTACCCGCGGGCGACCGCCGCGTCCTCGATCGCCTGCAACGCGACCGCGGGTCCGTAGTGGGCGCGGCGTGCGGTCAGGACCCCGATGGTGTGCGTCCGGCTCGTCACCAGCGCCCGCGCGGCCCGGTTCGGCCGGTACTGCAGTTGCTCCATCGCCGCGAGGACCCGGTCGCGCGTCTCGGCGCGGATGGCGTCGGAGTTGTTCAGGACCCGCGAGACCGTCTGGTGCGAGACCCCGGCGACCCGTGCGACGTCGCGGATGCTGGGCGCACGCGACTGCTGTGCTCGCGTCGACGCCATTGCTGCTCATTCCCGCCCGGTGTCGTGGCACGTCGATGTGCACGTTCACATTCCGGGCCTGATCATTATGCACGTCCACGTGCCGAGCGCCACCCGGGAGCCGGGAGCAGGTTGTGCCGTCCGACCGACCTGGGGTAGCGTTCACCCCGTATCCGGCATATCGCGGATCACCACAACTGCAGATCGGCCGTCCGCCCGAGGACGGCAGTCGCTCCAGACCTCAGAGAACAGCGGCACCCGCAGCGCACCAGCGCTGGGGTGTCGCTGTTCTTTTTTTGTCCCCCCGATCACCACGAAGGAGTGGTCTTGACCAAGTCCCGCAGACTGACGAGCTTCATCGTCCTGTCGATGACCGGTGGCGCGATCTTCCAGGTCGCCTACATCCGGTTCGTCTTCCTCGCCGACACGGCGCACGCCCTCGGTCTCTCGATCCAGCGCTACGGCGAGGTGACGAGCATCTTCGGCGCCGTCGCCGTGGTCATGTACTTCTGCGGCGGGTGGTTCGCCGACCGGTTCTCGCCGAAGGTCCTCATCGTGGTCGCACTGGCCGGCATGGGGGTCGTCGACCTCTGGCTGTCGACCGTGCCGGACGAGACCGGCGTCGTCGTGGCGCACGTGCTCATGGCGGTGCTCGGCATGGGCCTCTACTGGTCGTCGCTGGTCAAGCTCGTGTCGATGCTCGGCTCGGCGGATGAGCAGGGGTGGCTGTTCGGCTGGCTCGAGGGCATCCGCGGCATCACGTCGACGGTGGTCGGGTTCGTCGGCGCCGCCGTCGTGGCCGCGGCGATCGCCGAGTCCGCCGGCGTCCTCGCGGTGATGCGGATCTACGGCGTGCTCTGCCTCGTGTTCGCGGTGCTGGTCCTGCTCGTCGTGCGGGTCGACCGGGCCGCGCTCGACGGCGTCGGGAAGCAGGCCGTCTCGCTCCGCCAGCTCGTCGCGGCCGCGCGGAACAGGTACACCTGGCTGATCGGCGCCTCGATCATGCTGATGTACTGCTTCTACACGCTGCTCGGGTACCTGACGCCGCTGCTGCAGTACGGCTACGCGGTGCCCGTCGTGCTCCTCGGCGCGATCGGCGTCGTCCGCACCTACGTCTTCCAGATCCTCGGCGGACCGGCCGGCGGCGCGCTCGTCGCCCGCTGGACGAAGTCGTCGCCGGCGTTCCTGCGCTGGGCGTTCGTCGTCGCCGCCGCGAGCGCGCTCGGGTTCCTCCTCGTGCCCCAGCGGCCCGCGCTCGTCTGGGTCGCGGTCGTGCTCATGGTCGTGATGTGCCTCGCGGTGTTCACCGCGCGCGGCGTCTACTGGGCCCAGGTCGGCGAGGTCGAGGTCCCGCTCGCCCAGCGCGGCGGCGTGATCGGGCTGGCGTCCGGCATCGCCTACCTGCCGGACGCGTTCCTGCCCGCCCTGGCGGCCTGGTGGGTCGGCGACCCCGCGAACGACGTCCCGCAGCAGGGCGGCGGCTACACGACGATGTTCGCCGTCCTGCTCGGCGCGGCACTCCTCGGCGTCGTCACCACCACGGTCACGATGCGCCTCCGCGCCCGTGACCGTGCACGCCGCCCGCAGGACGACGCCGTCGTCGCCGCGGCCTGACCTCCACCACGAAAGGACCCCTCCCCATGGACATCCGCGACTTCTCGCTGGACCTCTTCTCCCTCGCGGGCAAGCGCGCCGTCGTCACCGGCGGGAACTCGGGCCTCGGCCAGGCGTTCACGCTCGCCCTCGCCAAGGCCGGCGCGGACGTCTTCGTGCCGAGCGTCGTCGACGACGACGGCACGACCCGCGAGCTCGTCGAGGCCGAGGGACGTCGGTACGCGTTCCTCGAGGTCGACCTCACCGCGCCCGACGCCCCGGAGCGCATCGTCGCCGAGTGCGAGCGTGCCCTCGGCGGCATCGACGTGCTGGTGAACTCGGCGGGCATCTGCCTGCTCGACGACGTCGAGGCGTTCGACCGCGCCAAGTGGGACCCGATGGTCGCGGTCAACCTCACCGCGCCGTTCGCCCTCGGCCACGCGGTCGCGAAGCGCTTCGTCGCGCAGGGCTCCGGGAAGATCATCAACATCGCGTCGCTGTTCGCGTTCCTCGGCGGCCAGTGGTCCCCGGCCTACGCGGCGACGAAGCACGGGATCGTCGGCTTCACGAAGGCGTACTGCGACGAGCTGGCGCAGCACGGCGTCCAGGTGAACGCGATCGCGCCCGGGTACTTCGCCACGAAGATCACCGAGCAGACCCGGTCGAACCCCGAGACGAACCGGCGCGTCCTCGACCACATCCCGGCCGGGCGCTGGGGCGACGTCGCCGACCTCATGGGCGCGACGGTCTTCCTGGCCTCCCGCGCCTCCGACTACGTCAACGGCCACACGCTGACCGTCGACGGGGGATACCTGGTCCGCTAGCGCGACCACCCGGCGGACGCACGGCGCGCGACGACCCGCCACGCGCCTCCCGTCCGACGGCACCCCAGCCACGCACCCAGCGCAACGAACCGCACCCAGCGCAACGAACCGCATCCAGCGCAACGAACCGCACCACCGGAAGGACCACCACCATGATCGAATCGATCGCCACCCTCGACCGGGCCGAGATCCTCGCCCACCTGGCCACCGTCGTCCGCCCCGAGCAGATCGACACCGACGAGCAGCACCTGCTCGACGCCAGTGTCGACCGCTTCAAGAAGTACCAGGCGGTGCACGGCATCCACGACGCCCCGACCCCCGTCGCCATCGTCAACGCGGAGTCCACCGAGGACGTCGCCGCCGTCCTCGCCTTCGCCGACGAGCACCTCGTCAACGTCGTCCCGCGGACCGGTCGCACCGGCACCGAGGGCGGCCTCGAGACGAGTGTCGTGGACACGATCGTGCTGGACTGCTCCCGCATGGACGCGGTGCTGCGCATCGACCCCGAGAACATGCAGGCCACCCTGCAGGCGGGGGTGCCGCTCCAGCGCCTCGAGGACGAGCTCCGACAGCAGGGCCTGACCACGGGCCACTCGCCCCAGTCCAAGCCGCTCGCGCAGTACGGCGGGCTCGTCGCGACCCGGTCGATCGGGCAGTTCTCGACGCTGTACGGCGCGATCGAGGACATGGTCGTCGGACTCGAGGCCGTGTTCCCCGGTGGCCGGGTGCGCCGGATCAAGGCCGTGCCGCGCCGGTCCGCCGGGCCGGACATCCGCCACGTCGTCATCGGCAACGAGGGCGCCCTCTGCGTCATCACCGAGGTCACGATCAAGGTGTTCCGGTACCAGCCGGAGAACAACGAGTTCCACGGCGCACTCGTCGACGACATGCGGACCGGCATCGCGATCCTCCGCGAGGTCATCGTGAACGGCTTCCACCCGTCGGTCGTCCGCCTCTACTCGCCGGAGGACGCGAACCAGCACTTCTCGCACTTCTCGAACGGCAAGTGCGTGGTCGTGTTCGTCGCCGAGGGCCCGGCCGGGATCGTCCGTGCGACCTCCGCGGAGATCCAGCGCGTCCTCGGCCAGCACCCGCACGAGCCGGTCGACCCGGCACTCATCGAGGCGTGGTTCGACCAGCTCAACTGGGGGCAGGACAAGATCGACGCCGAGAAGCGCACGATGCTCCAGGACCGCCACCTCGGCTACACCACCGAGATCTCGGCGGACTGGTCGGCCGTGTGCGACGTGTACGACGCCGTGATGCACCGCATCCGGACCGAGTACCCGCACGCCGACGACCTCACGATGCTCGGCGGCCACTCCTCGCACAGCTACCAGACCGGCACGAACATGTACTTCGTGTACGACTACCGGATCGACTGCTCCCCGGAGGAGGAGATCGAGAAGTACCACATCCCGCTCAACGCGATCATCGTGGAGGAAGCCCTGCGCCACGGCGGATCGATGGTCCACCACCACGGCGTCGGCAAGTACCGCACGCCCTGGGTCGAGGAGGAGCACGGTTCGGCCTTCGCGATCATGCGGGGGCTCAAGGAGCAGTTCGACCCGAAGGGCATCATGAACAAGGGCACGATCTTCCCGGCCCCCGGTGCGATCCAGCCGGCCGCGGCAGACCCGGACACGCGGTTCGGGAACGTCCGCGCATGACCCGGTACCTCGTCGGCATCGACAACGGCTCGCAGTCGTCGAAGGTCACGGTCTTCGACGAGCGGGGCGGGGTCGTCGCCGAGGGGCGGGTCCCGCTGCGGCCGAACCACACGCCGGAGCCGGGTGTGGTCGAGCACCCCGACGACGACCTCTGGGACTCGATCGCGGCGGCGTGCCGACTCGCGATGGCGGCCTTCCCGGGCGACCCGTCCGACATCGTCGGCGTCGGCCTCTGCACGATCCGGTTCTGCCGGGCCGTGCTGCGCGCCGACGGGTCCCTCGCGCAGCCCGTGATGAGTTGGATGGACGCCCGGGTCGGCGGCCCGTTCGTGGCGGAGCACGACGACGTGGCGTACGTCACGACGTCGTCCGGGTACGTCACCCACCGGCTGACCGGTGCCTTCCGGGACACCGCGGCGAACTACCAGGGCTCGTGGCCGATCGACACGGACACCTGGCGGTGGGCGGACGACCCGGCCCGGTACGCGGCGACGGGCCTGGACCGGTCGCAGCTCTTCGAGCTCGTCGACCCCGGCGCGGTCCTCGGCACCGTGACGGCGGACGCGGCGGCGGCGACCGGGCTCCCGGAAGGGCTGCCCGTGGTCGCGACGGCGAACGACAAGGCGGTCGAGGCCCTCGGGTGCGGACTCCTCGACCCGTCGACGCTGCTCGTCTCGCTCGGCACGTACATCGCCGGTATGTCGGTGGGGGAGCGGAACATCACGTCGGCCACCGACTTCTGGACGAACTTCGGCTCCGAGCCCGGCCGCTGGCTCTACGAGTCCGGCGGCATCCGTCGGGGGATGTGGACGGTCAGCTGGTTCCGGGACCTGCTCGGGCCCGGTGCTGTCGCCGCGGCCGGAGACGAGCGCGTCGAGGACGTCCTGAACCGCGAGGCCGCGCAGGTGCCGCCCGGGTCGGACGGCCTGCTGACGGTGCTCGACTGGCTCGCGCCGACGGACGCCCCGTTCCGCAAGGGCTCGATGCTCGGGTTCGACGGTCGGCAGGGGCGCGCCCACGTGTACCGGTCGATCCTCGAGGGCATCGCCATGACGATGCGCAACCGGGCCGACGCGATGGGCACCGAGCTCGGCACGTGCTACGAGCGCGTCGTGGTCTCGGGCGGCGGCTCGTCCTCGGACCTCATGATGCAGGTCATGGCCGACGTGTTCCAGCGGCCCACGATCCGGGTGGTCGGGGACAGCGCCGCGGGCCGCGGTGCAGCCATCTGCGCCGCCGTCGCGACCGGCGTGCACCCGTCGTTCGACGCGGCGGCGGCCGCGATGGTCGTCGAGCGCGACCGGTTCGCGCCGGACCCGGAGCACGCCGCGGTGTACGACGCGCTGCGTGCGGTGCACGCGGACGTCACCGCGCACACCGACGCGGTCTACCGCCGGACGGCGGCCATCGTCGGCTGACGTGACAGTTCACGGGCCTGGAGGCGCGGTGTCGGCCGGCACCGCGCCTCCAGGCCGTCAGCGGTCGCGCCCGCGACCCGCGGTCCTGGTCTTGGTCCGCGACGCAGGTCCGTGACCCGCGGTCGCAGTCGCGGTCCTGGTCCTGGTCCGCGACGCACGTCCGCGGTCCTGGTCGCGGAACCGGTCGCCTCGCGCGCCCGATCTCGACCGTTCGTGCGACCACGACAGCACGCACGCGGCGCGTCCTGCGACCAGCACACGTGCGTCGTGGGCCAGCGAACAGGGCACAGGCGCACCCGCGCCGGTTTCGCCTACAACCAGTCGCGCTTGCGGAAGACCGCCCAGAGGAGTGCCATGAGGACGAGCATCGCGACGATCGCGATCGGGTAGCCGAACCGCCAGTGGAGCTCCGGCATGTCGTCGAAGTTCATGCCGTAGATGCCGGCGATGAGTCCGGGAGCGAAGAGGATCGCCGCCCACGAGGAGATCTTCTTGACTTCCTCGCCCTGCCGGTGGGCCGCGCGGGCGAGCTGCCGGCTCTCCTCGCCCTGGGCCAGGCTCGCGCTCGTCATGCGGCGCATGGCCTCGTTCTGCTCCTGGGTGACGAGCGTCGAGTGGAGCGTCAGGGCGTTCTCGAGCAGCGCTCGGAAGGAGTCCACGCGCTCGGTGACCCGGAGCGCGTGGTCGAACACGTTCCGCAGGCGGTGCTGGACCTCTTCGTCGACGCCGTACTTGTCCGCACCGCGGAGGAGACCCTTGACCATCGACGGCACTGGGCTCGTCGCCCGTTGGAAGCCGAGCACCTCGCTGAGCAGCTGGTAGATGCGCTTCGACACGCCCGGGTCGACCTGTCCGGCGAAGAGCTGGTCCTCGATGGCGTCGATCTCCTCCTGCAGGATCTCGACGATCGGGGCGTAGCCGTCCACGACCTCGTCGAGCACCGCGGCGGTGACGGCCTCCGAGCCGCGCGCGAGGAAGTCCGGGTCGGCCTCGCACCGTGCCCGGAGCGCGGCGAGGTCGGGGCGCTCGGCGTGCCGGACGCTGACCACGAACCGGGCGCCGACGAAGAGGTGGACCTCGCCGAAGCGGACCTCCGCGGCCGAGCGGTCGTACCACGCGGGCCGGAGGACGAGGAAGAGGGTGTCGCCGTACCGCTCGAGCTTCGCGCGCTGGTGACCCTTGCGGGCGTCCTCCACCGCGTTCTCGTGCAGGTCGAACTCGGTCGCGACCGCGGCGAGCTCGGACGGGTCGGGACGGAGCAGGCCGATCCACGCGAGGTCGCCCCGGGTCGGGCGTGACGGGGTCGACGGTGAGTCGACGCGGCGTCCTCCGACGTAGACGGCGTTGTCGATCAGTGCCATGGCACGCTCCTCGTGATCGGGAGCAGGCCGGCGCGAACCGCCCGTGGGCGGTCGGGGATCAGCGGACGGGCGTGCAGATCCGCCGGGGCAGGATCCGTCGGCCCGATCGAGGATGGTCACCCGACATCGCGCCTCACCTGCCCTTCTGGTGGTCCGTGGGCTGCCTCGTGCAGCCGACGTCCGAGCCTACGCCCGCCCTCGCCGCGCGTCGACCCGTGCGGCGACCGTGGAGCGGAGTGTGAGTGCCTTCACATGTCCCAGACGTCACGGTCCGACGAGGCGACGGCGACCGCTCCGGCGCCGAGCGCGGCCATGACGTCGGCCTTGTCGCACACGAGTCCGCCGGCGATGATCGGGACGTCGGTGTCGGCGCGGAGCCAGGTGATCACGCGGGGCATGCAGCCGGGGAGGATCTCGATCGCGTCCGGCCGGGCCTGTTCGACGACGCGCGGGAGCTGGTGGTACGAGAACGAGTCGACGAGGAAGAACCGCTGCACCGCGACCAGCCCGGCTCGCCCGGCGGCGCGGACGAGGTTCGACTTGGTCGACAGGACACCGTCGGCCCGGGTGTGCGTGGCGAGCCAGGTCACCACGACGTCGCGTGTGGAGAACCCGTCGAGCAGGTCCACGTCGACGAGGACGGTCTTCCCGGCGTCCTTCGCCCGTGCCACGACGTCGGCGATGTCGAGCACGCTGCCGAAGAGCACGAACACCACGGCCCGGTCCGACGCGAGGACGTCGTCGAGCGCAGCGGCGTCCTTCACGCTCGCGATGACGGGGTCGTCGTGCAGGGCGTCGAGCACGGCCTGAGCGGCGCGGGCGGTGTCGCGGTCCGTCGTGGTCACGGTCACCATCCTCCCGCTCCGGCGCTGGGCGGCGGCTGGTCGGCGGCCCGAGTCTCGCGGGCCCTTGCCCGGGTCTCGGCGTGAGCGACCGTTCTCGTGCGCCGACGCCCGAACAGTGTCGCCGAGCGCGAGACTCGGCCTCCGCGCCGGCGGCGCGGCGCGGGCGGCGCCGGCGCGCTACGGGGTGATGCGCAGCCCGGCACGCTCGGTCTCCGCGAGCTGCCAGCCGAGCCAGGGGCTCCACGCGAAGGGCGCACCGGTCACCGACGCCCGGAGCTCGTCCTCCGAGACCCAGGCGTACTCCGCGACCTCGTCGTCCGCGGGCGCGGGCACGTCGTCGGTCACGGCACGGAACACCGGGCAGACCTCGTTCTCGACGATGCCCGAGGCATCGACCGCGCGGTACCGGAAGTCGGGCAGGACGGACTCGACGTCACGGACGGTGATGCCGAGTTCGCGGGACGCCCGCCGGGCGATGGCGTCCTCAAACGACTCGTCCGGCCCGGGATGACCGCAGAAGGTGTTCGTCCACACCCCCGGCCAGGTCTTCTTCGAGAGCGCGCGACGGGTCACGAGGACCTGCCCCGCGGTGTTCCGCACGTGGCACGAGAAGGCCAGGTGGAGGGGCGTGTGGTCGGTGTGCACCGTGAACTTGTCCGCCGTCCCGACCGGGGTACGGTCGTCGGCCAGCAGCACCACGGATTCAGGAAAAGTCGTCATCTGCACCGATAGGTTAGGCCAATGAGCGAGGAAGCGACCACCGTGGCGCAGAACGACCTCGAGCTCGTCGACCACTGCCTCGAGCGCTTCTTCTCCGTGTCGAGTGCCCGAGCGGAGCGCTACGGCGGGCCGAACCCGGAGCTGTGGCGCGTGCTGCGCAGGGCGAGCATGGGCGGCAAGCGGTTCCGTCCCCGCATGGTCCTCACGGCCTACACCGC
The DNA here is from genome assembly GCF_014646995.1 of Curtobacterium luteum. Lineage (GTDB taxonomy): Bacteria > Actinomycetota > Actinomycetes > Actinomycetales > Microbacteriaceae > Curtobacterium > Curtobacterium luteum. The sequence goes on along the minus strand of NZ_BMOI01000008.1, from coordinate 77,386 downwards.
CCTCGGCGGCACGGACACGGCGGCCGCGGTGCAGGTCGGCGCCGCCTACGAACTCCTGCACACCGCCCTCGTGGTGCACGACGACGTCATCGACCGCGACTGGTCACGCCGTGGTCAGCCGAACGTCGCCGGGTCCTTCCGCGACACCGGCACGACCGGCGGCCTCCCGCTGCCCACGGCCGAGCACCGGGGCACGAGCGCGGCCGTGATCGCCGGGGACCTCGCGCTCGCGGCAGCCCCGCGCTTCATCGAGGCCTCCGGGGTCACCGGGGAACGCCGGGCCCGCCTGCTCGACATCTTCGACGAGGCCGTGTTCGCGAGCGCCGCGGGCGAGATGGCCGACGTCGACCTCGCGCTCGGCCCGATGCCGACCGTGGACGAGGTCCTCGCCATGGAGCGCGCGAAGACGAGCGTCTACTCGTTCGAGGCGCCCCTGCAGTCCGGCGCCGTGCTCGCCGGTGCCCCGGAGCCGGTGATCGCGGCGCTCGGGGCCTTCGGCCGGGAGATCGGCATCGCGTACCAGGTCGTCGACGACCTCCTCGGGGTGTTCGGCGCCGAGGCCGAGACCGGCAAGACCGTGCTCGGCGACCTGCGCGAAGGCAAGCGGACGGTGCTCATCGCGCACGCCGCATCGACCGACTGCTGGCCGGAGCTCTCGCAGCACCTGGGCGACCCGGGCCTCACCGAGGAGCGGGCGGCCGAGTTGCGTGCCACCCTGGTGTCGTGCGGTGCGAAGTCCGCGGCGGAACAGCGCGTCGCCGAGCACACCGCCCTGGCCCGCGCCGAGCTCGCGGGCCTGCCGTACGACCTCGCCGACCGACTGGAGTGCATCGTGACCGAACTCGTGGAGCGCGCCCGGTGATCACCGAGCACCACCTGCACCGCGACCGCTCCGCCCGACTCCCGCTCTACGACGCGACCGCCGAGGCTGCGTCCGGCGTCGTCATCGACCGGTACTCGACCTCGTTCGGGTTGGCCTCGCGCCTGCTCCGGAAGGACGCCCGGGAGCACATCCGCAACGTCTACGCGCTGGTCCGGGTGGCCGACGAGGTCGTGGACGGCCCGGCGACCGAGGCCGGGCTCGACCGCGATCTGGCCCGGACCGTCCTGGACGAGCTCGAGCGCGACACCGAGCGCGCGATCGAGCTGGGGTTCTCGACCAACCCCGTCGTGCACGCCTTCGCCCGGTCGGCGCGAGTGACCGGCTTCGGCCCGGAGCTCACCCGTCCGTTCTTCGCGTCGATGCGGATGGACCTCGACCGCACGGTGCACGACGACGCCTCCTTCCGGGAGTACGTGTACGGCTCGGCCGAGGTCGTCGGCCTCATGTGCCTCCGGGCGTTCGTGTACCGCGCGGGACGCCCGACGTTCGACGACGCCGTGCTCGTCGACGGTGCCCGGGCACTCGGTGCCGCGTTCCAGAAGGTGAACTTCCTCCGGGACCTGCACGCCGACTTCGAGGTGCTCGGCCGCTCGTACTTCCCCGGCGTCGACATCCGCACCTTCGACGAGGCCACGAAGGCCCGGCTCGTCGCCGACGTGCGCGCCGACCTCGACCGCGCCGCGATGACGATCCCGCTGCTGCCGCGCGACGCCCGACACGCGGTCGGCCTGGCGCACGCGTTGTTCCACGAACTCAACGAGCGCATCGACGGCACCCCCGCGGCGAAGCTCGTGGCGACGCGCGTGCGCGTCCCGAACCCCGTCAAGGCGCGGCTGGTCGCGCAGGTCCTGTCCGGCCGTGGGCCGGCCACCCGTCGGCCAGGAGGCTCGTCGTGACCCCGCCCCGTGCCTCCCGTCCGACCGGCTCCGCGTCCACCACCCGGCGCAAGGTGCCCGTCCGTCGCGCCGTCGTCATCGGCGGCGGCATCAGCGGACTCGCGTCCGCCGCGCTGCTCGCCCGTGACGGCTACGCCGTCACGCTGCTCGAGCAGCGCACGCAGCTCGGCGGCCGAGCGGGGTCGTGGGAGCGGGACGGCTTCCGGTTCGACACCGGCCCCTCGTGGTACCTCATGCCCGAGGTGTTCGACCACTTCTTCCAGCTGCTGGGCACCACCGCCGCGGAGCAGCTCGACCTCGTCACGCTCGACCCCGGGTACCGGGTGTACTCGGAGGGGCACGACGAGCCGCTCGACCTCCGCGCGGACAAGGAACAGAACATCGCGCTCTTCGAGTCGGTCGAACCCGGCGCGGGCGAGCGCATCCGGAAGTACCTCGACTCCGCCGAGGAGACCTACGCCATGGCGGTGCGGCGGTTCCTCTACACGAGCTTCCAGGACCTCCGGAAGCTCGCCGCTCCCGACGTCCTCCGGCGCCTGCCGAAGCTCCTGCGCCTGCTCACCGAGCCCCTCGCCAAGTACGCCGAGACCGCCGTGCGCGACCGTCGGCTGTGGCAGGTGCTCGGCTACCCTGCCGTGTTCCTCGGCACGAGCCCGTACCAGGCGCCGAGCATGTACCACCTGATGAGCCACCTCGACCTGGCCGACGGCGTGCAGTACCCGAAGGGCGGCATACACGAGATCATCACCGCGATCGGTCGGCTCGCCCGTGCCGAGGGCGCGCAGGTCATCGCCGGCGCGAAGGTGGAGCGGATCCTCGTCGAGGACGGCCACGTCACCGGTGTCGTGCACCGCGACCGGGACGGCGGCCAGCACGTCGCGCCCGCCGACCTCGTCGTGAGCGCCGCGGACCTCCGGCACACCGAGCTGCAGCTGCTCGGCCCCGAGCACCGCACCTACCCCGCGAAGCACTGGCAGAAGCGCGACCCCGGGCCGTCCGCCGTGCTCGTCTACCTCGGGGTCGACGGGCCCGTGCCGGGGCTCCTGCACCACACCCTCGTGTTCACCGCCGACTGGCACGCGAACTTCGGCGCGATCTTCGGCAAGGACCGTCACGTCCCCGACCCTGCGTCGATCTACGTGTGCGCGCCGAGCGAGACCGACTCGACGGTCGCCCCGCCCGGGTCGAGCAACCTCTTCGTCCTCGTGCCGCTGCCCGCGGACGTGTCGATCGGCAAGGGCGGGATCGACGGCGCCGGCGACTTCGAGGTCGAGCGCATCGCCGACCGGGCCATCGACGTCATCGCGGAACGCGCCGGCGTGCCCGACCTCCGTGACCGCATCCGGGTGCGCCGGACCATCGGCCCGCAGGACTTCGCGGACGACCTCAACGCGTGGAGCGGGTCGATGCTCGGGCCGGCGCACACGCTCCGGCAGAGCGCGTTCTTCCGCGAGCCGAACCGGTCGAGGAAGGTCGACGGGCTGTACTACGTCGGCGCCTCGACGACGCCGGGGATCGGTCTGCCGATGTGCCTGATCAGCGCCGAGGTCCTGCTCAAGCGCATCCACGGCGACACCAGCACGGAGCCGCTGCCGACGCCGCTGGTGCGGGACGCGGCGGTCTGATGCCGGGGCTGTACCTCGCCGGGCTGGTCGTGTCGCTCGTCGGCATGACCGTGCTCGACGCCCGCTTCCGGCTGTTCTTCTGGCGGGCGCCGTGGCGGGCGGCAGCGGTGACGGCGATCGGGATGGTGTTCTTCGTCGTGTGGGACGTCGCCGGGGTCGCCGCCGGCATCTTCTTCATCGGGCCGCAGCGGGTGTTGACCGGGCTCGTCGTCGCGCCGGAGGTCCCCGTCGAGGAGCTCTTCTTCCTCCTGCTCCTCTGCTACACGACGATGAACGCGTTCGGCGCGGTGCGGCCGCTCGTGACGCGGGCGCTCGATCGGCGGCGGACGTGACCTCGCACGCCGCCTACGCGCTGCTCGCCGTCCCGTTCCTCGCGGTCGCGGTGGTCGTGGCCGTCCTCGCCGGCGTCGTGTCCGCGCGCCGCGACCGGGTCGCCGGGCGCGCGTCGGGTCCCGGGCGCCGGGCAGCCGTCGTCAGCGCGGTCGTCGCCGGGGTGGTGCTCCTCGTGATGACCATCGTGTTCGACAACGTCATCGTGACGCTGCGCGTGGTGGCGTACGACCCGTCGCTCATCAGCGGTGCGAAGATCGGGGCGATCCCCGTCGAGGACCTCGCGTACTCGATCGGCGCCGTCCTGCTGCTGCCCGCGCTGTGGGTGCTCCTCGACCGCTCCACGTCCTCCGCGCCGACCGCGCGACCGTCCCGCAGCGCGCCCGACGCGCGACCGACCCGCAGCGCGCCCGAGGCGCGACCGTCCGCAGAAGGCGAGCCGACCCCATGACCGCGATCCGTGCCTCCAGGCCGTCGACCCTGCGCGCACTGTTCACGTCCTCGCGTCCGATCAGCTGGGTGAACACCGCCTACCCGTTCGGAGCCGCGTACCTGCTCGGCACCGACGTCTTCGGGGCGACGATCAGCATCGTGACCTTCGTCGTCGGCGTCGTGTACTTCCTCGTCCCGTACAACCTCGCGATGTACGGCATCAACGACGTCTTCGACTACGAGTCCGACCTCCGCAACCCGCGCAAGGGCGGGGTCGAGGGGGCGCTCCTCGACAAGAGCGTGCACCGCACGACGCTGTGGGCCGTCGTCGTCACGAACGTGCCGTTCCTCGTCGCGCTCGTCGTCCTCGGCGGGCTGAGCGGCAACGGCCCGTGGTCGTGGCTCGTCCTCGCGATCAGCGTGTTCGCGGTGATCGCGTACTCGGCACCTGGGCTGCGGTTCAAGGAGAAGCCGTTCCTGGACTCCCTGACGTCGTCGACGCACTTCGTGTCGCCCGCGGTGTACGGCCTCGCGCTCGCCGGGCCGCACTGGACCGGGCAGCTCGTCGCGGTGTGCGTCGCGTTCTTCCTGTGGGGTGTGGCGTCGCACGCGTTCGGCGCCGTGCAGGACGTCCTCGCGGACCGGGCGGGCGGGATCGGTTCGGTCGCGACCGTGATCGGCGCTCGGGCGACCGTGCGGCTGGCGTTCGTGGCGTACGTCGTCGCCGGTGTGGTCCTGCTCTTCTCGGCGTTCCCGGGGCCGATCGCGGCGGTCGTGGTGGTGCCGTACGCGCTCAACGTGCTGCCGTGGTGGAACGTGACGGACGACGGGGCCGAGGCGGCCAACGCGGGCTGGAAGCGGTTCCTCTGGATCAACTACCTCGCGGGGTTCCTCGTGACGATGGCGCTCATCGCGTACGTGTTCGTGCGCTGACGCGGCCGTGTTCGTGCGCTGACGCGGGCGTGGGCGTCCTGCCCGCGGCGCGCGTCGCTCGCTGTCGGTGACGCCTGACAGACTGGACGGACGTGCGCCGTCGACGGTGCACGCGTCGAACACGAAGGAGTGCACGCATGCCGGTCCGCATCATCCACGTCGGTCTCGGAGGGTGGGGCGGCAACTGGGCCCGCACCGCCATCCCCGAGGTGTCGGAGGTCGAGGTGGTCGGCATCGTCGACCCGGTGGCCGCGACGCTCGACGCCGTGCGCACCGACCTGGGTCTGCCGGCGTCCGCCGCGTTCGCGTCCCTCACCGAGGCGCTCGCCGGGGTCGAGGCCGACGCCGTCGTCATCACCGCCCCCGCCGTCACGCACGTGCCGCTCGCGCTCGAGGCCCTCGACGCAGGCAAGCACGTCCTCGTCGAGAAGCCGTTCGCCAACACCGCGGAGGAGGCGGCGACCGCCGTCCGTCGCGCCGAGGAGCTCGGGCTCGTGCTCCAGGTCAGCCAGAACTACCGCTGGTACCCCGCTCCGCGGGTCGTCACCGAGCTGCTCGAGGCGGACGCCGTGGGCGAGGTCGCCACGATCGACGTCGACTTCCGGCAGTGGGACAACGACCTCCCGTTCGAGGAGCACCCGCACTACCGCTTCCCGCACGCGATGATCAACGACATGGCGATCCACCACTTCGACCTGATGCGGATGATCACCGGCCGGGAGCCCGTACGCGTCTACGCCCGCGCCTCCTCGCCGTCGTTCAGCAAGTACCAGGACGAGGCGATCGCGTCGATGCTCATCGAACTCGAGGGCGGGCTCGTCGTGAGCTACCGCGGCAGCTGGCTGTCGCGTGCGCCGCGCACGGCCTGGGCGGGGGAGTGGAGCATCCAGGGTTCGGACGGCGAGCTCTGGTTCACGAGCCGCTCGGGTGAGCCGAACGCCGTGGAGGGAGACCGCGTCACGATCCGTCGCACGCAGGACGACGAGGCCGAGCCGGTGGAGCTGCCGACGATGGAGCACACCGACCGGCAGGGCGGGCTGCAGGCCTTCGCGCGCTCGGTCACGGGCGGTGCGGAGCCGGAGACGAGCGGACGCGACAACCTCCGGAGCCTCGCGGTGATGGAGGCCGCGCAGCGTTCGGCCGAGTCCGGCGTCCCCGAGGACGTCGTCGTCCCGGAGTAGCCGCGCCGCTGTTGCGACCAAGAGCCGGCCTGGAGGCGCGTGGCGGCCGTGCCACGTGCCTCCAGGCCGTCGTGCGGTCACGACCACCCGCGCGACGGCCCCGTCGCTGGGAGGCGAGTCTCGTGCCAGCGGACATGTCTCGCGCCCGAGGGCGCGAGACATGTCGGTCAGCCCGAGTCTCGGGGCGCAGTACCTCCGCGCCGCGCGCCGTCGGCACCGGAGACGCCCTGAACTGTGGGCCGTCGCCGATCAGCCCTGGTAGGCACGACGTATGCCCAACGACAGCCTTCCCGAGCTCGAACTCGCGAACACCCGTGCTCGCGAGGGCATCACCGACACCGTCGCGGAGATCCGCCGCCGTGCCGACCTGCCCGCCCGCACCCGACTCGCGGTCGCGAAGACGCGGCAGCGGTGGCACCGCGACCCCACGCCGCTCGTCGCGATGGGGATCACCGCTGCCGCCGGCATCGCCGCGATCGTCCTCGGAGCGCGGATCGGCCGCACCGACGCCGGGCACCTCGCCCAGCCGCCGGCGTCGACGGCGTTCACGGCCCTGCTGCCGTTCGGCGCGCGCGGTGGCGACGGCCCGGGTGCCGCCGAACAGTCGCAGCCCGGGCGGAAGGGCCGGAAGGCGCGGAAGAAGGCGGCGGAGGAAGCGCTCGAACGCGACCCGATGCACCGCAACCGGGTGAAGCAGCGCGCGGGGATCGCCGCGGTGCAGCGCCGCGCGACCAAGAACCGGAAGCAGGCAGCGAAGCGGTCGAAGCAGGCTGCCAAGGCCGTGGCGAAGGGCTGACCGACGATGGCACGCGAACGCGACAAGCCGTCCGCTGACGACCCGCGGAAGCCCGACGGCCCGACGGACCTCGCGAAGCCGACGGTCTTCTACACGCTGAAGAAGACCCTCCGCGAGTTCTCGAGCGACCAGTGCACCGACCTGGCCGCGAGCCTGACGTACTACACCGTCCTCGCGCTCTTCCCCGGCATCCTGGCCGTGGTCTCGATCCTCGGGCTGGTGTCCGACCCCGGGAAGACCATCAACGACGTGCTGACGGTCGTCACGAACATCGGTGGTGGTGACGTCGCGAAGCTGCTGCAGGGCCCGGTCGAAGGGCTCGTGCGCTCGCCCGCGGCGCCCATCACCTTCATCGTCGGTCTCCTCGGTGCGCTCTGGTCGGCGTCCGGCTACGTCGGCGCGTTCGGCCGGGCGATGAACCGCATCTACAACGTCCGCGAGGGCCGGCCGATCTGGAAGCTCCGCCCGACGATGCTCGGCGTGACGCTGTTCACGGTCGTGCTGCTCGTGCTCGGTCTGGTCGTCCTCGTCAGCGGCCCGCTCGCGAAGACGATCGGCGACGTCATCGGCCTCGGCGACGTCGCCGCGACGGTGCTGCTCATCGTGCAGTGGCCGATCCTGCTCGTCATCGCCGTGATCGTGGTCGCCGTCCTCTACTACTGGGCGCCGAACGTCGAGCAGCCGAAGTTCCGCTGGGTGAGCGGTGGTTCGATCGTCGCGATCCTCATCTGGGTGATCGCGAGCGTCGGCTTCGGGTTCTACGTCGGGAACTTCTCGAACTACAACGCGACGTACGGCTCGCTCGGTGGTGTGATCGTCTTCCTGCTCTGGATCTGGATCACGAACAACGCCCTGCTGTTCGGAGCGGAGTTCGACGCGGAGCTCGAGCGCGGCCGTGAGCTGCAGGCCGGCATCCGCGCCGAGGAGGACATCCAGCTCCCCGAGCGCGACACCCGGCAGATCGAGAAGCAGGACGAGCAGCGCGCGAAGGACGTCCTCGAGGGCATCAGGATCCGGCAGGGCGCCGAGCGCGACTGAGCGGGTCCGCGGCGCACCCGAACGGGGTCGCCTCCGCCTCGTGTCCGGCGGCGACTGACGTCGCACGACCGGCCGGGAGGCACGGTGCGGCCCCGCCACGTCGCATCCGTAGGCTGGTGCGCATGACCGACACCGCGCCTCCCGTCAGCCTGCCCACCGCCCTCGTGACGGGCGCGACCCGCGGGATCGGCCGGGCGATCGCCCTCGACCTCGGGCGGACGCACCACGTGTTCGTCGGCGGCCGCAGCGCCGAGGCCGTCGACGCGCTCGTGGCCGAGCTGCCGCACGCGTCGCCGTTCGTGGGCGACCTCGGCGCGGGGGACGCCCCCGCCCTGCCGGAGCGTCTCGACGTGCTCGTGCACAACGCCGGCGTCGAGGAGGGCACCACCGTCGCCGACACCGAGCGCGCCGTGTGGGAGCGGGTCTTCGCGACGAACGTGTTCGCCGTCGCCGAGCTCACCCGCCGAGCCCTCCCGGCCCTCCGCGCAGCCCGGGGCATCGTCGTGCCGATCAACAGCGGCTCCGGCTTCCACTCGGGCCCCGGCGGCGGGGTGTACGCGGCGTCGAAGTTCGCCCTCCGCGCGTTCGCCGACGCCCTCCGCGAGGAGGAGCGGGCGAACGGCGTCCGGGTGTCGAGCGTGCACCCGGGCCGGACCGACTCGGACATGCAGCGCGCCCTCACCGAGAAGCTCGGCGAGGAGTACGACACCGCCTACTACCTCGCCCCGGAGGACGTCGCCGCCGCGGTCCGCACCGTCGTCGACCTGCCGGAGCGTGGCACGGTGGAGTCGCTCGCGATCCGTCCGACGAAGCGGCACTGACCGTCAGGACAGCTCGACCCTGGTCGTGAGGTCGAGCCGGTCGAGGAACGTCTCGTCGTGGCTCACCACCACGAGCGAGCCCCGGTACGCCCGGAGTGCGTCCACGAGCTGGTCGACGCTCGTCAGGTCGAGGTCGTTCGTCGGCTCGTCGAGCACCAGGAGCTGCGGCGGCGGGTCCGCGAGGACGAGCGCCGCCAACGCGACCCGGAACCGCTCGCCGCCGGACAGGTCGCCCGCCAGCCGCTCGACGGCGTCGCCGCGGACGAGGAACCGGGCCAGCCGGTTCTTCACCTCCGCGTCCGTCGCCGCCGGCGCACCCCGCCGGACGTTGTCGAACACCGTGGCCGCGTCGTCGAGCGAGTCCTTCCGCTGCGGCAGGTAGCCGATCCGGTCGACGTGCGCGGCCGCCCGCGTGTCGGGCAACGGGTGCTCGCGCGCCGCCGGCAGACCGACGAGCTGTTCGAGCAGGGTCGTCTTGCCGACCCCGTTGTCGCCCGTGACCGCGACCCGTTCCGGCCCCTGCACGACGGTGTCCCGCCCGCGGACGGTCACGGTGGCGATCGACCGCGACGCCGGGACGTCCGGGTCCGGGAGCACGACCGTGATCGCCTCGTCCACCCGGACCCGGGCTGCGGCCTCGTGCTTCGCCGTCAGCGCCGCGGCCTCGTCCCCGGCGTACCCGGTGCGCAGTCGACCGGCGGTCTGCTCGGCGTGCTTCCGTCGTTCGTCAGACCACCCCTTCGGCATGTTCTCGGCCGACTTCCGCCCGGCGCGTGCCCGCCGGGCGATCTTCGTCTCGGCCTCGATGCGCTGCCGCTGCTCGGTCCGGTGCCGCTGCTCGGCCACCCGGACCTCACGGAGGGCCGCTGCCTGCTGCACGGCGAGGTGCTCCTCGTACGCGCTGAACGTGCCCCCGAACACCGTCAGCGCCCCGGTCCGGAGTTCGCACGTCTCGTCGACGTGCTCGAGGAGCTCCCGGTCGTGGCTGACCAGCACGAGCGTTCCCGACCAGCCGTCGACCATGTCGAGCAGCACCCCGCGCGCCCGTCGGTCGAGGTTGTTCGTCGGTTCGTCGAGGAACGCGATCGGCGCTCGGCGCATCCGGATCCCGGCGACTGCGACGAGCACGGCCTGCCCACCGGACAGCGTCGACACGGGGCGGTCCAGGTCGGCGCCGTCGAGCCCGAGACCGATGCCGGACAGTGCCGCGGCCGCCTGCTCCTCCACGTCCCAGTCGTCACCGATGGCGTCGAAGTGCGCCGGCGACGCATCGCCGCCGAGGACCGCCCGGAGTGCGGTGACCGTCGGACGGATGCCGAGCAGGTCGGTGACGGTGTCGCCGGGCCGCGCCGCGAGGCGCTGCGGCAGCAGGTCGACGGGACCCGACGTCGTGATCGTGCCCGAGGTGGGGTGGAGCTGCCCCGTGACGAGCCGGACGAGCGTGGACTTGCCCGCCCCGTTCCTCCCGACCAGGGCGGTTCGACCGCGGCCGAAGGCGGCGGTGCAGTGGTCGAGCGCGACGGTGCCGTCGGGCCAGGTGAAGCCGAGGTCGTTCAGGACGACGGACGGACTGATGGGCATGCGGGTGCCTCCCCGGTTGTCGGTGCTGGGCGCACGACACCGGAGCCACCGCCGTGCCGTCGGGCACCGGCGGTGGAGCGCCCGACGGGGGCGCGCGATCACGGTGTCAGCGCGTGGGCTGAGCGGAACCGGTGATCGACAGCAACTCGTCTGCTTCCGTCGGGGGACCCCCGTGGCCGTCACCCGTGTCGGCGGCCGGTCGTCCCGCACCGCGACCCCGAGGTGACGACGGGGTGGAGCCCCACGGTACGCCCGGCTGTGCGCGGCACGCAAGGCTTGCCGATCCGGGCGTGACAGGCTTGGGGGCATGCCGGAGAACCTGCTGCCGAACCCCACCACCCCCGAGACCCTGCTGCCCGAGGAGCCGGAGGTGACCTCGGCGCTCGCCGCCGACACCCCGGTCGCGAGCGTCGTCGTGTCGCACCCGGCGTCGAGCCTGGCGTGGGCGCTGCTCGCCGACGAGGCCTGGGAGCGTGGCGCGACGCTCGAGTCGTACGCCTACGCCCGGGTCGGCTACCACCGCGGTCTCGACGCGCTGCGGAGGGCCGGCTGGCGCGGTGCCGGGCCGGTCCCGTGGTCGCACGAGCCGAACCGGGGCGTGCTCCGTGCCCTGTTCGCCCTGCGGCGCGCGGCAGCGGCGATCGGTGAGGAGGGCGAGCCCGAGCGGCTGACGGCGTTCCTCGAGCAGAGCGACCCGGAGGCGTTGCGCGCGCTCGAGGCGTAGCGCGCGGCGGGCGCCGCGCGGCCCGCGCCGCCGCGCGGCCCGCGGCGCCTCGCGGCCCGCGCCGCCGCGCGCCTCGCGGCGCCCGCGGTGCGAGTCGCCAGCGCACAACCAAAGTCACCCCGAACCACGCTTCCGCCTGGTTCGGGGTGACTTTGGTTGTGCGAACGCCCCCCGCGCGGCCCGCCCGCGGACGCGCCCTACGCCAGCACCACGCTCCACGAGAACGCCTGCGGCCACAGCTGGTGCTCCGGCAGCACGTCGAGCCCGCACGCCCGCGACCCCAGCCCGTGCTGCGCCGCGTCGAGGTACAGGTACGTGTGGTCCGGCGTCGGCAGCTCGTACGGGTGCCCGGCCCGCCCGACCTGCTGCGCCGTCCACGGGGTGAGCGTGAACCCTGCCCGGTGCGCCCCGACCGTCGACACGGTGAGGTCGCCCACCGAGAGCGACCGCAGCCCCGGCCGGTGCCCGGTCTCCTGCGGCATCGAGTAGTCCACCGTCAGCGACCTCGCCGGCGCCGTGAACCGGCCGACCCGAGCCGCGTGGGACGAGTCCGCGTACGACTCCGCCGGCCCCGTCCCGAACCACGTGACGTCCTCCTCGAGGAGCGACACCGGCAGGTCGAACCGCACCCCGATCCGCGGCCAGGTGACGTCCCACGCACCGAACGGCACGGCGTCGGTCTGCAGCTGCAACCCGGCGTCCGTCAGCGTCCAGCGGTGCGTGACGTCGACGCCCCACCCGCTGTTCGCCGCCGCGACCCGGACCCGCTGCTCCAGGCCCGACGGCGTGCGCGACACCGACACGAGCCGGTGGGTCAGCCGGTCGAGCCCGCGTTCCCGCCAGCGGACCGCCGACGCGGGGGCGTCCGGGTCCCCGACGCCGTGCGTGAGCACCGGGTCCGCCGTCTCGTACCCGCCCTGTGACGCCAGGCTGTCGTTGTCCGTCGGCGCGCGCCAGAGCTCGAGCCGCGGCCCGGCCACCTCGTGGCCCTTGAAGGACGACAGGTCGCCGCGCGCCGTGAACGTCGCGTCCCCGAGGCGGTCGCCGTCCCAGGTCTGCCGGGAGGCCCGCGGTGCGTCCGCCGGTCGGCTCGCCACGAGCCGCTGGATGCGTGCGACGACGTGGCCGGTGTCCGCCCACGCCGTCGGTCCGGCGAGCTCCGCGGTCACGTCGAACCACAGCTCCTCGCCCGGTGCGAGGGTGTCCCGCTCCGCCCCGGCCCGGAGCACCTCGTCCGGCACCGGCACCGTGGCCGAGGCCCGCGCGGCGACGACCCCCGGAGCGAACCGTCCCGACGCCTCGACCACGCCGTCGCGGGACAGCGTCCAGCAGAAGCGCAGTCCCGCGGTCGAGGCGGAGTGGTACCGGTTCTCGATGAGCAGGGTCGTGTCGGACGACGACATCCGGATCGGTGCCACGACGGTCGCGAACTCCGCGAGCCCCGGGGTCGGGGTGTCGTCCGGCAGCACGAGGCCGTCCATCACGAAGTTGCCGTCGTGGACCACCTCGCCGAAGTCGCCGCCGTAGCCGTGGTAGGGGGTGCCGTCGGCCGTGTGGGTGAGCAGTCCGTGGTCGCGCCACTCCCACACGAACCCGCCGTGCAGCCGCGGGTACGTGTCCACGAGGGCCTCGTACTCGGCGATCTGCCCCGGACCGTTGCCCATCGCGTGCACGTACTCGCAGTGGATGAACGGCTTCGACCGCTGCCGAGCGGCCTCGGCCGGACCGCACTCGAGCAGGGGCGTGGGCGTCCCGCCGCCGATCGACTCGGTCTCCTGCAGCGTCGGGTACATCCGCGAGTACACGTCGGTGTACTCGCCCGTGTAGTCGCCCTCGTAGTGCACGGGACGCTCGTCGTCGCGGTCGTGCACCCACTGCGACATCGCCGCGAGGTTCCGCCCGGTGCCGGACTCGTTGCCGAGCGACCACATGACGATCGAGGGGTGGTTCTTGTCCCGTTCGACGGTCCGCGCGATCCGGTCCAGGTAGGCGTCGCGCCATGCCGGGTCGTCGGACGGGTTGCCGACCCAGTTCGTGAACAGGAAGCCGTGGGTCTCGAGGTCGCACTCCAGGATCACCCAGAAGCCGAGCTCGTCCGCGAGGTCGAGCACGCGCGGGTGCGGCGGGTAGTGCGAGGTCCGGATCGCGTTCACGTTGTTGCGCTTCATGAGCGCCATGTCCGCGCGGGCGTGCTCCTCGTCGAAGACCCGACCCCGCACGGGGTGGGTCTCGTGGCGGTTGACGCCGTGGAAAACCACGCGCTCGCCGTTCACGAGGAACCGGTCGCCGTCGATCCGCACGGAGCGGAAGCCCAGCCGCAGCGAGACCGTCTCGCCGCCGGCTCGGCCGCCCGCAGCGGTGCCGGTCGACAGGGTCGCGTCGTACAGCCGCGGCAGCTCGGCGCTCCACGGCTCGACGCCCTCGACGGTGATCGGCGCGACGTCGGACGCGGACGCCCACGTGACGTCGATGCCGAGCGACGGGACGGAGAACCGCACCGGGAACGTCGCGTCGATCGTCGGCACGGAGATCGTCCCCGTGCCGGTCGACGGCCGGCCCGATGCAGCGGTCCCCGCGGTCGCGGCCGACCCGAGCACGGGCTCCCAACCAGCGCGCACGAACACGTCGTCGATCGGTGCCGACGGACGCGCGAGCAGGGTGACGTCGCGGAAGATGCCCGGCAGCCACCACTGGTCCTGGTCCTCCAGGTAGGACGCGCCCGACCACTGGTGCACGCGCACGAGCAGCTCGTTCGACCCGGGCCGCAGCAGGGCGGTGACGTCGAACTCGGTCACGAGCCGCGAACCGGTGCTCCAGCCGACGAGCGTGCCGTTCAGCCACACCCGGAAGTGCGACTCGACCCCGTCGAACCGGAGCACCACGCGTGCTGCGGCATCGAAGGACCCCGGGAGCGAGAACGTGCGCCGGTGGTCGCCGGTGGGGTTCTCCTCCGGCGGGTTCGGCGGGTCGATGGGGAACGGGTACTGGAGGTTCGTGTAGCTCGGTGCCCCGTGCCCGTGGAGCACCCAGTGCGACGGCACGGGGAGTGACCCCCACTCGTCGTCGGCGCCGGGGAGCGGGACGTCCGCGACCGGTGCCCAGCGGAAGTCCCACTCGCCGTCCAGCGACAGCGAGGGGGCGTCCGTGTGCAACCACGCGCGGGGCGCGAGACGCGAGTCGGAACCGGGGGTGGTGGACGCCAGGTCGGCGAGTGCCGAGTCGGCGGATGGTCGTGCAGTGACGGTCAACCCTTGACCGATCCTTCCGTGAGGCCCCCGCGCCAGAAGCGCTGCAGGACGATGATCGCGATCACGAGCGGGATGACCGAGACGAGCACTCCGCCGGTGGTGAGCTGGTAGAACTCTGGCAGACGATCGACCTGTGCCCGCCAGTTGTTGAGTCCCAGTGTGATCGGGTACAGCTTCTGGTCTGCCAGCATGATCAGCGGCAGGAAGAAGTTGTTCCAGATCCCGACCACCTGGAACAGGAAGACCGTCACCAGCGCCGGGGTCATCTGGCGCAGCACGATCGTGTGGAAGATCCGGAGTTCCCCGGCCCCGTCGATGCGCGCCTGCTCGAGCAACGCCGTGTCGACCGACGCCGCCGCGTACACCCGGCAGAGGAACAGTCCGAACGGGGAGACGAGGCTCGGGATGAGCACGCTCCAGTAGGTGTCGGTCAGGCCGAGCGTCGAGAACAGCAGGAACAGCGGCAGTGCCGTGGCGGTCCCCGGGACGAGCACGCCGCCGAGGATCGTGCCGAACACGAGCTGCCGGCCGCGGAACTCGTACTTCGCGAGCGCGTACCCGCCGGCGGCGGCGAAGTAGGTCGCGAGCACGGCCCCGACGCCGGAGTACAGGATGCTGTTCGCGATCCAGCGGACGAAGATGCCGCCGTCGTACGAGAACACCTGCTGGATGTTGCTGAACAGCGCGAACTCGCCGCCGAACCAGAACCCGTTCGTCGAGAACAGCGCGCCGGTGGTCTTCGTCGCCGCGATGACCACCCAGTACAGCGGCACCAGGAAGTAGATCGCGACGAGGACGAGGATGCCCGTCACCACGATCTGCGACTTCCCGGAGCGGTCGAGCTTGCGCCGCTCGTGCGCGGTGATGGCTGTGGTGTCGACGGGCTCCGCCGCCTGCCGGGTGACCGGCGCCTGGATCGTCTCGCCGCTCATGCTTCCGCACCCTTCTGGTCGGTCTGGGCCCCCGTCGCCCGGTTCCGGGGCACCGCGGAGCTTGCGGAGCGGTGTTCCGGCCGTGGCGATGGGGAGAGGCGCGGCGCGGCTCCGGTGGTCGTGCTGCGGTTCGCGACGCCGGTGGCGGGTCGCGACCCGGTGGCGGACGTGTCACGCGTCTGGAGCGCACGCCGCGCCTCCAGGCCGTCGCGCTTCGCACGCTTCTTCTGGTCCCGCTCGCTCTTCGGCGGGCGGTTCGTCAACGCGAGGAACGCGAACGACAGGACGAACGCGGCCAGCGCGATGATCACGGCCTGGGCCGACGCGACGCCGTACTCGTTGAAGGCGAACGCGTTGGTGTACGCGGCGTAGTTCGGCGTGTACTCGGTGTCGATCGCGGGCGCCACCGTGGACAGGATCTGCGGCTCCGCGAAGAGCTGCAGCGTGCCGATGATCGAGAACACCGTCGTGAGCACGAGGGCCGGCGCGATGAGCGGGATCTGGATGCGCCACGCGACCTGGAACGCGTTCGCGCCGTCCATCTTCGCGGCCTCGTAGACCTCGCCGGGGATCGACTTCAGCTGCGCCACGATGATGAGCATGTTGTAGCCCGTGTAGGTCCACGTGACGATGTTCGCGATCGACCACAGGACGCTGTTCGCGCCGAGGAAGTCCGGCTGCAGCCCGATCGACTGCAGCAGCGCCACGATCGGGGAGAGCCCCGGCACGTAGAGGAACGACCACAGGATCGTCGCGATGACACCGGGCACCCCGTACGGCATGAAGTACACGGCCCGGAAGAACGCGGGCCAGCGGGCGCTCGCCGACTCGAGGAGGAGCGCGAGGATCGTGCAGAGGACGATCATCACCGGGACCTGCACGATGCCGAACAGGAGCATGCGGCCGATCGAGGCGACGAACCCGGAGTCCTGCAGCGCGATCGCGTAGTTGTCGAACCCGGCGAACCGGCCGACGACGCCGTCCTCGCCGAAGAGGCCCTTGCGGTCGACGGTGGTGAAGCTCTGGAACAGCGCACTGATGATCGGGATGATGAAGGTCAGCACGAACAGTGCGAGGAAGGGTCCGAGCAGGATCCACGGCGCCCGCTTCTGGGCAGCCGTGGCCTTCGTGCTCGTGCGGAAGCCGGTGCGCGGCTGCGAGGCGGCCGTCGCGCGGTCCTGGGTGGCGGTCATCGTGCGGTCCTCACGCTCAGGCCCTTGTCCTTGAAGGACTGGACGATCTCCCGTTGGGCGAGCTCGACCGCGTCGGTGAGCTTCAGGCCGCCGGTCAGCTTGCGGCGGAACTGGTTCTGCAGGCTCGTGAACGCGGACTGGGTGACCGGGGACCACGACCAGTCGACGTTCTGCTCCTTCGAGGCCGGAACGAAGACCTCCTCGTTGTAGTTCTGGCCGGAGAACCACTTCGACGGTTGCTCGCGCTGCTCGCCGATGTAGTCGACCGCGGGCGACCACCCGATGCCGCAGTACTTGATCATCGCGTCGATGCCCTCCTTCGACGTGGTCATCCAGGTGATGAACTCGAGCGCCTCCGCCGGGTGCTTCGCGTTCGCCAGGACCGCCGCGGTGGAGCCGCCGATCGCGCTCGAACCGAAGCCCGTGTCGCCCCAGGTCTGCATGGGCGCGACCTTCCACTTGCCCTCGCCGCCCTGCACGGACTCAATGAGCGCATCGCCCCAGCTGGCGCTCGTGACGGCTGCGATCCGTCCGCTCGCGCACGCGGCGTACCAGCCGGGGGTGTAGGCACCGGCGGACGTGTCCACGAGCCCCTCGTCGATGCAGCCGTCGAAGAACTCGGCGACCATCATCGTCTTGTCGTCGGTCATGTCGACGACCCACTCGTCGCCGTCGATCCGGAACCACCGCGCCCCGGCCTGCTGGGCGTACGCGGCGAACGGCGAGGCATCGGCGACGGGGAACACCTCGAGGTAGTTCTGCTTGCCGGTCTTCCGGACCTTCTCGGCGAGGACCTTCCACTCGTCCCAGGTCGTGGGTGGCTCGCTGCCGGCCTGCTCGAGGATCGCCGTCTGGTAGTAGAAGCCCATCGGCCCGGTGTCCTGCGGGATGCCGTAGATGCCGTCCACGAACGACACCTGCGCCCAAGCAGCTTCGTCGTACTTCGACTCGAAGTCCTTCGCGCCGTACCGGGCGAGGTCCGTCAGGCCGTTCGCGAGCATGAACTCGGGGATCTGGCGGAGCTCGACCTGCCCGATGTCCGGGCCGCCGCCGGCCGCGAGCGCGGAGTACATCTTCTGGTACCCGCCGCTGTTGCCGCCGGGGATCCAGTTCGCGGTGACCTGGATGCGGGGGTGCTCCGCGTTCCACACGTCGCAGACCTTCTGCAGGTCCTTGAGCCACGCCCAGTACGTGAGCTGGACGGTCTCCCCGCCGGACGCGGCGGGGATGAGCGCCGCCTTGTTGACGTTCGTGGAGCCCGGCACCGCGCAGCCGGCGAGGAGTCCCGCCGCCGCCGTCCCCAGGCCGAAGCCCAGGAGTTGTCGTCTGGTGATCGGGCTCCGCCTGGTTGATGGCGTCATTGCACGGCTCCGGTTCGTCGTCGATCGGGGTCCCGCCCAGCAAAGCACAAAACCGAGCGTTGCTGTACTTTCACGCAGGTCGCTGGACGTTCCCTGGCGGATGTGGACGCGCCCCGCCCGAGGGGTGGATGGTGGGCGCACGCGGACGCCGGGGACCGTGAGAGGGTCCGATGAACCCGTCCGCCGTCGGGGCTGTCCTGCTCCGGCACGCTGAGCGGAAGGAGTTGCCATGACGTCGACCAACGCGACGAGCGAACTGCACGAGATCCTGGGACAGCGGCTGGAGGGCGGGGGCACCTGGGCGTGGGCCTACGCCGACGTCTCGGGCAACGTCGAGGACCCGCGGCGGCAGGCGGCACTCCGGCTCCGGGCAGTCGAGGAGTCCCTGCGCGCGCAGGGGGCGTCCGACGCCGTCGTCGACGCGATCGCGGCCGAGTTCGAGCAGGAGGCCGGTGCCCCGTCGCCGGTCACCCGGTACGTGCTCGTCCACGACGGCGCCGTCGTGCTGAGCGAGGTCCTCCCCGGGCACGTGCACGGAGCCGAGTCGGTCGGTGTCGGGGCCGTGCCGGACCTCGTGCCGCTCGTCGCCCACCGGCCGGTCGACCTGCCGTTCCTCGTCGTGCACGCAGGCAAGGAGGGCGGTGCGTTCCGCACCTACCGTCTCGGCCACGCACCGGTCGCGTCGGCCGAACGCCAGGTCGAGGGCCGCAACGACACGCTGCACTACGCCAAGGCCGGCACCGGGTGGAAGCAGCCGCACTGGCAGGCCCACACCGCCGAGATCTGGAAGCAGAACCAGTCCGAACTCGCGGGCGCCCTCGACGCCACGGTGCGCGAGCTCCGACCGGGCCTCGTCGTGGTGGCCGGCGACGTCACGGCCAGGGAACTCCTCGTGAAGTCGCTGTCGAACGAGACGAAGGCGCTCGTGTCCGTGTTCCCCGGTGACCCGCGGGCGGACACCGCATCGAAGCAGGCGTTCGTCGAGCACGTCGAGGTGGCGCTCGCCCGCGTCGTCGCGACCCGCCGGCACGACCTCGAGGACCTCCTGCGCACCCACGTCGGCCGCGGCGACAACCAGGCGGTGGCCGGCCTCGGGCCCGTCGTGGAGGCGCTGCAGCAGGCGCAGGGGTCCGTGGTGGCGCTCGACGCCGTGGCGATCGGTGACCGGACGCTCCTCGCGCTCGGGGCGGCGCCCTGGGTCGCGACGGCTCCGGAGCAGGCCGCGGGCGTCCCGGTGATCGGCCCGGTGCCCGCGGTCTGCGCCCTCGTGCGGGCTGCCGTGCTGACGGACGCGGAGCTCGTGCTGGTCAACGCCGCGTCGCTGCCAGGCGGTGCCGCGGCTGCGGCGCTCCTGCGCTGGCCGGTCGGGCCGGCCGTCCCCGCCTGAGGCGCGACCCGCCGACGGACGGGAGGCCCGTGGCGGCCCCGCCACGGGCCTCCCGTCCGTCGCCCGGTCCCTCGCGTCCCGCGCTTCCATGGCTGCCCGGTCGGTCCGGGCACCCCCGGTGGGTCCGGGCGTCCCTGGTCGTTCCGGACGGCCCTCAGTCGTGCGAGCGGTCGCTCCGCGGCACCAGCGGCAGCGCGAGCAGCGGCAGCACCGCCACGATCGAGAACGACGCGGCGAAGCCGAGTCCCGCGACGAGTGCTCCGACCCCGGGGCCCACGGCGCTCGCCGCGATGAACTGCCCCGTGTTCTGCGCCCCCAGCGCCCGGCCCGACCAGAACGGTCCAGCGGCCTCCGCCACCGACGTGTAGGCGAGCCCGTTGTCCGCGACCGTCACGCTCGTCGCGACCACGAGGAACACCGCACCGGCCGCGAGGTGTGTGGCGTCCACGAGCGCCAGCACGCCCATCACCACGGCGGCGCTCAGGGCGACGATCCGCAGGGGGCCGACGCGGGATGCGACCCGGTCGCTCCACGCCCCGACGAGGATGCGGCCGATCGCCCCGACGAACTGCGCCCCGCCGACGAGGAGACCCGCCGCACCGGTGGGCCAGCCGAGCCCGACGAGCCACACCAGGCCGTAGGTCGACAGCGTGAACTGGGGCACCACGAGCAGCACCGACACCGCGTGGATCCGCCAGAGGAACCCGCCCGAGCGGTACGGGTTGGCCACCTGCTCCGCCGCCGCGGTCTCCCGGGAGGGCCGCGGCGGGTTCGCGATGCCGACCGCGCACAGCAGGGCCAGCACGGCGCAGAGCACGACCGGCAGCACGAGCGAGGCCCGGACGCCGGCCGTCTCCGCGAGCTGCGGGACCGTGACCGCGGCCAGCGTGACCCCGAGCGGTTGGGACATCTGCCGGATGCCCATCGCGAGGCCTCGGCGCTCCTTCGGGAACCAGCCGACGACGACCCGGCCGCTCGCCGCGTTCGTCGAGGCGCTCGTCATCCCGGCCGCGAGGAACGCCAGCCCGAGCAGCACGGTGTCACCGGCGGCGGCCCACGCGGCGGCGACCGCGAGGGTGGTGAGCACGAGTCCGCCTGCGATCACGGCTCGTTCGCCGAACCGGTCCGTGATCGCTCCCCAGGCGATGAGCGTGAGCACCATGCCGAACGTCGGCGCCGCCGCGAGCAGGCCGGCGGCCGGCAGCGGCATGCCGTGCGCGTGCAGGGACGGGATGAGGAGCGCCGGCGCGGAGACCACGAGCGTGCCGGCCGCCTGCGCGGCGACCCCGAGCGCGAGCATCGTCCACGCGCGGCGGTTCGCTGTCGGGCGTGGAGCGGTGGTCGTCGTCACGGGGTTCCCATCGGAGCAGCGATTGGTATACCAAAACGGTATACCATGCCTGCTAGGCTCTCCGACCGTGGCTGGAACGACGCAGGCGATGACGACGGACGACGCGCCGGTCTCGCAGACCGCGCAGCTCTACGACAACCTCCGGGCGGCGATCCTGACCCTCGACATCGCTCCGGGGGAGCGCATCTCGGAGCGCGGGCTCGAGGCGCGGTTCCACGCCTCGCGGACCCCGGTGCGCGCGGCGCTGTCGCGGCTCGAACGCGAAGGGCTCATCCTGCACGAGGGCCGCTCGTGGACGGTCACGCCCATCGACCTCGACGAGATCGCGTCGCTCGCCGAGCTCCGGGGCGTGCTCGAGCCCGCGGCCGCGAGGCTCGCCGTCGCCCGAGCCTCAGCCGAGCAGCTCGACGAGGTCCGGTCGCACCTCGACGACCTCCGCGCCGCACCGGACCAGCGGTCGGGCATCCGGATGGGCTCGACGTTCCACCTCGACCTCGCGGCGCTCGGCGGCAACCGCTTCATCACCGACGCCGTCGCCGACGCGCTCACCCGCCTCGAGCGCACCCGGTGGATCGAGGTCCGGACGCCCGAGGCCCGCGACGCCGCGTGGGAGGAGCACAGCGCGATCCTCGACGCGGTCCGCGCGGGCGAGGCCGACCGTGCTGCCGACCTGCTCGCAGCGCACGTCGCGGGGACCAACGATCGGCTGCTGGCGTTCATCGCGCAGGAGCGTCGTCGGCTGCGCGGTGCGGGCATGGCGATCGTCGGGCCGACCGCGCGCTGAGGCGTCGGGCCGACCGTGCGCTGCGGCGTCGGGCCGGCCGTGCGCTGCGGCGCCGCGCCGGCGGTGGCGCCGTCAGACGGTCGGTTCCTCCGACCCGTCGGGTTCGCCGAAGATCCAGGCGTTCTGGTTGCCCTGACTGTGGTCGAGCAGTCCGCTCTTGACCTCGTCGATCGCGATCGACTCCGTGATCAGGTCGCGGCTCTGACCGCGCGTGTTCTTCGACATCGTTGGCTCCTGTGTGCGTGGGCATCGGTGGTGGAGCAGGCCCCTGCCTGCTGATGCGCTTCCTCACGGGACGTACTGAGGTCGCCCAATTGTCGCGCCGATCATCCGCAGAGCGCAAGAGTCCGAGACGCCCTGTGGACAGGGCGGTCGCGGCGGCGTGCCTAGGATGGTCCGGCCGCGCCGGGCGCGGCAGCACCAGCGCGACGGCGGACGGGAGGCACGGCTTGGCTGGACAGCGCACCGCGCCTCCCACGGTCTACGACGTCGCCTCCGCGGCCGGCGTCTCGATCGCCACCGTCTCGCGGGTGCTCCGGACGCCGGACGCCGTCCGCGAGGGGACCCGTGACCGCGTGCAGGCGGCGATCCGGACGCTCGGCTACGTGCCGTCCGGGAACGCCCGCGCCCTCGCCGGCAAGCGCACCGGCGTCGTCGGACTCCTCCTGCCCGGGTTCGACGTCGTCCCGGACGAGCGCCCCGACCTCGTCACGGACGGCGGGGTCCGGGTGGTCGACGACCGACGGCACGTCACCCAGCCGTTCTCCTCGAACCTCTACTTCGACGAGGTCCTGCGCGGCGCCGAGCTCGAGGCCTGGCAGCGCGGACTGGCCCTCATGGTCGCGGCCGGGCGCGGGCCGTCGCGGGACGTCATCGTGAACGACGTCGCCGGACGCGTGGACGGCCTCGCCGTGCTCGCGCAGACGGTGCCGGACGAGCTGCTCGAGCACGTCGCCCGACGCATCCCCGTGGTGGTGCTCGCCGACGACCGACGCTCGCACGGCTTCGACTCCGTGAGTGTCGACAACGCCGCGGGCATGCGGACGGTCGTCTCCCACGTGGTGGGGCGGCTCGGCATCCGTTCGATCGCGTACGTCGCAGGGCCGATCGACTCCCCGGACGACATGGAGCGTGCCGCGGGCTTCCGGGACGCCCTCGTGGAACACGGGGTGGACCCGGCCGACGTGTCGGTCGTGCACGGCGACTTCGGTCGAGCCCGAGCGCGGGAACTCGCGACGGCACTGTTCGCGGGCGAGGTGCCACGCGCCGTCGTCTGCTCGAACGACCAGTCCGCGCTCGGCGTGCTCGACGCCGCGGCCGCGACAGGGATCCGGGTGCCCGAGGACGTCGTGGTCACCGGGTTCGACGGCATCGACGCGGGCCGGTTCTCGTCTCCGAGGCTGACGACCGTCCACCAGCCGATGGGGGAGCTCGGGCGGGCGGCGGTCCGGGCGATCGTCGAGCGGTTGGCGCACCCGGACGGTCCGCCGCGTGCGGTGCGGCTCCCTGTCGAGGTGCTGCTCCGCGAGAGCTGCCCGCCCACCCTCGACGCCTGACCGCGCTCGGGCCCCTGGGCCCCCGCGGCGGCGCCGTGCGAGCTCCGCGCCCGGCACCCCGCGCGCTCCAGCGTGCGAGGTTCCACACACGGTGCGGGGCACGAGTCCTCGCACGCTGCGCGAAACCTCGCACCGTGCGCCCAACGCGGCGACGCCCTCGCACCGTGTGAGCCCCGCACCCCGCGCGCCCGAGCGTGCGAGGTTCCACACACGGTGCGGGGCTCGGGTCCTCGCACGCTGCGCGGATCCTCGCACCGTACGAATCGCGCGGCGACGCCCTCGCACCGTGTGAGCCCTGCGCCCCGCGCACCCCAGCGTGCGAGGTTCCACGCACGGTGCGGGGCGCGAGCCCTCGCACGCTGCGCGAATCCTCGCACCGTGCGAATCGCGCGGCGACGCCCTCGCACCGTGCGAGCCCCGCGGGGCGACGCCCTCGCACCGTGCCAGCCCCGCACCGACCGCCTCGCACCGTGCGAGCCCCGCACCGACGCTCCGACGACCCCGCACCGTGTCGCGCCCCGCCAAACAACCCGATCGCTTGCGCCCCGCGATGTAAGCGCATACATTGGCCTGGTACCCATCGACACGGAGGTCGACCGAGCAATGACGCTTCCCCCACAGCGCATGCGCGAACCAGCGGGCACCCCCACGCCCGCCGCGCGTACAGCCCGCCGCACCCGCGCCGCCGGCACCGCCCGTCCCCGCCGACGCGGCCGCCTCCTCGCCGCCTTGGCCGGAGTCGCCGTCGTGGCCCTCGCCGCGAGCGGGTGCAGCATCCAGGTCCGCTCCCAGCCGGACCCGAGCATCGGCAAGGACACGATGCTCATCAACGCCGACCACGGCAACCCGCTGTTCGACCGCAACTTCAACCCGTACATCTCGAACTCGCGCACCGCGAGCAAGTGGATGTACGAGCCGCTCATCGAGGTCAACCCGCTCGACGGCAAGGGCACCCCGTGGCTCGCGAGCAGCTGGACCCAGCCGGACGCCCGCACGATCGACATGACGATCCGGCAGGGCGTCGAGTGGTCGAACGGCGACCCGTTCAGTGCGAAGGACGTCGTCTTCACGTTCGACCTGCTCAAGAAGTTCCCCGCGATGGACATCAAGGGCGCCTGGCAGCACATCGACCGCATCGAGCAGGACGGTGACCACGTCGTCTTCCACCTCAAGAGCGACGACGTGCCGAGCCTCAACATCATCGGCGCGACCTACATCCTCGGCGAGCAGCACTGGGGGAAGGTGGAGGACCCGACCACGTGGCGTGACCCGAACCCCGTCGGCACCGGCCCGTTCGTGCTCGGGAACTACACCGACCAGCAGTACTCGATGGACAAGAACCCGCGGTACTGGCAGGCCGACAAGATCGCGATCAAGCACCTCATCCTCCCGGCCACGAACACGCAGCTCGACACCGTCACCCGCGGCTACGACTGGGCGTACTCGTTCATCTCGGACGTCGAGGGCACCTGGGGTGCGGCCTCGAAGACCAACACGTGGTGGTTCCCGGCCGGCGGGGTGATCGGACTCGTCCCGAACCTCACGAAGGCGCCGTACAACGACGTCAACGTCCGCAAGGGCATCTCGTACGCGCTCGACCGGAAGGAGATCGCCGAGACCGCGACCGAGGGCAACCTGACGGCCGCGGGCCAGACGGGCCTCATCCTGCCCAACCAGGAGCAGTACCTCGACCCGTCGATCCCGGACGAGGGCATGATCACGCAGGACACGAAGCGGTCCCTGCAGGAGTTCGCGAAGTCCGGGTACACCCAGCAGGGCGGCAAGCTCGTCAAGGACGGCAAGCAGCTGACCATCACGATCATGACCGCGAACGGCTACTCCGACTGGCTCCGTGCGGCACAGCAGGTCCAGCGGAACCTGACCGCGATCGGCATCAAGGTCTCCCTCCAGGCACCGCAGCCAGCCGGCTACCAGGCCAACCTCAACAACGGCAAGTTCGACATGGCCATGGGCGGCATGGGCAACGGTGACGTCTACCAGGCCTTCAACTCGCTGCTCTCGAGCGACTTCTACCAGCCCGTCGGCAAGTCGACGGTGAACAACTACGAGCGCTACAAGAACGCCGACACCCAGGCGCTGCTCGACGAGTACAAGGCGACGACCGACGAGGCGAAGCAGCGGGAGATCCTGCACCAGCTGCAGAACATCGTGTACGACGACGTCCCCGTGATCGGCATGTACTACGGCGGTCTCTGGGGCCTGTTCAACACGAACAAGTTCGTCGGCTGGCCGAGCGCGGAGGATCCCTACATGGCACCGCAGAACTACGACTCGGCACCGCTGCTGATCTTCTCGAAGCTGCGGCTCCGCGACAGCGCGGCCGGCAAGGAGATCCTGGAAGCGCAGAAGCAGCAGGAGGCAGACAAGTGAAGTACCTCCTCCAGAAACTCGTCCTGTTCGTCCTGACCCTCTGGGCCGCGGTCACGCTGAACTTCGTGCTCCCGCGCCTCATGCCGGGCAGCCCTACCGACGCCGCGCTCGCCAAGCTCAGCCAGAACGGGCCCGTCACCGACGCCACCAAGAAGGCGATCGAGGCCCAGCTCGGTGTCCCGAGCGGCAACCTCTGGGACCAGTACGTCAGCTACCTGCACCAGGTCGTCACGCTCGACTTCGGCACGAGCTACACGTTCTACCCGCAGCCCGTCGGCGACCTCGTGGCCCAGGCCCTGCCGTACACGCTCGTCCTCGTCGGCCTCGTCACGATCATCGCGTTCGTGCTCGGCACTCTCATCGGCGTCGGCGCAGCGTGGAAGCGCGGCACGTGGCTCGACTCGCTCCCGACCCTGTCCGGCAGCTTCATGTCGACGTTCCCGTACTTCTGGACGGCGCTGCTGCTGCTGTTCTTCCTCGGCTACGTCCTGCACTGGTTCCCGACCACCGGCGCCTACTCGGCGACGACGACGCCCGGGTTCAGCGGAGCGTTCATCGGCGACGCGCTGCAGCACGCGATGCTGCCGGCGATCACGATCCTCGTGACGAGCCTCGGCGGCTGGATCATCGGCATGCGCAACGCGATGATCAACACCCTCGGCGACGACTACGTCACGTTCGCCGAGGCCAACGGGCTCCGCGGCCGCACGGTCGCCGTCCGGTACGCCGCGCGGAACGCGATCCTGCCGAACCTCACCGGCTTCGGCCTCGCGCTCGGCGGGGTCGTCGGTGGGTCCGTGCTCGTGGAGCAGGTGTTCGGCTACCCGGGCATCGGCTACCTGCTGTTCAACGCCGTGATCGGGCAGGACTACCCGCTCATGCAGGCCCTCTTCCTGATGATCACCGTGTCGGTGCTCATCGCCAACTTCATCGTGGACGTCCTGTACGGCGTCCTGGACCCGAGGACGCGCCGATGACCACAACGTCGCGATGGGCGGCGTGCTCCGCCCACAACCACCACCCGAGGACGCGCCGATGACCACGATCGCAGTTCGCACGCAAGAAGAAGAACCCACCGCCCCGAGCAGACTCCGAGCCGCCGCCCGCCAGTTCGGCGTCGTGTGGAGCAACACCAAGGCCCGCGTCGGCATCGTCATCCTCGGCGTCTTCGTCGTCGTGGCGATCGCCGCCCCGCTCCTCGCCCCCTACGGCGCCAGCCAGAACGGCTTCGCCCGCAGCGCCGACGCCACCTGGGCGCACTGGATGGGCACCACCGCCGCCGGCGAGGACGTCCTCTCCCAACTGATCTACGGCGCCCGGGTCTCCGTGCTCGTCGGAGCGGTCGCGGGCTTCCTGTCCACGCTCGTCGCCGTCGCGATCGGTCTGAGCTGGGGCTACATCCGTGGCTGGGTCGCCGAGGTCATCGGGTTCATCGTGAACCTGTTCCTCGTCATCCCCGGCCTGCCGCTCATGATCGTCATCGCCGCGTACCTGCAGAACGGCGGCATCGCGGTGATCATCGCCGTGATCGTCGTGACGGGCTGGGCCTGGGGCGCACGCGTCCTCCGGAGCCAGACGCAGTCGCTCCGCAGCCGTGACTTCGTGACGGCCGCGCAGTTCTCCGGCGACGGCGCCACCCGGATCGTCTTCCGCGAGATCCTGCCGAACATGACGAGCCTCATCGTCGGCTCGTTCTTCGGCGCGGCGACGAGTGCGATCCTCGCCGAGGCCGGCCTCGAGTTCCTCGGACTCGGGGACTCGTCGATCGTCAGCTGGGGCACGATCCTCTACTGGGCGCAGAACTCGAACGCGCTCCTCACGGGCCAGTGGATCCTGCTCTTCGCCCCCGGTCTCTGCATCGCCCTCCTGGCGATGAGCCTGACCCTGATCAACTTCGGCGTCGACGCCGTGTCCAACCCGCGACTGCGCGAGGGCGCGCGTCGCAAGCGCAAGGAGGCCACCGCATGAGCGGCGCACCCACGCACGCATCGGACGGACAGGAGGCACGGGACGGCGCCGCCACGCGCCTCCCGTCCGACCCGCACCGCGCCACGAGCGTGACGCAGGACGTCCTGCTGGACGTCCGCGACCTGTCGGTCGTGTACGAATCGGCCGGCCAGGAGGCCGTCCAGGCCGTCGACCACGTGTCCTTCCAACTCCGGAAGGGCGAGTTCGTCGGCCTCGTGGGGGAGTCCGGCTCCGGCAAGTCGACCCTCGGCTACGCGCTCACCCGGCTGCAGAAGCCGCCGGCGCGGACGAACGGCGGCAGCATCGTCTTCGCGGGCGAGGACATCCGTGACCTCGACGACGAAGCGCTCCGCCAGCAGCGCCAGGGCGGGTTCGCGATGGTGCTGCAGTCGGGCATGAACGCACTCAACCCGGTGCGGACGATCCGCAACCACTTCATCGACGTCTTCCGGGCTCACGGCCACGTGCCGCGCGAGCGCTGGGACGCCCGGATGCGGGAGCTCATCGAGAAGGTGAAGCTCCCCGACACGATGCTCGCCCGCTACCCTGGGGAGCTCTCCGGCGGCATGCGGCAGCGCGTGTCGATCGCCCTCGCCCTGTCGCTCGAACCGCGGCTCATGGTGTTCGACGAGCCGACCACGGCGCTCGACGTCCTCGTGCAGCACGCGGTGATGGACACGATCATCGAGCTCCAGCAGTCCGAGGGCTTCACGGCGATCCTCATCAGCCACGACCTCGGCATCGTCCTCGAGGCCACCGAGCGCGTGCTCGTGATGCACGAAGGGCGCATCGTCGAGGACGGCGGCTCGATGGAGACCCTGCGCGACCCGCAGGACGACTACACGAAGATGCTGCTGTCGCACTACGCCGACCCGCGTGCAGAGGTCGTGTCGCTGCCCGGGTTCCCGGACCGGTCGCAGCGCACCGCGACCCGGCAGGAGACCACGTCGTCGTTCAGCACGGTGGGGTCGCGGGAGCGGTCCGCTGCCCGGAACCCGATCGTCGTCGACCACCTCGTGAAGACCTACCCGGCGCCGCGTCGCGGCGAGCAGCCCGTCCAGGCGGTCCGCGACGTCTCGTTCACGCTCGAGCCCGGGCAGTCACTCGCCCTCGTCGGGCAGTCCGGCTCCGGCAAGTCCACGATCGCGAAGATGCTCACCGGCGTCGAGAAGCCGACCACCGGCACGGTCCGGTTCGGCGACGTCGACGTGGCGGAGCTCGGCAGGCGTGGCCTGAAGGACCTCCGCTCCGAGGTGCAGATGGTGTTCCAGGACCCGTACGCGGCGCTCAACCCGCTGCACACCGTCGAGTACATCCTGTCCCGTCCGATCGCGAACTACACGGGTCTCCGCGGCCGGGACGCCCGGCGCCGGATGCTCGAACTCCTCGAGACGGTCGGGCTCACCCCCGTGGAGCAGTTCGCGCAGAAGCTCCCGCACCAGCTCTCCGGTGGGCAGCGGCAGCGCGTGGTCATCGCCCGGGCACTCGCGAGCGACCCGCAGGTGATCATCGCCGACGAGCCGGTCTCGATGCTCGACGTCACGCTCCGCGCCGGGGTGCTCGCCCTGCTCGAAGACCTCCGGGAGCAGTGGGGCGTCTCGCTCCTCTACATCACGCACGACCTGCTGAGTGCCCGGCTCATCACGGACGACATCATGGTGCTGCACGACGGCGCCGTGGTGGAACGGGGCCGCACGGCCGAGGTGCTGCAGGACCCGCAGGACCCGTACACGGTGGCGCTGCTCGACGCGGTGCCCAACCCCCGAAGGGCACTGCTGGCATGACCACGCTCCACGACTTCCCGACCGTCCCCGCCTTCGGCCACCTGCCCACCCCCGAGGGCGTCGACGTCGTCGGCATCGACCTGCCCGTCGGGCGTCTCACCGCGTACCGCGTCGTCCCTGCGGGCGAGTCGAAGGGCACCGTCCTGATCGTCCCCGGGTACACCGGGTCGAAGGAGGACTGGCGGACCTTCATGCCGCTCCTGGGCCGGGCCGGCTGGACCGCAGTGGCGATCACCCGCCGCGGCCAGGCCGACTCGGCGCGGGCGTCCGGGCCGCAGGGCTACACGCTGGACGAGGAAGCGGCCGACGTCGTCCGGGTCGCAGCCCTGCTCGACGACGGTGCGCCCGTGCACCTCATCGGCCACTCGCTCGGCGGCGTGATCGTCCGCGAGGCCGCCATCGCGTCCCCGGAGTCCTTCCGCGACGTCGTGCAGTTCTGCTCCGGACCGTACGGCTGGCCCTACCGCAAGGTCGCCGAGCTGACGATCCTGCACGACACCGGCGGGAACCTCCGCCAGCTCTTCGACTCGACGAACCCGCTCTGGGCCTACCGCCCCGACGAGGAGCTCCCCGACGACCCGCGCTTCGTCCGCGACCGCTTCGACGCGCACGACCCCGCGAGTGTCATCGCCGGCGGGCACATCCTCGAGGACCACACCGACTCGTCCGCCGAACTCCGCGCGACCGGCCTCCCGGTGCTCGTGACGCACGGCGAGTGGGACGGCGCCTGGCCGATCCCGTGGCAGCGGCAGATGGCCGAGGACACCGGGGCCGCGTACGAGGTCATCCCGACGAGCTACCACGGTCCGCAGGTCGAGAACCTGGCGGCGACGCTCGACACCTTCGACCGCTTCCTGTCCGCCCACTGAAAGGCCCCATCATCACCACGCTGCAGTTCCCCGACGGCTTCCTCTGGGGCGCCGCCACCGCCGCCCACCAGATCGAGGGCAACAACGTCAACAGCAACTGGTGGGTGCACGAGCACGAGCCCGACACCACCATCGTCGAACCCTCCGGCGACGCCGCGGACAGCTACCACCGCTACCGCGAGGACATCCGCATCGCCGCCGACCTCGGCCTGAACTCCTACCGGTTCAGCATCGAGTGGGCGCGCATCGAGCCCGAGCGCGGCTGGGTGTCCGGCGCCGAGATCGACCACTACCGCCGCATGGTCGACGCCTGCCACGAGGCCGGCATCGAGCCGATCGTCACGCTCATGCACTTCACCGTGCCGCGGTGGTTCGAGCGCGACGGCTTCTGGCGAGCACCCGACGCGGCCGACCTGTTCGCCCGCTACACGGAGGCCGCGCTCCCCGTGGTGCAGGACGGCGTCCGCTACGTCTGCACGATCAACGAGCCGAACATCGCCGCGATGCTCGCCGGGGGTGAGGACGCATCGAACCTCGTGGCGTACGGCCTGCCGAACCCCGACCTGCACGTGGCCGACCAGCTGCTCGCCTCGCACAAGCGGTCCCGCGAGGTGCTCGCACAGGTCGACGGACTGCAGTCCGGCTGGACGATCGCGACGCAGGCCTTCCGGTCGAACGGCGAGCCCGGTGCCGACGCGAAGCTCCGTGAGTACGGGTACCCGCGCGACGACTGGTACCTCGAACAGGCCGCGGGGGACGACTTCCTCGGCGTGCAGGCCTACACCCGCACGTTCATCGGGCCGAACGGTCCGCTTCCGGTCGCGGACGACGTCGAGACGACCCTGACCGGCTGGGAGTTCTACCCCGAGGCGGCCGCGGACGGACTCCGTTCGGCGTGGGAGCTCTCCGGCCACGTGCCGCTGATGATCACCGAGAACGGCATCGCCACCGCCGACGACACCCGCCGGGTGGCCTACACGCAGGGCGCCCTCGAGGGCATCCACCGCTGCATCGAGGACGGCATCGAGGTCCTCGGCTACCAGCACTGGTCCCTCCTCGACAACTACGAGTGGGCGTCGGGCTTCCGCCCGACCTTCGGGCTCGTCGCGTGGGACCCGGAGACGTTCGAGCGGACGCCGAAGGACTCGGCGCGCTGGTACGGGCGGGTCGCGCAGGCGAACGCGCTCACCGTCTGAGACGCGACCAGCCTGGAGGCGCGACCTGCGTCCCGACGCGGGTCGCGCCTCCAGGCTGGTTCAGTCGGCCGACTCGTCGGAGGTGGGGTCGTCCGCGGTGAAGCGGAGGCCCGCGGTCTGGTCGTCGAACCAGGCGAGCAGGACCTCCTCCGCCTTCCGCGAGCCACGCTCGCGCGCCAGGTCCAGGGCACTGCGCCCCTCGGCGTCGAGCACCGTCACGTCCGCACCCCGTTCGAGCAGGGCCTCCGTGGTGCCGCGCCGGTCGAACCACGCCGACGCGTGCAGCGGCGCGAAGCCCCAGCGCGGGTCGACGTCGTCGATGCCCACCGGGTCGCTCCCGATGCCGTCGAGCGCGAGCGACAGCCCGCCGACGTCGCCGTGTCCGGCAGCCCGCACCGCGGGGGTCGCCCACTCCAACCAGCCGTCCGGCACCGGGCCGCGCCAACCGTGCTGCGGGCGCTGTCCGAGCTGCGCCCACTCGTCCTCGTGCACCGACCGGACGGCGACCTGGACGTCGCGGAAGTGCACCGCCAGTTCACCCGTGGGCGAGAGCAGGAGCCGGAGCTCCCAGACGTCGGCGTCGACGTGCGCGAGCTCCCCGCGCGAGACGTGGACGTCTCCGGCGAGGAGGTCGAGGACCTGCGTGTCGAGCGGTTCGAGCACGGCTCGCTCGAACCGGAGCGTCACGCGGGCGTGGTTCCACCGCTTCCAGAGGCCGTCCGGGGTGTCGAGCACTTCATCGTTCCGCACGACCACCGTCGCGCGCACGGTACTGCTGCCGTCGTCCGTCGGGGGAGCGGCGTCCCACTGCTCGACGCGGGCCTCGTTCCACGTGACCGACGCGAGGGCGGCCACGGTCGGCGGTGCGTCGGTCAGCAGCCGGGCGAGGTGCTCGGCGTAGCCCTCGACGTCCTCGAAGGAGACGTACCCGACCGCGGGCCAGCCCACTCGACTCCATCGCACACGACGACCATACCGGTGGCCGACCGCGATCTCCCTTCGTGCATATGGCATCCTGGCCGGTGGAGTGCGACGCGCGACCTGTCTACGCTCCTGCCCATGCGACCCCTCCCTCGTGATCCGCTGCGGCTCCTCGCGTCCTACCTGCACATGACCTCGGCGGCGGTCCGGGCTCGGTGCGGACGACGTCCCCTGACGGCGCCCGGCGGTCCCGTCGTCTCCCTGACGACGTACGGAGCGCGCGCACGCTCGGTCCACCTGACGCTGGCGTCCATCGGAGCCGGGACGGTGCGACCGTCGCGGCTCGTCGTGTGGATCGACGACGACGCCCTGCTCGCCGATCCTCCCGGGGCACTGCGCCGCATGGCCGCCCGTGGGGTCGAGCTCCGGGCGTGCGACGATCTCGGTCCGCACAAGAAGTACTTCCCCTACGCGTGCTCGGTCTCGCACCACCGCGTCGCCATGGTCACTGCTGACGACGACGTCCTGTACCCGCGGAGGTGGCTCGAGACGCTCGCGGCCGAGCACGTGCGTCGGCCGGACGTCGTGCTCGCCCACCGTGTCAACCGGATCACGGTCGGTGGTGATCGGATCCTGCCCTACGACCGGTGGGGACGGGCCACGACGGACGAGGTCACACCGCGGAACTACGCGGTCGGGGTCAAGGGGGTCCTGTACCCGCCGGCGTTCCTGGATGCGCTGCGTGACGCCGGGGACGGGTTCCGGTCGGTCGCCCCGGGGTCGTCGGACACCTGGCTGCACCACCGGTCGCTGCGAGCAGCGGTGCCCGTGCTGCCGGTGACCGCGCTCGAGGGAGTCGTGTTCTGGCCGGTCCGTGGGCTGCGGCGTTCGCCGGCCCTCCTCGACCAGAACGTCCGGGCGGGCCGCAACGACCGGGTCCGCGACGCGCTGTGGTCGCCGACGGACGCCGAGACCGTTCTCCGCGGGGCGTGGGTCCCTTGATGAAATAACACATGTCATGTTCTAATGGAGTGACCCGTCCAGGAGGCTCCCCGTGCTGTTCCTCGTCCAGATCGCCCTGTCGCTCCTGATCGCCCTCGTGACCGTCCGTCGGCCGCAGTGGGGCATCGCCGCGGTGGTCGTCTCCGCCGCGCTCCTGCCCTTCGAGGTCGTCCGGACCCTCCTCGGGACGAGCTGGCACCCGGC
This sequence comes from Curtobacterium luteum, assembly GCF_014646995.1. GTDB lineage: Bacteria > Actinomycetota > Actinomycetes > Actinomycetales > Microbacteriaceae > Curtobacterium > Curtobacterium luteum. Next base: position 43,999 of record NZ_BMOI01000008.1, on the reverse strand, counting down.
GACGACGATCAGCATCGCGCTGCTCGTCGTGACCCTCGCCCGTGATCCTCGGCAGGTCGGACGGGTGCTCGTCCGCCACACCGTCGTCATGCCGGTCCTCCTGGTGTTCTTCGTGGTCGCGATCGCGACGTCCTGGTTCACCGGGCGCGCGGGCGACCTCGGGACGCTCGTGCTGCAGCTCATCGCCCCGACGATGCTGTTCCTGGTCGTCCGGGCACGGTCGACGGACCGACCCGGACTCCCGGGCGCCGTCGCCCGGGCGCTCGTCCTCGTCGCCGTCGGCGAGGCCCTCCTCGTCCTCGGGGTCTGGTCGGGCTTCGTGCCGCAGCCGTGGCTGAGCACGCTGGAAGGGCTCCGGTGGTGGACGACGGACTTCGACCGGATGCTCGGCACCTTCGACCACCCGCTCGTCGCTGCCTTGTGGATGTCGGCCGCCGTCCCGCTGACGGCCACGCTCGGCGCGGCCTGGGCCAGGATCGCACTCCCCGTCCTGCTGGTCGTGGCGGTGGCGCTGACCGGTTCGCGCTTCGCCCTCCTCGCGGCGGTGCTCGCGGTGGTCGTGCTGATCTTCCGGTCGCGTGTCGGCGCGGTCGGCAAGGTCGCCGCGCTCGGTGCTGCGGCGATCGGTCTGGCGATCTTCCTCGGGAGCGCCGCAGGATCGATCGTCAACGATCGCCTCGAGGACGACGGCGGCTCCTCGTCGGCGCGGTTCAAGACGATCGGGCTGGCAGTCGAGCAGTGGCGGGAGACCGCCGTCATCGGCCGTGGCTTCGGGGCGAGCGAGCAGGTCACCCGCAACGCCCTCATCGGGAACACCTTCGAGAACCCGTTCCTGATGTTCTCCATCGACTTCGGACTGGTCGCGGCCGTGCTGTTCTTCGCGGCACTCATCGGTCTCGTCGTCGCCCGACGAGCGGGGCCAGTGCCCGTCCCCGGAGCGCGTCTCGCGGCGGCCCTGACCTTGCTCACGCTCATCGGCTTCAACTCGCTCAGCACCAACACCCCGATCGGGCTGCTCCTCTTCCTGCTGTTGGCGATCGTCCCCGGGGCCAGGGCCAGGGCCGGGGCCGGGGCCGGTGCCGGTGCCGAACGCCCCGAGGACCACCCGGTCACGGCCCTGCCGACCGGGACCGCCCCGCGCTCCACCGTCGGGGTCCGGCGGTGACCGGCGGGCACCAGAACCGTGTGGGGAACATCCTCGCAGCCCTCGTCGGCAACGCGTTCCCGCCGCTCGCCTCGATCGCCACGGCGCCGATCCTCGCCCTCGCCCTCGGGGTGGACGGTCGGGGAGCGGTTGCGTCGGCCACGGCTCCACTGTTCCTCGCCGTGGCCCTCGCGACCTTCGGGGTCCCGGCTTCCGTCACCCGCACGATCGCCCGGCAGCCGTGGCTCACGAGCGCGTTCGTGCGGCGCGCAGCAGGTGTCCTCGTCCTCGCCGGTGCCGCCGTCACGGGCGCACTGGTGGCCTGCGCGCCGTTCTTCGGCGGCGGGGACGACACCCTGGTCCCGCTGGTCGGGACCGCCGCGGTCGCGCTCGTCCCGACGCTCCTGACGACGCTGCTCCAGGCCGTCGCGAGCGGACGTCACCGCTGGCGTCTCGTCACCGTCGAACGCGCCATCACGGCGGGAGTCCGGCTGGGTGCGCTCCTGGCCTTGGCAGTCATCGGCGCGCTCGACGTGCCGAGCGCGGTCGTCGTCCTCGCGCTCGCACCCGTGGTCGGCGCCGTCGCGTACCTCGGGCTGCTCCGTGTGCGTCCGGTCGAGCGGCCCGACGGGGCGACGGACGCACGCACGCGCGAGGTGGTCTCCTTCGGGGCACGGGTGTGGTTCGGGTCGGTGGCCGGCGTGCTCCTCACACGGCTCGACCAGGCGCTCATCACGCCGCTGTCCGGTCCGGCCGAGCTCGGGCTCTACGTGGTCGCCGTCAACGTCGCCGACCTCCCGCTCGTCATCAGCAACGCCGTCCGCGACGTGTCGTTCGCGGCGGACGCAGCGGAGGCCGACGATCGACGCATGCTCGCCGCGTCGCGGATCTCGTCGGCGCTCTCCCTCCTCGTGAGCGCCGTGCTCGCCGCCACCGTCTCGTGGTGGGTTCCCGTGGTGTTCGGACCCGAGTTCGCGGCCGCCCTGCCCGCCTGCCTCGTCCTGCTCCTGGCCACGGCGGTCGGCGGCCAGGGCGCGCTCGCCGGGGTCACGCTCAGTGCCCGGGGTGCGCCCGGGCGGCGGAGCTGGTCGCTCGTCGTCGCAGCGTCGGTCAACACGACCCTCGTCGTGCTCCTCGTCCCGGTGCTCGGAGCCGTCGGAGCAGCGATCGGCACCCTGGTCGGCTCGTTCGTCTCGAGTTCGCTCAACGTCCTGCAGGTGTGGCAGCGACACGGCATCCCGCCACGGTCGTTCTACGGGCTCCGAGCGAGCGACCTCCGTGCCTGTGGCCGGGTCGTGCGACGGATGCGCGGTCGTCCGTCCATGTGACATCCGGACACTTCGGCTCCCTCGCGGTCACGCCCGTAGGGTCCTCGCGGCGCTGCGCAAGTGCGGCGCGGAGAGGAACGACATGGACGACCACAACGAACCGCGACGCGCATCACGGCCGAGCCGACGGACGGTGCTGTCCGGTGGCGTCGCCGGCTTGGCCGCCGCAGCGCTGACGGTCTGGACGAGTCCGGCGCGCGCGGCGGTCGCGGAGTACTTCGTCGACTCCACGGGTGGCGACGATGCCGCCGACGGCAGCCGGACGCGCCCGTGGGCGACGGCCGCTCGCGTGAACCAGGCGATCGCGGCCGGCGCGGTCGCAGCCGGCAGCACGGTGCGCTTCCGTCGTGGCCGGAGGTTCCACGGCATCGTCCGGCCCGGAACGACGAGCGGGCTGCGGTTCGAGTCTTGGGGCGACGAACCCGAAGCCCCGGTGATCACCACGTACAAGTACGTCCAGGGCGAGCAGTGCTGGCACGAGGTCGGCGACGGGCTCTGGCAGGTCGACCTCAGCGCTGCGAACATCGGCCGGACCCACCACGGTCACGTGAGCAGCTGGACGACGGAGATCGGGTTCCTCAAGGTCGGCAGCACGCTGCACGGTGACCGGAAGACGTCGAACACCGCGCTCACCGAGGACTGGCAGTTCACCTCGCTCGGCTCCATCGTCACGGTGCGGTGCGCGGAGAACCCGAGCATCGGCGGCCGGCGTGTGTGGCTGGCCGTCGCGGAACCGATCCTCGAGGGGCGTTCCGGTTCGACCGTCCGCGACCTCGCGTTCCTCGGAACGGGACGCAACGCGGTGCAGACCGCGAGCTCGGCGGTCCGCACACAGGGCTTCACGCTCGCGAGCTGCATCGTCGGCGAGGCCGGGGGCGGGCTCGCCTCGGACGGCGTCTCCAGGATGGGCAACGGCGTGCAGGTCTGGAGCGGTGCCACGGACGTCCTGATCAGCGGCAACACCATCGTCGACTGCTGGGACACGGCGATGACGATCCAGGGTCCGGCTGTGACGGCGGGACCGTCCTGGTCGAACGTCGAGTTCACCGGCAACGTGTCGGACCGGAACATGCAGACGTTCGAGTACTGGTCGTCGGGGCTCCCCGATCCGAGCGCGGTGGCCACGTGCAGTGTGCGCGGGACGACGGCGTCACGAGCGGGGGCGAGCTGGAGTGCCGGCGTCCGCCTCGACCGATCGGGCAAGGGGTCGCACGTGCTCTTCTACGCGGACGCGGTACAGGCGCAGATCACGATGCGGGGCAACGAGTTCACCGGTGCCTCGGACGCCTACCTCTACGCCAACGCCGGCGTGCCCGTCGGACTGAGCAGTGACGAGAACACGATCCGGCTCGCTCCGACCACACGCCTGCACTGGCAGCGGTCCGAGCGCATCGAGCAGCGAGCCGCGTGGACGGCAGCGACGGGGCTCGAACGGAACTCGACCTTCACCGCGCTCCTCTGAGGACGAGGTCTGCCCCGCTCGGTGCGTCCGTCCGGGGCAGGCCGTCCCTCACGCGGAACCGTCGCCGTGCGACCGGTTCGGGACCGCCGGCGCGACCGGGAACGCTGCTGTCTCGGCGTCGCGCAGCCGCCGTCCGCGCCGTGGGGCGGCAGCGGTGATGTCGATGGCCGCGGTACCGCCGTAGTACGCGCCGTACGCGGACCCGTACGCGCCGCCGTAGCCCGCGCGGCCGCGGAACGCGACCATGCTGACGACGACGCCGAGGACGGACGCACCGACCCGGTCGAGCCGGTCGAGCGCGGCACGGAGCTGCGGCGTGCGGCTGCTCCGGGCCGAGGTGACCACGACGGCGCCGGAGGTCATGGTCGCGAGCACGGCGGCGTCGGTCACCGGCAGGAGCGGCGGGGCGTCCAGGAGCACGTGGTCGTACTGCTCGGTCAGGAGCTCCAGCAACGCCTGCATCGCGGCGGATCCCAGCAGCTCGCTCGGGTTCGGCGGGACGAGCCCCGCCGGGAGCACGTCGAGCTTGGTGCGACCCCATGGCTGCACGACGTCGTGGACCTCGGCTCGTCCGATGAGGAGGTCCGTGAGACCCGCGGCGTTCTCGATCCCCATCACTTCAGCGACCCGCGGCCGGCGCAGGTCGGCGTCGATGAGCACCACGCGCGCGCCGGTCTCGGCGAGGGCGATGGCGAGGTTCGCGGTCGAGGTCGTCTTGCCTTCGTTGGGCATCGCGGAGGTCACCACGAAGCTGCCGTTGCCGGCCCCGAGGTCGACGAACTGCAGGTTCGTGCGGAGCGCGCGGTACGCCTCCGCGAGGGGGTTGCGCGGGTCCGCCGAGACGATCAGCGGTCGACGCTTCGCCTCACCGTCGAAGCCGAGGGTGGCGAGGATCGGTGATTCCGTCGTCGCCGCGACGTCGCGCGGGCCGTGCACCCGGGTGTCGACCACGCTGCGGAGCAGCGCGGCGCCGAACCCGAGCAGCGTGCCGAGCGCGAGTCCGACCGCGAGGTGCAGCGGCTTGTTCGGCGAGGACGGCGCGGACGGGACCACGGCGCTCTGGATCGTCGAGGCGCGCACCAGGCTCGTCGCGTCGGCGCTCGGCTTCTCGAGGCCCTCGATGACACGGATGAAGCTCGTGCCGATCGCGTCGGCGATCCGCGCCGAACGCTCGGCCGACGCGTCGGTGACGGCGATCGTCATCACGACGGTGTTCGTGTTGATCGTCGGCTCCACGCGGCGTGCGAGCGCCGTCGGGGTCGTGTCGAGGTGCAGCTCGTCGATCACCGGCTGCAGGATGCTCTCGGTCAGGACCACGTCCGCGTAGGAGCGGACCTTCTGCTGGGCCGCGGCGTTGCCCTGTGACACGTCGGTCGCGGACGCGGCGTCCGGCGTGCGGACCGCGACGAAGAGCTTGACCGCAGCGGTGTACTCCGGCGTCGCGACCTCGGCTGCAGCGAGCCCGGCGCCCCCGCCGAGCAGCAGCCCGATCACGATGAGCAGCCATCCCTTGCGGAAGACCTTCACGAGGTTCGCGGTGTCCATGTCGAGTTCCTGTCGTCGGGAGCTGTGTGTTGCCGATGTAAATATATCACATGATAGTATTTGTGGAGCAGCCCCGATCGGAGACGACATGACCAGCTCTTCCCCCGCGTTCCGGAACGACGTGCACGGCCTCCGTGGCGGCGCCGTCCTGCTCGTGCTCCTCGAGCACGCACGGCTTGCGTTCGGTGGCGGGTTCGTCGGGGTCGATGTCTTCTTCGTCATCTCCGGGTTCCTCATCACCGGTCACGTGGTGCGCGAGCTCGAGCGGCGGGGCCGGGTCGACCTCGCGGGGTTCTGGGCACGACGGGTCCGGCGCATCCTGCCCTCGGCACTCCTCGTCGCCCTCGTCACGGCGGGGGTCGGGCTCCTGCTCGTCCCGCCGTTGGCTCGCGGCGAACTCGTCGAGGCGGCGGTCGCGTCGCTCCTGTCGGTGCCGAACCTCTACTTCGCGTCGGAGGGCACCGACTACCTCGCCGGGACCGCTCCGTCGCCGTTCCAGCACTACTGGTCGCTCGGGGTCGAGGAGCAGTTCTACCTGCTGTGGCCGCTGTTCCTCCTGCTCGCCTGGCGACTCGGACGCCGGTCGTCGGCCCGTCGACGGACGATGCTGCTCGTCGGCGCTGTCGTCGTGCTCGTCGCGCTGTCCCTGGCCCTCGCCGTGGGGCTGACCGACCGGTCCCAGCCGTGGGCCTTCTTCTCCCTGCCGTCCCGCGCCTGGGAGCTCGCCGCCGGGGGCCTGGCGGCGATCGCGGTGCACCGGGGTGCGCTCGTGCGTGGACACACCGCCGTGGTGCTCGGGTGGGCCGGCCTCGCGGGCATCCTGCTCGCGGCGACCACGTACAGCGAGACCACCGCCTACCCCGGGACGGCGGTCCTCCTCCCGGTCGCCGCGGCGGTGGTGCTCGTGTGGAGCGGAGCCGCTGGACACCCGTTCGGTCCGGTCGCCCTGCTCGGCATCCGACCGCTGCAGTACCTCGGCGGGATCTCGTACGCGCTGTACCTCTGGCACTGGCCGCTGCTCGTCCTGCCGCAGGCTGCCGTCGGACTCGCCACACCCCTCCCGCTCTGGGTGCGCCTCACCGCGCTCGCCGCCGCCGTCGGCCTCGCCCACCTGACGACGCGGTACGTCGAACAGCCGCTCAGGGGCGCGCGACTACCGGACGTCCGGACTGTGCTCCTCGGGCTCTCGGCGAGCGCGGTCGCGGTCGCCGTCGTCCTCGGAGCCGGCATGGCCGCGGCCCCGCGCACCCTGACGTCCGACCGCACGACCGCGGACGTGACGCCCACCGAGCCGCCGACCTTCACCCCCTTCGTCCCCGTCGGTCTCGACCCGCAGCTCGACCGCGCAACCGACTCGACGTCGGACTACCGACGACGAGGCTGCCACGTGGAGTCGGCCTCCGACACGACGATCAACTCCTGCGTGCTCGGCGATCCCGACGGCACCCTGACGGTCGCGCTCGTGGGGGACTCGCACGCCGCGCACTGGATGCCCGCACTCGAGGCCTGGGCCGACCGGCACGGCGGGGTCCGGGTGCTCGGGTACACGAAGAACGCGTGCACGATGGTCGACGTCGAGGTCCTCACCTCCGGGCGCCCCTATCGGGAGTGCGACACGTGGCGCGCCGGAGTGCTGCAGCGACTCGCGGCCGAGGCCCCCGACGTCGTGCTCGTCGCGGGTTCGGCGCACCTGCCGCTCGCGGCCGCTCCCGACGAGTCGGACCGTGCGGCCCGCACCACCCTCTCGCGGGACGGCCTCCGGCGGACGCTGGCCGTGCTGCCCGAGCGCTCGCGGGTGAGCGTCCTCGCCGACACCCCGGAGTTCGCGGAGTCGGTCCCGCGGTGCCTCTCCGCGAACCTCGACGACACCGACGCCTGCGGCGTCGACCGGCACGTCGGCGTGGACGCGGCACGGGTCGCGTCGGAGCGGCGGGTGACCGAGGCCGCCGGCCACCGCTACGTCGACCTCACCGACTGGTTCTGCTCACCGACCCGCTGCGGCGTGGTGTCCGGGAACACGTTGCTGTACCGCGATCACGGGCACCTCACCGAGCCGTGGGCGCGCTCGCTGTGGCGGCAGATCGGCGCAGCGGTCGAGGACGCGCGCTGAGCCGCGTCAGGAGACGCGCGACGCGGTCACCGTGAACTTGTCGGTCCGGACGACCTGACGCGTCGTCCCGACCACTCGCTCGAGCACCGGCCGGTACCGCAGGTGCGAGTTCCAGACGCACCACAGTTCACCACCGCCCTGGAGGATCGTGGCCGCGTTCCGGAACATCGCCTCCGCCGCGTCGGTGGTCACCGTGGTGTCCGCGTGGAAGGGCGGGTTGCACAGGACCAACTGGGCCGAGCGGTCCTGGAGCTCGTCGCCGGCGTCCGTCCGCACGGCCTGCACGCGGTCCGCGACGCCGTTCGCCTCGGCGGTCGCACGGGTCGATGCGACGGCGATCTGGGAGACGTCGGTGGCGACGACCTTGATCGACGGCCGGCGGCGCGCCAGCGACACCGCGATGACACCGTTCCCGCAGCCGAGGTCGACGGCGGTACGTGCGGTCGGGACCGCGTCGTCCATGACCTGGAGGAGCACGCGCGTCCCGAGGTCGAGCGACGTCCCGGCGAACACGCCGCCGTGCGCGACGAGGGTCATCCCGAGCTCGTCGTTGTGCACCGAACGCGGCCACGGGTTCGACGTGTCCGCCCGGACGGCCGAGGCGCGCAAGGGGTCCTGCGCGACGAGCAGTCGGGACTTCCCGCGGCCTCGGGACGCGGTCACCTCGCCGAAGTACCGGCGGAGCACGTCGTTCTGCCCGAGGTTCATGTGCTTCGACACGCCACCGCAGAGCAGCACCACGTCGGGGGCGGCGTAGCGGGCGACCGCGCGGGCGACCTCGTCGAGTCGGTCGTTCGACTTCGACAGGCGGAGCAGGACGAGCCGCGCGTCGGTGAATGCCCGTTCGAGCGAGTCCGGGTGGTGGAAGCCCCGGCGCCCGAACGCGCCGGCGTTGGCCTCGAGCGCACGCACACCGACGAGGGAGTCCTGGACGACCCGGACGTCGGATGCGCCGTGCACGGTGATCACGCCGAGCGTCAGCACGCCGTTGCGGTCGTCGACGACCGCGACCTCCCCGGGCTGCCGGAGTGCGTCGCCGTGGACGTGCGGTGCCTCGTCGAGGATGAAGCGGTCGGTGCCGTCGATCGTGATCAGGTCCGGCGCGTCGTCGTCGCGACGGCGGAACAGGTCGGCGAGGTCCGGTGGCACGGCGCCACCCTACCCAGTGACGCCTAGTGCGGCGGGCGCCACAGGACGATCTGCGTGTTCCGCTGCGGCCGCACCCCGGCGCGCAGCGGGACGGCCGCACCGGTGGCCGAGGCGGCGAACACGCGTGCGCCCGGACGGTTGATGAGCTGGTCGGCCAGGGCCGTCTCGAGCTCGGACACCCGCGAGCGCAGCGCCCGGTTCTCGTTCTCGAGTTCGAGCACCCGCCGGACGCCCTCGAGCGAGACGCCCTCGGACCCGAGGCGCGCGATCTCCCGCAGCTGGGCGATGTCGCGCATCGAGTAGCGCCGCGAGCCGCCGCGGGTCCGGCCGGGCACGACGAGACCGAGCCGGTCGTACTGCCGCAGCGTCTGCGGGTGCATCTCGGCCAGCTCGGCTGCCATGGCGATGGCGAAGACGGGCGAGTTCTCGTCCATGTCGGTCATCGACCGCCCCTTCCGTTCAGCGCGTGGTGCACAACAGCCTGGGCCCACGCCGCCGGTTCCGACGCGACGCGCCAGCGGCGTGTCGGCCGTGCCGGTGGGAAGAGGCTCGGTGGGGCTCCGTGTCGGAGCCGCACCGAGCCTCCAGACCGGTCGTTCATGACGCTAGCCGCGCGCCTTGGCGAGGAGGTCCTCGCGGGGGTCCTCGTCGGGCAGGGCGGCCGCGAGGGCCTCGACGGCCTCGCGCTGCTTGTCCGTGAGGTGCGATGGCACCGCGACCTGCACGGTGGCGAGCAGGTCGCCGGTGCCCTTCTTCGTCGTGACCCCGCGGCCCTTGACACGGAGGACACGGCCCGACGGGGTGCCGAGGGCGACCCGCAGCTTGACGGGCTCGCCGCCGAGCGTCGGCACCTGGATCGTCGCACCGAGCGCCGCCTCGGCGAACGTCACGGGGACGTCGACGCGGAGGTTGAGCCCGTCACGCTCGAACACCGGGTGCTTGCGGACCGAGACCGTGACCACGAGGTCGCCGGCCTCGCCGCCGTCGGGGGAGGGCTGCCCGCGTCCGCGGAGGCGGATCTTCTGCCCGTCCGCGACCCCGGCCGGGATGCGCACGTTGACCGTGCGACCGTTGCCCTGTGCGAGCTTGACGGTGTCGCCGGCGATCGCGGTCGCGAAGTCGAGCGTCGTGGAGGCGGTGACGTTAGCACCCTTCGTGGGGCCGCCGAACCCGCGGTAGCCGCCGTTGGACTGGCCGAAGCCGCCGCCACCGCCGAACATGCCGCCGAGGATGTCCTCGAAGCCGCTCGCGCCGCCGCGCCCGTTGCCGGGCTGCCCGAAGCGGACGCGCTGACCGCCCCCGCCGCCGAACATGCCGCCGAAGACGCCCTGGGCGCCCGGGCCGCCCGCGGTGAAGCGGGCGCCCGAGCCCATGGCACGGACCTGGTCGTACTCCTGGCGCTGCTCCTTGTCGGACAGCACCGAGTACGCCTCGCTGATCTCCTTGAAGCGGGCCTCGGCGGCGGCGTCACCCGGGTTGGAGTCCGGGTGGTACTGCCGCGCGAGCTTCCGGTAGGTCTTCTTCAGCTCAGCGTCGCTCGCCGTCTTGTCGACACCGAGGACCTTGTAGAAGTCCTTGTCGAACCAGTCCTGACTGGCCATGAATCCCTACCTCCTTCCCGCGGTCAGGCCGGGACCGCGACCGCGACCTTGGCCGCACGGAGGACGCGCTCGCCGAGCTTGTAGCCCGGCTCGACGACGTCCGCCACGGTCTGCGCGGTCGCCCCCGGCGTGGGGAGCTGCACGATCGCCTCGTGGATGTTCGGGTCGAAGGCCTCACCCTTCTCGCCGATCTGCACGAGCTTGAACTTCTCGAAGCCGCCGCGGATCTTCTGACCGATGACCTGCATCGGCCCCTCGGCGAGGTCACCGTGGGCCTCGGCGCGGGTGAGGTCGTCGAGCGCGGGCAGGAGTGCCCGCACGACCTCGGCGATGGCGACCTCACGGTTGGCCTCGCGGTCGCGTTCGACGCGCTTCCGGAAGTTCACCAGCTCGGCCTGCGCGCGGAGCATGTCGGCGCGCATCTCGGCCACCAGGTCGCGGTCCTCGCTGCTGAGCTTGTCCTCGGCGATGCCCCTGGCAGCGTCAGCCAGCAGCGCTTCGTCCTCGGGGCTCAGATCGCTCTGGGGGCCGCCGGCGGCGGGGCCGTCCGTGGGGAGTTCCACGTCCGGTCCCTCCGCCTCGATGAGGTCCTCGGGCTCCTGCGCGTTGGTGGCGTCGCCCTCGACCTGGGGTTCGTCCTCGTTCGGCACGTTGTCCTTGGGGTCCGTCATCTACTTCTTGTCCTTGTCGTCCTCGTCGTCCACGACCTCGGCGTCGACGATGTCCTCGTCGTCAGCGGTGGCGCCTTCGGCGCCGGCCCCTGCACCGCCTGTGGCGGAGGCGTCCTGCTGCGAGGCTGCGCTCTCCGAGTAGATCGCCTGGCCGAGCTTGCCCTGCGACTCGTTGAGCTTGTCGAAGGCGGTCTTGACGGCGTCGTCGTCCTCGCCCGCGAGTGCCGACTTCAGGGCGTCGACGTCGGCCTGCACCTCGGACTTGACGTCCGCGGGGAGCTTGTCGTCGTTCTCCTTGATGAGCTTCTCGATCGAGTAGACGAGCTGCTCGGCCTGGTTGCGACGCTCGTTGGCCTCACGGCGGGCCTTGTCCTCGGCCGCGTGCTCCTCGGCTTCGCGGACCATGCGCTCGATGTCCTCCTTCGGCAGCGACGAGCCGCCGGAGATGACCATCGACTGCTCCTTGCCGGTGCCCTTGTCCTTCGCGGACACGTGCACGATGCCGTTGGCGTCGATGTCGAAGGTGACCTCGACCTGCGGGACGCCACGGGGGGCCGGGGCGATGCCGGTCAGCTCGAAGGTGCCGAGCGGCTTGTTGTCGCGGGTGAACTCGCGCTCGCCCTGGAAGACCTGGATCGCGACCGACGGCTGGTTGTCGTCGGCCGTCGTGAAGGTCTCGCTGCGCTTGGTCGGGATCGCGGTGTTGCGGTCGATGAGCTTCGTCATCAGGCCGCCCTTGGTCTCGATGCCGAGCGACAGCGGCGTGACGTCGATGAGGAGGACGTCCTTGCGCTCGCCCTTCAGGACGCCGGCCTGCAGCGCGGCACCGACGGCCACGACCTCGTCGGGGTTGACGCCCTGGTTCGGCTGCTTGCCACCCGTGAGGCTCTTGACGACCTCGGCCACGGCGGGCATGCGGGTCGAGCCGCCGACGAGCACCACGTGCGCGATGTCGCCCACCGAGACACCGGCTTCCTTGATGACGTCGTTGAAGGGCTTCTTCGTGCGGTCGAGCAGGTCGGAGGTCATCTGCTCGAACTGGGCGCGCGAGATGGTCTCGTCGAGGTTGAGCGGACCGTCGGCCGTGAGCGTCAGGTACGGGAGCTGGATGCTCGCCGACATCTGCGACGAGAGCTCCTTCTTCGCCTGCTCGGCTGCTTCCTTGAGGCGCCGCTTGGCGATCTTGTCGGTCGAGAGGTCGACGCCGTGCTCGTCCTTGAACTTCTTGACGAGGTAGTCGACGATGCGCTGGTCCCAGTCGTCGCCGCCGAGGCGGTTGTCACCGGCCGTCGCGCGGACCTGGATCGTGGAGAAGTCGTCGTCCTTGCCCACCTCGAGCAGCGAGACGTCGAAGGTGCCACCACCGAGGTCGAAGACCAGGATGAGCGCGTCTTCCTTGCCCTTGTCGAGGCCGTACGCCAGCGCGGCGGCGGTCGGCTCGTTGATGATGCGGAGGACGTTGAGGCCGGCGATCTCACCGGCGTCCTTCGTGGCCTGGCGCTCGGCGTCGTTGAAGTAGGCCGGGACGGTGATGACCGCGTCGGTGACGTCTTCACCGAGGTACTGCTCGGCGTCGCGCTTGAGCTTGCCGAGGGTACGCGCCGAGATCTCCTGCGGCGTGTACTGCTTGCCGTCGATGTCGACCTTCCAGTCGGTGCCGATGTGGCGCTTGACGGAGGCGATGGTGCGGTCGACGTTCGTGACGGCCTGGCGCTTGGCGGTCTCGCCGACCAGCACCTCGCCGTCCTTCGTGAAGGCGACGATCGACGGCGTGGTGCGCATGCCCTCGGCGTTGGCGATGACCGTGGGCTCACCGCCCTCGAGCACGCTGACGACCGAGTTGGTGGTTCCGAGGTCGATGCCTACTGCACGTCCCATGTGTTGGTGCTCCTTCTGTTGGTACTCGTGGTGCTGAAGTCGTTGGACTTGCGTCCGATGGACTCAACCCTACTCACCTGCACCTGGACGTCAAGGTGAGCGCCTCGGAACTTGCCATGAGTCGGCTCAAGTGGTTGCGGATCGCGGATGTTGTATTTCAGTGTTCGGTTTGATATTCTGGTACGGCAGCGGGGTCTCCCGCGAACATCCCACCGCGAGCCGCCGACGGCCCGATCGTCCGAGCGAGAGCACGCGGCCCGACCCCCCTCGAAAGGGATCACCAACCATGTCCAAGAAGACCAAGCGCATCGCGAAGGGCCTGGGGGCTTCCGCTCTCGCCGTCGCGACGATCGCGTCCGGCCTGTCCTTCGGAGCGGCTTCCGCTTCCGCGGCTCCCGCACCAGCCGGATCGCTTCGGACCGTGCAGCTCATCTCCCAGCAGGGTCCTTCGACCTTCAACACGCTCACAGCGGAAGCCTTCAACGCCAACGAGAACGTGCAGGTTCAGGATGTCGCGACCTACTCAACCGCTGCGATCGCGCAGCGATACGGCATCCACCTGACCGTGCGTCCGACCGGCGACGGGCGATTCCAGCTACTGGCACCGCTTGACCTGACCAAGAACCGGGAGCTCTGTCTAGTCTCGGGATCCCGGAACTACGACTACTTCTCGTACTTCCTGACGTGCGCCGACGACACTGGAAAGCCCACGCCGGGAACCTCGCTGAAGCAGGAGCAAAGTGGGGCGCTGAGATTCACCGAGACAGGTTCTACCGGCAAGCCGTACCTGACCGGTCGCACCTTCAATTGGAACCGCGACATCAAGACGTTCGCGACCGCAGATGCGCCCGACTCGAGTTGGATCGGGTTGCCCGACAACCTCGGGGCTGCGTACATGCAGCTCGAAGCGTCCGGCTCGTTCGACACGGACATCGCGAAGAAGGCGACCGTGTCGGGCACCGCCGAGCCGGACGCCACGATCACGCTGAAGAGCGGCACGACGACGCTCGGCACCACGACCGCGGCGGCCGACGGCACCTACTCGTTCGACGTGGACGCCCCGAACAAGGGCGGCGCCCTCGCCCTCACCGTCACGCAGACGATCGACGGCAAGGACGGCGGCTCGAAGGACGTCAGCCTCGACTACGGCAAGGCCGTGGCGATCACCGGCCCCGAGGACCAGGAGGAGGTGCCCGCCGGGTCCACCGCGATCACCGGTTCCGGTGAGGCCGGCTCCGACGTGCAGGTCTTCGACAACTCCGGCCGCACCCCGGTCATCTCGACCAAGGTCCGCAGCAACGGCACGTGGTCGGGTACCGCGACGCTGACCGCCGGCGAGCACACGCTCGAGGCGAAGCAGATGTCGAAGGGTGCGAACACCACCTCCGCTTCGGTGACGGTGAACCCGGGTGAGGCGACCGTGGACTTCACTGCCGCTGGTCGGTTCGACGCGCAGGACGTGACCAAGCCGGCCGTCGCGCACGGTTCGGCCCCGGCGGGCTCGACCGTGATCCTGCGCAACTCGGTCGGCACGGAGATCGGCCGCGCGGTCGCGGGCGCCGATGATACGTACCAGATCACCATCGACCCGACGAAGGCCACCTCGGGCGTCAACACGTTCAGCGCGATCGTGCAGGGCGACGCGGGCAACGCGAAGACCTTCACGCTCGACTACGGCATGCCGGCCGCACCGGTGGTCGTGACCACCCCGGCGCAGAACGGCACCGTCGAGCCGGGCACCGTCCGGTTCGCCGGCACGGGCCAGGCCGACAGCAAGATCGTCGTCCGCGGTTCGGTCCGCCAGGTCGCGACCGCGACGGTGAACGCGCAGGGCGCATGGGCGGGCAACTCGACCGTGCAGCTCGACAAGGGCTCGTACAACCTGTACTTCGACCAGACGAGCAAGGGCGGTCTCAAGCGAACCATCCAGCACGCCTTCACCATCGGTGAGACGGCACCGGTCGTGACGCAGCACACCGTGACGAGCCCGAGTGCCGACCAGGTCCTGGACACCCTGACGCCGGAGTTCCGTGGCACCGGCCACGAGGGCGCGACGATCACCGTGCGTGGCTCGAGCCGCGTCGTGGCGACCGGTACCGTCCGCAACGGCCAGTGGGTCGCGACGACGAGCGCTGCCTCACCGCTCGCGCCGGGTGAGTACAACCTCTACGTCGACCAGACCGTGCGCGGCACGGTCACCGGTACGGTCCGTGTGAAGTTCACCGTGTCGAACGAGGCGTTCCGCGAGCTGACCCTGTCGGCTCCGGCGCAGAACGCCAACGTCACGGTGCTGCGACCGACCTTCGTCGGCACGGCGACCCCGGGCGCGCAGATCCGCGTCGGTTCCTCGCGGACCACGGTCGCCACCGCCACGGTCGGCGCTGACGGCACCTGGAGCGCTACGGCGGACTTCGACCTGGCGCGCGGCGGCACCTACGCCGGCCTCGAGGTGAAGCAGACGCTCAAGTCGGGCAAGACCTCGACCGTGTCGTCCTCCTTCACGGTCGACCGCAACGCCCAGTAACACCCACTCCGCAGCAGCCTGCTGCACACGAGGGCCCGGCTCGCTCCGGGCCGGGCCCTCCCCACGACTCCCGGCACGCCCCACCCCGAACGAAAGGCACCGCCATGCGCACCACCCGGATCCTCGCCCCCGCCCTCGCCGCGGCAGCACTCGTCGCCGTCCTGGCTGGCTGCACCGCCACGGACGGCGGACAGTCCGCCCCCAGCGCGACGGCCTCCGCTTCCGCCTCGGCCACCAAGAGCAAGGCGATGGCGGACGCCGACGTGCGCGTCCCCGACGAGAAGGCCGAGGGCAAGTGCATCGACGGCGCCGCCATCATCGACCAGTCCGGCGCCGAGGTCACCCTCGACGGCTCCTGCGGGAAGGTGACCGTGTCGGGCAACGACTCGATCGTCCACCTCGGTGACGTCGACGAGCTGATCGTCGAGAGCGCCATCACCCGTATCACCCTCGGGACCGCCAAGAAGGTCACGATCTCGGGCAACGCGAACGACGTCCTCTACTCCGGCACCGCGCCGTCGAAGGTCGACGACCGCGGTGCGCAGAACGTCATCCAGAAGCAGGGCAACTGACCGCACATGACGAAGGCCCCCGCGGTTGCGGGGGCCTTCGTCATCGCCGGGATCAGGCGGGGACGTAGTCGAACGTGTCCGGGTCCGGACCGGTGCGGTGGCCCTTGTCGAGCGACGTGATCGCGGTCATGTCCTCGTCGGAGAGCTCGAAGTCGAAGATCGCGAAGTTCTCCTCGACGCGCGAACGGGTGACCGACTTCGGGAAGACGATGTCGCCGCGCTGGATGTGCCAGCGGAGCACGACCTGCGCGGGCGTCTTGCCGGTGTTGCCGGCGATGCGCGTGATGGTCTCGTCGTCGAGCACGAGGCCCTGCGCGATGGGGGACCAGGCCTCGGTGGCGATGCCGTGCTCGCGGTCGTACGTGCGGAGCTCCTCCTGCGTCAGGTACGGGTGCACCTCGATCTGGTTCACGGCCGGGGTGATGGTCGTCTCGGCGGCGAGACGGTTGAGGTGGTGGGCCTGGAAGTTGCTCACACCGATCGAGCGGGCGGTGCCGGCGCGGTACAGCTCCTCCATCGCCTTCCACGTCGGGACGAAGTCCGAGACGGTCGGGAGCGGCCAGTGGATGAGGAAGAGGTCCGTGTAGCCGCCGAGCAGGTCGGCCGACTTCTTGCCGTTCTCGAGCGCTGCCTCGGGGTCGTGGAAGCCGTTGTTGAGCTTGGACGTGACGAAGATCTCCGAGCGGTCGATGCCGGACTCCGCGATCGCCTCGCCCACCTCCTTCTCGTTGCCGTACATCTCAGCGGTGTCGATGTGGCGGTAGCCGACCTCGAGCGCCGCGAGCGTGGCGTCCTTCGTGTCGGCGGGGTCGATCTGGAAGACGCCGAAGCCGAGCTGCGGGATGGTCTTGCCGTCGTTCAGGGTGATGTTCGGAACGGTCATGTCGCCATGCAACCAAAGGCTGCCCAGCGTGCATTCCGACAACTCCCAGCCGGGCGCGTCACCCGGTTCGAGGGCGTTCAGTCCAGCGCAGAACGGATGTACGCGAGCAACGCGGCTCCGTACGCGTCCGCTGCGTCCGGGGCGTCGAACGTCTGCCTGACGCCGTCGATCGTCGCGGACACGGTGAGGTCGTCGCCGGACCGCACGAGCGACTCGAACGCGTTCCCGAGCAGTGCGCGGAGCTGGTCCTCGCGGGGCAGCCAGAGCGACTCACGTGCTTCGACCGAGTCGAGCGCCCACTCGGTCGTGCCGTTGAAGCCCAGGACGGTGCCGCTCGGGTAGTCGTGCCGTTCGACGGTCATCTCGGACACCGTGTAGACGTCGTCGTCGACCCCCGGCTTGTCGATGACGAAGCGGTCCCCGGTCTCGGGGTGCCAGCGCAGGCCGGCGTCGCGCAGGGCCGCGGCGAGAGCAACTGTGATCACGGTGCACAGCCTGCCACGGGGCGCCGTGCAAGCTCCGCGTACTAGCATCGCCGGACACCCCCTCGCGCGATCGCCCAGGCGCTCGCGCGCGCGACGTGACGACGCCCGGCCAACTGGTGTCGCGCCTCCAGGCCGTCACCGGCCGACCGGCGGACCGACGGCCGGCGTCCCGACCAGGCGGACCACCATCCCCGTCCGCCCAGAGAAGGACCCGCATGACCCTCGACCGCGAGGAACTCCGCGACGGCTGGACCGTGGCACTGGCCGGCGGTACCGGAGCCCCCGACGGGGTGGCCGGGCGCACGATCCCGGCGACGGTGCCGGGCCAGGTGCACACCGACCTCGAGCGCGAGGGGCTGCTGGCCGACCCGACGTTCGACCGCAACGAGGCGGACGGCAAGTGGGTCGGACGCTCCGACTGGGCGTACCGCCGAACGCTCGACGTCGACCCGCGCGGGCACGAGCGGATCGACCTCGTGTGCGACGGCCTCGACACGGTCAGCACGCTGACGCTCGACGGCGTCACGATCGGCACGACCCGGAACATGCACCGGCGCTACCGGTTCGACCTGCGGGACGCGACGGGCGGGTCGAACGCGCGCACCGAGCGGGACCTCGAGATCCTCTTCGAGTCGCCCTACCGCGAGGCGGGTCGGGTCGCAGCGCGCGCGGGCAGCATGCCCGGACCGTACGACGAGCCGTTCCCGTACATCCGGAAGACGGCCTCGAACTTCGGGTGGGACTGGGGGCTCACGGCGGTCACGAGCGGCCCCTGGCGACCGGTCGCCGTCGAGCGCTGGTCCACCGCGCGACTGCGCGAGGTGCGCCCGCTGGTGGACGTCGAGGCGGGCGAGGGCGTGCTCGACACGCACGTCACCGTCGAGCGGTCAGGACCCTCGACGAGCGGGGTGAGCACCGCCGACCTCGACCACGACGGGGAGGACGACGACCTCGTGCTCGTCGTGACGGTGAGCGGTCCCGGACCGGACGGGACCACCACCCGGCAGCGGTCGCGGGCGCAGCTCACGCCCCGCGACGAGGACACGGTCGTCACCGTCCGGGTGCCGGACGCGCAGCGCTGGTGGCCGCGCGGCTACGGCGAGCAGCCCCTCTACGACGTCGCCGTGGAACTGCAGACCGTCGACGGCGAGGTCCTCGACCGCGACACCTTCCGGACGGGGTTCCGGTCGACGCGGATCGACACCGCCCAGGACACGATCGGGAAGCCGTTCGGGGTCCACGTCAACGGCACGCTCATCGACGTCCGCGGCGTGAACTGGATCCCCGACGACGTCATCGTCTCTCGCGTGACGCGCGAGCGGTACGAGGACCGTCTGCGGACGACGGCCGCGCTGCGTGTGAACCTCGTGCGCGTCTGGGGCGGTGGCGTGTACGAATCGCGCGACTTCTACGAACTGTGCGACGAGCTCGGGCTGCTCGTGTGGCAGGACTTCGCGTTCGCGTGCTCGGCCTACCCCGAGACCGAGCCGATCCGGAGCGAGGTCGTCGCCGAGGCGCGGGACAACGTCGCCCGGCTCTCGCGGCACCCGTCGCTCGTGGTGTGGAACGGCAACAACGAGAACATCTGGCTGCACGACGCCGACGGCTGGGCCGAGGCGCTCGGCGACCGTGGCTGGGGCCTCGACTACTACCTCGACCTCCTGCCGACGATCGTCGACGCGGTCGACCCGTCGCGCTTCTACACGGTGGCGTCGCCGTGGTCGGGCGACGAGGCGCTGCCCGCGAACGACGTCGACCACGAGACGCACCACTCGTGGGACGCCTGGAACCGTCTCCCCGACACCGCCTACCGGGCCTCCGTGCCCCGGTTCGTCTCCGAGTTCGGGTGGCAGGCGCCGCCCGCGTGGCGGACGCTGCGGGACGCCGTGTCGGACTCCCCGATGCAGGTGGACTCACCGGGCGTGGTCCACCACCAGAAGGCGGACGATGGGATGGCGAAGCTGGCGCGCGGGATCGCGCCGCGCTTCGGCGCCGTCGCGCCGTCGTCGTTCGACCAGTGGCACTACCTGACGCAGCTGCAGCAGACACGCGCGATCGCGACCGGCGTCGAGCACTGGCGGACGCACTGGCCGCGCAACACCGGCGTCGTGCTGTGGCAGTTGAACGACCTGTGGGCGGTGTCGTCGTGGTCCGCGGTGGACTCGGCGGGCCGGTTGAAGCCGCTCGCGCACGAACTGCGGCGACTCTACGACGACGTGCTGCTGACGATCCGCCCCGTCTCGTCGGTCACTGCGCCCGCGGCGCGCGCCGCCACGGCTGCGCCCGACGCAGCGGCCGCGCCCGTCGCAGCGGCTGCGCCCGTCGCAGCGGCTGCGCCCGTCGCAGCGGCCGCGCCCGTCGCAGCGGACCGGCCTGGAGGCGCGGATCACCCGGCGTCGTCGGCTCCCGTCGGCGAGGCGGCCGAGCTGGGCGAACTCGCGGACACGCTGTCGCTCGGGTCCGGGGGCGTCTCGCTCGGGGTGTCGCCCGGTGCGTTCGGTTCGTCGCCCGTCGAGGTCGCGGTCCGGTCGACCCGGTCCGGGAACGACGGCGTGGTGCGCGTCCGACGTGTGACGCTCGCGGGCGCCGTGCTGGCCGAGGTGACGCTCCCCGTGCACCTGTCGGCCGGGGTCGCCGTGGTCGCCCTGCCCGAGTCCGTCGGCGTGGTGGACGACCCGCGGAACGAACTCATCGTGGCCGACATGGACGACCGCCGTGCGGTCTGGACGCCCGCTCCGGACCAGGACATGCGGTGGGAGCCGGCCCGGTTCACCGCCACGACCGAGGTGGACGGCGCGACCGTCCGCGTGGTGGTCGAGGCCGCGACCGTGGTGCGCGACCTGCTCCTCCAGCCCGACCGGGTGTCGCCCGACGGTGTCGTGGACCGGGGCTTCGTGACGCTGCTCCCCGGGGAACGCGCGGTGTTCCGGGTCCGCGGGGTCGACGCGTCCGCGGCCGGTGCGCTGCTCGAGGCGCCGGTGTTGTGGTCGCTGGCGGACGCCCTGAGTGCTTGATATACCGCACACGAAAGTGATATTTTTGTAGGGCACTGCTCCGTCGCGCGTTGACGGTGCGGAGCCCGGTCGATGCCCAGTCGTGCCGGCACCCGACCGGAGGTCCCGCGATGTCACTCGTCGTCCGTCCCGCACGTGCCTCGACCACGGCCGTCGCGGCGGTGTCCCGTCCTGTCTTCGTCGGAGCGCCAGCCGGTGCCCGGCCCGGGTTCGCCCTGGTCGTGGCCGCGCTCGACCTCGCCGTGCTGCTCGTCGCCTTCGTGACGGCGCACCTCGTCCGCTTCCCGGTGGAGGTGCCGGACGGTTCCGTCACTGCCGGCTGGGTCGAGTTCGTCGTCGCGCCCGCGATCGTCGTCGTCTGGATGACCCTGCTGTCGTCGTTCGGGACGCGCAACGCCCGGATCGCCGGGGTCGGGAACGAGGAGTACCGCCGGCTCGTGACCGCGAGTCTCGTTGCCGGCGCGATCGTCGCCATCGTCGCGTACGCGGTGCAGCTCGACATCGCACGCGGGTACGTCGCGATCGCCTTCCCGCTCGGGATGGCGCTGCTCGCTGTCGAACGGAAAGCGGTGCGGACCGTGCTCGCACGTCGTCGTGGCCGTGGCGAACGACTGCAGGACGTCCTGCTCGTCGGTGACGCCGAGGACGTGCGCTACGTCGGGCGCCGCATCGCGACCACACCCGTCGCCGGGTACCGGGTCACCGGGGTCGTGACCGACTGTCTCAGCGTCGGGGAGACCGTCGAACTGGGAAGCGCACGGGTCGCGGTCCTCGGCGGGATCGACGACGTGCTCGACCGAGCCTCGGCCACGGGCGTCTCGGCGGTGGTCGTCGCCGGCGCCGTCCGGGGCGGGCACGAGCGGCTGCGACGCCTCGGCTGGCAGCTCGAGGAGCGCGGGGTGGAGCTCGTGGTGTCCTCGCCCCTCGCCGACATCGCCACGGGTCGGGTGCACGAGCGCCCCGTGGACGGTCTCCCGCTCATGCACGTCGAGATCCCGGACTACCGGCGCCGGACCGGGAAGCGACTGCTCGACGTCGTGGGGGCCGGGCTCGGGCTCCTCCTGCTCGCGCCGCTCTTCGCGGTGATCGCGCTCGTGATCCGGCTCGATGACGGCGGACCGGTGTTCTTCCGTCAGACGCGGGTCGGCCGCGGCGGACGCGACTTCTCGATCCTCAAGTTCCGGACCATGTGCGTCGACGCCGAAGCCCGCGTGGCGGCACTCGAAGCCGCGAACGAGGGCGCCGGGCCGCTCTTCAAGATGCAGCACGATCCGCGGGTCACCCGCGTCGGTGCCTTCCTGCGTCGGAGTTCACTCGACGAGCTCCCCCAGCTCTGGAACGTGCTCGTCGGCTCGATGAGCCTGGTGGGTCCGCGTCCGGCGCTCCCGAAGGAGGTTGCCGTGTACGAGGACTTCGCGGACCGACGCCTCCTCGTGACGCCGGGCATCACCGGACTCTGGCAGGTCAGCGGTCGGTCGGACCTCGACTGGGCCGAGGGGGTGCGGCTCGACCTCCACTACGTCGAGAACTGGTCGTTCCTGCACGATCTCGTCATCCTCGCGCGGACGATCCCTTCGGTGCTGCGGTCCCGCGGGGCCTACTGACACCGGCCGGCGATCCTGGGCGAACGGTGTCCGTTGGGCTCCTCGCCTGGGATTACCCGACCGACCGAGTTACGATGTCTGCACCACGAGCTTCCGCCGCGTGTGTCGAAGAAGACCCGAGCACGGCGACCAGTTCACCATCGAAGGAGTCATGATGTTCGCAGGCCTCACCGGCATCCATCTGCTGATCATCCTCGGGATCGTCATCCTGCTGTTCGGGGCGACCAAGCTCCCGGCGCTGGCGAAGGGCCTCGGGCAGTCGATCAACATCTTCAAGAAGGAGATGGGCGAAGGCGACAAGAAGTCCGGCGATCAGGGCGTGCAGAACACGGCCGCGACCGACGCCACCGTGCCGAACACCACTGCGCAGAACACCGCCGCGCAGCCCGCCGGTCCGGTCCTCAACCCGGGTCCGTCGGTCCAGCCGAACACCGACTCCAACCGCTAGGACACCCAGCCCCGTCCTGTCGGCAGCCCCCGCGACCACATCGGTCGCGGGGGCCTCGTCGTGCGCGCACCGAGCGGGGAACGGGGAGGATGAACGCATGCCGACGCCCGAGGCCCCGCTCCGCGACGATCGCCGACTCGTCCTCGTCGTGGCGATCCTGGCCTCGTTCGTCGTCGGGCTGGACGCCAGCGTCGTGAACGTGGCGCTCCCGGCGATCCGGCACGAACTCGGCGGCGGGCTCGTCGTGCAGCAGTGGGTCGTCGACGCGTACTTGGTGACGCTCGGCTCGCTCATCCTCGTCGCCGGTTCGCTGTCCGACCTGTTCGGCCGGGTGCGGATCATCACGCTCGGGCTGATCGTGTTCGGTGTCGCCTCGATCGTCTGCGCTGCGGCACCCACGGGCGAGGTCCTCATCGTGTCCCGAGCGCTCCAGGGCGTCGGCGGTGCGCTGGTCACGCCGAGCGCCCTCGCGCTCATCATCGCGGCGTTCCGCGGTGCCGCGCAGGGCAGGGCGATCGGTTCGTGGACGGCGTGGTCGAGCGCGGCCGTGATCGTCGGGCCGGTGATCGGTGGGCTGATCGTCGACGGGATCGGCTGGCGGTGGATCTTCGTCCTCACCGCGGTGCCGATCGCCGTCACGATCCCGCTCGTCGCGCGGATCTCCGGGGACCTCCGGCCTCTCGGGAGGCCGCGGGTCGACGTCGTCGGAGCCGTGCTCGCGGTCGTCGGCATCGGTGGGGTCGTCCTCGGGCTGATCGAGCAGGAGCGGCTCGGCTGGTCGTCGCCGGTCGTGGTCGCAGCGCTCGTGGTGGGAGGGCTGGCGCTCGCGGCGTTCGTGCCGTGGGAGCGCCGGGTCGAACAGCCGCTCGTGGACCTGCGGCTGTTCCGAGCGCGGAACTTCGCCGTCGGAAACCTCGCCACGCTCTCGATCTACGGGGCGATCGGGATGGTCGGCTTCGTCGTCACGCTGTTCCTGCAGGAGGTCTGGGCCTTCCCGGCATGGGTCGCCGGGGTCGCGACCCTCCCGCCGACGGTCCTGCTCCTCCTGCTCTCGACGACGGTCGGTTCCTTCGCCGGGCGGTACGGGCCGCGGTGGTTCATGGCTGCGGGGCCCGCGGTCGCGGCCGGCGGGTCGTTCCTCATGCTGTTCGTCGGGGACGACCCGGCGGCGTACTGGTGGACCGTGCTGCCCGGCCTGGTGCTCATCGGCCTGGGGATCTCGCTCATGGTGACGCCGCTGACGAGCGCGGTACTGGGATCGGTGCCGGAGCGCGAGGCGGGCATCGGTTCCGCCGTCAACAACGCGGTCGCGAGGATCGCGAGCCTCGTGGTGGTGGCGCTTGCTGGTGTCGTGCTCGGGGGCGCGATGAGTACGGTCGGGTTCCACCGCGCGGTCGTGGTCATGGGGCTCCTGCTGCTCGCCGGGTCCGTGGTGAGCGCGGTCGGCATCAGGAACCCGGACCGGGAAGAATCCCGACCGGACAGAAGTTGAGTGCAGTAGACTCAAGTACACGACCACCGCAACGAAAGGACGGAACGCATGGCGAACCTCCAGGGCGCTCCTGACTCGCAAGAGCGACAGAAGACCGCCCTCGAGCAGTACGGCGTCGACCTCACTGCGATCGCCCGGAGCGGCAAGCTCGACCCGGTGATCGGGCGGGACGCCGAGATCCGGCGCGTGTCCCAGGTGCTGACGCGCCGGACCAAGAACAACCCCGTGCTCATCGGCGAGCCCGGCGTCGGCAAGACCGCCGTGGTCGAGGGGCTCGCACAGCGCATCGTCGCCGGTGACGTCGCCGACTCGCTCAAGGACAAGCGACTCGTGTCGCTCGACATCTCCGCCCTCATCGCCGGCGCGAAGTACCGCGGCGAGTTCGAGGAGCGGCTCAAGGCCGTGCTCAAGGAGATCAACGACTCCGACGGGCAGGTCATCACCTTCATCGACGAGCTGCACACGCTCATGGGCGCCGGCGGCGGCGAGGGGTCGGTCGCGGCGTCGAACATGCTCAAGCCGATGCTGGCCCGCGGCGAGCTCCGGCTGATCGGGGCGACCACGCTCGACGAGTACCGCGAGTACATCGAGAAGGATGCGGCTCTCGAACGGCGCTTCCAGCAGGTCTACGTGGGGGAGCCGAGCGTCGAGGACGCGGTGGCGATCCTCCGCGGCCTCAAGGAGCGGTACGAGGCGCACCACAAGGTGACCATCAACGACTCCGCGCTCGTCGCCGCGGCGAGCCTGTCGAACCGGTACATCTCCGGGCGCCAGCTGCCCGACAAGGCGATCGACCTCATCGACGAAGCGGCGTCGCGACTCCGCATGGAGATCGATTCCTCCCCGGTCGAGATCGACGAGCTGAAGCGCACCGTCGACCGGCTGCGCGTCGAGGAGTTCGCGCTCAAGCAGGAGAAGGACGACGCCTCGAAGGCGCGGCTCGAGACCCTGCGCGCAGAGCTCGCGAGCCGGGAGACCCTGCTCGCCGAACTCGAGCAGTGGTGGCAGGCTGAGCGCGCCTCGCTCAACCGGATCGGCGAGCTCAAGCAGCAGCTCGACGACCTCAACATGCGGTCCCAGCGTGCGCAGCGGGAGGCCGACTACGAGACCGTGAGCCGCCTCGAGTACGGCGAGAAGCCCCGCATCGAGGCTGAGCTGGCCGCAGCCGAGCAGACCGAGAGCGCCGAGCGGATGGTGAACGACAGCGTCACCGACGAGGACATCGCCGCCGTGATCGCGCAGTGGACGGGCATCCCGGTGGGACGGCTGCTGCAGGGCGAGACCGAGAAGCTCCTGCACCTCGAGAGCGAACTCGGCCGTCGGATCATCGGGCAGCGTTCCGCCGTGAAGACCGTGTCCGAAGCCGTCCGTCGCACCCGCGCGGGCATCTCCGACCCGGACCGCCCGACGGGGTCGTTCCTGTTCCTCGGCCCCACCGGCGTCGGCAAGACCGAGCTCGCCAAGGCGCTCGCGGAGTTCCTGTTCGACGACGAGAAGGCCCTCGTCCGCATCGACATGAGCGAGTACGGCGAGAAGCACACGGTCGCGCGCCTGATCGGTGCCCCGCCCGGGTACGTCGGGTACGAGGCCGGTGGGCAGCTCACCGAGGCGGTGCGACGGCGGCCCTACTCGGTCGTGCTGCTCGACGAGGTCGAGAAGGCGCACCCGGAGGTGTTCGACGTGCTGCTCCAGGTGCTCGACGACGGGCGACTGACGGACGGCCAGGGTCGGACCGTGGACTTCCGGAACACGATCCTGATCCTCACCTCGAACCTCGGGTCGCAGTTCCTCACCGACACCTCCCTCACCGCCGAACAGCGCGAGGAGGGCGTCCGCGAGATGGTGACGCAGGCGTTCCTGCCCGAGTTCGTGAACCGACTCGACGACATCGTGGTGTTCCAGGCGCTGACCTCGGAGGACCTCGGCCAGATCGTGTCGCTGTACGTCGACCGGCTGGCCCGGCGACTGTCGGACCGCCGACTCGAGCTGGCCGTGACGCCCTCCGCGCGGACCTGGCTCGCCGAGCGTGGGTACGACCCGGTGTACGGTGCGCGACCGCTGCGGCGGCTCATGCAGCGGCAGATCGACGACCGGCTGGCGCGCGCGATCCTCGCGGGCGACGTCCGTGACGGCGACACCGTCCGCGTGGACGTCGCGGAGTCGGGTGACGAGCTGACGGTCGAGCCGTTCGAGCTCGCGGAGATCATCGACGACGCCGAGATCGTCGAGGAGTAGCTCGACGCGCGAGGGGGCGTCCGGGCGCAGGCGCGCGGGGTGACCGCCTGGAGGCGCGGTGCCGGTCCGTGGGGCCGGCACCGCGCCTCCAGGCCCGCTCGGCGAGACCGGGACAGCGCTGGCGCGCTGTGAACGTCCCGGTCTCGCCAGGCCTAGATTCCGGGGCATGCCTGAGATCCGCGCCATCCGTCGCCTCACCGACGCCGTCGAGCACGCCGACGTGCTCGACAAGGCCGTCGACATCGACCGTTCCGTCGTCCGCGCGCTCGCGCGGCCGAAGGCGGTCCGCCAGCTCCTGCACGGCGTGCCGTTCGGACACCCGCTGCACCCCCTGATGGTGCAGGTGCCGCTCGGCGCGTGGATCTCCGCGGCCGTCCTCGACCTGATCGGTGGGAGGGGGAACGCGAAAGCCGCGAAGACCCTCGTGGGTGTCGGCCTGGTGTCCGCGGGCGGGGCGACGACGGCCGGGTACGTCGACTGGGCCGAGCTCGATCGCGAGCAGCTCCGGACGGGGTGGGTCCACCAGGCGGTGAACTGGGTCGGGATCACGCTGTACGGGCTGTCGTGGGTGCAGCGGAAGCACGGGAACCACGGCGCGGGGAAGCTGCTCGGGTTCGCCGGGCTGACGGTCGTCGGGGTCGGCGGCTACCTCGGTGGGCACCTGGCGTACCGGCAGCGGGCCGGCGTGGGCACGAGCGAGCACGTCCCCTTCGACGACTGAGCCTGGTCGACGGGCGTGCTCGTCCGGTGACGAAGCCGTCGACCCGCGTCGTCCGAGACGGACGGGAGGCCCGTGGCGACTCCGCCACGGGCCTCCCGTCCGTCTCGCCGTGCGGATGCGGATGATGCCTGGTCATGACCAGTTCGTCAAGGACGCGGCCGCATCTGTTCGACATCCGTGATCCCCCGGAAACATGCGGATCGCGGCTGTCCACAGGGTCGCGATTCGTGGTTGACATCCCCGCGTGATGGGTCTTCACTAGCCATTACGCAACGTCCTTTCATAAAGGTCGGACCAAGGGAGTCAACGTGACACGCACGCGTTTCGCCGCACTCGGTGCGCTCGCCCTCGCAGGCGCGCTCGCCCTCACCGGGTGCTCCGCCGGGAGCAACGCCGCTTCCGACGGAGGCACGAAGTCCATCGGCACACCCGACGGCAAGGGCAAGACCATCACCGTCTGGATCATGAACGGCGACCTCAGCCCGAAGATCCTCGACGTCGCTGCGCAGCAGTTCACGAAGGCCATCGGGGCCAAGGTGAAGCTCCAGCTGCAGCAGTGGGACGGCATCACGACGAAGCTCACGACCGCGCTCGCGCAGCAGGACGCGCCGGACGTCGTCGACCTCGGCAACACGCAGGTCCCCGTGTACGCGGCGACCGGCGGCCTCATGGACCTGTCGCCGTACAAGAAGGAGCTGCAGGGCGGGCAGACCTGGCTGTCCGGGCTCGAGGGCCCGGCGACGGTCGACGGCAAGCTCTACGGCGCTCCGCTCTTCGCCGGCAACCGCGCGGTCATCTACAACAAGAAGACCTGGGCGGACGCCGGCGTCACCGACGTGCCGACGTCGTACGACCAGCTCACCGCCGACCTGGACAAGGTGAAGGCGAAGAACCCGCAGGCCGACTTCTCGGCCTTCTACATGCCCGGGCAGTACTGGTACGGCGGCCTGCAGTGGGTGTGGGACGCCGGTGGGCAGATCGCCACCGAGAAGGGCGGCAAGTGGACCGGAGCGATCGACTCCGCCGACGCCGTCAAGGGCCTCACCGCGTGGAAGGACTTCCAGAACTCGTACTCGGCGAAGTCGACGCAGGACATCAACACCGACAAGCCCGCCGAGTCCGACGTCTTCGCGCAGGGCAACGCGTCGGCGATCCTCGGGTCGGCGTGGGAGATCGGGTCGATCACCACGGCCAAGCCCGAGCTGAAGGACCAGATCGGCACGTTCCCCATGCCGTCGGCGACGGAGGGGAAGACCCAACCGGTGTTCCTCGGCGGCTCGGACCTCGGCATCCCGTCGAAGTCGCAGAACCAGGAACTCGCGCTGTACTACACGAAGATCCTCACCTCGAAGGAGTTCCAGCAGGACCAGGTGTTCGGCGTCGACGGGTGGGAGCCCAACTCGACGCAGCTGCTCGACGCGGTGGCCGGCGACGTGGACGAGCTCCACAAGCCGTACTTCGAGGCGGCCTCGACGAGCCGCCCGACCCCGGCGACCCCGGGATGGGCGACGATCGAGGGCGACTCGAGCTTCCAGACGATGTTCGCGGACGTCGCGACCGGCCGGAAGTCCCCACAGGACGCCGCCGAGGGCTTCTCTGAGCACCTCACGTCGGCGCTGAACGCGCAGCAGTAGTCGATGACGTCCACTGCAGAGCGGGTGTCCGGTCCGGCTGCGGCCGGGCCGGACACCCGGCGTGACGGTCGGGGTCGGGGTCGGGGACGGGGTCGGGACCGGGATCGTGGCCGTCCGGTCGGGGCCGGCCCGTCGGGTGCCGGTTCGGCGGGTGGCACCGGTGGCGGTCGGCGATCGCTGACGGCGTCGCGAGCGCCACTCTTCCTGCTGGCGCCGGCGGCGATCCTGCTGCTCGCCCTGGTCGTGTACCCGCTCGTGCGGCTGCTCGTGATCTCCTTCCAGGACTACGGGCTCCGTGCGATCTTCACGGGACAGGCGGGCTTCGCAGGGCTCGCGAACTACACGAACGTCCTCACCGACGCGAGCTTCTGGCCGGTCATCCTCCGGACCGTGCTCGTCACCGGGGCGATGGTCGTCGGCACCATCGGCATCGGCATGGCGGTGTCGCAGCTGCTCACGCGGCTCGGTGTCGTCATGCGGACCGTCGTCAGCGTCGTGCTCGTGCTGGCCTGGGCGATGCCGAACGTGGCGTCGAGCCTGGTGTGGCAGTGGCTCTTCCAGCCGTTCTACGGCGTGCTCAACTGGATGATCACGCAGTTGGGGGTGTTCGGGGACCACACGCAGGACAACTGGGCCTCGACACCAGGGCAGTCGCTCGCCATCGTGCTCTCGCTCGTGATCTGGCAGGCGGTGCCGTTCGTCGCCCTGACGCTCTACGCCGCGCAGTCGCAGATCGCGCCGGAGTACTACGAGGCCGGCGCGCTCGACGGGGCATCGGCGTGGGCGATGTACCGGGCGATCACGCTGCCGGCCCTCGTGCCGACGCTGCTGCTCGTGACAATCCTCTCGGTGATCTGGGACTTCAACGTCTTCAACCAGATCTGGCTCCTCACGAAGGGTGGACCGGAGGACACGACCCTCACGCTCGGCATCTGGACCTTCGTGAAGTCCTTCGTGTCGAACGCGTACGGGCAGGGCGCCGCGATCGCCGTCATCTCGACGCTGATCCTCGGTGTGCTCACGAGCTACTACATCCGGCGGCTCGTCCGCAGTGGGGAGGACGACCTGTGACGACGACATCGACCCCCGGGACGGGCGCGCCGACCGCGGCGACCGGTGCGACCAGCCCCGCCGCACATCCCGACGTGGCAGGGCTACCCGGTGCGCCTCGGTCCACCGGTCCGACCACTGCCGGCCGTCCGCGCCGCCGCAAGCCGCGCGTGGTGGCGAACACCATCGCCGTGGTGTTCTGCCTGGTGTGGGTGTTCCCGATCTACTGGATGGTGAACACCGCGTTCAAGCCCGCGGACGAGGTGACCACACTGACGCCGATCTGGCTGCCGCTGCGCCCGACGCTCGAGAACTTCACGCGGGCGCTGACGCAGGACGGGTTCCTGGTGTACCTGCGGAACTCGGCGATCGTCGTCGTGGCCGCGGTGCTGCTGTCGATCGTCGTCGGGTTCCTCGCGTCGGCTGCCCTGTCGCGGTTCCGCTTCCGCGGGCGTCGGGCGATCCTCGTCGCGATCCTGTTCGTGCAGATGATCCCCTCGGGTGCGCTGCTGATCCCGCTCTTCCTGTCGTTCCAGTCGCTCGGGCTGCTGAACAGCTACCTCGGGCTGATCCTCGCGTACGTGGCGAGCGTCCTGCCCTTCTCGATCTGGGTCATGCGCGGGTTCTTCGTCGCGGTGCCGGTCGAGATCGAGGAGGCGGCGAAGGTCGACGGAGCGGGGACGCTCCGGATCCTGTGGAGCGTGCTGTTCCCGCTCGTGATGCCGGGGGTCATCGCGACGAGCGTGTTCGCCTTCATCGCGGCGTGGAACGACTACCTGACCGCGTACGTGATGCTCAAGGACCAGGGGATGTACACGCTGCCGGTGTGGCTCGCCGGGTTCTCGACGAACAAGGGGACGGACTTCGGCGGGCTCATGGCTGCGTCGGTGCTGTTCTCGATCCCGGTCGTCGTGTTCTTCCTCATCGTGCAGCGGCGGCTCGTCAGCGGGATGACCGCGGGGGCCGTGAAGGGGTAGCGGCTGCGCGGTCGAACGCCCCGTCCTGCTGGTCGCAGGGCTGGGCGTTCGCGTGTGTGGAGCTCTGCGAGGCGTTCGCACGTGCGGAGCTCGGCGGAGACCGGCCTCGGGCGACGTGCGCGGCCACCGGCGACGACCCTGGTCGTTCGCAGGACGTGTCGGCCTGGGCCGCGCGGGACGGCATGTCGTGCGACCAACGCGATGGCGGGACGGCACGTCGTGCGACCAGCGCGATGGCGGGACGGCATGTCGTGCGACCAGCGCGATCGTCGGACGGCACGTCGTGCGACCGGCGCGGCCGCGGGGACGGCACCGCCGCGCCTGCTGCTGCCGGTGGTCGCGGCTCCCCGCACCCGCCGTCCGGCCGGTCACGAATCGTCGCTCTGCGTCCACGCGAGCGACACCTCGTGACCGCTCGACACCCTTGAGCAGGGCGTCGTGACCCGAAGCGGCGAGTCCGGCTCCTGCTTCCGTGTTGGTTTCGGCACGAAACGGTTGCGAACGTGTGGCTTTGCGGCGTACAGTGCTCGAAACCCACGGGAACGAAGGAGTTCGGGCATGTACGCAACCGAGCGGCACGACGCCATCGCCGCCTCGCTGCAGTCGGCAGGCCGGGTGTCCGTCGCCGAGCTGGCCGAGCACTTCGACGTCACCACCGAGACCGTGCGACGTGACCTGGACGCCCTCGAGTCCGCCGGCGTCCTGCGCCGCGTGCACGGGGGAGCGGTCCCCGTCGGCCGGTCGAGCGTCGTCGAGCTGAGCGTCGCCGAGCGGGAGGGCCAGCACGGGACCGCCAAGAGCGCGATCGCCCGGGCGGCCATGCGCCTCGTCCCGCCGACCTTCACCGGCTCGATCGCCCTCGACGCCGGCACCACCTGCGCAGCCGTCGCCGCCGAGCTCGCCCGCTGGGAGCCCGCGACCGCCGGCACCACGCTGACGGTCATCACGAACTCCGTGCCCATCGCGTCCGCGCTGCAGCACAGCGAGCACGTGGAGCTCCACCTGCTCGGTGGACGTGTCCGCGGCGTGACGAGTGCCGCGGTCGGAACGGCCACGGTCGAGCAGATCGGTGCCCTCCGCCCCGACATCGCCTTCGTGGGGACCAACGGACTGTCCGCCGGCTTCGGCC
Organism: Curtobacterium luteum; assembly: GCF_014646995.1. Classification (GTDB taxonomy): domain Bacteria; phylum Actinomycetota; class Actinomycetes; order Actinomycetales; family Microbacteriaceae; genus Curtobacterium; species Curtobacterium luteum. The sequence goes on along the minus strand of NZ_BMOI01000008.1, from coordinate 12,343 downwards.
TGAGCACGCCGGACGAGTACGAGGCCGCGGTGAAGGCGGCGTACGTCCTCGCAGCGCGGCGGAGCGTCGTGCTGGCGGACGCCGCGAAGCACGGGGTCGAGGCGCTCATGCGCTTCGCCCGACTCGACGAGGTGGACACCGTCGTCACCGACCAGGAGCCTCCGGCGGACCTCGCCGGAGCGCTCGCCGAAGCCGACGTCGAGGTGGTCGTCGCATGAGCACCGACCGGAACACCAGCACCAGCGGGCGCCCGAGCACGCGCATCGTCACGGTCACGCCGAACCCGAGCCTGGACCGCACCATCGAGCTCGCGGGCGAGCTGCAGCGCGGCGCCGTCCAGCGAGCGACCCGGAGCACCGCCGAGCCGGGCGGCAAGGGCGTCAACGTCTCCCGCGTCGTCGTCGCGAGCGGTGGTGACACGATCGCCGTGCTGCCCGGGGACGAGCTCGACCCCGTCCTGCTCGGCCTCGCCACACGTGGCATCCCGACCGCCGCCATGGCCATCGGTGCGCCGCTGCGCTCCAACGTCACGGTCACCGAACCGACCGGCACCACGACGAAGCTCAACGAGCCCGGCCCCTCGCTCGCCGGCCGGCTCGACGAGTTCGCCGCCCTCGTGGCCGACTCGGCCGGACCGACCCCGACCGGACCCGGTGCCCGCTGGGTCGTCCTCGCCGGCTCGTTGCCGCCCGGCCTGCCCGACGACGCCCTCGCCGTGCTCGTCCGGGCCGTCCGCGCACGACACGGCGACGACGTCCGGATCGCGGTCGACTCGTCGGGCGTCCCGTTCACCGCGCTCCTGCAGTCCGGCGAGCGGATCGACCTCGTGAAGCCGAACGCCGAGGAACTCGCCGAGGTCGTCGGCGGCGATCCCGACGAGTACGAGCGCGACCTCGATGCAGCCGCCGCGGCAGCCGATCGACTCCGGTCGCGGGGTGTGGACTCGGTCCTGCTCACCCTCGGCAGCGCCGGCGCCGTCCTCGTCGGCCCGGAGGGGTCCTTCGCGGCCGCAGCCCCGCGCATCGTCGCCCGCTCGACCGTCGGCGCGGGAGACTCCTCCCTCGCCGGTTACCTGCTCGCCGAGGTTGCCGGAGCTCGCCCGGAGGAGCGTCTCGCCCAGGCCGTCGCGACCGGAGCGGCAGCCGCAGCCCTCCCGGGCAGTGACGTCCCCGCCCTCGACCACACCGACCCCTCGGCCGTCGAGGTCCGCATCCTCCGGCCCGCGACGATGTCCGCCGCGACCCCGGGAACGGCACCGGAACCGACGCCGGAACCGGTCTGACCCCCACGCACGAACCCCGACCCGAACACCACCCCCACTCACCAGAGAACCAGCACGGCCCGCGCCCCCGGCGCCACTGCAAAGGAGCAACCCATGTCCGCAGACACGACGCAGCGCCTCATCAGCGCTGAGCTCGTCGGCCTCGACGAGGACCTCGGCGCCACGTCGAGCGACGTCATCCGCGTCCTCGCCGACCGCGTCGCCGCCACCGGCCGCGCGGCCGACGGAGCCGCCCTCGCCGAGGACGCCATCAAGCGCGAGGCCAGTGTCGGCACCGGCGTCCCCGGCGGCATCGCGATCCCGCACGCCCGGTCGGCCTCGGTGTCGAGCCCGACCCTCGCGTTCTCCCGCCTCGCCCGGAAGGTGCCGTTCGGCGCCCCGGACGGCGACGCCGACGTCGTCTTCATGATCGCCGTGCCCGAGGGCGCCGACAAGGACCACCTGACGGTGCTGTCGACGCTCGCCCGGGCGCTCATCCGCGAGGACTTCACCGCGGCGCTCCGTGCCGCGGCAACGCCCGAGGACGTCGTCGACCTCGTGCAGCGCGAAGTGGGCGGCGAGGTCGCCGCAGCCGGCGTCGGCTCCGCGAGCAATGCCTCCAGGCCGGCCGCAGCCCCGTCGACGCAGGCCGCGTCCGGTGACGCGACCACGAAGTCCGCCACAGCGGGTGCTCGCAAGGTCATCGTGGGTGTCACCGCCTGCCCGACCGGGATCGCGCACACCTACATGGCCGCGGACGCCCTCGTCGCCGCGGCCCAGCGGGCCGGCGCCGAGATGCACGTCGAGACCCAGGGCTCCTCGCAGGTCGAACCGCTCGACCCGGCGCTCATCGCCCGGGCCGACGCCGTCGTGTTCGCGGTGGACGTCGACGTCCGCGATCGCGGGCGCTTCGCGGGCAAGCCGCTCGTCTCCGGACCGGTCAAGCGCGGCGTCGACGAGCCCGACAAGATGATCGCCGAGGCACTCCGCGCCGCGGACGACCCGAACGCCGCACGCGTCCAGGGCGGCGTGACCACCTCCGAGTCCACGAAGTCGGACGAGCACTTCGGGCAGGCCCTCAAGCGCTGGCTCCTCACCGGCGTCAGCTACATGATCCCGTTCGTCGCGGGCGGCGGTCTCCTCATCGCGCTCGGGTTCCTGCTGTCGGGCTACGCGATCGCGCTGCCGCACGGCGACTCGGGCCAGAACAACGCCGTCTACACGCTCACGAACTACACGCTGCTCAACCTCCCGCCGGAGGGCCTCGGGTACTACCTCGGAGCGGCCGCGTTCCAGATCGGTGGCGTCTCGCTCGGCTTCCTCGTCGCAGCACTCGCCGGGTACATCGCGTACGCCATCGCCGACCGTCCGGGCATCGCGCCGGGCTTCGTCGCCGGGTCGATCGCCGTCTTCATGAACGCCGGCTTCCTCGGTGGTCTCGTCGGCGGCCTCATCGCCGGCGGTGCGGCCTACTGGATCGGGCGCATCCCGACCTGGCGCTGGCTGCGCGGCCTCATGCCCGTCGTGATCATCCCGCTGTTCGCGTCGATCATCGCGTCCGGCCTCATGCTCCTCGTGCTCGGTGGTCCGATCGCCTGGGTCATGACGCAGCTCACCGCGTGGCTGAACTCGCTGTCCGGTGCCTCGGCGATCCTCCTCGGCATCATCCTCGGCCTGATGATGGCGTTCGACCTCGGTGGCCCGGTGAACAAGGTGGCGTACGCGTTCGCCGTCGCAGGCCTCGGTGCGGGTTCGGCCACCAACGTCGTCCCGTTCGAGATCATGGCCGCCGTGATGGCCGCGGGCATGGTCCCGCCGCTGGCCCTGGCGCTCGCCTCGACCGTGCTCTACCGCAAGGGCTTCACGAAGCCGGAGCGCGAGAACGGCAAGGCCGCGTGGCTCCTCGGTGCGTCGTTCATCTCGGAGGGAGCGATCCCGTTCGCCGCCGCTGACCCGCTGCGGGTCATCCCGGCGTCGATGGTCGGCGCCGCGGTCACGGGTGCGATCTCGATGGCCGCCGGTGTGACCTCGCGAGCCCCGCACGGTGGGATCTTCGTCTTCTTCGCCATCGGGAACATCGGGATGTTCGTCGTCGCGCTGCTCGCCGGCACGATCGTCTCGGCGCTCGTGCTCGTCGGGCTGAAGAAGTGGGTGCGGCGTCGTCCCGTGGACGAGGCGGCGGCCGCCAGCGAGGCAACGGTCGCGGCCGAGACGGTCGGGCAGCGCGCGCCGGTCGCGGCATAGTCGTCCGGACGTGACGACCCCGCGTCGCGTCCCCACCTGACGGACGGGAGGCACGGTGCCGGCTGGCACCGTGCCTCCCGTCCGTCGTCGGGTGCGGTGCGCGCGCGACGCGCGAGCGTGTCGGTCGCAGGACGTGTCGCCCGGGCGGTGAACCGGTCGGCGGGTCGTGCGACCGGCGAGGCCCTGCGCGGCAGGCCGCCCGCGCTCACTCCACGATGTTCGAAGTCACCGCGTCGATGTAGGCCGCGCGCTCTTCGCGCGAGTGCGGCCGCCCCGGCACGCCCGGCCGCTGCTCCCACGGGAACGGACCCGCCTCGTGCCGGTACTCGATCCCCATCGCCTCGAGTCGCGCCGTGTGCTCGGCCAGGCGTCCGCGGAACTCTGCCACGTCGCGCGGCCCGGTCGTGTCCGCTGACCAGAGTGCCTCGGCCAGCGCCGCGACCCGGGGGAAGAGCTGGTAGTCGAGCTTCCGCGCGGTGTCGACGTGCTCGGTCCACATGTTGCCCTGGCCGCCGATGACGTGCGCGCGCTCGGCGTCGGTCAGCCCCGACGGCACGGGGTCGAACGCGAACACGTCGTCGACGCCCAGCACGATCGACACCGGGATCGGCTCGGTGGGCAGGTCGCTCTGCCGGTAGTCGAGGTAGGCCTGGTCGTCGGGGGAGGAGATGACGTCGTGACCGCGCTTGGCCGCCGTCCGCGCTCCGGTCAGGCCACGCCAGGACAGCACCGTCGCCGACTGCGAGAGCGTGCCGCCCTCGAGGATCTCGTCCCACCCGAAGGCCCGCCGACCGTGCGACTCGACGTGTGCCGCGAGCCGGCCGATGATCCACGCCTGGAGCTGTTCCTCGTCCGCGAGGCCGAGCTCCCGGATGCGCTCCTGGGTCCGGGGGTCCTGCTCCCACTGCACCTTCGGGCACTCGTCGCCGCCGATGCCGATGTACGGGCTCGGGAAGAGCGCGACGACCTCGTCGAGGACGTCCTGGAAGAACGCGATGGTGGACTCCTCCGCGTTGAGGACGTCGTCCGCGATGCCCCACTCCGTCCAGACCTCCACGGGGCGGTCGGGGTGCACGCCGAGCTCCGGGTACGCGGCGAGGGCAGCTCGGACGTGCCCGGGCGTCTCGATCTCCGGGACGACCGTGACGAACCGGTCGGCCGCGTAGGCGACGATCTCGCGGATGTCGTCCTGCGTGTAGTAGCCGCCGTGTGGTCGTCCGTCGAACTCCGCGGGGCGGAGCACACCGTCGGCGTCCGGCACGTGGGCACCGACCTGAGACTCGCGGCGCCACGAGCCGACCTCGGTCAGGCGCGGGTAGCGCAGGATCTCGATGCGCCACCCCTGGTCCTCGGTGAGGTGGAAGTGCAGCCGGTTGATCCGGTGCGCCGCGAGCTGGTCGACCACGCGCATGACCTCGTGCTTCGTGCGGAAGTGTCGGCAGACGTCGAGCATCACGCCGCGCCACGCGAAGGCCGGGGCGTCCTCGACCACGACGGCGGGGACGGTCCAGGGTGCGGTCCCGACCCGTCCGCGTCGGTACACGTCGGCGGGCAGCGACTGCAGCAGGGCCTGCACGCCGTAGAACACGCCCGCCGCCGAGCCGCCGAGCACCTCGACCCGGTCGGGTGTCACGGTGAGGCGGAAGGCTTCGCTCCGGTCGTCCGGGGCGGTCACGGGGCCGGTCGGCAGGCCCGCGACCTCGGCCGGGGAGGCGACGCGGAGAGAGACGACGTCCGGCCCGGGGTGACGCTCGGTGTCGCGCACCGGCAGACCGGTGGAGCCCCGGAGGGTCTGCTGGAGGTACAGTCGCACCGACTCCGTCCCGGCGTCGGCCGCGATGCGCGTCGCCGGGGTGAACTCGAAGGCGCCGGGTCCCGCTTCGGAACGGCGCGGTCGGGGGATGAGCATGTCGGAGTCCACCATTCCTCAACGGTCTTTCGTAACATGGAGGCTATGGCCGTGGAAGAGACCGTGTCAACGCTCCCGAGCACCGTGGTGGGAACGACGCCCGGCGTGCTCCGGCTCATCAACTCGCGCGCCATCCTCGACGAGCTCTTCCGCGAGGACGCCTCCCGCACCGTGACGGAGCTGAGCCGTGCGGTCGGGTTGTCACGTCCGACGGTGGAGGCGGCGCTCGCGGACCTCGTCGACGAGGGCTGGGTCGCCGAGGCCGAGGCCATCGCGACCCCGAACAAGGCCGGGCGGCGCGCCAAGCGGTTCGCGGCGGACGCCTCGGCCGGTGCCGTCCTCGGCGTCGACCTCGGGCTGCACGGCATCGTCGGGCTCCGGGCCGACCTCCGCGGTGCCACGACGGCTCGGGTCGAGGAGCACTACGCGGACCTCACCTCCGCGGACCAGGCGTGGGCGAGCGTGCAGGACGTCGTGCAGCGACTGACCGACGGTGTCGATCCCGACCGGGTCCTCGCGGCGACGTTCGGCGTGCCCGCGGTCGTCGACCGGTCCGGGGCGATCGACTACACCGTCGCCGTGCCGCAGTGGGTGGAGTCGCGGGTGCCCGGGCGCATCCAGGACCTCTTCCCGGGTGCCGCCACCTTCTTCGACAACGACGCCAAGCTCGCCGCGACGGCCGAGGCCATGTGGGGTCGCTTCCGCGGCGTCGACGACGCGCTCTACCTCGTGATGGGGCGGCAGATCGGTGCGTCCTACCTCGTCGACGGCTCGCTCGCGCGGGGTGCCCGCGGTGCGGCGGGCGAGATGGGCGGCCTGGCATCGACGGGGTGGCCGACCGCTCCGGCCCGACTGGAGGCACGGATCGCCGCCGACACGGACCTCGAGTCGGTCTTCGCGGCGGCCGGGCGCGGGGACGCCGAGGCGGTCGCGGTCGTACGCGCGTTCGCGGAGGACGTGGTGCCCGGGGTCGTGCAGCTCGTGACGACGCTCGACCCGGAGGTCGTCGTCGTCGGTGGCGAGGTCCTGCCCGCCGCCGAGGTCTTCGCCGCGGCGCTCCAGGACCTCGTGTCGCCCCGGCTTCGGCACCCCGTCGCGGTGACACCGTCCACCGTCGGCCGTGACGCCGTCGCCCGCGGCGCCCTCGCCCCGGTCGCTCACGCACGTCCGGACGTCCCACATGGGACTCGGTTGACATCCAGGTCGCGCGCCGGACTCTGACAGGGCGCTCAGGGATGATCAGGGCATGACGACTGCCCTGACCCGCCCCGTGGCGGCCGCCGACCCCGAGATGGGCGGGCTCTCCGGGCTCGTCCTGCAGCTCATCGACGCGCTCGGGGAGTGGGGCGTCGCACTGATGCTCTTCGTCGAGACGGTGTTCCCGCCGATCCCGTCGGAGGTGATCCTGCCGCTCGCCGGGTTCCTCGCCGGCGCGGGGCAGATGAACCTCGTCCTCGTGCTCGTCGCCGCGACGTTGGGCTCCTACCTCGGCGCGCTCGTGCTCTACTGGCTCGGCGCGGTGATCGGGTTCGAGCGGACCGTCCACCTGCTCGGCAAGCTGTCGCTGGTCGACGAGGACGACTTCCGGAAGGCGGCCGACTGGTTCCACCGGCACGGCAGGAGTGCGGTGTTCTTCGGCCGGTTCGTGCCGATCGTGCGTAGCCTCATCTCACTGCCCGCCGGAGCGGACCGGATGCACCTCGGCACGTTCTCGGTCTTCACGATCATCGCGAGCGGGATCTGGAACGGCGCGCTGGTGCTGCTCGGCGCCGCGTTCGGGACGCAGTACGAGCGGGTCGAGCAGTACACCGAGTGGATCGACCGCGTGCTCTACGTCGCGATCGCCGTCGTCGTCGTGACGTTCGTGGTCCGACGGGTCCGACGGGTCCGGGCCGAGCGGGCCGGTCGCGCGGCGCAGCCCGACGGCGACGGGCGGGTCGAGCGTGCCGGGCGGGTCGAGCGTGCCGGGCGGGTCGAGGGCGCCGGGCAGGGTGGGCGTGGACGCCGCCGCGCCACCCCGGCCGGCGACTGAGCCGTCACGCCTTGGTGAGCGACGACTCCTTGTGGGCGGCCTTGCTGCCCGACTTCTCCGACTCGACGATCCAGTAGGGGTCGTCGTCCTCCGGCTTGAAGTCCTGACCGTCGAACGTGAAGTCCTTGGTCTTCTTCTCGACCAGCTTGCCGGTCGTCTTGCCCTGCGAGGTGTTCCAGTGCACCTCGTCGCCCTTCGACAGCGCCATCGTGTCCTCCTTGCGCGTGAACGCTCATCCGTTGCAGCACTGCCTACACCCGGCGCATCGGCGTGATCACAGGGAAGTACGGGGTGTCACGATGTCGTAACGGGGCCGCGGTCCGTCTCGCGGGCGCGTACCGTACTCGGTGAGTCACGATGTCGGCAACTGCCGCGTCCCCGGCTCCCGACAGAACGACGTGCACATGACCCTGCTGGACAGCCCCCGGGCGGAGACCGTCCTCGCCGGACGGTACCGGCTGGTCCGGCTCATCGGCACCGGCGGCATGGGCACCGTGTACGAGGCCCGGGACGAGCACACGTACCGGCTCGTGGCGGTCAAGCTGTTCGCGACGCCCGACAACATGACGACCGCCGACCGCGTCCGGCAGGAGCGCGAGATCCGGCTGCTGAGCATGCTCTCGCACCCCGGGCTCATCCCGCTCTACGACGCCGGGACCCACGAGTTCGAGGACGGCCCGCACCGGTTCATCGTGATGGAGCTCATCGCCGACACGACCCTGTTGCGCCGACTCGCCGAGGGGCCGCTGCACAACTACGAGGTGGCCGACCTCGGCGCCCAGCTCGCCGACGCGCTCGCGTACGTGCACTCCCGGGGCATCGTCCACCGTGACGTCAAGCCGGCGAACATCCTCATCAGCGACGAGGGCTCGTCCGGCTTCGCACGCACGGTCAAGCTCACCGACTTCGGCGTCGCGCACTTCGTCGACGGCTCCCGACTGACCAACGACGGCACGATCATCGGTACGGCGGCGTACCTCAGCCCCGAGCAGGTCGCCGGCGAGCCGATCGGCTTCGCGACCGACGTCTACTCGCTCGGACTCGTCCTGCTCGAGGCGCTGACCGGCAAGCAGGAGTACTCCGGCACCCTCATCGAGGCGGCGCTCGCGCGACTGCGTCGTGACCCCGAGGTCCCGGACGGCGTCGCGTCGGAGTGGCGGGACCTGCTCGAGCGGATGACCCACCGCGATCCCGCCCGCCGCCCGACCGCGGTGGCCGTGGCGAACGCCCTGCGCGGCGGCTCGACGCAGATCACCGGCCCGTTGCCGCTCGGCCCGGACCGCGAGCGCCACAAGCACGCGCACAAGCTGCACCGCGCGGCGCACCGGCACGCCAAGCGAGGCACGTTCTCGGCGACGAAGCGCTGGCGTCGGCGGAACGTCCTCATCGCGTCGTGCACGACGGTCGCCGTCATCGCAGCGTGCGCCGCGTCGTACGTGGTCGGCGCGTCGCACTGATCGGGGCGGCCCCCACCGGCGCCGTACCGACGGCCGCCGCCCGCGCCGTGCTGCACCGACCCGGCGGAACGGGCCGGTGCTCCCTGGCAGGATGGACGGCATGACCGATCAGCGCTGGATCAAGATCTGCGGCCTCTCCACCCCCGAGACGGTGGACGCCGCCGTGGACGCCGGTGCCGACGCGGTCGGGTTCGTCTTCGCGGCGGGCAGCCCCCGCACGGTGACGGCTGACCTCGCCAAGGAGCTGGTCGAGCGCGTGCCCGAGGGCGTCGACGCCGTCGGGGTCTTCCGTGACCAGCAGATCGACGAGATCGTCGGCATCGCCTCCGCGGTCGGACTCACCACGCTGCAGCTCCACGGCGGCGAAGCGGCCTCCGACTTCGCCCGGGCGCGCGACGCCGGGTTCTTCACCATCCGGGCCGTCAGCGCCGAGGACTACCTCCGCGAGACCCCCGAGCAGCGCGCCGCGTACGACCACGACCTGCTGCTGCTCGACGCCGCGGTGCCGGGGAGCGGTCGGCTGGTGGACCCCTCGACGATCGCGGGCGGGGTCGACGAGGCCTGGATCCTCGCGGGCGGACTCACGCCCGCGAACGTGGTCGCCGCGGTCGGGGCGCTCGATCCGGACGGTGTCGACGTGTCGAGCGGCGTCGAGTCCGAGCGCGGGGTGAAGGACGAGGCGAAGATCCGCGCCTTCGTCGAGGCGGTCCGCAGCATCCCCTGACGACGGGCCTCACGCCGAGTCGCGGGCTCGTGTACTGGGCGCGACCCGACGACGGACGGGAGGCGCGGCACCAGCCGGCACCGCGCCTCCCGTCCGTCTCGGTGCGCGTCAGCGCAGCGTCGGGACGAGCTCCGTCAGGAACGCGTCGGTGTCCTCCCAACCCTCGACCGCGTGGCAGGGGACGCCGAGCGCCTTCACCGGGTAGTCGTTGCCCTCGGGGTCGAGCCGGTCGCCGACGAACAGCATGTCGTCGAGCGCGATGCCCGTGATCTCGGCGAGCCGGCGCATGCCGTACGCCTTGTCGATCCCCTTCCGGGTGATGTCGATGCTCGTCGAGCCGCCGGAGCGGACCTCGAGGTCGGGGAGCTGCTCCTGGACCAGACGACGGAGGTGGTCCTTCTTCTCGCCGGTCGGGTCCCACTGCTTCTTGACGTCGACCGGGGCGGCCTGGCCGAGCGCCGAGAACGTGATCTGCGAGCCGCGGTCCTCGAGGATGTCGCCCCAGGTCCGCTCCTCCCAGTAGCCCGCCTGCTTCGCCTGCTCCTCGATCGCGGCGAGGGCGCGGATCTTCTGCTCGTCGGTGAGGTCCTCGGCGTACTGCAGCGCCCAGTCGTCGTCCTGCCACCGGTAGTAGCGCGTCCCGCAGGTCGGCAGGAGGTGGAGGTCGTCGAGCGTGAGGCCCTCGCGGTCACGGAGCGGGGTCACGAGCTGCTGCTCGAACTGGTGGAAGTTGCCGCCGGAGATCACGGCGACCGGCACGACCTCGAGCAGGGACGCGAAGGTCTCGAGCATGCGGGGGTCGAGCGGCGACTTCGACGGGGCGAGGGTGTCGTCCAGGTCGAAGGCGACGAGGCGGGGCGTGGTCATGTGCACGATCCTGCCAGAGCCGCGCCGACGAGACGCCGGGTGCGACGGGTGTCGGCTCAGGGCCGGTGCGACGCCGGCACCCGGTCGCGGGCGTCCGTGATGTCCGTGTACCCGTGTCCGTACATGCCACGCGGCCGCACCCCTGGACCCGGGGTGCGGCCGCGCACGGTGGACGCGGGGCTCACTCCTTGACGAGCACGACCTCGTCGAGCGGCAGCCGCGTGCGCGGGGCGACCTCGCGCTCCGCAGCCTTGTCGTCGAGCTGCGACGGGTCGGTCACCGTACCGATCGCCGACACCGTGTACGGGAGGAAGCGCTCCGGCAGGTCGAACGCCGCGCGGAGACCGGCCGCGTCGATGCCCGCCATCTGGTGGACGTGCAGTCCCTCGGCGTGCGCCTGGACCGTCAGCGCCGCGAGGGACTGGCCGAGGTCGTACTGCGCGAACGGACGCTCGTCGCCGTCCTCGGTCACGGTCTCGAGCACCCCGACCACGAGGGCGCTCGCACGGAAGGCCCACGCGGCGTTGAAGCCGAGGAGGTTCTCGTTGATCTTCCGGAAGGTCTCGGTGCCGCGGCGTCCCGCGATGAAGCGGCGGGGCTGGTGGTTCATCGCGGACGGTGCCCAGCGAGCAGCCTCGAGCAGGGCATCGAACGGTGCGTCGTCGATCGTGGCGGTCTCGTCGTAGGAGCGCGGGCTCCACCGTTCCTCGAGGAGCGGCACGAGGGGCTGGCTGGAGTCGGTCGAGCGGGTGAGCGTCTGCGAGGTCATGGTGCGTGCAACGGTATCCGGCGCGGACGCATTTCCGGGCTGAACGACGTCACATGAAGCCGGGGTGCCAGGATGGTCGGGATGGGTGGCGTGTTGACCGGGTTCGCGATCATCGGCGCGATCATCGGCGCCGGGTACGTCGTCGGGCGCACCGGGCTGCTCGGGCAGCACGCGCAGTTCGTGATGGGGCGCCTGGCGTTCTTCGTGCTCATGCCGTGCCTGCTGTTCCACACGATCGCGACGGCCGACATCGCCGCGCTGCTGTCCCCGATGCTCTGGGTGTCGCTCGTCAGCGCGCTCGTCGTGGCGCTGGGGGCGGCGCTCGTCTTCCGGCTGGTGCTCCGCCGTCCGGTGGCGACGACCACGGTGGGCGCACTGGCGTCGAGCTACGTGAACGCGAACAACATCGGCCTGCCCGTGGCGGTGTACGTACTCGGACAGGCCACCGCGGTCGTGCCGGTGATCCTGCTCCAGCTCATCGTGCTCGCACCGATCGCCCTGACCGTCCTCGACACGGCCACCGCGGGCGCGGGGAGCCTCGCGCGTCGGATCGCCGGGCCGTTCCGGAACCCGATCATCATCGCGTCGCTCGTCGGCCTGGCGTGCTCGGCGCTGCACGTCGAGCTGCCCGCTCCCGTGCTCGAGCCGTTCTCGCTCGTGGGAGCTGCCGCGGTGCCGGTCATCCTGCTGTCCTTCGGCATGAGCCTGCACGGTGCGACGCCGCTGCGGGACCCGTCGATCCGGACGGACGTCCTCGTCGCCTCGGCGATCAAGCTCGTGGTGATGCCGACGGTGGCGTTCGTCCTCGCCCGGTCGGTGTTCGGGCTCGGCGACCAGGACGTGTTCGTGCTGACGACGCTCGGGGCGCTGCCGGCCGCGCAGAACGTGTTCAACTACGCGCAGCGGTACGGGGCGGCCGTGCCGGTGGCGCGGGACGTCGTGCTCCTCACGACCGTCGGGTCCGTGCCGGTGCTCGTCGCGATCGCGGCGCTGCTGCACCCGTAGGCCGCGGCGCGCGTGCGCGTGGCTCGGCGGCGCGTGCGCATGGTGCGAGGTTGCGCACACGGTGCGGGGGTTGGT
>NZ_BMOI01000007.1 GCF_014646995.1 Curtobacterium luteum | reverse complement strand
GGGGGTGAGCAGCTGGGCGAGTTCGGCGGCGTCCATCCTCCGATCCTCCCAGGTGCAGCACCGGGTCCACCGCGCTGGCACTCGGATTGACCGAGTGCCAGCGGACCCCCTAGAGTTGGCGTTGGCACTCTCCTGTGCGTAGTGCCAACCCGGTTCCCATCTGTACCGAGTCAGTACCGAGAAAGAAGAGGTCACCGTGGCCGTCAGCATCAAGCCGCTCGAGGATCGCATCGTCATCCGCCAGGTCGAGGCGGAGCAGACCACCGCTTCCGGTCTGGTCATCCCGGACACCGCCAAGGAGAAGCCCCAGGAGGGCGAGGTCGTGGCAGTGGGCCCGGGCCGCGTCGACGACAACGGCAACCGCATCCCGCTGGACATCGCCGTCGGCGACAAGGTCATCTACTCCAAGTACGGCGGCACCGAGGTCAAGTACTCGGGCGAGGACCTGCTGGTCCTCTCGGCCCGCGACGTCCTCGCGGTCGTCGTGCGCTGAGTCCAGCCACACTGCGAACGCCCCGTCGGCCACCAGGCCGGCGGGGCGTTCGTGCGTCCGCTGCGCTTCCGGCCCGGGCCCACGTCGCCGGTTCCGACGCGACGCGCCAGCGACGCGGCGGCCGTGCCGATGGGCGGAGGCACAGTGCCGGGCCTCAGCGTCGGCGCGGCTTCCTAGGATGGTTCCGTGGCCGAACCGACGCCCGCCCAGTCCGCCCGCAGCGAGGCATCCGTCGGTGTCGTGCAGGCGATCGTCGCGTACGGGCTGTGGGGACTCATGCCGCTGCTCTTCGCAGCGATGTCCCCGGCCGGCGCGGTCGAGATCGTCGCGTGGCGGATCGTCTTCGGGCTGGTGTTCTGCGCGGTCGCGATCGTCGTCACGCGGTCGTGGCTCCGGACCCGCTCCCTGGTCGCCCAGCGCCGTGTGATGCTCGTGATGGGGCTCGCCGCGGTGCTCATCCTCGTGAACTGGACCGTGTACGTCGCCGCGACGACGACCGGCCACACGGTCGAGGCCGCCCTCGGCTACTTCATCAACCCGCTCGTCACGATCGCGCTCGGCGTCGTCGTGCTGCGGGAGCGCCTGCGTCCGGCGCAGTGGGCCGCGGTCGGGATCAGCGTCGTCGCGGTCGTGGTCATCGCGGTCGGGTACGGGCAGATGCCGTGGATCTCACTGGCGCTCGCGTTCTCGTTCGGGCTCTACGGACTCGTGAAGAAGCGGGTCGGGGGCACGGTGGACGCGCTGAGCGGGCTGACGATCGAGACGGTGTGGCTGCTGCCGCTCGCGGTGGCGGCGCTGCTGGTGATGGGTGTGACGGGCCTCGGTGGCGGGGTGACGTTCACGAGCGAGGGCTGGGGGCACGTCGTCGTGACGGTGCTGACCGGCCCGGCGACCGCGGTGCCGCTGCTGCTCTTCGCCTCGTCGGCCCGGCGGGTCAGCCTGTCGACCCTGGGGTTGACGCAGTACCTCGCACCGGTGATGCAGCTCCTCGTCGGGGTGGTCGTGCAGCACGAGCCGATGCCGCCCGAGCGGTGGGCGGGCTTCGCGATCGTGTGGCTGGCGCTCGTCGTGCTCACGGTGGACAGCTTCGCCGCCGCACGGTCCTCGCGCCGGCGTGCCCAGGCCGCCCCGCTGGCGGACCCGGCCTGACCCGACGGGGGCGGGTCGTGCCTCCCGGCCGTGTCCGCGGAGGCGAGTCTCGCGCCCGGCGACAGATCTCGCGCCATCCGCCACGAGACACGACGCTGGCCCCGAGTCTCGGCTGCGTACAGCCGAGACTCGGGGCCAGTCGTGCTGGTCGGACCTACTTCACCGAGCCCTGGATGGCGCTCTGGTAGACCGGCTTGTTGTCCTTGTCGAACTTGTAGATGCCGATGTAGGCGCTCGACGGGTCGTTGTTCTCGTCGAACGGACCGATGCCGGACGGACCCGTGTAGTGGATGTCCTTCCCGTCACCGAGGAGCGACGAGCACTCCTTGAAGGTCGAGCACTCGGTGCCGCCGTCGGCGCCGGACACCGCGGCCATGTTGGCCTGGATGGTGCCCGAGTCGGTGCCCTTGCCCTTCACGGCAGCGAGGGCCGCGAGCACGGTGGCGTCGTAGGACTCGGCCGCGTACGAGTAGTCGGCGAGCGTCTTGCCCGAGGACGTCTTGTAGAACTCGGCGAAGCGCTTCTTCAGGTCGTCCTTCGGCGAGGCGCCGGGGATGGTGCCCTGGGCGCCGGTGAGGGTGCCGGCGTCGAAGTCCTTCGAGTAGTCCGCCGTGTTGCCGTCGGACATGTAGATCTTCGACATGTCGGCGTTCTGCGCCTTGAGCTCCGGGATGATCGACTTCGTCTCGTCGAAGGCGAGCACGACGATCGCGTCCGGCTTCGAGTCGAGCGCCGCCGTCACCTCGGACGAGAACGTCGTCTGTCCGGGCGGGAACTCCTGGCCCTTGCCCTTGCCGCCGTAGACGACCTGGCCACCAGAGGCCTCCACCGCGGCCTGGACCGAGTTGCGCAGGCCCGTGCCGTAGGTGTCGTTGAAGACGAGGAACGCGACCTTGGCGTTGCCGTCACCGGTGACCAGCTGGCCGAGCGCCGAGCCCTGCACCGAGTCCGGCGGAGCGGTCCGGAAGTAGTACGAAGAGTAGCCCGAGAGGTCGGTCGCGGTGTTCGCGGGGGAGATCTCCACGATGCAGTTGCTCGTGAGCTGGTCGATCACGTTGAGGGTGACGGACGAGGACTCCGCGCCGATCGCGACCGGCACCTTCGCGTTCACGAGCTTCGTGGCTGCGGCGCTCGACACGGTCATGTCGTTGCTGTCACCCGAGTCGGTGGCGGGGCTGATCGAGACGTCCTTGCCCAGCACGCCCCCGGCGGCGTTGATGTCCTCGACCGCGAGGCCGACGCCGGACTCGGCGGGCGGGTTGAGGTACGCCAGCGAGCCGGTGAGCGGCAGGATCGTGCCGATCTTCAGCGCATCGGTGCTGGGGTTGTCCGGAGCCTTGCAGCTCGCGGCCGGGTCCTTCTTCGCGCCGCCGGAGGCGGACTCCGAAGGGGCGCTGCCGCCCGAGGTGGTGGAACACGCGGCGAGCAGGAGCGCTGCAACTCCCGCCACTGCCAGTGCCGAGGTGGCACGGGTGGTTCTGATCATCCGTGGAGCCCTTTCTCTGCGCGGGGGGCCGGACCGCATCGGGTCGAGCGCGGTGTCCTCCGCGTGGGATGTCGAGAAAGCTAGAGCGGATACGTTTCGCCCGTGTGACGATCATCCACCCCTGGATGTTTCGTTACAGAGCCGTGATGAATCTGAGCAGGCGCACAACTGATCGGCTCCGGACGCGCGAACGCCCCGCTCCTCGACGAGGAACGGGGCGTTCGGCGCTGGTTGCGTCAGCGGCTGTAGTTCGGCGCCTCGACGACCATCTGCACGTCATGCGGGTGCGACTCCTTCAGCCCGGCCGGGGTGATCCGGACGAACTTGCCGCGGGCCTTGAGTTCCGGGATCGTCCGGCCGCCGACGTAGAACATCGACTGCCGGAGCCCGCCGACGAGCTGGTAGACGGCGTTCGCCACGGAGCCGCGGTAGGGCACCTGGCCCTCGATGCCCTCGGGGATGAGCTTGTCGTCCGAGGGGACGTCGGCCTGGAAGTAGCGGTCCTTCGAGTACGAGGTCTTCTTGCCGCGGGTCTGCAGTGCGCCGAGGGAGCCCATCCCGCGGTACGCCTTGAACTGCTTGCCGTTGACGAAGACGAGGTCGCCGGGGGACTCGTCGGTGCCCGCGAGGAGCGAGCCGAGCATGACCGTGTCGGCACCCGCGACGAGGGCCTTCGCGATGTCGCCCGAGTACTGCAGGCCGCCGTCGGCGATGACCGGGACACCGGCTTCGCGGGCGGCGAGCGATGCCTCGTACACGGCGGTGACCTGGGGCACGCCGACACCGGCGACGACCCGCGTGGTGCAGATCGAGCCCGGGCCCACGCCGACCTTGACGGCGTCGACACCCGCGTCGATGAGCGCCTGCGCGCCGGAACGGGTCGCCACGTTGCCGCCGATCACGTCCACACCGGCGAACGCCGGGTCGGCCTTGATGCGGCGCACCATGTCGAGCACGCCTTCGCTCTCGCCGTTGGCGGTGTCGACGACGAGGACGTCCACGCCCGCCTCGAGCAGGGCGGTCGCGCGCTGCCAGGCGTCGCCGAAGAAGCCGATGGCCGCGCCCACGCGCAGCCGTCCCGCGTCGTCCTTCGTGGCGTCCGGGTACTTCTCGCTCTTGTCGAAGTCCTTGACCGTGATGAGGCCCTTGAGCCGGCCGGACTCGTCGACGAGGGGGAGCTTCTCGATCTTGTGCTCGGCGAAGATCGCGACGGCGTCGTCGGGGTCGATGCCGACCGGGGCCGTGATGAGCGGCGCCTTCGTCATGACGTCGCGCACGAGCGTGGTCTGGTGCTCGAAGGGCGCCACGAAGCGCATGTCGCGGTTCGTGATGATGCCCACGAGCTTGCCGTCGCCCTCGACCACCGGCAGGCCGGAGACGCGGAACTGCCCGCAGATCGCGTCGACCTCGGCCACGGTGGCGTCCGGGGTGGTGGTCACCGGGTTGGTGATCATGCCCGACTCGGACCGCTTGACCTTGTCGACCGCCGCGGCCTGGTCGGCGATGGACATGTTGCGGTGCAGGATGCCGATGCCGCCCTGGCGCGCCATCGCGATCGCCATGCGGGCCTCGGTGACGGTGTCCATCGCCGCGGAGAGCAGCGGGACGTGCACCTGGATGCGCTTGGTGAGCCGGGACGTCGTGGACGCCTCGCTCGGGATGACGTCGGTGTGTCCGGGCAGGAGCATGACGTCGTCGTACGTGAGTCCGATGAATCCGAACGGATCCGGCTGGTCCATGAGTCCCCTTCGTGGGCGGGGTGCCGTGCGGGCGGCACCTGAAGTGGTCGAGACACCGGGAACGCAGCAACGGGTTCCGGATGAGCAATGGTAACGCGCGGGGGTGCACGCGCATTCCGGACCAGGAGTGGCTCCCGTTCCTGAGCAGCATCACGGTTACGGCACGATTTCTCCAGGGAACGTGGTGGAAACACGGGGGACACAAAAACTCCCTAGGGTCCTCGACATCCGAACGAGAGGCTCATCCGTGGGTTCCATCACTCCGCCGGGGCCGGCACTGCTGCGCCGGTTCCGCCGAGGGGCACCAGGCCGCAGCCGCCTGCTCCTCGCCGCAGTACTCTTCCTCGCCTTCCTCGCCACCTTCGCGATCGACTGGGCAGTGTCGCCCGCGGCGCAGGCGGCGACGAGCAGCCCGTCCGCCAGTGCGTCGAGCCCGACCGGGCCGTGCACGGTCAGCACCACGAACGGCTGCATCCGCGGCACGATCCTCGACGCCGAGCGGAAGCCCGCCGTCGGGGTCGACGTCGACGTCACGGGTGCGGGCGGTTTCGACCAGACCGCGACGACCGACGACTCCGGTCGCTGGTCGGTCTCGGTCACGACGGCCGGGCAGTACACCGTGAGCGTCGACCAGGACACGCTGCCGAAGGGGCAGTACCTGACGAACGCGGCCGACGCCGACCGGAAGGTCTCCGCGACGTTGAACGCCAACGTCGGTCAGATCTTCCAGCTCTCGGACCAGCAGGGCGCCACCACGCAGGCGGACACGAGCAGCTTCAGCTTCGCCCGCGCCTGGCAGCAGTTCGCCTCGGGGATCCGACTCGGGCTCCTCATCGCGCTGGCGTCGATCGGCCTGTCGCTGATCTACGGCACCACGGGGCTCTCGAGCTTCTCGCACGGTGAGCAGGTGACCCTCGGCGGTCTCCTCGCCTACGTCTTCGCGAACCAGCTCGGGTGGAACATCTGGGTGACGGGCATCGTCGTCACGCTGTTGTGCGCCGCCACGGGCTACCTGCAGGACGCGGCGATCTGGCGGCCGCTCCGCCGGAAGCGCATCAGCCTCACGCAGCTCATGATCGTCACGATCGGCCTCTCGATCGCCGCGCAGTACGCCTTCCAGTACTTCTTCGGCGCCGCCACGGTCCGCATCCAGAAGGGCAACCCGGAGACGCTGTCCTTCGCGGGCATCACGCTGACCGTGCAGTCCTACGTCGCGATGGCGATCGCCCTCGTCGTGCTCGTCGCCACGGGGCTCTTCCTCGCGAAGACCCGCTTCGGCCGGGCCACCCGCGCGGTCTCGGACAACCCGGCGCTCGCCGCGGCGTCCGGCATCGACGTGGACCGGGTGATCCGGTTCGTGTGGACGCTCGCCGCCGGCCTCGCCGGCCTGTCCGGCGTCATGCTCGGCCTCGTGCTCAACGGCGTCAACTGGCAGACCGGCCTCCAGCTGCTCCTGCTCATGTTCGCGTCGGTGACCCTCGGTGGTCTCGGCACCGCGTACGGGGCACTCGCGGGCTCGATGATCATCGGCATCGTCGTGGAGCTCACGAACCTCGTGCTGCCGGGCGACTTCAAGTACGCCACGGCCCTCGTGATCCTCATCCTCATCCTGCTGTTCCGGCCGCAGGGCATCTTCGGTCGCGCCGAGCGGATCGGCTAAGGAGCGTCGCCATGGACTACTTCCTCTCCCTGCTCTCCGCGTTGTCGCAGGAAGCACTCGCCCCGACCACGGCAGCGTTCGCGCTCGCCGCGATCGGCCTCAACGTGCACTTCGGTCTCACCGGCCTCGTCAACATGGGCCAGGCGGCGTTCCTGCTGCTCGGCGCGTACGGCTTCGCGATCTCGATCACGAACGGGCTGCCGTTCGTGGTCGCCGTGCTCGTCGCCCTCGCCATCGCCATTGTGTTCGCGATCATCCTCGGCATCCCCACGCTGCGGCTCCGCGGCGACTACCTGGCGATCGTCACGATCTCCGGCGCGGAGATCATCCGCATGGTCGGACGTTCGAGCCTGCTCACCGACACGACCGGCGGCTCGAACGGCATCGCCGGTTCGACCTACCGTGACCCGTTCAACGCCATCAGCCCGCTGCCGGACGGCACCACGACGATCCTGTGGTTCACGTACTCGAACAACGGCGTCAACGGCTGGTGGATCCGGCTCGCGGCGTGGGGGCTCGTCGCCCTGTTCACGCTCGTGCTCTTCCTGCTCATGCGGAGCCCGTGGGGCCGTGTCGTCAAGGCGATCCGCGAGGACGAGGACGCCGTGCGTTCCCTCGGCAAGAACGTCTACTCGTACAAGATGCAGGCGCTCGTCTTCGGTGGCGCACTCGGTGCCCTGGCCGGCGTGGTCTACGTCCTGCCGAGTTCCGTGCAGCCGGACGCCATGGGCCGCTCGATGACGTTCTTCATCTGGACGGCACTCATCCTCGGAGGCGCTGCGACGGTGTTCGGCCCGGTGCTCGGCGCGGTGCTGTTCTTCGTCGTCCGGCTCTTCATCCGCACGGTGGCGGGTGACTTCATCCCCGACTCGATCATGAACCAGCAGCAGGCGGAGCAGTTCTCCTACGTGCTCGTCGGCGTCGCGCTCATGCTCCTCATCGTGTTCCGCCCACAGGGACTCCTCGGCAACAAGAAGGAGCTGACGTTCAGTGTCTGAGACCTACGCGCACCCGAAGGACGACGCCATCCTCACGGTGGACACCGTCACGCGGCGCTTCGGCGGCATGACCGCGGTCGACGTCGACCACCTCGAGGTCCAGCGCGGCTCGATCACCGCGCTGATCGGCCCGAACGGCGCCGGCAAGACCACCTTCTTCAACCTGCTCACGGGGTTCGACAAGCCGAGCCCCGGTGCCACGACCCGGTTCAACGGGGACACGCTGCAGAAGACGAGCGCGACGCACATCGCGAACAAGGGCATGGTCCGCACGTTCCAGCTCACCAAGGCGCTGTCCCGGCTCACGGTGATGCAGAACATGCTGCTCGGCGCCCGCGACCAGCCGGGGGAGAACTTCTTCGTCGGTCTGGTCCCGGCGCTCTGGCGGAAGCGCGAGCGCGAGATCACCGCGAAGGCGGAGGAGCTGCTCGCCCGCTTCAAGCTCCTCGAGAAGCAGGACGACTACGCCGGCTCGCTCTCGGGCGGGCAACGCAAGCTCCTCGAGATGGCCCGGGCGCTCATGTCCGACCCGACGATGATCATGCTCGACGAGCCGATGGCCGGCGTGAACCCGGCGCTGACCCAGTCGCTGCTCGGGCACATCCAGTCCCTCCGCGACGACGGCATGACGGTCCTCTTCGTCGAGCACGACATGCACATGGTCCGGCACATCTCGGACTGGGTGGTCGTGATGGCCGAGGGCAAGGTCGTGGCCGAGGGCCCGGCGGACACCGTGATGGACGACCAGGCCGTCATCGACGCGTACCTCGGCGCCCACCACGACACCGACCTCGGTGACGACTCGCTCCTGACCGAGGAGACCTACGAGGAGCTCGCCGAAGAGGTCGAGCAGGAAGACGAACAGCGCGAGGAAGACGAGCAGGAGGCGACCCGATGACCGACGCGAGCGAGCCCACGAACGCGAGCAGCGCCTCCAGTCCGGCGACCGACGCGACGGGCGCGACGGGCGCGACGTCCGCGACCGCGACGATCGACCGCGGCGAGCCGGTCCTCAGCGCCAAGAACCTCGTCGCCGGGTACCTGCCCGGGGTGAACATCCTCAACGGCTGTGACCTCGACTGCTACCCGGGCGAGCTCATCGGCATCATCGGCCCGAACGGCGCGGGGAAGTCGACGCTCCTCAAGGCCCTGTTCGGCCTGGTCTCCATCCGCGAGGGTGCGGTGACCCTGCAGGGCGAGGACATCACGAACCTCAAGGCGAACAAGCTCGTGCAGGCCGGGGTGGGGTTCGTCCCGCAGACGAACAACGTCTTCCCCTCCCTGTCCATCGAGGAGAACCTCCAGATGGGGCTGTACCTCCGGCCCCGGAAGTTCGCCGAGCGGCTCGAGGTCATCTACGACCTCTTCCCGGTGCTCGCGCAGCGACGCAACCAGCGGGCCGGCTCGCTCTCCGGCGGCGAGCGGCAGTCGGTCGCGATGGCCCGTGCGCTGATGATGGACCCGAAGGTGCTGCTGCTCGACGAGCCGAGCGCCGGCCTGTCGCCGGTGCGCCAGGACGAGACCTTCATCCGGACGCGCCGGATCAACAAGGCCGGTGTGTCGATCATCATGGTCGAGCAGAACGCGCGACGCTGTCTGCAGATCTGCGATCGTGGGTACGTGCTCGACCAGGGGAGGAACGCGTACTCGGGCACCGGGCGTGAGCTCGCCGACGACCCGGAGGTCATCGAGCTGTACCTGGGGACGCTCGCCAAGGACGTCGACTCGGCGCGCTAGCGCTGGTCGACCGCGGGTCCCGCTGTGGGGGTGGGATCCGCTCCGGGTGGGGCCGTGCGTGGACGCTCCGCGCCGCACGGCCCCATTCCCTCGCCCCGTTCCCCGGCCTGGAGGCGCGGGTCGTCCCCGCCGTTCGGCTACCGTTGCCGGGGTGCGGACCCCCGGACCCCTCGTGCTCGACGCCGCCGTGTGGCTGCTCTTCGTCGTGCTCTTCGTGGGGGCCGCGCTGCTCGTGAAGGCGGCCGCCGTGCTGCTCGTCGTCCTGGTCGTGCTCGTCGTGCTCCTCGGCCTCACGCTGCGGATCCTGAGGAAGCGTCGTCCTCGAGGCTGAGCGTGCTTCATCCTCCAGGGGGACGGTGCTCAGCCTCGGCCCCGATCCGCGCGGGATGCGGTGACGCCACGCTGAGGGCGTGACCACGCTCATCAACGACCCGCGCGTCGGCGCGGTGCCCGTGCCGCCGACGTCTGCGGTCGGGCCGCTCCGCACCGTGCACCCCGCCGCGATCGCCGCGAACGTCCGCCGGGTCACCGTCCGAGGACACGACCTGATCGCCGTCGTGAAGGCCGACGGCTACGGGCACGGCGCGGCCACGGTGGCGACGACCGCGCTCGCCGCGGGGGCTACCGCGCTCGGCACGGCCACACTGCCCGAGGCGCTCGCCCTCCGCGCCGCGGGCATCGACGCCCGCGTGCTCTGCTGGCTGCACCTCCCCGGCGCCGACTTCACGACCGCCGCCCGCGAGCGGGTCGAGGTCGCGGTCGGTGACCGGGCCACCCTCGTCGCCGTCGCCGAGGCCGGACGCCGCTCGGGGACCGCCGTGGTCGTGCACCTGCACGTCGACACCGGCATGGCGCGCGAGGGCGCCGAACCCCACCGCTGGCAGGCGCTCCTCGACGCCGCCGGCGCTGCCGAACGCGCCGGGTACGTCGTCGTCCGCGCGGTGATGGGCCACGTGCCGAACGCCGACCGCGCCTCGGCCTCGCGCGCCGCCACCCTGCTGCGGCTCGCCGGGCTCGCGGCCGACCTGACCCTCGGGCACCCGGTCGAGCTGCACCTCGGCGGGACGCCGGCCGCGTTCGCCGGGGCCGACCTCACCGGCATCGCCGTCCGCGTCGGCGCCGCCCTCGTCGGCATCGGCCCCGGGCACGCCGGACTCGTCGCCGCGATGACGGTCACCGCTCCGGTCGTCGCGGTGCGGTCCGTCCGTGCGGGCACCCCGGTCGGCTACGACGGCACGTGGACCGCGCCGCGGGACGCCGTGCTCGCCGTGCTGCCGGTCGGCTACGCGGACGGGGTGCCGCGGGCCGCCTCCGGGTCGGCGCAGGTGCGGCTCCGAGGCCACCTCGTCCCCGTGGTCGGGCGGATCAACATGGACCAGGTCGTGCTCGACGTGACCGGGGTGCCCGGACCCGAGGTCGTGCGCGGCGAGGTCGTGACGCTCCTCGGGGCACCCGGCCCGACCGCCGCCGACTGGGCGACCTGGGCCGACACGAACGCCCACGAGATCATCACCGGACTCGGCGGCCGCATCGAGCGAGCCGTCGACACCACCACCAGCAGGAGCAGCGCATGAGCACCACCGCACCCGTCCGCGTCGTCGTCATCGGCGGCGGCGCCAACAGCGAGCACGAGGTCGGCCTCGCGAGCGCCGCCTCGGTCGCGGCCGCCCTCGACCCGACGCGGTACGAGGTCGCGCGTCTGACGATCGAACGCGACGGCGGGTGGCGATCGGCCGACCTGCCGTGCTCCTTCCCCGAGGCCGCGGCGGTGCTCGCCGCCGCTGACGTGGTGTTCCCCGCGGTGCACGGTCCCGGCGGTGAGGACGGCTCGCTCGCCGCACTCGCCGCGCTCGCCGGGGTGCCCGTCGTCGGTTCCCCGGTCTGTGCCGGGGCGCTCGCCATGGACAAGTGGGCGACGAAGCTCGTCGCCCAGGCGTCGGGGGTCGCCGTCGCCCCGAGCACCCTGCTCACCCGGGCCGAGGCGCGCACGGTCGACTCCGCCGCGCTCGCGGTGACCGTCGGTCCGATGCCCTGGATCGTCAAGCCGGTGGCCGGCGGTTCGAGCTACGGGGTGAGCCGGGTCGACGCTCCCGGGCAGCTGGACGCAGCACTCGCCGAGGCGTTCGCGCACGACGACCGCGTGCTCGTCGAGCGTCTCGTGACCGGACGCGAGGTCGACGTCGCCGTGCTCGAACGGGTCACCGGCGAACTCGTCGTGGGCCCGCCGCTCGAGGTCCTCAACGACGCCGCCGGGTTCTTCGACGCCGACACGAAGTACGACGGCAGCGCGCGGTTCGTGCTGCCGGCCCCGCTCGTGCCCGCGGTCGCGGAGCGCATCGACACCGTGGCCCGCACCCTGTTCGCACGCCTCGGGTGCGCCGGCCTCGCCCGCGTCGACTGCTTCGTCACGCCGGAGGGCGAGGTCGTCCTCAACGAGGTGAACACGATGCCCGGACTCACCGCGCAGTCGCAGCTGCCGAAGATGTTCGCGGCGGTCGGCATCGACTACCCCGAGCTACTGTCCGGACTCGTCGAGACCGCCCGGCGACCGTCCACCCGGTCGGGGACCCGTGTGGGGGCCGCCCGCTAGGCTGTGCCCGTGAGTGAAGTCGAGATCGGTGCAGGCAAGCGCGGACGACGGGCGTACGCGTTCGACGACATCGCGGTGGTCCCCTCGCGACGCACGCGTGACCCGCGCGACGTCTCCGTCCAGTGGACGATCGACGCGTTCACGTTCGAGTCGCCGATCCTCTCCGCGCCGATGGACTCCGTCGCCTCGCCGGCCACGGTCATCCAGATGGGCAAGCTCGGCATCCTCGGTGTCCTCGACCTCGAGGGTCTCTGGACCCGCTACGAGGACCCGGCGCCGTACTACGAGGAGATCAAGAGCCTCACCGACGGCAACGTCACGAAGCGCATGCAGGAGATCTACTCCGAGCCGATCAAGGCCGAGCTGATCACCGCGCGCCTCGCCGAGATCCGCGCCGCCGGGGTGCCGGTCGCCGGCTCGCTCAGCCCGCAGCGCACGCAGGAGTTCTCGCAGACCGTCGTCGACGCCGGCGTCGACCTGTTCGTCATCCGCGGCACGACGGTCTCGGCGGAGCACGTCTCGCAGGACGAAGAGCCGCTGAACCTCAAGAAGTTCATCTACGAGCTCGACGTCCCCGTGATCGTCGGCGGTGCCTCGACCTACACGGCGGCCCTGCACCTCATGCGCACCGGTGCCGCGGGGGTCCTCGTCGGCTTCGGCGGCGGCGCAGCGTCGACCACCCGCGCCGCGCTCGGGATCCACGCGCCGATGGCCACCGCCGTGGCGGACGTCGCCGGAGCCCGTCGTGACTACATGGACGAGTCCGGCGGCCGGTACGTGCACGTCATCGCCGACGGCGGGCTCGACACCGCGGGCGACGTCGTCAAGGCGATCGCGATGGGTGCCGACGCGGTCATGCTCGGCACGGCCCTGGCCCGCGCGACCGAGGCCCCCGGCGGCGGCTTCCACTGGGGTGCCGAGGCCCACCACCCGGAGCTGCCCCGCGGCCGCCGGGTCGAGGTCGGCACGATCGCCCCGCTTGAGAACGTCCTGCACGGCCCGACCCCGACGTGGGACGGCCGCGCGAACATCGTCGGCGCCCTGCGTCGGTCGATGGCGACCACCGGATACTCCGACGTCAAGGAGTTCCAGCGAGTAGAAGTGGTCGTGGCGCCGTACCACCAGCACTGACGCTCCGGCGCCGCCCGTGAACCGGAGGCGACCATGGCGAAGGCAACGACCACCAGCAGCACGACGGCCCGCTCGGCCGGTGGGGTCGGGTTCGACCCGACCGTGAAGCTCGGTCCGGACGAACGCGCGGCGGCGATCACCGCGCTCAAGGAGCACGAGGTGGACGTCCTCGTGGTCGGCGGCGGCATCGTCGGCGCCGGCAGCGCGCTCGACGCCGCCACGCGTGGCCTGAGCGTCGGCATCGTCGAGGCCCGCGACTGGGGTTCGGGCACGTCGAGCCGGTCCTCGAAGCTCGTGCACGGCGGCATCCGGTACCTCGAGCAGCTCAACTTCGCGCTCGTGCGTGAGGCCCTGATCGAGCGCGGTCTGCTCCTCCAGCGGATCGCCCCGCACCTGGTGAAGCCCGTCCGCTTCCTCTACCCGCTCAACCACCGGGTGTGGGAGCGCTTCTACATCGGCATCGGCATGGCGATGTACGACGTGTTCAGCTGGTCCGGCGGCCGACCCCCGGGCGTTCCGCACCACCGGCACCTCAGCCGCAAGCAGGTCCTGAAGAACATGCCCGGCCTGAAGAAGGACGCCTTCGTCGGCGGCATGACCTACTACGACGCGCAGGTCGACGACGCGCGCTACGTCGCCTCGCTCGTCCGCACGGCAGCGTCGTACGGTGCGCACGCCGCGAGCCGGGTCCGCATCGAGGGCTTCATCAAGGTGGGGGAGCGGGTCGTCGGCGCCCACGCGCACGACATCCAGACCGGTGAGCGCTTCGACGTCCGGGCCAAGCAGGTCGTCAACGCGACGGGCGTGTGGACCGACGACACCCAGGCCATGGTCGGCACCCGCGGGCAGTTCAAGGTGCGGGCGTCGAAGGGCGTGCACCTCGTCATCCCGCGTGACCGCTTCCAGTCGAACACCGGCATGATCCTCCGCACCGAGAAGAGCGTCCTCTTCGTCATCCCGTGGGGCCGGCACTGGCTCGTCGGCACCACCGACACCGACTGGAACCTCGACAAGGCGCACCCCGCGGCGACCGCGGCGGACATCGACTACATCCTCGAGCACGTCAACAAGGTGCTCGCGGTCCCGCTCACCCGCGAGGACGTCGAGGGCGTCTACGCCGGCCTCCGCCCGCTCCTCGCCGGCGAGTCCGACCAGACCTCGCAGCTCAGCCGCGAGCACGTCGTCGCGCACACCGCGCCAGGACTCGTCGTCGTGGCCGGCGGCAAGTGGACGACGTACCGCGTGATGGGCAAGGACGCCATCGACGAGGCCGTCGCGGCGATGGACGGCAAGATCCCGGAGTCGACCACCGAGGACATCCCGCTCCTCGGCGCCGAGGGTTACCCGGCCGCGTGGAACCGGCGCGGGCGCACGGCACGGTCGGTCGGGGTGCACAAGGTCCGCATCGAGCACCTGCTCAACCGCTACGGCACGCTGGCGACCGAGGTCCTGCAGCTCGTCGAGCAGGACCCGTCCCTCGCCGAACCGCTCCCGCAGGCCGACGACTACATCGGTGCCGAGGTCGTCTACGCGGCCTCGCACGAGGGCGCCCTGCACCTCGAGGACGTCCTCGCCCGGCGCACCCGCATCTCGATCGAGGCCTGGGACCGCGGGGAGTCCGCGGCGCCGGTCGCCGCGAAGCTCATGGCCGACGTCCTCGGGTGGGACCAGGAGACCACCGAGAACGAGGTCTCGAACTATCTCACGCGCGTCGCGGCCGAGCGCGCGTCGCAGCTCCAGCCCGACGACGAGTCGGCGGACCGCGTCCGCCTCGAGGCGCCGGACATCGCGTTCGGCTTCGACGAGGACGACGTGGTCGTCGGCGGCGGCCGGTCGAGCGGTGCGGACGGTGCGAAGGCGTCCGACGAGCAGGTGGTCGGGGAGAAGACGAGCGAACCCCGGTAGGCGACGGACGTCGCCGAGCCGCACCGTGCCTCCAGACCGGCCTGGAGGCACGGTGCGCGCCCGTCAGACCGCGGACGTCCGGTGGGCGGTGCGTCGGACGTGCACGGCCTGGCCGACGACGAGCACGAACGGCATCGCGACGAGGGCGGCGCCGCTGGCGCCGACGAGGACCGTGAACCAGGCGGTGTGGTACCCGCCGTCGACCATGAACGCGTCGGCGACGTCCATGCCGAGCGCGGTCCCGCTCATCCAGGCGGGCGCGATCCCCGCGGCGAGCACGCCGAGGTGCGCCGCGACCATCGCGAACAGCGGTGCCCGCTGCTCCGAGAGGACCCACTGGAGGCCCGCGGCGAGCAGCACGCCCACGACGCCGACCCCGACGACCACCGCCACGTCGACACTGGTGTGGAAGCCCTGCCGCTCGAGCTCGGCGTAGATCGAGCCCAGCGACCGTCCCGGCACCGCCGCGAGCGGGTCGAGCACCAGCTGGACCACGACGAGCAGCGCGGCGTACAGCGCCACCACCGCCACGCCGACGACGGCCACGACACCCCGAGATCGCTGCATCCCCCGACGCTAGCCCGGGCCCCGAGCCCGACGCGTCCACCGACCGGATGACCCGGAATGCCCGGCGACCGGCGGTGGTTATCATCGTGGTACTCGGAAAGGGAGGCCATCTCATGGTCGACGTCCATCGCGTCAAGCTCCCCGGAGTCGGCGTGCTGCACAGCTTCTACACCGACGACGGTGGCAAGTGCGGTGTCATCACGCACCGGTCGGGACACTCCGACCTCATCTCCTTCGCGGACGTCTCCGACGGCGCGGACAAGTCGGAGAAGGTGTCGCTGCGCCTCAGCGAGGACGAAGCGCACACCCTCGCGGAGCTCCTCGGCGGCACCCGGATCACCGAGGGCCTCGACAAGCTCGACGAGATCCCGGGCCTCAGCATCGACTGGTTCTCCGTCGACTACGACGACGCCATCGCCGGCAAGCCCCTCGGCGACCTCCACGACTCGGGCTTCATCGGCCTGACCGTCGTCGCGGTGGTCCGTGGCGACAGCGCCAACCCGGCTCCCTCCCCGGACTTCGTCGTGTTCCCGGGCGACACCATCGTCGTCGCCGGCGCGCCCGAGAAGGTCGCGAAGGCGTTCTCGTTCTACCGCAGCGGAGAGCTTGCGGCCGCCTCGGCCGAGGCCCCGCGCCGGAGCTAGCGCGTGCACCTGGGCGGTGAGCTGCTCACCATCGGTGTGCTGTTCGTCATCGCCTACGTCCTCGGACGCCTGGGCAAGACCATCGGCCTGCCGGCGATCCCCATCTACATGCTCGTGGGGCTCATCGCGAGCCCGCACACCCCGTGGATCGGGCTGAACGTCGAGTCCGACACGATCGAGCTGATCGCGACGTTCGGGCTGGTCCTCCTCCTGTTCAACCTCGGGCTCGAGTTCGACCAGGAGGAGTTCTACGGCAACGCCGGCAAGCTGCTCGTCTCCGGCGGCACCTACGTCGCGATCAACATGGGGATCGGGTTCGCGTTCGGGTTCTCGCTCGGCTGGGGCACGCGCGAGGCCCTGATCATCGCGGGCATGACGGCGACCTCGTCGAGCGCGATCGTCACGAAGCTGCTCATCGAGCTCCGACGGCTGGCGAACGACGAGACGCCGATGATCCTCGGCGTGACGGTCATCGAGGACGTCTTCATCGCGATCTACCTGGCGATCGTCTCCGTCGTGCTCTCCGGCGACACGAACGTCTGGGGTGTGATCGGCAAGCTCGGGCTCGCGTTCGGGTTCCTCGTCGTGATGTTCACCCTCGCCCGCTTCGCCGGCAAGTGGGTGTCGAAGATCTTCGCCACCCGCGACGACGAGCTCTTCACGGTGCTGTTCTTCGGCCTCGCGGTGATGTTCGGCGGCATCGGCGAGATCCTCGGCGTCACCGACGCCATCGGCGCGTTCGTGATCGGGTTGCTCTGCGGCGCCACGCGCTACCGCGACCGCATCGAGCAGCTCGCGCTGCCGATGCGCGACGTCTTCGCCGCGTTCTTCTTCGTGAACTTCGGACTCGGGCTCGACCTGTCGACCTTCGGCGAGGTGCTCTGGCCGGTCCTCGGTGCGATCGGCATGACCGTCGTCCTGAACGCCGTCGCCGGTCAGATCGTCGCCCGGATGAACGGCTTCAGCGTCCAGCAGGGGATCAACACCGCGGTCATCCTGGTGAACCGCGGCGAGTTCGCGCTGATCCTCGCCACGCTCTCGGCCGCCGCCGGCCTGGAGGCGCGGATCACCGCGTTCGCGGGCCTCTACGTCCTCGTCATGGCCGTCCTCGGGCCGCTGCTCGCGGTGAACTCGGACCGGATCGGCCGCCTCGTGGTGCGTCCGGCGCGGGTTGCGCGGCTGCGCCAGCGTCTCCGCGCGCGCCTCGGTAGCCGCGGTGGTCGCGGCGTCGCCGCCGGAGCGACCGGGCCGGCGCTCGACGAGGCGATCCACACCGCCGCGGTCGCCGGCGTCGCCGACGAGGACGCCTCCAGGGCCGCCCGTCGCGCCGAACGCGACCGCCAGTTCGCGGAGGAGTTCGCCCTCGTGGAGGCGGCTGGGAGGGAAGAGCGCGAGAATGGTGCACCGGAGCCCCGCGAGGAACCCGTGACCTCGTCGGTGGAGATCCCCGCCGAGCGTCCCGAACGCCCGGTGCGACAGCGCGATCCGGAGTACTGATACAGATGTGGGCTGTTGCCCGACGACCGAGGTGGATCGCGCTGCTGCTGCTGGCGCTCGTGCTCGCGGCGGTGTTCGCGTTCCTGGGCAAGTGGCAGCTCGAGCGGAGCATCCAGAACGGCAAGCCGCTCCCGGCCACCACGGAGACGCAGGAGACCCTCGACGACGCGCTCACTCCGATGCGGCCCGTCACCGAGTCCCTCGCCGGGCAGAAGGTCACCGTCACCGGCACCTTCGTCGCGGGTGACACCACCGTCCTGACCGGGCGGAGCGGAGGCGGGACGTACCAGACCGTCGGGCACCTCGTCGTCTCGGAGACCGGAGCGAGCCTCCCGGTCGTGATCGGGTGGTCCGACCAGCGCGCTGCCGCCGTCGCCGGTGGCGACCGTCTGGCCGACGGCGAGACCGTCACGGTCGAGGGCCGGCTCTACCCGGAGGAGTCGCCCGACCAGGACACGTACGACAAGGGCGAGTACTCGGCCGTGGCGCCCGCACGGTTCGTCAACACCTGGAAGCAGTTCGACGACCGCATGTACCTCGGGTACGTCGTCGCCGACGGATCCACCGCGAAGGCAGCCGACCTCGGCACCATCGCCGACCGGGCTCCGACGCGTGAGGTCCAGTTCGACTGGCTCAACCTCTTCTACGCGATCGAGTGGGCCGTGTTCGCCGGCTTCGCCGTGTTCCTCTGGTACCGGTTCGTGAAGGACGCCTGGGAGCGCGAGGAGGAGGACCGTCGTGAACGCCTCCACAGTGCCGACGGGGCGCTCGTCGACCGACGGTAGGATGGCGGATATGGCTCTGACCGTCCGAACCCGCGACATCCCGAAGATCCCGGGTGCGGTGAAGTGGTACCGCGTCTCCGCGTACATCACCGGTGTGCTGCTCCTGGCCCTCGTGGTCGAGATGATCCTCAAGTACACGCCGCTGCACCTCGAGATGCAGCTCGGCGGCGGGCAGTTCTTCGTGCCCGAGGGCACCGCGGGCAAGGAGCCCGGCACGTTCAACCTGTCCATCGGGATCCTCATCGCCCACGGCTGGCTGTACGTCCTCTACCTCTTCACGGACTTCCGTCTGTGGAGCATTATGCGCTGGAAGCCCATCCGCTTCCTGCTGATCGCCCTCGGTGGCGTCATCCCGTTCATGTCCTTCGTGGTCGAGCACCGCATGCAGAAGATCGCGATGGACACCTACCACGACCTGACCGCTGCGCAGCAGCGTGAGAAGGAGGCCGCTCGGTGAGCGAGACCGAACAGCGTCCCGTCCTCGTCGTCGACTTCGGAGCCCAGTACGCGCAGCTCATCGCTCGCCGCGTGCGTGAGGCCAACGTCTACAGCGAGATCGTCCCGCACTCGATCACCGCGGACGAGGTGAAGGCGAAGGACCCGGCGGCGATCGTGCTCTCCGGGGGACCGTCGTCCGTCTACGAGCAGGGTGCGCCCGCGCTCGACGGCGGCATCCTCGAGCTCGGCGTCCCCGTGCTCGGCATCTGCTACGGCTTCCAGGCCATGGCGACCGCCCTCGGCGGCGAGGTCGCCCAGACCGGCCAGCGCGAGTACGGCGCGACCGACGTCACCGTCACCGGCACGGACAGCGTCCTGCTCGGTGCGCAGCCGGAGTCCCAGGTGACCTGGATGTCCCACGGTGACTCCGTGGCGAAGGCGCCCGAGGGCTTCGAGGTCCTCGCGTCGAGCGCTTCGACCCCGGTCGCCGCGTTCGCGTCCGACGAACGCAAGCTCTACGGCGTGCAGTGGCACCCCGAGGTCAAGCACTCGGTCCACGGCCAGGCCGTGCTCGAGAACTTCCTGCACCGTGCCGCGGGGCTTCCGGGTGACTGGAACTCCGCGAACGTCATCGAGGAGCAGGTCGCACGCATCAAGGAGCAGGTCGGTTCGGCGCGCGTCATCGCCGGGCTCTCCGGTGGTGTCGACTCCGCCGTGGCCGCTGCCCTCGTGCACGAGGCCGTCGGCGACCAGCTGACGTGCGTCTTCGTCGACCACGGGCTCCTCCGCGCCGACGAGCGCAAGCAGGTGGAGGAGGACTACGTCGCCTCCACCGGTGTCCGGCTCGTGACGGTCGACGCGGAGCAGCAGTTCCTCGACGCCCTCGCCGGCGTGAGCGACCCGGAGCAGAAGCGCAAGATCATCGGCCGCGAGTTCATCCGCACGTTCGAGGCCGCGGCCGAGGCCCTGGTGCTGGAGGCCCAGGCCTCCGCCTCCGAGGGGCAGGTCAAGTTCCTCGTCCAGGGCACGCTCTACCCCGACGTCGTCGAGTCCGGCGGTGGTTCCGGCACCGCGAACATCAAGTCGCACCACAACGTCGGCGGCCTGCCCGAGGACATGACGTTCGAGCTCGTCGAGCCGCTGCGCACCCTGTTCAAGGACGAGGTCCGTGCGGTCGGCCGTGAGCTCGGGCTGCCCGAGGTCATCGTCGGTCGCCAGCCGTTCCCCGGCCCGGGGCTCGGCATCCGCATCGTCGGTGAGGTCACGAAGGACCGCCTCGAGCTGCTGCGCGCGGCGGACAAGATCGCCCGCGAGGAGCTCACCGCGGCCGGCCTCGACGAGGAGATCTGGCAGTGCCCGGTCGTCCTGCTCGCCGACGTCCGCTCCGTGGGCGTCCAGGGTGACGGTCGCACCTACGGCCACCCGATCGTGCTCCGTCCGGTCTCGTCCGAGGACGCCATGACCGCCGACTGGACGCGTCTGCCGTACGACACCCTCGCGAAGATCTCGAACCGCATCACGAACGAGGTCCCGGACGTGAACCGCGTCGTGCTCGACGTCACGTCGAAGCCGCCGGGGACGATCGAGTGGGAGTGACCACTCCCTGACGCCCGAGGGCCCGGCACGCGTTCTGCGTGCCGGGCCCTCGTGCATGCGGGGCCGCTCGTGCGCGAGGGCTCGAGCGGGCAGGCGCGCGTTCTTCGCTCGCGCGGTCACGACTCCCCGCTTGCTCGCCGTCGATCGGTCACGAATGGTCGCTCGACGCCCGCGATACCGACACGTCGTGACCGCCGGTCGTCCGGACGCGGGGTGTCTCGACCGCTGGCGAGTGGATGAGCCGGCGCGGCGGGCCCGGACACGACGGCGGGCCGGGCACGACGGCGGGCCGGACACGGCGAAGGGCCCCGGCGTGTTCGCCGGGGCCCTCTTGGTCGTACGGGTCGTGCTGCCTGCTAGTTGCGCGAGCTGCTCGCGATGATGGCGAGGATGCGCAGGATCTCGAGGTACAGCCACACGATCGTGACCACGAGGCCGAACGCAGCCGTCCACGCGTAGATGCGAGGAGCGCCGCGCTCAACGCCGGTCTTGATCTGGTCGAAGTCGAGGACCAGCGAGTACGCCGCCATGACGACCACCAGGATCCCGATGATCACACCCCAGGGGATGCCGAACAGGAAGCTCGGCTGGCTCATCAGACCGAACGAGCCCTGCGTCACGCCGGTCCACATCAGCACGAGGTTCACGAGCTGGAACACGAGGTAGCCGACCATCGCGATCAGGAAGAAGCGCGTGGCCTTCGGGGTCGCCCGGACCTTGCCCGATCGGAAGAGCAGCAGAGTGATCGCGAACACGCCCAGCGTGCCGAACACAGCCTGCGGGACGATGCCCCCGAACGCGGTCTGGTAGGCGCTCGAGATGCCACCGACGAACACGCCTTCGACACCGGCGTACGCGAGCACGAGAGCCGGCGAGGGCTTCTTCTTGAAGGTGTTCACCATCGCGAGGACGAAGCCGACGAGCGCCGCGACGATCCAGACGCCAGCAGGGAGGTTCCACCCGGCCACCGCGCCGACGACGAGCACGCCGAACGCGAGGAGCGTCTTGACGATGGTGTCCTCGTAGGACATGCGGTCGGTGTCGACGGTGGAGGCCGACGGACGGTCGTACATGTACTGCAGCTGCTCGGGCGTCATGCCCTGCTGCGGCGTCTGTCCCCAGCCAGCCTGCTGCTGTCCGGCGCCCGCGCCCCAGGCGTTCCGGCCCGCGTCGTTGAAGGCGGGGGACTGGTCGAAACCGGGCTTGAAGGCCATGGTGTCCTCTCCTGAATGTTCGAGTCCTCTCAGCCTACGGACCAGGTGGCCCGGAAGGCTGGGGATTCGCGGCGAGCGGAACGGCTGTCCCGTGGTCGCCTGCGGCGATCGTCGCACCGCCGGCTCGGAGTTCGCCGTGCCGGGGCTGAGCGCCTGTGTGAACTGTGCTGGAAGGCGGAGGTGAGCCGCGCCTCCAGGCCGGTACCGTGCACGCATGACCCTCGTCATCGCCCACCGTGGCGCGTCCGGACACCGTCCCGAGCACTCGCGGAGCGCCTACGAGCTCGCGATCGAGATGGGCTGCGACGCCATCGAACCCGACCTCGTGCCGACGCGCGACGGTGTGCTAGTGCTCCGGCACGAGAACGAGATCTCGGGCACCACGGACATCGCCGACCACCCGGAGTTCGCCGATCGTCGGACCACGAAGACCGTGGACGGGCAGACCCTGACGGGTTGGTTCACCGAGGACTTCACGTGGGCCGAGCTGCAGACGCTGCGGACACGCGAGCGCCTCCCCGGTCTGCGGCCCGCGTCGGCGGCGCACGACGGCGAGGACTCGATCCTCCGGCTGGAGGACCTCCTCGCGATCCTCGACGACGCCCCGCGCCCGGTCGGGCTCGTCGCCGAGGTCAAGCACGCCACGTCCTTCCGTCAGGAGGGCTTCCCGATGGACGCGCTGTTCGACGACGTGCTCGGCGCGGCCGGCTGGCGCGGCGACCCGCGGCTCACGGTCGAGAGCTTCGAGAAGGGCGTGCTCCGCGACCTCCGCTCGCGTCGGACGGGCGGTCGGCTCGTGTACCTCCAGGAGGCCCGGGGCAGCGCCGCCGACGAGGTCGCGTCCCACGGGTCGCTGGCTCCCACGTACGCGTCCGAGCGGTCGGACGAGGCGCTCGCGCGCCTGGCCGACGAGTTCGACGGGATCAGCGTCGACCTGAAGACCCTGATGGCGGGGACCGACAGCCGTGCCGTGGACGATCCCGGACCGGTGCGGAGCGCCGTCGTGGACCGCGCGCACCTCGCCGGGCTCGCCGTGTACACGTGGACGCTGCGACCCGAGAACCGCTTCCTGCCCGGGCCGCTCCGGCGCGGCGGGGACGTCGCCGGGTTCGGTGAGTGGGAGCGGTGGTTCACGTCCGTCATGCGCACCGGGGTCGACGGCGTGTTCGCGGACCACACGGACCTCGCGGTCCGCGCCCGTTCGGCTGTCGGGGGCTCCGCCTAGACTGTCCCGGACATGACGATCGTGCTGGACCCATTCGACTCGGCGCCCGAGCGGGGTGCCGGGGCCGCTGCCCACGAGGACCCGTTCACCGCGGGTCTGAACCCCCAGCAGAAGGAAGCCGTCGAGTACCGCGGCGAGTCCCTGCTGATCGTCGCGGGCGCCGGCTCCGGGAAGACGAGCGTGCTCACCCGCCGGATCGCGCTGCTGCTCGCCAACCGTGAGGCCTGGCCGTCGCAGATCCTCGCGATCACGTTCACGAACAAGGCCGCCGCCGAGATGCGCGAGCGCGTCCGGGCCCTCGTCGGCAACGAGGCCGAGGGCATGTGGATCTCGACGTTCCACTCGGCGTGCGTGCGGATCCTCCGGCGCGAGGCGGAGCGCTTCGGCTTCTCGCAGTCGTTCACGATCTACGACTCTGCCGACTCGCGCGCGCTCCTCAAGCGGATCATCAAGGAGTACGAGGCGGACCAGCTCGGGCTCACCGTCGGTGCGGCCGCGTCGAAGATCTCGAAGCTCAAGAACGAGCTGCAGGACGTCGACACCTACGTCCGGAACATCAACGCGAACGATCCGCAGGAGGTCATGTTCGCCCAGGTCTTCCGCCGCTACACCGACGAGCTCCGCCGCGCGAACGCGTTCGACTTCGACGACCTCATCGGCCAGACCGTGTTCCTGTTCCGGGCGTTCCCGGACGTCGCGGCGCTGTACCAGCGGCGCTTCCGGTTCATCCTCGTCGACGAGTACCAGGACACCAACCACGCCCAGTACGCCCTGATCCGCGAGCTCACTCGTCCGGTGCCGGTCGAGCGGGTCGACGCGCTCGAGGACGCCGGTCAGCACGTCGAGCGGATGCGGGAGCGCGACGGGTCGATCGCCCCCGCGTCACTGACCGTCGTCGGTGACTCGGACCAGTCGATCTACGCCTTCCGCGGCGCCGACATCCGCAACATCGTCGAGTTCGAGCGCGACTTCCCGAACTCGAAGGTCATCCTGCTCGAGCAGAACTACCGCTCGACGCAGAACATCCTCGACGCCGCGAACGCGGTGATCGCGAACAACTTCGACCGGCAGGCGAAGAACCTGTTCACCGACGTCGGCGCCGGTGACAAGATCGTCGGCTTCACCGGGTACACCGGGCACGACGAGGCACAATTCGTCGCGGACGAGGTCCAGCGGCTGCACGAGGGCGGCACGGCCTACCGCGACATGGCGGTGTTCTACCGGACGAACTCGCAGACCCGTGCGCTGGAGGAGATCTTCATCCGCGCGGCGATCCCGTACCGGGTGCTCGGCGGCACGAAGTTCTACGAGCGTGCCGAGATCAAGGACGCGATGGCGTACCTGATCACGATCGCCAACCCCGCGGACCCGATGGCCCTCCGCCGCATCCTCAACGTCCCGAAGCGCGGCATCGGTGCTGTCACCGAGACGACCCTGCAGCGGTACGCGGACGAGCACGAGACGACCATGCGCGACGCCCTGCGCCACGCGGACGAGCTCGGCTTCGGCCCGAAGGTCCGCACGGCGATCACGTCGTTCGCGGCGCTCCTCGACGAGGTCTCCGCCAAGGCGCAGGACCAGCCGGTGGTGGACACGCTGACGCAGTTGCTCGACGGCTCGGGCTTGCTCGAGAACCTCCGGAAGTCGCCGGACGCGCAGGACGCCGCCCGCGCGGACAACATCGACGAGCTCGTGGCGGTCACGCGGGAGTTCCAGAAGAACAACCCGGACGGCACCCTCTCCGACTTCCTCACCGAGGTCTCGCTCGTCGCCGCGGCGGACGAGCTCGACGACTCGTCGGGCACGGTGTCGCTCATGACGCTGCACACCGCGAAGGGCCTCGAGTACGACGCGGTGTTCCTGACCGGTGTCGAAGAAGACCTGCTCCCGCACCGGATGTCCGCGAACGAGCCCGGTGGGCCAGCCGAGGAACGCCGACTGTTCTACGTGGGCATCACGCGTGCGAAGAAGTCCCTGTTCCTCTCCCTCGCGATGACCCGGGCGCAGTTCGGCGACGTCAACGTGGCGATGCCGTCCCGCTTCCTGCAGGAGGTCCCCGAGGGCCTCATCGAGTGGAAGCAGTCGCCCGGCATGGCGAACAGCCGCGGTGGCACCGAGCCGCGCGCCCTGAACGCCCGACGCGGTGGCATCGGCGGTGCCGGCGGCGCGGGCGGCTCGGGCGGTGGCTACCGCGGCGGCGGAGGCTGGGGCGGGGGCTCGTACGATCGTGCAGCGGCGGCGGCGAAGACCCGCCCGAAGACCGAGTGGGCGAACCGGGTGTCCGGGCAGGTCCGCGACAACGGTGACCTCGAGCTGGTGGCCGGCGACCGCATCAAGCACGTCGACTTCGGCGAGGGGACCGTATCCGCGGTGACCGGCCAGGGGGCCAAGCGCATCGCGGAGATCGCGTTCGACTCGGCCGGGCGCAAGAAGCTGCTCATCAAGATCGCCCCGATCGAGAAGCTCTAGCGCCGCGCGCCGCGCGCCGCGCGCCTGCGCGCGCCGCGCGCCGCGCGCCGCGCGCCTGCGCGCGCCGCGCCGCGCGCCGCCGCGCCCGGCGCGCCTGCGCGCGCCGCGCCCGGCGCGCCGCCGCGCCCGGCGCGCCTGCGCGCGCCGCGCCCGGCGCGCCGCGCGCCGCTGCGCCGCGCCGCGCGAAGACGCGCCCAGCGCGCCTGGCGCGGTCGGTCAGCGCACAACCAAAGGCGGAGCGCACCACGTGATTCCGCGGTGCGCCGCGTCTTTGGTTGTGCGACCCCACGGGGATGGCTCGCGCCGCGGCGGCGGCCGCCGCGGCGGCGGGCACGGCAGACGCGCCGACCACCGCCCGCTACGGCTGCAGCCGCGCCGCGTCCCACCCGTCGGGCGTCCGCACGTACTGCAACCGCCGGTGCATCCGGTCGCGGCTGCCGTGCCAGAACTCCACCACGTCCGGCTCCAACCGCCACGCCACCCACCCGACGGGCCGGGGCACGTCGTCGTCGGTGTCCGCCAGCAGGGTGTTCGCGTCGTCGATGAGGTCCTGCAGCGTCCGGGGTTCGAGGACGTCGGACTGGTCCGCGATGGCCGTCGCTGCCCGTGACTTCGGCGACCGGTCGGCGAAGAGCGCGTCGGACTCGGCGTCGGACAGCTGCACGGCACGCCCTTCGAACCGGAGCTGCTGCATGGTCTCGCGCCAGTAGACCTGGAGGGCTGCGTGCGGGTTCGCGGCCAGTTGTCGGCCCTTCG
Organism: Curtobacterium luteum; assembly: GCF_014646995.1. Taxonomy (GTDB): domain Bacteria; phylum Actinomycetota; class Actinomycetes; order Actinomycetales; family Microbacteriaceae; genus Curtobacterium; species Curtobacterium luteum. The sequence goes on along the minus strand of NZ_BMOI01000007.1, from coordinate 180,473 downwards.
GGCTGAGCGTCGAGGACCCGAACACGAGGCCGTCGTCCTCGATGCGCTTCACGTCGACGGTGCGCGCGGACACCCGGCCCTCGGCGTCGGCGGTGGCGAGGGTCATCGAGAGCGGCTCGGACACCTCGCGGTCCTCGGCGTCGGCGAGCCAGGCGCGGGCGAGGTCGAGCGGGGAGGCGGGTGGCGTGTCGAACTCCGGGAGCTCGAGGGAGTCGTCACCGGACAGCGAAGCGGACATGCGTCCAGCCAACCCCGCTCAGTCCACCCACGTCCAGGTCGCCGGGGGACGCCCGCCCCGTCCCGTCGACGTCGGAGCGGCGTCGGTCCGCACGAGCGCGGGGTTCGTCCGGAGCGCGCGGTTGAGGTTCCCGGCGTCGGGCGCAGTGCCGTGCAGAGCCGTGTGCAGGTGCGCTGCGGCGGAGGTCGCGAAGACCTCGCCGAGCAGCGCGCGGGTCAGGGCGACGTCGCGCCACAGCCGGGTGCGCAACTGGTCGACGGCCGTCCGGACGATCGTGTCGTGGTCGAACGGGAGGCCCGGCTCGGCCCCGCCGACCGGGTTCCACACCGCAGACGGCGCGTCCACCCCCGGCGCCACGACGGCGAGGAACGCGATGCTGATGGCCGCGTCGCGCGGGTCGCGCGAGGGACCGTCGAACGCGCCGACCTGCGCGAGGTGCCGGACCGCAGCCGCCTCGATCCCGGTCTTGGTCCGCAGCGCGCGCCGGGCGCCGTCGACGAGGCGTTCCGCAGCGCCCAGGAGCACGCCGGGCAGTGCCTCCCGGCCGGCGAAGGGGGCGTACGCCCGCCGCGCGGTGGCGACCCGCAGACCGTCCGCCGTCGTGAACGACACCGGGACGACGTCGATCGCGATGAGCGGCTGGTCGCGGGTCGCCGCGGGGGCCTCGGTCATGCCGAGGCCCGACGGGCCGCGCGGGCTGCGCGCTCCTCGCGGAGCGTGGCCCGGACGTCCGCGAAGGACTGCAGGACCGTGAACCGACCGTCGACCCACACGGTCTGGAGGAGGCTGCTCGCCTCGTCATCCGGGCTCGCCTGGTCGGTCTGCCGGATCTCGCCGCTCGCGTCACGGTGCAGGGCGATCCGTCCCTTCGCGCTCTTCTTGCCGCTGCCGGTCTTCGGGTCCTTCTGGATGTCGACCGGCTCGCCGTCGACGAGGGCCCAGGTCGCCTTCACGGCGCTGCCGAGGTTGTCGCGGGTCATGTACTGGTACGTGTAGGAGCCGATGCCGAGCACGATGTTGTCGCTCGCGTAGCCCTTGGCGGCGAGGCGCTCGTAGATCCGTCGGGCACGGTCGAGCGTGATGCTGTCGCCGTAGATCACGCCGATGTGCTGGTCGAGGACCTTGTAGCCCTTCGCGTTCACGGTGTGGCCGAACAGCTCGTCGAGGAGTTCGACGACGCCCTTCTCCTCGTGGCTCCGACCGTCGCGGAAGAGCTCGTCCTCCGGGACGCCGTGCACGGTGCCGGTGACGATGTCGACCGGGTCGCCCGAGTCGGGACGGATCACGAGCTTGCCGTCCCGGGCGGTGATGCGGTCCTTGAGCTGCGGGAGCGTCTCCGTGACGACCTTGAAGAGGTCGAACCCGTCGCTGACCGCCGAGACGATGCCGGTCGGGTAGACGTCGAGGATCTGCTCGAAGGTCTCGAGCTCGCCGTCGGCGCCGCGGACGCACATGACGCTGTGCTCGGTCGCGGGGACGCTCGCCCCGACCCAGCCGTTGTCGCCGGGGTAGTAGCGGTCGATGAAGTCGAGCGAGGGCATCGAGTCGGTCCCGAGGAACGAGAGCAGGTGTCCGGCACCCGCGGCGGCCGCGGACTCGATGCTCGACTGCCCCCGGAACGAGAAGTCGTGCGCGGCGAAGTCGATGCTCGCGGGGTCGGCGCCGGTGCGGTCGGCCCAGTCCTCCATGAGGTCGCGGTACGCGAGCGCCTTGGTCGCGACGGTCGACGGGTGCCAGATCGACGCCGACAGGGCGGTCTCGATGTAGTTCGGCAGCCAGAAGAACTCGTCGATCGTGTTCTCGATGGTCAGGGTCGCGACGCCGATCGGGGCGAGGGTGCCCTCGGGCAGGGCCTTGACGTCGAGCGGCAGGTACCCGAGCCGGTGCAGCGCTCGGACGTGGTCGGTCCCGATGTGGTTCGGGCCGAAGTAGCCCTGGAGTGCCTGCTCGAACAGGTCGGCGACCTCGTCCTCGTCGGCGGCGAAGAACGGTGCCCAGGCCTCGACGAGGTGGCGCTGGATGAACGCCTGCAGACCGAACACCACGGCGTGCGTCGACTCCGGCATGTGGCTGTTCGACCGGTTCGTCCAGTTGATGAGGATCCGGGTCGTGCCGGCCGGGTAGACCTGCCGGTGCGAGTGCTTGTAGCCGTCGACGGCGAGGAGCGGCGCGATCGGGCTCGCGGTGGTGATGCGGGGCTCGATGCCCGTCGTGGTGGTGGTCATCGGATCTCCTTCGTGAGGTACGGGCTGAGCGGGACGGTACGCAGGCCCGGCACGTCGTTCTGGGCCGGGTACGAGTCGGTGGTGACGATCTCGCCGAAGTGGTCGGCGAGCAGCGGGGCGCGGCCGGAGAAGACCCCGTGCGAGACCCAGAGGCCGAGCCGTTCCTTCGGCAGGCCGGTCGATCCGGCCAGACCCGTGAACGTGCCGCCGCCGTCGCAGATGTCGTCGACGACGAGCAGGCGGCCGGTGTCCGGGAGCGGCTCGCAGGAGAACCCGTCGAGCTTCCCGGAGTCGGGGTTGCGGTGCTTCTCGGCGCGGAACAGGGGGAGCCCGGCGGTCTCGGCGACCAGCGATGCCCGGGCGACGGCGCCCTTGTCCGGCGCGATGATGCCGCTGTAGTCGGACCCGGCGAGGACGGCGTCGTGCACGACCTGCTCGCTCGGCACCACGGTGAGGCGCTCGACCAGGCCGACGATGACCGGCGAGTGCGGGTCGAACGCGATCACCTGGTCGATGCGGAAGCCGTTGAGGACGTCCGCGTAGACCTTCGCGCCGAACGGGAGGCCGCGGTCCTGCCGCGCGCCGGGGAGGTACGGGACGAGCGCGACCGACCGCGCGCCGCGCTGCCGGACGGCGTCCGCCCACATGCCGAGCACGAGGATGTCGTCGCCGCTGGTGCCGCGCAGGGTCGCGATCTCGGTGGTCGCCCCCGCGTCGGCGTCGTCCACGACCTTGACGTGGGCTTCACCCGCGGGGAACCGCATGGTGGAGAACGTCGGTGTCGTCGGTGTGCCCTGGGCGTCCCAGGTGCTGAGTTCGACTGCCATGGACCGACCGTACCACGGTAATTGTCAGCCCGACAAGTACTCGTTCGGACGTCCTGCCGCCGCCCGCCGCATCGCCCGCACCAGCACCGGCCCCGGCAGACGGAGGAGCCACCCGGGCACCAGCCCACGGACGACACGGAGCACCCGCACGGTCCGCTCGTACCGCCGACGCTCCCGTGGCCCCCACGGGAAGCCGTACTCGGCTCGCAGCCGATCCGGCAGCATGCCGACGGTCACGATCCGCACGAGCGGCATCGCCGCCCGCACCCACCACGGCGCGAACCGTGGGTGCAGCAGGTCCCGCACGACACCGCGGGCGTCGTCGGTGACGGTCAGCCGGTCGAGCGCCTCGTCCCGGTACCGGTCGAACGCGGCCACCGACCCCGGCCAGCGCGACGGCGGCACCCGGAGCGCGGTCCCGATCGGCGCGTAGGCCTGCAGGACCTCCTCGTCCCGCGCGGCGAACACCGCCGAACCGAACGCCGCGTGCGCCTGCCGCGCCGAGTCGAAGAGGGTCGCGGCGACCCAGAGCTGCCGGTCGACGTCGTCCGCGCCCTCGACGGGCACGTGCGCGCGGTCCACGAAGGCGGCCGCGGTGGCCGCGTCCGACGGCGTGCCCGAGATCACCGCGAAGACGAACGTCAGGGTGTGGGCGAGCCGCTGCTGCGGTCGGCTGGCGAAGTCCGAGTGCCGACGGACGCCCGCCGCGACCACCGGGTCCGCGATCTGCAGCAAGATGGCCCGGCCGCCGGCGGCGACCGGCGTGCTGTCCGCGAGCAGGCGGCGGAGCGCTCGGTCGCGACCGGGGGACGACCGGGAGGCACGGTTCGGGTCGTGCGCGGCGCCTCCCGTCCGGTCGGCGCCGATCGACCCCTCACTCGTCACGTCGGGCCCGGCGTCGGCGTGCGTGTGGTGCGACGTCGATCCAGATCGCCGTGCCGAGCGCGACGGCGCCGAGGACGACCGCGACGACGACGAACGTCGTGCTGCCGACGTCGCCGCGCGCCGCCGAGAGCAGGGCCGCCACGGTCCAGATGGCGGGCAGCGGCCACAGGACGCCCGAGCCGGCGACGACCGCGGCCAGGACGCCGACGACGAGGAGGGCGAGCCAACCGAGGTTCCCGACCGTGCAGGTCGGCCCCGCGGTCTGGGGTCCGCACGCCGTGACGCCGGAGCGGACGCCGGTCGTCGCGGCTGCGGCGATGAGCAGGAGACCGGCGACCGACACCAGCCGCGCCGCGCCGGGGTGCCGGCGCAGGCGCTGCTGGAGTCGGTGGATCACGCTCCGATGGTAGTCAGCGCGGACTTCAGAGCGGCTTGGTGCCGAGGTCGTTCCCGAGGTCGGGGTGGTCCTCGTCGCCGTCGTGCTCCCAGAGGTCCGGGGCCTCCTCGCGCTCCGCGCCGCCGGTCGGGCCGGACGCCGTGCCGTCGCCGGGCTGGGGTTCGACGGTCTCACCGCCGACCGCGTCGTTCGTCACGGTCTCGAGTGCTTCCTCGCGGTCGTCGACCTCGTAGGGGCCCGCGTGCTCGGTGTCCACGTCGGCGTCGCGGAAGCCGTCCGTGTCGGGGCCGTCGTTCGGGGTGGTGCCCGGGTCGCTCATGGGGTTCCTCTCGTTCGTGGGTGTCCTGTCTACGCGCCGCGCCTCGGCGCACACGAAGTGGACGACTACGCGGACACGAAACGGACGTCGCCGTGGCCGTCGCCCGCGTCCGACGCGTCGTCGAGGCCGAGCTGCTGCGCGAGGCCCTGCTCGTCGGTCGCGCCCCACCGCTCGACGATCTTGCCGTCGCGGAACTTCGCCACCTGGATGCCGCGCACCTCGAAGGACTTCCCGGTCGGCTCGTGCCCCTGGAACGGTCCCGTGTGGGTGCCGCGGATCGTGAACACCGCGGTCACGAAGTCGTCGGTGACGACCAGCGGGTCCGGGGTCAGCTCGAGGTCCGGGAACGCCGACGTGAAGTCCTTCCAGAAGTCGACGATTCCGGCGAGACCGGGCGCCTGGCCGGGGGCCGGGTCGTGGTCGACCACGTCCTCGGCCCAGACCTCGCCGAACCGGTCGAACGCGCGGTCCTGGATGATGCCGCCGAGGCGCTCCTGCGCGGCCTGGTTGACGTCGCTGCTCATGTGGGTGTTCCTCTCGTCGTGGTCCTCCTGCGTACGCGAGGGACGGTCGGAGGCGCCGCACAGCCCGGGGGACGGCTGTCCGGTGCGCGCACCGGTCGGCCGGGAGGTGCGCCCAGCGGACCGGGTTCGGGTCGCGTTCACCGTGTGGTCACCTCCGCGACACGACGTGCGTGCATGCTCACCGGTGCTCGGGGGAGTGGAGCGCGGTCGCCGACGGGTGGTCGAGCGACCGCGCCTTCCCTCGCCGGGTGCCCGTCCTCCCGGTCGGCCTCAGACGCGTTCGAGCAGGTGCCGTCCCTCGACGTCGGCGAGCGCGAGCGTGCGGTACCCCGCCGAGTCGAAGAAGACCGTCACCCGGTCGTCCTCGGTGCTCATGACGGTGCCGCGGCCCCACTCCGGGTGCTCGACGATCGACTCCGGGGGCCAGGCGTCGTCGTGCGCCCCGTCCGCGCCGTGGGCGGCGTCCTCGTGTGCGGAGCCGGACGTGCAGGTGTCGCAGTTGCCGCACGGCTCCGCGAGCTCGTCGCCGAAGTAGCCGAGCAGGAACTGCCGGCGGCACCCGAGCGTCTCCGCGAACCGGCGCATCATCGCGATGCGCGACTGCTCGACCTCCTCGCGCTGGTCGGCACGTGCCGAGGCGGCCTTCGCCGCTGCCTCCGCGCTGGTCGGGCCGCCGTCAGTGCGTGCGAGGCCGTCCGGCCCGTCGTCGAGCACCCCCGCCTCGACGAGGGCGTTCGCGGCGCGGCCGGCCGTGCGCGCGGAGAGTCCCGAGGCGTCCGCGAGGGCCGAGCGCGGGATCGACCCCGAGGCGGGCACGGCGTCGAAGAGTGCCCGGAGGGACGCCGGCTTCGGGCTCCCGGACGCGAAGAAGCGCCGGAGCCCGAGGTCCTCGGCGCGGTAGTGCAGGGTCGCGGTCGCCGGCTGGCCGTCGCGCCCGGCACGGCCGATCTCCTGGTAGTGGGCGTCGACGGACTCCGCGACGTCGGCGTGCAGGACGAACCGGACGTCGGGCTTGTCGATCCCCATGCCGAACGCGCTCGTCGCCACCACCACGTCGAGCTCGCCGTCGTGGAAGGCGTGCAGGACGGCGTCACGGTCGCGCACCCGCATCCCCGCGTGGTAGGGCCGGGCGTCCTTGCCGCGGGCACGGAGGGCGTCGGCGTACTCGTCGGTCTCCCGTCGGGTGGCGACGTAGACGATGCCGGTGCCCGACGCGGCCGCGGCCTGCTCGACCACGGCGTCGCGCTTCTCCGCGGCGTCGGCGTACCGCTCGACCTCGATGCGGATGCCGGGGCGGTCGAAGCCCGCGGCGAGCACGAGCGGGTCCCGCATGCCGAGCCGCGCCGTGATGTCCTCGCGCACCGGAGCCGATCCGGTCGCCGTCAGGGCGAGGACCGGCGGGCGTCCGAGGCGCTCCACGGCCTCGCCGAGTGCGAGGTAGGCGGGTCGGAAGTCGTGCCCCCACGAGGACACGCAGTGTGCTTCGTCGACGGTGACCAAGGAGACGCCGACCTCGGACAGCCGCTCGACCACCTCGTCCTTCGCGAGCTGCTCGGGCGCGAGGAACACGTAGCGGACGTCCCCGGCGGCGATCGCGTCCCACGAGTCCTCGACGTCCGAGGCCCGCTTCGTGGCGTTCACGGCGACGGCACGAGGGGCGTCCGGGTGGCGCTCGAGCCCGACGACCTGGTCCTCCTGCAGCGACACGAGCGGGGACACCACGACGACGAGTCCGTCGAGCGCGAGGCCCGCGACCTGGTAGATCGCGGACTTGCCCGAGCCGGTCGGCATCAGCGCGAGGGCGTCGCGGCCGCGCAGCACGGCGTCGATCACCGTCGCCTGGGCGTCTCGGAGGTCCCAGCCGAAGACGTCGGCGGCGCGGTCTCGGAGTGCAGTGTCCATCGCGACCACCGTGCCGGACCCTTCCTGGGGGCCCGTGGGGCAGTGCGCGCTCCGGATGTCGCACGACGGAGGCGATCCGTGCCTCCCGGCCGATCGCGCGCACCGCGCGTCCACCTGCCGGCGCTAGGCTGACCCGCGGCCGTTGTCTCGACATCGAGCGACCCTCGATGTGGAGTGTGGCGACCGGGTAACCGATGCCGATCGCACGGAACGTGCGGGAAGAAGAACAGCGTGGATCTTTTCGAGTACCAGGCCAGGGACCTCTTCGAGTCCTACGGCGTCCCTGTGCTGCAGGGCATCATCGCCGACACCCCCGAGGAGGCGAAGGCAGCGGCCGAGAAGATCGGCGGCGTGGTCGTCGTCAAGGCGCAGGTGAAGGTCGGCGGTCGCGGCAAGGCCGGCGGCGTGAAGGTCGCGAAGACCCCGGACGAGGCCTACGAGCACGCGCAGGCGATCCTCGGCCTCGACATCAAGGGCCACACCGTGCAGCGCGTGATGATCGCCCAGGGTGCGGACATCGCCGAGGAGTTCTACTTCTCCGTCCTGCTCGACCGTGCCAACCGCTCCTACCTGTCGCTCGTCAGCGTCGAGGGCGGCATGGAGATCGAGCAGCTCGCCGTCGAGAAGCCCGAGGCCCTCGCCCGCGTCGAGGTGAACCCGCTGACCGGCATCAACACGGAAGCCGCGCTGGAGATCGCGCGACAGGCGAACTTCCCCTCCGAGCTCCAGGAGCAGGTCGCGGACGTCTTCGTGAAGCTCTACGACGTCTTCGCCGGCGAGGACGCCACCCTGGTCGAGGTCAACCCGCTCGTCCGGACGGGTGACGGTCAGATCCTCGCGCTCGACGGCAAGGTCTCGCTCGACGAGAACGCCGACTTCCGCCACGAGCAGCACAAGGAGCTCGAGGACACCGCCAGCGAGGACCCGCTCGAGGCCAAGGCGAAGCAGCACGGCCTCAACTACGTGAAGCTCGACGGCGAGGTCGGCGTCATCGGCAACGGCGCCGGGCTCGTCATGTCGACGCTCGACGTCGTCGCGTACGCCGGTGAGCGCCACGGCGGCGTGAAGCCCGCGAACTTCCTCGACATCGGCGGTGGCGCCTCGGCCGAGGTCATGGCCAACGGCCTCGACGTCATCCTCGGCGACGAGCAGGTCAAGAGCGTCTTCGTGAACGTCTTCGGCGGCATCACCGCGTGCGACGCCGTCGCGAACGGCATCGTCGCCGCGCTCGGCATCCTCGGCGACTCGGCCACCAAGCCGCTCGTCGTGCGCCTCGACGGCAACAACGTGGACGAGGGTCGTCGGATCCTGGCGGAGGCGGCGCACCCGCTCGTCACCGTCGCCGCGACCATGGACGATGCGGCCGAGAAGGCCGCCGAGCTCGCCGCGGCCGCGGCGTAAGGAGCCTGCAGAACAATGTCGATCTTCCTCAACAAGGACTCCAAGGTCATCGTCCAGGGCATCACGGGCGGTGAGGGCACGAAGCACACCGCACTGATGCTCAAGGCCGGCACGCAGGTGGTCGGTGGCGTCAACGCCCGCAAGGCCGGCACCACCGTCACCCACGGCGACGTCGAGCTGCCCGTCTTCGGCTCGGTGCGCGAAGCCGTCGACACCACCGGTGCCGACGTCTCCATCGTCTTCGTGCCGCCGGCGTTCGCGAAGGACGCCGTGATGGAGGCCATCGACGCCGAGGTCCCGCTCGTCGTCGTCATCACCGAGGGCATCCCGGTGCAGGACTCCGCGGAGTTCTGGGCACACGCCAAGGCGCTCGGCGGGAAGACCCGGATCATCGGCCCGAACTGCCCCGGCATCATCACCCCGGGCGAGTCGCTCGTCGGGATCACCCCGGCGACGATCACCGGCAAGGGGCCGATCGGACTCGTCTCGAAGTCCGGCACCCTGACCTACCAGATGATGTACGAGCTCCGCGACCTCGGCTTCTCGACCGCCATCGGCATCGGCGGCGACCCGGTCATCGGCACCACCCACATCGACGCGCTCGCCGCGTTCGAGGCCGATCCCGAGACCTCGGCCATCGTCATGATCGGCGAGATCGGCGGTGACGCCGAGGAGCGTGCCGCCGACTACATCAAGGCGCACGTCACGAAGCCGGTCGTCGGGTACGTCGCCGGCTTCACCGCGCCCGAGGGCAAGACCATGGGGCACGCGGGCGCGATCGTGTCCGGCTCCGCGGGGACGGCCGAGGCGAAGAAGCAGGCGCTCGAGGCCGCCGGCGTCAAGGTCGGCAAGACGCCGTCCGAGACGGCGGCGCTGCTGCGCGAGGTGGTCGCCGCCGCGACGGCGTAGCGACCCCGCCGGACCACGGGTCCGGACAGACGGCCGGGAGGCACGGTGCGGGTTCGCGCCGTGCCTTCCGTCGTCCGGGTGGTTCCCGAGCCCCGAGCCCCGAGCCCCGTGCCCGTCAGGCCGGGTCGGTCGCCGCCAGGGTCGTCGCGGGTTCCTGCGTGTCGCCGGTGATCCGCGCGAGCACCTCGGGGGTCCAAGCGGCCGAGACCTGGCGGTCGTTGCCGCCCGCATCGACGTTCGTCTCGGCGAGCGTCGGGCCGGACCCGATCGGCAGGTGCAGGATGTGCCGGTGGTCGTAGCGGCCGACCGACTTCGGCGCGGTGCCCGACTCCACCGCGACCCGGTGCAGCCAGATGTCGTCCGCGCGCGGAGCCGCCGCGCGGAACTCCTCGTGTCGGTCCCGGAGCGCCTCGAGCATGCGCGGCGTGAGGACGTGCCCCCAGCCGCCCGTCGCCAGGTTGCGCGGCGAGGAGCCGCGTGCACCGATCCGCCCCCATTCCGCGTAGGGCGCGACGGCTCCGCCGACGACCGCGATGTCGCGGGCGCGGTGCGAGGTGTTCGTCGAGGTGTCGGCGGCGTGCTCGCGCATGAGGGTCTCGAGCCAGCGGCGCGGGAAGAGCCAGTCGTCGTCCGCCGTGACGAGTGGCACCCGGTGCACGCGCTCCGACTGGACGTACGGGTAGTACTTCTTGTGCGGACCGTCGTCCTCGGCCAGCCGTACCTCCAGCCCACGACGGACCAGCCGGCGCAGTCCCGGCGTCAGCGCGTGCACCGCGCGCGGGTCGTCGAGCCACAGGACCAGTCGGCTCGGTCGGAACGAGCCCGCCGCGATGCTCTCGAGGGCCAGGTGTGCGGAGGTGATGCGCTCACCGAAGCTCGTCATGCTCACGACCGGGCCATCGTCGGTGTCGCACACCGGCACGTCCGAGGTCGCGTTGCGCAGTCGGAGGGCGGTCATGCGGGTGGCCTTCGCGGCTGCGAGCGAGATCGTGTGCATACAAACATTATGAATACGAAATACCAACACGGCAAGGGTGTGGTCGGGCGACGCCCCCGCGCGGCTCACTCGAGGACGTCCGAGCAGCACGTAGCCTGGCCCGGATGAACCGCCTGGGAACCGCCGTGCTCGCCGCGATCGAGGGGATCGTGACGGTCGGCGTGGGCGTCGGGATCGCGCTCGTGCCGCTGACCCTGTTGTGGGGCTTCGAGTACGGTCTGCAGGTCGACTGGGACGTGTTCTGGAAGGCCAGCGGCAGCGTCTGGCTCGTCGGACACGGGGTCGACGTGACGTTCCTGCTCGGTTCGGCGCTCGCGCGGTCGTCCGGGGTGAGCGGGGCATCGGCGCCGATCCACGTCACGCTCGCGGCGCTCGGGTTCGCCCTCGTCACGGCATGGCTCGGCGCCCGTGCGGGTCGGCGCTTCGCGGAGACGGCGCACCGGACGACCGGGGTGCTCGTCGGCACCGCCGTGGTCGCCGTGCTGAGCCTCGCCGTGGCGCTCTCGTCGACCTCCACCGCGACGGAGCCGAGCGTCTGGCAGGCCGTCGTGTTCCCCGCACTCTGGTTCGGGATCCCGGCGTTCGTCGGCTCCGAGGTGTGCCGCGCGCGCCGGATGCTCCCGCCCGACCCGGTCTTGCAGCGGGCGATCGACCTGGTGCAGCGGATCCCCGCGGTCTGGCGTGCCGTGGCGGCGTTCGGACTCCGGGTCGGCACGGCCGCGACCGCCGTCGTCGTCGCGGTCGCCGGGGTCGTGGTCGCGTTCCTGCTGTTCGGCTCGTTCGCCGAGGTCATCACGCTGTACGAGCGGTCGCACGCCGGTGTCGTCGGGGGCATCGCGCTGACGGTCGGACAGCTGGCGTTCCTGCCGGACTTCGTCGGCTGGGCGACCTCGTGGCTCGTCGGGCCCGGGTTCGCCATCGGCACCGGCTCGAGCGTCTCGCCGATCGGCACCTCGCTCGGCCCGATCCCAGGGCTCCCGGTCTTCGGCGCACTGCCCGCGTCCGGTCACACCTTCGGACTGGTCTGGGTCCTCGTGCCGGTCGTCGCGGGGTTCGCGGTCGCCGGACTCCTGCGGCCGCGGCTCGTCCGGGCGCTCGGCACCGCCGACTCCGCGCTCCACCGGGCACTCGGCGGCGTCGCGGCCGGCCTCGTCGCGGGGGTCCTCACCGGCTTCGTCGCCTGGATCTCGTCCGGCTCGTTCGGGCCCGGCCGGCTCGCGGAGGTCGGGCCGCACGCGCTCGTCGTCGGTGCGTTCGCCGCGCTCGAGGTCGGCGTGCCGGCGGTCGTCGCGCTCGCCGTCGGCAGCGACCTCGTGCGGCTGCCGGAACGTCGGGAGCGCTGGACCGAGACGGACGACGACGACACCGCGGCAGGCGCCGAGGGGTCGTTGCTCGCCGCGCTCGACCGAGCCGGGGCGGGTCGGACGACCGAGGTCCACCGCTTCGTGGTCGAGGAGGTGCACGAGCCCGTCGACCACGCGCCGGCCGCCGGCGGGGCCGACGCCGACGCCGACGCCGAGTCGAGCACGGCCTCGGTCGACGACGGACCGGTCGCTGCCACCTCGGGGCCGGAGCGGGACGCTGACGCCGGGCCGGACGTCCACCGGGACGCCGACGCGGACGTCGAACTCCCCGCGTGGGCCCGGACGGACGTCGTCGCCGCCGACCGCGTCGACCACGAGGCCCCGGACCACGCCGGCCGCCCCGCCTTCAGCGCAGTGCGCGACCGCCTGCGTGGCGCCGCCGACGGTGTGCGCGGCGGGGTCCGGGACCGTGCGGCAGCCCTGCGCGATCGGGTCGCCGGCAACGACGTGGGACCGGCCTCGGCGCCGCTGCCCACCGCGCCGGGAACGGAACCGCAGCCGGCGTTCCCCTGGAGCACGGAGGAGTTCGTCGCGGGCCACCACGACCGGCCTGACGACCACGACGAGCCCGGTGAACACGACGAGCCTGACGACCACGACGAGCACGACGCGGACGACGGACCCGCCTCGCGTGACCGCGCCGCCGCCGCACCGAACTGGGACCACACCGACCAGATCCCCGAGGACGAGCTGCCCTGGTGGCGCAGGCCCAAGTCGGCGGAGTAGCACGCCCGAGCGCCCCGGTAGGCTGGACCCCGTGCTCGAACTGGTCGTCCTGATCTCCGGTACCGGGTCGAACCTGCGGGCGCTGCTCGAGGCGACCACGGACGCCGAGTACCCCGCCCGCGTCGTCGCGATCGGGGCCGACCGTGACGCCGAGGGGCTCGGTCTGGGCGAGGAGTTCTCGATCCCGACCTTCACCGTTCCGTACTCCCGCTACGCCAGCCGCGCCGAGTGGGGCGCCGCCCTGGCCGAGCAGATCCGCCCCTGGTCGCCGGACCTCCTGGTGCTGTCGGGCCTCATGCGCCTGCTGCCGCCGGCCGTCGTCGCCGAGTTCTCCCCGGCGATCATCAACACCCACCCCGCGTACCTGCCCGAGTTCCCCGGCGCCCACGGTGTCCGCGACGCCCTCGCCGCCGGCGTCACCGAGACGGGCGCGAGCGTCATCGCGGTCGACGACGGCGTCGACTCGGGCCCGATCCTCGCGCAGGAGCGTGTCCCGGTGCTGCCGGGCGACTCCGAGTCGACGCTGCACGACCGCATCAAGCCGGTCGAACGTCGCCTGCTGATCCAGACCGTCCTCGACATCGCCAACGGCAAGACCGACCTGAAGGGCTCCCCGAACGCATGAGCGTGCACGCCGCCGACCCCAGCCTGTACCGCGACCGTGACGTGGTGCCCGTGCGCCGCGCACTGATCTCGGTGTCCGACAAGTCCGGTCTGCTGGAGCTGGCCGGCGCGCTCGCCGACGCCGGGGTCGAGATCGTGTCGACGGGGTCCACCGCGCAGACGATCCGTGACGCGGGCTTCGCGGTGACCGACGTGTCGAGCGTGACGGGCTTCCCGGAGTCGCTCGACGGTCGTGTGAAGACCCTGCACCCCTCGGTGCACGCCGGGCTCCTCGCCGACCTGCGCCTGGAGTCGCACGAGCAGCAGCTCGCCGAGCTCGGCATCGAGGCCTTCCAGCTCGTCGTCGTGAACCTGTACCCGTTCGTCGAGACGGTGGCGTCCGGTGCCGACACCGCGACCGTGGTCGAGAACGTCGACATCGGCGGCCCGGCGATGGTCCGCGCGTCGGCGAAGAACCACCCGAACGTCGCGATCGTCGTCTCGCCGTCCTCCTACGCCGAGGTCGTCGAGGCCGTCCGCGCCGGCGGCACGACGCTCGAGCTCCGGAAGCGTCTGGCGGCGCAGGCGTTCGCCCACACCGCCGCGTACGACACCGCGGTCGCCTCCTACTTCGCCTCGGACGTGGTCGGCACGGTCGCGGCGGCTGACGGCGCCGGCCAGGAGGCCCGTGCGGACTTCCCGGAGCACCTCTCGGTCGACGCGGGGCTGGCCACCACGCTCCGCTACGGCGAGAACGCACACCAGCGCGCCGCGCTCTACCGCGCCGAGGACGGCACCGGCATCGCCCAGGCGACGCAGCTGCACGGCAAGGAGATGTCGTACAACAACTACGTGGACGCCGACGCCGCCGTCCGCGCCGCCTACGACTTCGCCGAGCCCGCGGTCGCGGTCATCAAGCACGCGAACCCGTGCGGCATCTCCACCGCACCGGCTGACGCAGCAGACCCGATCGCCGCCGCCCACGCCGCCGCGCACGCCTGCGACCCGCTGTCGGCCTTCGGTGGGGTCATCGCCGCGAACCGTCCCGTGACGCTCGGGATGGCCGAGACCGTCGCGGACATCTTCACCGAGGTCGTCGTGGCCCCGGCCTTCGACCCCGAGGCGCTCGAGGTGCTCTCGCGGAAGAAGAACATCCGCCTGGTGCAGCTGCCCGCGGACTTCGCGCTGGCGCCGCAGGAGGTCAAGCAGGTCTCCGGCGGGTTCCTCGTGCAGGACGCCGACCGCTTCGACGGGTTCGACCAGTCGACGTGGACCCTGGTGTCGGGCGAGCCCGCGGACGAGCAGACCCTGGCGGACCTCGCGTTCGCCTGGAAGGCCTGCCGCGCCGTGAAGTCGAACGCGATCCTGCTGGCGAACGCGGGCGCGAGCGTCGGCGTCGGCATGGGGCAGGTCAACCGGGTCGACTCGTGCCACCTCGCCGTGGACCGGGCCGGGGACCGCGCCGCCGGGTCGGTCGCGGCCTCGGATGCGTTCTTCCCGTTCGCCGACGGCCTGCAGGTGCTGCTCGACGCCGGTGTCCGCGCGGTCGCGCAGCCGGGCGGCAGCGTCCGCGACGACGAGGTCATCGCCGCGGCGACGGCAGCCGGCGTCACGATGTACCTCACGGGCGAGCGGCACTTCTTCCACTGAGTCGAACAACCGCAACCGTCGGAAAACGCTTGCGCGCTCCGTTCGACTGTGAATAGTCTGTAAGGCTCCGCGACAGGCAGCCGACGACCCAGCAGGAGACTGCTCCGGGCCGGCGGCACCGCGGACACAACGGTGACGACGACGACGACTGGAGTGACGATGCACACGACGACCCCGACCACGGCCATGGCAGCCCGTGCGGACATCGTGCGCCTCGTGGGGACCGCTCCCGACGCACGGCCCCGGTTCGCACCCGGAGCCGTCGCGCCGTACCCGTTCCCGGGTACGCCCGCCGTCACGGCACCGCTGTCCGCGTAGGGCTGCATCCCACAGCCAGCGACGAGCCGTCGGTCACGACCGACGACGACGAGCACGCGACGAGCCGCCGGGTGACCACCGGCGGCGACGAGCACTGGCCCGCGCGAGCCCACGCCTGAACCCGGGGACGGCCACGCCCCCGGTGCACTCCGACCGACCCGACGCCGCGCTGTGCGGCGGCGAACGGCCACGACGCGAGGCCGACCCGCCCCACCGGGCGGGAGCGGCCCACGACCCGGCCACCCGCTCGGCCGACGACCACCACGCAACGGACACCGAGCCTCCCGGCTGACGGCTGCGACAGCAGCGACCGGCCAGGGGGTGCGGCACGACGCACGAGGACGCAACGCATGTCCAAGACGCCAGACCAGGCGCGCCCGTCCACCGACCGACCCTCGACCTTCCGTGCGATCGCGCGGATCCACCCCTACGTGAAGCCGTACCAGCGTCGGCTCATCGGCGGCATGGCCGCTGCGATGGGCGCCTCGCTGGTGGCGCTCGCGATCCCCTACGTCCTGCAGTGGCTCGTCGACGGCCCGCTGTCCTCGAAGGACGCCGCGCAGATCTGGCCGGCCGGCCTCGGCGTGCTCGCGCTCGGTGTGCTCGAGGCGTTCTTCATCGCCTCGCGTCGCCGGCTCGTCATGCGTCCGTCGACGCGGATCGAGACGAGCATGCGGAACGCGCTCTACGCGAAGCTGCAGGACCTGCCGGTGGCCTTCCACGACCGCTGGGAGTCCGGCCAGCTGCTGTCCCGGTCGGTGTCCGACCTGTCGCTCATCCGCCGGTGGCTGGCGTTCGGCGTCGTGCTGCTCGTCGTCAACATCGTGACGATCGTGGTCGGCTTCGTCGTGCTGTTCTCCTTCGGGTGGCTGCTCGGCCTGGTGTTCCTCGTCGCGTCGATCCCGCTGTGGATCAACGGCCTGCTGTTCGAGCGCAAGTACTCGGTGGTGGCCCGACGCAGCCAGGACCAGGTCGGCGACCTCGCCACGAGCGTCGAGCAGTCGGTGCACGGCATCCGCGTGCTCAAGGCGTTCGGACGCGGCCGCTCCAAGCTCGACGAGTTCAGCGAGCAGGCCGAGGCGCTGCGCGGCACCGAGATCGAGAAGGCGAAGGCCGTCGCGAGCATCTGGCTGTGGCTGCTGCTCGTCCCGGACGTCGCGTTCGCGCTGTGCCTGCTCGCCGGGATCTACCTCGCATCGCAGGGACAGCTGACGGTCGGGCAGCTGTTCGCGTTCTTCGCGACGGCGACCGTGCTGCGGTTCCCGATCGAGTCGATCGGCTTCCTCCTGTCGATGACGTTCGACACCCGCACGGCGGTCGACCGCTTCTTCGAGGTCATGGACTCCGAGAACACGATCACCGACCCCGAGCACCCGCAGACGATCGCGGAGCCGCACGGTGCGCTGTCCTTCAACGCGGTGCACTTCCGGTACCAGGACTCCCCGCCGCAGTACCCCGACCTCGTCAACGGGGTCGAGCTGCAGCTCCGCCCGGGCGAGACCATGGCGCTCGTCGGGCTCACCGGCTGCGGGAAGACCACGCTGCTGTCGCTCGTGCCGCGGCTCTACGACGTCACCGGTGGCTCGGTGACCATCGACGGCGTCGACATCCGCACGCTCACGCGCGAGGAGCTCCGTCGCCACGTCGGCGTCGCGTTCGAGGACGCCACGCTGTTCTCCACGTCGGTCCGCGACAACGTGCTGCTCGGTCGACCGGACCTGTCCGGCGACGAGGCCGAGGCCGTCATGCGCGAGGCGCTCGACATCGCGCAGGCGTCCTTCGTGGACGACCTGCCCGACGGCGTCGACACCCGTGTCGGCGAGGAGGGCCTGTCCCTCTCCGGCGGGCAGCGGCAGCGCCTGGCGCTCGCCCGTGCCATCGCGGCGCGGCCGTCGGTGCTCGTCCTCGACGACCCGCTGTCAGCGCTCGACGTCGACACCGAGGCCCGGGTCGAGGCCGGCCTCCGCCGCGTCCTCGCCGAGACCACCTCGCTCATCGTGGCGCACCGCCCGTCGACCGTGACGCTCGCTGACCGCGTCGCGCTCATGGAGAACGGCGTCGTCACCGCCGTCGGCACCCACTCGGAGCTGATGGCCACCAACGACCACTACCGCTACGTCATCTCCTCGCTCGACGAGGACGATGCGCCCGCCCGAGAGGAGGCGATGGCATGAGCCAGCAGGAACAACAACTGCCAGCCCAGACGTCGGCGCAGTCGACCGACGCACCGGACGTCGACGACGCGCAGCAGCCCGTCACCGCGTCGATCACCACGCTCGGCGTCCGCGGCGAGGAGCGCGACGACTTCACCAAGGCGGAGAGCAAGCGCCTCCGGCGTCGGTCCCTCGCCCTGCTCGGGTCGCTCGCCGCGCCGCTCAAGGCCCGGCTCGTCCTGCTCGCGGTCGTCGTCGTGGTGTCGACCGCGGGGACCGTCGCGGGCCCGGCGCTCATCGCGTGGGGCATCGACAACGCCCTGCCCGCGGTGCTCGACCGGAACGACTGGGTGCCGGCGTTCGGCGTCGTCGCGACGTACATCGTCGTGGCGATCGCCGGGGCCGTCCTGACCGCCTGGTACACCGTGCTGGCGGCCCGGATCAGCCAGGCGATCCTGTTCGACCTCCGGAAGCGGGTGTTCCTGCACACGCAGCGGCTCTCGCTCGAGTTCCACGAGACGTACACGTCCGGCCGGATCATCTCCCGCCAGACGAGCGACCTCGACTCGATCCGCGAGCTGCTCGACTCCGGGCTGAACCAGCTCATCCAGGGCGTGCTCTACATGGTGTTCACGGCGATCGCCCTCGTCGTGCTCGACCCGACGTCCGGGCTCGTGCTCGCCGCGTCGCTCGTGCCGCTGTGGTTCCTGATCCGCTGGTTCCAGACGAACTCGCAGACGCTGTTCCGAGCCACCCGCGTGACCTCGGCCCGCGTCATCGTGCACTTCGTCGAGACGATGACGGGCATCCGCGCGGTGCAGGCCTTCCGCAAGGAGTCCCGCAACCGCGACGAGTACGGCCGCTACGTCGAGGACTACCGGCTGGCGAACACGAAGGTCTTCAACCTCTTCGGGACCTTCGACCCGGTGCTCGTGCTCATCGGCAACGCCACCCTCGCGGCGGTCGTCATCGTCGGCGGCTTCCGGATCGTCGGCGGGACGCTCGAGGTGGGTGCGCTGCTCGCGGTCGCGCTGTACGCGAAGCGGTTCTTCGACCCCGCGCAGGAGCTCGCGATGTTCTACAACGGGTACCAGTCGGCCTCGGCCGCGATGGAGAAGATCTCCGGGGTGCTGGAGGAACGGCCGAGCGTGCCGGACCCGGTGAAGCCGACTCGGCTCGCGGACGCCACCGGGCGGATGGACTTCGACGACGTCGTGTTCGCGTACAACGCGGACAAGGTCGTGCTGCCGGAGTTCGACCTGCACATCCCCGCCGGGCAGGCGATCGCCCTCGTCGGCTCGACCGGAGCGGGCAAGTCGACACTCGCGAAGCTCATGGCGCGCTTCTACGACCCCTCGCAGGGATCGGTCAAGCTCGACGGGGTCGACCTGCGCGAGCTCGACACGAAGGACATGCGCCGGGCGATCGTCATGGTGACGCAGGAGGCCTACCTGTTCTCCGGCTCGGTCGCGGACAACATCGAGCTCGGCAAGCCGGGGGCGTCCCGCGAGGAGATCGTGCGGGCGGCCAAGGCGGTCGGCGCGCACGAGTTCGTCATGGCGCTGCCGGACGGGTACGACACCGACGTGAACAAGCGCGGTGGCCGGGTGAGCGCGGGACAGCGGCAGCTGCTCTCGTTCGCGCGGGCGTTCCTCGCCGACCCCAAGGTGCTCATCCTCGACGAGGCCACGGCGTCGCTCGACATCCCGTCGGAGCGACTCGTGCAGGAGGGCCTCGAGACGCTGCTCGCCGACCGGACCGCGGTGATCATCGCGCACCGGCTGTCGACCGTGGCGATCGCGCACCGCGTGCTCGTCATGGAGCACGGGCGCATCGTCGAGGACGGTACGCCGGAGGACCTCATCGCCGGGACGGGCCGATTCGCCCAGCTGCACGCGGCCTGGCGGGACTCGCTCGTGTAACGCAATACCGTGGTCCACATGTGATATCTTGCGAGCGTGATGCGCGCAGGGCCGTTCCGCACCGATGTGAACGCCCTGCGCGCGTTGTCCGTTCTGCTGGTCGTGACCGTGCACGCAGCCGGGCTCCCGCGCTCCGGCTGGATCGGCGTCGACGTCTTCTTCGTGATCTCCGGGTACCTGATCGCGGGCTCCATGGTCCGCGAGCGGGTCGCCAGCGGACGCTTCGCGCTCGGTTCCTTCGCGGCGCGGCGGTTCTGGCGGCTGCTCCCGGCCGCCCTCGTCACGATCTCCGTCGTGGTCGTCCTCGCCACGGTGGGACTCCGCCCGGCACTGGCGCGCGCCGTGGCCGGGGACGGCGCCGCGGCAGCCGTCGGTGTCGCGAACGTCGTCTTCCTCGCGCGGGACGCGGACTACTGGGCGGCGTCATCGGCGAGCTCGCCCTTCCAGCACTTCTGGTCCCTGAGTGTCGAGCTGCAGTTCTACGTCGTGTTCCCCGCCCTGGTGCTCCTCGTGTGGCGCGTGTCCGGCGCACGGGACGCCGGTCGCGTGCGCGCGCTCGCCGTCGGCACCGCCGGGATGGTGATGCTCGTCTCCGCGGTGTGGGCGGCCGTCGAGGGTGTCACGGCACCGGGCGTCGCCTACTTCGACACCGGAGCCCGGCTCTGGGAGCTCGCGCTCGGTTCGGTACTCGGCGCGGTGTCGGTCCCCGTCGCCGGCTCACGCATCGGCGAGGGACGGATCGCCCGCCGGTCCAGGCTCGGTCCGCGGGCACGGGCCGCGCTCGTGGTCGTCGGTTTCGTCGTGATCGGCGCGGCGAGCTTCGTCGGCCCCGCGTCGGACGGTGTCCCGATCCCCGACGCGCTCCTCGCCGTCACGGGTGCCGCGCTCGTCCTCGTCGCCGGGGACGGGCTCGGACCGGTGCCGCTGCTCGGTTGGCGTCCCGTGCAGGTGATCGGGGACGCGTCGTACTCGATCTACCTCTGGCACTACCCGGCCGTGGTCGCCGCGGGGCTCCTGGTGCCCGAGCACCGCATCGTCGGGGCCGTCTGCGGCGTCGGCGTCGGGGTGGGGCTCGGGCTGCTCTCGAGGCGGCTCGTCGAGGTGCCGGGCATGCGGATCGGCCGGCGGCGTCGGGCGCTGTCCCGGGGTGTGCTCGGGACAGCGGCCGTCGGCGCCGCGCTCGCCGTCGGTGCGACGGGCGCCGTTCCCGTGTCGCAGTCGACCGGCAGCGGCGACCGCGCCGCACCGTGGGACGCTCGGGGTCTGTCCGCGGCGATCGACACCGGCGTGCGCGCCGACTCCTGGCCGCACGATCTCGTCCCCGGACTCGACGCCGCGTCGGTCGGGCCGCCCCCGGGGTACGAGGCCTGCGCCTGGACCGACATCGCCGACCCGGCGTCGTGCCGCTTCGGGGACCCTCGCGCCACCCGTGCGGTCACGGTCGTCGGGAGCTCGGTCGGGACGTCGCTGATGCCAGCCGCGGCCGAAGCCTTCGCCGACGATGCCGTCGTCCGCGGGCTCACGGCCGAGGGGTGCCCCATGATCGGCCTCACCGTCGAGGGGAAGTCAGCGGACGACCGAGCACGGTGCGACGCCCAGCGTGCAGCGGCCGTACGGGACATCAAGCGCACGCGTCCCGACGTCGTCATCGTCACGCACTCGTACGACGGCGTCGCGCAGCAGGTCGGCGATCCGTCTCTGCGGGAGGCGGCGGCACGCTGGTACCGGGCGGCCGCCGAGTTCGCGGACCGTGTCCACCCGTCCGGCGCGGCGGTCGTCTTCGTGGCGGCCGCACCCGAAGCACCCGATCGGGCGCGGTGTGCGGCACTGCGCTGGTCACGACCGTCCGCGTGCGCGACCACCCTCTCGGATGCGTACGCGGCGGCGGCCGACGCCGAGCGCCGGGTCGCCGCCGAGCGGCCGACCGTCCACTTCGTCGACTCGAGTCGGTGGTACTGCGACGCGGCCGGCGTTTGTCCGGCGATCGCAGGTGACGTGCTCATCCGCGAGGACGGGCAGCACATCACGCCGGAGTTCGCGCGGCGGATCTCCGGCGTGCTCCGGGACGCGGTGACGACGGCGACAGCGCCGACAGCGACAGCAACAGCGACGGCCACGGCGACGGCGACGGCGAGCTGCACGCCGCCTGGCGGGACGGGCTCGGGCAGGTCCTGATGGGCGTCCGAACCACGAATCCGACGTCGAACCGTGCGTCCGCGCTGGTTCGACGTCGGATTCGTGGTTCGACGTGACAGGCTCGGACCATGAGCAACGACAGCGTGCAGCCCGGCGGCGTCGCCCTGCGCGACCCCTTCTACGGAGCGCCGTTCCCCGAAGCCGTCCGGCGGTTCTGGCGGAAGTACACGGTCTTCGGCGGACGGGCCTCCCGCGCGGAGTTCTGGTGGTGGTGGATCACGTCGTTCGCGATCGGCCTCGCGCTGCAGCTCGTCCCGCAGGCGTTCACGCCCGACGCACCGCTGTTCGAGAACCAGGTCGGCGCGTACCTCTTCGTGCTCTGGGGGCTCGCGACGCTGGTCGGCTCGCTCGCCCTCGGCGCACGGCGCCTGCACGACGCGAACCTGTCCGGGTTCTGGCAGTTCCTCCACGTCGCGCTCGGCATCGGCTCCCTCGTGCTGCTCGTGCTCTTCCTCCTGCCGCCGAACGCGAAGGGCGCGCGCTTCGACGCCTGACGCACCCCGCGGCGGGAACCCGCAAGAGTGTCGCCGACGGGAGGTCCCGGACACCTCACGGTCCTACTGTTCGCGTGTGACCCACTCTCCGAGCAGCCCCACCGCGCGCCTGCGGGAAGACCTGACGTACGGCACCGAGCACGTCCTCTTCAGCACCCTGCTCGGGTCGGCCCTGATCCCCAGGGTCGTCCGGCGGGCGCTGCTCAACCTCGCCGGCGCCCACGTCGGGTCCGGTCCCGGCGTCGGGTTCGCCCTGACCGGGTCGGCGCGGAACCTGACCATCGGCACCGGTGTCTTCTGCAACAAGCACGTCTCGATCGAGGCCGTCGCGCCCGTGACCATCGGCGACGACACCGCGATCGGCATGCAGGTCCTCGTCGTCACCAGCCACCACGGCATCGACGCCGCCGGCGACTGGGACCGGACGGCCTCTGGCCGCGCGGTCGCCATCGGTGAACGGGTCTGGATCGGCGCCCGCACGATGGTGCTCCCCGGCGCGGTCGTCGAGGACGACGTGGTCGTCGCGGCGGGCGCCGTCGTGGCCGGCCGCCTCCGCTCCGGCGGCCTCTACGCCGGCGTCCCGGCGCGACGCATCCGCGACCTGCGGCCCACGGAGTCGGGTGGGGTCACGGACGTCGCCGCCACGGCCGCGGTGGCGGTCGGGTCCGGTGCGGGTGTGCCCGGGCCGGACGGTGCGCCCCTCGACGCGGCCGCTCAGAACGGGTCGGTCGGGAACCCCGGATCCGTCGGGTCGTAGCCGGGGTCCGGCCTGGAGGCACGGCCTGCGTCCGCCCCGCCGGTCGCGGTGCCCGACCTGCCACCCTGGTCGGGCGACCAGCGCGCTCGACGCATGTCGAGCCTCCAGGCCGTGGCTCCGTGCACGAGGGGCGTGCCCTCGACACGGTAGTGCTCGAGCGCTCGGGCCTCGTGGTGCACCGGCGGGTGTCCGCCGGACCGGACCACGCGCCACCAGGGCAGGTCGGCGCCCTCGTGGGCCATCACCTTGCCGACCGCGCGCGAGGCACGTGACCCGAGCACCGCGGCCACGTCGCCGTAGGTCATGACCCGGCCGGACGGGATCGAGCGGACCACGTCGGCGACCGCCGCGCCGAAGTCGACCGGGTCGCGCGGGGCAGCGCTCACCCGAGGGTGAGCACCGCGAAGTGGTCGCCGTACTGGGTCTCGCGGAGGACCTCGAAGCCGATCGCGCGGAAGAAGGCCTCGGGGCTGTCGTCGCCGCCGGGCTCGTACACGACCGTGAGCCGCTCGAACCCACGACTGCGGGCTTCTTCCGCGAGGCCGTGCACGGCGAAGCGACCGACCCCCCGGCCCTGTGCGCTCGCCGCGACGTTGACGCGCCAGATGGCGCTCCGGAGCTCTTCCTCCGAGTTGTCCGCGTCGAAGGTGCCGATGATCATGCCGACCACCTCGTCGCCGTCGAGGACCACGCGCGTCCACGCGGAGCTGAGCTTCACGTCCGACTCGGCCTGAGCGTACGTCGTGGGCTGCACGAACTGTTCCTGCCCCGGCTTCAGCGTCAGGGAGTTGGCCGCGGCGGCGGTCGCTGCGGAGAGCTGTTCGAGACGGAGTTCGGCCATGTCGCCAGGGTATCCGTGCGGCCAGTCCGGGGGCCAGTGCACCGTGCACTCCGATACCGCACCGTTGTGACCGCCGGGTCGGGCGGACCGGCGCGGTATGGTCGCGGCATGGCAGAGCACCGGCGTGGGGCGAACCTCCCGTCGATCGGGGGTTTCAACCGCACGGTCGTGCTCGACGCGGTCCGACGCTCGCCGGAGGGCCTGAGCCGCGTGGAACTCGCCGGGCGCACGGGGCTGAGCGCGCAGACGGTCTCCAACGTCACGCGGTTCCTCATCGAGGCCGGGATGATCGTCGAGTCCGGCACGGTCGTCTCCGGCCGTGGCAAGCCCCGGACGATCCTGCGGCTCGAGGCGGCCAGCCGGTACGCGGTCGGCGTGCACGTCGACCCTGCGATCGTCACCTACGTGCTGCTCGACCTGGCCGGCACGGTGGTCGCGCAGAGCACCACCTCCACGCCGAGCGCGGACGACCCCGCCGAGGTGGTCCGGACCATCGCCGGCGCCGTCGACGCCCTGGTGACCGGGGCGCGGGTGGACTTGGACGCGGTGCTCGGGGTGGGCGTGGCGAGCCCGGGGCCGATCGACGCGGAGGCCGGCGTCGTCCTCGACCCGCCGTTCCTGCCCCGGTGGCGGGACGTGCCCCTGCGGGACGCCCTGGCCGGGGCCACGGGCCACCCGGTGCTGCTCGAGAAGGACGTCACCGCGGCCGCGGTCGGCGAGATGTTCCTCGCGGGCGAGTCCGCCGCCCGGAACTTCGCGTTCGTGTACTTCGGGACCGGCTTCGGCGTCGGACTCGTCCTCGACCACGAGCCCGTCCGGGGTGTGGGGTCGAACGCGGGTGACGCCGGACACATCATGGTCGACCAGGGGCCGCTCGCGGGGACCCCGGACGGCTCGGGCACGCGGGGCGAGGTCGGTGCCGCGGTGGCACCCGACCGGCTCGTGCAGGTCGCCGCCGCCCGCGGGCTCGACCTCGGGCCGGTGTCGGACGCCGCCTCCGTCGACCGGGCGTGGGACGTGCTCGCGGCCGCGATCGCCGCCGGGGACGAGGAGGCCTGCGCGCTCGCGGCCGACACCGGACGGGCGATGGGGAACGCGGCGGTGCTCATCGTGAACCTGCTCGACCTCGACCGCGTGGTGTTCGGCGGGCCGTTCTGGTCGCGGATCGCCTCGGCGGCGCTGCCCGCTGCCCGGTCCGCCATCGTCGACTCGCCGTTGCTCGTGCCCAAGCACCCGATCGCCGTCGAGGACACCGACCGTGGCGCGGACGTCGCGGCCGTGGGGGCGGCGTGCCTCGTGCTCGACGCCGCGCTGTCGCCGCGGGCGAGCACGCTGCTGATCCGGCGCTGAGCGGGTCGGGTCGGGTCGGCGAGGTCGCCGCGGCCGATGTCGATGCGGCGCCGACGCGGAACGACCGTGCCGTCGTCGTTCGACGACGGCGGTGTCGTTCCTTGCGGACGCGGGCTCCACACGGGCGCAATGAAGGACGCCACCGTTGTCGCACGACATCGAGGACGTCGTTCCGAGACCGCCGGCCCGGACGACCGCCGGCCCGACACGACCACCGGCCCCGGATGACCGCCGGCCCCGGACGACCGCCGCCCCGGGACGGTTCGCGACCCGAACGCCCGAAATCCGCTCTTGACACGGATAAGTCAATACGGTGGACTAATCCTGCGCGCGGGTGACGGAGCCCGCGGACATCCCGTGCAAAGGAGCACCGATGAAACGCCGCACCCGAATCATCGCCGGCCTCGCAGCCGTGGCAGTCGCCGCGGTCGGGCTGGCGGGCTGTTCCAGCTCAGGCTCCGCCTCGAGCAACACGATCAAGATCGCCTACCAGAAGTTCGGCGCCTTCCAGCAGCTCGACGCCCAGATGAAGGAAGTCAAGACGGCGTACGAGAAGGAGTACCCGGGCAAGAAGGTCACCCTCGTGCCGATCCAGGCGCAGGGCAACGACTACTACACGAAGCTCGCGCTCATGAACAAGGCGCCGGCGACCGCACCGGACGTCATGTACGAGGACACCTTCCTCATCAAGGCGGACGCCCAGGCCGGGTACCTCCTGCCCCTCGACGAGTACACGGCGAAGTGGAAGGACTGGGACCAGTTCTACGACAACGCCAAGCAGGCCGGTGAGGGCGTCGACGGCAAGACCTACGGCGTCTCGATGGGCACCGACACCCGGGCGCTCTGGTACAACAAGGACATCTTCAAGAAGGTCGGCCTGCCGGTCCCGTGGCAGCCGAAGACCTGGGACGACGTGCTCGCCGCCGCGAAGACCATCAAGGAGAAGGACTCCGGCGTCATCCCGTTCAACATCTACTCGGGCAAGGCGCAGGGTGAGGCCTCGACCATGCAGGGCTTCGAGATGCTCCTCTACGGGGCGGACGGTGCCGGCAACACCCTCTACAAGGACAAGAAGTGGGTGACGGGCTCGAAGCAGTTCCAGGACTCGCTCCAGTTCGTCAAGGACGTCTACCAGGGCGGCCTCGGCCCGACACCGCAGCAGGCGCTCGACACCAACGTCGGCACGACCATCGCCCAGACGTGGCTGCCGCAGGGCAAGCTCGCGATCGACCTCGACGGTTCGTGGCAGTCCGGCACGTGGCTCAAGACGGGTACCGCCCCGTGGGCGAAGTGGAACGACGTGATGGGCCAGGCGGCGTTCCCGACCCAGAACGGCCAGGAACCGGGCTACAACTCGATGTCGGGTGGTTGGACGCTCGCGATCGGCAAGAACTCGAAGAACCCGCAGGCCGCGTTCGACTTCATCGCGAAGTTCCTCGACAAGGACGGCTCGCTCAAGTACGACACCGAGAACAGCCAGATCGCCGTCCGCAAGGACGTCGCCGAGGACAGCGCCTACACGGACGCGAACCCCACGTTCAAGTTCTTCTCCGGGCTGGTGGAGCACACCAACTTCCGCCCGGCGACGAGCGACTACTCGCAGGTCTCGAACGCCATCCAGGTCGCGATGGAGTCCGTCATGACCGGTCAGCAGACACCGAAGCAGGCCGCTGCCGCCTACGACCAGGCCGTCGAGCAGGTCGTCGGCAAGGACAACACCGTCTCGGCCGGCTGACGGACGTCACCACCTGACGGACGGGAGGCGCGGCTCGCGTCGTGCGCCGCGCCTCCCGTCCGTCACCCCCCACCTTCGGAACCCTCTCCGCACCCGGAAGGCAACCAACCGTGTCCAGTACCCCCCTCGCGCCGACGCTGTCGGCGCCCGGTGCGCCGCAGCGCACCGACCCGCCGGCACCGCGCAAGCGGAAGCCGATGCGGAACGTCGGACGGGCCGTCCCCCTCCTGCCGGCCGTCGTCCTCCTCGTCATCTTCCTGCTCGGCCCCGTCATCTCGTCGTTCTACGGGTCGTTCACCAACTCGGCGCTCACCGGCGTCGGGGCCTCCGACCAGCAGTTCGTCGGGCTGAAGAACTACGTCGAGCTCTTCCAGGACCCGGACTTCCCGAAGTCCGTCGTCCTCACCATCGTCTTCCTCTTCGCCTCGGCCGTCGTCGGGCAGAACGTGCTCGGCCTCGGCCTCGCGCTCCTCATGCGCAGCGCCAACAAGGTCGTGCGGTCGATCGTCGGCACCTTCGTGGTCGCCGCGTGGGTGCTCCCCGAGATCGTGGCGTCGTTCGCGGCCTACGCGTTCTTCAACGACCAGGGCACGCTCAACGAGTTCCTCAAGGTCTTCGGGATCAGCGGGCCGAACTGGCTCTACACGTTCCCGATGCTCTCGGTCATCCTCGCGAACATCTGGCGCGGGACCGCGTTCTCGATGCTCGTCTACTCGGCCGCCGTGCAGGAGGTCCCCGAGGAGATCACCGAGTCCGCCGAGGTCGACGGCGCGGCCGGATGGCAGCGGCTCGTGTACATCACGATCCCCGTGATCCGACGCTCGATCTCGACGAACCTCATGCTGACGACGCTGCAGACGCTGTCGGTCTTCACGCTCATCTTCGTGATGACGGGCGGCGGCCCCGGCACGAACTCGTCGACGCTGCCGATCCTGGCGTACCAGGAGGCGTTCAAGTTCTCGCAGCTCGGCTTCGGGACGGCGATCGCGACGATCCTGCTCATCGTCGGCGCGGTCTTCTCGATCATCTACATCAAGGCACTGAAGCCGGAGGTGGACTGACCATGGCCCTCACTGCCGACCGCCCGGTCGCGAACGCCACCCGGGCGGTGACCGCCCCCGGCGCACTCCACATGACCTCCCCGCGCGGCCGCACGATGCGCTGGGTGTCGAACGTCGTGCTGCTCGTCATCGCCGTGTGCTTCGCCGTTCCGCTGCTGTGGCTCGTGCTCGCCTCGCTCGACACGCAGGCGTCGCTGTCCGTGAAGATGCCGACGCAGTTCACGCTCGACAACTTCGCGAAGGTGCTCACCCCCGACCTGTCGTTCATCCCGCTCGGGAACAGCCTGCTGCTCTCCGGCGGCACGGCGGTCGTCACGGTCGTCGTCGCGATCCTCGCCGCCTACCCGCTGTCCCGCTACAAGATGCGGGTGAACAAGCCGTTCCTCTACAGCATCCTGTTCGGCACCGGCCTGCCGATCACCGCGATGATGGTCCCCGTCTACGCGCTGTTCGTCTCGCTCAACCTCATCGACAACGTGTGGGGCTGCATCTTCTTCCTCGCCGCGACCAGCCTGCCGATGGCCATCTGGATGGCGAAGAACTTCATGGACTCGGTCCCGGTCTCCCTCGAAGAGGCGGCGTGGACCGACGGCGCCTCGATGCTCACGACGCTGTGGCGGATCGTCATCCCGCTCATGCGCCCGGGCATCGCCGTGGTGTTCATCTTCGTGTTCATCCAGGCGTGGGGGAACTTCTTCGTCCCCTTCGTGCTGCTCCTGTCGCCCGAGAAGCAGCCGGCCGCGGTCAGCATCTTCAACTTCTTCGGCCAGAACGGCGCCGTCGCGTACGGGCAGCTCGCCGCGTTCTCGATCGTGTACTCCGTCCCGGTCATCGCCCTCTACGTCCTCGTGTCCCGGGGCCTCGGCGGCGGCAACGCCCTCGCCGGCGGCATCAAGGGCTGAGACAGAAGGAGACTCCTCCATGCACTCCGACGAACCGCTCGTCCACGCCCGCATCGCCCGGCTGGTCCGCGACCGCATCGACCCCGCCGTGCACCGTCGCTCGGCGCCGGTGACGGTCGACGCCTGGCAGGTGCCCGACGAACCGGTGCCGTTCGCCACCGCGGTCGCCGCCGACTACACGCCGTTCGACGGCGGCGCCTGGGGCGGGAGGCCCTGGGGCACCACCTGGTTCCGCATCCGCGGCACCGTCCCGGACGACTTCGGCACCGCGCCCGGCACCACCGCCGAACTGCTCGTGGACCTCGGGTTCACGAAGCGGCAGCCGGGGTTCCAGGCCGAGGGCCTCGCCTGGCGGCCGGACGGCACCACGATCAAGGGCATCGAGCCGCTCAACGACACCGTCCCGCTCGAGGTCGGCCCGGGCGGGTCCTTCGAGCTCTACGTCGAGGCCGCGGCCAACCCGGACATCGGCGGCGACGAGTTCCAGGGCGCGACCCCGCTCGGCTCGAAGGCCACCGCCGGCTCCGACCCGATCTACCTCGTCCGACGGATCGAGCTCGTCGAGCGCGACGACACCGTGTGGGAGCTCCAGCAGGACTTCTGGGTGCTCCGCGGACTCATGGCCGAGCTGCCGACCGACGGCACCCGGGGCGCGGACATCCTGCGCGGACTCGAGCGCGCCGCCGACGCCCTCGATCCGGACGACGTCGCCGGCACGGCCGCCGCAGCCCGCGAGGTCCTCGCACCCCTGCTCGCCGTCGGCGCCTCCGGCTCGGCCCAGCGCGCGATCGCCGTCGGGCACGCCCACATCGACTCGGCGTGGCTCTGGCCCGTCCGCGAGACGATCCGCAAGTGCGCCCGGACGTTCTCGAACGTGCTCGACCTGATGGACCGGGACCCCGACTTCACGTTCGCCTGCTCGTCCGCGCAGCAGTACGCCTGGATCCGTGACGGCTACCCGTCGATCTGGGAGCGGATCAAGCAGCGCGTCGCCGAGGGCCGGTGGATCCCGGTCGGCGGCATGTGGGTCGAGTCGGACACGAACCTCCCCGGCGGCGAGGCCCTCGCCCGGCAGTTCGTCGCCGGCAAGCGGCTGTTCCTCGAGGAGTTCGGCATCGACACCCCCGAGGCCTGGCTGCCCGACTCGTTCGGCTACTCCGGCGCCCTGCCGCAGATCGTCCGGGCCGCGGGCTCGAAGTGGTTCGTCACGCAGAAGCCGTCGTGGAACGAGACGAACGTCATCCCGCACACCTCGTTCCACTGGGAGGGCATCGACGGCTCCCGGGTCCTCACGCACCTGCCCCCGGCGGACACCTACAACTCGGACGTCTCGCCCGCCGACCTGCACCGCGGCGAGCGGCAGAACAAGGAGCGCGGCGTCGCGAACACGGCGATGCTGCTCTACGGGTTCGGGGACGGCGGTGGCGGTCCCACCCGCGAGATGGTCGCGGCGGCCCGACGGCAGCACGACCTCGACGGCTCGCCCCGGGTGACGCTCGGCACACCCGCCGACGTGTTCGAGGAACTCGAGCGCGTCCTGCCCGAACCCGCCGTGTGGTCCGGCGAGATGTACCTCGAGTTCCACCGCGGCACCTACACGTCGCAGGTCCGGACGAAGCAGGGCAACCGTCGCTCCGAGCACCTGCTCCGCGAGGCCGAGCTCTGGGCCGCCACCGCGGCGGTCCGGCACGGGCTCGACTACCCGTACGAGGAGCTCGAGGAGGCCTGGCACACCGTCCTCCTCCAGCAGTTCCACGACATCCTGCCGGGGTCGTCGATCGCCTGGGTGTACGAGGTCGCCGAGGCGAACTACGCCCGCGTCGCCGAGGTCCTCGAGGGGCTCATCAGCACCGCGACCACCGCGCTCGCGAACGGCGGCGCCGCGGCGCTCGCCGGGGTCGGCGCGTCCGCAGCGGCGACCGAGGGCGGCGCCACGGGCCTCCTCGACGCCCCCGCCGCCGGCCCCGCGGGCACGGCCGGCGGTGCCGACGGGCGACTCGTCCGCTTCAACGCGTCCCCGGTCACGGCGGGCGGGGTGACCGCCCTGGGCGGTTCGCCGACGGACGAGGCGCGCGCCGTGCCTCCCGTCCGACACGGCGACCACCTCGTGTTCGACACCGGCGTGGTCACCGCGACCATCGACGGGGCCGGACACGTCGTGTCCCTCACGGCGAACGACAGCGGCCGCGACGCGATCGCCCCCGGGTCCGCCGGCGCGGAGTACACGGTGTTCCGCGACACCCCGAACCAGTGGGAGGCGTGGGACATCGACCGCGCCTACCAGCGCAACGGCACGGTCCTGACCGCCTCCGACGTGACGGTCGACGGCGACACCGTCGTCGTGTCGCGCGCGTTCGGGTCGTCGACGATCACCACCCGCTTCTCGGCCGTCGACGGCGAGGCGGAACTGCACATCGAGACCGAGGTCGACTGGCACGAGCACCAGAAGCTGCTCAAGCTCGCGTTCCCGATCGACGTCCGCGCGAGCGTCGCCTCGAGCGAGATCCAGTTCGGGCACATCGACCGTCCGACGCACCAGAACACGTCGTGGGACTCCGCCCGCTTCGAGACGAGCGCCCACCGCTGGGTCCACGTCGCCGAGGCAGGCTTCGGTGTCGCGGTCGCGAACGACTCCACCTACGGGCACGACATCACCCGTGCCACGCGGGAGGACGGCGGCACCACGACCCTCGTCCGCGAGTCGCTCCTGCGGGCGCCGACGTTCCCCGACCCGGACGCGGACCAGGGACACCACGTCTTCCGCACGGTGCTGCGGGTCGGCGCCACGGCGCTCGAGGCCGCCGACTCCGGGTACCGGCTGAACCTGCCGGTGCGGTCGGTTCCCGGGACCACCACGGTCGACCCGCTCGTGACCGTGTCGTCGCCGCAGGTGTTCGTCGAGGCCGTGAAGCTCGCCGAGGACCGCTCCGGGGACGTCGTCGTGCGGCTCTACGAGGCCGCCGGCGGACGCGCGACGGACGTCGGGGTGTCGTTCGGGTTCGACGTCGCGTCGGTCACCGCGGTCGACCTGCTCGAGCGTCCGGTCGAGGCGTCGTCGTGGGGCGCCGGCGAGCCGGTCGTGCTGACCCTGCGACCGTTCGAGATCGTCACGCTGCGGGTCCGGCGGGCCTAGCGGGGTCCCGCCGGTCCCGAGGCAGCGGGGCCGGCGGGGCGCGGGGCGCGGGGCGCGGTCCGCGGTCCGCGGTCCGCGCGTGAGGCTGCGGCGTCGGGGGAGCTCGGGTGCGTTCCCCCGGCGCCGCGTTGCGTCCGCGGGTGTGGGGTGGGTGCTCCCGGGCGTACCCGGTCATCCCGGGCGTACCCGGTCATCCCGGGCGTACCCGGCCGTTCCGGGCGTACCCGGTCGGAGGTCCGCAGCGCTCGCGACGTGCGGCGGCGAACCGATCCAGGTGCCGATCACTACCGTGGCGCGCATGGCTGTCAGGGAGATCTGGCTCGTGCGGCACGGCGAGTCCGAGGCGAACGTCGCGGCCGCCCGCGCCGAGGCCGACGGGGCGGACGTCATCGACGCGGGGCACCGGGACGCCGACGTTCCGCTGAGCCCCCTCGGGGAGCGACAGTCCCGTGCGCTCGGCACCGAGCTCGCGGACCGGGGCCTCGACGACGTGCCCGTCGCGCTCTGGGTGTCACCGTACCTCCGCGCGCAGCAGACCATCACGATCGCGATCGAGCACGGCGCACTCGCCGAACCGGCACGTCGCACCGACGAACGGCTCCGCGACCGTGAGCTCGGTGTGCTCGACCTGCTCACCCGGCAGGGTGTCCGGAACCGGTACCCCGACGAGGAGCGCCGCCGCGAGTGGCTCGGCAAGTACTACCACCGGCCGGCGGGCGGGGAGTCGTGGGCCGACGTGATGCTGCGGCTCCGGTCCGCGCTCGTCGACGTCGACCGGCTCGAGGACACCGACCGGCTCGTCGTCGCCGCCCACGACGCCGTCGTCATGCTGACCGTCGCCGTGTGCCTCGACCTCGACGAACCCGCCCTCACCGAGTTCGCCCGCACGCACACGGTGGCGAACGCCTCGCTCACCCGACTCCGACGCGATGCCGTCGGTGCCCCGTGGTCGCTCGAGGAGTTCTCCTCGGTCGGCCACCTCTACGACGACGAGGTCACCGAGCACGGTGGCCGGAAGGACGATGCTCGTGTCCGCTGACCCCATCACCCCGAACTTCCTCCGTGACTGGGCACTCCCCGAGGCGGGGGTCGGCAAGTACGGTCGCGGGCAGGTCCTCGTCGTCGGCGGCGCGGCACGGACGCCGGGCGCAGCCGTGCTCTCGGCGCTCGCCGCGCTGCGGGTCGGAGCCGGGCGCCTCACCCTCGCCGTCGCGCGGAGCGTGGCGTCGACGGTCGCGGTCGCGGTCCCCGAGTCGGGGGTGGAGCCCCTCGACGAGGATGCCGACGGCCACGTCGCGATCGGTGCCGGTGACGGCATCGCGGACGTGGCCGCCAGCGCCGACGCCGTGCTGATCGGCCCGGGGCTCGACGAGCCGGACGGGACGCGGGACCTGGTGGGCAGCCTGGCCCGGGCGGTCGGACCGGACACGGTCGTCGTGCTCGACGCCTTCGCACTCGGCGTCGCGGCCGACCTCCGACAGGAACTCGAGCCGTTGCGGGGGCCGCCTCGTCATGACGCCGAACTCCGGTGAGGCAGAACGCCTCCTCGGGCGGGCGTGCGGCGAGGACACCGTCGCGGACGCCGTCGACATCGCCGAACGGTTCGGCGCGGTCGTCGCACTCGGTGACGCCATCGCGACGCCCCGCGGCCGGACCTGGCTCAAGGGCACCGGTGCCGGCGGTCTCGGGACGAGCGGCAGCGGCGACGTGCTCTCGGGCGCGATCGTCGGGCTGCTCGCGCGGGGAGCGGACCCGGCGCAGGCCGTCGCGTGGTCGTCGTACGTGCACGCCGCAGCGGGGGACCGGTTGGCCGTGCAGGTGGGGCCGCTCGGCTACGTCGCCAGCGAGCTCGTCACGGAGATCCCGCGCGTCCTGGTCGAGCTCGGCGCCTGATCCGGCCCCGGCCCCGCCCGCCCCTGGCCCCGCCCGCCCCTGGCTCCGCCCGCCCCTGGCTCCGCCCGCCCCTGGCCCGGCAGCCCCGGCCGCCTAGGCCCGCAACGACTCCACGGCCTTCGCCACCCGGCGCGCCCGCGTCTCCGGTGCCTTCGCCGCGAGCACCGGGTCCACCACCGCCCGCTGCCGTGAGTTCGACAGCGTCTCGAACGCCGCCCGCACCCCGGCCGCGTCGAGGGCTGCCGCGAGGTCGTCCGGCACGGCGACCGTCCGCGGCGTCGTGTCCACCTCGAGCGTGACCTCGACGGTGTCCCCGGCCTGCACGCGCGCGGCCTCGCGGTGTGCTGCCGAGAGCGGGACGAGCGACTGCGCCCCCATCACGCCGACGGTCGACCGGTAGGTGTAGCCGCCGTCCAGCGTGACGACCACCGCCGGACGCTTCCCGGCGCCGAGCGCCTCGATGACCTCGGGCGGGACCGGCAGACCGGTGGCCGTCGTCCGTGCCTGCAGGACCGTCGTCGTGAACCGCATGGCGCGAGCCAAGCACCTGAGCGACCACGCCGCAAGAGTTCGGCCCCCGTTCACCGCGCCGCTGCGGACCGGAAACCGGCCCCGGTCATCCTCGTGTCCGACCGAGTCGCACAGTCGTGCGGAACGGACCCCGACCCGGAAGGCACACCCCGTGCAGCACAAGCGCACTCTCGCCGGCATCGCCCTCGCGGCCGCCGCGATCGTCACCCTCGCCGGTTGCTCGGCGACGAGCAGCGCGTCCACGAAGGACGACTCCGACTGGAAGACCGCGACGAGCGCCCAGTCCGCCGGCGGCATGGACGCCCTCGTGAAGGCCGCGAAGGCGGAGGGACAGCTCAACGTCATCGCGCTGCCGCCGTCGTGGGCGAACTACGGCAAGATCATCGACGGCTTCAGCAAGGAGTACGGCATCAAGGTGAACTCCGCGAACCCGAACGGCTCGAGCGCCGACGAGGTCGCCGCGGTGAAGTCGCAGAAGGGCCAGTCGACCGCCCCCGACGTGCTCGACCTCGGCAACGCGGTGCTGCAGCAGAACCTCGACCTCCTCACGGACTACAAGGTCGCGAACTGGTCGGACATCCCGGACAGCCTCAAGGACGCGGACGGCAAGTGGACGCGTGACTACACCGGCCTGATGTCCATCGGCTACGACTCGTCCAAGATCACCGACGCCCCGAAGGACCTGAACGACCTGCTCGGCTCCGAGTACAAGGGCAAGGTCTCGATCGCGGGCGACCCGACGCAGGCGAACCAGGCCGCGTCGGCGGTGTACCTCGCAGCCCTGGAGAACGGCGGCTCGGCCGACGACATCACCAAGGGTGTCGAGTACTTCGGCAAGCTGAAGCAGGCCGGCAACTTCCAGAACGTGCTGCCGACGCAGGCCACGGTCGCCTCGGGCGAGACCCCCGTCGTCGTGCAGTGGTCGTACAACAACCTCGCATGGGGACCGGCCGCCGGCGCATCGGGCAACAAGAACTGGAAGACCGTCGTCCCCGAGGGCCAGGCGCTCGGCTCCTACTACTCGCAGGCCATCAACAAGGACGCGCCGCACCCCGCAGCGGCCCGCCTGTGGCAGGAGTACATCGCGAGCCCCGACGTGCAGAACCTCTACCTGCAGGCCGGCGCCTTCCCCTCGACCCTCGCGGCGCTCGAGAAGTCGGGCAAGGTCGACCAGGACGCCCTCTCGGCCGCCGGCGGCATGCCCAAGGACTACGTCGAGCTGACCGATGACCAGGTCACGGCGGCCGCGAAGGTCCTGGCCGCCAAGTGGTCCGCCACGATGGGGTCCTGACCGGCATGACCACCGCATCGGCACCCGGGGCGCACGCCCCCGTCACCGCCGGGCCCGCCGCCACCACCGCGGCGCCCGCCCCGGCTGCCGGTACCACCGTCCGTCGCGGCGTCGGACCCCGTGTCCGGCGCCGCGGCGGCGTCGCCTGGCTCGGCCTCACCCCGTTCGCCGCGTACGTCCTGCTGTTCCTCGCCGTCCCCGCCGTCATCGCGGTCGGCAGCGGGTTCTTCACCGGCGACGGCACGTTCACCTTCGCCAACCTCGCCGCCTTCGCCGACCCGACGGTGCTGCGGGCCTTCGGGGCGTCCGCCGGTCTGTCCGCGGTCTCCGCGGTGATCGGCGCGGTGATCGGCGGACTCGTGTGCTGGGCGCTCACCGCACTCCGACCCGACGGGCTCGTCCGCTCGATGATCGACGCCGCCTCCAGCGTCCTCGCCCAGTTCGGCGGCGTCATGCTCGCGTTCGCGTTCATCGCGACGATCGGTGCGCAGGGCCTCGTCACCACGTGGCTCGTGTCCGTGTTCCACGTCGAC
Organism: Curtobacterium luteum; assembly: GCF_014646995.1. Lineage (GTDB taxonomy): Bacteria > Actinomycetota > Actinomycetes > Actinomycetales > Microbacteriaceae > Curtobacterium > Curtobacterium luteum. The sequence continues at coordinate 144,396 of NZ_BMOI01000007.1, read as the reverse complement.
CTCAACGCCGGCGGCGCGTTCCTCTACACGGTCCCCGGGCTCGTCCTCCCGTACGTCTACTTCCAGGTGCCGCTGATGGTCCTCACGTTCATGCCCGCGCTCGAGGGCGTCAAGACGCAGTGGGGAGAGGCCGCGGCCACGCTCGGCGCGTCCCGTGCGACCTACTGGCGGCGCATCGCGCTGCCCGTGCTCGCGCCCGCCTTCTGGGGATCGCTGCTGCTCCTGTTCGCGAACGGGTTCTCCTCGTTCGCGACCGCCGCGGCGCTCATCTCGCAGGGCGGCATCGTCCCGCTGACGATCCGGGCGCAGCTCACGAGCGAGACCATCATCGGGCTGCAGAACGTCGCCGGGGTCCTCGCCCTCGGCATGGTGGTCGTCATGGCCGTCGTCATGGGCGCCTACGCGCTCCTCCAGCGACGCGCAGCGCGGTGGCAGCGATGACCGCGGTGAGCGGCACGGCCGCCGTGGACGCAGCGATCGCAGCCCGTGCCCGGTCCGCGGGCGCGGGTCGGCCGGGAGGCACGGCTCGCCCCGGGCGCTTCGGCCCGGCCCCGTCCCGGGTCACCGCCGCGATCGTGCTGGTCGTCGTCGGGCTCGTGTTCGCCGTCCCGCTCGTCGCCCTCGTGCAGTTCACGTTCCGCCAGGGCACGGACGGCGGGCTCACCCTCGACCACTACACCGCGCTCGCCGACCCGGTGAACGCGACGACCTACCAGCCGGTCTTCGACGGCCTCGTCGCCTCGCTCGTCATCGCGGCCATCACCGTCGCGATCGTCCTCCTCGTGCTGCTCCCGGCGCAGATCATCACCGCGCTCCGCTACCCGAGGCTCCGCCGCCTGCTCGAGTTCGTGTGCCTCGTCCCGATCACCGTGCCGCTCGTCGTGCTCGTCGTCGGGTTCATCCCCGTGTACCAGGTCGTCGCGCAGCTGCTCGGGTCCGGGTCGTGGACACTCGCGTTCGCCATCGGGATCGTGTCGCTGCCGTTCGCGTTCCGCCCGGTCGCCGCCGCCATCAGCGCGATGGACATGACCGTCCTGTCCGAGGCGGCGCGCTCCCTCGGCGCCTCGTGGTGGACGGTCACGTGGCGGGTCCTCCTGCCGAACCTGCGCCGGGGCATCACCGCCGCGTGCTTCCTCACCATCACGGTCGTCCTCGGCGAGTACACGCTCGCTTCGTTCCTCTCCCGCACGACGTTCCAGACCGCGCTCGTGCTCGTGCAGCAGACCGACCCGTACGTCGCCGCGATCTTCTCCGTCGCCGCGCTCGTGTTCGGCTTCCTGCTGCTCGTCGTCATCGGCCGGGTCGGTGCACGCCGCCGGCGCAGCCCGAAGGAGTCCGCATGACCACCACCGCCCCCGCAGCATCGGCGTCGCTCGCGAGCACCGGCGCCACCGTCGAGCTCGACGCGGTCGAGAAGCACTACGGCGCACACCGAGCCCTCGCCGGACTCTCCCTCTCCGTCCGTCCCGGGGAGTTCCTCTCCCTGCTCGGCCCGTCCGGTTGCGGCAAGACCACGGCACTCCGCGCACTCGCCGGACTCGAGGCCGTCGACGCCGGGACCATCCGCATCGACGGGGAGGACGTCGGCACCGTCCCGGTCAACCGCCGCGACATCGGGATGGTCTTCCAGCAGTACTCGCTGTTCCCGCACATGACGGTGCGGCAGAACGTCGCCTTCGGCCTCGAGATGCGGAAGGTCCCCGCCGCCGCCCGCCGCGAGCGGGTGATCGACGCACTCGACATGGTGCACCTCGCGGACTTCGCCGACCGCTTCCCGCACCAGCTCTCCGGCGGCCAGCAGCAGCGTGTGGCACTCGCCCGCGCGCTCGTCACGCGACCCCGCGTGCTCCTGCTCGACGAACCGCTGTCGGCGCTCGACGCGAAGGTGCGCGTCTCGCTCCGCGACGAGATCCGCCGCATCCAGAGCGACCTCGGCATCACCACGGTCTTCGTCACCCACGACCAGGAGGAAGCACTCGCCGTCTCCGACCGGATCGCCGTCATGAACGCCGGGGACATCGAGCAGATCGGGACCCCCGAGGAGCTCTACAGCGCGCCGGTCTCGGCGTTCACGGCCGACTTCGTGGGCCAGTCGAACCGGATGCGCGGCGACCTCCGGGGCGGTGACGTGTTCGTGTACGGCTTCACCGTGCCGGCGCTCGACCGCTCGGCTGCGGACGGCCCGGTCACCGCGTTCGTCCGCCCCGAGGACGTCGCGTTCGCGGTGGAGGGCGTCACCGGCACGGTCGTCTCGTCGAGCTTCCTCGGGTCCGTCCGCCGGACGACGGTGCGACTCGACGACGACACGATCGTCGCGGTGCAGCACGCGGTCGGCGACCGACGTGTCGTCGGCGAGCCGGTCGCGCTCCGCCTGACGGGCGCGCCCGTCGCGGTCGCGCCGCTCGCCTAGCGGGCTCCGCGACCGGGCCGGGTCTTGGCTCCGCACCGACGGACGGGAGGCGCGGTGCGGGCCCGCGCCGTGCCTCCAGACCGGTGGACGGGCGCGTCAGCGCGCCAGCGCGCCAGCGCGTCAGCGCTGGAAGCGTGTCGCCACCTCGTCCGAGAGCGCGGCGTCGACCCGGGCACGCATGTCCTCCGACATGGGCGGGAGGGCATCGAGCCGGAACCAGGCAGCCTCGGTGTTCTCGCCGTCGGCCGGGAACGGCGTGCCCGAGACGTACCGGAACGCGAACACGAGGTCGAGGTACTGCGCACGGTCGCCGTTCGGGTAGGTCATCTCGGGCAGGACCCGGACCCACGCGAGCCGCTCGGCCTCGGCGACCACGTCGGCCTCCTCGAGGACCTCGCGGGCAGCGGCGACGGCGGGCTCCTCGCCCGGGTCGACGATCCCGGTCACCGGGGTGTAGGCGCCCGTGTCCGCCCGCCGGACGACGAGGAGCTCACGCTCGGCGCCCGTGCCCCGGGTGACCACGGCCGTCACGCCGGTGAGCCACAGCGGGGCGTTCCCGATCCGCTCGCGGAGGGCCAGGACGAAGTCGGGGGTCGGCATGGCACCACGCTACGGCACGACCCTGTCGCGGACTGGTCATGACCAGTATGGTGTGATCGTGGAGATCATCATCCTGCCCACGCCGGCGGAGGTCGGTCGCGTCGCCGCGGCCAAGATCGCGTCGGTCGTCGCGAAGAAGCCGTCCGCCGTCATCGGACTCGCCACCGGGTCCAGCCCGCAGGGCATCTACGCCGACCTGCAGCGCCGCGTCGACGCCGGCGAGATCGGGTTCGCCGAGGCCCGGGGCTTCGCGCTGGACGAGTACGTCGGCATCCCGCTCGAGCACCCCGAGTCCTACGCCTCGGTGATCGCCCGCGACGTCGTCGGTCCGCTCGGGTTCGACCCGGCGCGCGTCCGGGTTCCTGACGGCCGCGCTGCGGACCTCGAGTTCGCCGCGAAGGAGTACGACGCCGCGATCCGTGCCGCCGGCGGGGTCGACGTGCAGATCCTCGGGATCGGCGCGAACGGGCACATCGGGTTCAACGAGCCGACGTCGTCGTTCGCGTCCCGCACGCGCATCAAGACCCTCGCGCCGTCCACCCGCGCGGCGAACGCCCGCTTCTTCGACTCGCCCGACCAGGTGCCGACCCACTGCATGACGCAGGGGCTCGGCACCATCCTCGAGGCCCGCGAGCTCGTGCTCGTCGCGCAGGGCTCGGCCAAGGCGGACGCCGTCGCGGCCGCGGTCGAGGGGCCGCTGTCGTCGTTCGTCCCCGGGTCGGCGCTCCAGCTGCACGAGCACGCGACCGTCGTCGTGGACGAAGAGGCGGCCGCCGGCCTCCGACTCGCGGACTACTACCGCTACACGTACGACAACAAGCCGGCGTGGCAGCGGTTCGAGTGAGCCGGCGGGTCAGCGGGCCGTCGCGAGCCTGCTGAGCGCCTCGTCGAGCGTCTCGGCCGAGCAGCCGAAGTTCAGCCGCACGTGTCCGGCGCCCTGGCGACCGAAGTCCAGGCCTCGTGACAGCGCGACCCGCGCCCGGTCGACCAGGACCGGCGCGGGGTCGTCACCGAATGGCAGCGCGCCGAGGTCGACCCAGGCGAGGTACGACGCCTGCGGCTGCCGGTACCGGGCGCCGGGCAGCACCTCCCCGAGGCGTTCGGCCAGGGTCCGGCGGTTGGCGGCGAGTTCCGCGAGCAGGGACGCGAGCCACGGTCCGCCCGCACGGAAGGCGGCCACGCTCGCGGTGTAGCCGAGGATGCCGGTCCGCTCGACGACCTCGGCGGGCATCCCGTCGAACCAGGCCCGTGCCCGCTCGGACGCGCCGATCAGCAGGGCGCACTTCGTGCCGGCGAGGTTCCACGCCTTGCTCGCGCTCGTCAGGGCGACGCCGAGGTCGGCTGCCACCGGGCAGGAGTCGAGGAACGGCGTGAAGACCGCGTCCGCGTGGGTGAGCGGGGCGTGGATCTCGTCGGAGACCACCACCGCGTCGTACTCGGCCGCGAGCCGGGCGAGAGCAGCGAGCTCGTCGCGGGGGTGCACCAGGCCCAGGGGGTTGTGCGGGTTGCACAGCAGCACCGTGCGGGCGCCGTCCTCGAACGCCCGTCGGACGCCGTCGAGGTCCATCCGCCAGCCGGCGGTCGTGCTGGACGCGTCCCCGGGATCCGTCGGCGGCAGCAGGGGCACCTCGGTCGCCGAGCCGCCGGCCTCCGCGACGTACTCCCAGAACGGCGGGTAGACGGGCGGCATGACGACGACCTGGTCGCCGGGCTCGATGACCCGGCGGAGCGTCTCCACCGCCGCCACCGACACGTCCGTGGTCGTGCGGACGAGGTCGGGGTCGACCCGCCACGACCACCGCTCGGCGGCGAAGTCGGCGAAGGCCTCCGGGAGCGCCCTGCCGTGTCCCACGTAGCCGGTGTCCCCGTTCGCGACCGCGGCGACGAGGGCGTCCCGGATCGGTTCCGCGAGCACCGCGTCCATCTCGGCGACGAACATCGGCAGGACCTCCGGTGGGTAGGTCGTGTACTTCTCGCTCGTGCGGGTGCGCTGCGCGTCGAACGCGGAGACCATGACGCTCATGCGGCCATCCTCGCAGGCGACGGCGGACCGGGGTACGTGCTGCGCGTGCACGCTGCGGCGGACCGGGGTACGTGCTGCGCGTGCACGCTGCGGCGGACCGGGGTACGTGCTGCGCGTGCACGCTGCGAAGCCTGCACGGCGGTGCGCCTAGCGTGGCGATGTCATGGCTGCCGAACACCGCAAACCCGTCGAGCCCGATGCGGCTCCCACCGTCGCACACCACACCGCCCACCTCGTGGCGGCCGTCGAGGTGCCCTCGACGCCCTCGACGCCCTCGTCGTCGACCGGCCGGGACGCCGACGGTGACCAGCGGGACCGCCGCGGTCCCGACGGCGGCCAGCCGGACCCGAACCGCTGGAAGGCCCTCGTCATCTGCCTGCTCGGCGGCGGGATCGTCCTGCTCGACGTCTCGATCGTCAACGTCGCGCTGCAGTCCATCTCCTCCGGTCTCCCCGGCGCCAGCCCCGAGGCCGTGCAGTGGATCCTCTCCGGCTACGCCCTGGCATTCGGGCTCCTGCTCGTCCCGGGCGGCCGCCTCGGTGACGCGTCCGGACGGCGGCGGATGTTCGTCATCGGCGTCGGCCTGTTCACGCTCGCCAGCGCCCTCTGCGGCTTCGCCCCGAACGGCCTGGTGCTCGTCATCGCCCGGCTCGTCCAGGGGCTCGCCGGCGGTCTGCTCACCCCGCAGGTCACCGCCCTCATCCAGCAGCTCTTCCGCGGCAAGGAGCGGGGCACCGCCTTCGGGCTCTTCGGCGCCACAGTGGGCATCGCCACCGCGATCGGCCCGCTCGTCGGCGGCCTCCTCATCACCGCGTTCGGCACCGAGAACGGCTGGCGCTTCGTCTTCTTCGTGAACCTGCCCGTCGGACTGGTCACGGTCCTCCTGGCCTTCCGGTACCTGCCCGCGGCGCCCAAGACCGAGCGTGGGCGGAAGCACGACTTCGACCCGGTCGGCATCGCCCTGCTCGGGGCTGCGGTGGTCGCCCTCCTGCTGCCCTTCGTCCAGTCCCAGGAGTGGGAGGGCAACGCGAAGTACCTGCTCGTCGTCGCGGCGGTCGTGTTCGCCGTGCTCTTCGTCCTCTGGGAGCGGCACTACGGCCGCAGCAAGGAACCCGTGGTCGACCTCGGTCTGTTCCGGCGCCGGTCGTTCTCGCTCGGGGTCGGCCTCGCCACGGTGTACTTCGCCGGCTTCACCCCGCTGTTCTTCGTCCTCACGCTGGCACTGCAGTCCGGTCTGCACTACTCCGCACTGCTGGCCGGAGCGACGTCGGTGCCGTTCGCGATCGGGTCCGGGATCGCGTCGACCGTCGGCGGGCGCATCGTCTCGCGCTTCGGACGGCAGCTCATCGTCGTCGGCACCGTCCTGGTGCTCATCGGGCTCGGTGGGGTCATCTGGGTCGTCGCGAACCACTACCGGTCGGATCTCGGGTGGTGGCTCGTCGTGCCGCTCCTCGTCGCGGGTGTCGGCTCCGGCCTGACGATCTCGCCGAACCAGACCCTGACGCTGTCCGAGGTGCCGGTCGAGCAGGGCGGTTCCGCCGGTGGGCTCATCCAGGTCGGCGCGCGCGTCGGCTCGGCGATCGGCATCGCGGCGGTCGGCAGCGTCTTCTACTCGGCGCTCGCCAGCTCGAAGGGCGACTACGCGCAGGGACTGCCGCTCGGCCTCGGGGTCGCCCTGGCGTTCGTCGCGGCCGCGCTCGTGGCGGGTGTCGTGGACGTGCTCGTCGGGAAGGCGAAGGGGACCGAGGCGTCGGTCTGACGGCGGTCCGTCAGGACGAGTAGGGTTCCGACCAGCCGGTCCGGAGCCGCTCGGCCGCGCGGGCGAACGTCGCCGCGACGTCCGGCTCCGGGTCGAACAGGTTCTGGATGCGCAGGCCGTCGAACAGGGCGAGCAACTGCTGCGCTCCCTTGGCGGGGTCCATCGTCCTCGGCTCACGGCCGACCACGATGTCGTGCTCCAGCGACGCGCGGATCCCCGCCCGGAACGCCCGGTAGCTGGCGAGGAACGCTTCGCCGGCAGGCTCGCCGGGGTCGGCCGCGGGCGCGAGCGACGAGACGATCAGCCGGTCGAGGGCCGGGTCCTCGGCGAAGGCGACGACGAGCCTTCGGAGGTAGGCGACGGTGCCGTCCGTCACGGCCATCGGCGCGAACGGGGCGATCACCTGGTCCAACCAGGTGGCGAGCGTCGACGCGAGGAGGACCGGGACCGTCTGGTAGTGCTTCGCGACCTCCTCCTCGGACAGGCCCGCCCGATCGGCGACCGCTCCCAGCGATGCGCGCGCCGGACCGACGTCGCGGAGGACCTCGATGGACGCCTGCAGGATGCGGTCGCGGACCGGCCTGGTGCTGCGCCGTGTGGACAGCTGCCCCGGGGGCGTGCGGAGGAACCACTCGAGCAGCGCTCCGGACCGGGTCGCGGTCGAGCCGGGGCCCGGGACGCGCTCGGGGTCGAACAGGTCCACGAAGCCGGGAAGGGCGAGGATCGCCGGGTCGTCCGTGCGGAACGCCATGGACCAGTCGGCGAAGGCCCGGTGTTCGATCGGGTCGTCGAGCACGACCTGCACGTCGACGTTCGCCGGGTCGGCGGCGACCTCGCGGACACGGTCACGGACCACCTCGGCCGGCCCCTCCACGATGCCGAACACGTTCACGTCGTCGAGCGCGAGCACCCCGGTGATGCCGAGGTCGGCGTTCCGAGCGCGCTCGACGGCCAGGAGCCGCAGGAGCCCGGCCTGGTCGAGCCGGCCGGTCCGGGCCGTCGTGAACACGAGGGATCGGAGGCTCATCGTCGTGTGCTCCCTTCGGGGCCGTCCGGTGTGGTCCGCCCGGCGGTGCCGTGCTCCCGTCGGAGCGCGACGAGCGTGAGGTCGTCGTCGACACGCTCCGGGGCGCTCGCCATGAACGCCGCGAGTCCGTCCGTCAGCGTGGGGACGGCCACGAGCCGGGCCGCCAGGTCGGTCAGGGTGTCGAAGGTCGCGTCCGGGAGCTCGAGGATGCCGTCGGACGCGCAGACGAGGACGTCCCCGGGGCCCAGGTCGACGTGCCGGGGGAGCCGCGCGAACCCCCGCGGCTGCAGTCCGATCGGGAGGTCGACCGACGCGATGCGCTCGGTCCGCCCGTCAGCGTGCCCGATCGCGGCGAACCCGTGGCCCGCGTCCACGAACTCGACCGCGCCGTCGGCCAGGCGGACCCTCGCGTGGAACAGCGTCGCGAACGCCGAGGCGCGCTCGAACCGTGCCCGGACGGCGTTCTCCGCCCCCTCGACCGCGACCGCGGGGTTCTCCCGGGCGAGGGCGTCGAGTGCGCCGAGGAGGTTCGCGGCGAGGAGTCCCGCCGGGGTCCCCTTCCCCATGACGTCACCGAGGGTCAACGTCGCCGACCGACCGTCCGGTGCGACGACGATCTCGGCGAGGTCGCCCGACACGCCGGCCGCTGCGCGAGAGGCGGACGCGGACGTCCACCCGGTCGTGTCGACGGGCACCGGTCGGAACGCTGCCTGGACGGAGCGGAGTCGCGCGGTCTGGTCGAGACCGGCATCCTCGTCGTCGTACAGGTCCTGCAGCAAGCCCACTCCCGCAACCTACCGTGCGGCTTGTCCACGATGCGCGTACCGGCGATGGGCCTCGCCGCTGGCGAAGTCGATCGCACCCGGTCCCCACGAGACGGTGGCGCCCGGGGAACCCGGACGCCACCGCTCCGTACTGCCCGGTCAGCCCTGCGGGACCCGGTCCACCACGGACGTCGTGACCGCGGACGAGTCGAGCACCGTCCCCGTCGGGAGCACTCGGCTCGCCGAGCCGGTCAGTGTCCGCGAACCGAGGTACGCCCCGCTGTCCGGGTCGATCACGATCTCCGAGTGCTCGCCGTCGCGGTTCGGCTCGTCCCGGCCGATCGCGGTCCCGGTGCGGCCGTCGAGCGTCACCGCGTCGTGGGTGATCGTCGTCCCCGGGATCTTCGCGAGGACCTCGTACATGGCGCTCCGGAGGTCCGCGGGGACGAGCCCGGTCGCGAGGTCGTCGGAGATCAGCGTCGTCATCGCCTCCGCGTGGCTCACGGAACCGGTGGCGTGCTCCGACACCCACGCGTACAGCTCGTCCGGGTCCCTCGGCATCTCGGTCAGGTGCGCCGGGGTCCACTCCGAGTACCCCTCGAACTGACCGCTCGCTCCGCGCAACGTCTCGGTCGGGTACGGGGACCCTTCGTCCTTCCACTCCGCGGCGGCCTCGGTGGCGGAAGCGGCGGGGAAGAACCGTGTCGGCTCGCCGGACGTGCGCACGAGGGTCCACTCGGCCGACACGTCAGCGGGCCGGTACACCGTGATCGTGTACGGCACGAGCGCGGAGTACCTGTTCGCGTCACCGAAGAACGCCTGGCTCTCCCGCTTCGTCGACACCTCGAGGTACTGCCCCGGCCCGACAGTCGGGTCACTCGCCCGGACGGCCTCGTCGGCGGCCCTGCGCAGGACCTCGGCGGCGGTGGCGGCCTGCGGGTGCGACCCCACGACCGGCACGCGCTCGGTGGTCCCGGTCAGGTCGCCGCCGACGATGACCGTGGCGAGTGCGGTGACCGCCGCGACGGACCCGACCGCCCCGAAGGTCCAGCGGGAGCGGCGGTGACGGCGGACCGTGCGGTCGAGCACCGCGCGTCGGATCGGACGGATGGCTTCGTCGAGGGCGGCACCCTCGGGCGGCGGTGCGGTGATCACAGTGTCTGCTCCATCTCGTGCAGCGCGCGGCTCGACTTCAGCTTCGCGCGGGACCGTTGGATGCGCTTGCGCGCGTTCGTGGGGGTGAGGCCGAGCATCGCGGCGGCCTCGTCGTAGGACCGGCCCTGCAGCAGACAGAGCTCGCAGAGTTCGCGATCGGGTGACTCGAGCGCGGCGATCTCCGCGCGGACCCACCGCAGCTGGTGCACGGCTTCGTCGTGCGCGACCTGGCGGTACCAGGCCTCGGACGCACCGCTGTGCTCGTCGACCTGGTCGGCCCGGTTCGACCGTCGCTGCCGGTTCGTGTTCATCGCGACGTACCGCGTCGTGGTCAGCAGCCACGGCAGCGCGGATGCGCCGACGAGCCCGATGTCCTTCCGTCGCCGCCACGCGACGAGGAACGTCTCCTGGACGATGTCGTCGACGTCCGACCGCTCGTCGGCGAGCCCCCACGCGTAGCGGAAGACCGCCCGCGAATGCCGGTCGAGCAGTGCGGTGTACGCCTCCCCGTCGCCCTTCGCGACGGCGGCGACGAGTGCTGTGTCCGGGACGGTGCCCGGCCCCCTCTGTGTGTTCACGATTGCCTCCGAACAGTGAGTGTCCGGATGCGCCCCCGTGTGACAGATCCGTTCCCGAGCGACGCGGCGGCCGGACGATCAGCCGATCGGACGCCCGGCTCCCCACACCCGCGTCACCTCGAGCGCCGGCGTCAGCGCCACGAGGTCGGCTGCGTAGCCGGGGGCGATCCTGCCGAGCCGGTCCTCGAGCCCGAGTGCCCGCGCGGGCACCGCGGTCAGTGCCGCTACGGCGTCCGGCAGTGACCGCCCGGCGAGGGCGACGGCGTTGCGGAGTGCCTGGTCCTGCGTGAGGGTCGACCCGGCGATGGTCTCGGTTCCGGCGACGAGGGCGACCCCGTGCTCGACGGTCACCGCGAGGGAGCCGAGCGTGTACGAGCCGTCAGCTGCCCCGGCGGCGCCCATCGCGTCGGTCACGAGCGCGACGCGGCCGGACGCGGCGTCGAGCAGCAGGGACGCCACCGACGGGTGCACGTGCACGCCGTCGAGGATGAGCTCGAGCGTCACCCGGTCGTCGGCCACCGCGGCGGGGATCGGGCCCGGCGCGCGGTGGTGGATGCCCGGCATGGCGTTGTACGCGTGCGTGAGCAGGGTCGCGCCGGCGTCGAACGCCGCACTCGCCTGTTCGTACGAGCAGACCGTGTGGCCGACGGCGACGGTGACCCCGGCCGCGACGAACCGCTCGATCGCGTCGAGTGCGCCGGGGAGCTCCGGGGCGATCGTGACCTGGCGGACCACGCCCGCGCCGGCACCGAGCAGTGTGTCGACGGCGTCGGGTGTCGGGTCGAGCAGGAACGCTGCGTTGTGTGCGCCCTTGTTCTGCGGGGAGAGGAACGGCCCCTCGAGGTGCACACCGAGGACGAGCGGGTCGGACGCCATGACCTCGCGGACACGGTCGAGCGAGGTCACCAGGGCGTCGAGCGGGTTCGCGACGAGCGACAGGACCGACCGGGTCGTGCCGTGCGCCCGGTGCACCGCGAGGGCCGCCGCGAAGGACTCGTCCTCGTAGGACGCGCCACCGCCGCCGTGCCCGTGCAGGTCGACGAACCCGGGCACCAGGACGGCGTCACCGAGGTCGACGACCTCGTCCGCCGCGGGGACGTCGGGGCCGGAGCCGACCGCACGGATGACGTCACCGTCGACGAGGACCCAACCGTCGGCCGTGGTGCCGGCCGCGTCGACGACGCGGGCCGACCGCACCAGCGTGCGCCGTGCCTCCAGGCCGGACCCGTCGGCGACGCCGATGCCGGTCACCGCGCCTCCCGGCGGAACTGCACCACGCCGGACACCGCGGCGACCACGATGAAGACCAGCCCGACGACCGGGTGCCCGATCGACACCCAGGCGGCACCGGCGGCGACGACGAGTGCGACCTCGACGATCGTCTTGCCGACGATGTCCGTCTCGACCGGGGACCGCGGCGAGCGGAAGAAGAACCACACCACCGCGGCGAAGAGCGGGGCGCCGACGATGAAGAACAGCGCCGGCAGCGGGAACGGCCAGGCGAGGTAGCCCCAGTAGCCGAGCGAGAACAGGCCGAACGCGCACACCACGGCCCGGAGGACGTCCCAGGCGCCGGTGCGTCGGGGGCGGACGGCGTGCGGGCCCGGGGTCTCGGACCAGTCGACGGGGCTCTGCGGTGCGGACACGGTGCCTACTTGAAGATGATGGTGCGGGCGCCGTCGAGGAGCACGCGGTCCTCGGCGATCCACCGGACGGCCTGGGTGAGCGTGCGGGACTCCTCGTCCTGCCCGATCGACACGAGCTCGGCGGGGTCCTTCGTGTGGTCGACCCGGACGACGTTCTGCTCGATGATCGGCCCCTCGTCGAGGTCGCTCGTGACGAAGTGCGCCGTCGCGCCGATGAGCTTCACGCCGCGCGCGTGCGCCTGGCGGTAGGGGTTCGCTCCCTTGAAGCCGGGGAGGAACGAGTGGTGGATGTTCACGGCACGGCCCTCGAGCGCGGCGCAGAGCCCCGGCGAGAGGATCTGCATGTAGCGCGCGAGGACGACGAGCTCGATGTCGAGCTCGTCGACGGCTTCGAGGATCCGCTGCTCCATGTCGTGCTTCGTCTCGGCGTCGGTCACCGGACGGTGCTCGAACGGCACCGAGTAGAACGACGCGAGCTCCTGCAGGTCGGGGTGGTTCGAGAGGACGAGGGGGACCTCGATCGGCAGCTGTCCACCGCGCTGCCGGTACAGCAGGTCGTTGAGGCAGTGTCCGGCCTTGGACACGAGGACGAGCGTGCGGAGGGGCCGCCCGACCACGTCGAGCTGCACCCGGGCGTCGTAGCGCTGCACCACGGGTTCGAGGGCGTCCTCGAAGGTGGCGCGGTCGACCGGGGCCATGACCTGGAGGCGCATGAAGAACGTGTTCGTGTCGGCGCTCGAGAACTGCTGCGACTCGGTGATGTTGCCCTGCGCGGCCACGACGGCTCCGGACACGGCGTGCACGATCCCGGGACGGTCGTCGCAGACGAGGGTGAGGGTCCAGTGCGTGAGGGCCGCGGTGTGCGCGGGCGTCGGGTCGGTCACCGGATCAGGGTACCGGGCACGCTGTCGCGCGCCGGCCCGGCGGTGCTGCTCGGCCCGGGGCGGCCTGATGGCCGGGCTGCACGTCCAGGGTCGGCCTGGAGGCGCGGTGCGGGTCCGTCGGTCCGGCCGCGGCTCCGGGGAGGTCGCGCTGGCGGTCCGGCCGGGAGACGCGGGCCGGATCCGGGTCGCGACGCTTGCCGCCTGGGGGCGGCCGCCTGGCGCGTGCCGTGCGCCACGCAGCCCGCGCCGCGCGCGGACGATGCGATCGGTCCGTGGCAGTTCTGGTTCGCGAACGCCGCGTTGATCGAACCGGAACTGCCACCTCACGGAAGGGCACGGCGTTCGCGACGCTGCGGGAGCCGTGCCCGCGCGACGTGGCAGACACCACCGCGTACTTCGCGGCCGGGTCCGGAGACGGTCAGACCACGTCCGGACGGGACAGCGCGCGGTCGGCGATCGTCAGGACGCTCGCGAGCACAGCGACCCCGACGATCACCCACGCGAGCACGTGCAGGTCCGGGGTCGTCGGGGCCGTCCCGAACACCCCGCCGATGAGCGAGGACGCCCCGATCGCGCCGATGTACACACTCGTGCGCGAGAGCCCGGCCGCGGTCCCGATGTACTCCGCCGGCACGACGCGGTAGAGCGCCGCCTGGTTCGACACCGAGGCCAGCGCTTGCGGGACGCCGAACAGCGCCGGGGCGAGGAGGAGCAGCACCACCGGCGACCCCGTGTGCAGGAGCAGCAGGAGCAGCCCGCCGACGATCGGCACCACGGCCGCGGCGATCAGCGGACCACGGACGGCGGTCTTCCGTGCGACGAGGAACGACGCCACTCCGGCGACGACCGCCGCGGGCAGCTGGAGGTACCCCGCGACGTCGCTCGGGTAGCCGGCGACGTCCTGCACCCACTGCGAGAAGCCGTAGGTCATCGTGTAGGCCAGCAGGTACACGAGGAACAGCCGCAGGTAGGTCCGCGAGAGCGCGCCGTTGCGGGCGAGCATCCGCACGTCGACGAACGGCTTCACGGCGCGCAGCTCCCAGACGACCAGCGCGACGAGCAGCACGACGGCGGTCCCGAGCAGCCACCAGAGCCCGGCCGAGAGGTCGAGCAGGAACACCAGGAGCGCGGACACCGTGCCGGTCATGAGCAGCATGCCGACCGGGTCGAGCGCGGTCAGGACGGGCAGGTCGTCGTCCGTGCGCGGGCGGAGGCGGTCCGACGGCAGCCACAGCACCGACACGACGATGCCGAACACGGCGAGCGGGACGTTCACGAGGAAGATCGCGTGCCAACCGAACGCCGCGATGAGGGCGCCGCCGAGGGGTGGCCCGGCGGCGGCGGAGACGAGCGACGTGATCGACAGCGCACCGAGGACGAGCGAGGGGGTGGGCTTGCCGATCCGTGTGGAGTGCTGTCGCAGCGTGGTCAGGGCCGCCGGGTACGCCGACGACGTCCCGATGCCGATGAGCACCCGCGCGGTCACCGCCCCGCCGAACCCGGTGAGGATCTCGGGGACGAGCCCCGCGACGCCCACGATGACGAGCCCGGTGAGGAACACCTTCTTCGGGCCGAAGCGGTCCGCGAGCTTGCCCATCGTCGGTTGCGCCACGGCACTCGCGAGGTACAACGCCGCCACGAGCCAGATGGCCTGCGCGGCCCCGATCCCGAGGTCCCGGGAGATCGGCGCGAGCGCGACGGACACCATGGTGGTGTTGATCGGGTTGAGGAGCGGGCCGACGAGGACGGGGACGAGCAGCTTCGGGCCGAAGCCGCTGCCGCCGCCGTCGGTCGGAGCGGGCGCGGGGACGGGGACCGGGGCGGTCGCGGTCACGGTTCCACCAGCGACTCGAGGATCTCCAGCGAGCGGGCCACGGTCGCGCGGTCCTCCGGGGTGAGCGCGGCCAGCCGGTCCGCGAGCACCCGGCTGCGGGCCGACCATGCGTCCTCGCGCGCGGCTGCGCCCGCCGGGGTCGCGCGGACGAGGGTCCGTCGCCCGTCGGAGGGGTCCTGCCGGCGCTCGGCGTACCCGAGGTCGACGAGCGCCTGGACGGTCGCGCCCATCGACTGCGGACGGACGCCCTCGGCGCGTGCGAGGTCGGCGACCGTGCTCTCGCCGTACCGGAGGAGCCGGCCGAGCGCCGCGGTCTGCGAGGCCGTGACCTCGTCGGACTTCCCGGTGAGGAGCGTCCGACGGATGCGCCCGTGGATCGTCAGCAGTGCACTGGCGAGGTCGGCGGCGTCCTGCAGGGTCATACCGCCACGGTACTACTTCGACAGGAGGACTTGCAAGGCTGCCTGTCAATCAGGGAACCACGTCCGCGGGGCCGGTCGCATCCCCGACGAACGGCGCCAGGATCGCGGACAGGGGCTCCGCGTCGCCGGCGAACCACGAGTTGCTCGCGAGCACGACCGGGAACGCCTCGGCGAGCAGTGCCCGACCCGTGCTCGTCAGGGTGATCCGGGACGGCCGTCCGCGTCCGCGCTCGGGGCCCCGGTCGAGCAGTCCGCGGTCCGCGAGTGCCGCGACCAGGGTGGTGACGCTCTGGGGGCGGATGCCGACCGCACGGGCCAGTTCGGCCTGGGTGAGCCGCTCGCCGGCCGCCAGCTGCACGAGTGCCCCGAACTCGACGGGGCTGAGTCCCAGCGGTGCGAGCACCTCACCGAGGCGTCTGGCGAGCGTGCGGGCAGCGCGGATCACCGTCCATGCGGCGATCGCGTCGACGTCGTCGCGCGTCGCTGAGAACTCCCGGGGCACGACCCCAGGCTACCGGCGTAGCCTTTGATGTCAGAAAACTGATACTAGGGAGGATCATGGTGCAGCACAGCGACGGCGTCATCGCCGTGACCGGGGCCACGGGTGACGTGGGCGGTCAGACCGTCGAGCGACTCCTCGGCGCAGGAGCCCGCGTCCGCGTGATCGCGCGCCGCCCCGAACAGGTGGACGCGTTCACCACACAGGGCATCGACGCGCGCCTCGCCGACCTCGGCGACCGCGCGGCCCTGACCGCGGCGCTCGACGGCGTCGACCAGCTCTTCCTCGTCACGGCCGCGACGCCACGGCAGGCCGAACACGGGCGGACCGCCGTCGACGCAGCCCGTGCTGCCGGTGTCCGCGCGGTCGTCCACCTGTCCGGCGGGGACGCAGCCGAGCACTCGCCGATGCCGTGGGCCGCCGCCATCTGGCAGGTGGACGAGTCGATCCGAGCGAGTGGGCTCGAGCGGACGATCCTCCATCCGTCCGGGTTCATGACGAACCTCGTGGCGTCCATGCCGGCGATCCGACGCGGGATCTTCCCGCAGACGATGGGCCGCGGCGTCATCGGGTGGATCGACACGGCCGACATCGCCGCCGTCGCCGCGACGGTCTTGCTCCGCGGCGACCACACCGGTGCGGAGCCCGTGCTCACCGGCCCCGAGCTCCTCGACGGCCCTGGTGTCGCACGCGGGCTCGCGGAGGGGCTCGGGCGACCGGTCCGCTACCTCCACCTGCCGAGCCGGGTGTTCCGGACCGTGCTCCGCGCGAGCGGGGTCGACGCCTGGCAGGCCGAGGGCCTCCGTCAGCAGTTCGGTCGAGTCGCGCGACGGGGCCTCGACGGCGTGGACGCGTTCACCGACGAGGTCGAGCGCATCACCGGGGAGCCTCCCCGCTCGCTCGCGGACTGGGCTCGCCGGCACCGCGAGGAACTGCTCGGTCCCCGTGCCGCTGCCTGACGCTCACCGACCGGTGATCGTGCCGACCAGGTGCTCCTGCACGTACCCGACCCAGTCGTAGACGTCCCGCAGGCCGACCCCGGCCTCGGCGCGGTACGACGCTTCCTCGCTCGCCGCGTCGGTGATGCCGAGGCGTTCGGCGATCGTGAGCCGGAGGTCCGTCAGGCACCGCAACCACGCCTGCTCGTCCGTGGGGGAGAACCCGCCGTCGCGCACCCCGGTCAACCACTCGTGCACGACCGCCGCGTTCGACGTCTTCTGCGTCAGCAGGTCGGACTGCGTCCACCGACGGAACTCCGCGCTCGCCGCATCGTCGTCCGGGTACGCGTCGGGGAACATCCGCGTGGCCACGGGGTCCGCGGAGAGGTCGCCCGCGAGCACCTGCTGGAGCTGCTCGGTCAGCGACGTCAACACCTCGCGCTCGCCGGAGGACAGCACGAGGTGGACGCCGTCGGCGCGGCGGACGAACGGGATCACGGGGCCGGCGCCCGGTCGACCGTCGCCTGCAGGCCGTAGCCGTGCATGGCCTCGACGTGGGCCTCCATCGCCTCGCGTGCGCCGGTCGCCACGATCGCCCGACCGTCCTCGTCCACCTGGTGCATGAGCCGCTCCGCCTTCGCCCGTCCGAACCCGAAGTAGGACTGGAAGACGTAGGTGACGTACGACATCAGGTTGACCGGGTCGTCCCAGACGACGGTGACCCACGGGGTGTCGGAGCGGGTCGTCGTCCGCTCGTCGACATCGGGGCTGGTCAGGGTCATGCCACCAGGGTGACACGAACCGGTGCGCTCGGTACGATCGTGGGGTCGCGACTGGCGTTGGATGGGTCACCATCGGGGAGCGACACTTGACACGGTGCGCGGCCGTACGCCTGGGCCGCGCCCACCCGTCCACCTCGTCGTGCTCCCGCGCGACGGAACAGACAACGAGGAGTCCCGTGTCCATCACCGATCTGACGCCTGCGGCCGCGCAGTCCACGTTCAACGCCCCCCTCTCCGAGGTCGACCCCGAGATCGCAGCGGTGCTGCAGAACGAGCTCGGTCGTCAGCGCGACACCCTCGAGATGATCGCGTCGGAGAACTTCGTCCCGCGTGCCGTCCTCGAGTCGCAGGGTTCCGTCCTGACGAACAAGTACGCCGAGGGATACCCGGGCAAGCGCTACTACGGCGGCTGCGAGTTCGTCGACGTCGCCGAGCAGCTCGCCATCGACCGGGCGAAGGCCCTCTTCGGTGCCGCGTACGCGAACGTCCAGCCGCACTCCGGCGCCAGCGCGAACGCCGCGGTCCTGCACGCCATCGCCTCCGCGGGCGACACGATCCTCGGCCTGGAGCTCGCCCACGGCGGTCACCTGACCCACGGCATGAAGCTCAACTTCTCCGGCCGGATCTACAACGCCGTGTCGTACGGCGTCGACCCGGAGACCTTCGAGGTCGACTACGACGACATCCGCGCGAAGGCGATCGAGCACCAGCCGAAGGTCCTCATCGCCGGGTGGTCGGCCTACCCGCGCCAGCTCGACTTCGCGAAGTTCCGCGAGATCGCGGACGAGGTCGGCGCGACGCTCTGGGTGGACATGGCGCACTTCGCCGGCCTCGTCGCCGCCGGGCTGCACCCGTCGCCCCTGCCGCACGCACACGTCGTGTCCTCGACCGTGCACAAGACGCTCGCCGGCCCGCGCTCGGGCATCATCCTGTCCAACGAGGAGTCGCTCTTCAAGAAGCTGAACTCCGCGGTCTTCCCGGGGCAGCAGGGTGGCCCGCTCATGCACGTGATCGCCGCCAAGGCCACCGCGTTCCTCCTCGCCGGCCAGCCGGAGTTCAAGGACCGCCAGGAGCGTACGCTCCGCGGTGCGAAGGCCCTCGCGACGCGCCTCACCCAGGACGACGCCAAGGCTGCGGGGATCGACGTCCTCACCGGTGGCACCGACGTGCACCTGGTGCTCGTGGACCTCCGCGAGTCCGAGGTCGACGGCAAGCAGGCCGAGGACCTCCTGCACGAGGTCGGCATCACTGTGAACCGCAACTCGGTGCCCTTCGACCCGCGTCCGCCGATGGTCACCTCGGGTGTCCGCATCGGCACCTCGGCGCTCGCGACCCGCGGGTTCGGCGACGCCGAGTTCACCGAGGTCGCGGACATCATCGCGCTGACGCTCATGCCGAACCCCGACGTCGAGGCGCTCTCGGCGCGGGTGAAGGCCCTGACCGACGCGTTCCCGCTCTACGCGTGACGGCCGCACCGCTCCCTCGCGAGCGGTGGGCCGGCGAGGGCAGTGCCGTCCGCATCGACGGCACCGCCCTCGCCGCCCGCACGCTCGACGACCTCAAGCTCCGCATCGACCGCTTGCACGACCACGGGTTCCGGCCCGGCCTCGGCACGATCATGGTCGGGCAGAACCCGGGCTCGGTGTCGTACGTCGCCGGCAAGCACAAGGACTCGGCGCAGATCGGGCTGGACTCGGTCCGCATCGACCTGCCCGAGACCGCCTCGGCAGCCGACATCCGCGCCGCGATCCTGCAGATGAACGACGACCCCCGGGTGACGGCGTTCATCGTGCAGCTCCCGCTGCCGCAGGGCATCGACCCGATCCCGATGCTCGAGCTCATGAACCCGGCGAAGGACGCCGACGGCCTGCACCCGACGAACCTCGGTGAGCTCGTGCTCGCCGTCCCCGGTGGTGCCGGCACGATCGACGCGCCCCTGCCGTGCACCCCGCGCGGCATCGTCGCGATGCTCGAGGCGTACGACGTCCCGATCCGGGGGCAGCACGTCACGATCATCGGGCAGGGCCTGACGGTCGGGCGCCCGCTCGGTCTGCTCCTCACCCGCCTCGAGGCGACCGCGACCCTGACACACTCGCTGACCGAGGACGTCGCCGCCGAGTGCCGACGGGCGGACATCATCGTGGCCGCCGCCGGGGTCGCCGGGCTCGTGCAGCCGGACTGGGTCAAGCCCGGTGCGGCGGTCATCGACGTGGGCATCAGCCGCATCGTCGACGAGGCCACCGGGAAGGCGAAGCTCCGCGGCGACGTCGACCCCGCCGTGGCCTCGGTCGCCGGGTTCCTGTCGCCGACGCCGGGTGGCGTCGGGCCGATGACCCGCGCGATGCTCATGAAGAACGTCGTCGAGGCGGCGGAGCGCCACCTGCGGTGACGCGTGGGCGGGCCGTGGTAGGGGCGCACCGAGTGCGGCCTGGAGGCTCGGCTCGCCCCCGCCCCACCCGCCCGGCCGTGTGTGGCCGGGTCCCGGGCCGCCCCTCGGACGGGCGCTTCTGCCGCGCCCGGCACTGCGCTACCGTTCGTGCATGACCACGGCTGTCACGGAGCCTCCGGCGCAGGAGTCGCTGTTCACGAAGGACGCCCGCAAGCTCGTCTGGATCACGCTGCTGTGCCTGTTCCTGCAGGTCCCGGGCCAGACCTGGTCCGCCGATCCACAGCTGCCCGGGAGCATCGACACCCACCAACTCGGCTTCGTGCAGATCGAGGCGAGGCCGTGGATCGGGTGGGCGCTGGTCACCACCGGGTTCGCGGTCGCCGGGTTCGTCGTCGGCGTCGCTCGTCGTGGTGCCGCACGGTGGGACCAAGACCGCGTGCTCGCCCTCGGTCTGGCCGGGGTCGTCGGGGTGACTGCCCTGGTGTGGGTGCTCTTCATCGTGCAGTGGCAGTGGGTGTTCTGGGCCGTCGCCCACGGTGACCTCCACCCGTTCACGATCGGTGACATCTCGTCGTCGGTGCACCGGTTGGAAGGTGCGCCGTGAGCCTCGACCCCGGCACTCCGGGCCCGCACCGGGCGGACCGCGTGCAGACGGCACCGGTGATGGCGCACGCGGGACGGAAGCTGCGGCCGCGCGCATGGGGCCTCGCGCTGATCGGTGTCGTCGCGCTCCTGTCCTCCCCGACGCTCACGGTGTGGTCGGCCTCGGCCGAGTACGGCGGGGCGGACAGTGACGGCCACTGGATCGACGGCGCGGGCAACCCGCTGTCGAGCGCCCCGCCGACCGTGCAGGTCGAGGCCCACACTGCGCCGGCCGCTCTCGCCGTCCTGCTGCTCGTGGTCGTCGTCGGGGTGTTCCTGCCGCCGACGCTCGAACGCTTCGGGAAGCGGTCGCTCGGCGACGTCGTCCGGTACGCCGCGTACCTGGCCGTCCCGGTGGTCGTCGTGGTCGGCGTGCTGATCTACAGCGTGTGGCAGGGGCACGTCGTGATGGACCAGATCGACCACGAGGTCTTGCGCCCGCACGGCTTCCCGTGGGGCGGTGTGACGGTCACCACGGGCCACGCGACCCGCTGATCGGTGCGGCGCCCGGTGGTCTCCGCGCGCCGCGCCGAAGCGCCGGCGCGCGTCAGTCGCGCCGGGCGCCCTGCGCGGCGTGCACGGTGAAGACGGTCGGCTCGCGGTACCCGGCCGCGGCGAAGGCGGACGTGACGGCGTCCGCGATCGCGCCACGGGCCTCCCGGTCGACCAGCGCGATCGCCGCTCCACCGAACCCGCCACCCGTCATCCGCGCGCCGACGGCGCCGTGCTCCACGGCGGTCGCGACCGCGAGGTCGAGCTCCGGCACGGAGATCTCGAAGTCGTCGCGCATGGACTCGTGCGACGCCACGAGCAGCGATCCGATCGCGCGCGGGCCGTCCTCGCGGAGGGTGCGCACCGTGTCGAGGACGCGCTGGTCCTCCGTGACGATGTGCCGGACGCGGCGGAAGGTCTCGTCGTCGAGCCGCTCCTCGGCGCGGGGGAGGTCCTCGACGCTCACGTCGCGGAGGGCCTCGACCCCGAGGATGCGCGCCCCGCGCTCGCACGACTCGCGGCGGGCCTTGTAGCCGCCGGTCGCGTGGGCGTGCTCCACCCGGGTGTCGATGACGAGGACCTCGAGGCCGTTCGCCTCGAGCGCCAGGTCGACCACGGCGGTGTCGAGCGTGCGGCAGTCGAGGAACACGACCGCGTCCTGCTCACCGAGCAGCGACGCGGACTGGTCCATGATCCCGGTCGGGGCACCGACCGCGTGGTTCTCGGAGTACTGACCCACTCGGGCGAGCGTCTTGCGGTCGAGCCCGAGCTCCCAGAGGTCGTTGAACGCCAGGGCGACGCCGCACTCGATCGCCGCGCTCGACGACAGGCCGGCGCCGACAGGGACGTCCGACTCGATGAACACGTCGAACCCGCGCTTGTCCGACAGGTCCGCTCCGGCCTGCTCACGCAGTGCCCAGGCGATGCCGAGAACGTACGCCGACCAGCCGTGCATCCGCGACGGGTCGAGTTCGTCGAGGGTCAGCTCGACGACCGACGACGGGTCGAACGCGGACGCGACGCGCAGCACCCGGTCGTCCCGCTGCCCGATCGAGGCGACGGTCCGCCGGTCGATCGCGAAGGGCAGTACGTACCCGTCGTTGTAGTCGGTGTGCTCGCCGATGAGGTTGACCCGACCCGGCGCGGAGTACCGCACCGTCGGCTCGTACCCGTAGACCTGCTGGAACGTCATGCGCGTTCGATCCCTCCTCGGATGAACTCGGCCGCCTTCTCGGGCACGAGGTCCCCGATCCAGGCACCCATGGCGGCCTCACTGCCGGCCAGGAACTTGAGCTTGTCCGCCGCGCGGCGCGGGGACGTGATCTGCAGCATGAGCCGCACGGTGTCACGGGCGGTGTGCGCCGGCGCCTGGTGCCAGGCGGCGATGTACGGCGTCGGGTCCCCGTAGAGCTGGTCCATCCCGCGGGTGAGCCGGAGGTGCATGTGTGCCAGCTCGTCCTTCTCGGCGTCGGTGAGCCCGGCGAAGTCCGGCACGTGCCGGTGCGGCAGCATGTGGACCTCGATCGGCCAGCGTGCGGCGAACGGCACGAACGCGGTGAAGTGCTCGCCGGCGAGGACGACACGGTCGGACGCCCGCTCGTTCGCGAGGTGCTGCTCGAAGAGGTCCGGGCCGAAGCGCTCGATCGAGGCCAGGAGTCGCTGCGTGCGGGGGGTGACGTACGGGTAGGCGTAGATCTGGCCGTGCGGGTGGTGCAGAGTGACACCGATCGCTTCGCCGCGGTTCTCGAACGGGAAGACCTGCTGGATGCCGGGCAGCTCGGAGAGTGCGGCGGTGCGGTCCGCCCAGGCCTCCACGACCGTGCGGGCGCGGGACTCGGAGATCGACGCGAAGGAGCCCTCGGTCGCGGGGGAGAAGCAGACGACCTCGCACCGGCCGACGCTGCGGAACTGCCGGTTGAGCCCGACCTCGGTCAGGGCGTCGAGCGACGGTGGGGCGTCCTCGGCTCCGTCGGGTCCGCCGAGCATCGGGCCGAACGACGGCGAGCGGTTCTCGAACACCGCGACGTCGTACTGGCTCGGGATCTCCGACGGGTTCGCCGCGGTCTGCGGCGCGAGGGGGTCCTGGTCGGCCGGCGGCAGGAACACCCGGTTCTGCCGGCTCGCCGCGATCGACACCCACTCGCCCGTGAGGACGTCCTGCCGCATGCGGGCGGTTTCCGGCCGGGGATCGAGCACACGCTGGTCGATGCTGCGCTCCACGGGCAGTGTCGAGTCGGCGTCGTCGAAGTAGAAGAGGTCGCGGCCGTCCGCGAGCTTCGTCGCGCGCTTGGTGATCACCGGAGGATCCTACCGCGATCCGAAGTGTTGCGAAAGCAGACGGAAGCGGACGAAACTGGGGGCGTGAGCGACGACGACCTCTTCCTCGACGGCGCGCTCCCGGCACCCCTCCGCCAGGACCGCATCGTCGCCATCGTCGAGGGAGCACCCGGGCTCGTCCGGACGGCCGCCCTGGCGGCGGCGCTGGGGACGAGCGAGGTGACGGTCCGGCAGGACCTCGCCGCCCTCGACCTGGAGGCCCGGATCCGGCGGGTGCACGGCGGTGCGGTCCGTCTCGTGGCCGGGTCCGGCGAACGGCCTCTCGAGGAGACGGCCGTGGAGCACCAGGTCGCGAAGGCGGCGATCGGTCGCGCCGCCGCTGCCCTCGTGCGCTCGGGGGAGTGCGTCGTGCTCGACGTCGGCACCACGCCCGCAGCCGTCGCGTCCGCCCTCGTCGCGCGCACCGACCTGGTCGACGTGACCGTCGTCACGAACTCCCTGACCACCGCGCTCGCGCTGGAGCCCGCCGTCCCACGCTTCACGGTCATCGTCACCGGCGGCACGCTCCGGCCGCTCCAGCACTCGCTCGTCGCGCCGTTCAACAACACCGTCGTGCCGATGATCGCCGCCGACGTCGTGTTCCTCGGCGGGACCGGCCTCGACGTGGACCACGGTCTGACGAACGTGAACCTGCCCGAGACGGAGACGAAGCGGATGCTCGCGGCGACGGCACGGCGTACGGTCGTGGTCGCGGACGGGTCGAAGTTCGGCCGTGCCCACCTCGGGGTCGTCCGTGCGCTCGAGGACATCGACGTCGTCGTCACCGCCGAGGCCTCGGCGGACCTGGTGGACGCCGTGCGCGCCGCCGGGGTCGAGGTCGTCGTGGCCGACGAGCGCTGAACCACCGCGTTGCCCAGGAAGGACCAGCCCGCCATGACCGCAGCCCCCACCGGAGGCCAGTACCACCTCCGCCACGCCGGACCGGACGGCGTCGTCGAGGCCGTCGTGACCGAGGTCGCGGCCGGCATCCGGGAACTCCGGGTCGCCGGCTTCGACCTCACCGAGCCGTTCGACGTCGACCAGGCACCGCCCGGAGCGGACGGCATCGTGCTCGTGCCGTGGCCGAACCGGGTCGCCGGCGGCACGTGGGAGCTCGACGGCGTCACGCAGCAGCTCGACGTCTCGGAGCCGAAGTACGGCAACGCCTCGCACGGGCTGCTCCGCTTCGCCCCGTACCGCACGGTGTCGCAGACCGAGTCGTCGATCGAGCAGGAGGCGACGGTCCACCCGCAGCACGGCTGGCCGTTCACCCTGGAGACCCGCGTGCACCACGAGCTCGTCGACGACGGCATCCGCGTCACCCACACGATCACGAACCGCTCCGGTGTCCGAGCGCCGTTCGCCGTGGGAGCGCACCCGTACCTGCGCGCGGGCGACACCCCCGCCGAGGACCTCGTCGTGACCCTCGACGCCGCCACGGCCTTCTCGACGAACGAGCAGAAGGTGCCCGACGGTTCCTTCGACGTCACCGGCACGGACTCCGACCTGCGCGGGGGGCGCCGGGCGGGCGATTCCGACCTCGACACCGCCTACACGGACATCGCGGCCGACCAGGACGGCGTCCGGCGGACGACACTCCACGGACCCGAGGGCGACGGCGTCGAGCTCTGGCAGGACGAGTCGTTCCCGTACGTGCAGGTCTTCACGTCCCGGACGTTCCCCCGCGGCGACGGCACCGGGCTGGCCGTGGCGGTCGAACCGATGACGGCGCCGGCGAACGCGCTCAACTCCGGGGAGGGGCTGCGCTGGCTCGAGCCCGACGAGACCTGGACCGGTACCTGGGGCATCCGGCGCGTCTGGTCCTGAGGGTTCCGCGCGCTGCCGCGGGCCCCGAGTCGCGCGCTCGCGCTCGCGCTGCCGAGTCTCGCGCTCGCGCTGCCGAGTCTCGCGCTCGCGCTGCCGAGTCTCGCGCTCAGCGACCGTTCTCGTGGTCGGCGGTCCGAGATCGGTCGCTGAGGCCGAGTCTCGGGCACGCAGCTGCCCGAGCGCGCGGCCGCACACGACGAAGGCCGCCCCGGTTCGGGGCGGCCTTCGGCGTACCGCGTGCGGTACCAAGAGCGGCGCTGGCGTCAGGCGCGGCGCATGCGGAGCGCCTCGACCGCGAGGGACTCGGTGCGGTAACGCCCGACCTCCTGCGCCCAGGCCGGGTCGTCGCCACGGAGCGCGATGTACTCCGAGCGCTGCCGACACACGTAGCCGAGCACGGTGGTGGTGTTGGCGACCTCGAGGAAGTCCTCGCGGATGTGCCGCGTCGACACCTTCGCGTTGCGGCGGAGCGTGTCGAGCAGCAGCTCGTCGCTCATGGTCGTCTTGGTTGCTGCTGCGAGCTCGACGATGCGGCGCGCGCCGTCGGCGCTGGTGTGCGTGGCTTCGATGGGCTCGATCACGGTGTACCCCGTTCGTTCTTCGATGGTGCTGTGGTGCCGGACCCGTTGCTCGGATCCGGGAACGACACTATCGGCGTCAACCCAACAGACCGCTGAACGCACACTGGGCTGTGCCGTGGAACGGACAAGAGGTGCCTGTGGACGACTTGTACCCCGGACCGAGCGTCCTGGACGTCAGGCGCAGTGCTCGTCGCCGCTCGGCGCCGAAGCCAGGTCGTCGAGTGCCGCGCTGACACGGTCCGCGAGGTACTGGTACCCGGCGTCGTCGAGGTGCCCGCCGTCGTCCGACACGTAGCGGCGGCTGTTCGACGGGGTGAACCAGCCGTCCGACAGTGCGTCGATGTACGGCACGTCGACGGCCTCGGCTCCGGCGGCCACGGAAGCCGAGATCCCGCTGTTCGCCGTGGATCGCGGGTACGGCGCTGAGGGCCCGAGTGCGATCACGGTCGCGTTCGGCCACTGCTGCTGCACCTTCCGGAGCGTGCGCTCGACCGTGGCCTGCAGGGTCGCCGCGTCCACGAGCCAGTCGTTCTGGCTGCCCTGGACGATCACGAGGTCCGGCGTCGTCCGTCGTGCCATCCGCTCGATGCGGGCCTCGTAGGAGTAGTACGACGTGCTCGGCCGACCGGTGTCGACGTACCCGGTGCCGGGGTAGGCGTCGATCGTCGCGTCCCAGTGCCGATCCGCCACGAGGTCCTGCGCCCAGCCGTGTCGACCGCTCGACGAGCCGACGCCCGTCGAGTACGAGTCGCCGATGACGAGCACGTCCGACCCGGTGGCGATGGCCGAGGCAGTGCGCACCGCCGACTCGCTGCGCGGCGAGACGGTCGGTTGGCAGGCGCTCGAGACGCTCGGCAGCGGCACGAGGAGTCCGGCGACACCGACCGCCATCGCGCCGAGGCCCACGAGGGGCAGCCGGGAGCGGCGGGGACGCTGGACGGCGGGGTGGTCCGTCCCCGCTCGCGCTCGTCTGTTCCGCCACGACACGACCGACATCCTAGGGAAACCGGTCCGGGCGCATCCTGTGGGGCGAAGCGGTGGGCCCCGTGGGGCTCGAACCCACGACCCTCGGATTAAAAGTCCGGTGCTCTACCAACTGAGCTAGAGGCCCGCACCCGCAAGGCTAGCGGGTACGGGCCTCCACACGGGCACCGGGGACCGGGCTCGTCAGCTCCGACGGCCGGTCAGCGTCCGCAGCAGCCAGAGGACGAGTGCGATGACGGCGAGCACGATGCCCACGTAGAGCAGGAACTTGAGGCTGGCGGCGAAGCCACCGACGAACAGCAGGATGACCGCGATCACGGCCAGGATGATGAGCAGGGCGTTCATGGGGGTCCTCTCCGTGACGTCCGGGAGTGGTCCCTCCCTGCCGGAGCACCGTACCCGCGGAGCGCTCGTTGCGTTCTGGGCGAACGGGGGACGTGGGGCGTCGGTGGCCGCGCCTACACTGTCGCGGTGCCTCGCGATCACCACCGTCCCGTCCACTTCACCGATGCCGAGTTCGCCGCGATCCAGGGCGGCGAGGACCCTGCGGTGGTGAACCGCGTCGCGCACGAGACGGCGAACGCCCTGCTCCACCGCGTGCGGCAGGACCCGGACCCCGCGGTGGTGGAGCGACTCGTGACCTACACGGACGTGCACGGCATCGATGCGATCGCGGAGCTCTGGGCGCGGGTCGGGGCGCACACGCTGCCCGGGGCGCTCTGGCGCATCTACCTCGTCCGCACGGTCATCCGGCAGGCCCCGGACGAGATCGCGTACTTCTTCCAGCGCGGCACCGAGCGCATCGGCACCATCGACCAAGCGGTCGCGGGCGCCGAGCAGCCGACCGGTCCGGCGGAGATCCTCACCCTCGCGGACCGGATCCTGCACGGCCTCTACACGGGTGACCTCGCCGTGGCGCTGGACCGCGGCGCGGCGTTCTGCCGGCTGACCGCGGCGGGAGCCACGGCGGTCGCGGACGAGGCCGACCTCACGGCGTCCGCGCGTGCGACCGAGCTCACGACGCGGGCGTTCCGCCTCACCGAACTCGCGGCGGACCTGACGGAGGCTGCGGCGCTCTGGCGCCGCGACAGCCTCGACTGATCCCGCGCGCGCCGCGTCCGGACAGCACCCGCCACCGGACGGGAGGCACGGTGCGACCCCTCCCCGCGCCTCCAGGCCGTCCCGCCCATCGACGGAACGGCGCCGACGGAACGCCACCGACAGCACGCCACCGACGACGGAACAGCACCGGCCGACCGACCGGCAGACACAGAAGAACCGGGCCGCAGAAGCGCCTCTCGGCGCGAGGCCGCTCGAAGCGGCGAAATTTGGAGCCCGGGGCTTGCTGCGGCCCGGCGACGTCCACTCTACGGAACGACCCTGGACACGTCGAATCCGCTCTCGCACGTCGGACACCGCACCGATCCAGGACCCGTCCAATCCGCCCGGTCGAGGGCACCGAATCATCATCGTGGCCAGACCCTGTCCCGGTCACAGCGAGGGGTCCCACGCGGCCCGGTCCGGCGTCAGTCGGTCAATTCCCTGCGGACCACGTGGCCCCCTCGCCCACACACCCGAACAGCTGCACGATGCCTGAGCACATGCAGCGCCCCGTGCACCGAGAGGGGGGAAACCTGCAATGCTTGCCATCGTGGAACGCGACACGAAGCGCTGGGGCTCTGCCGAGCCGGCGCCGCCGTCGCCCGATGAACTCCTCACCAGGGTTGCGAACGGCGACCAGGCGGCTTTCTCCGACCTGTACGACGAACTCTCCGGGCGTGTGCTCGGCCTCGTGACCCGGCTCCTGCGGGACCGTGCCCAGTCCGAGGAGGTCACGCAGGAGGTCTTCCTGGAGGTCTGGCAGCAGGCCACCCGGTTCGACCGCAGCCGTGGGACCGCCGCGAGCTGGGTCCTCACGATGGCGCACCGCCGCGCGGTCGACCGGGTGCGGGCCTCGCAGGCCTCGCATGACCGTGACACCCGGATCGGCATCCGTGACTTCGAGTCCGGCTTCGATCAGGTGACCGAATCGGTCGAGATCCGCATCGAGCACGAGCGGGTGAGCCGGGCACTGGCGAAGCTCACCGAGTTCCAGCGCCAGGCGGTGCAGCTCGCGTACTACGGAGGCTTCTCGCACAGCGAGATGGCCGAACAACTCGGTGTCCCGATCGGCACCGTCAAGACCCGTCTCCGCGACGGGATGATCCGACTCCGAGACGAGATGGGGGTGACCTCATGACCGACCGACACGACGACCCGTCCTCCCTGACCGGTTCGTACGCGCTCGATGCGCTCTCCGACGAGGAGCGCACCCAGGTCGAGGACGCGCTCGCGTTCTCGTCCGACCTCCGGGCCGAGGCCGACTCGCTGCGCGAGACCGCGCTGCAGCTGGCGTACTCGACCGACCCGATCGAGCCGCCGGCGTCGCTCAAGGCATCGCTGATGGCGCAGATCCAGACCACGCCGCAGGTCGCGGCTCCCGCTGCGTCCTTCGCGGACACTCCCGCGCTCGACGACGGCCTGGAGGCACGATCCGCTTCCGCCCCGTCACCCACGTCCTCCGTGGTGCCGGGTCCGGCGGAGTCCGCGGCTCGCCGTCGTTGGTTCCAGCGCCCGGCAGCGGCCATGTCCGCGGCAGCCGCCGTGGCGGTGGTCTTCCTCGGCGTCGGGCTCAGCGTCGGTGGTGTCCTGAACCCCGGTTCTGAGCCCGGCCCGGGTGCTGGTTCGTCGCAGAGCTCGAGCGTCCTCGACGGCATCTACGCGGCGTCGGACTTCCAGCGCAGCAGCACGCCGGTCGAAGGCGGGGGCACCGCCACCGTCGTCTGGTCGAAGGACATCGGCAAGTCGGCCGTGATCCTCGACGGGGTCCAGGCCGCGCCGAAGGGCAAGACCTACGAGCTCTGGTACATCGCGTCGAAGGCGTCCGGTGGTGCGATCAAACCCGCTGGCCTCATGGAGCAGTCCTCCGACGGCGTCCACTCGGCTGTGCTGACCGGCGACCTGCAGGACGGTGTGACCGTGGGCATCACGGTCGAGCCGGCCGGTGGTTCCGAGCAGCCGACGACCACGCCGATCGCCGCGGTCCCGCTCGACGCGTAGCGCCGGGCGGGCCCTGGCCCCAGGCGGTCGGTCCCGGGAGATCGCTGGCCCCAGGCGGTCGCATCGTTCGCTGCCGCTGTCTCACGTCGCCGCCGCTGTCGTCCGACAGCGGCGGCGTCGTTGTTGGGCGCGTGCAACCTGCCGCGTCCGCACGGAGCGACCGGCCCGTTGTCGTCCGACAGCGGCGGCGTCGCACGAGCACGACCGTCGAAGCTCCTCGGCGCACCCTACGATGCCGACGGCCCCACCGGACCGTGGTCCGACGGGGCCGAGCGTGCGTGACGCTGCGTCAGCCGATCACCCGAAGCGGCCGGAGACGTAGTCCTCGGTGGCCTGCACGGACGGGTTCGAGAAGATCGTCGCGGTGTCGTCGTACTCGATGAGCTTGCCGGGGTGACCGGTGCCGGCGATGTTGAAGAACGCCGTCTTGTCGGAGACGCGCGAGGCCTGCTGCATGTTGTGGGTCACGATGACGATCGTGTACTCCTTCTTCAGCTCCTCGATGAGGTCCTCGATGGCGAGGGTCGAGATCGGGTCGAGTGCCGAGCACGGCTCGTCCATGAGGAGCACGTCGGGCTGCACCGCGATCGCGCGGGCGATGCACAGACGCTGCTGCTGACCGCCGGAGAGGCCCATGCCGGGCTTGTCGAGGCGGTCCTTGACCTCGTTCCAGAGGTTCGCGCCTTGCAGGGAGCGCTCGACGATGTCGTCGGCCTCGGACTTCGAGATGCGCTTGTTGTTGAGCTTCACGCCCGCGAGCACGTTGTCCTTGATCGACATCGTGGGGAACGGGTTCGGCCGCTGGAACACCATGCCGACCTGACGTCGCACGAGCACCGGGTCGACGCCCGCGCCGTAGAGGTCGTCGCCGTCGACCTTGACCGAGCCCTCGACCCAGGCGCCGGGGATGACCTCGTGCATGCGGTTCAGGGTGCGGAGGAACGTGGACTTGCCGCAGCCGGACGGACCGATGAACGCGGTGACGGTGCGGGGTTCGATGGTGATGTCGACACCCTCGACCGCCTTGAACTTCGAGTAGTAGACGTTGAGGCCGTCGACCTCGATGCGCTTGGACACGTGGATTCCTTCGGGGTGGTGGTCGGTGCCGCGCTAGCGGGGGAGCTTGGGGGCGAAGAGGCGGGTGATGAAGCGCGCGAGCAGGTTGAGCGCCATCACGATGAGGATGAGGAGCAGCGCGGCCGTCCACGCCCGGTCCACGAACGGGACCGGGTTGGCACCCTGCTGCGAGTACTGCGTGTACGCGAACACGGGCAGCGTCATCATCGGGTCTTTGAAGAGGTCGTAGTTCATCGATGCGGTGAACCCGGCCGTGACGAGCAGCGGCGCGGTCTCGCCGATGACCCGGGCGATCGACAGCATGACACCGGTGGTGATGCCCGCGAGGGACGTGGGCAGCACGACCTTCACGATGGTCAGCCACTTCGGCACACCCAGAGCGTACGAGGCTTCGCGGAGCTCCATCGGGACGATCTTCAGCACCTCTTCGGTGGAGCGCACGACGATCGGGATCATCAGCACGCTCAGGGCGATCGAGCCGACGAGGCCGAAGCGGGCGCCGGGGCCGAGGAAGAGGGCGAAGAGCGAGTAGGCGAACAGACCCGCGACGATCGAGGGGATGCCCGTCATGACGTCGACGAAGAACGTGATGCCCTTCGCGAGCGCGCCCTTGCCGTACTCGACGAGGTAGATCGAGGTGAGCAGGCCGATCGGCACCGAGATGAGGGCCGCGAACAGCGTGATCTCGAGCGTGCCGACGAGCGCGTGCACGGCGCCGCCGCCCTCCGAGATGACGCCGCGCATCGAGTACGAGAAGAACTCCGCGTCGAAACGCGCGAGGCCGTCGGCGAGGACCGTCCAGAGCAGGGAGACCAGCGGCAGCACCGCGATCACGAACGCCGTGACGACGAGCGAGGTGACGAGGCGGTCGACCGCCTTGCGGCCACCTTCGACGATCCGCGAGACGACCACGATGAGGACGTCGAACAGGACCGTGCCGAGGAACAGCGCGGCGACGACGTTGAAGTCCTTCACGGCACCGCCGGCGTTGAGCAGCGCGAAGACGGCGATCAGCGCGACCCACGAGCCGATGAGGAGCAGCCACGGCACCGACTTGTGGAGCTTGCCGTTGGCGTAGGCGTTGCCGGCCATGCCGGACTGACGGAGGGCGAGGGACATCGGGCCGTACCTCTCAGCTCACTCGCTTGCGGACGATGTACCGCGCGAGCATGTTGATGACCAGGGTGATGACGAAGAGGACCAGGCCCGACGCGACGAGGGCGTTCAGGGCGGTGCCGGAGGCCTCGGCGAACTGCAGGGCGATGTTCGCGGCGATGGTCGAGGGGTTGAGCGACGTGAGCACTTGGAGGGTCACGTTCGTCGACACCGACAGCACGAGGGCAACGGCCATCGTCTCGCCGAGCGCACGACCCAGGCCGAGCATGATCGCGGACACGATGCCGGACTTCGCGAACGGCAGGACGGACAGGCGGATCATCTCCCACCGGGTCGCGCCGAGGGCCAGGGCGGCCTCCTCGTTCAGGGTCGGCGCCTGCAGGAAGATCTCGCGCATGACGGCGGTCATGATCGGGATCGCCATCACGGCGAGCACGATCGACGCCGTGAGGATGGTGCGGCCGGTGCCGGTCACCTGTCCGGAGAAGAGCGGGAACCAACCGAAGTACGTGTTGAGGAAGACGTAGAACGGCTTCACGAACGGCGCGAGGACGACGATGCCCCACAGGCCGTAGACGACCGACGGCACCGCTGCCAGCAGGTCGACGACGTAGCCGAGCACCGGGGCGAGCCGCCGCGGTGCGTAGTGCGAGATGAAGAGCGCGATGCCGAGCGCCAGCGGGACGGAGATCACGAGCGCGATGAGCGCGGACCACACCGTGCCGAAGACGAGCGGGCCGACGTAGTCCCAGAAGTTGGCGGAACCGTTCGGCAGCGTGCCGGCCTTGGCGACGAGCGCCGGGATGCTCTGCCAGACGAGGAACGCGGCGACGAGCACGAGGACGACGAGGATGAGGCCGCCGGAGATGACCGAGGCGGCGGAGAACACCCGGTCGCCGATGCGGACGACGGCCTTGGGCTTCGGGATGACGGTGGCCCCTTCGCGGGCCGGTGCGGTCGTCATGGGACTCCTGTCGGAGGATCGCCCGGGAACGGGAGAGCGGGGGAGGTGGGGAGGTGGTGCCGTGACGGGCGAGTGCCCGGACGCCGGTCGAGATGGGTGGGACCGGCGTCCGGGCGCTCAGCGGGCGTTACTTGATGGAGGCGACGGCCTTCGCGGCCTTCTCCGAGAGGTCGCTCGAGAGGGCGGCCGACTTGGCCTCCTTCGCGGCGGCGTCCTGCGCGTCCTTCGACACGACGTAGTCGAGGTAGCCCTTCACGAGCTCACCCGTCGCCGAGTCCTTGTACTCCTGGCACGCGATGGCGTAGGAGACGAGCACCAGCGGCCACGCGTTGTCGGCGGTGTCGGTGCGGTTGATGTCGATCGCGAGGTCGTTGTCCGCGCGGCCCGAGACCGTCTCGGAGTCCGCGACGACGGTGGCGGCACCCTCGGCCGAGATCGTGGTGGCCTTGTCGCCGACCATGAGCTTCGCCTTGTCGAGCGAGCCCGCGCCCGAGTCGTCGATGTAGGTGATGGCGTTCGAGGCGCTGGCCATCGAGGAGGCGACACCCGAGGTCTTCGCGGCGGCGTCACCGACCTGGTACGGGAAGGTCTGGCTCGGCTCCTTGCCCCAGACGTCCTTCGCGTTCGCGTCGAGGTACTCGGAGAAGTTCTCGGTCGTGCCCGAGTCGTCCGAGCGGTGCACGACGGTGATGTTCGCGTCGGGGAGCGAGGCGTCCTTGTTCAGGTCCTTGATCTCCGAGTCGTTCCACTTGGTGATCTTGCCGGAGAAGATGCCCGCGATGGTCTTCGCGTCGAGCGTGAGGTCCTTGACGCCGTCGACCTTGTAGGCGATCGCGATCGGGGAGATGTAGACCGGGATGTCGATGGCCTTGGAGTCCGCGGCGCACTTGGCGAACGAGCCCGAGAGCTCGTCGTCCGAGAGGGCGGCGTCGGAGCCGGCGAAGTCGGCGGCACCCGAGATGAAGTTCTTGCGGCCGGCGCCCGAGCCGTCGGGCGAGTAGTTGACCGTGACGCCGGAAGCGACGTTCTGGAACCCGGCGGTCCACGTGGCCTGCGCGGTCTGCTGCGCGGACGAGCCCGAGCCGGTCAGGGTGCCGGAGAGCTTCGAGTAGTCCGTGCCCGAGCTCGACGAGCCGGAGGCGTTGTCGCCCGCGCCGCCCTCGTTCGAGGCGCAGGAGGACAGCGCGACGGCGCCGACGATCGCGATCGCCGCGACCGTGCCGATTCGCTTGATGTTCACAGGGGTCCCTTCGGGAATGTCAGTGCAGGTGGGACCGCTGCGGGTCCCGCGGGCCGGTGCTGACCCGGGAGCGACTGTAGGGACGAGAGGTGACCCGGGAGGTGCCCGGGGGTGAACGGGAGGTGAACGAGGGCTTGCCCCGCTCGCGGCGCGTGGACGCGCAGGCCGGTGCGGGTGCAGGATCGGGCCACTGCGCCCGCGCGCGGCGCATGCGTTCGCATGCTCGGCGGTGTCGGCCGGGAGGCACGGATCACCGCCGCCGCGAGGCCTCCGGCGACGGGCCGGTCGGCCTGGGAAGGCGTTGTCCGAGGCCTACGAGGCGATGGTGTTCCGGTGCGTCTCGACGGCGACGAGCTTGCCGCCGGCGATGTGCATCACGGCGAAGTCGCCGACGGAGAGCATCGCTGCCCGACGGAGGTCGAAGTGTCGGCTGCCGTCGGCCGTCGCGCCGGCGATGCGGGCGATGATGTCGGGCAGGACGGGCCCGTGCGAGCACAGGACGGTCGACTTCGCCTTGTCGACCCGACGCAGCACGACGCCCTTGACGTTGGCGGCGCCGCGGTCGTGGGCGTCCTGGCTGATGTCCGGGGTCGACGAGACGCCGACCTTCGTCCGTGCGGAGAGGGGCTCGACGGTCGCGAGGCACCGCGCCGCCGTGCTCGAGACGATCTTCTTCGGGCCGAACGCCGCGACCGGTGCGACGACCGCCCGGGCCTGCGAGCGGCCGACCGGCAGCAGTGGCCGGGTGGCGTCCGGTCCGTCCCAGTCCGAGCCGGGGACGGTCTTCGCGTGCCGGAGTGCGATGAGGGCGAAGGTCTTGTGCTCGCCGGCGGCGGCGCGGTCGGCGAACCGGTCGAGGACCTCGACGTCGCGCTCGTAGGTCAGCCGGCCGCGGGCGTCGTCGATCGACACCCACTCGACCGCGGCGACCTCGTCGTTCGGCCGGAACGTCCCGGCGCGTTCGAACTCCTTGTTCGACACCCGGGCGGACCAGTAGTGCACGACCTTGTCGCGGCCGTTCGGCAGGACGTACTCGGCGGTGCCGAGCGGCGCCCCGAGGTGGACCCGGTAGCCGGTCTCCTCGTCGATCTCGCGGACCGCGGTCGTCGGGACGCTCTCGCCCGGGTCGACCTTGCCCTTCGGGAAGGAGACGTCGTGGTGGTGCCCGCGGTGGATGAGCAGCACGAGCGGCCGCCCGTCCTGCTCACGCCAGACGACGGCTCCGGCTGCGACGACGGGACCCGCGGGACCGCCGCTCACCGAGTGGAGCGCTTCCGGGCCGAGATCTTGCGCATGAGGACATTCTGCACGTCCGCGAGGGGGCGCCCGTCCGCATCGGTCGAGTGGCGTGTCCACTCGCCGTCGGACTCCAGGTGCCACGAGCTCGTCGTGTCGGCCATCGCGAGGTCGAACATGTCCTGGACCTCGGCCACGTGGGCGGGGTCGGACAGGCGCACGAGGGCCTCGACGCGCCGGTCGAGGTTGCGGTGCATCATGTCCGCGGAGCCGATGAACACGACCGGGTCGCCGTCGTTGTGGAACGCGAACGCCCGCGAGTGCTCGAGGTACCGGCCGACGACGCTCCGGACCCGGATGGTCTCCGAGACGCCTTCCATCCCCGGCTTGAGCGAGCAGATGCCGCGCACCCAGACGTCGACGGGCACGCCGGCCTGGCTGGCGAGGTACAGCGCGTCGATGATCTGCTCGTCGACCATCGAGTTGACCTTGATCCGGATGCCCGAGGGCTTGCCCGCGCGGGCGTTGTCGGCCTCGGCCTGGATGCGCTTGATCAGTCCCTTGCGCAGGTGCAGCGGGGCGACGA
Organism: Curtobacterium luteum; assembly: GCF_014646995.1. Lineage (GTDB taxonomy): Bacteria > Actinomycetota > Actinomycetes > Actinomycetales > Microbacteriaceae > Curtobacterium > Curtobacterium luteum. The sequence goes on along the minus strand of NZ_BMOI01000007.1, from coordinate 108,526 downwards.
GCAGCCGCTTGAACTTCTTCTCGATGGCGTAGCCGGACAGCTCGTTGAAGAGGCGGGTCAGGTCCTTGCCCACGGTGTCGTCGGCGGTGAACAGGCCCATGTCCTCGTAGATGCGCGAGGTCTTGGGGTTGTAGTTGCCGGTGCCGATGTGGCTGTAGTGCCGGAGCGTCCCGCCTTCCTGACGGATGACGAGGACGAGCTTCGAGTGCGTCTTCAGCCCGACGAGGCCGTAGACGACGTGCACGCCGGCCTTCTCGAGCTTGCGCGCCCAGCCGATGTTGTTCTGCTCGTCGAAGCGCGCCTTGATCTCGACGAGGGCGAGCACCTGCTTGCCTGCGGCGGCGGCGTCGATGAGGGCCTCGACGATGGGGCTGTCGCCCGAGGTGCGGTAGAGCGTCTGCTTGATCGCGAGGACGTTCGGGTCGGCAGCCGCCTGTTCGAGGAACGCCTGCACGCTCGTCGCGAAGGACTCGTACGGGTGGTGCACGAGGACGTCCGACCGGCCGATCGCCCGGAACAGGTCCGGCTTCGTGTTCGGCTCGCCCGGCTGGAACTGCACGGGCGTGGTCGGCACGTGCTTGGGGTAGTGCAGGTCCGGTCGGCTGATCTTCGCGATCTCGAACAGGCCGCCGAGGTCGAGCGGCGACGGGAGGCGGTAGACCTCTTGCTCCGTGATGTCGAGCTCGCGGACGAGCAGGTCGAGCGTCACCGGGTCCATGTCCTCGGTGATCTCGAGGCGGATGGGCGGTCCGAACCGACGGCGGAGGAGCTCGCGCTCGAGGGCCTGGATGAGGTTCTCGGCCTCGTCCTCCTCGATCTCGACGTCCTCGTTTCGGGTCACGCGGAACACGTGGTGCTCGAGCACCTCCATCCCGGGGAAGAGGTCGTCGAGGTGGTTCGCGATGAGGTCCTCGAGCGGGATGTACCGCTGCCGCCCGGAGCCGTCGTCGGGCAGGGCGATGAACCGCGAGAAGTTCTGCGGGACCTTGAGGCGCGCGAACTCCTGCCGCTGCGACTTCGGGTTCCGCACCCGCACGGCCAGGTTGAGCGACAGCCCCGAGATGTAGGGGAACGGGTGTGCCGGGTCGACCGCGAGCGGCATGAGCACCGGGAAGATCTGCTCGTTGAAGTACTCGCGCATGCGCAGCCGGTCGGCTTCGTCGAGGTCGGACCAGTGCTCGATGTGGATGCCCGCGGCGTCGAGGTCGGGCTTCAGCGAGTCGATGAACGCCGCTGCGTGGCGGTCCTGCAGCTCGTGGGCCTTCTGGGCGATGTCGCGGAGGACGTCGCTCGGGGCGCGCCCGACGTTCGTCGGCACGGCGATGCCGGTGTCGATGCGGCGCTTGAGCCCGGCGACGCGGACCATGAAGAACTCGTCGAGGTTGGACGCGAAGATGGCGAGGAAGTTCGCCCGCTCCAGCAGCGGCTGCATGCGGTCCTCACCGAGCTCGAGCACCCGCTGGTTGAACCGGAGCCAGCTGAGCTCGCGGTCGAAGTAGCGGTCCGAGGGCAGCGACTCGTGTTCCACCTCGACGACCTCGTCGAAGTCGTCGAGGTCCGGTGCGACGGATTCGCCGTCGAGCTGCGGTTCGGTGTCCATGCCCACATCCTGCCACCCGCGGCCTCCGCGACGAGGGCCGTTCGTGACGGCTGTGGAAACGCGGCGTGAACGGACCCGCTGTGCAGGGGTCAGGCGGCCGCGTACTGGACGTCGATCGCGTGCTGCGTGAACCCGGACCGCCGGTAGAGCGCCAGCGCGGGCTCGTTGTCGCCCTCGACGTACAGCGCGGCGGCGGTGAGGCCGCGCCCGACCAGTCGCCCCCACCCGGCGCGCATGAGCACCCCGCCGAGTCCCTGTCCTTGCAGGTCGGGCCGGACGGCCACGGCGTAGAACTCGCCCGTGCCGTCCTCGACCTTGAGCCAGCAGGACCCGGCGAGCCGGCCGGTCGCATCCCGCACGAGCAGGAGGTCGTCCCCGGAGAACCAGGGGTCGGCCTCGCGGGCACGGAGGTCGTCGAGCGTCATCCGGCCCTGCTCGGGGTGGTGCGCGAAGGCGGCGGCGTTGAGTTCGAGCCAGGCGGCCTCGTCCTCCGGGTCACCGGCCCGGAACGCCGCGAGCGAGGAGCCGTCCGGCAGCGCCACGTCCGGCGCGACCGACGGCACCGGCGCCCGGAGCTGGAGCAGCGTGCGGACGGCACGCCAGCCGAACCGCGCCGCGAGCGCCCGTGCAGCCGGGTGGTCCCCGTGCGCCCACGCGAGCCGCGGAGCACGCGACGACGCGCCGGGCGCCCCGTCGCCCAGGGCGAGCGCCTGCGTGACGAGGGCGGTCCCGAGGCCGCGCCCACGGGCCTCCAGGGCGACCGCCACCTCGAGTTCCCCGTCGCGCACGACGGCGACCCCGTGCTCGTCGCCGAGCACCGTCGCGCGCCCGGCTCGGACGTCCACCAGCGTCTGGTCGGAGAACGGCCGTGGCTCGCCCGCGACCGTGAACGCGTCGAGCGCGATCGTCACTGTCCGGCCAGTCGCTCGGCCTCGTCCTCGTAGACGTTGAAGCGGTAGCCGACGTTCCGGACCGTGCCGATGAGCGACTCGAGGTCACCGAGCTTGGCGCGGAGCCGTCGCACGTGCACGTCGACCGTGCGCGTGCCGCCGAAGTAGTCGTAGCCCCAGACCTCGCTGAGCAGCTGCTCGCGGGTGAACACGCGCGAGGGATGCGTCGCGAAGAAGCGGAGGAGCTCGAACTCCTTGAAGGTGAGGTCGAGCGGCCGTCCGCGGACCTTCGCCGAGTAGCTGGCCTCGTCGATGACGACGCCGGACGCCTGGATCTTGGTGCTGGCCGGCTGCTTCGCCGCACGTCCGGCGGCGAGCCGGATGCGGGCGTCGACCTCGGCCGGACCGGCCGACTCGAGCACGACGTCGTCCACGTTCCACTCGCTGTTCACCGCGGTCAGGCCGCCCTCGGTGACGACGAGGACGATCGGCGTCGGCGACCCGCTGGTGACGAGGATCTTGCACAGGGCCTTGGCGCCGACGAGGTCGACCCGGGCGTCGACGAAGACCAGGTCGCTCTGCGGCGCGTTCACGAGCTGCGCCGCCTCGGCGGGGACGTGGCGGATCCGGTGGCTCAGGAGACCGAGGCTCGGCAGGACGTCGCCGGGCGCGGCCGAGGTGAGTACCAGGAGCTGGGCCACAGGACCTCCAGAGCGTGGGGGACGACGTGGACACATCCTAGTGATGCTCGGGAAGCGGCCCGCCGTCCGGGCGGACGGTGCGCCCGCGGATGCGGACGCGGCCGCGGACGCTGGCGCGGTACCCAGCGGGCGCGGGCGGCCCGGCCCGCGACCGGGCCCGCCCCACCGCCGCCCCGCCCGGCGCCCGGACACCCTCTGTCATGATGGGGCGCGTGACCGAGCCCGTGCCGCCCGCCGACCAGCGTCGCCTCAAGCTGACGTCCGTGCTCCCCGTGTGGCTGCTCGCGGTCGTCGGCGCCGTCCTCGTGATCACGCTCGCGCAGAAGGACTCGTTCGCCTGGCTCCTCCTCGTCTTCGTGCTCTGCGTGCTCGTCAGCTTCGTGCTGCAGCTCATCACGGCGACGAAGGACGGCCTGGTCGAACGGATCAGCATCGCCTCGTCCGGCGCGTTCGTCGTCGTGCTCGTCACCGCCGTGGTGCTCCTGGCGCGTTGAGCCGCGCCGCGTAGACTCGGGGCATGGATTCGCTGCTTGCGCTCGAGCTCTTCTACGTGGGCCTCCTCGGCTTGGCGTCGCTCGCGATCGCGTTCATCTCGGTGACCGTCGTCGTGAAGCTGTTCAAGGGTCAGCGTTGATCGAACTGCCGGAGGGCCTCGCACCCGAACTCGTGCCGCTGTCCTGGCTCGTCGGCGTCTGGGAGGGCACCGGCGTCGTCGAGTACCCCGTCGGCGACGAGGACGAGCCCCGGAAGTACGACTTCGGCCAGCGCGTGAGCTTCAGCCACGACGGCCTGCCCTACCTCAACTACTCGTCCACGACGTGGCTGCTCGACGACGAGCACACCCCGCTCGCGGCCGAGATGGGCTACTGGCGGCTCGACCGGCCGCACGAGCCCGGCGACCGCGGCCCGGCGATGCTCCTGGGCGACGGGCCGACCCCGTTCAGCACGACCCAGAGCGTCGAGACCCTGCGCAACGCGACCGACGGCTTCGACGTCGAGGCGGCGATCGTGCACCCGACGGGCGTGAACGAGCTCTACGTCGGACGGGTGGCGAAGGGTCGGATCGACCTCGCGACCGACACCGTCGTGCGCTCGCCGAACGCGAAGGAGTACTCCGCGGCGACGCGGCTGTACGGCCTCGTCGAGGGCAAGCTGTTCTGGGCGTGGGACATCGCGGCGCTCGGACGGGAGCTGACCTCGCACGCCTCGGGGCAGCTCGCGAAGGTCGACTGATGCCGACGCCGTTCGCGTCGCGGCCGGGCTTCGTGGCCGCCGACACGGGTGTGGCCGCGCACTACGGCAACCCGCTCGCCGAGCAGCGACTCCTCGATCGGGGTCGCGCGGTCGTCGAACTCGGGCTCGGCGTCGTGACCGTCACCGGCCCCGACCGGCTCTCGTGGCTCAACTCGATCACCTCGCAGCTCCTGCTCGGTCTCGTGCCCGGGGTCTCCAGGGAGACGCTCGTCCTGGACGCCTCCGGCCGGGTCGAGCACGCCGCCCGCGTCGTCGACGACGGCACGGCCACCTGGTTGCTCACCGAGCCCGCCGACGCCGCGCCGCTCGCCGCGTGGCTCGACACGATGCGGTTCATGCTGCGCGTCGAGGTCGCCGACCGCTCCGCCGACTTCGTCACCCTCGGTCGGTTCGACGGTGCCGTCGGCCCCGCCGACGCGGCGGTCGAGTGGGTCGACCCGTGGTCGGAGGTCGCGCCCGGCGGTTGGGGCTACGCCGCCCTGGAGGCCCACCCCGCGTCCGACTGGACCCTCCGGATCGCGGTGGTCGAGCCCGGCACCGCGGCCGCGATCGCTGCGTCCGACGTGGCCGCCGCGGGCCTCCTCGCGTACGAAGCCCTGCGGATCGCCGCCTGGCGTCCGTCGCTCTCCGACGTCGACGAGCGCACGATCCCGCACGAGCTCGACTGGCTCCGGTCCGCCGTGCACCTGTCGAAGGGCTGCTACCGCGGTCAGGAGACGGTCGCGAAGGTCCACAACCTAGGGCACCCGCCGCGTCGTGCGGTGCTGCTCCACCTCGACGGGTCGGACGCGGTGCTGCCGGTGCCGGGGACGCCGGTGCTGCTCGGGGAGAACGAGGTCGGCCGTCTCGCCGCCTCGGCCGTGCACCACGAGCTCGGGCCGATCGGGCTCGCGGTCGTGAAGCGGTCCCTCGACCCGGACGCGACGCTGACCCTGCACGCGGACGACGTGGTCGTGACCGCGGCGCAGCAGGTCATCGTGCCGCCGGGTGCCGGGGCGACGGCGAACGTGCCGCGGCTGCCACGGCTCGGCGCGGTCCGCCGCTCGTAGCGCGCCGACGCCCGCGGTGGCTCGCGCGCTCGGCCGCTGAGCCGCTCGGCCGCTCGGTGCGGGGTTTCCCACACGGTGCGGCGTTGCAACCTCGCACCGTGTGGACAACGTCGCACCGTGCGACGTCGCACCGTGCGACGTCCCACCGTGCGACGTCCCCACCGTGCGACCTCGCACCGCGCGACGCGGGCGACCCCGGCGTCAGTCGGCCGGGGCCACGGCCTCCCACGGGACGGTGAGCTCGCCGAGGCGCCACCGCGAGCCCCCGTGCAGCACCGGCCAGCCGCGGTCCCGCAGGCCCCCGACGGCCGCGAGCCACCGCTGCCTCGGGCCGTAGGTGCCGAGCGGTGCCGCGACCGCCCAGGCCAGGTCGAGGTCGCGGAGGAAGTCGTTCACGCGTTCCCCGGGGACGTTCCGGTGGATGAGCGCCTTCGGCAGTCGTTCCGCCACCACCGAGGGCACCTCGAGCCCGGCCAACCGGAGCGACACCGTGAAGGTCCGCGGCGCGACGTCGTCGAGCGTCACCCACGAGGCCACCCGTCCGACCTCGTTGCACGTGCCCTCGACGAGCGCGCCGCCGGGCTGCAGGCGGTCCTGCATGATCCGCCAGGAGTCGACGACGGCCGACTCGTCGTACTGCCGCAGGACGTTGAACGCCCGGATCACCGCGGGACGACGACCCCCTGGCGTCGGGGTCTCGAAGCCGCCGAGCCGGAAGGTCACACCGTCCCGCGTGCCGGCGTTCGCGAGCGCCACCCGCTCGGGTTCGATCTCGATGCCGGTCACCTCGACGTCCGGGCGGACGCGGGCGAGCCGGTCGCGCATCTCGAGCGTCGTGGTCGGGCGGGCGCCGTACCCGACGTCGGCCACGAGCGGGTCGGCGGTCCGGCGGAGGACCGGGAGCGCGGCGATCCACCGGTCGACGCGGCGGAGCCGGTTGACCCCGGTCGTCCCGCGCGTGACGTTCCCGATGGGCATGGCCCCAGGGTAGCGAGGCGCACCCGCTCGGTAGACTCGGGTGCATGACCTCCACGCTCGTCCTGCTCCGTCACGGCAACAGTGACTGGAACCAGAAGAACCTGTTCACCGGTTGGGTCGACGTCCGACTCAGCGAGCTGGGCGAGAAGGAGGCGAAGCGCGCCGGCGAGCTCATCGCCGGGTCGGGCATCGTGCCGGACGTCCTGTACACCTCGCTCCTGACCCGCGCGATCCAGACCGCCGACATCGCCCTGCTCGAGGCCGACCTCGCCTGGCTCCCGGTGAAGCGCGACTGGCGGCTCAACGAGCGCCACTACGGCGACCTGCAGGGCAAGGACAAGGCCCAGACGCTCGAGCAGTACGGCGAGCAGCAGTTCATGGAGTGGCGTCGCTCGTTCGACGTGCCGCCGCCCCCCATCGCCGACGACGCCGAGTGGTCGCAGGCCGGGGACCGCCGCTACGCCGACCTCGGCGACCAGCTGCCCCGCACCGAGTCGCTCAAGCTCGTGATCGACCGTCTCCTGCCGTACTGGGAGTCGGACATCACGAAGGACCTCGCCGCCGGCAAGACCGTCCTCGTCACCGCGCACGGCAACTCGCTCCGCGCGCTCGTCAAGCACCTCGACGGCATCTCCGACGACGACATCGCCGGGCTCAACATCCCGACGGGCATCCCGCTCGTGTACGAGCTCGACGACGACTTCCGTCCGACGAAGCCCTCGTACTACCTCGACCCCGAGGCCGCCGCGGCGGGTGCCGCTGCCGTCGCCGCCCAGGGCGCCAAGAAGTAGCACCCCGTCCCACGACGAACGCCTCGCCGACACCGGCGGGGCGTTCGTGCGTCAGACGAAGTGCGCGGCGATCTCCTGCACGAGGGCGCCGACGTCGTAGGGCTTCGCGGTGTCGACCCGGACGACCGGGGCGCCGGGCAGGCCGACCGGCCCCGCCGTGGGACCGTGCTCGTCCCAGAACGCGAGCACCGAGGCGAGGTCGCCGTGCACGTCGTGCCGGACCGGGAGCGTGCCCGGCTCGTAGCGCTCCCGCAGCCGCTCGTCGGCGGTCGCGCGGTCGACGTCGCACCACACCTCGACGACGCGAGGGGACCCTGCGGAGGCGAGCCCTGCCTCCAGGAGGGCGCGGTCACGTGACGGGAGCCAGACGGCGTCGAGGACGACCCCGTTCTCGACGGCCCGCGCCATCGACCACATCGTGTCCATCGCGATCGCGCCGAGGTCGCGCGAGGCGATCATCGGGCCGGCGATGTCGGCCAAGGGCTCCTTGATCCGGTCCTTCGACAGGAACGGGCAGCCGAGGACCTCCGCGAGGGCGGCGCCCACGGTGCTCTTGCCCGAACCGGGCATCCCGTTGACGACGATCGCGACCTGAGCCATGCCACGATCCTCCCGTCCGAGCGGGGAGACCGCAAAACGGGAGTCGGCCCGCACCACGCGTACGCGCGGTGCGGGCCGACTCCCGTCGTGCAGTGCCGACTCAGGCCGGGGAGACCGTCACCGAGGACGCGCCTGCCCAGTCGCCCGTCGCCAGGTACTCGACCTTCTTCGCGATCGAGACCGCGTGGTCGGCGAAGCGCTCGTGGTAGCGGGACGCCAGGGTCGCGTCGACCGTGTCGATCGGGTTGCCCTTCCACGTCTCGCCGAGCACGAAGTCGAAGACGCTCGCGTGGAGCTCGTCGACGGCGTCGTCCTCGTCGCGGATCTCCGCCGAGAGCGCGATGTCCTCGGTCGCGAGCAGGCGCGTCAGCTTCTGCGCCATGGCGACGTCGTGGGCGCCCATCTTCTTGAACGTGCCGCGGAGGCCCTTCGGCACGACCTTCTCCGGGAAGCGCTGGCGGGCGAGCTGCGCGATGTGCTCGGCCATGTCGCCCATGCGCTCGAGCGAGGAGCTGACCCGGAGCGCGGTCACGACGACGCGGAGGTCGCGGGCCACGGGGGCCTGGCGAGCGAGGATGTCGATCGCGATCTCGTCGAGGCTGTTCGCGGCCTCGTCGATCTTCGCGTCGTCCGCGATGACCTCCTCGGCGAGGGCGACGTCGGAGTCGCTGAACGCCTGGGTGGCGCGGGTGATGGCGGACTCGACGAGCCCGGCGATCTCGGTCAGTCGCTCCTGGACGTCCTGGAGCTCCTGCTGGAAGACTTCGCGCATGGGGGCGTGCCTCTCTCTGCGGTACCGGACGAGTGTCGTCACCCGAGGTGAACGAACGGTGACGTGCGGTTGAACGTCTCGTCGGACGGCGCCGGAACCGCGCGGGAGGGCGGTGAACGGTGTCCGAACCGCGCGTGACCATCCCTACACTGGCGCCATGGACAACGCGTGGCTCGTGCCACTGTCGATGCTCCTCGGCGGGGTGTTCGGCGCGGGCGTCGTGGTGCTGATCATCACCGCCGAGCGCACGGCGCGTGCAGCCGACGTCGCGGAGCGGACGCTCCCGGACGGTGTGGCAGCGGTGATCGCCACGATGCACAACCCCGCCGTGGTCGTCGACCCCTCGAACACCGTCGTGGCCGCCTCGCCGCAGGCGCTCACGGTCGGCCTGGTCGTGCGCCGACGGCTCGTGCACAAGGAACTCCGCGACCTCGTGGACCGGGTACGCGCGAGCGGGGAGATGGGCTCCGAGGACATGGAGCTGCCCCGCGGCCGACGCGGTGAGCTGATCGGCTACCTGAGCTTCCGGGCCGCGCAGCTCGGCAACCGGTACGTCCTCGTCACCGCGGACGACCTCACCGAGAGCCGGCGCATCGACGAGGTCCGGCGGGACTTCGTCGCGAACATCTCCCACGAGCTGAAGACCCCGATCGGCGCGATCGGCCTGCTGTCCGAGACGCTCGTGGCCGCGGCGGACTCGCCCGAGCACGTGCGGAAGTTCGCCGCCCAGCTCGTCACCGAGTCGGAGCGGCTCGGGGCGCTCACGAAGGACATCATCGAGCTGTCCCGTCTGCAGTCCGTCGACGCGCTCGAGTCCAGCGAGGAGACGTCGATCGACCGCATCGTGCAGGCCGCCGTCGACGCCAACGAGGTCGTCGCCAGCGCCCGCGACATCGACATCGTCCGCGCGAAGAAGACGAAGCTCATGGTGATGGGCGACCCGGGCCTGCTGCAGGTGGCGGTGTCGAACCTCATCGCCAACGCCGTGAAGTACTCGCCGGACGGCACCCGTGTCGGCGTGGGCGTCCGCAGCACGAAGGGCTTCGTGGAGATCGCCGTCACCGACCAGGGCGTCGGCATCCCGGAGGCCGACCTCGACCGCGTGTTCGAACGGTTCTACCGCGTGGACCCCGCCCGGTCGCGGGCCACCGGCGGTACCGGCCTCGGGCTCGCCATCGTCAAGCACGTCGTCGGCAACCACGGCGGCGACGTGCGCGTGTGGTCGCAGCCCGGCAAGGGCTCGACCTTCACCATCCGCCTGCCCGAGGCGGACACCGACCTGACCACCGCACTCGAAGAGCAACTGGAAGAGCAGCCATCGTGACCAAGATCCTCATCGTCGACGACGAGCCGGCCCTGAGCGAGCCCCTGGAGTTCCTGCTGCAGCGCGAGGGGTACGAGACCTCCGTCGCTGCCGACGGCGTGACGGCGCTGTCGAAGTTCGACGCGGAGAACCCCGACCTCGTGCTGCTCGACCTGATGCTGCCGGGGCTGTCCGGCACCGAGGTCTGCCGGCAGATCCGGACCCGGTCGAACGCACCGATCATCATGCTCACGGCGAAGGACTCCGAGGTGGACATCGTGGTCGGGCTCGAACTCGGCGCCGACGACTACGTCACGAAGCCGTACTCGACCCGGGAACTCCTCGCGCGCATCCGAGCCGTGCTCCGTCGTCGGACCGAGGACGACCCGGGCGACTCCGGCATCCTCCAGGCCGGCGGCATCCGGATGGACGTGGAGCGCCACACGGTGTCGGTCGACGGTTCCGAGACGCCGATGCCCCTCAAGGAGTTCGAGCTCCTGGAGCTGCTCCTCCGCAACGCCGGTCGGGTGCTCACGCGCGGGCAGCTCATCGACCGGGTGTGGGGCTCCGACTACTTCGGGGACACCAAGACCCTCGACGTGCACATCAAGCGGCTCCGGTCGAAGATCGAGCGGGTGCCGAGTGCGCCGGAGATCCTCGTCACGGTCCGCGGCCTCGGATACCGCATCGAGGCGTAGCCGCAACGCACCGGAGGCGCGGTGCCGGTCTCGGGGACCGGCGCCGCGCCTCCAGGCGGTTGCGTCGTGCGCTGCGCGCTGTGCGCTACGGGTTGATCGGGGTGTCCGTCGCGTCGCCGGTCGCCTCGCCGGTGGCCTCGCCGCTGGTCGTCTCGCCGCTGGGGGTCTCGGACGCCGCGGGCGTCGGGGCGAGCGTCGTGTACTCCTCCTGCGAGGTGGTCAGGACCGGCACGTTGAGCGAGACGCCCTCGGAGCCCGAGTACGAGAAGTAGACCTTGACGAGCGAGCCCGGCGTGACGTCGGCCTGCTCGAACACGACGTCGTCGCCGGCGGCCGGGGTCGTGCCCTGGGTGCGGTCGCCGTTCGTCTCGGCGCCGCGCGTCGGGGTCGGCGTCGACGCGGCGCTCGGGGCGGCCAGGTCGACGCGGGAGTTCGCCGGCACGTCGACGGTCTGGGTGTCGCCACCGACCTCGATCGAGAGCGTGGCGTCGTCCGAGTCGGAGCTGTTCACGAGCGTGCCGATGAACCGAGCCTGCTCGCCGTCGTCCGAGATGAGCAGCGCGTTCCGGATGTCGATCGAGCCCGTGCGGCCGTTGACGCCGTCGGTGACCTGCTGGATCTCCGCCGTGCCGACCGGCGAGACGAACTCGCAGCCGGTGGCGCCGAGCGCGATGGTTGCCGCAACGGCGACGGACACGAGTACCCGAGCTCGCAAGAGAATCCTCCGGAAGATCACGTTTGGGGACCGGACGGTCCGACCCCATCCTAGCGATCACCTGGGAGGGCGAGTGCCCAGCGGCCCCATACCCGAACACCCCTTGTGGTAAACTGGGCGTCTCGGAACGGAGCCTGATACATGCAATTCGAGGTCGGCGAGACCGTGGTCTACCCCCATCACGGGGCGGCAACCATCTCTGAAGTGAAGACGCGCGTCATCAAGGGCGAGGAAAAGGTCTACCTGAAGCTGCGTGTGACGCAGGGTGACCTGACGATCGAGGTCCCGGCGGACAACGTCGACCTGGTCGGCGTGCGCGACGTGATCGGCAAGGAAGGGCTCGACAAGGTGTTCGAGGTCCTCCGCGCACCGTTCACCGAGGAACCCACCAACTGGTCGCGCCGGTACAAGGCGAACCTCGAGAAGCTCGCCTCCGGCGACGTGATCAAGGTCTCCGAGGTCGTCCGCGACCTCTGGCGCCGCGACCAGGACCGCGGGCTCTCCGCGGGCGAGAAGCGCATGCTCGCGAAGGCCCGGCAGATCCTGATCTCCGAACTCGCGCTGGCCGAGAAGACCGACGAGGACAAGGCATCGACCGTCCTCGACGAGGTCCTCGCCTCCTAGCGCGTCCGGACCACTGGACACCACGACGACCGCTCTGCTCCCCTCCGGGGTGAGCAGGGCGGTCGTCGTCGTCGCGGCCGGGTCCGGGACGCGCCTGGGCATCGGCACGGCGAAGGCGTTCGTGCCGGTCGCCGGCTCGCTCATGCTCGCGCGTGCCCTCGAGCCGCTCTTCACCCTGGCGCTGCCGACCCTCGTCGTGGTGGTCGCCCCTGCGGACCGCCTCGACGAGTGCCGTCAGGTGGTCGCCACGGCCGCCGGGGCCGCGGTGCCGTACACGGCGGTCGTCCCGGGAGGCACGGATCGCCACGCGTCGGTACAGGCCGGCCTGGCAGCGCTGCCCGACTCCGTCGACGTCGTGCTGGTGCACGACGCCGCACGCTGCCTGACGCCCGCGTCGCAGTTCGAGCGCGTGTTCGACGCCGTGGAGACGTCGGGTGACGGCGTCGTCCCGGCGCTGCCGGTCGTGGACACCGTGAAGCGCGTCGACGGAGACGTCGTGCGCGAGACGGTCGACCGCTCGGCGCTCGTCGGTGTCCAGACCCCGCAGGGCTTCCCGCTCGCGGCGCTCCGGCAGGCGTACGCGGTCTCGGCGCGGTCCGAGACCGACGACGCCGGGGTGTTCCAGGCGGCCGGACGCACGGTCCGGTCCGTCCCGGGCGACGCGGACGCGTTCAAGGTCACCACCCGCTGGGACCTCGGCCGGGCCGAGTCGATCGTCCGGGCACGGAACGGCGCCGACGGCCCCGCCGTGCGGATCGGCCTCGGGGTCGACGTGCACGCGTTCGACGCGGGGTCACCGTGCCGCGTCGGGCTGCTCGACTTCCCGGGCGAACCCGGCCTCTCGGGGCACAGCGACGGCGACGCGGTGGCGCACGCCGTGTGCGACGCCCTGCTCTCCGCCGGCGGCCTGGGCGACATCGGCGGCCGCTTCGGCACCGCCGACCCGCGGTACGCCGGAGCCGCCGGAGGCGTCTTCGTGCGGGGTGCGGTGTCGCTGCTCGCCGAGGCCGGACTCGCACCCGTGTCCGTGACCGTGCAGGTCGTCGGGAACCGCCCGCGCATCGGCGCTCGGCGCACGGAGATGCAGGACGCACTGGCCGCCGTCGTCGGAGCGCCGGTCGCGGTGTCCGGCACGACCACCGACGGCCTCGGGTTCACCGGCCGCGGGGAGGGGCTCGCGGCGATCGCGACCGCCGTCGTCCGGCCGGTCTGACGGACCGCGGCACCGGCCGCGCCCTAGTCTTGGAGCGTGACCGTTCGCCTCTACGACTCCCGCGCCGCCGCCGTCGTCGACCTCGTGCCCCTGGTCGACGGACACGTGAGCGTCTACGTCTGTGGTCCCACGGTGCAGTCGTCGCCGCACATCGGCCACCTGCGCTCGGCGCTCGTCTACGACGTCTGGCGTCGGTGGCTGACGTACCGCGGCTACTCGGTCACCCTCGTCCGGAACGTCACCGACATCGACGACAAGGTGCTCGACCTGGCCGCGGGCACCGACGAGGCGTGGTTCGCCCGTGCGTACCGCGTCGAGCTCGAGTTCACGGCCGCCTACCGCGCGCTCGGGATCCTGCCGCCGACCTACGAACCCCGGGCGACCGCGAGCGTGCCGCAGATGCACGAGATCATCGAGCGCCTGATCGAGCGCGGCCACGCCTACGCCGCACAGGACGGCTCCGGGGACGTCTACTTCGACACCGGCAGCTGGGAGTCCTACGGCACCCTCACCCGGCAGCGCCGCGAGGACATGGTCGACGCTGCCGACGCCGACCCCCGCGGCAAGCGGGACCCGCGCGACTTCGCGCTCTGGAAGGGCCGCAAGACCGGCGAGCCCGACACCGCCGTGTGGGACAGCCCGTGGGGTCCCGGTCGACCGGGCTGGCACATCGAGTGCTCGGCGATGAGCCGGCGCTACCTCGGTCCGGCGTTCGACATCCACGGTGGCGGCCTCGACCTCCGGTTCCCGCACCACGAGAACGAGCTCGCGCAGTCGACCGCCGCTGGTGACGCGTTCGCGACGTACTGGCTGCACAACGGACTCGTGACCGTCGACGGTCAGAAGATGTCGAAGTCGCTCGGCAACTCGATCTTCGCGGCGGACTTCCTCGGTTCCGCGCGACCCGAGGTCGTGCGGTACTTCCTCGGCGCGGCGCACTACCGCTCGTCGATCGACCACCACGCCGGCTCCCTGGCCGAGGCCGAGGCGGCGTACGACCGCATCGAGGGCTTCCTGACCCGTGCGGAACCCCGGCTCGAGGGGATCCCGCTCCGCGACGCCCCCGCCGTCCCCGAGACCTTCGCGGCCGCGATGGACGACGACCTCTCGGTGCCCCAGGCGCTCGCCGTGCTGCACGAGACGGTCCGCGCCGGGAACGCCGCCCTCGACGCCGACGATGCGGAAGCGCTCGGTCTCGCGTACCATCAGGTGGCCGCGATGGTGGAGGTGCTCGGCATCGACCCGCGAGCGGCCCACTGGTCGAGCGGCGGTCAGGACCCCTCGGCCGCCCCGCTCGCAGCCCTCGTCGAACGCCTCGTGCAGGAGCGCGCCGACGCCCGGGCCGCACGGGACTTCGCGACGGCCGACCGCGTGCGTGACGACCTCGCCGCCGCGGGCATCACCATCGAGGACACCGCAGCGGGTACACGCTGGAGCATCGCCTGACCACGGCCGTGCCGAACAGGAGCTGAGCATGAAGAACGTTTCCGGGAGCAAGAAGGGCCGTCCGGGCGCCGTCCGGTCCGGCCGCAAGGGCAACAAGCAGGTCGGCTCCGGCGGACAGGGCGCCCAGGCGCTCGAGGGGCGCAAGCCCACCCCGAAGGCCGAGGACCGTCCGTACCACCCGGCCGGCAAGCGCAAGGCCGCCAAGGAGCGGCTCGAGGCGGCCCGTGGTCGTCACGGTGCCTCGAGCGCCCCGCAGCAGCGGACCGGTCGTCCGCCGCAGCGCAAGAGCGACGACTCCGAGCTCGTCACCGGGCGCAACTCCGTGCTCGAGGCGCTGCGCACGAAGACGCCGTCGACGACGCTCTACATCGCGTCCCGCATCGAGGTCGACGACCGCGTCAAGGAGATCCTCGCGCTCGCCAACCACCGCGGCGTGCCCATCATCGAGCTGATGCGGCCGGAGCTGGACCGCATCACCGGGCACGACAGCGTGCACCAGGGCGTCGCGCTCAAGGTCCCCGCGTACGAGTACGCGGTGTCCGAGGACATCGTCGAGCGGGCGTTCGCGAAGGACGAGGTCCCGCTCATGGTCGCCCTCGACGGCATCACCGACCCGCGCAACCTCGGTGCCATCATCCGCTCCACCGCGGCGTTCGGCGGGCACGGCGTCATCGTGCCCCAGCGTCGTTCGGTCGGTGTGACCGCGAGCGCGTGGAAGACCTCCGCCGGTGCCGCGGCCCGCACCCCGGTCGCGATGGCGCCGAACCTGACCCAGACGCTCAAGTCGCTCAAGTCGATGGGGCTGTTCGTCCTCGGGCTCGACGGCGACGGCGACGTGGAGCTCGACGGCCTCGAGCTCGCCGACCGCCCGATCGTGATCGTCGTCGGCTCGGAGGGCAAGGGGCTGTCGCGCCTGGTCACCGAGACCTGCGACGCCATCGTGTCGATCCCGATCTCGAGCGCGACCGAGTCGCTCAACGCGGGCATCGCGGCGAGCGTGACCCTGTGGGAGGTCGCGCGGCGTCGTCGCGCCGCGTAGCGACCCGCACGGAGCCGGCGGGGTCACGACACGTCGGATGCTGCCCGCCGCACGGTCGCGAATCGTCGCTGCGCCACCCCGCAGGCGACGGTTCGTGACCGGCGGACGTGCGTCTGTCGGGGTGTTGCGACCGCTCGACGTCCGACATCACCACCGGCGGTGGAGGCGTGGCGGTCCGGACGGCCGGCGCCGGTCTCCGGGACGCCCCCCGGGCCTCCAAGGCGGTCGCACTCCCGAACCCCTCGGGTCACGACCCGTCGGCCGGTGTCGGTCGTGTGGTCACGAGGCGTGCGCTGAGCGACGCCGCAGGCGACGGTCGTGAGCGGTCCGCGGCCACCCGGCGGGGTGCCGTGACCGACCGGGGACCGCGTCAGACGCCCGCGCGCCAGTCCTCGACGTCCTCGTCCGCGTCGACGTCGTCGTCGAGCGCGACGGGCAGCGTCATCGAGGAGGTCGGCGGGTTGATGAGCAGCCGCTCGTCCCGCCGGTGCCGCAGCACGTCGTTGATGTAGGCGGTCGTGGCCTCGGGCAGCGACACCGACCGTTCCTCGGCCTGCGACATGAACCAGCGGTGTTCGAGCAGCTCGTGGAAGACCTCGGCGGGCTCCAGCCGTCCGCGGAGGTCCCGCGGGATCGACCGGACGACGGGCTCGAACACCCGCGAGACCCACTCGTGCGCGACCATCTCCTCGTCGAGGGCCTCGCGGCCGTTGCGTGCACGGTACGAGTCGAGGTCGTTGAGCAGGCGCCGGGCCTGGTTCTCACCGGCGTCGAGACCGGTGAGGCGGAGCAGCCGTCGCTGGTGGTGCCCGGCGTCCACCACCTTGGGCTGGATGCGCACCTGCGAACCGCCCTCGGTCGTGTGGATCGAGAGCTCCTCGATGTCGAAGCCGAGGGCGTTGAGCCGCTCGACCCGGTCGTTGATGCGCCAGCGCTCCTTGATGTCGAACTGCTCGGTACCCGTCAGCTCCTTCCAGAGCGTCCGGTACTGCGCCACGATCCGGTTCGAGACGTCGACCGCGTCGGCGTTCTCGTCGAGGCGACCACCGGCCTCGAGGTCCAGCAGCTCGCCGGCGATGTTGACGCGGGCGACCTCGAGGTCGTTCTCGCGCTGCCCGTTCGACAGGCCGCCGGGGTAGAGCTTGCCGGTCTCGGCGTCGACGAGGTACGCGGCGAAGGCCCCGGCGTCGCGGCGGAAGAGCGTGTTCGAGAGCGAGACGTCGCCCCAGTAGAACCCGATGACGTGCAGGCGCACGAGCAGCAGGGCGAGGGCGTCGACGAGTCGGGTCGCGGTCTCCGGGCGGAGCGTCTGGGAGTAGAGCGCGCGGTACGGCAGCGAGAAGCGGAGGTGCCGGGTGACGAGCACCGGGTGCAGGGGTTCGCCGTCCGCGTCGACGCGGTTCGTGATGACCGCGACCGGGTCCACGCACGGGACGTCCATGCGCTGCAGCGTGCGGAGCATCTCGTACTCGGCGCGCGCGACCTCTTCCCCGGTCTCCTTCACCGCGGCGACGTACCCGCTGAGGTGCACGAAACGCACCAGGTGTCGCGAGATGCCCTTCGGCAGCGCGACGATCACGTCGTCCGGCCAGTCCTCGAGCGGTTGGTCCCACGGCAGGTCGAGGAGGCCCGGGTCGACGGTGGCTGCGGTGATGGCGAGGGAGTCGGGCACGGTTGGCTCCTGGTCGTGCGGTGGCTGCGTCGGTTCGGCGGGCTGCGTCGGTCCCGCAGACTGCGTCGGTCCGGCACTGCGTCGGTCCGGCACGTTGCGTCGGTCGCGCAGTCTGCTTCCGTTCGGCAGTCTGACAGACGGGAGGCGCGGTGCCAGCTGGCACCGCGCCTCCTGTTCGTCTGTTCCAGCGTCAGGCGCTGACGACGGCCTTGTCGTCGAGGCGGTCGCCCGACTCGGTGTCGAAGGCGTGGACGTGGCCCTGCTTCGGCGAGATGACGATCGTGTCGCCGATCGAGGGGTGCGAACGACCGTCGACGCGCGCGACGATGTCGGTGCGCTGGCCGTTCACGTCGGCGTGACCGTACAGGTAGCCGTCGGCGCCGAGCTCCTCGACGACGTCGACCGTGACCGGCAGCCCTTCACCCGAGCTCGAGACGATGACGTCCTCGGGGCGGATGCCGACCGTGATGTTGCCGGAGCGGGCGTTCGACAGCGTGTCGCGGTCGATCGGGTGGTTCAGCGTGCCGAACTTGATGCCACCCTCGACCACGTCGGCCGGCAGCAGGTTCATGGCCGGCGAGCCGATGAAGCCGGCGACGAACACGTTGTTCGGCTTCTCGTAGAGGTCGCGCGGGGAGCCGACCTGCTGGAGGATGCCGTCCTTGAGCACCGCGATGCGGTCACCCATGGTGAGGGCCTCGGTCTGGTCGTGCGTGACGTAGACCGTGGTGACACCGAGGCGGCGCTGCAGCGAGGCGATCTGGGTGCGGGTCTGGACGCGGAGCTTGGCGTCGAGGTTCGACAGCGGCTCGTCCATGAGGAACACCTGCGGCTGACGGACGATCGCGCGGCCCATCGCGACGCGCTGACGCTGACCACCGGAGAGCGCCTTCGGCTTGCGGCCGAGGTACTGCTCGAGGTCGAGGAGCTTCGCAGCCTCCTGCACGCGGGTGGCGCGCTCTTCCTTGCCGACACCGGCGATCTTGAGCGCGAAGCCCATGTTCTCGGCGACGGTCATGTGCGGGTACAGCGCGTAGTTCTGGAAGACCATCGCGATGTCGCGGTCCTTCGGCGGGACGTCGGTGACGTCGCGCTCGCCGATGCGGATCGCGCCGGAGTTGACCTCCTCGAGCCCCGCGAGCATGCGGAGCGAGGTCGACTTGCCACAGCCCGACGGGCCGACGAGGACGAGGAACTCGCCGTCGGCGACGTCCAGGTCGAGGGAGTCGACCGCGGGGCGGGTGCCCCCGGGGTAGAGACGGGTTGCCTTGTCGTAGGTGACGGACGCCATGAGCGTTCGATCCTTCCTTCACCGGCAGGTACGTGCCGGACGATCCGTAGTGAAGCGGTTGCCCGTGGGGGCCCCGGATGGTCGCCGTCGACCATCGGTGCTCATACAACACGACTTCCCCGTGGAGCGCCAGTGGTTCCCGGCTGGTTGGGTGGTTCCCAGAGCAGCCCACTACAATCGCCGGGTCCGTCCGCCGAGTGGGGACGCGGAGCGTGCGGACACCCGATCAGGAGGACTCCACACCGATGACCAACCGCCCCGAGGGTGACGCCCGCCCCGAGCGTGCAGCCGCTGATCGTGCCGCGCGGGCAGCCGCCGGTCGGAACCACCGCCGCGAGGCTGCCCGGCAGCGCGCGCAGCGGCACCGCACCCGGCAGAAGCGTCGGCAGCGCGGGACGAGGCTCGGCATCCAGATCGGCATCGGCGTCGTGCTCCTCGCCGCGGCCACCATCGTCACGCTCGTCCTCGTCGATTCGGCACGGCCGGCAGGCCCCGGGCCGTCGAACATGTCGCAGGGCGGCATCACGATCGGGCAGGGCCTGAAGGCGCAGACCACCGGCGCCACCCCGTCCGCATCGTCGTCGGACGGCTCCGGCACGGTGCACATCACGACCTACATCGACTACCTCTGCCCGACGTGCGGGCAGTTCGAGAAGGCGAACGGCGAGTACATCCAGGGCCTCGTCGACTCCGGTGCCGCCACGGTCGACATCCACCCGGTGGCGATCCTGGCGAACCGCTCGCAGGGCACGAAGTACTCGCTCCGGGCCGCGAACGCGGCCGCGTGCGTCGCGGACCGTTCGCCGGACCAGTTCTTCGCGTTCAACACCGCCCTGTTCGCCGAGCAGCCCGAGGAGGGCACCGCGGGCCTCAGCGACGCCGACCTCGTGAGCGTCGTCCGCAGCGTCGACGGCGTGCGCGACCAGCGGGCGATCGCCGACTGCATCCGCGACCAGACCTACGCGCGCTG
This sequence comes from Curtobacterium luteum, assembly GCF_014646995.1. Classification (GTDB taxonomy): domain Bacteria; phylum Actinomycetota; class Actinomycetes; order Actinomycetales; family Microbacteriaceae; genus Curtobacterium; species Curtobacterium luteum. The sequence continues at coordinate 88,920 of NZ_BMOI01000007.1, read as the reverse complement.
GGTGACCGAGCGCACGAACGACGTCTCCGACGGGAAGATCCCGGGGACCGACCTGACGAGCTTCCCGGGCACGCCGCTCGTGCTCGTGAACGGGCAGCAGTACCAGCTCACCGACCCGATCACGAACGACGACTTCCGGACGTTCGTGCTCAGCGCGGCCGGGTCGACCGACGCCACCGCGACGCCGACCCCGACGCCGACGCCGACCCCGTCGGCCAGCGCCAGCTCCGACTGACCGCCGGGCTCAGCGGGCCGAACCAGGCACGGTCAGAGGGCCGAGCCGGGCACGCTGAGGGTGTCGCACGACGTCGCGCCCTGCTGGTAGCCGCGGAGGAACCACCGCTGGCGCTGCTCGCTCGACCCGTGCGTGAACGAGTCGGGGTCCACCGAGCCGGTCGCCCGCCGCTGGATGCTGTCGTCGCCCACGGCGCTCGCCGCGGACAGCGCGTCGTCGATCTGTGACCGGGTGATCGGCTCGAAGAAGGTCTGCCCGTTCGCGTCCTCGGTGTTCGCAGCATCGCCGACCCAAGCGCCCGCGTAGCAGTCGGCTTGGAGCTCGACGCGGACACTGCCCGAGGTCGCGCCGGTGCCCGACCGGTCCGTGTCGGCGAACGTGCCCTGCAGCTGCTGCACGTGGTGGCCCCACTCGTGCGCGACGACGTACATCTGCGCGAGCGGTCCGCCCGACGACCCGTACCGCGACTGGAGCTCGTCGTAGAACGACGTGTCGACGTACAGCGCGCGGTCCGGCGGGCAGTAGAACGGCCCGGTCGCGGACGACGCCGTCCCGCAGCCCGTGTCGGTCGAGTCCTGGAAGAGGTAGAAGTCCGGCCTCGTGTACGAGGCCCCGAGCTTCGGCGCCTCCGCCGACCAGTAGGCGTCGAGCGACTCGGCGGCCCCCTCCATCCGGCACTCCACCGAAGCGTTCGCGTCCCGGCCGGTCCGGCACTCGGGCGCGGCGTCCACGGTGTCGCCGCCCTGCTGGATCGTCGTGACGCCGCTGCCGTCGCCGAGCACCCCGGACAGGTCCACCCCGGTGAACTGCGCGATCAGGAACACCACGATCGCGCCGACACCGAGCGCCCCGCCACCCACCGCGGCCGTGCGCCCGCGCCGCTTGACCCTGCCGCCGGACAGCTGCGAGTCGTCGTTGAACGTCATGCCCCGAATGTACGGACGGCGGCAGCGCGGTGCTCACACCGGGCGGGGTGCGCCCACTGGGCGGGCATCGAGGGGTCGCGAGCAGCATGGCGGCATGGCCGACCTCGACGAACAGCACCCCCTCTTCCTCCTCGCGATGGACCAGCGGTCCTCGCTCCTGGAGCACACCTACGGCGACGATTCCGGCGAGCCCGCCGACGAGGCCGACGCCGAACGCGTCCGGGCCGGCAAGCAGCTCGTCTACCGCGGTCTCCTCGGCGCCCTCGCCGCCGGGGCGTCACGGGACCGGACCGGCGTCCTCGTGGACGAGCGGTACGGCGCCGACGTCGCCCGGCTCGTCCGGGAGGCAGGGCTCCAGCTCGCCATGCCGATCGAGCGCTCCGGCCGCGACTGGTTCGAGCTCGAGTACGGCGACGACTGGACCGCGCACGTCGACGCGTTCGACCCCGACTTCGTGAAGGTCCTCGTCCGGGACAACCCCGCGTTCGACGCCGACGACCGTGCGGCGCAGGCGGAGCGTCTCGCCGAGGTCTCCCGCACCCTGCACGGGGCCGGTCGGGCGTTCCTGGTCGAGCTGCTCGTGCCGGGCACCGACGAACAGCAGGCAGCCGCGGACGACTACGACCGCGACGTTCGCCCCGGGCTCGTCGTCGAGGTCGTCGGGTACCTGCAGGAGCACGGCGTCGAGCCGGACGTGTGGAAGCTCGAGGGTCTCGACCGCTCCGAGGACGCCGAGCGCGTCGTCGCCGCGGTCCGGGCCGGTGGGCGCGACGGCGTGCAGTGCATCGTGCTCGGACGGGACGCCCCCGAGGAGCAGCTCGACCACTGGCTCCGGGTCGCGGCGCCGGTCGACGGCTTCGTCGGCTTCGCCATCGGCCGGAGCAACTGGCAGGACGCGCTCGACGACGTCGTGCAGCAAGGGCTCGACCACGAGGCGGCCGAGCGGCTCATCGCGGCGAACTACCGGCACTTCGTCGACACCTGGCTCGAGGCTCGCCCCGACGTGGTGCACGGAGTGGACGCCGGCGCCTCCTGACCGTCCGGGTCAGGTACGGACCAGTGGCTCCACGGTCGCGAGGTCCGCGGCGATCCCGACGTCGACGAGCTCGATCCGGCCGGCGAGGGTCGCGGCGGGGCCGACCAACAGCCCTGCCTTGACCCCGCCGAAGGTGACGGTCACGTCGGCGTGCAGCACGTGCTCGTCCGCGACACCGCCCGTGTCGACGTCGATGCCGCTCGGCACGTCGACGGCCACGACGAACGGGGCCCGCTGGTCGCGGGCGAGTTCCCGCAGCGCGTCCACGACCTCGCGGGCGGGGGAGCGCAGGGGACCGGACGCCCCGATGCCCAGGATCCCGTCGAGCACGAGGTCGGCGTCGAGCGCCGCCTCCGCGGCGACCGCCGCGAGGCGGCCGCCCTCGTCCGGCACCGCGGCGCGCAGGATGTCCGCAGCACCCGCGTCCGTCCCGGTGGGTCCGCTGTCACCGGGACCGGCCAGGGCCCACGCCGCCGGTTCCGGAGCGACGCGCCAGCGGCGGTCCGGCCGTGCCGGTGGGGCGAGGCGCGCCCCCGGCGTCCAGCGCCGCTGCCAGGCCCGCCTCGTGGACCCGTGAGCCGACGCGCAGCACCGCCACGCGCCTCCCGGCCGACGCCAGCCGCGCACCCGCGAACAGCGCGTCACCGCCGTTGTCGCCGCTCCCGACCAGCAGCAGGACCGAACCCGGTCCGTCACCCGGTCGCACGGCGGGGTCGTCGAGGAGGTCCGCGACGACCCGGGCGAGCCCGTCGGCCGCGCGCTGCATGAGGGGTTCGCCCGCGTCGAGGTGCGGCCGCTCCGCCGCCCGGATCTGGTCCGCTCCGTAGCCGTCCATGGCGACCACAGTGCCCCGCTAGCCTGGGGTCGCCATGTCACTCGTCCCCGAAGCGCCCCGTCCCCGTGCAGTGATGTCCCCGGACGGCCTCCCGATCGCCACGTACGACTTCGGGGACCCGGACGCTCCGGTCGTCGTCGCGGTGCACGGGTTCGCGTCCGGCGCCCTGCTCAACTGGCACGCGTCGGGCTGGACCCGCGACCTGCTCCGCGCCGGGTACCGCGTCGTCGCGCTCGACCAGCGCGGGCACGGCGCGTCCGCGAAGCCGCACGACCCCGACGCGTACTCGATGGAGCTCCTCGTCGCGGACGTCGTCAGTGTCATCGACACCTACCTGCTCGACGACGTCGCCTACCTCGGCTACTCGCTCGGGGCACGCGTCGGCTGGCACACCGCCGAGCAGCTGCCCGACCGGGTCTCCCGGGCCGTGTTCGGCGGCATCCCGGACGCCGACCCGATGCGTCGCGTCGCGGTCGACCAGGCGAAGGCGTTCCTCGCGGACGGCACCCCGATCGAGGACCGCGTGACGAACGGGTACCTCACGATGGCGTCGGGCGTCGAGGGGAACGACCTCCGGGCCCTCGTCGCGATGGTCGAGGGGATGCGGGACAGCATCGAGCCGACGCCGGCGAACGCCCCGTCGCAGCCGCTGCTCATGGCGGCGGGCAGCGAGGACGGCATCAAGGACAGCGCGGTGCGGCTCGCTGCGGCAGCACCGGACGCGCGGTTCTTCGAGATCCCGGGGCGCAACCACTTCAACGCCCCGACGTCGCGGGACTTCCGGCAGGCGGCGATCGCGTTCCTGTCCGAGGGCCGCTGACAGGTACTCGTGGATCCCCTCGGTCCACGCGCTCCGGGCGTAGCGTCCCGGCCATGGACTACAGACTCCTCGGCAACAGCGGGACATCGGTGTCGACGCTGACCCTCGGCACCATGACGTTCGGCAGCGAAGCCGACGAACCCACCTCCCACCAGATGCTCGACACGTTCGTCGCGGCCGGCGGCACGCTCGTCGACACCGCCGACGTGTACTCGGGCAACGAGTCCGAGCGCATCATCGGGCGCTGGCTCACGGCGCACCCCACCGAGGCGCAGCAGGTCGTCCTCGCGACCAAGGGCCGCTTCCCCCAGGGCGACGGGCCGAACGACGTCGGTCTCTCCCGCCGCCACCTCTCCCGCGCGCTCGACGCCTCGCTCGACCGGCTCGGCGTCGAGACGATCGACCTGTACCAGATGCACGCGTGGGACGCCCTCACCCCGATCGAGGAGACCCTGCGCTTCCTCGACGACGCCGTGTCCGCCGGCAAGATCGGGTCCTACGGGTTCTCGAACTACCTCGGCTACCAGATCACCAAGGCCGTGTACGAGGCCCGCGGCCACGGGTGGGCGCCGCCCGTGACGCTCCAGCCGCAGTACAACCTCCTCGTCCGCGACATCGAGCACGAGGTCGTCCCCGCCTGCCTCGACGCCGGCATCGGCCTGCTGCCGTGGTCGCCCCTCGCCGGCGGTTGGCTGTCCGGGAAGTACCAGCGCGACGAGGCCCCGACCGGCGCGACCCGCCTCGGCGAGAACCCGCAGCGCGGCATGGAGGCCTGGGAAGCCCGCAACGGCGACGAGCGCACCTGGGCCGTCCTCGACGCGGTGTCCGCCGTCGCCGACGCGCACGGCGCCTCGAAGTCGCAGGTCGCCCTCGCCTGGCTGCTCGCCCAGCCCGCCGTCACGAGCGTCATCCTCGGCGCCCGGACGGTCTCGCAGCTCGAGGACAACCTCGGTGCCGCCGACCTCGTCCTCGACGAGTCCGAACTCCGCAGGCTGACCGATGCCAGCGCTCCCCGGATCGACGACTACCCGTACGGAACCGCAGGTGTGGCGCAGCGCGAACGGAAGATCACGGGAGGCCGCTGACCGCCCGCTGCGACGTCCATGCGGAAAGCCGCGCAATCGGCACGCGAGTGTGGACTTCCGTTTCGGTGCGGTGTCATCCTCTTCTCACGACCGGCTGGTTACCGTGTCGAGCGATGAGGAACACCCCCTGATCCGTGTTCCACGTACGCCGGAGGCCCGGGCGATCACTCGCCCGGGCCTCCGTCTTCCCGGCGATCACGCGCGGCCAGCATCGTCGGTGCAGAGGGCCGGCAGCGGGACTCGAACCCGCAACCCCCGTATTACAAGTACGGTGCGCTACCAATTGCGCCATGCCGGCTGACGCGCCCACTCTAGCGGGACGCGTCGGGACTCACTCGGACGCCGAGAAGTTCAGCGACAGCGAGTTCATGCAGTAGCGGTCGCCGGTCGGCGTGCCGAACCCGTCCGGGAACACGTGCCCCAGGTGGGACCCGCAGTTCGCGCAGCGGACCTCGGTGCGCTGCATCCCGAGCGAGTTGTCCTCGATGAGCTGCACGGCCTCGGGCCGCACCGACTCGTAGAACGACGGCCAGCCGCAGCCGGAGTCGAACTTCGTCCCGCTCTTGAACAGCTCCGCGCCGCACGCCGCACACGTGTAGACGCCGGCGCGCTCCTCGTCGAGGAGCTCACCGGTCCACGGCCGCTCGGTGCCGGCTTGACGCAGGACGGCGTACTGGTCCGGGGAGAGCTCCTCGCGCCACTGGGCGTCGGACTTGTCGACGTTGTATGCCATGTGTTCCTCCTGCTCCTGTCGCCGCTGTGGACGGCCACCTTCAGTAAACTCGCGCCGATGTCCGAGCATTCCGTGCACCGCGCCCGCTGGGGCCGTCTGACGACGGACGAACTGTACGGCATCGTGGTGCTCCGGAACCGCGTCTTCGCCCTCGAGCAGCGGGTCACCGCCGAGGACTTCGACGGCCGTGACCGCCACGCGGACACCGAGCACTGGTGGTTCGGAACCGACACCCGAGCGGTGGGGTACCTCCGGCTGGTCCGACCCGCCCCTGGCGAGCCGCACCCGGACGGCGCCGTCCCGCCGGCGTGGGTGATCGGCCGGGTCGCGACGGACCCGGCGCACCGCGGGCGGGGGATCGCCGGGCGCCTCGTCGCCGCGGTCCTCGACGAGCACGGCGACGAGCCCTTCGTGCTGCACGCCCAGGAGTACGTCGCCGGACTGTACGAGCGTCACGGCTTCGTCCGGTTCGGCGAGCCCTACGAGGAGGCCGGCATCCGGCACGTGGGGATGCACCGGCCGTGACCACCCGTGACCGCTACAGCGCGTACGCGGACCGCATCGCCGGGGTGTCCCCGACGTACGCCGCGTGGGCACGGTCACTCGACGACGGCCTCGTCGCGCTCCTCGACGAGGTCCCCGAGCAGCAGCGGCAGCCGGAGCTGGTCTTCGCGGTCGCCCGGCGGCTGGGCGCCGACCCGACGGATCCGGACGCGCTCCGCGCACTCGGCCGGGAGGCACGACCCGCCCTGGTCGAGCATCTCCGGTCCGCCACGGTGCAGGCCAACGACCCACGTCGGCTCGCCCCGGTCGTCCCGCTCGTCGCGGCGCTGGCCGCGCGGATCGGGCGTCCGCTCGGCCTCGTGGACGCGGGTGCCGCGGCGGGGCTCTGCTCGATCCCGGACCGCGTGACGCTCGACTACGTCGTCCCCGGACGGCCCGACGGCGCCGAGCTCCGCGCCCCCGGGCGCGCACCGCGGCCCGGTGTGCGGGGCCGCGACATCCGTGCGGGGGCGCGGTCCGACCGAGTCCGGATGCACACCGCCGTCGGAACTCCCGCCGTCGACATCGTCGCCGAGGCCACCGGGACGGTCCCGGCGCCGGCGGACCGCCCGATCGTCATCGGCGCGCGGGTCGCACTCGACCCGAACCCGATCGACCTCGCCGCGCCGGGCGCGTTCGACCGACTCGTCGAGGCCGTTCCGCCCGAGGCGACGGACCGCACCGCCCTGATGCGCGAGGCGGCGTCGGCGGCGCTCGCCGTGCCTCCCGTCCGGCTGCGGGGGAGCCTGCCCGGTGACCTGGACCGCGCACTCGACCACCTGCCGGTCCACTGCGAACCGGTGGTGCTGACCACGGGGACGCTCGTGTACGTGCCTGGCGCGGACCGGCAGCGCGTCGTCGACCGCATCGAGGAGCGTGGCGTGCACTGGATCGCGCTGGAGCGCACCGGCATCCTGTCCGGCGTCGCGGCGACGCTGCCCGCCGGCGTCGGCCCGGCCGACCCGGACGCGTTCGCGACGGCCTCGCTGGACGGCGTGGCCATGGCCGTCTCGGACCCGTTCGGCACCCGGGTGCGGTGGCTCCGCGACCCGAACCTGTGACCCGGGTTCGCGACAGTCCAGCACCGTGCCAGGGTCCGGCAGGACCGCACCCCTACGATGACCGAGACCCGTGCCCAGCCCCGCGATCGGACCCGCAGTGACCGCCACCCCCGCAGACGCGCTCAGCGAGCTCGACCTGCACGTGCTCACCTTCGAGCACGACCGCGCGCGGCACGACCGGACCAAGGAAGCGGAGATCCGGGTCGAGTTCGACATGTCGCCCGCGCGCTACTACCAGGTGCTCGACCGCGTGATCGACTCACCGGCGGCGCTCGCGTACGACCCGCAGCTGGTCACCCGGCTGCAACGACTCCGGCACGCCCGTGTCACGGCGCGGGCGGGGCGCAGCTTCGCGCTCCCCGGAGGCGCACCAGAACCCCGCGAAGAGGACCGATGACCGAGAGATTCCCCCGAGACCGGTTCGACGACGTCACCGACGGGCCGCGCGTCGGCGCGCACCGCGGCCCCCAGCGTCGGGGCCGCGGCTGGATCGTCTTCGCGTGGGCTGCGCTCGCCACGGGGGTCCTCGTCGGGATCGGCGTGCTCGCGCTCGGGCTCGCGACCGGTGGGGACTCCTTCGACAGCACGTCGGGCACCACCACCACGTCGTCGCCGACGGCTTCCGCGTCGGGCCGGCCGTCCTCGTCGCCGTCCTCGTCCTCGTCGTCCTCGTCCTCCGCCGGCACCGGATCGTCCTCCGGTGCCACCGCGGCGACGCCGGCGCAGCAGGGCACCACCACGGTCGTCGTGCTCAACGGCACGAACACGACCGGCCTCGCCGGTCGCGCGAGCACCGCGCTCAGCGGCGCCGGGTGGAGGATCACCTCGACGGGCGACGCCGGGACCACCGGGACGACCCAGACGATCGTCTACTACCGTTCGGCCGCGTCCGCCGCGGTCGCGCAGGGCATCGCGAAGTCGCTCGGGACGACCGCGGTACAGCAGTCCGCGGCCTTCCCGAACGCCGACGTGAGCGTCGTCCTGGGGGCCGACTACACCGGCTGACACGCATTCCGGCGTGCATTCGTGACGAACGTGTTTCCGGCTCGTTGCAATTGCACGGAACGGGCGTGAAACAACGTCACACCCCTTGTCGAAACCGATTCCGTGCGCGAGAGTCGCTGGCGAGGTGCCGCACCGACGGCGCCGCCGATCGCAGCAGCACCACCGCAGGGAGCAACAATCATGGCCAACGGAACGGTCAAGTGGTTCAACGCCGAGAAGGGCTTCGGCTTCATCACCGTCGATGGGGGTGGCCAGGACGTGTTCGTGCACTACTCGGCCATCGACATGTCGGGCTGCAAGGTCCTCGAGGAGGGGCAGGCGGTCACGTTCGACGTCGGCACCGGCTCGAAGGGTCCGCAGGCAGAGAGCGTCCGCCCCGCCTGAACCACTGCACTCCGCAGAACGCGCCGTCCCCGCCGGGGGCGGCGCGTTCGTCGTGTGGTGTGGGGCCCGCGTGACGGGGCATGACCCGGGAAGACGAGCCGAGCCTCCCGGCTGTGTTGCACTCGCACCCGCCGAGTGCCAGAATCGGCGTTGGCACTCGCTCACGCTGAGTGCCAGCACGACCCCCATGACGACGTCCGGGAGGGACGAGAAACTCACATGGCTAAGATCATTGCTTTCGACGAGGAGGCCCGTCGCGGCCTCGAGCGCGGCCTGAACACCCTGGCCGACGCCGTGAAGGTGACGCTCGGCCCGCGCGGCCGCAACGTCGTCCTCGAGAAGAAGTGGGGCGCCCCCACGATCACGAACGACGGTGTCTCCATCGCCAAGGAGATCGAGCTCGACGACCCGTACGAGAAGATCGGCGCCGAGCTCGTCAAGGAGGTCGCGAAGAAGACCGACGACGTCGCCGGTGACGGTACGACGACCGCGACCGTGCTCGCCCAGGCGCTCGTCCGCGAGGGCCTCCGCAACGTCGCCGCCGGTGCCGACCCCGTGTCGCTCAAGCGCGGCATCGAGAAGGCCGTCGCCGCCGTCTCCGACCAGCTCCTCGCCAACGCGAAGGACATCGAGACCAAGGACCAGATCGCCGCGACCGCGTCGATCTCGGCCGCCGACACCACCATCGGCGAGCTCATCGCCGAGGCGATCGACAAGGTCGGCAAGGAAGGCGTCGTCACCGTCGAGGAGTCGAACACCTTCGGCACCGAGCTCGAGCTCACCGAGGGCATGCGCTTCGACAAGGGCTACCTGTCGCAGTACTTCGTCACGGACCCGGAGCGCCAGGAGGCCGTCTTCGAGGACCCGTACATCCTCATCGTCAACTCGAAGATCTCGAACATCAAGGACCTGCTCCCGGTCGTCGACAAGGTGATCCAGGCGGGCAAGCAGCTCCTCATCATCGCCGAGGACGTCGACGGCGAAGCCCTCGCGACCCTCGTCGTGAACAAGATCCGCGGCATCTTCAAGTCCGTCGCCGTCAAGGCCCCGGGCTTCGGCGACCGCCGCAAGGCCATGCTGCAGGACATCGCGATCCTCACCGGCGGCCAGGTCATCTCGGAAGAGGTCGGCCTCAAGCTCGAGAACGCGACGCTCGACCTGCTGGGCAAGGCCCGCAAGGTGATCATCACCAAGGACGAGACCACGATCATCGAGGGCGCCGGCGACGACGAGCAGATCGCGGGCCGCGTCCGTCAGATCCGCTCCGAGATCGAGGCGACCGACTCCGACTACGACCGCGAGAAGCTCCAGGAGCGCCTCGCGAAGCTCGCCGGTGGCGTGGCGGTCATCAAGGCCGGTGCCGCGACCGAGGTCGAGCTCAAGGAGCGCAAACACCGCATCGAGGACGCCGTCCGCAACGCGAAGGCCGCTGTCGAGGAGGGCATCGTCGCCGGTGGTGGCGTCGCCCTCATCCAGGCGTCCGTCGCGCTCGACTCGCTCTCCCTCGAGGGTGACGAGGCGACCGGTGCGAACATCGTCCGCGTCGCGATCGACGCGCCGCTCAAGCAGATCGCGCTGAACGCCGGTCTCGAGCCGGGCGTCGTCGCCGCCAAGGTCCGCGAGCTCGAGTCGGGTCACGGCCTCAACGCCGCGACCGGCGAGTACGTCGACCTCGTCGCCGCGGGCATCATCGACCCGGCCAAGGTCACGCGCTCGGCGCTGCAGAACGCTGCGTCGATCGCCGGTCTGTTCCTCACGACCGAGGTCGTCGTCGCCGACAAGCCCGAGAAGGCCCCGGCCATGCCGGCCGGCGACCCCACGGGTGGCATGGACTTCTGATCCGGTCCTGACACGGAAGGGCCCCGCACGCAAGCGCGTGCGGGGCCCTTCCGCGTGCGGGGGGGGGGGCGGCGTGCGGCGCGGGCGGGCCGTGGCGGCCGCGTGCGAGCGGCGGAAGGTCACGACACCCCGTACGCCTTCCGCCGTCGGTCACGAAGTGTCGGTATCGCGCGCCCCGAGAGACTGTTCGTGACCGAGCGACACGATCCACCCGGGGAGTCGTGACCCCGTGCTGGCGGCCAGAACTCGGGCACCAAGCAGTCTGGCTCCTGCACATCCCTGAGAAGCACGGTCGTTCTCCACATCGGGAGGCACGCACGCTCGACTGGTCGGCGAACTCGTGAGCATCGGAACATGCGCCGAGCTCGACAACTCCCACCAGAATTCGATGCGACAGTCTTCCGCACCGGTGACGCCCTCGCCGCGGGCGTGAACAGTGAACGTCTCCGGCGATCAGACCTCGAGCGGCCGACTCGGGGTGTCCGCGCGCCCGCCGGCTCCGACGACTTCGTATCGGCGATCGCGATCGTCATGCGAGACGATCAGCACTTCAGCCACGTCACCGCGGCACGACTGTGGGGTGCTCCGCTCCCGCGCGCGGCGCAGGACGATCGGCGCGTGCACGTGACGACCGTCGGGACCCTCCGGATGCGGCGCCCCGGTGTCGTCGCGCATCGAGCTGTGTCCGCGGAGGTGCGTGTTCTGAACGGCCTCCGTCTGAGCGCTCCCGCGTCCGCGTGGTTCGAGTGTGCTGGCGTGATCGATCGCATGGCGCTGGTCGCGGTCGGCGATCACATGGTCGGACGAGCGGGCTTGGCCACGATCGACGACCTCCGACGCGCGATCCGTCCGGGGAGCCCGCACGCTGTCGCGGCTCGACGTGCGGTCGAACTGGTGCGGGTGGGCTGCGAGTCGCCGATGGAGACATGGATGCGGATCGCTGTCATCGATGCAGGCTTCCCCGAGCCGGAACTCAACATCGACGTGCACGACGCCACGGGTGCTTTCCTCGGACGAGTCGACCTCGCCTGGCCGCGACTCAGGATCGCGCTCGAGTACGACGGCGAGCATCATCGCGAGCGGGACGTCTTCCAGCACGATCAGCGGCGGGACAACGGGTTCGTCGTGAACGACTGGACCGTCATCCACGCGACGGCGGCCGATGCGGTCCGGCCCGCGGTGTTGTTCGAACGACTACGGCAGGCGTTCGTCGCGAAGGGTGCCGCCCTGTGATCGAGATCGCTTGCCGTTCTGCAGCGGTCACGACGCACCGCGTGGCAGCGGGCAGGAGGTCACGTTCGGTCGCTTCGGCTCATCCACAGCGACGATTCGTGACCGCGCGGCGGTTCGGCGCGGGGTGTCGTGACCGCTCGGGCGGCGGTGCCGGCAGCGCGGCGCCGCGCCGGCAGCGGGCGGCGGCAGCGCGGCCGCGGCAGCGCAGCGCGGCAGCGCGTCAGGCGGCGGGGGCGGCGTCCTCGGGCGCCGGGGGCTTCCAGTCGCGGGGGAGCAGGGGGAGCCACACCCGGAAGGTGGCGCCGCCGCCCTCGGTGTCGAACACCTCGACCGACCCGTGGTGCGCCTGCACGATGCCCGACACGATCGCGAGCCCCAGCCCAGAGCCGCCGGTGTCCCGCGCCCGCGAGGTGTCCGCCCGCCAGAACCGCTGGAAGATCTTGTCGCGGAGCTGCGGGGGGATGCCCTCCCCGTGGTCGATGACGTCGATGTTCGCCATCCCGCGCTCCTCGTCGACCCCGATGCCGAGCTCGATGGGGTCGTCCGACGGCGTGAAGCGCATCGCGTTGCCCATGAGGTTGGTGACGACCTGCCGGATCTTGTTCTCCTCGGCGAGGACGATCGGCGGGCGCTTCGGCAGCACGACCGTGGGCAGCGGTGTCGTCTCGTCGCTCGGTGCCGCGTCGAAGCTCATGGCCCGGCTGCGTCGAGCCCGGAGTCGCGCGATCGTCTGGCGGGAGAACGCGATCGGACCGGTCGTGTTCGCGGAGCTCGGCCCCGAGGCCTCCGGGACCTCCCCGGTCTCCCCGAACGGCGAGCCCGGGGACGTGGGTGCCGGCCGGACCACCTGCGGCACGCTCTCGCCGGTCACGCTGTCCTCGACGAGCACCTGGATCTCGCGGTCGGGGTTCGACGCCATGGTGTCGAGTGCCGAGTCGCGGGCGATCGACACGAGGTCGACCGGACCGAGCTCCAGCGGCTTCGACTCGTCGATGCGCGCGAGCTGCAGGAGGTCCTGCACGAGGAGCCCCATGCGCTGGGCCTCCTTCTCGATGCGCTCCATCGCCTGCGCCACGTCCTCTTCCTTGCGGAGGGCGCCCATGCGGTACAGCTCGGCGTACCCGCGGAGGGACACCAGGGGCGTCCGGAGCTCGTGCGAGGCGTCCCCGACGAACCGACGCATCTGGTCGATCGTGCGCTCGCGGTCCTCGAACGCGGTGTCGATGCGCTCGAGCATGGCGTTCAGGGAGCGGTTGAGACGCCCGACCTCGGTGTTCGGGGTGTCCGCCTCGAGGCGCTGGTTGAAGTCGCCGGCCGCGAAGCGCGCAGCGGTGTCCTCGACGTCGCGCAAGGGGTCGAACGTCGCGGTGACGAGCAGGCGCGTGAGCATCGCGCCGAGCAGGATCACCGCGATGCCGAAGAACAGGAAGATGACCGTGAAGCGGAGGATCGTCTGGTCTGCCGTGGCGCTCGACACCGCCACGAGCACGTAGCCGGTGTTCGTGACGCCGTCCGAGCGGTTCTGCAGCGACGCCGGGATGACCTGCGCGCGCCACTCGTGGTCGTGTTGGGCGTCGTAGAGGGTGATGCGGTCCGAGCTCTGCGCGGCCCGGGCGAGCTCCGACCCGGTGATCGCCGGCCGGCTCGACGCCTTCGTCTGGCAGATCTGGTTGCCGGAGTCGTCGAACGCGGCCACGTACACGCTCTGCGACAGCACGACCGAGACCTTGCAGTACTGCTCGCCGTCGCTGATGTTCTGACCCTCGAGCTGCTCCGTCGTCTGCTTGACGCTGTTGTCGAGCTGGAGCATGAGGTAGGTCGAGAGCACGGTCATCGTGCCGAGCCCCGCGACGAGCAGCCCGAGCGCGACCAGGAGCACCGTGATCCCGGTGATCTTGGTGCGGAGGGAGATCCCGTCCCACCAGCGGCTCATTCGCGTGTGCATGCTGCCCCAACGATAGACAGCGACCGCCCGGTGAAACCGGACGGCCGCCGTGAAGAACTGCGCCTACGAGGCCTTGGCTGCCTTGAGCATGTAGCCGAACCCGCGCTTGGTCTGGATGACCGGCTCGGCCGAGTACTGGTCGAGCTTGCGGCGGAGGTACGAGATGTAGGACTCGACGATGCCCGCGTCGCCGTTGAAGTCGTACTCCCACACGTGGTCGAGGATCTGCGCCTTGGAGAGCACCCGGTTCGGGTTGAGCATGAGGTAGCGGAGCAGCTTGAACTCGGTCGGCGAGAGCTCGATCTGCGCGTCGCCGATCGTGACCTCGTGCGTGTCCTGGTCCATGGTGAGCTCGCCGGCGCGGATGATCGCGTCCTCTTCGTCGTTCATGGTGCGACGGAGGATGGCCTTGATCCGGGCGACGATCTCGTCGAGCGAGAACGGCTTGGTGACGTAGTCGTCGCCGCCGACCGTGAGGCCGGTGATCTTGTCCTCGGTGTCGTCCTTCGCGGTGAGGAACAGGATCGGCGAGGTGTAGCCTGACGAGCGGAGGCGCTTGGTGACGCCGAAGCCGTTCATGTCCGGGAGCATGACGTCGAGGATGATGAGGTCCGGCTCTTCCTCGAGCACGGCGGAGATGGCCTGCGCACCGTTGCCCACGGCACGCACGGCGAAACCGGCGAAGCGCAGGGAGGTCGTCAGCAGGTCGCGGATGTTCGGCTCGTCATCGACGATCAGGATCTTGGGGCCATCGCTCATGAGCCCATCTTCTGACCGTTCCTTGTGGCTTTGCTGTGAGCGGTGCGTACGTGAGCACGGGGCGGCCTGGAGGCGCGGTGCGGGCTCGCACCGCGCCTCCGGGCCGTCGATCGATCGCCGTCGCGACGTGGCCGCTACGCGGCCGCAGCGACCTGGTCGGCGTCGAGGATCGTGTACGAGTAGCCCTGCTCGGCGAGGAACCGCTGTCGGTTCTGCGCGAAGTCCTGGTCGACGGTGTCCCGCGTGACGAGCGTGTAGAACGACGCAGGCAGGCCGTCCTTGTTCGGCCGGAGGAGTCGCCCGAGGCGCTGTGCCTCTTCCTGCCGGGAGCCGAACGGCCCCGACACCTGGATCGCCACCGTCGCATCGGGCAGGTCGACCGAGAAGTTCGCCACCTTCGACACGACGAGCACGTCGATCGCCCCGGTGCGGAACGCCTGGAAGAGCCGCTCGCGCTCGTCGACCGGGGTCGCTCCGGTGATCTCGGCCGCGTCCAGGGACTCGGCGAGCGAGTCGAGCTGGTCGATGTACTGGCCGATCACGAGGATCTGCTCGCCGCGGTGCTTCTCGATGAGCTCACGGACGACCGGGGTCTTCGCCGGGGTCGTCGCGGCGAGCCGGTACCGCTCGTCGTCGCCGGACGCCGCGTACTCAAGCCGATCGCCGTGCGGGAGGTCGATGCGCACCTCGAAGCACGAGGCGGGGGAGATGTAGCCCTGCGCCTCGATCTCCTTCCACGGGGCGTCGTACCGCTTCGGGCCGATGAGCGAGAAGACGTCGCCCTCCCGCCCGTCCTCGCGGACGAGGGTGGCGGTCAGCCCGAGGCGGCGGCGGGCCTGCAGGTCCGCGGTCAGCTTGAACACCGGCGCGGGCAGCAGGTGGACCTCGTCGTACACGATGAGGCCCCAGTCGAGGGCGTCGAGCAGCGACAGGTGGGTGTACTCGCCCTTCCGGCGCGCGGTGAGGATCTGGTAGGTCGCGATCGTGACCGGGCGGATCTCCTTCACCGAGCCGGAGTACTCGCCGATCTCGTCCTCGGTGAGGGTGGTGCGGCGGAGCAGCTCCGAGCGCCACTGCCGCGCCGACACGGTGTTCGTGACGAGGATGAGCGTGGTGGCCTTGACGGTCGCCATCGCCCCGGCGCCGACCAGCGTCTTGCCGGCACCACAGGGGAGCACGACGACGCCGGAGCCCTGCGCGAAGAACGTGTCGACCGCCTGCTCCTGGTACGGCCGCAGGTGCCAGTCGGCGGTCTCGAGGTCGATCGCGTGCGGCTGCCCGGGGGTGTAGCCGGCGAGGTCCTCCGCGGGCCAGCCGAGCTTCACGAGCTCCTGCTTCACCTGTCCGCGGGCCCACGGTTGCAGCTCGATCTCGTTCGGGGAGCGCTGGTCGCCGAGGAGCGGCTTGATGCGCTTGGACCGGGTGACCTCGGCGAGGATCGTCGGGTCGGTCGCCGTGAGGAGCAACATCGGCTGGCGCTCGAGCTCCTCGCCCGGGGAGTTCGCGATCGCCGGGGCGTCCGGTCGTTCCTCGCGGCGGATGACGAGTCGCCCGTACCGCGAGACGGTGTCGCGGATGTCGACCGTGACGCTCTGCGGGACCGGGAACTTCGCGAACCGCTCGAGCGTGTCGATCATCGCCTCGGCGTCGTGTCCGGCCGCGCGGGCGTTCCACAGGCCGAGCCGGGTGATCCGGTACGTGTGCACGTGTTCGGGCGCGCGTTCGAGCTCCGCGAAGACGGCGAGTTCGTGGCGCGCGTCCTCCGCGTCGGGGTGCGCGACCTCGAGGAGCACCGTGCGGTCGCTCTGCACGATCAGCGGTCCGTTCATGACGGATCAGCCTAGGCGCTCCGCCTGCGCGCCGGCCGGGGTGTGGATCAGGCGTCGCTCTCCACAGCCACGACGAGGGAGAGCGGCAGGGTCCGTTCGACGTCGACCGTCGTGTCCTTGCCGCGGACCCGACCGGCGGCCACCGACGTCGGCACGATCGAGAACGGTCTTTCCGTCCCGTCCGGCATGCGCACCGTGAGCCGGATCGGGGTTCGGCCGCGGACCGCGAGGTCGATCTGGCGACCGAGCCACTCCTGCTCGGGCTCGCCCTCCGCGCGCTCGGTGGTGAGGCGGAGCCGCTCCACGAGCGCCCGTGCGGCGTCACGCGGGTCGCGTCCAGCTGCGCGGCGGACGGGAGGCGCGGCCGCCACGGTCGCCTGGGCTGCGGTCGTCAGCACGGCCGGGTACCGGGCGTCGCGGAGCGCCGTGTGCACCACCTGCGCCGGGTAGCGGGTGGTCAGCGTGGTGAGGTCGGGCCGGTCCCACGACATCTGCCGGAGCTCGGCGTCCACGCCGATCAGGTCGAGCTGGTCGGCGGTGCCGCGGACGACGGAACCGACGCCGCCCACGCCGAGGTCGACCACGATGCTGCCGTCCCGTTCGGCCACCTGGTCGACGAGGTAGGCGAGCGGCTGCGGCACGCCGGACACGGAGAGCCGCTCGAGGCTCCCCAGCACGGCGTCGCGGTCGAGGCCGGCCCGGAACGCCCGGGCGAGCGACTCCTCCGAGATCCGGTACCGCGCGGCGAGCCCGGGCGCCTCGAGCGTCGCGACGGCGCGCAGCTCGGCGTCGTCGGCCGGGGCGAGCGGACCCGGCGCGATCACGGTGAGGTCGTGCTGCAGGTACACCCCGGGGACGGTCTCGGGCAGGTCGGCGGCAGCCCGAGCGCCGGCGTCCGGAGCGTCGGTCAGCAGCGCGGCGCCGGTCGTGGTGAGCGTGCCGTCGACCGCGAGTCCGAGCACTGCGCCCGTGCCGGCGACGGTGAGGAGCTCGGCGTCGAGCCACCGCGCCCCGGCCGGGTACGCCCAGCGGCCGGTCGCGACGAGGTCGTGCCAGTCGGGCCCGGCCAGCTCGAGGACCTCGCCCACGGCGGGGTCGAGCGAGGCGCGCCAGGCGGCGACCATCGTGGTCCACCGGTCCGGCCACGGTGCGACGAGCCAGGCGCGGCCCGGTCCGGACACGCTCCACGTGCCCTGGTCGAGCGACGCCAGACCCGTGCGCCGGAGGAGCGCCAGTCGGTCCGGCACCACCTCGGGTGCGGTGCCGAGGCGTTCGCCCAGCGTCTTCGCGAGCGGGGTGCCGATCCCGCCCTTGACGAGCTCGCGGACCTCGCCCGCGTCGACGGCGTGGAGGAGCTCGGCGAGCACGGTCATCGTCGAGAAGGCGTGCTCCGCCCCGGTCGCGCGTGCCGCGTCGTCGTCGACGGGTGCCGCGGGGCGGGCGGGTGGCGTGCCTCCAGGCCGGTCGGCCGCGTCCACGACGTCCGGGTGGGCCGCGAGGCGGTCCGTCACCGCGTCGTCCACGCCGCCGTCCGCGTCCGCGAGACCGAGTTCGACCGCGGGGGCGAGCGCCGCCGGGGCACCGCCGTCGCGCAGCGCGAGGAGGGCCGCACGGGGCAGGTGCTCGATGGCCGCGTCGACCGCGTCGTCGGTGCGGAGCGCCTCCGCCAGGTCGAAGAAGTCGGCGACGTGTTGCGGACCGGACTCGGCGAGGGCCGCCGCGGGCAGGCGACGGGCGACGACGAGCCGTTCGAGGGCGTCGTCGGGCATCGCCCGGAGCCGGGCGGCGAGGTCGGCGGTGGTCGTCATCGTCCGTCCGCTCCGTGCCGGGTCCGGGATCTCAGCGAGACGTCCGGTTCTCGCGGGCCCGACGCGTCCAGACGACGCCGAGGAGCACGAACAGGAGCAGCATGCCGATCGGCAGACCGACCAGCGGGATCGCCATGACGACGGGCCACGGCATCGACGCTCCCGCGCTGGGAACCGTGAGCCACATCACGATCACGGCGGCGAGGCACAGGAAGGCTGCGATGAAGATGCCCCCGACCATGAACCCGAGCACGCGTTCGGTACGGTTGAACGTCACCGAGGGGTCCGCTGCGGCGCGGGGGATCCCGGTGGATCGGGTCGGCTTGGCCATCGACCCAGGATATCCGACGCACCACGGCCGTTCCACGACCACGAGGAGTCCACGCATGCCCACCGGCAAGGTCAAGTTCTACGACGACCAGAAGGGGTTCGGGTTCATCACCGGCGACGACGGTGACCAGGTCTTCCTGCACGCGTCCTCGCTGCCGGACGGCGTCACCACGGTGAAGGCCGGCTCGCGGCTCGAGTACGGCGTGGTCCAGGGCAAGAAGGGCTCGCAGGCGCTGTCCGTGCGGCTCCTCGACCCGCAGCCGTCGCTCGCGAAGATGTCCCGCCGCTCGGCCGACGACATGGCCGTGATCGTCGAGGACCTCGTGAAGGAGCTCGACCGCATCAGCGGTGACCTCCGGCACGGTCGCTACCCGAAGAACGGCGAGCGCCTCGCCGCGATCCTCCGTCACGTCGCCGACCAGTTGGACGCCTGATGCCCACGCACGAGTACGAGCGCCTGGCGCGCACCGCCCTGCTCGAGGTCACGCCCGACTCGACCGTCGGCGCGTTCGTCGACGCCGTGGACGAGGGCGACGACACGGTCTCGCTCCGCTTCGCCAACCGCATGCCGGGCTACCCCGGCTGGCGCTGGACCGTCTCGGTGGCGAAGATCGGCGAGGACGACCCGACGGTGCTCGAGGTCGAGCTCATGCCCGGCGACGGCTCGCTCGTCGCGCCGGAGTGGGTGCCGTGGTCCGAGCGCCTGGCGGAGTACCGCGCGGCGCAGGAGTCCGACGGGCCCGAGGACGACGACGACGCGGACGACGACGAGTCGGACGACGACGACCTCGACGAGGACGCCGACTACGACGACCCGGACGACGACGAAGCGGACGACGACGAGTCGGACGACGATGACGACGACTTCGACGCCGACGAGGACGACCTCAGCGAGTCGGACGACGACGACCTCGACGGCGTGGACGTCGACGAGCTCGACGACACGGCCGACGAGGACGAGCCGGAGCCGGAGCCGGAGCCGGTCGTACCGCCGCGCGCGCGGCGGCGTCGGGCGCAGCGGGTCCACCCCGTCGACCCGCACGAGGACCTCGAGGTCGACCGGCTCGACGCGAGCGAGGTCGACCCGGACCACCACCGGTCCTGACCGGACCGGCAACGGACTGGAGGCGCGGTGCCAGCTGGCACCGCGCCTCCCGTCCGTTCGTGCGTCAGCGCGGCAGCTCGCCCACCACGTACTCGATCGCCTTGGTGAGCTGCGCGACGTCGCCCGGCTCGATCGCTGTGAAGGTCGCGATGCGCAGCTGGTTGCGCCCGAGCTTCCGGTACGGCTCGGTGTCGACGATGCCGTTGGCGCGGAGCGTCACGGCCACGGCCTTCGCGTCGACCGCGTCGTCGAGGTCGATCGTCGCGACCACCTGCGACCGGTGCGACGGCTCGCTCACGAACGGCGTCGCGAAGTCGACCGAGGCCGCCCAGTCGTAGACCGTCCCCGAGGACTGCTTCGTCCGGGCGTCGGCCCAGGCGATGCCGCCCGACTCGTTGATCCAGCGGACCTGGTCGTCCAGGAGCAGCAGGGTCGCGAGCGCCGGGGTGTTCAGCGTCTGGTTCAACCGGGAGTTGTCGACGGCGTTCTGCAGCGACAGGAACTCCGGGATGTACCGGTCGCTCGCGGCGATGCGCTCCACCCGCTCGATCGCGGCGGGGGAGAACAGCGCGAGCCAGAGCCCGCCGTCCGAGGCGAAGTTCTTCTGCGGGGCGAAGTAGTACACGTCCGTGGCCTCGACGTCGAACGCGGCACCGCCGGCGGCGCTCGTCGCGTCGACCACCGTCAGCGCGCCGGGGTCGCCGTCCGCGCGGACCACGGGTGCCATGACGCCGGTCGAGGTCTCGTTGTGCGGGTAGGCGTAGACGTCGACGCCCTCGACCGGCTCGAGCGCGGCGAGCGACCCGCCCGGCGCCTCGACGACGTGCGGTGCCTCGAGCCACGGAGCGGCAGCGGCCTTGGCGAACTTCGACCCGAACTCGCCGAACGACAGGTTCTCGGCGCGACGCTCGATCAGCCCGAACGCGGCGGCGTCCCAGAACGCGGTCGACCCGCCGTTGCCGAGGACGACCTCGTAGCCGTCGGGCACCTGGAAGAGGTCGGCGATGCCCTGCCGGACGCTGCCGACGAGGTCCTTGACGGGCTTCTGCCGGTGGGAGGTCCCGAGGATCGTCGCTCCCCGCGTCACGAGGGACTCGAGCTGTGCGCCACGGATCTTGGACGGGCCGCAGCCGAAGCGTCCGTCGGTCGGGAGGAGGTCGGCTGGGATGACGATGTCTGCCATGGAGCGATCCTACCGGCGCGGTATCCCAGGGCATTCCTTGACCCGTGCAAGCGTTGGTCCCTCCGTGTCACCGTGAACAAGTAGGGTGGCTGGACCCGGACATGAGAGGCGGACCGTGACCGATCTCGTCGACACCACGGAGATGTACCTGCGCACCATCCTCGACCTCGAGGAAGAAGCGATCATCCCGCTGCGCGCCCGTATCTCGGAGCGCCTCGGCCACTCGGGTCCCACGGTCTCGCAGACCATCGCCCGCATGGAGCGCGACGGCCTCGTGGTCGTCTCGGGTGACCGCCACCTCGAGCTCACGACCGAGGGACGGTCCCGCGCGACGCACGTCATGCGGAAGCACCGGCTCGCCGAGCGGCTGCTCTCCGACGTCATCGGGCTCGACTGGGCGTTCGTCCACGACGAGGCCTGCCGTTGGGAGCACGTCATGAGCGAACAGGTGGAGGTCCGGCTGCTCGAGATGCTCGGCAACCCGACCGAGTCGCCGTACGGCAACCCGATCCCCGGTCTCGCCGAGATCGGCGGCCCCGACGCCGGCGGCTTCCTCGACGGCGTGCAGAACATCGTCGCCGCGACGGAGGGCACCGACGCGGTCGCCACGGGCACGATCCGACGCCTGGGTGAGCCCGTCCAGTTCGAGCCCGAACTCCTGCACCAGCTGCGCACCGCCGGGGTGATGCCCGGTCGGGTCGCGAGCGTGCAGCGCGCCGGCGCCTACGTGGCCGTCCGCGTCGACGGCGAGGACTCCGGCATCGAGCTGCCGAGCGAGGTCGCGCAGCACGTGTACATCGAGCGCAGCGACGGCTGATCGGAACTCGTGTTTACCGATTCGTTACAAAGGGGCGGTTTCGTCTCGACAAGGTAACGACGGCCACGTACACTCGTCGAGTCCCCGGGCTGACACCGAACCCGGGAACCCGTGGCAGGACGTCTCGAGCCCGTCTCCTGCCTCGATCGGAAACGATGACGAACGGATGGGGTTCCACGGTCCGGCCACTGCCGGACGGTGGTGACGAGGCGCCGGAGACACCACCCTTGACGCTGAACGGTTCCGCCGCGGACGACCAGACCGCGAACCCGACGAACACCGCTGACGCCCTCGCCACCCGACGGTCGACCCGCGCCGCTGCCGCCCCGCAGCCGACGCGCCGTGCTGCTGCCCCGCAGTCGGTCAAGACCGCCCCGCTCCCCGGCGGCCGTCGTGCCGCCCAAGAGGCTGCTCGTGCCGACCGCGCGAAGGCCAGCTCGAGCGCCCGCAAGCGCCGCTTCCTCGCCCCGGTCGTCCTGACCGTCGCCGCCGGGATGTTCGGCACCATGGCCGTCCCCGCCGCGTTCGCCTCCACCCAGCAGCCCGCCGACGCCGCGGCCGCCGCCCAGCGGCAGGCGCGCACGACCGGCGAGCAGAACTTCTCGGTGTCCGACGCCGTCGCCCTCGCCGGTACCAGCCGCGACGGATTCGGCGCCACCGCCCAGTCGACGCTCGACGCCGAGGCGGACCAGAAGGCCGAGGCCGAGGCTGCCGCGTCGGCCGCCGCCGAAGCAGCCGCTGCCGCGAAGCAGGCCGCCGCGACGGAGAAGGCCCGCGCCGCGACCGCCTCGCAGTACGCCTCCTACTCCGGCCCGAGTGCTGCCGACTACGTCGCGAGCTCGACCGCCGCGGACACGCCGTTCTCCCTGCCCGCCGTGGTCGCCACCGCGAAGCAGTACATCGGCACCCCCTACGTCTTCGGCGGCGCCGACCCGTCGGGCTTCGACTGCTCGGGCTACGTCATGTTCGTGTACGCGCAGTACGGCATCAACCTCGCCCACTCGGTCCCGCTCCAGGACCAGGCCGGCACCACGATCCCCGAGTCCGAGGCGCAGCCCGGCGACGTCGTCATCTTCAACAACGAGGCGCACGACGGCTTCTACATGGGCAACGGCATGATCATGGACGCGCCGAAGCCCGGCGGGTCCGTCTCGATCCGTCCGATCTGGACCAGCGACTACCACATCGTCCGCTTCGGGATCTGACGCCGGCGCACGCTCCGCTGGACCCCACCCCGGGCGACGCCCGTGCGTCGAACCCGTGAACATCGCCGGAACCGGCCCGCACACCCTCGTGCCGGGCCGGTTTCCGACGTATCCTGACGCTGCACCGGCCCTTCGGCTGCGAGCAGGGAGACCTCATGTCAGCGTTCCGCACGACCCGCACCATGGGTCGGCGCGCGCACGTCGACATATGGTCGACCACCGCCTGCGTGCACGAGCACGCCCCGTCATGACGAGAGCACTGCCCATCCGGGTGGTGCTCTTCGTGGTTCCGGGGCCGTGCGCGCGAGCGACGGTCACCTGCGCGACGCCCTGGTCTGGCGCACCCGCACCGCCTGGAAGCCGTCCAGGCACGTCGGAAGGGAACCCATGCGCACTCTCGTCCTCAACGCCGGTTACGAGCCCCTCGCGGTGATCTCGTTCCGACGGGCCCTCGTGCTGGTCATGAACCAGAAGGCCGCCATCGTCGCCGCCGACCTCGACCACCCGGTGACGGGGTCGACGTCGACCTACGACCGTCCGTCCGTCATCGTCCTCACGCGGTACGTGCGCATCCCGCACTCCAGACTCGTGCCCGTCTCGCGTCGCGGTGTCCTTCGCCGTGACGCCAACCGCTGCGCCTACTGCGACCGGCACGCCACCACGATCGACCACGTCCAGCCGAAGTCCCGCGGCGGGCAGGACTCGTGGGAGAACCTCGTCGCCTGCTGCCTGGCGTGCAACAACACCAAGGGCGACCGCACCCCGCAGGAGATGGGGTGGCACTTGCGCTTCCGACCGAAGGCACCGCACGGGGCATCGTGGGTGGTGCGCGGCATCGAGCGGCCGCAGGCCGACTGGGACGAGTTCCTGATGGCCGCGTAGCGGCGGACGCTGCTGTCGCAGCAGACGGACGGGAGGCGCGGTGCGGGCTGGCACCGCGCCTCCCGTCCGCCGTGTGGCGACTGCCGCTAGAGTGGTCGCGCCAGCCTCTGTAGCTCAATGGAAGAGCAGTTCCGTCCTAAGGAAACGGTTGGGGGTTCGAGTCCCTCCAGGGGCACCACCAGCACCAGGGTCAGTGTCAGGCGGCGGCTCGCTCGGCCTCGGGCCGACGGCGCATCGCAGGGGAACCGACCTCGGGCCCGCGGTACACCATGTCCATCGCGCCGATGCTCTCGCCCGGCGGGACGATCGCGTCGATCCTGTCGAGCACCTCGTCGGAGAGCACCACGTCCATCCCGGCCAGGGTGTCCTCGAGCTGCTCCATCGTGCGGGGCCCGGCGATCGCCGACGTCACCCCCGGGTGCGCGATCGTGAACGCCATCGCCAGGTGCGTCAGCCGGATGCCGGTCTCGTCGGCCAAGGCGATCAGCTGCTCGATCGCGGCCAGTCGTCGTTCATCGCGGAAGTGCCGCATGCCGGTGCCCGCGCGGAACTCGTCGTTCGCCTGCCCGGCACGGTACCGGCCGGTGAGCGAGCCGCCCGCGAGGGGGCTGTAGACGAGCGTCCCCATGCCGTACCGCTGGGCGACGGGGAGGACCTCGCGCTCGATCTCGCGATCGAGGATCGAGTAGTTCGGCTGCTCCGTGCGGAACCGCTCGAACCCCCGCCGGTCGGACGTCCACTGTGCTTCGACGATCTCGGATCCGCGCATCGACGAGCTGCCGATCGCGCGGACCTTGCCCTGCCGGACGAGGTCGGTGAGCGCCGAGAGGGTCTCGTCGATGTCCGTCGCCGGGTCGGGGCGGTGCAGCTGGTAGAGGTCGATGTGGTCGGTGCGGAGGTTCCGGAGTGACCGCTCGACGGCCTGGACGATCCACCGGCGCGAGGCTCCGCGGTGGTTCACGTCGTCGTCCACCGGCCCGTGGAACTTCGTGGCGAGCACGACCTGGTCGCGTCGTCCGGCGAGTGCTTCGCCGACGACCTCCTCGGAGTCGCCGTAGCGGTCCGCGGTGTCGATGACGTTGATGCCGGCGTCGAGTGCCCGGTGGATGATCCGGACGCCCTCGCTCCGGTCGGGGTTGCCGAACCGGCCCAGCATCATGGCGCCGAGTGCGTAGGGCGTCACCGTGATGCCGGTGCGCCCGAGTGTGCGGTACTGCATGGCGGTCTCCTGTAGTCTCGTATCCGGAACGATGTTCCGCTGACGACCGCAACCATACGGAACATTGTTCCACTTACGCAAGGGGTGTGCTGTGCCGACCGCCGAACCGCGTCGCCTCCGGGCCGACGCCCGCCAGAACGTCGACGCGATCCTGCACGCTGCCCGCACGGTGTTCGCCCGCTCCGGCGTCGACGCTCCCGTGCGCGAGGTGGCGGCGGAGGCCGGTGTCGGCGTCGGCACGCTCTACCGGCACTTCCCGCAGCGCGCGGACCTCGTCGCCGCGGTCTTCACCTCGGAGATCGACGACACGGCCGCCGAGGCCGACCGGCTGCGCGCCGAGTACCCGCCGGGGGAGGCCCTCGACCGCTGGGTCACCCGGTTCACGCGGTTCGTGGCGACGAAGCAGGGGCTCTCGGCGGCGCTGCACTCCGGCGACCCGGCGTTCGACGCCCTGCCCGGGTACTTCGTCGACCGGCTCGGGCACGTGGTGCGGGAGCTCCTCGACGCGGCGATCGCCACGGGGGAGGTCCGCAGCGACGTCGACGCGGTCGAGCTCCTGCAGGCGATCGGCGACCTCAGCCACCGAGTGCCCGCGGCCGACGGCGCGCCGAACCCGATGGTGCGTGTGCTCCTCGACGGGCTCCGGGTCCGCCGTGACTGAGGGACCGTGCAGCAACCCGGGACCGGGTTCGCGATCGCCCTAGTCTGGCCCGATGGGGAACAACGGACGGCGCCGTGGGGGCGCGATCGGTGTGGTCGTCCTGGTGGGCTACCTGGTGTTGCGCTTCGGCTTCCTGGCGTACCGGGAGCACGAGGAGGGGATGAGCACCGAGGGCATCGTGCTGAGCCTGCTCGGGTTCGCAGCACTCGCCTTCGTGATCGTCGAGTTGGTCAACCTCGGCTACCACGCACACACCCGGCGTCGTGAGCAGGCCCTGGCCGCCCGGCACCCGGGAGCGCACCTCGTCCCGGTGCTCCTGAGCAGGGACCTCGGCAAGCAGATCGCCTGGGCGGCCGGCGCGCTCGGGCTGCCGCAGACGGCGGTGCCCCGGCGCGGGTACGCCACGCTCGTCGCGGACGGCAACGGCATCGGGCTCTACTCCGGTGGGTCCACGCCGACGCTCCTGCTCGGCATCCCGCGTCCCGCGCTCGTCTCGGTGGCGAGCGGGGACGCGAAGGCCGTCGGTCGGTACGCGTTCGGCCGCGTGGACGCGATCCGGGTGCTCGCGGGCGACCCGAACGCGCCGGTGTCCTTCGACGTCCCCGCCTACCGGGTCGTGTTCGGGTTCCCGAAGCACCTGCGCGGCGAGGAGCTCCACCAGGTCGTCCGGACCGTCGCGTCCGCGGTCGGCGTCTCGGTCGCGACCCAGCCGCCGCTGCGCTGAGCGCCGGGCGCACCGCAGACCGCGCAGCCGATCACGCAGCGCCCCGCGCCCACGGGTGCACCGTCCGACGGGAGGCCCGTGGCGGCGCCGTCCCGCGCCTCCCGTCCGGTGGCCGGGTCGCCGTCTCGACGACGCGCGCCGGGGCGATGCTGCCGCCTATGCCGCACCGTTCACCCGCGCCCCCCGAACGGGGGTATCGCCAGGTGCACGGTGATGCCTTGTAGGTTGTTCAGGAACGCGGACCAACCACCCGCGCTCAGTCCTCAGCACGACGGCGTCGCCGTGCTCACCCGAGGGGGATCAGGGATGGACCGGAACGACTCCGCGACCGCGCACAGCGCGCGCTCCAGCGTGAGCGCCGGCATCCCGCTCCCCGTCCACGGGGGTGACGCCTTCCGGTAGCCCGTCCGCGCGCAGCTCGACGCGCACACGTGACTCCGGGACCGCCCAACCAGCGGTCTCGTCGGATCCCCGGACCAACCGACCGGGGATGGATCAGCGGCGGAGGGATCCGCCGGAGGAAGAGGCACAATGCCATCCACAGCAACACGCTTCGCGCTGCGCGCGGGCGCCACGGCCACCGTGGCCGCGGTCATCATCGGCGGTGCGGCGCTCCCCGCGAACGCCGCCGCCACCGACGCCACCCAGGCCGAGGGCCGACTGCTCGCGGGCAGCGGCACCGTCGACCTCGACACGATCGCGGCGCTCGCCGGGTCCTACGCGGCGACCGCTCCCGGCGGCCCGGCCGACGGCGGGTCGAACCCGCTCGACCTCACCGTCCTGAACGGCATCGGTGTGAACGCGCCGAACGGCATCCAGCTGCTCGGGTCCAACGGCCTCGTGGACGTGGGGGTCGCCGGGCAGTACTCCGCGACCTCCACGACCGACGCCGTCGCATCCGCCGGAGCGATCACCGGCGACGGGGCGATCCAGGTCGGCGCGCCGGGCACCGGTGCGAGCGTGGACCTCACGCCGCTGATCGACGGGCTCGACCTCGACGGTGTCGTCAGCGACGCCTCGGTCGACCTCGGCGCACTGTCCGCCCGGGCCGAGGCGACCCGCACCTTCGACGGCGCCGACGTCACGACCGACTACCAGGTGGCAAGCGCCGACGTGTCCGTGGTGAGCCCCGCGGTCGCCGCGCTCGTCGGTCAGCTCGACACGGCCCTGGACGCCTCGAGCACCACACTCGAAGCCGCGCTGAGCGCCGACGGCGTGACGGCCGGCCTCACGGGCGCGGTCGCCGACGACCTCGCCGACGCGCTGGGCATCGTCCCCGGGATCACGGTCGGCGACACGACGGCCACCGTCACGGCGGACGTCGACCTCGCACAGGCGGTGTCCTCGGTCACCGCGGCCCCGCTCACCTCCGGCGCGGTCACGATCGACCTCTCGACCGGGACGGTCACGATCGACCTCGCCGACCTCTACACGCTGAACGACCTCGCGCCGAACACGCGCCTCCTCGCCAGCGAGACGATCAACGCGCAGATCGAGGCGTCGATCGCGGACATCCTGACGAACCAGGTGCCCGCCCTGCTGACGACCGCGCTGACCGACGCCCTCGACGCGGCGACGGTATCCGTGGACATCAGCACCGACGCGACGGTCGTCCTCGCGACTGCCGGGCTCGACATCACCGTGGACACCACGGTCGGCGCGCTGCTCGGGACGTCGACGACCGACCCCGAGGTCGCGATCACCGGGACCGGCGCGCTCGAGGCCCTGGACACGCTCGGTCTCACGGCCGCCCTGGACGCGGTCGTGACGGACGGGGTGCTCCCGGCGATCACCACGGTGGTCGGCGGTGCGGTCCCCGAGGACTTCGTGTCCGACACGGTCGCCGCGCTCCTCACCGCGCTCGAGGACGTCGTCACCGCACTGGACCCGCTGCTCGACGCGCTGAACCAGCTCGTGGCGATCACGATCAACTCGCAGACCGCCCCGGCGTTCAGCGACCCGGACGGCGACGCGACCGGCGCCACCACGGTGCGCGCGGTGCGCATCGCGCTCCTCCCCGCCCTGGACGCGGCGACGGTGGACATCGCGACCGCGACCGTCCAGGCCGACCCGTTCGCCGGGATCGCCATCACGGACCCCGAGGACGGCAGCTCCACCACCGTCCCGACCGCCGACGGCACCACGGACGTCCCGGTGACGGGCACCGCGGAGCCCGGCTCGGACGTCGACGTCACGCTCGACGGCGACGACGCGGGCACGCAGTCGACGGTCACGGACGAGGACGGCACGTGGACCGTGACGTTCCCGGACGTCGCCGTCGGTGACCACGAGGCCGTCGCGGTGGAGACCATCGGCGGGCTCACCAGCGACCCGGACTCGGTGACCTTCGTGGTCGCCGCAGCCCCGGTCGACCCGACGGACCCGACGGACCCGACGGACCCGACGGACCCGACGGACCCGGGCACCCCGGGCGGCCCCGGTGACGGCGGCGCCGGCGGCCCCGGCACCGGCGGCGGTGCGGGTACCGGTCCCGGTGGATCGCTCGCCTACACCGGCGCGGAGCTCCTGCCGATCATGGTGATCGCCGGCCTGCTGCTCGCCGCGGGCGGCGGCACGCTCCTCGCACGCCGGCTGCGCCACACGGCCTGACCGACGTCCGACCCGCGTGGGTGCCGGTCGGGGGACCGGCACCCACGCCCTCCCGGGAGGCGGCGTGTTCGGGTCGCCGCCTCCCACGCCGGTGTGGCGGGGCGTGCATCGTCACCACGCCCGCGACGGTGCGGCGGTGACCACGTCACCGCCGCACCGGCGCACCGCCCCGGAACTCCGGTCCGCCCTGCGCCCCCGCACGCCGGCACGCCGGTCCGGCCGACGCCCCGGCACGGCGGTCCGGCCGGCACCACGACACGACCCCGGCCTCGTCGTCGGCCACCTCGTCGCACCATCGAACCGCACCCGTGAGGAGCACCGTGCACGACCACGACACCCACCCGCTCGACCGCCACGTCGGGCCGCCCCACGTCGAACGCTTCCGACTGACACGCGAGCCGTCCGAGACACTGTCGGTCGTCTGCACGTGCGCGATCGGCGCCGACCACGAGAACACCATCCACCCCGGCCGGACGACCCCTGTCCGCTGAGGGCGGTCCGGGGGGATACTGGCAGCGTGCGTGAACTCCAAGCAGAAATCGCGGCGGACCTCGACGTCCAGCCGACCATCGACCCGCAGCAGGAGATCGACCGCCGGGTCGGGTTCCTGCGCGACTACCTGCTGACCACCGGCGCGAAGGGCTACCTCCTCGCGATCAGCGGCGGACAGGACTCCACCCTCGCCGGCAAGCTCACCCAGCTCGCCGTCGAGTCCCTGCGTGCCGACGAGCACGACGCGACGTTCACCACCGTGCGGATGCCGTACCGGGTGCAGGCCGACGAGGAGGACGCGCAGCTCGCACTGCAGTTCATCGGCGCCGAGCCCGGCATCACGGTGAACATCGAGCACGGCGTCGACGGCGTCGTGCAGGACACCCTGGCGTCCGGCGTCGAGCTGAGCGACTTCGTGAAGGGCAACGTCAAGGCCCGGATGCGGATGGTCGCGCAGTACGCGGTCGCCGGGCAGCGCGGGCTCCTCGTCGTCGGGACCGACCACGCCGCCGAGGCCGTGACCGGCTTCTTCACGAAGTACGGCGACGGCGGCGTCGACCTCACCCCGCTCACCGGGCTCACGAAGAGCCAGGGCCGGCAGGTCCTCGAGCACCTCGGCGCGCCGGCGCGCCTCTACGAGAAGGCCCCGACCGCGGACCTCCTCGACGACCTCCCCGGCCAGACCGACGAGGCCAACCTCGGGCTGACCTACGCCGAGATCGACGCCTACCTGCAGGGGCACGACGTGCCGGACGAGGTCGCGGAGGCGATCGAGTCCCGGTACCGCGCGACCGCGCACAAGCGCGCGGTACCGGCGACCCCCTTCGACGACTGGTGGCGCGCCACGGTCGACGCGCGCTAGACGCGCCCACGTGACGGACGGGAGGCGCGGTGCCAGCTGGCACCGTGCCTCCCGTCCGTCGGTGCCGACCAGTAGGCTGAGCGGACAGAACAACACATGCGGAACCTCGGTCCGGCACCCGCCGAGCGGATCCGCGAGGGGGAGCCATGGAAGTCCTGTTCGCACTCGGAGCGGTCCCGCTGGTCATCGTGGGCGTCGTCGTCGTCGCGGTCGTCGCGCTCGTCTACGCCAAGCTCGTCTACCGCAACGCCGGCGCCGACGAAGCGCTCATCATCACCGGCAAACGGTCGCGCAAGGTGAAGAACGCCGACGGCACCGAGACCGTCGAGTCCGGCATCAAGGTCGTCCTCGGCGCCGGCGTGCTCGTCCGACCGTTCTTCGAGCGCGTCGCGAAGCTGTCCCTCAGCTCGCGGGCCATCGACATCAACGTGAACGCGCAGGACTCCCGCGGCGTCACCATCGACGTCGAAGCGGTGGCGCTCGTCAAGGTCGGCGAAGCCGACGCGTCCATCCGGGCCGCGGCGCAGCGATTCCTCGGCCAGGAGAAGAAGATCGACGACTTCGCACGGGAGGTCTTGTCGGGTTCGCTCCGCGCCTCGATCGGTGCCACCGACGTGTCGACCATCATCCGCAACCGCGACCAGCTGACGGTCGCCGTGCTCGACGTCGCGAAGGACTCGCTGCACAGCCAGGGGCTCGACGTCGACTCGTTCGAGATCAAGGGCATCTCGGACCGCAACGAGTACATCAGCGACCTCGGCCGCGCCGAGCGCGCGCGGGTGCGGCTCGAGGCCGAGAACGCGGAGGCGCAGGCCGACCGTGAGGCCCGTGAAGCCCGCGCCCGCGCCGACCAGGCGATCGCCGAGGCCGAGAACGCGCTCGCGATCCGACGGGCAGCGCTCCAGCTCGACTCCGACCGCGCCGCGGCCGAGGCCGCCGCCGCCGGTCCGCTCGCCCACGCCCGTGCCGCGCAGGGCGTCGTGGAGCAGGAGCAGCTGACCGCGCAGAAGCGTGCGGAGCTCCGCCGCGCCGAACTCGAGTCGGAGGTCACCGCCGTGGCCGAGGCTGCTGCGCGCAAGACCCGCCTCGAGGCCGAAGCTGCCGCCGGTGCCCAGGTCGAGACCGCACGTGCGCAGGCGGAGGCCCGACGCATCTCCGCCGAGGCCGTCGCGGCGGAAGCGAAGGCCGAAGCGGACGCCCGCAAGCTCGCCGCCGACGCCTCCCGAGCCGAGGGCGAAGCAGCGGCCGACGCGATCCGCGCCAAGGGTCAGGCGGAGGCCGACGCGACGAAGGCCCAGGCCGACGCGCTGGCGCAGCACTCCGAGGCCGTCCTCCGGGTCAAGGCCATCGAGACGCTGCCGAGCATCGCCCGCGAGCTCGCCGCTCCGATGAGCAACATCGACAAGCTGACCGTGGTCTCCTCCGACGGTGCCGGGTCGCTGTCGAAGAGCGTGGTGAGCCAGTTCAGCGAGGTCGACGCGCTGCTCGGCACGACCGCTGGCTTCACGCTGAGCGACATCGTGAAGAGCCCCACGACGGGTCAGGCCGCAGCTCGGGCCGTGGCACGCGAACAGGAGACCGCGGCCGCCGAGTGAGCCGCGCGCCGACGGGCGCGGTGGGGTTCAGGCCTCGCCGCGCCCCTCGTCGTCCGAGCGGTCGCGCTGCTGGTGACCGGCGTCCTCGCGCTGCTGGTGGTCGGCGTCCTCGCGGTGGCGCTCCCGGTGGTCGGCGTCTTCGCGCTCCTGCGACAGGCGCTGCTGTTGGACCACGCTCCGGGCCGCCCCCGCGAGCACGTCGTCCACGCTCCGGTCCGACCGGGCCGCGAGGGCCCCGCCGAGACCGGCCGTGAGCGTGCCCCCGGCGGAGGCGAGGCGTTCCACGACCTCCTCCTGCCGGTCCGTCAGCGGTTCGTCGACCATGCTGTCGACGGTCTCGCGGATGTTTTGCTCGCTCGCGTCGAGGGAAGCGTCGTCGCCGGCGTGCAGCGCTGCTGCCTCACCGACGACGACGAGCCCGAGGCGTGCGGCGTCGTCTTCGGGACGGGTGGCCTGGTGCTCGTCGGTCATGGCGTGGACGGTACGCCCCGGGGTGCGCCGACCCTGGGTGCGTCGTCCCCCTCGGCGCCCGCACCGTCGTGCTGCGCCCAGCGTCGCAGGACCCACTCGGCGGCGGCGACGCCCTCCCGGCGCTGGAACCCACGGATCGTCGGCATGTTCGGTGGAGCCGGACGCGCCGCCTTCTCGAGGAAGAGCCCCGCCAGCGCGGCGAGCACGGCGTCGACCGCCGCGGCGTCGACGCCCTCGAACACCGGGTGGGTGAGCAGGTGGTGGTCGACGTCGTCGTCCTCGCCCCGGACGAGGACGTCGAGGAGGTAGGTGAGCGGGTCCAGCCAGTGCGCACCGACGCCCGCCCACGGCCAGTCGACGATCCACACCCGCCGCTCGCGGTCGACCAGCAGGTTGTCCGCGCGGCAGTCGGCGTGCACGAGGTGGTCACCGTCGACGAGGGCGACGGCCCCGCGGGCGGCGTCCGCGAGCCGCTCCGCGGCGGCTGCGACGGCGGACGGGACGACGCTCGGCAGGCCGGTGGTGAGCATCCGGTCCCACGCGCCGAACTCGTCGCCGAGTTCGTCCGTCATCCGGGGGAGGGACGCGAGTACGCCCGTCGCACGTGGCAGGGTGGCGAGCGCGTCGAGCACCGTCGTGGTGTCGCGCCCGTCCCGGTCGGCTCCGGGGTGGTGGCCGTCGACGTCGTCGAGGACGAGCGCCACCCATTCGTCGCCGTCGTGCACCTCGTCGAACACGGCGACGAGCCCGGGGGACCGCACACCCGGCGGGATCGCGCCCACCACGCGCGCCTCTCGACGGTGCAGGTCGATGCCGTCGCCGTTCCGCGACCGAGCGAGGGCCTTCACGAACGCGCGACGCCGGTCGGTGGTGACGACACGGTCGGCGCTGCCGGGAGACCACCCGGACGCCTGGCTCTCGGTCTGCACGACCGGAGCGCCGAGTGCGTCCTCGATCCGCGCGCGCAGGCTGCTCGGGATCTCGTGCCAGGTCATCCGCCCCATGCCGTCACGCTAGCTGAGAAGCCGTACACAGACGGTGCATGATGGCAAACATGCATTGGTAGCAAAGGTGCTGAGGGTGTAAAGTTGCGTGGTCTGCAAGTTTGAGAGTTGGGAACCGCATGTCCACTGCCACCGCACCGGTCGAGGTGCAGCGCGGGCGGCAGGTCGCGTCGGCGTCTGCGCCGGCGAAGCCGATCATGTCGCACCGGCAGATCCTCCTCGTCATCTACGGCCTGATGGCGGGCATGTTCCTGTCGTCGCTCGACCAGACGATCGTCGG
Source organism: Curtobacterium luteum (assembly GCF_014646995.1). GTDB lineage: Bacteria > Actinomycetota > Actinomycetes > Actinomycetales > Microbacteriaceae > Curtobacterium > Curtobacterium luteum. The sequence goes on along the minus strand of NZ_BMOI01000007.1, from coordinate 55,404 downwards.
CACGGCGATCCGCACCATCGGTGACGACCTGCACGGGCTCGACCAGCAGGCCTGGGTGACCACCGCGTACCTCATCGCGTCGACCATCTCGACGCCGATCTACGGCAAGCTCTCCGACGTGTTCGGTCGGCGGCCGCTCTACATCTTCGGCATCGCGGTGTTCATCCTCGGGTCACTGCTGTCCACCCTGTCGACGTCGATGATCATGCTCGCCGCCTTCCGTGCGTTCCAGGGCATCGGTGCCGGGGCGCTCATGTCCCTCCCGCTCGCGATCATGGGCGACATCCTCGCCCCCCGCGAGCGTGCGAAGTACCAGGGGTACTTCCTCGCCGTGTTCGGCATCTCGTCCGTGATCGGCCCGCTCATCGGCGGCCTGTTCTCGGGCGCGGACCAGATCCTGTGGATCACCGGCTGGCGCTGGGTCTTCCTCGTGAACGTGCCGATCGGCGTCGGCGCGCTGATCATGGTGATCGCGTTCCTGCACCTGCCGAAGTTCGGCGACGCCACGGCGAAGCCGCGCATCGACTGGTGGGGCGCCACGTCGGTGATCGTCACCCTCGTGCCGCTGCTCCTCGTTGCCGAGCAGGGCCGCACCTGGGGCTGGGGCTCGGTCGGCGCCATCGCCTGCTACGTGCTCGGCGGCGTCGGACTCGTCGCGTTCCTGGCGATCGAGTCGCTCATGAAGGACGACGCGATCATCCCGCTGAAGCTGTTCCGCTCCGGCGTCTTCTCGATGGCCACCGGCCTGGGCTTCCTCGTCGGCTTCGCGATGTTCGGCGCCATGCTGACCATTCCGCTCTACCTGCAGATCGTCACCGGGCTGACCCCCACCGAGTCCGGCTTCGCCACGCTCCCGATGATCGGCGGTCTGATGATCGCGTCGATCGCCTCGGGGCAGATCGTCGCCCGCACCGGCAAGTACCGGATCTTCCCGGTGATCGGCACCGCGCTGGTCTCCCTCGGGTACGTCGTCCTGACGTTCATGACGATCGACAAGCCGCTCTGGTTCCTCATGATCGGCATGTTCCTCATCGGGCTCGGCCTCGGTCAGCTCATGCAGAGCATCACCCTGGCGTCGCAGAACTCGGTGCAGCCCCGGGACATGGGTGTGGCGACGTCGTCGGCCACGTTCTTCCGCCAGATCGGCGGCACACTCGGCACCGCGGTGCTGCTCTCCGTGCTGTTCTCGATCATGCCGACGAACATCCTGCACGCCACCGCGGACAAGGCGAACCTGTCGTCCGCGCTCGACGCCGCCCTGAACCCGACCGTCGCGTCGGCGAAGGCGAACCAGGGCGTCATGGACCAGATCTGGAACCCGATCATCGAGCCGGTCCAGAAGTCCGTGCAACAGCAGCTGGACACGGCGTCCGCCGACGCGAAGGGCGCCGCCGACGCCGCGGTCACGAAGCAGGTGACCGCGGCCGTCCAGCAGCAGGTCGCCGCGGGCGCGGTGCCCGCCGCCGCAGCGCAGCAGGTCGTCGACCAGCAGGTCGCCGCGGCCACCCCCGCCGCCGAGCAGCAGGCCCTCGCCGCCGTCGCGGACGAGGCGCACGCCACCGTCCAGGACGGCACCGTCTCCGTCGACTGGTCGAACGCCTCCCAGCGCTCGTACTGGGTCGACCAGCTCACCCCGAAGCTCTCCAGCACGATCGAGGACCGGGCGGACGCGAACAGCTCGAGCAGCAGCTCCGAGACGAGCGACACCTCGTACCTCAACGGCGCGGACGCAGCCCTCACGCGGCCGTTCATGACCGGGTTCAACACGTCGGCCGTGACCGTCTACTGGGTGGGCTTCGCGGTGATCCTCCTCGCCTTCGTCCTCAGCTGGTTCTTCAAGGCGCCGCCGCTCCGGAAGAGCTCGGCGCTCCAGGAGCAGGCCGACACGGCGGGCACCGCGGACGACCTCGAGCTCCAGGCGGTCGCTGCCGCGGACACCATGGGCTCGCCGACCGCTCCGACCACCGGGTCGATCCGTGTCCAGCACGGCCGTTCGGGCGACTGAGCCGACCGGAGCCGCTCGCACTCCCGCGGGCGGCCCCGGCCCCGTCGTCGCCGGACCCGAGTGCGGGCTCCGCGAGCGGAAGAAGCAGCAGACGCGCGCCGCGATCCACGGCGCCGCGCTCGACCTCGTCACCGCGCACGGGCTGGCCGGCGTCACCGTCGAGGAGATCTGCGGGGCGGCGGGCGTCTTGTCCCGCACGTTCTTCAACTACTTCCCGTCGAAGGGTCACGCGGCGCTGGGCCTGCCCGCCACGACCGTCCCGGCCGAGGCCCGTGCGGCCTTCACCGCCGCTCGGGGTCCCCTCGTCGCGGACCTGTGCGAGCTCGTCGTCAGCACCGTGACCCTGCCGGAGGACCGCCGGCGCATGAAGGCCCTCGTGGAGGCCCGGCCGGAGATGGTCCCGACGATGCTCCAGTGGATGGCGGACGCCCGGGTCGAGATCGTGGCGGCGGCGACGGAGCGCGCGGACGACGGGCGCGCGCGGACCGCGGTCACGCTCGTGATGGCGGCGATGATCGAGGTCGCGCACAGGTTCGCGGTGACGTCGCAGGAGGACCTCGCCGAGCGGCTGCGCACCGTGGTGTCCGAGATGGGCAGGCTGGCCGCGGGGTGACCCGTGGGCCAGGCGGTCACCAGCCCGACGCGGACGGGAGGCACGGTGCGCGTCCGACGCGCACCGTGCCTCCCGTGTGTGTTGCTCGCTGGTGCCCCTAGCGGGTGCGGGCGCCCCGACCGGCGAACCGCGTGTAGATGAAGAGCACGATGATGGCGCCGATGATCGACCCGATGATGCCGGCCGGCTGGAAGAAGCCACCCGAGGCGTCGTGGTTGAAGATCAGGTAGCCGAGGAAGCCCCCGACGAACGACCCGACGATGCCGAGGATGATCGTCATGAGGATGCCGATGTTCTGCTTGCCGGGGGTGACCAGACGCGCGACCGCGCCGGCGATGAGTCCGATGACGATCAGGCTGATGATGAGACCGAGCACGATGTGCCTCCTTGTGTGGGGTTCGTCCCGCTCGGTGGGGTACCGAGGTGGATTCAGCACCAGACACAACACCCCGGTGGATCAGCGCGCTCCCAGGAACGCCGATCAGCCCGACGGACGCCCGGCTCAGACGATCCCGGAGGCCTCCAGCTCGCCACGCAGCTCCGCGTCGGACGGCTCCACGAAGTGCTTCCCGTTCGGGAGCACGACCACGGGGATGTTCTTCCGTCCGCTGATCGCCTCGGCACGATCGGCCGCCGACAGGTCCGCCTCGACGTCGACGTAGTCGTAGTCGATCCCGAGCCCGTCGAGCAGCGCCTTCGAGCGCCGGCAGTCGCGGCACCAGTCAGCGCCGAACATGGTCACCTTGTCGAACGTCGTCTCAGCCATGCGGGGTACGACGCCGGGCGCCTCCCGTACATTCCCGAGCCGCACCGGGCCGGGCGGAGCACCATCGGAGCATGAGCCTCCACGTCGCCGCGGTCCACCCCCACCACCGTCACGGGTGGTGGTGGAAGACGCTGCTCTCCGGGTTCCTCCTCTGGGTCGTCACGATCGTCGTGACCGTGGTGACGCAGAACACGAACCTCGTCCCGACGATCATCCTGCTCGGGAGCTTCCTCGTCCCCTTCACCGTCGTCCTCTTCGTGATCGAGCGCGTGACCGGCACGATCAGCACGATGCAGCTCGTCACGGCGTTCTTCGTCGGCGGCATCCTCGGCGTGCTCGGCGCCTCGCTGCTCGAGGCGAACCTGCGGCAGGACGCGCTGCTGTACATCGCGGTCGGCTTCGTCGAGGAGTTCGTCAAGGGCGTGCTGCTCGTCGTCGTCGCCTGGCGGGTCCGGCCGAAGTCGGCACGGCAGGGTGCACTCCTCGGCGCCACGGTCGGTGCGGGCTTCGCGGCGTTCGAGTCCGCCGGCTACGCCTTCAACGCGGCGATCACCTCGCGGGGCATCGACCTCGTCTCGCTGCTCCAGACCGAGGTGGTGCGGGCGATCCTCTCCCCGGTCGGGCACGTGCTCTGGACGGCGATCCTCGGGGCGGTCCTGTTCGGTGCCGCCCGCGGCGGGGTGCGGCTGCGCTGGTCGTGGACGGTGCTCGTGGCCTACGTCGGGGTGTCGCTCCTGCACGGCCTCTGGGACAGCAACTCGACGTTGGCGACGCTGCTCGCCTTCGTGTTCACCGGGACGCCCTTCTCCGCCGCGCGTGGGCAGTTCGTGCCCGCGGACGTCGCGACGCTCTCGACGACCCTCTACGTCGTGGGCCTCGCCGTGGTGACCGCGATCGGCGTCTCCGTGCTCGTGAGCGTCCTCGTGCGGCACCGGCGGACCGACCGGGCGCTCGCCGCTGCCGTCAAGGCCGATCCGCAGCGCGTCGCGCCACCCGCATGGCTCGTCGGCGTGGACGACGCCGGTACCGACAGTTCCACCTGGGAGCGGACGCCACCTCCGCACGCGCACTGACCCGCCCCCCCCGGCACCGACCCGGACGCAGCACCGGCCCGTCGCCCCCGCGCTCTACGATGTCCCCATGCCGCAGCGACCCGACCCCGCCCGGGCCGCCTGGGCCTCCGCCGCGGTCCGTCGCTTCGCCGCGGCCACGAACCTGCTCGTCGCCGCACGCCGGTTCCGCATCGTGGGAGGCGACCCAGCCGACGTCGCCGTGCTCCACGCCCTGCTGACCGGTCTCGGCGCCCGGCCGGCGGGAGAACAGGAACCCGTCGACCACCTCTGGTGCCTCGGCGACCCGGCCGAGACCACGCCCGCGATCGAACGCGAGGCCGACCGACCCCGCGGTGCCGCGCTCGTCGTGGTCGACGCCGGCCGCCACGTCCCCGCCGTCGATGAGGACGCCTTCGGGCCGGTCGCCCCCGTCCGGCCCGGCGTGCTCGGGGTCCCGCTGCTGTCCGACGACGTGCACCTGGTGTCGACCGGGCGCGACCCGGAGACCGATCCCGCCGCCGAGGCCCGCGTCCGCTGGGCACGCCGCTGGATGCCCGTGTGCCGCTCGGTCGCCGGCGAGCTCGGGGCCGGCGGGCTCCTCCGCGGCAGCCGGATCGCGGTCGCCATGGTGCTCGAGCCGAAGACCGCGGTGCTCGCCCTGCTGCTCCGCGACGCCGGGGCCGAGGTCGTCGTCTACGCCCACGGCGACGAGACCGACGACGCCGTCGCCGATGTCCTGCGCGCTGCCGGCCTGCGGGTCTTCGCCCGCGCGGGCGTGACCCTCGCGGAGCAGAAGGAGCTCGCGCTGGCGATGCTCGACACGGCGCCGCACATCGTCCTCGACGACGGCGCGCACGTCATCCGGCTCGTGCACCAGGAGCGCCCGGACCTCCTCCCGACGATGCTCGGAGCCGCGGAGGAGACCACGAGCGGCCTCCGACCCCTGCGCGCGATGGCCGAGCGCGGCACCCTCGGGATCCCGGTCGTCGCCGTGAACGACGCCCGCACCAAGACCTTCTTCGACAACCGGTACGGCACCGGACAGTCCACCGTGTTCGCGACGCTCGACCTGGTCGACCGGCTCGCGTCCGGCGCGCACCGGGTCCGCCCGGGAGGCACGGCCGTCGTCGCCGGGTTCGGTCCGGTCGGCGAGGGGGTCGCGATGGTCCTCCGCGCGCTCGGCTTCGGGGTCGTGGTCGCCGAGACCGACCCGGTCCGCTCGCTGCAGGCCGTCTTCGCCGGCCACGCCGTCGCACCGCTGGTCGACGCCGTCCGCGACGCCGACCTCGTGGTCAGCGCGACCGGTGTGCGGGACACGATCTCGCTCGAGGTCCTCCGGGCGGCCGCGGCGGGCGCGGTCGTGTCGGTCGCGGGCGGCGTCGAGCAGGAGGTCGCGGTCGACGACGCCCTCGCCGCCGGAGCCGTCCCGACCGCCGAGGCCGCGGCGGTCGAGCACTTCACGTTCCCGGACGGGCACCACGTCGTCGTGCTCGACCGCGGCGGCTGCATCAACGTCACCGCCGCCGAGGGCAACCCGGTGGAGATCATGGACCTCTCCTTCGCGGCGCAGCTCGGCGCCGTGCGGATGCTCCTCGAGCGGGGCGACGAGCTCGACCGTGGCGTCGTGCCGATCGACCCCGCGGTGGACGACGCGACCGCCCGCGCGGCGCTCGCCGCGTTCGGGAGCCGAGCCGCGCCTCCCGGCCGTGTCGCCGAGCAGCCGGCGGACCGCGAGCCCGACGTCCGGACGCACCGCTTCGGGGACCCGTCGTGAGCGGCGTCGTCGTCCACGCAGCCCGGGTCGTCGTCCCGATGACGGCGCCGCCGATCGCGGACGGCGCCGTCGCGGTCCGCGACGGCCGGATCCTCCACGTCGGCGACCGCACGTGGGTCGTCGACCAACTGTCGGCGAACGGTGTGCCGTTCACCGAGCGACGGTGGCGCGGCGCGCTCCTGCCCGGCCTCGTCAACGCACACACCCACCTGCAGTACACCGGCATGGCCAGTGTCGGCCGCGGTCAGTACGGGGGGTTCGAGGACTGGGCCGCAGCGTTCAACACCGACTACGCCCAGCCGCACGACTGGGCCGCCGAAGCCGCGGCGGGGGCACGGGCATCGCTGGCCGCCGGTGTCACGAGCGTCGCGGACGTGGTGACGGACATCGAGGCCGCCACCGCGCTCGAGGACCACGGACTCGGCGGGATCGCCTACTGGGAGGTGATGGACTGGGAGAACGCGGCCTGGCAGGAGCACGGGCGCAACCAGGTGCTCGGCGAGCTCGCCCGCATCCCGGCGGCGCCCGGCGCGGGGTTGTCCCCGCACGCCCCGTACTCGCTCGAGGTCGCGCCGCTCCTGGAACTGCCGGACATCGTGCGGCAGCGCGGACTCCGCCTGCACCTGCACCTCGGCGAGGCCGCGTTCGAGGGGGAGCGGACCGCGCTCGAACCCGTCCCCGGGTTCGACGGCGTCGTCGGCGTGGGGCACGGAGCGGACTGGCACCTCGCGAACGTGCCGTCCTTCCGCGCGATGCGGGCCCTGGGCTTCGGCGCGAGCGCGACCTCGTTCGTCGACCGGCTCGGCGTGCTCGGGCCGGACTGCCACATCGCGCACGGGGTGTACATGACCGCGGCCGACCGGGCACTGCTGCGCGCCCGGGGCGCGGCCGTCGCGCTCTGCCCGAGGTCGAACGCGGTCATCGGACTCGACCCGCCGCCCGTCGCCGACTACCTCCGCGAGGGCAGCCCGATCGCCATCGGCACCGACTCGCTGTCCTCGTCGCCGTCGCTCGACCTGATGGCCGACGTCACCGCGCTCCACCGCATCGCCCGCGCGCAGGGGTACCGCGGCCACGACCTGCACGAGCGGCTCCTCGCGGCGGCGACCCTCGGCGGCGCCCACGCGATGGGGCTGGCGGTCGGGCCGGACCGCACCGGGCACCTCGCCGTCGGTTCACGGGCGGACCTCGCGGTCTTCGACGTCGACGCGCGCACGGTGCCGGACGCGCTCGCCGAACTGGTGGAGGACGGCTCCGGACGGGCCGTCGCCACGATCGTGCGCGGTCGGGTCCGGGCGCTGGACGGCGCCGTCGTCGAGCCGGCCACGTCGCACGACTCCCGATCGTCCGGTCGCTCGTCCGGTCCCTCGCCCGACCCGTCGTCCGACCATCCGTCAGGCCGGTCGCCCGACCCGTCGTCCCGCCCGTCGTCCGCCCACCTGGAGGAACCCGCATGACCGAGACCGCACCCCGACCCGGCATGGCCGCCCGACGCACCGTGGACGGCGAGCTCGTCGAGTGGCTCGACGTCCCGAAGCGCGCCGTGGCCCTCGGCATGGAACCGCACCCCGAGGGCGGCTGGTACGTCCGGACGTGGACCTCGCCGGCGACGGTGTCGACCCCGGCCGGTGACCGTCCCGCGGCCACGCTCATCCACTTCCTGCTCCCGCCGGGCGAGGCCTCGGCCTGGCACCGCGTGGTCAACGACGAGATCTGGATGTGGCACGGGCCCGACGCGGTGGAGCTCCAGCTCGGGGGCGACGGGGACGAGCCGGTGCCCGGCGCGACGATCACGCTCGGACCCGATGCCGGGCGCGACCGGGTGAACGACGCGCAGGCGTTCGTCCGCGGTGGTGTCTGGCAGCGGACGCTCCCGCAGGACGGCGAGGTGCTGCTGAGCTGCCTCGTGTCGCCCGGGTTCTCGTTCGAGGACTTCTCGCTGGCCGACTGAGGCGGCTCGCGGCGGCGGCCGGCCGGCAGCGACGCGCCTCGCGGCCCCGCCGGCAGCATTGCCGGGGCGGGTGACGGACGCCGTTGTCCGCCACCCGCCGCCGGAGCAACGTGCTGCGGGACCGATCATGCACGAAGAACACGCCGGCGAGGCCGTCGTGACCGATTCGTGTCCATCGATTGCGGCTTTCGCACCGAGCCGCATCCGGCTCGGACCCGGATCGCTTCCGGCCCGGACCCGTCTCGCATCCGGCTCCCGTCCGCCACCGTGACGGTGCGGGTCGCGCTGACTCGCGGTGGTGTACCAGTTCCGCGTACGATCTGATCGCCCCCACCCCTCGAGCGAAGGCCCGCCCGTGACCCGATCCCTCCGCCTCACCCTCGCCGTCGCCACCGCAGCCGTCGCCGCGCTCGCCCTGAGCGCCTGCTCGGCCGGCAGCAGCAGCGCCGACGGCACCGTCACGGACGGCAAGCTGACGATCGCGACCGGCCAGCCGGCGTACGCGCCGTGGGTGGAGGACGACAAGCCGCAGTCCGGCAAGGGGTTCGAGGCCGCCGTCGCCTACGCGGTCGCGAAGGAGATGGGCTACGCGAAGTCCGACGTCGTCTGGAAGCGCAGCACGTTCGACAGTGCGATCGCACCGGGCCCGAAGGACTGGGACCTCAACATCCAGCAGTTCTCGATCGACGTCAAGCGCAAGAAGGCGGTCGACATGTCGACCGCGTACTACACGACGACCCAGGCCGTCGTGACGACGAAGTCCTCGAAGGCCGCCGACGCCACCACGATCAGCGCCCTGAAGCAGGACGCGATCGGCGTCGCGGCGGGGTCGACGAGCATCCAGAGCGTCAAGGACGTCCTCGGCGTCACCCCGCAGGTGTTCAACTCGAACGACGACGCGGTGCTCGCCCTCGAGTCCGGCCAGATCGACGCGATCATCACCGACCTGCCGACCGCGTTCTACATGGCGTCCGCGCAGCTCGACGACGGCACGGTCTCAGCCCAGTTCCCGGCCGACGGCTCGGGCGACCAGTTCGGCTTCGTGCTGCCGAAGGGCTCCGCACTGACGAGCAAGGTCGACACCGCGCTCGGGAAGCTCGAGGACGACGGCACCCTGGAGCGCCTGCAGACGAAGTGGCTCTCGTCCGAGACCGGCACCCCGGTCCTGAAGTAGCGCGCGTGACCGTCCCCGCAGGCGCCGGCACCCCCGTGGTCGCCGGTGCGCCGAGTCAGGTGGAGCTGGAGCGGCGCCGGTACCGCCGGCAGCGCGGACGCCGCTCGACCGCCGTGTCGATCGTGTCGACGCTCGTCGTCGTGGCGCTGCTCTACTTCGGTGTGGTCAACACCCCGGGCTGGGCCGCCGTCCAGCAGTCGTTCTTCGACCCGCAGACCGCCGTCGAGTCGTTCCCCGCGATCCTCGCCGGACTGTGGCTGAACGTCCGGATCCTGTTCTTCGCGAGCATCGGCGTCGCGGTGTTCGGCACGCTCCTCGCCGTCGTCCGGGGCCTGCGGAGCCCGGTGTTCTTCCCGCTCCGGGTACTGGCGACCGGGTACACGGACCTGTTCCGCGGGCTCCCGCTCATCATCGTGCTGTACCTCGTGGGCTACGGCATCCCCGGACTCGGGGTGTTCCCACGGCTCCCCGCGGAGTTCTGGGGCACGATCGCGATCGTGCTGACGTACTCGTCGTACGTCGCGGAGGTCCTGCGCGCCGGCATGGAGGCGGTGCACCCCTCGCAGCGCCTCGCCGCCCGGTCGCTCGGCCTCTCGCACGCGAAGACCCTGCGTCTCGTCGTGCTGCCGCAGGCGATCCGCAAGGTCACCCCAGCGCTCATGAACGACTTCGTCTCGATGCAGAAGGACGTCGGGCTGGTCTCGATCCTCGGCGCCGTCGACGCGGTCCGGTCGGCGCAGATCGCGCAAGCGGAGAGCTACAACTTCACGCCGTACTTCGTCGCGGGTCTGCTGTTCGTGGTCATCAGCCTGCCGCTGATCCGGGTCACCGACGCGATCGCGCGCCGGCAGCAGCAGCGCGAGCAGATCGGGGGCACGGTGTGAGCGACGTCGCACGGAACGGTGGCAGCGGGGCGGGCGCGGGTCGCGCCTCCAGGCAGGACGACGGCCAGGAGGCACGGCGCAAGCCGCCGACGTCGGCTCCGGTCCTGGAGCTGCGCGGCCTGCGCAAGTCGTTCGGCGAGCACGAGGTCCTCCGCGGCATCGACCTGACGGTGCACCGCCACGAGGTCATCTGCGTCATCGGGGCGTCCGGCTCCGGGAAGTCGACGCTCCTCAAGACGGTGAACCTCCTCGAGGGGATCGACGACGGCGAGGTCCTGCTCCAGGGCACCGACATCGCCGACCCGCGGACCGACGTCGACGCCACGCGTGCGCGGATCGGTGTCGTCTTCCAGCAGTTCAACCTCTTCCCGCACATGAGCGTGCTCGACAACGTGACCCTCGCGTCGCGGCGGGTGCACGGCATCGGACGGGCTGAAGCCGAGGCGACGGCGAAGCGCCTGCTCGACCGCATCGGCCTCGCGGACTTCGCCGGCGCCTACCCGGACCGGCTCTCCGGTGGCCAGCAGCAGCGCGTCGCGATCGTCCGGGCCATCGCCTCCGACCCCGAGCTGCTCCTGCTCGACGAGGTCACGAGCGCCCTCGACCCGATGCTCGTCGGGGAGGTGCTCGACCTCGTCACCGAGCTGAAGCGACAGGGCTCGACGATCCTGATGACGACGCACGAGATGTCCTTCGCGCGGAACGTGGCCGACCGGATCGTGTTCCTGCACCGGGGCGAGGTCGTCGAGCAGGGCGCACCGGCCGACGTCCTCGACCGTCCGACGCACCCGGCGCTCGTCGAGTTCCTCGCCCGCGTGCACGCCTGACCCCGGACGGCACGGTCCGCACCGCACGCGATCCGTTCGTGCGAGGCGGTGCCGTTCGCTTCCGCACCGCACGCGATCCGTTCGTGCGAGGCGGTGCCGTTCGCTTCCGCACAACCAAAGTCGTCCCGAACCGCGGGGCGCCGTGGTTCGGGACGACTTTGGTTGTGCGCTGAGAGTGCCGGCGTGCCGGTGCGGCGGGGGCGAGTGGAGCGTCCGGGGCGGGTTCCGGGAGTGCGCGCAGCGCGACCTGCCGGTCAGGGCGTCAGTAGCACCTTGCCGATGAGCTCGCCGTCGGCCATCCGGCGGTGTCCCTCCGCGGCCTCGGCGAGCGGCAGGACCGAGTCCACGACCGGACGGACGCGACCGTCCTCGACGAACGGCCAGACGTCGGCGCGGACGGCGGCGACGATCGCGGCCTTCTCGTCGAGCGGTCGGGCGCGCAGGGTCGTCGCGCTGATCGTCGCGCGCTTCGCCATCATCGCGCCGAGGTCGAGTTCGCCGACCCGGCCGCTGCTCGACGAGATCACCGCGACGTGCCCGTTCGGCGCGAGGGCTTCGAGGTTCCGACCGAGGTAGTCGGCACCCACGACGTCGAGCACCACGTCGACGCCGCGACCGCCGGTGTACTCGCGGACGGCGGCGACGAAGTCCTCGGTGCGATGGTCGATCGCGAGGTCCGCGCCGAGGTCCCGTGACGCCTGGACCTTCCGTGCGCCACCGCTCGTCGTGATCACCGTCGCGCCGAGGGCCTTGGCCCACAGGACGGCATGCGAGCCCATCCCGCCGGTCCCGCCGTGCACGAGGAGGGTCTGCCCAGGACGGAGTCCGGCCAGCATCCCGACGTTCGAGAACACCGTGCAGGCGGCTTCGGGCAGCGCAGCCGCGGAGACGAGGTCGAGCGACTCCGGCACGGGCAGCACCTGCGTCGCCGGCACGACCGCGAGGGAGGCGTAGCCGCCCCCGGCCAGCAGAGCGCAGACGCGGTCGCCGACCGACCAGTCGGTGACGCCGGGCCCGAGTGCGCGGACGGTGCCCGAGACCTCCAGCCCGAGGATCGGGGAAGCGCCGGGCGGCGGCGGGTAGTTCCCGGCGACCTGCTGGCGGTCGGCGTTGTTCACCCCGGCGGCAGCGACCTCGACGAGGACCTCGCCGGCACCGGGCTCCGGGTCGGGGAGGTCGCGCAGGGTCAGGGTGCCGTCGTCGTGGGAGATCGCTCGCATGTCCTCGACGGTACGCCCCCGCACATCCACTACTGGCGCCGAACACATGACATCTGATATGTTTATGTTGTCCGACTCCAGGAGGTCCTGTGTCCCGTTCCGTCCGAGCATTCTGGTGGTCCCCCCGCCGCGATCCCCGCGTCCTCGCGCACGAACTCCGGGACCACGCCTCCGGGTGGGCTCGGCTCGCCCTCGCACGCGGACCGGTCCTCACGAACCACGGCGACGAGCTGTCCGCCGTGGTCCTGCGGGAGGTGCTCGGCCGACCCGTGCGCTGGGCTCCGCTCGGCCGCGAGGACGTCGTCGCCGTCGGGAGTGCGATGATCCCGTACCTCACCCGCCGGGGCCGGGGGATGATCTGGGGGACGGGGCTGCACACGCCGGAGCTCCCGGCCGACGTGCCGAGCGACTTCCGGGAGCGCGTCCTCGCCGTGCGTGGGCCGCTCGCCCGTGCCGCACTCGGTCTCGACGAGCGCACACCGCTCGGCGACCCGGGACTGGTCGTCCGTGCACTGCGCCCTGGGCTGCCGGACAACCGTCGCCGTGGCACGGTCCTCATCACGCACTTCACCTCGCACGCCGATCAGAGCGACCGCGCGGCGATCCGGGCCCTCCGTGCCGCCGGGATGCGTGTCCTCTCTCCGACCCTCACTCCCGACGAGATGCTCCGAGAGATCGGGTCCGCCGAACACGTCGTGAGCGCGGGCATGCACGGTGTCATCCTCGCTCACGCCCTTCGGACCCCGGCCACGCTCGTCTCGCTCCACGCAGCGCTGCCCTCGTCACCCTCGTTCAAGTACCACGACTACCACCACTCGGTCGGACTCGAAGCACGCGCGACCCACTGGAGCGCACTGCTCGGCGCCGAGGGGCGGCGGGCGGCCCACTCGGCGGGTGCGGCCGACGTCGTCCGCGCCGACCGGACCATCGACTCCCTCGTCGCCGGGCTGTTCGCAGCCGCTGCACCGCTCCGGTCGTCCTGACCGCGCCGCGCCCGACGGCACTCGCGTCCAGACCGCGCCGGTACGCTCGGACGCGGTCCGCACCCACGGGGGCGTGCGGACGTCGAAGGGGGAAACGCAGCATGCGCAAGCACATCACGACCATCACGACCGCGGTGATCGCCGTCACACTCCTCGCCGGCTGCTCCGGCGGTGGGTCGGGGGACGGGGGCGGTGGGGCGGCGACGGACACCGCCGCCACGAAGACCGCGCAGGCAGCGCCGTCGCAGACGAAGCAGGAAGCGTGCGACCAACTCGAGGACGCACTGCGGTCGTTCGTCAGCGAGCAGATGTCCACGTCGGCACCGGCTGACCCGAAGAGTCGCGCCGAGGTCGTCGACGGCTTCACCGACCGGATCGACGCCGCACTCCCGAAGGTCGGCAACGCCGAGGTCAAGACCGACTTCGAGGCGTTCACGAAGGCGGCGAAGGGCTACGCGGACGCGCTCGAGAGCAGCGGCAGCACGACGTCCGACGCGGTCACGGCCGCAGAAACGAAGGTCCAGCAGTCCCTCACCGCGATCTCGGCGGACTGCCCCGCGAAGTGAGACGCGGGGCCGACGACGCACAGCATCGTCGACCCCGCGCCCGGATCGGGATCGGTCAGGCTGCCGGCTGTGCGGCGTCGAGCCGTGCGACCTCCTCGGGTCGCAGCTTCACCGTCGCGGCGGTCACCGAGTCCAGGATCGACTGCGGTCGCGACGCCCCGGGGATCGGGATCACCACGTCGCTCTTCGCCAACTCCCACGCGAGTGCGACGACCTGCGGGCTCACCCCGTGGTCCCGGGCGACGGTCGCGAAGTCCTCGGAGGCGGTGCCGAGGTCAGCCGCGTTCGTGATGCCGCCGAGCGGACTCCAGGGCAGGAACGCGATGCCGAGTTCGTCGCACAGTTCGAGCTCCGGCTCGCTCGACCGGAAGCGCGGCGAGTACTGGTTCTGGACCGAGACCAGTCGGCCGCCGAGGACCTCGTTGGCGGTCCTGATCTGGTCGGGGTCGGCGTTCGAGATGCCCGCCATCCGGATCACGCCCTCGTCGAGGAGGTCCGCGAGGGCACCGACCGAGTCCGCGTACGGGACGGCGGGGTCCGGACGGTGGAACTGGTACAGGCCGATCGCCTCGACGCCGAGGCGCTTCGCCGATGCCTTCGCCGCCTCCTTGAGGTACTCCGGGTTGCCGTTCTGCGCCCAGGCACCGGGCTCGGGGCGCAGGTGGCCGCCCTTCGTCGCGATGAGGACGTCGTCGGTCGCGCCGTGGAACTCGCGGACCGCCTTGGCGATGAGGGACTCGTTGTGGCCGACCTCGTCGTGCGCGGCGAGGTGGTAGGCGTCGGCGGTGTCGATGAGGGTGACGCCGGCCTCGAGCGCGGCGTGGATCGTGGCGACCGCCTGGCGCTCGTCGGGTCGGCCCTCGATGGACATCGGCATGCCGCCGAGGCCGATCGCGCTGACGGACTGGTCTCCGATGACTCGTTGCTTCATCGGCCCAGCATGCTCCGGGACTCCGGCTGCGCGTCCAGCGCATGCTCGGCGCGGTGACCGATCGCTTAGGGCAGCCACAGCGACGACAGGGGGACCCTGGATGTGCCGTCCGCACGCTGGTCGGATGACCACTCCAGCGCCGCACGCGTCCCCGAGCGTGCTCACCGGACCCTCGACCGGACCCTCGACCGGACCACGGACACCCCGCGGCCGACGGCGGCTGGTCGTCGACGGCCTCGTCCGACTCGTCCGGGGTCGCAGTACCACCGCCGCGTGGGAGCGTCCGGCGTTCCTCGGGCTCCTGCTCCTGACCGGCGTGCTCTACATGGTGAACCTCGGGGTGAACGGATGGGCCAACGCGTTCTACTCGGCGGCCGTGCAGGCCGGGAGCCAGAGCTGGGAGGCCTTCTTCTACGGGTCGTCGGACGCGGCGAACGCGATCACCGTCGACAAGCCCCCGGCGTTCCTCTGGGTGATCGGCATCTCCGTGCGCCTGTTCGGGCTGAACTCCTGGGCGATCCTCGTGCCGCAGGCCCTGATGGGTGTGGCGTCGGTGGCGATCCTGTACCGGACCGTGCGGCGGCGCTTCTCGGCGGGGTCCGCCCTCGTCGCCGGGGCGGTGCTCGCGACCACACCGGTCGCGACCCTGATGTTCCGCTACGACAACCCGGACGCGCTCCTCGTGCTGCTCACCGTCGGGGCGATCGCGCTGACGCTCCGCGGGGTCGAGTCCGGCCGGATGCGGTGGGTGGTCTGGGCCGGGGTGCTCATCGGGTTCGGCTTCCTGACGAAGCAGCTCCAGGCGTTCCTCGTCCTGCCCCCGCTGGTCGGGGTGTACCTCGTCGCGTCGCCCCGTCCGTTCGCCCGCCGCCTCGGTCACCTGGTGGCGGCAGCCGTCGCGGTCGTCGTGTCGGCGGGGTGGTGGGTCGCCATCGTCGAGCTCGTCCCGGCATGGGCGCGACCGTACGTGGGCGGGTCCCAGACGAACAGCTTCCTCGAGCTCACGTTCGGCTACAACGGGCTCGGTCGGGTCACGGGCGACGAGACCGGCAGCGTCGTCCCGGGTGGTGGCACCACGACGGGAGCGGGTTCCTGGGGGTCGACCGGGCTGACCCGGTTGTTCGGCTCCGAGTTCGCCTCGCAGATCACCTGGCTCCTGCCGACGGCGCTGGTGCTGCTCGTCGTCTCGCTCGTCCTCGTGGGCCTGCGCCGACGCACCGACCCACGTCTGGCGACGGTCCTGGTGCTCGGGGGGTCGCTCCTCGTCACGGGCCTCGTGTTCAGCTTCATGGGCGGGATCTTCCATCCGTACTACACGGTCGCGCTCGCTCCGTACATCGCCGGCCTGGTCGGCATCGGCGCAGGGCTCCTCCGGGCCCGCAGCGGAGCGTTGGCCTGGCGCATCGTGGCCGCGGTCGTCGTGGCGGGCACCGGGGCGTGGGCGTTCGAGCTGCTCGCGGACGTGTCGTCCTGGCAGCCGTGGATCCGCTGGGTCGTCCTCGCCGCGACGGCCGTCGGGACGGTCCTCGTGCTCCTGCCGCCGCGGGGCAGGCTCCGCTCCGGGGCGACGGTCGCGGTGGTCCTCGTGGCCGCGCTCCTCGGACCGACGGCCTTCTCGGTGCAGACGACGACGGTCGCGCACACCGGGGCACTGCCGTCGGCTGGTCCCCAGACCACCCGGACCGGCCCCGGTGGCGGCGGCCCCAGAGGGCAGGCGGGCGGCACGGGCGGCCAGGCGGGCGGCCCGGGCAACCAGGGGGGTGGACAGGGCAACGCGGCCGGGCCGGGGAACGCCTCGAACGGCAGTGCCACCACGACCGGCGGACAGGCCGGCGCGCCGGGAGCCACGGCCGGCGGTCAGGCCGCAGCGCCCGGTGGAGGCGGCCCTTCCCTCCTCGGTGGTTCCACCGCGGTGTCGGACGAGGTCGTGTCCCTGCTGACCGCCGACTCCGGCGAGTACACCTGGGTGGCCGCGACGGTCGGGTCGAACAGCGCGGCGAGCTACCAGTTGGCCAGCCGCGACCCGGTGATGGCCATCGGCGGGTACAACGGCACCGACCCGGCTCCGACGCTCGCCGCGTTCAAGGCCCTCGTCGCCGCGGGCAAGGTGCACTGGTTCATCGCGGGGTCCACCGGCGGGGGCACCAGCAGCTCGGGGACGAGCGCCGAGCAGATCACGGCGTGGGTCACCGCCCACTTCGCGTCCCGGTCGGTGGACGGCGTCACCCTCTACGACCTGACGAGCGCGTCGTGACCGCCCGGACTGCCCAGCACGGGTCCAACCTCGGGGGCGGGTCAGGATCCGGGGCCGCCGAGCAGCGGGGCGTCGGGCGCGGCGGTGCTCCGGGACGTCGCGCCGACCGAGCGGCGGCCCGCGCCGAACCGGCTCCGACGACCAGCACCTCGGCGATCGTGGTGCTCGGCTACGACTGAGCCGCCGAGGCGTCGGTGCAGGACGACGTCCTCGTTGTCGCACGACAGCGGCGACGTCGTGTCATAGCGGCACGGCCGCCGGAGCACGGCCGCCGGCGCACCGCAGCGGCACCGCCGCCGGAGCAGCCACCGCGATCAGCGCCGCGCCCACCCCGGCGCGTGCTCCGGCAACGGCCCGAACGCGATCCCGCGCGCGTACAGCCCGCGCACCGGGGGCACGTACCGCGCGAGCAGCACCGGCAGCAACGGCGGCCCGTCCTGCAACCGCCCGGCGAACGCCCGCTCGAACACGACCCGGTGCAGCACCGCCTGCGCTGCCTGGACGACCACCGCGGGCGGCGTGCGGCGGCGCTGCACCCGAGCGAGGTCGTGGTCGAGTGCGGCACCACGCCGACCTGCCCGCAGCGCCGGCGCGAGCACGGCCGCGGTCGCGACGGCGTCCTGGACGGCGAGGTTGATGCCGACCCCGCCCGCCGGGGACATCGCGTGCGCGGCGTCCCCGATGCAGAGCAGGCCCGGTCGCCACCACCGCCGCAGCCGGTCCATCCGGACGTCGAGCACGTGCACGTCGTCCATCGAGCTGATGGCGCCCACCCGGTCCGCGAAGTCCGGCCGGAGTCGTGCGACGCGGACACGGAACGCCTCCACGCCCTCGGCCCGGAGCCGCGCGTCCGAACCCTTCGTCGCGAAGTAGGCGACCTGGTGGTAGTCCGGCCGCGGGAAGCTCAGCAGCACGTCGTGCCCGGTGAAGGCGGGGACGAGCGCGCTCGCCGTGTCGCCCTCGTGCCGCGGCAGCCGGAACCACCACGTGTCGAACGGCACCGGGGTCGCGACGGGACGGAGTCCGGCAGCGGCCCGGAGCGTCGAGCCCCGTCCGTCGCAGGCGACCACCACGTCGGCCCGCAGTTCGGTGCGCTCGCCGGGGTCGCTGCCGTCGTCGTGCCGTGGAGCGAGGTGCACCCCGGTCACCACGCCGTTCTCCACGATCAGCCCGGTCGCGGCCGCACCCATCGTGATCGCGAACGACGGCTCCGCCCGGGCCGCGGTGACGAGCATGTCGAGGAGGTCCCACTGCGGCACCATCGCGACGTGGTCGTACGGCGGGGTCAGCCGGGAGAAGTCGCCGAGCAGGAGCCGGGAGCCGTCGGGCATCGGCAGCGAGAAGTCGTCGAGGCGGGACTGCGGCAGCGCCCGGAACGCGTCGCCGAGCCCGAGTTCGTCGAGCAGCCGGATGGTGGAAGCGTGGACGGTGTCGCCCCGGAAGTCACGGTTGAAGTCGTCGTGGCGTTCGACGACCTCGACGTCGAGGCCGGCGCGAGCGAGCAGCAGCCCGAGGACGACGCCCGCGGGGCCGCCGCCCACCACCGCCGCGGTGGTCCGCCGTGTGGTCACCATGGTGCGGACGCTACGCCCGGCGACGGACACCCGGCCGGGAGGCGCGGTGCCGTCCCGGTGCGCCGGCTGCGGCCCGTCAGGCGGTCCCGACGGACGAGGACCCGGTCGTCGCGTCGGCGGCCTGCGTGAACACGACCCCGCCCCAGGTGAGGCAGGCGACCGCGAGGACGAACCCGATCGCGGCGATCCACCAGGAGGACCGTCGTCGGAGCCAGGCACGGACCGCGAGCACGACCGTCAGGACGCCGACGACGAAGGACCCGCCGACCGCGATCGCCACGCCCCCGACGTAGCCGCCCGGGGTGCAGCCGGACGCGGCGTCGCAGGACACCGTCGCCGAGACCACCGCGATCACGCCGACGACCGCCGCGACGACGGTCATCAGGGCGCCGAACGCGAGCAGGAGCACCGTCGACACCCGGTCGGCGATGCGTCCCGCGGGGAACAGGGTCGTCCCGCCACGCTCCCACGTCGCGGCGCGCTGCTGCTCGCCGGGAGTGGGCGCCGGCGGCCCTCCGGGCACGTTCGACCAGGTCATGGCACCAGTCCTACCGCGCCTCGACGCCGAACGCCTGGGCGAGCTTCTGGATCTTCTGCGCCCGGCCGAGGCGCGGCAGGTCCGAACCGTCGCGGATGACGCGGCCGCGGGCCTCGAAGTCGTCGAGGAAGTCCTGTGCCCACGCGACGTCCGTCGGGGTGGGGGAGATGACCTCGTTGATGACGGGGAGCTGCTCGGTGTCGAGGCTGAGCTTGCCCGTCAGGCCGAGCGACACCGCGATCTGCGACTGCTCGCGGAGGATGGCGTGTGCCGACCCGACGGTCGGGCCGTCGATCGGGCCTGGGAGGTCCCCGACGCGCGAGGCGACGACGAGCCGGGACCGCGGGTACGCCATCGCGAGGGTGTCCGCACTCGTGCCGGTGTCGCGGCGGTAGTCGCCGGAGCCGAAGGCGAGCCGGAACGCCCCCTGTGCCTTCGCGATGCTCGTCGCCTCCTCGATGCCGAGTGCCGACTCGACGAGTGCGATCACCGGGGTCTGCCCGCCGAGCCGGTGCCACGTGTCGGTGACCTGTGCGGGCGACTCGGTCTTCGCGAGCATGACGCCCTGCAGCCCGGGGAGCCCTCGGAGCTCCTCGACGTCGTCGGCCCAGAAGTCGGTCGTGACGTCGTTGATGCGCACCCAGGCCTCGCCGCCGCCCGCGAGCCAGGCGGCCACGGTCGCACGGGCACCCGGCTTCGCCGCGGGGTCGACCGCGTCCTCGATGTCGAGGATGATCTGGTCCGCCCGCGACCGCTGCGCCCGGTCGAACCGGTCCGCGTGGTTGCCGGAGACGAGGAGCCACGACCTCGAGATGTCCGGAGCCACCACCCGACGACGGGACGGAGCGGGGGCGTGCGGAGCGGTTCGGTCGTCGATGGCCATGTCCACGTTGGTACCACACCGTGACCTCCGGCCCGCGTGTCTCGGGCGGTGAATCCGGAAACCTCCGGTTCATTGCAGGAGGCTGGGTCCGGTTCCGCCTACAGTGTCCGATGTGTGGCGAGCGGACAGGGTGACCGACGGTGGGGACGACGTGAACGACGACGTCCCCGTCGAGGGTGCCGACGCGCGCCCGCAGGACGAGCAGCAGGAGTCGGACGCGGCACCCGGGCATGACCGGGCGGCGCCCGGGCGTGACGGCCGGACGACCGGTGTCGGTCGACCCGTCGAGGGAGCCGACGCGGACGCGCCGGACCGGACCCTCCGACCGGAACTGCAGCTCACGAGCCCGCAGGCGATCAGTCTCGGCGATCCGCGCCTCCAGGCCGGCAACGCGGCGGAGCCCGCGTGGGACGCGTGGCGGAAGCAGCTCACCGGGGTCGGCGGGACCAGCCCGCTCACGCACTTCTCCGACCACCCGCGCGCACGCATCGAGCTGTCGACGACGCACCCGGGCGGTCTCGCACAGTTCATCACGGGCAAGACGACCCTCCTGTCGAGCCTGATCCGCGACGAGGTCGCCCTCCGCGCAGCCCGCATCGCCGCCGCGCACGTCGAGGCGAAGGGCACCGAGCTCGCGACGGTGCGCGGCATCGACGCCGTGAAGCTCGGCATCGGCATGGCCGACTGGAAGCACGGCGACGAGCAGTTCCGCGGTCCGGTGCTGCTCCGACCGCTCGCGATCCGCCGTCACGGGCGCGACTTCGAGGTCCGGCTGCTCGGTGAGCCCGTGCTCAACCCGGGCCTGGCCGACGCGCTCCACGAGCAGTACGGCGTCATCCTCGATGCGCAGTCCTTCGTGGCGCTGGCGCAGCAGGACGGCTCGTTCACGCCGAACCCCGTCATCGACCGGCTCCGCGGCCTGACTGCGCACATCCCGGGCTTCTCCGTGCACGCCCGGCTCGTCGTGTCGACGTTCGCCGAGGTCGCCACCGGCATGGTCGAGGACACCGGCGACCTGTCGCACCCGGTGCTCGACGCCCTCGCCGGCAACCCGAGCGCGAAGTGGCAGGTCGAGCAGTCCTACCGGCCGGTCGAGCAGACGCCGTCCGACGAGCGCAGCCCCGAGACGGACACCCTCCTCCTCGACGCCGACGACGAGCAGGAGAACGTGATCGCCCAGATCACGGCCGGCAACTCGATCGTGGTGAAGACCCTGCCGGGCACCGGTGGCACGCAGACGATCGTCAACGCGCTCGGCGGCCTCGTCGCCGCGAACAAGCGCGTGCTCGTGGTGAGCCCGCGCCGCGCGACCCTGCGCGGGATCGCCGCCCGCTTCGGCGAGGTGCAGCTGCCCGGGGTCGCGGTCACGCCGGCGACGCTGCGCCGCGACGTCGTCCGGGGCATCGCGCGCAACGAGAAGGCCCAGCGCCCGAACCTCCGCGAGGTCGACGACGCGCTCGTCCGGCTCCGCAAGGTCCTCATCGACTACCGCGGTGCGCTCACGCGCGTCGACCCGTCGTTCCGGGTGTCCGTGCTCGACTGCCTGGTCGAGCTCTCGCGACTCTCGCTCCTGCCGGTGCCGCCGTCGACGACCGCCAGGCTGTCGAAGGCGTCGGTCGCGTCGATGGTGGAGGGGCGCTCCCGCGTCGCCGAGACCATGGTCAGCGCGGCGAACCTGGGCGAGTTCCGCTACGGCCCCGACGACTCGCCCTGGTACGGCGCGAAGTTCGCCTCGAGCGACGGTGCGCAGCGGGCGCACAAGACCGCGAAGGACCTCGACACCGACGGCCTGCCGACGCTGCTCCGCCGCGCGCACGACCTCGTCGCGACCACCCACATGCGGCAGTTCACGACGATCAACGAGCTGGGCATCTACCTCCGCCTGCTCACCGAGATCCGGGACACCCTCGACCGCTTCCTGCCCGTCGTCTTCGACCGCTCGGTGTCCGAGCTCGTCGCCGCGACCGCCCCGCGCGGCGAGGGCGCACCCATGTCGTCGACCAACCGCCGGCGCCTGAAGAAGCTCGCGCGCGAGTACGTCCGCCCGGGCGTGCACGTGTCCGACCTGCACGAGGCCCTGACCCGCGTGCAGCAGCAGCGCGTCCTCTGGCAGCGGTACGTCGCGGCCGGCGTGAACCCCGAGGTGCCTACGGGCATCGCCGACGTGCAGGTGCTCTTCTCGAACGTGGTCGAGGACCTCGCGCGCCTCGACGAGCCCCTGGGGCGCACCGCCCGCGAGGACCAGCTCGCGAACCTCCCGGTCGACCAGCTCGTCCCGACGGTCCACGAGCTCGCCGCCGAGTCCGACGTCCTGCACAACCTGCAGGAGCGGACCGAGCTCATGCAGACACTCCGCGACCTGCAGCTCGAGCCGCTCATCACCGACCTCGCGAACCGGCACGTGCCGGACACCCAGGTGCCCGCCGAGCTGGAGCTCGCGTGGTGGCAGTCCGCCCTCGAGTCGATGCTCGAGTCGGACCGGGCGCTCCTCGGCGCGAACACCGACATGCTCGACCGGGTGGAGGCCGACTTCCGACTCGTCGACGACGCCCACGCGGCCGGCGTCTCGCAGGGCCTCGCGTGGCAGCTCGCCGAGAACTGGAAGGTCGGACTCGTCGACTGGCCGGACGAGGCCAGCGCGCTGAAGACGCAGCTCAAGGACGGCGCGATCACCTCGCGGCTGCTGCAGGACTCGGCCCCGCACCTGTCCCGGTCGATCGCGCCCGTGTGGCTCGCGAGCCCGTACGAGGTAGCCGAGATCGCCGACACGATGCCGTTCGACACGGTGATCCTCGTCGACGCCGGTGCGGTGACGATCGCCGAGACGGTCGGTGCGGTCCGCCGTGCCCGCCAGACGGTCGTGTTCGGTGACCCGGTGACGCAGACCCCCTCGCCGTTCCGGATCGCCGTGGACCCCGACCACCGTGCGCTCCAGGTCGACGAGCAGACCCTCGATGCCTTCCACGCCGACTCGGCGCTGGCGAAGCTGTCGACCCTCCTGCCGACGCTGTCGCTCACCCGCTCGTACCGGGCCGGTGGCGAGGACCTCGCCGAGCTCGTGAACCGCCGCTTCTACGGCGGCAGGATCGAGTCGCTGCCCTGGGCCGGTTCGTTCCTCGGGCACGGATCGATCGCGCTCGACTACGTGAGCGACGGCAAGGCCGTGCCGGACCCCGACTCCGGCGCCGTCGAGAGCGTCGACGCCGAAGTGGACCGCGTCGTGCGGCTCGTCATGGAGCACGCGCGCACCCGCCCCACCGAGTCGCTCATGGTCATCACCGCGTCCGCGAAGCACGCCGTCCGCGTCGAGCAGGCCGTGCTCACCGCGGCCCAGGGGCACAAGGACCTCACCGAGTTCGTCATCGGCGACCGCGCCGAGCCGTTCATCGTCGCCACCCTCGAGCAGTCGGTCGCGCAGAGCCGCGACCGGGTGGTCTTCTCGATCGGCTACGGCCGGACCCCGCACGGTCGTGTCCTCCGCGACTTCGGTCCGCTCGGGAAGCCCGGCGGGGAGCGCCTGCTCGCGGTCGCGATGACCCGCGCCCGCCGATCGATGGTCATCGTCACGTGCTTCCAGCCGTCGGACATCGAGGCCGAGCGGATGGGCCACGGCACCGTCGCGCTCGCGGAGATCCTCGCCGAGGTGCGTGCCCGCACCAGCGCCGAGTACGTGCCGGACGACTCCGACCCGCTGCTCGTGGACCTCGCCCGCCGGCTCGAGATGCGCGGCATCCCGGTCGCGCTCGGCCACCGCGGCAAGCTCGGGCTCGTCGCGGCCCACGGCGGGGTGTGCGTCACCATCGAGACCGACGCATCGCTCGTGAAGGGCTCGCTGCGCGAGTCGCTGCGGCTCCGGCCCGAGGTGCTCCGGCGGCTCGGGTGGCACTACGTGCGCGTGCACGCGTTCCAGCTGTTCTCCGACCCGGACCGGGTGGCCGACACCGTTGCAGCGGTGCTCGGCGTCGACCGCGGTGCCACGCAGGAGATCTCGATCCCACCGATCCCCGCCCGCCGATGAGCCGTCGGGCGAGCCGGCCCGCGGGGCCGGTCACGCCCGGGACGGACCAACTGGTGGGGGCGTGGACGCGAGCCGACGACGTGTCGGCTGCCGCGCCTCCCGTCCGTCCCGCGGCCACCGCGGACGACGCGACCGACGAGCAGCCGGGAGGCACGCCCCGCCGCCGCAGGCGCGTCACCACCCAGCCGGTGCCGGGCTACGACCCGGCCGCGCCGCCGGAACCGGCGCGGCACCGCGACGGGGAGAACGACGAGCAGCTCCGACGGGACGTCCCACCGCACTGGTGAGGCCGGGTAGCCTTGCACGCGATGACTGACACCGCGCGACAGCGCCCCGACTGGCAGACGTGGCCGAACCTCATCACGCTGTTCCGCCTGCTGCTGATCCCGGTGTTCGTCGGGCTCGTCGTCGCCCGTCACCCCGGCTGGGCCCTCGTGTCGCTCGTCGTCATCGGGGTGAGCGACTGGGCGGACGGCTTCATCGCCCGCCGCTACGACCAGGGCTCGAAGCTCGGCAAGGCCATCGACCCCGTCGCCGACCGGCTCGCGATCATCGCGATCGTACTGGCACTCGTCCTCACCGGGCTGCTGCCGCTGTTCGTCGTGATCGTCGTCGTCGCGGTCGACCTGGTGCTCGTCGTGCTCTCGAGCGTGCTGTTCCACGGCAACCCGGACCTCGACGTCACGTGGACGGGCAAGATCCGCTCGGCGCTGCTCTTCGTCGGCCTGCCCGTGCTGCTGTTCTCGGCGGTGCACACCGTGGACGAGAACGCGCCGTGGGTGCGAACCGTCGCCCTCGTGTTCGTGTACCTCGGGACCGTCGGGCACGTGCTCGCGGGGGCGCAGTACGCCGTCGCGATGGTCCGGAAGCGCCGCGCGGCCGCCGCAGCCTGAGCCGCCGCGCGGCGGGCGCGAGGCGGCTCGACGGGCGGGTACGCGCCTCGGTGCCGTTCGTCTGCGCACAACCAAAGTCCGTCCGAACCACGTGCAAGGGTGGTTCGGACGGACTTTGGTTGTGCGGTGCGGTGCGGTGCGGTGCGGAGCGGTGCAGTGCTCCGCAGGCGCACCCGCTACAGCTTGGTCGAGCCGGCGATCCCCTGGCCCTCGGGAGCGTCGGACGGCGCCACGTGGGCTCCGCCGCCGGCCGGCAGCGCGGCACCGCCCTGGGAACGGAGCAGGTCGCGGATCTCGAGCAGCACCTCGACGTCCGTCGGCGGGACGTCCTGCGGCGTCTGCTCCTCGTTCTTCTTGACCCGCTCGAACGCCACCTTCTTGAGGTGGTTCACCGGGAGGACGAGCGCGAAGTACACGACAGCCGCGACGATGACGAAGTTGATCACCGCGCCGATGACCGCGCCGAACAGGAGGGTCGCCGGCTTGCCCCCGGCCACGGTCGGGATGTCGACCTTGAGCGCGTCGTCGAGGCTCGACGCGTTGAACACCGCGCCGATCGCCGGGTTGATGATCGAGTTGACGATGACGGTGACGATCGCGGTGAACGCGGCGCCGATGACGACTGCGACGGCCAGGTCGATGACGTTGCCGCGGAGCAGGAACTCCTTGAAGCCCTTCACGTGGGCCTCCTTCCGGGTCGGGGTCGATGGACCCCAACGCTACCGAGGAGGGCGAGCGTTCGTCAGGACGCGGCCGGCTTCTTCGACTCGGACTTCGCCGGAGCGCTCGACGACGAGCCGGACGACGACGAGCCGGAGGAGCCGGACGACGACGAGCCGGAGGACCCGGACGACGACGAGCCGGACGACGACGAACCGGAGTCGGACGAACCGCCGCCGGAGCCACTGCCCGCAGGCTTCGCCCGCGAGTCCGTCCGGTAGAACCCGCCGCCGTTGAACGTCACGCCGACGGGCGAGAACACCTTGCGGAGCGCTCCGCCGCACACCGGGCACTCGGTGAGGGCGTCGTCCGAGAAGGACTGCTTGATGTCGAAGGCGTTGTCGCACTCGGTGCAGCGGTACGAGTAGGTGGGCACGCTAGCTCCGGAAGGTGATGATGCGCGACGGCGTGATGATGCCGTCGACGGGTTCGTCGTGGGGCTCGCGCGGGACCTCCTCGAGGTACTCCGCGTCGAAGATCACAGCATAGACGGGCGGACGGTTCGCCATGGACCCGAGGGTCTTGTCGTAGTAGCCGCGACCCCAGCCCATCCGGACGCCGTCGCGCCCGACCGCCGCAGCCGGGGCGAGGATCGCGTCGACGTCACCGAGCGCGAGCGGGGAGAGCACCTCGCCGACGACCTCCGGCATCCCGAACAGGCCCTCCCGCTCGGAGGCCCCGTCGCCGACCGCCCAGTCGAGCAGGCCGTCCTCGCGGGTGATCGGCAGGAGGACGCGGATGCCCCGCTCGTGCGCCCAGTCGAGGAACGGCCGGACGTCCGGCTCGTCGGGGGCGGAGAGGTACAGCGCGATGGACTCGACCTGCCGTTCCTCCACGAAGCGCTGGAGCGTCCCGGTGAGGGCGGCCCTGTCGGCGTCGCGTTCGGTGGTGGTCCTGGTGCGCCGTCGCTGCCGGAGCTCGGCCCGCAGCGCACGCTTCTCGACACCTCGGTCGGGGATCATGCCGGGGAGTCTACCGAGGGCCCCGTTGCGGCTTCCCGCCGCGGCGCGCGCGATGCCGTGTCCTCCACAGCGACGACATGTGCCTTCCATGGGTCGTCCGGTACGTTCACAGGCATGGGCTTCCAGATTTCGAAAGCCGTGATCCCCGCCGCCGGCCTGGGCACGCGCTTCCTCCCCGCCACCAAGGCGATGCCGAAGGAGATGCTCCCGGTCGTCGACAAGCCGGCCATCCAGTACGTGGTGGAGGAGGCCGTCGACGCCGGGCTGACCGACGTCCTGATGATCACGGGCCGCAACAAGAACGCGCTCGAGAACCACTTCGACCACGTCGCCGAGCTCGAGGAGACCCTGAAGAAGAAAGGCGACCACGAGAAGCTGCAGAAGGTGAACCAGTCCACGGACCTCGCCGACATGCACTACGTCCGCCAGGGCGACCCGCTCGGCCTCGGCCACGCGGTGCTCCGCGCCAAGATGCACGTCGGCCGTGAGCCGTTCGCCGTCCTCCTCGGCGACGACATCATCGACGCCCGCGACCCGCTGCTCAAGCGCATGATCGAGGTCCAGGGTCAGAAGAACGCCACCATCGTCGCGCTGCTCGAGGTCCCCGAGTCGCAGACCCACATGTACGGCATCGCGACGGTCGAGCCGACCGACACCGACGACGTCGTGAAGATCACCGGCCTGGTCGAGAAGCCCCCGCAGGGCGAAGCCCCCTCGAACCTCGCCATCATCGGCCGCTACGTCATCCGCCCCGAGGTCTTCGACGTCCTCGAGAAGCAGGAGCCCGGCAAGGGCGGCGAGATCCAGCTCACCGACGCCCTCATGAAGATGGCCGGCGCCGAGGAATGGACGGGCGGCGTGTACGGCGTCGTGTTCCGTGGACGTCGGTACGACACCGGTGACAAACTCGACTACATCAAGGCGATCGTGCAGCTCGCCTCGGACCGCGATGACCTCGGGCCGGACCTCAAGTCCTGGCTCAAGGAGTTCAACGCGGGCGAATAGTCGACCCGTCGCGGAACGGGTCCGGGGGATTCCCCCGGGCCCGTTCGGCGCATCCGGAGGAACCACACCGATGACGACGATCCCGACCCTGTCCCACGGGCGGGTCACCATCCGGCCGCTCCGGCTCCGGGACACTCGTGACCTCGACGTCGCCCTCGCCTCCAACCGCGGCTGGCTGCGGACGTGGGAGGCCACCAACCCCTCCGGTCACGTCTCGACCGATGTCCGCGGCAGCATCCGTGCCCTGCAGGCGAACGCCCGGGCCGGGCTCGGGCTCCCCTTCGCGATGGAGCTCGACGGTCGGTTCGTCGGCCAGCTCAACGTGTCCGGCATCACCTACGGGTCGCTCGCGAGCGCGTCGATCGGCTACTGGGTCGTCGAGGACGCCGCCGGACACAACGTCACCCCGATCTCGGTCGCCCTCGCCGTCGACCACTGCTTCCGGCAGGTCGGCGTGCACCGCATCGAGATCTGCATCCGCCCCGAGAACGCCCCGAGCCTCCGCGTCGTCGAGAAGCTCGGGTTCCGGTACGAGGGGCTCCGTCGTCGCTACATCCACATCAACGGTGACTGGCGCGACCACTTCTGCTTCGCGCTCGTCGCCGAGGAGGTCCGCGAGGGCGTCCTCGAGCGCTGGGTCCAGGGACGCGTCCCGCCGGGTGTCGGCAGCGTGCCGCTCGCCGCCCGCGACGAAGCCGCGATGCCGATCCACACCACACCCCGCCTCTGATCGGGTCGCCGCCGGTACACAGCCCGGTCTGGTCGGCCTGGAGGCACGGCTCGGCCCCGGCGGATTCGGCCACGACACGCGCAACACGCGTCCGGCAATCACGGACCGCGCGTTCCGCGGCCCCTACCGTTGGCGCATGGCAGGTATCGGCTCCTGGGGCGGCGGCATCGTGCTGCTCCTGGCCGCGGTGCTCTGGCTCGTCTACCTGATGCCCTCGTGGGCGGCGCGACGGCAGTACCTCGCCACCGAGCGGAACGCCATCCGACTGCAGCAGACCCTCCGGATCCTCGCGCAGACTGCCGAGCTGCCGGAAGAGGTCCGTGTCGAGATGAACGCGAAGTCCCTCGCCGAGGCGCAGCGGGTCGCCCGCTCCGAGGAGGCCAAGCGCACCGCGATCGTCCGCGCGCACGAGGCCGCCCGCCAGCGGGAGATCACGCGTCGACTCGCCGAGCAGGCGCCCGTGCTCGAGCGGGCCTCCAGCGTCCCGGCACTCACCGCGATGCGGATGCGCCGATCCCGACTCGGCGCGACGCTGCTCGGCACGCTCGGGCTGGTCGTCGCCCTCGTGGTCCTCGTGGCCGCGCCCGCACTCTGGCTCATCGCCGTGGCCGGACTCGTCGCCGCCGGTGGGTCCGCGGCCGTCCTCGCCCAACTGCACCAGGTCGCGAAAGCACGGAAGGCGCGTGCCGCAGCCGCCGTGCCGGACGCGAGCCGGGCCTCCCGGCCGACGACCGCGTGGGTCGACCCGGCACCGCCGCTCCCCACCGACGCACCGGCGGAGGCCGCGCGCGACCGGGGCTGGACACCGAACCACGTGCCGAAGCCGCTCTACGTCGAGCGCCCGGCCGCGCCGAAGGCGAGCCCGGAGTCGTCCGCGGCGCTGGCCGCGCGGCTCCGCGAGCGTGTCGCCGAGGCGAAGGCCGAGGCCGACGCGGAGGCAGCGGCCATCCGTGCGGGGGAGACCGACCCGTCGCTCGCGACCGTCTCACGGATGCGCCCCGACGTCGAGGAGGCCGCCGCGTCGTTGTCCTCGCACGACCAGGGTCGGCTCGCCGAACGTCTGGGGCTCCGTGCACCGGCGCCCGCACCTGCTTCCGCTTCTGCTTCCGCTTCCGCTTCCGCCGAGTCGGTATCCGAGGCGTCCGTCCCGGCCGCGCCCGTCGAGCCCGCTCCGCCGAGCAAGTGGGCGGGCATGGGCGTCATCGCGGAGGACGACTACCAGCAGGCCGACCTCGACGCGATCATGCGTCGGCGGCGCGCGGTCTGACGTCGGTGCGGCACGCCCGGACCGGCGCGGAGGATTTCTGTTCCCGAGGGCCGTGGTGCTAGGGTTGTCGAGTCCTTGGGGCTATGGCGCAGTTGGTAGCGCGTCTCGTTCGCAATGAGAAGGTCAGGGGTTCGAATCCCCTTAGCTCCACCAGACACGAAGGGCCACCCGATCGGGTGGCCCTTCGTCGTTGCTGCCGGGCGGCCACCCGCCGAGGGTCGTCCGTCGTTCTCCACAGGGGTGGTGCGTCGTGCAACGGGTGCCCCTAGACTCCCCGTGCGCACCGCTGCGCGATGAGGGCCGTCACCGGCCAGACCAGGGGGAGAACATGAATCGTCCACGCCGCTTCATGGCGACGCTCGCGGCCGCGGTGGCCGTCGCCGCCGGGCTCGTCGTCGCCGGCCCGACCGGGACCGCCTCCGCCGCGGTGACCCCGCTGGGCGTCGACATCTCCTGGCCGCAGTGCGACAGTCAGGTGCCGACCGACCAGGCGTTCGCGATCGTCGGAGTGAACGGGTCGCTCGGGAACCAGACGAACCCGTGCCTGGCCGAGCAGCTCGACTGGGCGTCGCAGTCGGTCGGGGGATCTACGCAGCCGAAGACGCAGCTGTACGTGCTGTTCGCGAACCCCGGTCTCAAGGCCTCCGTCTGGCCGACCTCGAACACCTACCAGGGAACGACGCCGACCAACCCGTTCGGGAAGTGCGCCACGAAGAGCGGGAAGAAGCAGCTGACGCTCGCCTGCTCGTACATGTACGGCTACGCCCGGGCATACGACGACGTGACCATCCGGGGTGCCGGACGACCGGCTGCGTACCGGTGGTGGATCGACGTCGAGACGGGCCTGTCGTACCAGTCCGACACCGCGCAGAACCGTGCGGCGATGCAGGGCATGATCACGGGTCTCAAGGCTGGCGGCGTCCGGACCATCGGCCTCTACTCGACCGTCTCGCAGTTCCGGACCATCGCCGGAACAGTGAAGTCGAACAGCCCGCTGTACGGCCGTTCGAACTGGATCGCGATCGGCAAGAGCACCGTCACGAAGGCGCGGAAGGCGTGCTCCGGTACCCCGCTGCCCGGCGGCAAGATCGCCATGGTCCAGGTCGAGGTGGCCTACGGATCGGGCACGATCGACCGGGACGTCTCCTGCAGCTGACGCGCTGACGGACGGGAGGCACGGTGCGGACCCGCACCGTGCCTCCCGTCCGTCATCCCGCGCGGCGCGCTGTCCGTCATCCCGCGCGGTGCGTCAACTCGGCATGCTCGCCATGAGCTCCCCGGCCTGTGCGAACACCGCGTGGATCGCGTTGGCGGCCTCCGTGAAGGCCCGGTTGCTCCGCGCCAGCCCGACCAACGTGCCCGTGACCATCGAGGGTCCCGAACTCTGCAGCAGGCGGACGACGGACCGGCCGTCCCGGGTCACCATCACCTGCACGTCGAGACGGGTGTGGAAGGAGCGGCCGCCCGCCCATGCCCGGAGGAGCAGCGTGAGCGCCAAGCTCCCGCGCGTGGCACGGAGCCCGCCCTGCTCGGCACCGTCGACCGCGTAGCCCAGACGGACGAGTGCGTCCGCGGTCCGGATTCGAGCCGTGCCGGGATCGCTGGCGACGAAGAAGTCGTGGCTCGCGGGCATGCGGGGTCCTCTCGATCGACTGCTCCTGGCTCGATCCTGCCGGTTCGCCGGGCGCGCAGCGGGGCACCGGGCCGTCGGTCGGGGGTGTCGCCTACCCTGGAGGTGTCATGACTGCCTCGTACACCCGCCGCACCCTGTTCTCGCTCGCCGGTGTCGCCGGTGTGGGACTCGCGGTCGCCGCATGCTCGTCCGGCGACCCGGCGAAGCCGTCCGCGACCGGGCGCTCGGGCGGCTCCGCGACACCGACCGCGAAGCCGAAGGCCTCCGGGGTCGAGCCGGCGCAGGTTCCCCTCGCCGGCGGGGTCACGGTGACGGTCAGCGGGGCCGGTCTCGCGGCCGTCAGGGGCGTGACCGTCGGCGGGATCGCAGCACGCGACGTCCGGGCCACCGCGACGAAGGTCACCTTCACCGCGCCGCACCAGGCGATGTACACCGCGGGTGACGCCGACGTTGCACTGTTCACCGAGTCGGTCGAGCCGTCCCCGTCCGTGAACCAGTCCTCCGACGGCAACGGCAGCAACGCCAACGACGGACAGTCCGGCGCGACGCAGGACTCCGCGGGTGCAACGCCGACGCCCACGACCGCGCCGACGCCGGACGCCTCCGCGGCGGTCGCGACGACCTCCCTGGCGTACGCGGCACTCACCGCGGTCGACCGGCAGCTCCAGTACGCGATGCGCTACTGGAAGGACTACAACCTCGCCGAGTACGGCACGATGAACCCGATCGGTGGCGACTGCGCCAACTACGTGAGCCAGACGCTCGTCGCCCGGGGCTGGGAGCAGCGCGACGACTGGTACAGCCGCGACGCCGGGGCCGCGCACTCCGCCACGTGGACGTACTGCCCGGCAATGGACCCGTGGCTGAGCGAGCACGCGTCGGAGTTCGGGCTCACCCGGCGATCGCTCGAGGAGCGCGACAAGGTGCGGGTCGGCGACATCGTGTTCTTCGACTGGAACGACAACGACTCGCCGGACCACACCACGATCGTGTCGGAGGTCTTCACCGAGCCGGACGGCACCGTGCGCATCAAGTCGGCGAGCCACAACCAGGACGGCCCGTACCGCGACCTCGACGAGATGATCACGGTGCAGCACCCGGGCGGCACGGCCTGGTTCCACACCTTCGACGCCTAACGGCAGGCTCATCGGCGGCTAGTCGGCAGACCGACGCGCGGCGCATCGTGCCTGCGCACAACCAAAGTCCGTCCGCACCGGGGAATCGCGTGGTTCGAACGGCCTTTGGTTGTGCGGACGCAGCCAGCACTGCGCACCGCACGGCATGCGCCCGCCGCGCGCCCGCCGCGCTTCCGCGGCCACCGCGCGCGGCGCATCGTGCCTGCGCACAACCAAAGTCCATCCGCACCGGGGAATCGCGTGGTTCGAACGGCCTTTGGTTGTGCGGACGCAGCCAGCACTGCGCACCGCACCGCCCTGCACCGCACCGCCCCGCCCGCCGCTGCGCCGTCAGGGGTACCCGAGGAACCAGAGCAGCACGACCGCGACCGGTTGCAGGCCCATCCCGACGACGAGCCACGTCACCGCCCGCCGCCGCGACCCCACGAACACGCCCGACCCGAGCAGCGGTGCGGTCGGCATGAGCAACCGCGGGAGTGACTGCTGCGGCAGGAACACCGCCACGAGGTACAGCGCGTACGCCGCCGTGAACGACCACACGTCGACGCCCAGCGCCCGCACGCTCCGCCGCCCCCAGAACCAGACGGCCCCGGCGAGCACCGCCACCACGAGCACGATCCCCGCCGGGCCGAGCCACGTCCCGGCCATGGTGAACCAGGGCGTCAACGGGACGAAGTGCTGGCGGCCCACGAACCCGACCCACCACGACAGCTCGGTGTCGAGGTACGCGTCGGGACGCCCGGTCACGCCGGAAGCGATCACCGGCCACGCCAGCCCCGCCGCCGCGACGAGCAACCCGGACACCACGACGACGACCCGGTCACGCCACCGGAAACGCGGCCCGTCCTGCACCCACCGCACGACGAGGTGCACCGCGAGGGCGACGGCGAGTGCCAGCACCCCGGGTTTCGTGAACGCCGCGACGACCCCGAGGGGCGCGACCACCCAGTACCGCCGGCGGACGAGCGCGAGGAGCGCCCCGAAGAGCAGCAGCAGGAACAGGCTCTCGGCGTAGGCGACCTGCAGCAGGAACCCCGTCGGCCCGAAGGCGAACAGCGCCGTCGCCCAGCGGGCCGCCCGGTCGTCGCGGACGGCCCGGACGAGCCGGTACAGGACGACGCACGCCCCGGCACCGGCTGCGGTCGCGACGAGGACCCCGGCCACCCAGAACGAGCCGCCGACGAGCGGCTCCACGGCACGGGCGACCCACGGGAACACCGGCAGGAACGCCCATGCGTTCGGCAGCACGTGCCCGGCCTCGTCGACCGGGATCGTCGCCGGGTAGCCGTGCTCGGCGATGGTGCGGTAGAACGACGCGTCCCACGAGCCGGAGAAGCTGAAGAACGACGGGTCGCGCCGGTACGACGCGAACGGCCAGCCGTTCGCGGTCGCGAGCGCGAAGAGCGTGCCGAGCAGCAGCGTGCTGAACGCACGCGATGCCAGCCACAGCAGGAGGGGAGCGGACCACGTGCTGGGGCGTGCCTCCAGGACGGATCGCAGCCGGGAGGCACGGCTCGCCTCCGCCACGTCGGTCACCGCACGATCCTCCCACGGCGCCGCGGCACGGTCGTCGCCGCCCGTCGGGCGTCCGCCGCCCGTCGGCCGCCCCCGCCCGCCGGGCGGCCGCGGTCACCGTCCGGTGACCGCCCGCCGGATCTGCTCGATCGGCACCTTCGGCGTGCGGTCGGCGTTCAGCAGTCCGTTCGTCTCCTGCATCGTGTCGGTGAGCTGCGTGTAGCACGAGCCGGCGAGGAACGTGCTGGCGCGGATCGCGTCGTAGAGCCCCGTGATGCGGGCGATCCAGTCGTCGCCGTCGGACGCCGACGTGTAGCCCCACCCGTCCTCCCGCTGGATCCCGGGCTGGTAGTTCACGCCGCCGAACTCGGTGAGCATCACGGGCTGCCCCTCGTCGACCGCCCCGCCGACGAGGATCCGCCGGTCCGCCGGACCCGTCCCGCGCAACAGGGCCGCGCGGGCGCCGTCGTCGGCGTAGGTGCGGGCCAGCACGGCGCCGTCGCCCTCGTAGTCGTGGATCGTGATGATGTCCGACGCGGGGTGCTCCCAGCCGTCGTTCGAGATCACGGGTCGGGTGGGGTCGAGCGCGCGGGCGACGTCGGCGAGCGCACGGGCGTACGCCTGCTGCGCGGGGTCGACGGCGATGTGCTGCACGCCCCAGCTCTCGTTCGCGGGCACCCAGGTCACGATCGACGGGTGGGAGGCATCGCGCTCGACGGCGTCCATCCACTCCCGCACGAGCCGCTGCACCGCGAGCGGGGAGAACGCGTACGCGCCGGGCATCTCGCCCCACACGAGCAGCCCGAGCTTGTCCGCCCACCAGAGGAAGCGCGGGTCCTCGACCTTCTGGTGGTTGCGCGCGGCGTTGAAGCCGAGCTCCTTGATGAGCTCGACCTCGCGGCGGAGGGCCGCACGCGACGGCGCGGCGAGGTGCGACTCGGGCCAGTAGCCCTGGTTGAGGACGCTGCGCACGTCGTACGAACGGCCGTTCAGCAGGAACGCCCCCTGCCCGGTGCCCGCCGTGCGGAGCCCGAAGTAGCTCGCGACCGCGTCCACCGCCGAGCCGTCGGCGTCGAGCAGGCTGACGGTGGCATCGACGAGCCGCGGGGTCTCGGGCGTCCAGACGAGCTCGTCCTCGGCCTGCCCGTTGGTCTGCCGGGTGATCGGCAGCACGACGTCGACCTCGCTGTCGATCGCGCTCGACCGTCCGACGTCCGGCAGGTTCGTCTCGACGGTGGCGAGGTGCTCCTCGGCCCACCGCGCCTCGACGCGGAGGCGCTCGCCGCCGGATCGGACGCCGGCGAGCCGGACGGTGAGCCGGACCGTGGCGTGGTCGACGTTCGTCCACCGCAGGGCCGCGATCGACACGGTCGGCACGGCTTCGAGCCAGACCGTCTGCCAGATGCCCGTGGTCCGGCGGTACCAGATGGCGTGCGGTTCCTCGTGCCAGTCCTGCTTGCCGCGGGGCTGCGTGACGTCGAGCGGGTCGTCCTCGGCCCGGACGACGAGGGTGTGCGCGGCTTCCGGGTCGGCCCCCAGCGCCTCGGTCACGTCGAACGAGAAGGGGGTGTGCCCGCCCTCGTGCTCGCCCACGAACTGCCCGTCGATCCAGACCCGAGCGCGGTGGTCGACCGCGCCGAAGTGCAGCACCAGACGCGGCTGCGACGGGGAGTACCCGGCCGCCGCGAGGTCGTCGGCCGTGAGTTCCCGCGCGTACCAGACGACGGGGTGGAAGCCCGGCTCGCCGATGCCCGAGGCGACCGACTCCGGCGGGAACGGCACGGTGATGTCCCGCGCGTCCGGGAACCCGCCACGCCACGCGGGGTCGTCCCCGTCGTTCCGGAACGACCACGTCCCGTCGAGGTCGGCCCATGCGGACCGCAGGAGTTGCGGGCGCGGGTACGTGCCGTCCTGCTCGGTCGCGACGGGGAGGGCGGTGGGGGCGGCGTCGTTGCCGGCGAGCGTGCTCATGCGTCCATGCTGGACCGTCGCGTACATCGTTGTAAAGAGGGCGCGGTCGAGGATCGGGAGCACGCCGCCTTCAGACGATGGCAGCGTCACGCGTCAGGACCATCACGTCCATGCGTCCCTGCTGCACGACCTCGCCGCGCTGGTTGCGCAGCGTGACCGTCCGTTCGACGATGCCCGTCGTCCCGGAGCTCGTCAGCCGCGTCGAGAGGATCTCCACCTCGCAGGTGACGGTGTCGCCGATGAACACCGGGGCGACGAAGCGCCACCGGTCGATGCCGAGCAGCGCCACGGCCGAGCCCTCGAAGACCCCGGTCCGCGCGATGAGCCCGAGGCACAGCGACGTGCCGAGCAGGCCGTGCACGATCCGCTGCCCGTAGCGGGTCCGTGCGGCGAACTCGACGTCGGTGTGCACCTGGTTGTTGTCGTTCGTCCACGAGGCGAAGGAGACGACGTCGGCCTCCGTGATCGTGCGCCCGGGGGTGGTGAAGGTCTGTCCGGCGGCGAGGTCCTCGAGGTAGTGCGGCACCGTGCCATCCTCGCACCGCACGGATCCACCCCGCCCACGGGCAGGAGCGGTCCCGGCACCGCGACTGCACCCCCGTCCCCCACCTCCCCAGCGCCGGGCGCGTAGCCTCCGCGGCATGAGCGACGCTCCGACCGACCACGACCTCGCCCCGTGGATCGCCGCACAGCGCTGGTACGCCGCCAAGGGCGGTTCGGGCCCGACCCTCCGGACGCTGTCGACCGATGACGACACCCGGCTGGTGCTCGACGACGCAGCCACGGGGGCGGTCCTCTACCAGGCACCCGTCGTGGTCCGGGACGGCACCGTGACCGACGCCACCGGCGACCTCGACTGGGTCCGCGGACTCGCCGCCCGGATCGACGCCGACCCGGAGTCGCTCCGACCGATCGGCACCGTGACGGCCGCCCGGGTGCTCTCCGGCGAGCAGTCGAACACCTCGGTCATCTGCGACACCGAGGCCGGCGAGCAGGTCATCGTGAAGGTGTTCCGCGTCCTGCACCACGGCGACAACCCCGACGTGACCACCCAGCTGGCCCTCTCGGCCGCGGGCAGCAGCCGGGTGCCGGCGGTGTACGGGGCGCTCCGGGGCAGCTGGCCGGACAGCGGGCGCCGGGAGGGCACCGCCTCCGGACACCTCGCCGTCGCGCAGGAGTTCCTGCCGGGGACCCGCGACGCCTGGCGCGTGGCCCTCGACGACGCCCGCGCCGGCGTGGCGTTCGCCGACGACGCGCGGCGGCTCGGGTCGGCGCTCGCCGAGGTGCACCGCACGCTGGCCGAGGTCCTGCCGACCACCCCGGCGACCGACGAGCGCCGTCGGGAGGCCCTCGCGACGATGCACGCCCGGCTCGCCGCGGCGGAGCGCGAGGCGCCCGCGGTGGCGGAGCACGCGGAGGCCGTCCGGGCCGTGTACGCACGCGCAGCCGAGGCCGTGTGGCCCGACCTGCAGCGCGTCCACGGCGACCTGCACCTCGGACAGGTGCTCGCCGTGCCGGGGGAGCGTGGCTGGGTCTTCCTGGACTTCGAGGGTGAGCCGCTCCGCCCCCTGACCGAACGCTCCGTCCCCGACGTCCCCCTGCGCGACGTCGCCGGGATGCTGCGGTCCTTCGACTACGTCGCCGGTGCGCTCGCCCGCGACGCCGACCCGGTCGACACCGGCACCTGGGCGCACGACGCGCGCGTGGCGTTCCTCGCCGGGTACGAGGAGGGGATCGACGCGGACCTCCACGCGCACCGCGAGGTCCTCGACGCGTTCGAGCTCGACAAGGCCGTGTACGAGGTCGTCTACGAGACGCGGAACCGCCCGGACTGGGTGGCCATCCCGCTGGCGGCCGTCTCGCGGCTCGCGGCGCGCAGCGCCGCCTGACGGGCCCGCGCGCACACCGTGGGCTGACGGGACCGCCCGCCCCGCGTGGGCTGCCGCGGCCACGTGACGGCCGGGAGGCCCGTGGCGGCGCCGCCACGGGCCTCCCGGCCGTCGTCGGGCCGCGTCCGCGACCCGCGGGTCAGTTGACGGGGCCGGTGTACTTCTCCCCGGGGCCCTTGCCCGGGGCGTCAGGGATCGACGAGGCCTCGCGGAACGCGAGCTGCACCGACCGGAGCCCGTCGCGCAGCGGCCGGGCGTGGTGGTCGCCGATCTCCGTCGCGGCCGCCGTGACCAGGCCGGCGAGCGCGGTGATGAGCTTCCGGGCCTCGTCGAGGTCGGTCTGCTCCTGGGGGTCGTCGGCCAGCCCGACCTTGACGGCGGCGGCGCTGAGCAGGTGCACCGCGACGGTGTTGATGAGCTCGACGGCCGGCACCTCGGCGATGTCGCGGGCCTCGTCGGCGCCGGTGGGCTCGTTCGGCGGGGTGTCGGTCACGGTGCTCCTCTGCTAGACTCTGTCGCGGCAGATGCATCCGTGCGCCTTCGGGCGGTCGGACTCATCGTGAAAGAGGAGTCTCTCCCACCCGCGGCCGTGCACCACCAGGCTACCGGGTCCCAACCGCTCCGCCGGCGTCCGCGCCGGTCGACCAGACCTGCGGGTCCGGTGTCGGGCGGCTGTCGAGCGGGTCGTGATCCGTGCGTCAGAACTCCTCTCTCGTGCCGTCGTCCAGGGCAGATGTCCCGGACGGCAGACCACCTGATTGAAGGAGCTCCGCATCACCGATCCCCGCACCAACGACCGAATCCGCGTTCCCGAGGTCCGACTCGTCGGCCCCCAGGGTGAGCAGGTCGGCGTTGTCCCGATCGCCATGGCCCTGCGTCTCGCGCAGGAAGCCGAACTGGATCTGGTCGAGGTCGCCCCGAACTCGAAGCCGCCCGTGGCCAAGATCATGGACTACGGCAAGTTCAAGTACGAGGCTGCGCAGAAGGCCAAGGAAGCGCGTCGCAACCAGGTGAACACGGACCTGAAGGAGGTCCGGTTCCGCCTGAAGATCGACAAGCACGACTACGAGACCAAGCGCAAGCGCGCCGAGGGCTTCCTCCTCGGTGGCGACAAGGTGAAGGCCATGATCCTCTTCCGTGGTCGCGAGCAGTCGCGTCCGGAGCAGGGCGTCCGCCTCCTGCAGCGGTTCGCCGAGGAGATCGCCGAGTTCGGCGTCGTCGAGTCCCGTCCGACCCAGGACGGCCGCAACATGACGATGATCATCGCTCCGCTGAAGAACAAGTCCGACGTCAAGGGCGAGCAGAACGCCAAGCGTGCTGCGCAGAAGGCCGAGCGTCGCGCATCGGAGCACGCTGCGAAGTCCGGCGACGAGACCCCCGCCGCCGGCTCCGAGCAGCAGGCCGCACCGGCCGAGTAGGTCCTCGCGACCGACCCCGCGCAGTGCGCACCACCGCAACGGCGCGGCCCCCAATCCCCATCCCACGGAAAGGCACCTCCATGCCCAAGCAGAAGACCCACTCCGGGTCGAAGAAGCGCTTCAAGGTCACCGGCAGCGGCAAGATCATGAAGCAGCAGGCCGGTATGCGTCACAACCTCGAGGTCAAGAGCGCCAAGCGCAAGGCCCGCCTCAACGAGGACCAGGTCCTCGCGAAGGCCGACGCGAAGAACGTCAAGAAGCTTCTCGGCCACTGAGCCGGCGGAACGTAAAGGAATAGATCAATGGCACGAGTAAAGAGGGCGGTCAACGCCGCCAAGAAGCGCCGCGTCGTTCTCGAGCGCGCCGAGGGCTACCGCGGTCAGCGTTCGCGTCTGTACCGCAAGGCGAAGGAGCAGGTCACCCACTCCCTCGTCTACGCCTACCGGGACCGTCACGTCAAGAAGGGCGAGTTCCGTCGCCTCTGGATCCAGCGCATCAACGCTGCGTCGCGTGCGAACGGCCTGACCTACAACCGCCTCATCCAGGGCCTCGGCCTCGCCGGTGTCGAGGTCGACCGTCGCATCCTCGCGGACCTCGCGGTGAACAACCCCGAGACGTTCGCGGCGCTCGTCGAGACCGCCAAGAAGGCCCTGCCGGCCGACACCTCGGCCCCGAAGGCCGCGTAGTCACGCCTGCTGCACCCGAAGCCCCCGTTCCGTCCGCGGAGCGGGGGCTTCGTCGCGTTCCTAGACTGGTGTCCGTGAGCGATCTCCTCGAGAACCCGAAGGCCGGCCGGGTCCGCGCCGTCGCAGCCCTGGCGAAGAAGGACGTCCGTGCCGACACCGGACTGTTCCTGCTCGAGGGGCCGCAGGCCGTGCGGGAGGCGCTCGAGTACCGCCCGGAGCTGCTCCGCGAGCTGTACGTCACGCCGACCGCGGCCGCCCGCTACGCGCTCGACGACGCGCCCGTCGACACCTGGTTCGTGACCGAGCAGGTACTCGACACGATGGCCGACACGGTGACGCCGCAGGGTGTCGTCGCCGTCTGCCAGCAGTTCCCGACGTCGGTCCGGGCGGTCTTCCCCGATCCCGGTGCAGACGGCCTGGAGGCGCGGGACGCGTCCGCCTCGGGAGGCTCGCTCCCCGGGTTGGTCGCGATCCTGGAGCAGGTGCGCGACCCCGGCAACGCCGGCACGATCATCCGCGCCGCGGACTCCGCCGGTGCCGACGCCGTGGTGCTCACCGGGCGTTCGGTGGACCCGTACAACCCGAAGGTCGTCCGCTCGACCACCGGGTCGCTGTTCCACGTGCCGGTGTCGGTCGGCGTGACCCTGGCCGACGCGGTCTCCCGGGCGAAAGCGCTCGGCTACACGGTGCTCGCCGCCGACGTGTCGGGCGACGACCTCCCGGCGGTCCGGGCGGACGGCATGCTCGACGGGCCGACGGCGTGGGTCTTCGGCAACGAGGCCCGCGGGCTGACCGACGAGGACCTCGCGCTCGTCGACCGCGCGGTGAAGGTGCCGATCTACGGGCAGGCCGAGTCGATGAACCTCGCGACCGCGGCCTCGGTGTGCCTGTACGAGAGCGCCTTCGCACAGCGGGCTGCCGCCTCCTCCACAGCCGGCTGACGGCCCGCGTCCCTCCACCGTCCGACGGGTACAGGACGGCGGTATCCCACGGGCCGGTAGGCTTGGGCCTCGTGTCAGAACACCTCGAGATCAGCGAACCGGCCGTCGCCGCCGCCGTGGACGCCGCCCTCGCGGCCGTCCGCGCCACGACGACCGTCGCCGAGCTGAAGCAGGCCAGGGCCGAGCACACCGGTGAGCAGTCGCCGCTCGCGCGCATGAACGCGTCGATGCGCAGCGTGCCGCCGGAGCAGAAGGCCGCAGCGGGCAAGCTCGTCGGACAGGCGCGCGGCACCGTGAACCAGGCGATCGCAGCGCAGGAGTCCGTCCTGGCCGTGGCCGAGGAGCGTGCGCGCCTCGAGTCCGAGCGCGTCGACGTCACCGCCCTGCCGTCCCGCCGCACCCCCGGGTCGCGCCACCCGCTCTCGCTGCTGAACGACGCCGTCGCCGACATCTTCGTCGGCATGGGGTGGGAGGTCGCAGAGGGCCCCGAGCTCGAGCACGAGTGGTTCAACTTCGACGCCCTGAACTTCGACCAGGACCACCCGGCGCGCGCCATGGCCGACACCGTCTTCGTCGAGCCGGTCGACCGCCACCTGCTCATGCGGACGCACACGTCGCCCGTGCAGGTCCGCTCCCTGCTGAGCCGCGACCTCCCGCTCTACGTCATCGCCCCCGGGCGCGTGTACCGGGCGGACGAACTCGACGCGACGCACCTGCCGGTCTTCACCCAGGTCGAGGGCATCGCGATCGACAAGGGCCTGACGATGGCGCACCTGCGCGGCACGCTCGAGCACTTCGCACGCCAGATGTTCGGCGCCGAAGCGCAGATCCGCCTGCGCCCGAACTACTTCCCGTTCACCGAGCCGAGTGCCGAGATGGACGTCTGGCAGCCGAACGCCAAGGGCGGCGCCCGGTGGGTCGAGTGGGGCGGCTGCGGCATGGTGAACCCGAACGTCCTGCGCGCCGCCGGCATCGACCCGGACGAGTACCAGGGCTTCGCCTTCGGCATGGGCATCGAGCGGACGCTGCAGTTCCGCAACGGCCTGAACGACATGCGTGACTTCCTCGAGGGCGACATCCGCTTCTCGCAGCAGTTCGGAACGGTGGTCTGATGCGCGTCCCACTCCGCTGGCTCGGCGAGTCCGTCGACCTCCCCGAGGACGTCACCCCCGAGCGCGTCCACGCGGCACTCGTGTCGGTGGGCTTCGAGGAAGAAGACGTCCACACCTACGACCTCACCGGGCCCATCGTCGTCGGTCGCGTCCTGTCGCTCGAGCCCGAGCCGCAGAAGAACGGCAAGACGATCAACTGGTGCCAGGTCGACGTCGGCGAGCCGGAGCCCCGCGGCATCGTCTGCGGTGCCCACAACTTCGTCGCGGGCGACCTCGTCGTCGTGACCCTCCCCGGAGCGGTGCTCCCCGGTCCGTTCCCGATCGCCGCCCGGAAGACCTACGGACACGTGTCCGACGGCATGATCGCCTCGGCGCGCGAACTCGGACTCGGTGACGAGCACGACGGCATCCTGCGCTTCGCCGACCTCGGCATGGAGCCGGAGGCGGGCGCCGACGCCATCGCCCTGCTCGGCCTCGACGACGCTGCGGTGGAGATCAACGTCACGCCGGACCGCGGCTACGCCCTGAGCATGCGCGGCGTCGCCCGCGAGTACGCCCACGCCACCGGCGCGAGCTTCCACGACCCGGCCGCGCGGGTCGCCCCACGCGATGCGGACGGCTTCTCCGTCACGATCGACGACCGGGCGCCGATCCGTGGTCGCCAGGGTGCGACCACCTTCGTGACCCGTGTCGTCCGCGGCATCGACCCGACCGTGAAGACACCGGCCTGGATGGTGTCACGGCTGGCGCTCGCAGGGGTGCGCTCGATCTCGCTGCCGGTCGACATCACCAACTACGTCATGTTCGAGCTCGGCCAGCCGCTCCACGGCTACGACCTCGCGAAGGTCGTCGGCGGGCTCGGCGTGCGCCGGGCGGCGGCGGGGGAGACCCTCGTCACGCTCGACGACGTCACCCGGAAGCTCGACCCGGAAGACCTCGTCATCACCGACAGCGACGGCCCGGTCGGCCTCGCCGGGGTGATGGGTGGGGCCCGGACCGAGATCAGCGCCACCACGACCGACGTCCTCATCGAGGCCGCGGTCTTCGACCAGGTGTCGATCGCCCGGACCGCCCGTCGCCACAAACTCCCGAGCGAGGCGTCCCGACGCTTCGAGCGCGGTGTCGACCCGCTCGTGTCCGAAGCCGCGGCGAACCGCGCCGTCGAGCTCCTGGTCGAGCTCGCCGGGGGCACGGCCGACGCGCTCGGCTCGACCGTCGTCGACACGACCCCGCGTCCCGCTGTCGCCATGCGGATCGGCCGTCCCGCCGAACTCATCGGCGTCGAGTACACCGACGCCGAGGTCGTCGACACCCTGCGCGCGATCGGTGCCACGGTGGACGTCGACGGTGGTCTGCTCTCGGTGACGCCGCCGACCTGGCGTCCGGACCTCGTCGACGACACCACGCTCGTCGAGGAGACCGCGCGCATCGTCGGCTACGGCCGGATCCCGAGCGTGCTCCCCGTGGCCCCGCCCGGACGCGGACTGACCGGACACCAGCGTGCCCGTCGCCGTGTCGC
Source organism: Curtobacterium luteum (assembly GCF_014646995.1). GTDB lineage: Bacteria > Actinomycetota > Actinomycetes > Actinomycetales > Microbacteriaceae > Curtobacterium > Curtobacterium luteum. The sequence goes on along the minus strand of NZ_BMOI01000007.1, from coordinate 11,994 downwards.
CGACGCCCTCGCGGCCGCCGGTCTGGTCGAGGTGGTCACCGCGCCGTTCGTGTCCGCCGCGACGCAGGCGGCCTACCCGGGCATCGACGGCGACGGCGGCCCGAGCGTCGTGCTCGCCAACGCCCTCGACAGCGAGCAGAACCGACTCCGCCGCAGCGGTCTGCCGGCGCTCGTCGACGTCGCACGGCGCAATGTGTCGCGTGGTCTGGTCGACGTCGCCGTGTACGAGACCTCCCGGGTCTTCCTGCCGGCGACCGACCACGAGCTCGGCACGGCCGACGTCCCGGCGGGCGCTTCGCTGCCCGACCGTGCGACCCTCGCCGCCCTGGACGCCTCGCTGCCGCCGCAGCCGTTCCACGTCTCGGCGCTCCTGACCGGCTCCCGGGTCCTGAAGCAGCCGGGCGTCGCCGCGGAGCCGTACGGCATCGCGGACGCGCTCGACGTCGCGCGCGAGATCGCGTGGGCGGTCGGTGTCGAGCTGACCGTGGCGCAGACGACGCACCCGTCCCTGCACCCGGGCCGCGCGGCGTCGCTCCTCGTCGGCGGTGCGGTCGTCGGCGTCGTCGGTGAGCTGCTGCCCGAGCTCAGCGACGCCGCGGTGCTCCCGCGCGTCGTCGCCGTGGTCGAGCTCGACCTCGACGCCCTGGTCGCCGCTGCACCGGAGCTCGTGTCGGTCGCACCGATCGAGTCGTACCCGGCCGCGACGCAGGACCTGTCCCTCGTGGTCGACGCCGGGGTCCCCGCCGGAGACGTCCTCGACGCCGTCCGGACTGGTGCCGGAGAGCTCCTGGAGTATGCTCGGCTCGTGGACGACTACCGGGGCACCGGCGTGGACGAGGGACAGAAGTCCCTGACGTTCGCGCTGCGCTTCCGTGCCACGGACCGCACGCTGACCGCTGCCGAGGCCTCCGAGGCCCGTGACGGCGCTGTCCGACGTGCCGGCGAGCGATTCGGGGCGACCCTGCGCGACTGATCCTCCAGGATCACCGCCCGGGGCCGCCGCCTCCGACTCTCTCGACGACCAGTCCGACCTAAGGTGGAATCCCATGTCCGTATCCGTCGCCGTGGCGGGAGCCTCCGGCTACGCGGGTGGTGAGCTCCTGCGCGTGCTCTCCGCCCATCCCGAGTTCGACGTCAGGACGGTGACGGCGTTCTCGAACGCCGGACAGCCGTTGGTCGCGACGCAGCCGCACCTGCGCTCGCTGGCCCACCTGACGCTCGTGGCGACGACGGCGGAGAACCTCCGCGGACACGACGTGGTGTTCCTGGCGCTGCCACACGGCCAGTCCGGTGCGATCACCGCCGAGCTCGGCGACGAAGCACTCGTCGTCGACTGCGGCGCGGACCACCGGCTGACCGACCCGGCCGCGTGGGAAGCCTTCTACGGCGGCGAGTACCACGGCGCGTGGACCTACGGCCTGCCGGAACTGCTGCACGCGGCCCCGAAGCCGGGGTCGGCGGAGGAGTGGCGCGACGAGGACGACATCCAGGCGCAGGGTCGGCAGCGGTCCGAACTCGTCGGCACGAAGCGGATCGCGGTGCCCGGCTGCAACGTGACGGCCGTCACGCTCGGCATCCAACCGGGGATCCAGGCCGGACTCGTCGAGTCGGACGACATCGTGGCCGTGCTGGCCGTCGGTCCGAGCGGCGCCGGCAAGAAGCTCGCGACGACCTACCTCGCCTCCGAGATCATGGGGTCCGCGAGCGCCTACGCCGTCGGTGGGACCCACCGGCACGTCCCCGAGATCCAGCAGAACCTCGGGGTCGCGGGCGCGGCGGACGTCACGATCTCCTTCACGCCGGTCCTCGTGCCGATGTCGCGGGGCATCCTCGCGACGACGACCGCCAAGCTCACGCCGGGCGTCAGCGCCCGCGACGTCCGCCTCGCGTGGGAGCAGGCGTACGCGGACGAGCCGTTCGTGCACCTCCTCCCCGAGGGCGAGTTCCCCCGGGTGGCGGACACCACCGGCGCGAACACCTGCCTGGTCGGCATCGCGGTCGACGAGGCCGCGGGCCGGGTCGTCGCGGTGAGCGCGCTCGACAACCTCGTGAAGGGCACCGCCGGGGCAGCGGTCCAGTCCACCAACATCGCCCTGGGCTTCCCCGAGACCCTGGGCCTGAGCGTGGACGGAGTCGCACCGTGACCGACGCGGACCAGCACGACGCGGACCAGCACGACGCGAGCCAGCACGACGCGAGCCAGCACGACGGAGCCGGGGCGGGCCTCCAGGCCGGGACGACCGCGCAGGGGGTCACCGCAGCAGCGGGGTTCCGTGCCGCGGGCGTCACCGCCGGACTCAAGACGAGCGGCAAGCCGGACGTGGCCCTCGTGGTCAACGACGGCCCCGAGGCGGCGGTCGCCGCCGTGTTCACGAGCAACCGCGCGCAGGCGCACCCCGTCATCTGGTCCCGCCAGGTCGTCGGCGACGGGATCGCGCGCGCCGTCGTCCTCAACTCGGGAGGCGCGAACTGCTTCACGGGTCCGTTCGGGTTCCAGACGACCCACCTCACGGCCGAGGCGGTCGCGGACGCGCTCGGCGTCGGTGCCGGCGACGTGGTCGTGTGCTCGACCGGGCTGATCGGGGTCGGCGACCAGACCTTCCGGGACAACGTCCTCAAGGGCGTCGGCCTCGCGTCCGCGGCGCTGTCCCCGACCGGTGGTCCAGACGCCGCGACGGCGATCATGACGACCGACACCAAGCCGAAGCAGTCCGTCGTGACGGAGGACGGCTGGACCGTCGGCGGCATGGCGAAGGGTGCGGGCATGCTCGCACCGGGTCTCGCGACGATGCTCGTCGTCATCACGACCGACGCGCTCCTCACGTCCGACGAACTCGACCAGGCGCTCCGCGCGGCGACCCGGGTGACCTTCGACCGCGTCGACTCGGACGGCTGCATGTCGACGAACGACACGGTCGTCCTGATGTCCTCCGGTGCGAGCGGCACCACGCCGGAGGTCGGCGACTTCCAGGAGGCCCTGACCGCCGTCTGCGCCGACCTCGCCAAGCAGCTCCAGCAGGACGCCGAGGGGGCGAGCCACGACATCGCGATCGAGGTCGTCGGTGCCGTGAGCGAGGACGACGCGGTCGCTGTGGGCCGGAGCGTCGCCCGCAACAACCTCTTCAAGGCCGCCGTGTTCGGGAACGACCCCAACTGGGGCCGGGTGCTCGCGGCGATCGGCACGACCGACGCCGAGTTCGACCCGTACGCGGTCGACGTCAGCATGAACGGCGTCCGGGTCTGCCACGCCGGCGCGCCGGACGAGCCGAGCGACGCCGTCGACCTGACCGGACGTGAGACCCACGTGCTCATCGACCTCGGGGTCGGACCGCACGCAGCCACGATCCTGACGAACGACCTCACGCACGACTACGTCCACGAGAACAGCGCGTACTCCAGCTGATGAGCGATCACGACCTGACCAAGGAAGAAGAGCACGAGCTCGCCGCCGTGAAGGCCGCGACGCTCATCGAGTCCCTGCCCTGGCTGAAACGGTTCTCGGGCAAGGTCGTCGTCGTCAAGTTCGGCGGCAACGCGATGATCAACGAGGACCTCAAGCGGGCGTTCGCGGAGGACATGGTCTACCTGCGCTACGCGGGCCTGCACCCGGTCGTCGTGCACGGCGGTGGGCCGCAGATCTCGGCCGCCCTCAAGGAGCAGGGCATCGAGTCCGAGTTCCGTGGCGGCTACCGGGTGACCACGACCGAGGCGATCACGGTCGTCCGTGACGTCCTGGCCGGCGAGGTCAACCGTGAGATCGTCGACCTCGTCAACGAGCACGGCGACGGCCTCGCGGTCGGCGTCTTCGGCGACGGCGGCTCGCTGTTCACCGGTGAGAAGAAGGGCGTCGTCGTCGACGGCGAGCACTGCGACCTCGGACACGTCGGCGACATCACGCACGTCGACCCGTCCGGGGTGCTCGCGGCGATCGAGGCCGGCCGGATCCCGGTCGTGTCGAGCATCGCGATCGACGACGCGCACCCCGACCAGGCGCTCAACGTGAACGCCGACGCCGCGGCCGGCGCACTCGCGATCGCCCTGAAGGCCGCGAAGCTGATGATGCTGACGGACGTCCCCGGGCTGTACCGCAACTGGCCGGACCGCGACTCCATCGTCGACCTCATCGCCGTCGAGGAACTGCGCGAACTCCTCCCGTCGCTCGAGTCGGGGATGATCCCGAAGATGACCGCGTGCCTCGACGCCGTGGTCGGCGGGGTCGGCGGGGCGACGATCATCGACGGCCGGATCCCGCACTCGATCCTCCTCGAGGTCTTCACACTTCGCGGTGCGGGCACCGAGGTGATCCCGGACCCGAGCCGCCGGACCGAGAACCAGATGACCCACGCGGAGATCGGCCGTCGGGTCGCAGCGTCGGCGTCGGCCAGCGCGGCGGGGCACGCCGTCACCACCGGCAAGCACGAAGCCACGATCGAGAAGGGGCACGAGCAGTGAGCACCGAGACGCAGACCCAGACCTGGAACGACCGGTTCGGGGCGTCGCTCATGCGATCCCTGACCCCGCCGAAGATCATGCTCGAGCGCGGGCAGGGCTGCCGCGTCTGGGACGTCGACGGCAACGAGTACCTCGACTTCCTCGCCGGCATCGCCGTCAACTCGCTCGGGCACGCGCACCCGGCCCTCGTCGACGCGGTGTCCGACCAGGCCGCGAAGCTCGTGCACGTCTCGAACTACTTCGCGACGCCGCCGCAGCTCGAGCTCGCCGAGCGGCTCAAGCGCATCACCGGGGCCGGCGACGCCGGTCGTGTGTACTTCGGCAACTCCGGCGCCGAGGCGAACGAGGCCGCGTTCAAGCTCGCGCGCCTGAACAAGGGCGCGGACGGCGGCAAGACCCGCATCCTCGCGCTCAAGCAGGGATTCCACGGCCGGACGATGGGAGCGCTCGCGCTCACCGGCAAGCCGGCCCTGCAGGAGGACTTCCTGCCGATGGTCCCCGGAGTCGAGCACGTCGACTCCACGGTCGAGGCGCTCGAGGCGGCGTTCGACGACCACGTGGCGGCGCTCATCCTCGAGCCGATCAAGGGCGAGGCCGGCGTGGTCGACCTCCCCGAGGGCTTCCTGCTCGCTGCTCGGCGCCTGACCGAGGAGCACGGGGCACTGCTGATCCTCGACGAGATCCAGACCGGCGTCGGGCGCACGGGCAACTGGTTCACCTACCAGGGCCACGGGTTCACGCCGGACGCCATCACGATCGCGAAGGGCATCGCGGGCGGCTTCCCGATCGGTGCCCTCGTGACCTTCGGATGGGCGTCCGACCTGTTCTCGGCCGGCCAGCACGGTTCGACCTTCGGCGGCAACCCGCTCGGCACCCGTGTCGCGAACGCCGTCCTCGAGGAGATCGAACGGGCCGACCTCGTCACCGGCGCGGTCGTCAAGGGCGAGCGGATCCGTGCGGGCATCGCGTCGCTCGGCTCCCCGCTCGTGGCGGAGGTCCGTGGCACGGGACTCCTGATCGGCGTGGGTCTGACCGCAGCGGTCGGCCCCGCCGTCAACCAGGCCGCCCTCGAGCGTGGCCTCATCATCAACGCACCGAACGAGTCGAGCCTGCGCATCGCGCCGCCGCTCATCGTGTCCGACGCCGAGATCGACGAGTTCGTGTCGATCCTCGGCGAGAGCCTCGCAGCGGTCGCGGCCGCGCAGGGCACCACCACCCAGGAGACCTCCGCATGACCCGCCACTTCCTCCGCGACGACGACCTGAGCCGGGCCGAGCAGTCCGCGATCCTCGACCTCGCGGCGCAGATGAAGGCCGACCGTTGGGGATCGAAGCCCCTCGCGGGCCCGCAGTCCGTCGCGGTGATCTTCGACAAGTCCTCGACACGGACCCGGGTGTCCTTCCACGTCGGCATCTCCGACCTCGGCGGCAGCCCGCTCGTCATCACGACGGCGAACAGCCAGCTCGGTGGCAAGGAGACCCCCTCGGACACCGCCCGGGTCCTGGAGCGCATGGTGTCGGCGATCGTCTGGCGCACCTACGCCCAGTCGGGCCTCGAGGAGATGGCCGCCGGCACGCGGGTCCCCGTCGTCAACGCCCTGTCGGACGACTTCCACCCGTGCCAGCTCCTCGCCGACCTCCTCACCATCCGAGAGCACCGCGGCACGCTCGCCGGGCAGACCGTGGCGTTCGTCGGCGACGGCGCCAGCAACATGGCGCAGTCCTACCTGCTCGCCGGCGCGACCGCGGGCATGCACGTCCGAGTCGCCGCACCCGAGTCCTTCGCGCCGGCGGCCCGGGTCGTCACCGACGCCGAGGACCGCGCAGCGCTGACCGGTGGTTCGGTCCTCGTCGTCACCGATCCGGTCGCCGCGGTGGCCGGCGCCGACGTCGTCGTCACCGACACGTGGGTGTCGATGGGCAAGGAGGACGAGAAGCAGGCACGGCTGGACACCTTCGCCGGGTACCGCGTGGACGACGAGCTGATGGCGCACGCCGCCGACGACGCCGTGTTCATGCACTGCCTGCCGGCCGACCGTGGCTACGAGGTCACGGCCGAGGTCATCGACGGCCCGCGCAGCATCATCTGGGACGAGGCAGAGAACCGCCTCCACGCCCAGAAGGCGCTCCTCGCCTGGCTCCTGGCCGCGAACGCAGCCGAACCGGCCGAGGCCACGGCCGAGCCGGCCACCACCAACTGACACCCCCACCCCAAGGAGAAACCACATGGCAGACCGCGTCGTACTGGCGTACTCCGGAGGCCTCGACACCTCCGTCGGCATCGGCTGGCTCAAGGACGCCACCGGCAAGGACGTCGTCGCACTGGCGGTCGACGTCGGCCAGGGCGGCGAGGACATGGACGCCATCCGTCAGCGCGCGCTCGACTGCGGCGCGGTGGAGTCGGTCGTCGTCGACGCGAAGGACGAGTTCGCCGACGACTACCTCGTGCCCGCCCTCAAGGCGAACGCGCTGTACCAGAAGCGCTACCCGCTCGTGTCCGCGCTGAGCCGCCCGCTCATCGCGAAGCACCTGGCCCTCACCGCGAAGCAGCTCGGCGCCGACAGCGTCGCGCACGGCTGCACCGGCAAGGGCAACGACCAGGTCCGCTTCGAGGCCGCGGTCGCCGCGATCGCGCCCGACCTGACGAGCGTCGCCCCGGTCCGCGACCTCGCGCTCACCCGCGACAAGGCGATCGTCTACGCGAACGAGCACAACCTGCCGATCGAGCAGTCGAAGAAGTCGCCGTACTCGGTCGACCAGAACGTCTGGGGCCGCGCGGTCGAGACCGGGTTCCTCGAGGACCCGTGGAACGCCCCGATCGAGGACCTCTACTCGTACACGCAGGACCCCACGGTCCCGCGGGACGCCGACGAGGTCACGATCACGTTCGAGCAGGGCGTCCCCGTCGCGATCGACGGACAGCGCTTCAGCGTGCTCCGCATCGTGCAGGAGCTCAACGCCCTCGCCGGCAAGCACGGAGTCGGCCGCATCGACGTCGTGGAGGACCGCCTCGTCGGCATCAAGTCGCGCGAGGTCTACGAGGCCCCGGCCGCGATCGCGCTGATCGCCGCGCACGAGGAGCTCGAGAGCCTCACCCTCGAGCGTGACGTCAACCGCTACAAGCGCGGCATCGAGTCCGAGTGGGCCGACCTGGTCTACGACGGCCTCTGGTTCGGGGGTCTCAAGCGCAGCCTCGACGCGTTCATCGACCACACCCAGCAGCACGTCTCCGGTGACATCCGCCTGCAGCTGCACGGCGGTCGCGCGACGGTCACGGGGCGCAAGTCGGAGCAGAGCCTCTACGACTTCGACCTCGCGACGTACGACACCGGCGACACGTTCGACCAGTCCCTGTCGAAGGGCTTCATCGAGCTGTGGTCGCTGCCGAGCAAGATCTCGGCACGCCGCGACGCCGCCAACTAGTCGCCCGCGGTGGGGCGGGACCGGTCGGTCCCGCCCCACCGCTGACCGGCCAGGAGGCACGACCCGCCACCGCGTCCGCCTGACCGCGGACCGGCCAGGAGGCACGACCCGCCACCGCGTCCGCCCCACCGCGGACCGGCCGGGAGGCACGACCCGCCCCCGCCACGCACCGCACGACCGCCGACACCCCAGCAGGACGACATGACCGACGCGACCCCGCCCGCCAAGACCGACGCCACCAACACCGGCGCCCTCTGGGGCGGCCGCTTCGCGGACGGCCCGAGCGCCGAGCTCGCCGCCCTCTCCAAGTCGACGCACTTCGACTGGCAGCTCGCGCCCTACGACATCGCCGGCTCCCGCGCGCACGCGCGCGCGCTCAACGCTGCCGGATACCTGACCGAGGACGAGCTGGAGCGGATGCTCGCGGGGCTCGATCGGCTGGCCGACGCCCACGCCACCGGCGAGTTGCAGCCGGACGACTCCGACGAGGACGTCCACGGTGCCCTCGAACGCCTGCTCATCGCCGACGTCGGACCCGAGCTCGGCGGCAAGCTCCGCGCGGGCCGGAGCCGCAACGACCAGATCGCCACGCTCGGCCGCATGCACATGCTCGACCACGCGCGGCGCATCGGGCACCTCGTCATCGACCTCGTGGACGCGCTCAGCCAGCAGGCGAACGAGCACCCCGGCGCGATCATGCCGGGCCGTACGCACCTGCAGCACGCGCAGCCCGTGCTCCTCGCACACCACCTGCTCGCCCACGCGTGGCCGCTCGTGCGCGACCTCGAGCGCCTCCGCGACTGGTCGACCCGCGCGAGCGTCAGCCCGTACGGTGCCGGTGCCCTCGCCGGCAGCTCGCTCGGGCTCGACCCGACGGCGATCGCCCTCGAGCTCGGCTTCGCCCGGCCCGCGGACAACTCGATCGACGCGACCGCCGGCCGTGACGTGGTGGCGGAGTTCGCCTTCGTCCTCGCGCAGATCGGCATCGACGTCTCGCGCCTCGCGGAGGAGGTCATCCTCTGGAACACGAAGGAGTTCGGCTTCGTCCGGCTCCACGACGCGTTCTCCACGGGGTCGAGCATCATGCCGCAGAAGAAGAACCCGGACATCGCCGAACTCGCCCGTGGCAAGTCCGGTCGACTGCTCGGCAACCTCACCGGCCTCCTCGCGACCTTCAAGGGCCTGCCCCTGGCGTACAACCGCGACCTGCAGGAGGACAAGGAGCCCGTCTTCGACTCGGTCGAGCAGCTCGAGGTCCTGCTGCCGGCCTTCACGGGCATGGTCGCGACGCTGACGTTCGACACCGAGCGCATGGCCGAGCTCGCGCCGCAGGGCTTCTCGCTCGCGACCGACGTGGCCGAGTGGCTCGTCCGCCAGGGCGTGCCCTTCCGCGACGCCCACGAGGTCTCCGGTGCTCTCGTCCGCCACTGCGAGGAGCGCGGCATCGAGCTCGACGACCCGACCGACGACGAGTACCGCGCGGTGTCCGAGCACCTCACGCCGGAAGTGCGTTCGGTCCTCACGATCGAGGGCAGTGTGGCATCCCGCTCCGGTGCCGGCGGGACCGCTCCCGACCGCGTCGCCGAGCAGCTGACCTCCCTGACGCAGCGCGTCCGCGAGCTGGCGGAGGGCGCGCCCTTCACGCGATGACGGACGCGATCCGGCGGCTCTTGGCGGAGCCGGCGCCCGTGTCCGCGCCGGCACTCCTCGGCGCGACCATCACCGGGCGCGGCGTCAGCATCCGGATCACCGAGGTCGAGGCCTACCACGGGCCCACCGATCCCGGCTCGCACGGACACCGGGGCATGACCGAGCGCAACCGCCACCTGTTCGGTCCGCCGGGGACGCTCTACGCCTACCGCTCGTACGGCATCCACACCTGCGTCAACGTCGTGAGCGGCCCCGAGGGCGTCTCGGGCGGGACGCTCCTGCGCGGCGGTGAGGTCGTCGACGGGCTGGCCACCGCGCGCCATCGTCGCGGCCCCCGACCCGCGGACGTCGCGCTCGCCCGCGGACCGGGGAACATCGGTGTGGCTCTGGGCGCCGCGCTCGGCACCGACGACGGCACGTCGCTCCTCGACGGGTCCGGCCCGTTCGTGCTCACCCTGGCACCCGGCCTGGAGGCACGGCTCGCTTCCGCCTCGCCGGCCGCGGTCGTCGAGGAACTCCTCGCCGAGACCGGCGTGGACGACGTCCCGCGCATCTCGCGCGGACCGCGCACCGGCGTCGGCGGCATCGCCGGCGGCGCGGGGTTCCCCTGGCGGTTCTGGCTGACCGGCGACCCGACGGTCTCGACGTACCGACGGCACAAGGGTGCCCTGGACTAGCGGGGGCGACCCGCGCCTCCCGGCCGCTACGATTGCCTGGTGTCCAGTGATACCGCGCTCGATGTCCTGACGCGCCAGCAGAACGATCCCACCTTCGCCTCGGTGTGGGACGAACTGCGCTGGCGTGGTCTGGTGCACGTCTCGACCGACGAGACCGCACTCAAGGAGGCCCTCGACGGCGAGCCGATCACGTACTACTGCGGCTTCGACCCGACCGCGCCGTCCTTGCACTGCGGCAACCTGCTGCAGCTGCTGACCCTGCGGCGGATCCAGCTCGCCGGGCACAAGCCCCTCGCGCTCGTGGGCGGTTCGACCGGGTTGATCGGGGACCCGCGGCCGACGGCCGAGCGCACGCTGAACACGCCCGAGACCGTCGCCGACTGGGTCGACCGGCTCCGCGCGCAGGTGTCGAGGTTTCTCAGCCCGGACGGCGAGAACGGCGTCCGGCTCGTGAACAACCTCGACTGGACGGCACCGCTGTCCGCGATCGACTTCCTCCGCGACATCGGCAAGTACTTCCGAGTCAACTCGATGCTCAAGAAGGACGCGGTCGCTGCGCGGCTCAACTCCGCTGCCGGCATCAGCTACACCGAGTTCAGCTACCAGATCCTGCAGGGCCTCGACTACCGCGAGCTCTTCCTGCAGTACGGGTGCACGCTGCAGACGGGTGGCTCCGACCAGTGGGGCAACCTGACCTCGGGGACGGAGCTCATCCGTCGCACCGAGGGGGCGTCCGTGCACGCGCTCGGGACCCCGCTGATCGTGAACTCCGACGGCACGAAGTTCGGCAAGAGCGAGGGCAACGCGATCTGGCTCGATGCGGACATGACGTCGCCCTACGCGTTCTACCAGTTCTGGCTCAACACCTCGGACGCCGACGTGGTCGAGCGGTTGCGGCAGTTCACGTTCCTGACGCGCGCCGAGATCGAGCGGTTGGAGCAGGCCGTCGCGGACGAACCCTTCCGACGTGAGGCCCAGCGGACCCTCGCGTTCGAGGTCACGGCGGTGGTCCACGGGGTCGAGGCCTCGCAGGCCGCGATCGACGCGGCGGCGGCACTGTTCGGCAACGGAGACCTGACGAGCCTCGACGAGCGGACCCTCCGGTCGGCGATCGCCGAGCTGCCGGGCTCCGCGACGCTGCCCGGCGACGCCGACGTGGCGAAGGCGCTCGTCGAGACCGGACTCGTGAAGTCGCTCGGGGAGGCCCGTCGTGCGGTCGACCAGGGCGGCGTGTCCGTGAACAACGTCCGGGTCGAGGACGCGGCCGCACGGCTGTCGGACCTCGCACTGCCCGGCGGAGTGGTCGTCCTCCGCCGCGGGAAGAAGACGCTCGCCGGCGTGACGCTGGCCTGATCGAGCTCGCTCGTCGACGCCCGGTTCCCCTGTGGCAGCCGGGCGTCGCTGCGTTCCGGGAGCCTGTGTTGCAGAACGCGACACGCCCGGGAAGTGCAGTGGGTTGGCGCTCCCCCCGGTCCGCACGTAGAGTTCTTACTCGTCACCCCAAAGGTGCGGCGGAGCGGCTGGAGCGAGAGCCCAGAGCCTGCCGGCCTCAAGCGGGACCATCCTCCACTGAAGTTCGAACCGGCCTTGCGCTGGATCGCTTCGACGCCTAGGATGACTACTCCACCGGTTCTCTCCCGATCAGGGATGAGCCACTGGGCCATCTGGTCCGACGCAGGTCACACGGCCTGACTGGTGGTCAAGCCAAGAACGAAAGCCTCTCTGGCGGAACCTCGTGTTCGGGGTCGAGTGGGGAGTGCGTCTGGTCCTTGAGAACTCAACAGCGTGCACAT
>NZ_BMOI01000006.1 GCF_014646995.1 Curtobacterium luteum | reverse complement strand
ACCGGCACCACGGTCCACATCTCCGAGGACGCTGCCGGCCTGCTGAACAAGACCTTCGGCACCGACGCCGTCAAGCGTGGCCTCCTCGTCGGCACCGCCACCATCACCGCCAAGATCAAGTAACACCCCGCGGACACCACCCGCACCGCACGCACGAAGCGCCGCCCCGCATGACGGAGCGGCGCTTCCGTGTGCGACGGGACGCAGCGCAGCAGCAGCGGACCCAGCGAAGCGGGACGCTCAGCGCAACAGCACGAACGAGCGCAGCGGATCCGGTGCCACGTCGTGCGCCTCCACGAACCCGAGCGATTCGTAGAAGGCCCGCTGACCGGGCTCGTCGTCCGTGAGCAGCACGGTCTGCCGCACGTGCGCGTACCGGTGGCGCACCTCGCCGAGCAACGCCCGGCCGACGCCGGTCCGCTGGTGGTCCGGGTGCACGAGGACGTCCTGCACGTACAGGATCGTCGCCCCGTCGGACACCGTCCGGTCCAGGCCGACGAGGACGCCGTCCTCCCGGGCCGTCACGACACCGTGCGAGCCGGCGACCGCCGCGACGAGCAGGTCCCGGTCGCGGGTGTAGGCCGACCAGCCGACGGAACGGTAGAGCTCGACGAGTTCGTCCGGACCCGGTACGGTCCACGCGATGGTCACCACCGGGTCATCGTGGCAGACCGGACCGTCAGGAGGTCGCCTGACCCTCCGGCACGAACGCCTGGACGCTGAGCAGCGGCGCGTCGGCCGCCCGGCAGGCCTGGTGTCCCGAGTCCTTGAGGAACAGCGACGTCTTCGAGCCCGGCGGGTAGACGCGGAAGCCGTCCGGGGTCACGGGCGAGCAGTCCGCCGTCGAGTAGTTCCCGGCCTGCCCCACCTTGAGCGGTGCCACGGCGACCTGACCCGGCTTCAGTGTCACGGTGGGGTGCGGGGCCGACCGGTCGAGGGTCGCCGCTGCACCGATCTGCTTGCCCGTGCCACCACCGACGAACGAGACCCCGGGCCAGCCCTGCAGCGTGCAGGTCGTCGTCCCGGTGTTCTCGAGCGTGATGTGGAAGACGGTGCTGCCCGCGGCGCCCCCGCTCCCGGGCTCCTCTCCCACCGCCAGGGCGGACGTCGCGCACCGGGCCGACCCGGCCGCGGACGACGACCCCGATCCGGACGAGGAGGACCCCGACGATCCGGACCCCGACCCGGACGACGACCCCGACGACCCCGATCCGGACGACCCCGACCCGGCCGACCCCGAGGCCGACGGGCCCCCGGACGCACTGGTGGGCGCGGTGGTCACGGCGCCCGTCGACGCCGACGTGGCGGTCGGACCCGTCGTCGATCCACCCCCGGCACACCCGGCGAGGACCCCGACGGCGAACACCCCGACGGCGACGGACACGAACGAGCTTGCTGTCCTGCGCTGCATGGACCAACGCAACCACCGCCCGGCAGCCCTGTCTCGGGCAGTGTCCAGGCACCGCGAGCACACTCGCGGGCACCGGCACGGGGAACCGTGCACCACCAGCACCACGGACGACGGAGACCGCCATGACGGACAAGCACGAGCAGGCACGCGGCGACGAGGGTCGCGCGGACGGTGTCGAACCCCGCGCCGGAGCCTTCACGGACAGCGAGATCCCGGGCGAGGGGCACGTGGCCAGCAGCGAGCCGGTGGGGGAGTTCGTCTCGAGCGACATCCCGGGCGAGGACCGTCCGACGCCCGACGGTGAAGAGGGCGAGTACGTCGAGAGCGACATCCCCGGCGAGCCGGAGCCCGCCGGTCCCGAGGGCGTGGGCCACTACGTCGACAAGGACGAGTGACCTGAGCAGACGTTCAGTCGACGAGGTCCGCGGCGACCAGTCGGCGGAGCGTCTCGACGCCGGCGGGCGGACAGCGGTCCGCGTCCGCTGAGGTGACCCACTCCACCTCGTCGACCTCCGCGGAGGCGACGGGCGTGGCGGAGTCGAGCGTGCCTCCCGGCCGGACCAGGAACAGCGCCATCGCGACCATCGTGCCGGGCGCCTGCCCGTGAGCCGGTTCGAGGACGGTGCCGAACGGTTCGACGTCCTGCTCCGTCAGCCGGAGGCCGGTCTCCTCACGGGCTTCGCGGAGTGCGGCCTCGACGTCGGTCTCGTGCGCCTCGGCCTTGCCGCCGGGGAGGTAGAGCACGTCGCGCCCGCGCGCGCGCACCATCAGCACACGGCGGTCACGGACCAGCAGGAGCGCGCTGACCCGGAGCGTCACCGGGTCGGACGGAGGGCCCACGCGCCCCGGTTCCGCCGCGCCGCGGAGCTTGCGGAGCGGCGTGGCGGCCGAGGGCGTGGGGCGGCTCAGCTCGCGTCCGCCTCGTCGGTGCGGTCGGCGTCGTCACGGACGGGCGCGGTGCGCTCCGCGAGCGGCACGACGGGGCTCGGCACCTCCGCCTCGGGGGCGGGCTGCACCCCGTACAACGCGTCGAGCGCGCCGACGAACTCCTCGCCGCGTCCGGCGCGACCGAGTTCACGGGCACGGACCGACGGACGGTGCAGCAGCACGCCCACGAGGTGCCGGAGGGCACGCTCGGTCTGCTCGACGGACTCGGGGTCCGGGTCGCGACGCTTCGCGCGCTCGATCTCGTCGTCGAGGATGTCGAACACGTGCTTGCGGAAGGCGACGAGGGCGGGGGTGGTCGACTGCTCGAGCGCCTGCGCACGGAAGCGGGAGACCGCGTCGTCGACCATCGCGCGCGCCTCGGACTCGGCGTTCAGCTCGGAGATCGGGGCGTGGATGCTGATCGTCTCGAGGTCGAGCAGTTCGACGCCGTCGACGCCGGCCGCTGCGGGGTCGACGTTGCGGGGGAGCCCGAGGTCGATCACGATGCGACGGATGCCGTCGTCGAGGTCGGCCGGTGCGACGACCGGGACCTCGCTCGAGGTGCAGGTGATGACGACGTCGCTCGAGCCGATGGCCTGGCGGAGGTCACGGGCGGCGACGAGGTCGTGCTTCGCGGCGAACCAGGCGGCGCGGCCCGAGGGCGAGAAGACCTGGATGTTCACGGCGCCGCGGTCGCGGAGGGCCGCGATCGTGGTCGCGGCGTAGCTGCCGGTCCCCACCAGGAGCACGCGGGTCTCGGCCCAGTCGGTCACCCGGGAGGACGCGAGCTGCAGACCGAGCCGCACGAGCGATCGTCCGGCGGCGCCGATGCGGGTCCGGGTCTTGACGCCGCGCGAGGTGTGCGCGGCCTCCTGGAAGAGCCGTTCGAGGTCGGAGGTCGTGGTGCCGTTCGAGCGGGCGTCCTCGAGGGAACGCCGGACCTGCCCGGAGATCTCGGTCTCACCGACGACGACGGACTCGAGCCCGCTCGACACGGCGAAGAGGTGCTGCACGACGTCCTTGCCACCGAGGACCCGGACCGAGTCGCGGAGCTCGGCGGGGGCGAGGTCGCTGGCGGCGGCGACGGCGTCGACGGTGGCCGAGACGGCGGAGTCACGGTCGTCCCCCGCGATGTCCAGGTAGGCCTCGAAGCGGTTGCACGTGGCGAGGACGACGGCTCCGTCCAACACGTCGGAGTCGGTCACGAGACGGCTCGCGGCGGTCGGTGCGCCGATGCTCAGTCGCTCCAGGAGGTCGAAGCTGGCGTTGCGGTGCGACGCCGTGAGACAGATGAGCACGTGTTCCATGGTAACCCGCGCTCGGTGTGCCGGCTGCTGGCTGCACGGATGTGCGGGAACCGTCCGGTCAGCCGGTGCGAGAATCGTCCGGTGACCGACGCCACCAGCACCGCCCTGCCCGGGACGCACCCCCTCGCCGCCGGCCTGACCAGCGGTTCCCCGCTCGTCCGCGCGCTCCGGGGCGACCGCCCCGAGACGCTGCCCGTGTGGTTCATGCGGCAGGCCGGGCGGTCGTTGCCGGAGTACCGCGAGCTGCGGGTCGGCACCGCGATGCTCGACGCCTGCCTCGACCCGGCGCTCGCGTCGGAGATCACGCTGCAGCCGGTGCGTCGGCACGGGGTGGACGCCGGCATCTTCTTCAGCGACATCGTCGTGCCGATCAAGCTCGCCGGGGTGGACGTCGAGATCGTCCCCGGCCGCGGGCCGGTCCTCGGGTCCCCGATCCGGAGCGCGGCGGACGTGGACGCGCTCGGACAGCTCGACCCGTCCGCACTGGCGCCGATCACCGAGGCCGTCCGCCGAACGGTCGCCGAGCTCGGCAGCACCCCGCTCATCGGCTTCGCCGGGGCGCCCTTCACGCTCGCCGCGTACCTGGTCGAGGGCGGCCCCTCGAAGGACCACATCCGGGCGCGGACGCTCATGCACGCGGACCCGGAGACCTGGTCGCGCCTGCTGGCCTGGGCCGCTGACGTGTCCGGGGCGTTCCTCCGGGCGCAGGTGCTGGCCGGGGCCTCGGCCGCGCAGCTCTTCGACTCCTGGGTGGGTTCGCTCTCGCGGGCCGACTACCTCGAGCACGTCGCACCGCACTCGGACCGTGCGCTCTCCCACGTGGCCGACCTCGGTGTCCCCCGCATCCACTTCGGCGTCGGCAGCGGCGAGGTCCTGCACGACATGACGACCCTCGGCGGCGAGCGGGTCGTGGTCGACGGCGTCGGCGTCGACTGGCGCATCCCGCTCGACGAGGCCGTCCGTCGCGTCGGCACCGGCGTGACCGTGCAGGGGAACATCGACCCGGCGATGCTCTCCGCTCCGTGGCAGGTCCTCGAGGACCACGTGCGCGACGTCGTCCGTTGCGGCGGTGCTGCCCGGGCGCACGTCGTGAACCTCGGGCACGGGGTGCCGCCCGAGACCGACCCAGCCGTCATCACGCGCGTCGTCGAGCTCGTGCACTCCCTCGGCTCCGGCCGGGACGCGGGGGAGCCGGCGTGACCGACGTCGTCGTGGTCGGCGGCGGTGTCGCCGGCCTCGTCGCCGCACGGGACCTCGCGAAGGGCGGCGCCCACGTCGTGCTCGTCGAGGCGTCGGGCGTCCTCGGCGGCATGGTGCGCCGGCACACCGTCGCGGGGATCGACCTCGACATGGCGGCCGACTCGTTCGCGACCCGCACCGACGCGATCAGCAGGCTCGCGATCGAACTCGGGCTCGGCAACGACGTCGTGACCCCGGACCAGCGCGGCGCCTGGCTGATGACCCGGGACGGACGGACCTCCCCCATCCCGGCCACCGGTCTGCTCGGGATCCCCGGCACCCCGATGGCGGCCGACGTCCTCGCCGTGGTGGGACAGAAGGGAGCGCTGCGCGCACAGATGGACTCCCTGCTCCCCGGTCCCGTCGGGTCGAAGGCCCCGTCCCTCGGTGAGCTCGTGCGCCGGAGGATGGGGGAGCGGGTCCTCGACGACCTCGTGGTCCCGATCGCCGGCGGCGTGCACTCGACCCACCCGGACCGCCTCGACCCCGACCGCGTGGCGCCCGGACTCCGCGCCGCACTGCTCCGCGACGGGTCGCTCGCCCGCGCCGTGCTCTCCCTGCGGTCCCGCGCAGCGGCCGGCTCCGCCGTGCAGGGCATCCGCGGCGGCATCGCGCGCCTCGTCGACGAGCTCGTCGCCGACACGGAGACGTACCACGTGGACGTCCGACTCCACACGACCGCGACGGCGGTCGAGGAGCACGCGGTCGAGGTGACGGGGCCCGACGGTGTCACCGAGCGACTCGTCGCCGACCACGTGCTGGCGTCCACGCCCGACCCGCGGCGTGCGTCCGCCGCCGACCGGACCGGGATCGAGCTCGTGACCCTCGTCGTCGACGAACCCGCCCTCGACGCCGCGCCCCGCGGGACGGGCATGCTCGTGCACCCGGACGCCGAGTCGGTGGCGGCCAAGGCCCTGACGCACGCGACCGTGAAGTGGCCGTGGCTCGCGGAGGCGGCGGACGGCCGGCACGTCCTCCGGCTCAGCTACGCGACCCCGCCGGACGGTCCTGCGGGGGCCCGGGCAGACGGCGCAGCGGGGTCCGGGCCGCACGGCGCGGCGGGAGCGGTGTCCGACGCGGGCGGTCCGGCGGGCGTGGCCACGAGCCTCCCGGTCGATCCGTCCGACCCCGTCGGGGTGCGCGCCCTCCGCGACGCCAGCACCCTGCTCGGCGTCCGGATGGGCACGGACCGTGTGCAGGGTGTCGCACGCGTGCGCTGGTACGGACCCGACACGACAGCGGCGGGTCTGGCGGACGGCGTGGTGGGCATCGGGGAGGCGTCCACCGGCCGGGGGCTCTCCGGCATCGTCGCGGGAGCCCGCGCGGCCGCGGAACGCATCCTGGACGACGCCGACCTGGGAACCTGAGCGGACCCGGCGGTGCCCGAGGGCTACTGTTGTGGAGACGCCGGACGTATTCCGCTCGGCGCATGACCACTGCACACTGACCCACGGAGGATCGCACATGCGAGGCAAGCTCCTGTTCGTCGCCGGCGCCGCGCTCGGGTACGTCCTGGGATCGCGAGCCGGACGGGCGCGGTACGAGCAGATCAAGACCGTCAGCGGCAAGGTCTGGAACAGCAACGGCTTCCAGAAGGGCGTCCACAAGGCGGAGGACTTCATCGCCGACAAGACGCCGGACGTCGCCGAGTTCGTCGGCGAGCAGACGAAGAAGGTCGTCCGGAAGGTCGGGCAGAAGAAGGACGCCCACACCTCATGACCGACACCCGCGACCGCAAGTCGCGTTCGCTGTTCGGCCTGGTCGGTGACGTCCCGAAGCTCGTCAAGGAGCTCGTGACGGGCGAGCTGAACCTGCTCAAGGCGGAGATGCTGGCGAAGGTCAAGGTCTTCGCGCTCGCAGCCGGTCTCCTCGTGGCGGCGCTCGTGATCGTGCTCTACGCGATCGGCGTGCTGCTGACCGCGGCGGTCATGGGCCTCGCGACCGTGATGCCGGCGTGGCTCGCCGCGCTGGTCGTCGCCGTCGTCATGCTCGTCGTCGCGGCGATCCTCGGCCTGGTCGGGTGGAAGCGCTTCAAGAAGGGCCTGCCGATCACCCCGAAGCGGACGATCGACAGCGTCAAGAACGACGTCAACGCGGTGAAGGGTCTCGGCAAGAAGCCCACACCGACGCAGCGCCACGGCAATCGGACTCCGGACGTCAGCGGACGGTTCTGACACCGTCCCTCGTGACGACCCACGCACCAGCACAGCCGGATCCGGCACCAGCACCACCGACGGAGGAACCGTGA
The DNA here is from genome assembly GCF_014646995.1 of Curtobacterium luteum. GTDB lineage: Bacteria > Actinomycetota > Actinomycetes > Actinomycetales > Microbacteriaceae > Curtobacterium > Curtobacterium luteum. The sequence continues at coordinate 207,481 of NZ_BMOI01000006.1, read as the reverse complement.
CCGACCAGCACGACGAGATGGCCGACCGCGTCGCGGCGACCCGTGCGCAGCTGTTCGACACCCTCGACGCCATCGAGGACAAGCTCAACGTCCCCAAGCAGATCGGCATCGCCGCCGCCGGGCTGAAGCGCCGCGCGGACGAGAACCCCGTCCCCTACCTGGCCGGGCTCGCAGCGGGCGTTGCGGTGGTCGGGGGTATCGTCGTAGCGGTGCTCCGACGGCGGTGACCGGCCGACGCCACGCCGCCGTCCGGGTCCTCCACGTCGGGCGCTCTTCGGCAGGGGCCGAGGTAATCCCTGGCAACCGATAGGACAAAGGACCCATGAGTTCCACCGTGCCCGCTGCGGGCGACGCACACGAGACCGACCCGGCCTCAGGCATCGACCCGAACCTCCTGACGGCCTACGCCCTGTGGGCCGTCTTCCGACGTCCGGTGGGGTCCGTGCCCCGTGCCGGTGACGACGCCGTCGCCGAGCTCGACGCCGTGGTCTCCGCGGCTGCGGAGCGCGGTGTGACCACCCGCGGCTTCTACGACGTCTCGGGCTTCCGCGCCGACGCCGACGTGATGATCTGGCTGCACGGCGACGACGCCCAGGCGATCCAGGCCGTGCTGCGCGACGTCCGCCGCACCGCCCTGTTCCAGGATGCCGAGCCGGTCTGGCACGTCATGGCGATGCACCGCGAGGCCGAGTTCAACAAGCGGCACACCCCGGCCTTCCTCCGCGGCAAGGACCCCGAGGCGTGGATCACGGTCTACCCGTTCGTCCGTTCCTACGAGTGGTACCTCCTGCCGGAAGAGGAGCGCTCGACGATGCTCCGCGACCACGGCATCGCCGGTGCGAAGTACCGCCGTGTGCTCACGAACACCATCGCGACCTTCGCCCTGAGCGACTACGAGTGGATCCTGCCGCTCGAGAGCCCGGACCTGGTCGACCTCGTCGACCTCATGCGCGACCTGCGCTACACCGAGGCACGCCTCCACGTCCGCGAGGAAGTGCCCTTCTACACGGGTCGTCGCGTGACGACCGCCGAGCTGCCGGAGGTGCTGTCGTGACCGACACCAGCAACATCACGAACGGACGCGGAGCCGTCCTCGCGGCGACGCCCGCCGCGGTCGACGGGCCCGAGCACGTCGAGGTGCCGACCGCGTACGACTCGATCCTGCTCGCCGGCTTCGGCGGACCCGAGGGCCAGGACGACGTCATCCCGTTCCTCCGCAACGTCACGCGCGGTCGGGGCATCCCGGACGAGCGGCTCGAAGAAGTCGCGCACCACTACCGGCACTTCGGCGGCGTCAGCCCGATCAACGCGCAGAACCGCGCGCTGAAGGCCGCGCTCGAGGCCGAGCTCGCGAAGCGCGGCATCGACCTGCCGGTGCTGTGGGGCAACCGCAACTGGGACCCGTACCTGGAGGACGCGTTCACCGAGGCCGCCGACCGTGGCCTGACGAACCTCATCGCGATCGCGACGAGCGCGTACTCGTCGTTCTCGAGCTGCCGGCAGTACCGCGAGGACTACGCCCGCGTGCTCGACGCCACCGGCCTGATCGACACCATCAAGATCGACAAGGTCCGACAGTTCTTCGACCACCCCGGCTTCGTCCGGCCGTTCGTCGACGGCGTGCGCGACGGCCTCGCGAAGGCGATCGCCGAGAACGAGGGCCTCGACGTCGCGACCGAGCTGCACGTGCTGTTCTCGACGCACTCGATCCCGTCCGCCGACGCCGCCCGCTCTGGCCCCGACTTCCGCGGGTTCGACGAGCACGGCGCGTACGAGGCGCAGCACCTCGCCGTCGCCGAGGTCGTGCTCGACCAGGCGTGGAGCGAGCTCCTCGAACAGCCCGAGCACGCGCACCTGCAGGGCACGTCGAAGCCCGCGTGGAAGCTCGTCTACCAGTCGCGCTCGGGCCCTCCGACGCAGCCCTGGCTCGAGCCGGACATCAACGACTACATGAACGAGGAGCTCCAGGGCGGTCCCACCCGTGCCGTGCTCATCGTCCCGCTCGGCTTCGTGAGCGACCACATGGAGGTCATGTGGGACCTCGACGAAGAAGCCACCGAGACCGCGCAGGAGCTCGGTTTCTGGTCGGTCCGCACGCAGACGCCCGGCGTCGACCCGGCCTACGTCGCCGGGCTGATCGACCTGGTGCTCGAGCGCGTGAACGGGGTGCCGACGTCGGAGCGCCCGCACCTGACGGACCTGGGCCCCTGGTACGACGTGTGCCGTCCGGGGTGCTGCGAGAACGTGCGCGCCGGGTTCAAGCCCGCGGCTGCCGGTCTGGCTCCGTGACCGAGCAGCAGCGCACCGAGCAGGACGGTCCGGCGCCGATCCGGCTCGGCACCCGCGCCAGCCGGCTGGCCGTCGCGCAGTCGCAGGACGTCGCCGACCGCCTCGCGAAGGCGTCCGGCCGTCCGGTCGAGCTCGTCGAGGTCACGAGCGAGGGCGACACGAACCGCGCCTCGCTCGCGAGCCTCGGCGGCACCGGGGTGTTCGCCAGCGCCCTGCGCGAGGCCCTGGTCGCCGGTGAGGTCGACGTGCTCGTGCACTCCCTCAAGGACCTCCCGACCGCTCCGTACCCGGGGCTGTCCATCGGAGCCGTCCCGAAACGCGCCGACGCACGTGACGTCCTGGTCGCCCGCAACGGCGCCACGGTCGACTCGCTGCCCGAAGGAGCGAAGGTCGGCACCGGGTCACCCCGACGTGTCGCCCAGCTCAAGGCGAAGCGTCCCGACCTCGACGTGGTGGACATCCGCGGGAACATCGACACCCGGCTCGGCCGCGTGGACGACGACCTCGACGCCGTGGTGCTCGCCGCCGCGGGGCTGACCCGCATCGACCGGCTCGACGCGGCGACCGAACTGCTCGACCTCGGCTTCTGGCCGAGCGCGCCCGGCCAGGGTGCCCTCGCGGTCGAGATCCGCTCGGACGAGACGGACAGGAACCTGCTCGCCGCGCTCCGCAAGCTCGACCACGCGCCGACCCGCCTGACGGTCACGGCCGAGCGCGAGGTCCTGGCGAAGCTCGAGGCGGGCTGCTCCGCCCCGATCGGCGCGACCGCCGTCGTCGACGCCGAGATGCTCCTCGTCTCGGCGACGGTCTACCGCCCCGACGGCTCCGAGTACCGGACCGCCTCGCACGCCGCGGTCCTGGACGGCTCCGCACAGGACCGTCTCGACGAGGCGCTGGCGCTCGGTGGGCGGGTCGCGGCCGAACTCCTCGAGAACGGCGCGGCCGACCTCGCGGACCTCGCCACGACGGTCGCCGAGGCACCGGCCGACGGCGACCACTCGGCCGGGCCCGGCCTGGCGACCCCGGCTGCGGCGCAGCCTGCCGACGACGACTCGACGGCCGCGCCGCGGACGACGGGCACGGACTAGGCGGTCACCACGGACGACACCGCTCCCGCGCGGGACGAGGCCCGGCTCCCGGTCGTCCTCGTCCCGCGCGGCGGTGCGTGGGGCGCCGCGGTCGCGGACGCCGCCCGGGCACGCGGTCTCGACCCCGTCGTGGTGCCCCTCATCACCGATGCACCGCCGGAGGACCCCGCTGCACTCGACGCGGCGCTCGGGCGCCTCGCGGGAGCGGCCGGGAGGCACGTCCCGGCACCCGGGGACGGGCCCGTTCCCGGCGGGGCCGGGTCGACCGCCCCCTGGCTCGTCGTGACCAGTGCGACGGCCGTGCGGGCCGTCGCCGGACGCGCACCGCGCCTCCCGGCCGGTGTGCTGGTGGCGTGCGTCGGCCAGGCGACCGCACGCGCCGCGCGGCAGGCCGGGTGGCGGGTCGACCTCGTGCCGGAGGTCGAGTCGGCCGCCGGCCTCGTGTCGGCGTTCCCGGGCACGACCGGCCGTGTCCTCTTCCCGCGCTCGGAACTCGCCGCCCCCACCCTCGTCGAGGGGCTCCGCGCCCGCGGGATCGACGTCGAGGACGTGGTCGCGTACCGTACCGTGGGGACCGGCGACGAGCCGGTCCGCCTCGACCGGGTGCCCGACGCGGTGCTCGTCACGAGCGGCAGCGTCGCCTCCGAGGTCGCCCGCCGGCTGGCCCCGCTCGATCCCCGCACGCGCATCGCGTGCATCGGTCCCGGCACCGCCGCGGCCGCGCGCGAGGCCGGTCTGCCCGTGCACGTCGTCGGGCGCAGCCGCTCCGCCGAATCCCTCCTCGACGCCGTCGCCGAGGCCCTCCGCCCCGAAGCACCCGAAGCACCCGAAGCACCCGAAACACCACGATCAGGAAGGTCATCGTGACCGGACAGTTCCCCCAGGTCCGCCCCCGCCGTCTCCGCGCCACCCCGGCGATGCGTCGGCTCGTCGCCGAGACCCGCCTGCACCCCGCCGAGCTCGTGCTGCCGATGTTCATCCGCGAGGGTGCGACCGAGGCCGTCCCGATCTCGAGCATGCCCGGGGTGGCGCAGCACTCGCTCGACTCCTTCCGCCGGGCGCTCGTCGAGGCGGCGGAGCAGGGCGTCGGCGGCGTGAACCTGTTCGGGGTCCCGACGTCGAAGGACGCCGAGGGCTCCGGTGCGACCGACCCGGACGGCATCCTCAACGTGGCGATCCGCGTCGCACGCGAAGAAGTGGGAGACGCCCTCGTCGTGCAGTCCGACCTGTGCCTCGACGAGTTCACCGACCACGGACACTGCGGGGTCCTCGCGGCCGACGGGTCGGTCGACAACGACGCGACGCTCCTGCGGTACCGCGACATGGCGGTCGTGCAGGCCGAGGCCGGCGCCGAACTGGTCTGCATGAGCGGGATGATGGACGGCCAGATCGCTGCCGCGCGCGACGCCCTCGACAGCACCGGTCACGCCGGCACCGCGTTGCTGGCGTACTCGGCGAAGTACGCCTCGGCGTTCTACGGCCCGTTCCGGGAAGCCGTCTCGTCGTCGCTCCAGGGCGACCGCCGGACGTACCAGATCGACGCGGCCGACGGGCGGCAGGGCCTCCGGGAGGTCCTGCTCGACATCGAGGAGGGTGCCGACATCGTCATGGTGAAGCCGGCGATGAGCTACCTCGACGTGCTCGCCCGCACCGCGGACGTCGCCGAGGTGCCCGTGTGGGCGTACCAGATCAGCGGCGAGTACGCGATGATCACCGCGGCCGCGCAGAACGGCTGGATCGATCGGGACGCCGCCGCGATGGAGGCCCTGGTCGGCATCAAGCGCGCCGGCGCTGATGCGATCCTCACCTACTTCGCGGTCGACATCGCCCGGAAGCTCAACCAGGAGGCCGGCCTGCGCACGTCCGGCAGCACCGCGGCGGTGTCCGGCGTCGCCTCGACCGGGAAGGCCCCCGAATGACCACCACGACGACCAACGAGCAGCTTTTCGGACGCGCGAAGAACAGCATCCCCGGCGGCGTCAACTCGCCCGTCCGCGCCTACGGCTCGGTCGGCGGGACGCCCCGGTTCCTGACCGCCGCGAAGGGCGCGTACGTCACCGACGCCGAGGGGCGCGAGTACGTCGACCTCGTCGCGTCGTGGGGGCCGGCGATCCTCGGCCACGCCCACCCCGGGACGGTCGAAGCCGTGCAGCAGGCGGCCTCGCGGGGCCTCTCGTTCGGGGCGTCGACCCCGGGGGAGACCGAGCTCGCCGAACTCGTCAAGCAGCGGGTGTCGGTCGACGGTGACGGACCGATCGAGAAGATCCGCATGGTGTCGACGGGCACCGAGGCCACGATGACCGCGATCCGGCTCGCCCGCGGGTACACCGGTCGCGACCTGCTCGTGAAGTTCGCCGGGCACTACCACGGTCACTCCGACTCGCTCCTCGCCGAGGCCGGGTCCGGTGTCGCGACGCTCGCGATGCCCGGGTCGGCCGGCATCACCGCCGAGACGGCCGCGCAGACGCTCGTGCTGCCGTACAACGACCTCGACGCCGTCCGTCGCGCGTTCGACGAGCACTCGGAGCGCATCGCCGCCGTGATCGTCGAGGCCGCCGCGGCCAACATGGGCGTCCTCGCCCCGGAGCGCGGGTTCAACCGTGCCCTGTCGCAGATCACGTCCTCGCACGGTGCGCTCCTCATCGTCGACGAGGTCCTGACCGGCTTCCGCGTCGGCAGCGCGGGGTGGTGGGGCCTCGAGGCGTCGAAGGTCGTACCCGACGGCGCCGGGTGGAAGCCCGACCTCGTGACGTTCGGCAAGGTCATCGGCGGTGGCATGCCCCTCGCCGCGCTCGGCGGCCGCCGCGAGGTGATGGACTTCCTCGCGCCGCTCGGTCCCGTGTACCAGGCCGGCACCCTGTCCGGGAACCCGCTCGCCGTCGCCGCGGGCATCGCCACGCTCCGTGCGGCGACGCCCGAGGTGTACGCGCAGCTCGACCGCACGGCGGCGACCATCGCGACGGCGACGAGCGAGGCGCTGTCAGCCGAGGGCGTGGCCCACACGGTGCAGCACGCCGGGAACCTGTTCTCGTTCGCGTTCACCGACGTCGCCCCGCGGAACTACGACGACGTGCGGGCGCAGGAGACCTTCCGCTACGCGCCGTTCTTCCACAGCATGCTCGAACAGGGCGTCACCCTGCCGCCGAGCGTGTTCGAGGCGTGGTTCGTCACGGCGGCGCATGACGACCGTGCCGTCGGGCGGGTGCTCGACGCGCTGCCGGCGGCCGCGAAGGCGGCAGCGAGCGCGGCTGCGTAGCACCTCGGGTCACCGGCCGTCGATCTCAGCAGAGACAGCTGGCGTTTGACATTCTGACATGTTGTAGCATCGGCCGATGCGCACGTCGAGCAGTCCCGTCCCCCGCCGCGGCTCCCTCGCGCTGCTGACGTCGGTCATGGCGGCGGCGCCAGCGGTCAACTACGCGTTCGCGGCCGCCGGACCGGCGATGCTCGGCTTCGGCATCGTGACATCCCCCGAGTTCGCCGCGTTGCCGGCGGTCACGTTCGTCCTGGCGGCAGTGCTCGGTCGATCGTGCGGAGCGTTGAGCGATCGACTCGATCTGAGTCGTCAGGTGCATGCCGTGTTCCTGCTGGCGGCGCTCAGCCTCTTGGTCGCGGCTGGTGGAACGAACTTCTGGTGGTTCCTCGCCGCGTCGGTGATCGCAGCGCCCGGTCAGGCGCTGTGCAACTCCCTCACGAACCGCGCCGTCCGCGCGGTCGCCCCGCACGCACGGGTGCCCACCTGGATCGGCGTGAAGCAGTCCGGTGTCCAAGCGGGACAGTTCCTCGTCGGTGCGGTCATGATCGTGGCGATCGGATCCGTCGGTTGGCGTTCCGGCATGCTCGTGGTCGGGGCGATCGTGCTCGGTGTCGTCCTGATCGGTCACCGCCGGACTGCAGAGCTCGGCTCGACCGTCCGACCGGTGACAGGACGCCGTCCTCGCGTCTCGCTGCCCCGGGGCGTGGCGTTGACGATCGGCGTCGTCGGACTCTCCGGATTCGCCATGCAGTCGCTCAACGTGTTCCTCGCGCTCTTCGTCGCCGACGGCCTCGGGTACGGAACTGCCGGCGGGGCCGCTGCGGTCGCGGGGATCGGCCTGACCGGTCTCGCAGCACGCGCCGGGATGGCACGCGGCCTCACGCGCGGGCGACCGGTCGGTTCGAGTCTGGTCACGGCCACCGCCCTCGCGCTCCTGGTCCCTCCGGGGCTCTGGCTCGCCGAGTCCTCGGTGCGTTGGATCGTCTGGCTGGTCGTCATCCTCGCGGGGGCGAGTCTGTTGTGCGTCAGCGCGGTGGCCAACACGCTCGTCATCCAGACCTGCGGGTCGGATGTCATCGGAGCGGTGTCAGCGAGGCTGTCCACGTGGATGTACGTCGGTTTCGCGAGTGGACCCGTCGTCACCGGTGCTGTCCTGCACACAACAGGCTCGTTCGCCCTCGCCTGGGTGCCGAGCGCCGTTGCGGTGTTCGGGGGCGTCGTGCTCGCTGTCGCGGCGAGTACTCAGCGCAGGGCGCTGACCTGCTGACGAGCGGCGAGGGCCTCGCGCTCGTTGCGGGTGCCGGATTCCAGCTGTCTGAGATCGACCGACCGCAGCAGGTGGATGAGGTTGCTCACCCGGTCCACCATGGCGTTGAGCGCAACGAGGCCCTCTGCGTCCGCGAGTGGTGACCTGTCGTTCTCCGTCCGCAGCACCGCGGGGAAGCCACTCCCAGGAACGATCATCCGGTTGAGCAGCATGTTCTGCGTCAGTTGTGCGATGACCGCGTCGTGAGCGTACCTGCGGGCCACGACCACGGCGCCGCCGACCTTGTTGGCGAGCGGTCGTCGGAATCGGAGGTGACCGACACCAGCGCGTTCGAGGAAGGTCTGCATCAACGACGCCGTGCCGAAACCGTGGACCGGAGTCGCGTAGATGACTCCGTCGACGCGCTCGAGCCGATCGACGATGCTCCGGACGTCATCGTCGACCAGGCAGCGCTCCATGCGCGTGTTGCAATCGCCGCACGGTCCGCACGGTCCGCACGGCGACATGGAGACCTTCGCGAGCGTGACGATCTCCAGAGCGACACCGTTCGCCGCGAAACGACCCGTGCAGTGACCGAGCACTTGCGCGGTGTCGCCGTCGGCCCGTTCGGATCCGTTGACGGCGAGCACGGTGGGAGGTTTCACGCCCTGCCCCGTCCTGTCAGGCCGTGTGCGCACACGAACGACCGCAGCATCTCGATCCCGAAGTCGGTCCCGATGCTCTCCGGGTGGAACTGCACGGACTCGATCGGGCGGTGATCATGGCGGAGTGCCATGATCGTGCCGTCGTCTGCCGTTGCGGAGACCACGAGCTCGTCCGGAACCGTCGACGGGTCGACCGCGAGGGAGTGGTAGCGGGTCACCGCGAGCGGCGAGGGCAACGCCGTGAAGACCCCCGACCCGTCATGGGTGACGCTGCTCTGCTTCCCGTGCATCGGGCGGTCCGCCCGGCCGATCGAGGCGCCGAAGTGCTCGGCGATCGCCTGGTGTCCGAGACACACTCCGAAGATCGCCTGGTCTATCGCCAGGTGGGACATGAGTTGGGTGTGTCCGGCGTCGGTCGGTGTGCCGGGCCCGGGGCCGAGCAGGACCAGGTCGTACCCCGCGCGGTTGATCGCGTCGCCGTCGGCGTCGGCCGAGCGGATCACGTCCGCAGTGCCTCCGAGTGTCCGTAGGTACTGCGCGATGATGTAGACGAAGCTGTCCTGTGCGTCGATCAACAGCGATCTCATCGCAGTTCCTCACCCGTCACGGCGAAGTACGCGGCGCCCATCTTCGCGATCGTCTCGTGCCATTCGTCGTGGGCGGTCGAATCGGCGACGATCCCGGCCGACGCTCTGATGCGCGCCGATCCTCCCCGGTGCACAGCCATCCGGATCGCCAGGCCCAGGACTGCGTCGCCGTGTCGATCGATGATCCCGAAGGCTCCGGCGTAGAAGCCTCTCGGGGCGGTCTCGAGTTCATCGATCAGTTCCATGGCCCGGACCTTCGGTGCACCGGTCATCGTTCCTGCCGGGAAGCTCGCGCGGACGATGTCGGAGATCGAGTGACCAGGTTCGACGCGGCACGCGACGGTGGTGACGAGATGGAAGACGTGTGAGTACTGCTCGACGGTCATCAGGCCCTGCGTGGTCGTCGAATCGGTGGACGCGACCCGGCCGAGGTCGTTCCGACAGAGATCGACCAGCATGAGGTGCTCGGCACGTTCCTTCTCTGATGCGGAGAGCACCGCGACGGCTGAAGCGTCCTCCGGCGCGGACCCTGTTCGACGGGCTGTCCCCGCGATCGGCCGCATCGCTACTCGGTCCTGTTGTACTCGGACGAAGAGCTCGGGCGAGGCGCCGGTGATGGTCGAGCCGGCCATCGGGAGGTAGCTCATGTACGGCGACGGATTGTGTTCACGCATCCGTCGGTACACCTGCATCGGGGTGGCGGTCGTCTCGACCGTGATCTCGTGTCCGAGTTGGATCTGGTAGATGTCACCCGCCCGGATGTGTTCCAGCGCGACCTCGACGCGACGGCTGTACTCGTCGAACGATGTGTCGTCGGAAACGGACGTCGGAGCAGGGAGCGGTCGTCCGTCCACGACGCTGGCGCGCTCTTCGAGATCCCGGCAGAAGGCAGCGAGGTCGAGTGGTGCCCACATCGACGTGCTCGTCGCCGCGACGTACCCGATCGACGACCCGGACGGCATGGTGACGCATGCGTGGACGACACTGAAAACGGCATCCGGTTCCGTCGGTGCGGCGTGGTGGGCTGGCCGGGGGAGTCGTTCCGCGTACCGGACGGCTTCGTACCCGTAGTAGGCGAGCAACCCGATGTTGGCGGCTGGCACATCGTCAGGGAAGAGGATGCGCTGCAGCACTTCGGGGAGTCTCCACAGGCCGTCCCCGTCGACGAGACGATCACCGACCGCACCGCTTTCGATGATGCGTTCGGCGACCAGAACCGAGCGACATGCCTCGATCGCTGGCTCGAGTCCGGTGAACTCGACGCGACCGTCCGTGACGCGGAGCTCGAGCACTCCCGTGGCACCGACGATGGATGTCCGTGTGTCGGCGTCCGGCCCGGAGAGGGACTCCAGCAAGAACGCGTTCTGCTCGCCGACCTGTCGCTGCATGGCGAGGAGCACGTTCAACGGGTCGTCGTAGCGGATCGATCGCGAAGTGGTGGTGGAGTTCATGGTTCTTCCGTCCGTCTGTCGAGCGAGGGGATGTCCGACACACCGAGGGCTCGGAGCATCGGACGCAGCTTGTGGTCGGTCTCGGCGAGTTCGGCGGCTGGGTCGCTCCCGCGCACGATCCCCACTCCGGCGCTCGCTGTCGCCGAGCGCCCGGCCAGCTCGGCGCTGCGGATCACGAGCCACCACTCACCCGTGCCGTCCGCTGCTTCCCATCCGACGACTCCGGAGAAGTACCCTCGGTCCCGGTCCTCCAGCTCGCGGAGCAGATCCTTGGCGGCGCTCCTCGGCGTGCCGCAGATCGCGGGGGTCGGATGCAGCCGGCGCGCGACGTCGAGCGACCGGACCGGCGCGACCGGACGAACGCGGAGCTCGGTCATCAGGTGGAGTGAGTCCGTCGTCTGGACGACGCCTCGTCGCTGGCGCACGGGTCCCAGGGGGCGCAGCGTCTCGTGCACCGCATCGACGACGACCTGGTGCTCGTGGTTGTCCTTCGCTGACCGCTCGAGCGCATTGATCGTGTTCGAGCGATCCGCCGGGCGCGGTGGACGCGCTCGGGAGCCTGCCAGCGGGACGGAGCAGATCTCCGTTCCGTCATGGCTGACGAGGAGTTCGGGCGATGCGCCGATGATCGTGTGGTTGCCCTGGGAGTAGGAGAACCGCGCCGTACGGCCTCGGCTCCTGAGGCGAGCGAGGACGTCACGCACCGCCCACGGCTCGGACGAGGTCAGATCGACGTGACGGGCCAGCACGACCTTCTCGATGCTGCCGTCCTCGATCCGTGAGATTGCTTCGTGGATCGCGGCCTGGAACGCGCCCCGCCCGGTCGATGAGCCGAGGTGACGGACCTCCGCCGGGGCTCGCTGCTCGGCGGGGTCGACCACGGACGAGACGGATCGGGGGAAGCCGACCGCCGCCGAGATCCGTTCGGCGCCATCGAACGGGAGCAGTGCACAGAGGAGCATCCCCTGCCGGAGCTGGGATCGAGCCGCTTCGAGGTCGTGGATCTCGGCGGGCGCCGACAGCTCGAACCGACGCCGTGGCGACGACCACGAGACGACCACCCGCGCCATCTGAACCCCCGGCTGCCGACACCATCACGACAGCATGACAGTACTACACATTTCAGATGAGGGGCCAATGGGGAGGGGTGTAGCGCGACTAGGACGCCCGGCGTGCGGCCCAGCGTCCCTCGGCCCGCACGATCGCGAGCGGGAAGTCGAACGCGTGGGAGATCGCCGACGACGTGATGACCTCGTCCGCGGTGCCCTGCGCCACGACCGCCCCGTCGCGGAGCAGCATCGCGTGCGTCGTCGAGGCGGGCAGGTCCTCGAGGTGGTGGGTCACCATCACGCTCCCGAGCGCGGGGTGCCGGTGGCGGAGCGCGTCGACCGTCTCGAGCAGGTGCTCGCGGGCGGCGACGTCGAGTCCGGTCGCGGGCTCGTCGAGCAGCAGCAGCCGCGGTTCCGCGATGAGCGCCCGAGCGATGAGCGCCCGTCCACGCTCACCCTGGGACAGCACCGGCCAGCGGGCGTCGCGTCGCGCCGTGAGCCCGACGTCGGCGACGTGCTGTTCGGCGGCCGCGGCCTGCTCGGCCGTGGGGGTCCAGCGCAGCATGAGGTCGGTCGTCCCGGTGACGCCGGTGAGCACCGTCTCGAGCACCGTCAGTGGGGAGAGCACGCGGTGCCGCGGGTCGACGTGACCGATGCGTTCGCGGAGTTCCCGGACGTCGACGCGCCCGAGCCGCCGCCCGAGCAGGTCGACGGTCCCCGCACTCGGGTGCCCGGTCTCACCGAGGACCGCGAGGAGGGTGGACTTGCCGGCGCCGTTCGGCCCGAGGAGCGCCCAGTGCTCGCCCGGCCGCACGGTCAGGTCGACGTCGCGGATGAGGTCGCGTCCGGACCGGGTGACCCGGACGCCGGAGGCGGCGACGAGCGTGTCCGCCGACCGCGTACCGGCGTCCACAGGCTCAGTTCCCGCTTCGGAGGCGCTGCAGCAGGTCGGTGAGGGTGACGCCGAGGGCGCGGATCACGGCACCGCCGGCATCGCCGTCGCGCGAGCGCACGGCCGCGATCAGCGGGTCGATGGAGAACCGCCCGTCCCAGAACGTGAACCGGCTCTCGGCGAGGGCGATGAACTGCAGTCGCGGGATGATCGCGTGCGAGAGCGTCTCGAGGAGGGAGTTGTCCGAGTACCGGATCGCGGCTTCGACGAACTGTCGGACATCGGCGTTCATCGCCTTGTCCTCGGCTTCGGCGTGCATCCGGACGCGCTCCAGGATCTCCACGAGCTCGGCGACACCGGCGTCGTCGAGCTTGGGGAGGGACCACCGGGTGGCGAGCTCGGCGATCCCGGTGAAGACCTGGAGGGCCTCGTCGAACTGCTCGGCGGTCGGAGTCGCGACGCGCGTGTAGCGGTTCGCCTCCATCTCCACCAGGCCGTAGTCGACGAGCTTCGCGATCGCCTCGCGGATCGGGGTGCGACTGACGCCGAGCCACGCGACGAGTTCGTCGTCGTTGAGGCGTTCGCCGGCCTGGAGCGTGCCGTCCTGGATCGCGGCGAGCATCTTCTCGAGGACGACGTCCCGCAGGAGCTTCCGCGGCGAGTTCTCGACGGTGGACTTCGGGACGGGCATCGGCGCTCCTCACGGATCGGGCGTTTCGTACTCCAATCCTAGGGTGTTCAATGTGCAAACGTTTGTGAAATGGTGGTGTAGCAATATGTCGGCACCGTCTCACGCGGCGGCGACGTCCACCACCGTCCGGCCGTGCACCCGTCCCGCGACGACCTCGGCGCCGACCTCGATCGCCTGCGACAGCGACACCGTGCGGGTCACCTCGGCGAGCAGCGCGGGGTCGAGGTCGGTCGCGATCCGGTCCCATGCCCGCTGCCGGAGGGCGTGCGGGGCGTCGACCGAGTTGATGCCGAGCAGCGACACCGCTCGGAGGATGAACGGCATCACGGTCGTGGGCAGTCCGGCGTCCTGCGCCAGCCCGCAGGCGGTCACGGCGCCGCCCCACTGGGTCGCGGCGAGGACGTTCGCGAGGGTGGCGCCGCCGACGCTGTCCACCGCCCCTGCCCAGCGTGCGCGCTGCAGCGGCTTCCCGAGCTCGGCGAACTCCGCGCGGTCGACCACCTCGGCGGCCCCGAGTCGTCGGAGCGCGTCGGCGTTCGTGGTGCGGCCGGTCGACGCCGTCACGGTGTAGCCGCGGGCGGCGAGCAGGGCGACGGCGACGCTCCCGACCCCGCCCGAGGCGCCGGTGACGAGGACGGGGCCGTCGTCCGGCGCGACCGTCCGCTCGAGCGCGAGCACGCTCAGCTGGGCCGTGAACCCGGCGGTGCCGACCGCTGCGGCGAAGACGTCGCCGACACCGTCCGGTAGGACCACGAGGGCGTCCGCGGGCACCACGGTGCGCACCGCCCAGCCGCCGTGCCGGGTCTCCCCGAGTCCGGCCCCGTTGCACGTGACCCGGTCGCCGATGGCCACGCCGTGCACGCCGGGGCCGAGGGCCGACACGGTGCCGACGACGTCGATGCCCGGCACGAGGGGGTCGACCCGGGCCACCCCGGGGTTCCGGGCGAGCGCGAGCCCGTCCTTGTAGTTGACGCTCGACGCCGTGACGTCGACGAGCACCTCGCCCTCGGCGGGGTCGGGGAGGTCGACCTCGGTGACGGCGGGCGGTGCGGAACTGGAGACGAGGACGGCGCGGGTCACGCGTCGGACGCTACCCCGTGCCTCCAGGCCGTGCCGCGAGGCGAGTCTCGCGGTCAGCGACGTTCCTCGCGCCGGACGGCGCGAGAGCCGTCGCCCAGCCCGAGTCTCGCCGCCGCGCCGCGCCAGCGGCGCCGCTCAGCCGAACATGATGGCGGCCTCGTCGTACCGGGCCTGCGGCACGGTCTTGAGCTCGCCGAGCGCCTCCTCGAAGGAGACGTGCTCGATCTCGGTGCCGCGCAGCGCGACCATCCGTCCCCACCGCTCCTCGACGACCGAGTCGATCGCCGCGAGGCCGAGCCGGGTGGAGAGGACCCGGTCGTACGCCGTCGGGGTGCCGCCGCGCTGGATGTGGCCGAGCGTGGTGGCGCGGGTCTCGATGCCCGTCATCTCCTCGATGAGCGGCGCGAGGCGCTCCCCGATCCCGCCGAGGCGCGGCCGCCCGAACGCGTCGAGGCCACGCTCCGTGTGGGCGTTGTCCTCATGGTCGGGGACGAAGCCCTCGGCCACGACCACGAGCGGTGCGCGGCCGCGGTCGTAGGCCGCCCGGACCCACGCGGCGATCTGCTCCATGCTCGTCTTCTGCTCGGGGATGAGGATCGCGTGCGCGCCGGCCGCCATGCCCGAGTGCAGGGCGATCCAGCCGACGTGCCGGCCCATGACCTCGGCGACCATGCAGCGCGAGTGCGACTCGCCGGTCGTGCGGAGGCGGTCCATGGCCTCGGTGGCGGTCGCGACCGCGGTGTCGAAGCCGAAGGTGTAGTCCGTGGCGCCGAGGTCGTTGTCGACGGTCTTCGGCACGCCCACGATCTTGAGACCGGCGTCGGTGAGTCGCTTGGCCGCCGCGAGGGTGCCCTCGCCGCCGATCGCCACGATCGCGTCGATGCCGTGCCGCTCCAGCGTCCTCTCGATGTTCTCGACGCCGCCGCGCTCGCCCTCGAACGGGTTCGTGCGGCTCGTGCCGAGGATGGTGCCGCCCTGCTTGGCGATGCCCTGGATGTCCTTGCGGCCGAGCGGGACGATGTCGCCGTCCACCACGCCCCGCCACCCGTCGCGGAAGCCCACGAACTCGTGTCCGTAGATCGCGATGCCCTTGAGCACGATGCCGCGGATGACCGCGTTCAGGCCGGGGCAGTCGCCGCCGGAGGTCAGGATGCCGATGCGCACGGGAACAACTCCATCGTCGGTGGGGTGGACCACGGTGGTGGGTCACGGTGGTGGGACACGCCCATCATGACTGACGGTGGTTCCGCATTACCATCCTGCGTGTGTCCCTCGCTGCGCCCGCCTCCGCCGACGGTCGCGTCGACGACGCGGCCACGCGCGTCGACACGGTGTACCGACCGGGAGGCCCGGTGGACGTCCGCGCGACCCTCCGGCCGCTGCAACGCGGCTCCGGCGACCCCGCCTTCCGGGTGGTCGGCGCCGACACGTGGCTCACGGTGCGCACACCGACGGGTCCCGCGTCCGTGCTCGTCCGCCGCGACGGGTGCGACGCGATCGCCGTCTCTGCCTGGGGCGACGGTGCCGAGTGGGCGGTCGCGCACGCGCCCGAGCTCCTCGGCAGGGGTGACGACTGGTCCGACCTCGACGTCTCGGCGCACCCGTTCCTCGTCGATGCGCTGCACCGCCAGCCGGGGCTGCGGTTGCTGCGGACGAACGCCGTGTTCGCCGCGCTCGTGCCGGCGATCATGGAGCAGAAGGTCACCTCGCGGCAGGCCTGGCGTGCCTGGCGGTACCTCCTGCGGCGGTTCGGTGAGCCCGCTCCCGGTCCGGCGCCCGCCGACACCTGGGTGCAGCCGACCGTGGCCGGCTGGGCCGCGATCCCCAGCTGGGAGTGGCACCGGGCCGGCATCGAACCCGGTCGGTCGGCCACGGTCATGCGGGCGGTACGGGTCGCACCCGCGCTCGAACGCACGCTGGCGCTCGGTCGCGGCGGGCCTCGCGTCGCCGAACGGCTGCAGTCGGTCCCGGGGATCGGGAAGTGGACCGCCGCCGAGACCGCCCAGCGGGCCCACGGCGACCCGGACTCGCCGAGCGTCGGCGACTACCACGTGCCCGCGCTCGTCGGGTGGGCGCTCACCGGCGGCCCGGTCGACGACGACGGCATGCTCGAGCTCCTCGAGCCGTACCGGGGGGCACCGGGAGCGGGTCGTCCGGCTCATCGGCGGATCGGGGTTCCGGAAGCCGTCGTTCGGTCCGCGCATGACGATCCAGGACCACCGGCACCACTGAGCGAGGACACAGCTGCCGGACACGCGCCGCGCGCTGCCGTAGCCTCTTGTTGAGAACCGATCTCAGGAGGAATCATGACCGACAGCACCCCCACCCCGGCAGCCGACGACGCCGAGCACCGTGTCGCCGAGCACGACGTCACCGAGCACGACCACGAGCACGACGGTGGCGAGCACGAGACCGTCGAGCACGGCGACCACGTGGACTACGTGCACGACGGCCACCGGCACGCCCGTCACGAGGACCACTACGACGAGCACTGAGCGTCGCTGACGCGACCAACAGATGGTCGGAAGGCCCGTGGCGGCGCCGCCACGGGCCTCCCGACCGCGTCCCGCGCACGCGCGGTGTCCGATCCGCTGCCCGCAGCCAGCGGCGGATCCGTCGTGCCGCGGCGCTCCCGACGGCCTAGTCTCGACGTTCGTGAGTTCCGATCGTCATCGTCGTCGCGCGTCCCGGGTCGTCTCGATCGGCGTCGTCGCCGCGCTCGCCGCATCCCTCACCGGCTGCGGCGAGGGATCGGGTGTCGACGCCGACTACGCGAAGATCTGCCGTGACAACAGCACGCAGAAGCGGCTCCCGGACGACGACTGCAACAACCACGGCGGCCACGCCGGCTGGTACTACCTGCCCGTGAGCAGCAGCCGGACGACGAAGGTGCCCGCCGTCGGTGACACCGTCGCGGGCGGCCGGAGCTCGCTGCCCGCGGGCAAGACCGCCCAGTCCGGGCTGTCGTCGCGCGGCAGCGCGGTGTCGAAGGGCGGGTTCGGCGGTTCCGGCGAGCACGGCGGGTTCGGCGGCTGATGGAGCGCGTCGAGTTCACCGAGCGGCCGGACTGGCGGCGGCGGATCCAGCAGACCGGTCTGGTGTACTCACGGTCGGTCCGCGAGGACGGCAGCGAGGTCGAGTACTGGAACGACGGGGCGGCCTACGTCTTCACGTTGCCCGAGGTCGAGGCACTCGAGCGGCAGACCGAGGAGCTGCACCGCATGTGCCTCGAGGCCGCCCGGTACCTGGCGTCCGGCGAGCTCGGCACGCTCGGGCTCACGCCGGACGGCTTCGAACTCGCGTCCTGGTCACTGCGGCACGACGAGCCCGACGTCTACGCCCGCTTCGACCTCGCGTACGCCGGTGACGGGTCGCCCGCCAAGCTCCTCGAGTACAACGGGGACACACCCACGGGGCTGATCGAGGCGTCGGTCACGCAGTGGCACTGGTTCCGCGAGCGCGTCGAGTCCGGCGAGCTGCCCGCCGACACCGACCAGTGGAACGGTATCCACGAGGCGCTCGTCGCCCGGTGGCGGACCCTCCTGCACGCGTCACTGCGGGCGGAGGACGGCGGCCGACTGTTCGTCGCGCACTCCGACCTCGACACCGCCGGCGAGGACTGGGACACCGTCGCGTACATGCGCGACCTCGCCGGCGAGGCCGGCTGGGAGCACACCGGCATCGAGATGAAGGACATCGGCTGGCACGCCGCGGCCCGGCAGTTCGTCGGCAACCAGGAGCCCGCCGGGTCCTCGCGGAGCGCCTTCACCCTGCCCGGGGACGACCCCGGGACGCAGTGGCCGGTCATCCGGAACATCTTCAAGCTCTACCCGTGGGAAGACCTCGTGTCGGGCGACGACCGTGCCTCCGGCGACCAGGAGTTCGGCGCGTTCCTCGTGCGGGACCGGGGCCGGCTCGGGCACTGGTATGAGCCCGCGTGGAAGATGTTCCTGTCCAACAAGCTGCTGCTCGTCGCCCTCTGGCGGCTGTTCCCCGGTCACGAGAACCTGCTGCCGTCGTACGCCGACGGGCCGAACGGCATGACGGACTTCGTCGTGAAGCCGGTCTTCGGCCGCGAGGGTGACGGCATCGCCGTGCACCGGGCCGACGGCTCCGTGACGACCAACGGCACCGAGTACCGCCGCGCGGGCACGAACGGCGAGCGGGTCTGGCAGCAGTACCACGAGCTGCCCGACTTCCCGGGGCGGAACGGGCACAACCACCCGGTGCTCGGGTCCTGGGTGGTCGACGGCGAGTCCTTCGGTGTCGGCATCCGTGAGTCGGACGGGCCGATCACCGACTACTGGTGCCGGTTCGCCCCGAACCTCATCCGGGCCTGACCGGCGTCACGCGACCCATCGGGCGCTCGGGAGGCCCGTGGCGGCGCCGCCACGGGCCTCCCGACCGCGTCCTTGCGGGGCGATCGCTCGGCCCGCGGTCTCGCGCGGTCAGGGGTGGCGGGTGCCCTCGCCCGCGAGCACCGCACGGTACCCCTCGCGGAAGGTCGGGTACCGCGGTGCCCATCCGGTGGAGCGGAGGAGGGCGTTCGAGAGCCGCTTGTCGCCACCTGCCTGTCGTCCGTCGCCGTCACCCCGCACCGGCTCGTCCACGCCGAGCTCGTGCGCGAGGAAGCGGAGCACGTCGTCGAGGGGCACGGGCTCGTCGTCCGTCCCGAGGTAGGTCGGCGCGGGGTCCACCAGCGTCGCGAGGTGGACCAGTGCGGCAGCGGCGTCGTCGCGGTGGATGCGGTTCGTGTGCGGTGACCGGCCGGGGGCGAGCCGGGCGCTGCCCGACCGCACCTGGTCGACGAGCCGCTCGCGTCCGGGGCCGTACACGCCGCTCAGCCGGAGCAGCACCGCACCCGGCGCACGGCGGCGCAGCAGTTCCTCGGCCTCGACGAGCACGGCCGCGGTCGGTGTGCTCCCGCGCACCGGGGTGGCTTCCGTGACCTCGGACCCGTCGTCGACGTCGTACACCGCGGTCGAGGAGACCACGACCACCCGCGGTGTGGCGGCGGAGGCGTCGATGCCGTCGAGGACGTTCCGCAGCCCGTCGACGTAGGTCGCGCGGTACTCGTCGACGTCGCGGCTGCCGGCTGCCGTCGCGACGACGACGACCGCGGTGTCGTCCGGGATCGTCGGGACGTCGTGGCGGAGGTCGGTGCTCCGTCCGGTGAGCGGTGCCGGCAGGAGTCCGGCGCGGCGACGCAGACCGATGACGGGGTGGCCGAGGGCGGCGAAGCGGAGACCGGCCTCGGTCCCCAGGTCGCCGCAGCCGGCGACGACGACGGTTCCGTGGTGCTGCACGCTCCCACTGTGCCAGCGCGCGCCGGCGGCCGCGCGCCGGCGGCTGCGCACGCCGAGACTCGGGCAGCCAGGCAGCCAGGCAGCCAGGCAGCCAGCAAGCCAGCAAGCCAGCAAGCCAGCCAGGCAGCCAGGCAGCCAGCGAACCAGCCAGCCAGCGAGCCGCCCGGCCCGCTCGACCGCTCAGACGGGCTGCAGCGGCTCCGGCGCCCCGGCGGGCAGCTCGACCCGCACGGCGTCACCCGGCCGCACGGCCCCGCCGGTGAGCACGACCGACATCACGCCGCCCTTCCGCTCCACGGACCCGTCCTCGTCACGGCCGAGCACCGCCTTGAGGAGCCCCGGCTCGAACCCGTTGATCTGCTGGCAGGGGTTGCGGAGGCCCGTCACCCGCACGCTCGCCGACTCCCCGAGGTGCAGGACGGTGCCGGTGGGCAGCCCGAGCAGGTCGATGCCCCGCGTCGTGACGTTCTCGCCAATGTCGCCGGGACTGACCGCGAACCCGGCCGCGGCGACCTCGTCGAACAGCTCGGCGTGCAGCAGGTGCACCTGCCGCAGGTTCGGCTGCGAGGGGTCCCGCGCGACCCGGGACCGGTGTTGCACCGTCGTGCCGGCGTGGGCGTCGCCCTCGATGCCCCACCCCGCGACGAGCACGACCTCGTCCGCGAGCGGCTTGCTGAAGTGGTGGCCCTCGTCACGGGCCACGGCGACGACGACCGACGGCTGCGCTTCCACACCCCGAGCCTGGCAGAGATCGACACGCCGGGCGAGCCCCGCGGTGAACGATCCGGCCCGCTGTCTCGTCGTCAGGGCATGGGACTCCGCACACGCACCAAGGTCATCATCGGCATCGCCTCCGGCGTCGTGGTCGTCGGCGCCGCGGCCGCGATCGCCGGCCCGGTCATCTACGCGAACACCGTCAACGGCCAGGCCGCGGCAGCGCCGTCGGTCAGCGCCGGGACGTCGGGCGGCGCCGGGAAGCTCAGCGCGTCCGAGGCCGACGGCACCTGGACCTCGACGGGGGACTCGTTCGCCGGGTACCGCGTGCACGAGGTCCTGCAGGGGCAGGATGTGAACGTGGTCGGACGCACGAAGGACGTCGAGGGCACGGCCGAGGTCAGCGACGGCTCCCTCACGAAGGCGACCGTCACCGTGCAGGTCGCGAAGATCAGCACGCCCGAGGCCGCACGTGACGAGTACTTCCGCAACACCGCGCTGCAGACCGACCAGCACCCGACGGCCACGTTCACGCTGACGGAGCCCGTCGACGTGTCCGGCGCTCTCGACGGCGCCACCCAGGACGTCACGCTGACCGGCACGATGGACCTGCACGGCGTCGAGAAGCCCGTCACCGCCGACGCCCAGGTCGCCGTCGCGAAGGACGGCACTGTGCAGGTCGCCGGCAGCATCCCGATCACGTTCGAGGACTACGGCGTGCAGGCGCCGTCGCTCGGCTTCGTCACGGTGGACCCGAAGGGCTCCGTCGAGTTCTCGCTCGACCTGGACAAGTGATGGTCACCGGCAGGGGAGCCGACGAACTGCTCGCCACGCTCTACCGCGAGCACGGCGAGGCGCTCACCCGCTACGTCCGGCACCTCACGCGGGACGGCCACACCGTCGAGGACGTCGTGCAGGAGACGATGGTCCGCGCCTGGCAGCGGCCCGCCGTCCTGGAGCGGACACCCGACAGTGCCCGCGCGTGGTTGTTCACGGTCGCGCGGAACCTCGTCGTGGACGAGGCCCGGTCGGCCCGGAACCGCCGCGAGCACGGGACCGAGCACCCGGTCGACCGCGCGGAGGCCGACCGCACCGACGCCGTCCTCGACCGCATCGTCGTCGCCGACGCGCTCGCGTCGCTCAGCCCGGAGCACCGCCGCGTCGTGGTCGACGCGTACTGGCTCGGCCACACCGTGCCCGAGATCGCCCGGCGGCACGACGTCCCGGAGGGCACCGCGAAGTCGCGGCTGCACTACGGTCTGCGGGCCCTCCGGCTCGCACTGCAGGAACGAGGAGTGACCCGATGAGCGAGGACCGCTACGCGGAGTGGGACGCCGCCTACGTGCTCGGCTCGCTGCCGGCCGACGAACGGCTCGAGTACGAGCGGCACCTCGAGACCTGCGACCGGTGCACCGCGGCGGTGGCCGAACTGGTCGGCCTGCCGGGCCTGCTCGCGAAGCTGCCCGCCGACCAGGCGATCGAGATCGCGGAACCGGACGGGAGGCCCGACACGCGTCCCGAGAGCTCCCTCGCCTCCGTCGCGCACCGCGTCCGCACCCGTCGTCGTCGCCGTCGGGTCTGGGTCACCGCCACCGCGGCGGCGGCCGTGCTCGCGGCCGTCCTCGGCGGTCTCGCGGTGGGCACGGGCCGGGTCGACCCCGCCACCGTGCCGGCTGCCTCCGCACCGACCGCCGACCGGTACGCGCTGGTCGGCGACCGTGGCCTCGACGTCGACCTCGCCGTCAGCGGCGAGCCGTGGGGCACGCGGTTCGACTGGGGCTGCTCGTACGGTGGGAGGTCCTGGTCGCCGGACGGCTCCGTGATGTACGACCTCGTCGTCGTGCGCGACGACGGCACGGCGGAGACGATCGCGTCCTGGTCGGCCGCCGGGGAGGACGCCCGCGGACTGTCGG
The DNA here is from genome assembly GCF_014646995.1 of Curtobacterium luteum. Taxonomy (GTDB): domain Bacteria; phylum Actinomycetota; class Actinomycetes; order Actinomycetales; family Microbacteriaceae; genus Curtobacterium; species Curtobacterium luteum. The sequence continues at coordinate 185,254 of NZ_BMOI01000006.1, read as the reverse complement.
CCTCGACGAACGTCCCGCGGGAGGACATCGCGAGCGTGCAGGTCCGGCTCCGCGGCGACGACCGAGTCCTCGCGGACGTCGACCTCTAGCGGTCCTCGACCACCGGCGGTCCCCGGCGGTGAGCGGTCCTCGGCGGCTAGCGGTCCTCGCCGTCCGGGTCCACCGGACCGATCGCGGTGTGGACGCGCGCACTGACCGACCGCAGCGTGTCCGCGTCCGTGCCCACGGGCCTCCAGAACAGGTCCTCGAGCGCACCCGTGTGCGCACGGATGCCGGACAGCACCGCCCGGCGGCCGTCCGGGGTCATCGACACCCAGCTCCCGCGGCCGTCCGTGGGGCAGTCCGCCCGCTCCACCAGACCGCGCGCCACCATGCGCGTGACCTGGTGGCTGACGCGGGACTTCTCCCACCCGATGCCCGCCGCGATGTCCCGGACACGGAGTCGGTGGTCGGGGTCGCGGTGCAGTCCGATGAGGATCTCGAACTCCGGGATCGAGATCCCCGCCCCGGCCTGCACGGCGTGGTCGAGGGCTCGGTCCAACCGCCGCCAGGCGTCGTGGTAGGTGTCCCACGTGACCCAGTCGTGCCCCTCGTCGTCCTGCGTCGCCATGCTCGACAGCGTATCCACGGACACCCGGCTCGACGCCGGTTCCATCCCCGGGACGACGCTCCGCGAACGCACGGCGCGCTCCGAGGGAGCGTCGGTGCGGCAGCATACGATCGGAGGCATGCCCACCCCCCGCATCGCCGACTGCACCGACGACGCCGTTGCGCTCGTGCGCCGTTGGCTGGCGGCCTCGGCGGGGTCGAAGCCGGACGCCGGTGCCGTGCGGCTGGCGGGCGTCCTCCGCGACGAGCAGGGGCTCGACTTCACGCGCGGGTTCGTCGACCGGGTGATCCGACCGGAAGACCCGCGGGTGGCCGCGCGCAACCTCGAGAAGCTCAGCCAGGACGTCCCCGAGTTCCTCGCCTGGTACCTCCGCGGAGCCGTGACGCTGGGCGGCGGGTTCGCCACGATGGCGCCGTGGGCGGTCATCCCCACCGCACGCCGGATCCTCCGCCGGATGACCGGGCACCTCGTCATCGACGCGACCCCGGCCAAGCTCGGTCCGGCGCTCGCCCGGATCGGGGGCGAGGGCACACGCCTCAACGTCAACCTCCTCGGGGAAGCCGTGCTCGGCAGTGCCGAGAGCGACCGCCGGCTGCAGGGCACGACGGACCTCCTCGCCCGAGACGACGTCGACCACGTCTCGATCAAGGTGAGCTCGGTGGTGCCGCAGACGTCGCCGTGGGCGTTCGACCAGACCGTCGAGCGCGTGGTCGAGCGGCTCGTCCCGCTCTACCGGCTCGCGGCGGCCCCGCTCGCCGATGGTCGACCGGCGAAGTTCATCAACCTCGACATGGAGGAGTACCGCGACCTCGACGTCACCCTCGCGGTGTTCACGACGCTCCTCGACCGGGACGAGTTCCTCGGGCTCGAGGCCGGCATCGTGCTGCAGGCGTACCTCCCCGATGCTGCCGGCGCCCTCGACCGGCTCACGGTGTGGGCGCAGGCGCGACGTGCTCGCGGTGGTGCTCCCGTGAAGGTGCGGCTCGTCAAGGGCGCGAACCTGGCGATGGAGCACGTCGACGCGATCCTGCACGAGTGGCCGCTGGCGACGTGGGGGACCAAGCGCGAGACCGACTCCGCCTACCTCCGGATGCTCGAGACCGCCCTGGTCCCCGAGCGCACCGACGCCGTCCGGATTGGCGTCGCGGGCCACAACCTGTTCGACCTCGCCACCGCGTGGGTGCTCGCCCAGCGCCGCGGGGTCACCGACGCGGTCGACGTCGAGATGCTGTTGGGCATGGCGTCCACGCACGCCGACGCCGTCCGTGCCGACGTCGGACGCCTGCTCCTGTACACCCCGGTCGTGGCGCCGGAGGAGTTCGACTCCGCCATCGCGTACCTCGCCCGCCGACTGCAGGAGAGCGCCAGCCCCGAGAACTTCATCTCGGGCGCCTTCGACATCGACCGGGACGCCAGCGTCTTCGACCGCGAGCACGGACGCTACCTGGCGTCCGTCGCGGCCCTCGACGAGCCCGTGCCCGCCACCCACCGCACGCAGGACCGCCGCCGGCCCCTGGGCGAGGCCGAGCACCGCGACGGGTTCCGGAACGCGCCCGACGCCGACCCCGCCGTCGCGGCCAACCGGGCGTGGGCGCTCGACGTCCTCCGCCGGGTGCCGCGCTCGCAGCTGGGCGCGCGGACCATCCGCCGCGCCCGGGTCGTGGACCGCTCGATGCTCGAGCGCATCGTCGCCCGCACCGCCCAGGCCGGCGTGAACTGGGGACGGCAGGACCCGCACGACCGCGCCGAGCTCCTCGACCTCATCGGGCACGAGCTCGAGACGCGCCGCGCCGACCTGATCGAGGTGATGGCCGCCGAGACGGGCAAGACCCTGACCGAGGCCGACATCGAGGTCACCGAGGCCGTCGACGCAGCCCACCACTCCGCCGAGAGCGCCCGGCAGCTGGCGGCGATGGACGGCGACGGCGCCCGCTTCGTCCCGCCCCGGCTGACCGTGGTCGTGCCGCCGTGGAACTTCCCGGTCGCGATCCCGGCCGGAGGGGTGCTCGCGGCGCTCGCCGCCGGGAGCGGCGTGGTCCTCAAGCCCGCTCCCGAGGCCAAGCGCTCCGGAGCGCTCCTCGCCGACGTCCTCTGGGACGCCGGGGTGCCGCACTCCCTGCTGCAGCTCGTCGACCTCGACGAGGACGACCTCGGCCGTGAACTCGTGGCGCACCCCGCCGTCGACCGGGTGCTGCTCACCGGCTCGGCCGACACCGCACGGTCGTTCCGTTGGTGGCGCGCCGGACTCCCGCTGACCGCCGAGACGAGCGGGAAGAACGCGATCGTCGTGACGCCGAGCGCCGACCTCGACCTCGCCGTGCAGGACATCGTGCAGTCCGCGTTCGGGCACGCCGGGCAGAAGTGCTCGGCCGCCTCCCTGGTCGTCCTGGTCGGGTCCGTCGGCGAGAGCGAGCGGTTCCGTCGGCAGCTGGTCGACGCGACGCGGACGCTGCGGGTGGCCTGGCCGGACGACCCCGCGGCCCAGATGGGTCCACTCATCGCCGAGCCCTCCGGCAAGCTGCTCGCCGGGCTGACCGAGCTCGGGCCGGGGGAGTCCTGGCTCGTGCAGCCGGCTCCGCTCGACGACTCCGGCCGGCTCTGGTCGCCCGGCATCCGCGACGGCGTCCGGCCCGGCAGCGACTTCCACCAGACCGAGTACTTCGGGCCGGTGCTCGGCATCATGCGCGCCGAGACCCTCGACGAGGCGATCGCGATCCAGAACGGCACGGAGTTCGGGCTCACGGCCGGCATCCACTCGCTCGACGTGGACGAGGTCGCGGACTGGCTCGCGTCCGTCCAGGCGGGCAACCTGTACGTCAACCGCGGCACGACGGGTGCGGTCATCGGCCGGCAGCCCTTCGGCGGCTGGAAGCGATCGTCGGTCGGTACCGGCACGAAGGCGGGTGGTCCGATGTACGTGGCCACCCTCGGGCGGTGGGAGCGCACGGAGCGGCAGGTCCACAAGAGCATCCAGCTGCACGGGCTCCCACCGCGCGTCACCGCCCTGATCGAAGCGGCCCGGAGTGGTCTCTCGTTCGAGGAGTTCGACCAGGTGCGTGCCGGAGCCCTCAGCGACGTCCGAGCCCGCGAGTCGCACTACGGCCGGTCACGTGACGACTCCGGGCTCGTCGTGCAGCGGAACGTCCTGCGCCACCGTCCGCAGTCCGTGATCGTCCGCCACGCCGAGGACTCCGCGACCGGGGACCTCGTGCGTGTGCTCGCCGCCGCGACCGCCGCCCGGGCACACGTCATGCTCAGCACGGCTCGGCCGCTGCCCGGGCCGCTCACCCAGCTCTTCGCCTCCGCTCGCTCCCCGCTCGACGTCGTCGACCACCTCGTCGAGAGCGACGATGACTTCCTCGCGCGTGCGGCGTCCGGTGCCGTCTTCGACCGTCGGTGGAGCGACGCGGACGACGAACCGCAGGACGCACTCGAGCAGGTGCTCGCACAACCCGACCGACCCCGGCACACCGCGTTCGGCGGTCCCGGCAGCCGCATCCGGTTGCTCGGCGGCGACCCGCTCGCGCTCGAGGAGGCCCTCGGAGCGAGCGTCGACACCGCCATCCACGACGCTCCGGTGGTGGAGTCGGGACGCATCGAGATGCTGCCGTTCCTCCGCGAGCAGTCCGTGTCGATCACGGCGCACCGCTTCGGCGACCTCGACCCCGACTTCCAGGAGCTCCGGGTCTGACGACGGCGCAGTCCTCGTCGACGGCCTGTCACCGGGCGAACGGGACGACGGCCGCGGGCGGGTGCAGGTCCGCGGTCGTGGGCTCCGACCCGGGGTCTGCGATGCCGAGCGGTCCGGGCTCAGGTGGCCCGCCTGGAGGCACGGCGCGCGTTCCGTGCGGACGTCGTCTGACCGGGGGGCCGGGTCAGCGGCGGCCGCGACTGCGGCCGCGGCCGACGGCGGTCACCTCCGCGACGGCGAGTGCCGCCGCGAGGACCAGCTGCACGGACGCGAAGCGGCGCAGGCGTCCACCGAGCAGCGCGACCGGGACCATCGACGCGCCGTGCAGCACGTCCACGACGGCGCTCGCGGTGTGGGCGTCCGGCGAACCGGAGCGTGACACCAGCACCGCCTGCGCCGTCTGTCGCACCGCGAGCACCGCGTCGAGCACCGGCGTCCTGCGCGGTTCGAGGAGCCGGATCGCGTGGCCACCGGCGACCGCGAGCCGCAGGACCTCGACCGTCCTCACTCCCGACGCCCCGCCGCGAGCGCCACTGCCCCTGCGACGCCGAGCACTGCGCTGATGATGCCGTTGCCGAGCCGTCGGTGCTCGACCCACCAGGTCTGCGGCGACCAGGCGTGCGCCGAGTCGTCGAAGACGCTGTGGGCGCCGTGGTCGCCCGGGATCGGCTCGGAGAGGTTGACGCCGAGCGCGGCGCCGTCCTTCTGCGGCGCCTGTTGCCCGGACACGAGCGTCTTGGCGGCGTACCAGTCCGCGAACCGTGCGCTGATCCGGTTGCCGAGGATCGTGTACACGGTCGACTCACCGACCCACGTGCGGCGTCGGGGCCGCTCGGCCGTCGCGGCGATCGCTCGTGCGCCCACCTCGGGCTGGTAGATCGGTGCGACCGGCTGTGCCTGGTGCGGCAGCTTCGACTTCACCCACTGGAACTGGATCGTGTTGAGTGCCGGCATGTCGACCCGGGAGATCGCGACCCTGCTGCCCTGCTCCTCGAGTTCGGACACGACCGACTCGGTGAACCCGACGATCGCGTGCTTGGCGCCGCAGTACGCGGCCTGCAGGGGGATCCCGCGGAAGCCCAGTGCCGAGCCGACCTGGATCACCTGGCCGCGATCGCGGGGGACCATGCGGGACAGTGCCGCTCGGGTGCCGTTCACGCAGCCGAGGTAGGTGACCCGGAGCGCCCGCTCGAAGTCGTCGGGGTCGGTGTCGAGGAAGCGCCCGAACACCCCGACCATGACGTCGTTCACCCAGAGGTCGATCGGCCCGAGCTCGGCCTCGACCCGGTCGGCCGCGGCCTCGACGGCCTCGCGCTCCGAGACGTCGACGAGCACGGCCAGCCCGCGGCGTCCCGCTGCCTCGACCTCGGCGACCGCGGCGTCGACACCGTCCTTCCCGCGGGCGAGGACGGCGGCGTCCCAGCCCCGGGCGGCGAGTTCGCGCACCGTCGCCCGTCCGAGCCCCGCCGATCCACCCGTCACCACTGCCACACGTGTCATGACCCCGTTCTACCGATGCGAGCACGGACCCCCACCCAGCCGGTGTCCCCTGGAGCGGCGCGCGGGAGGCCGGCGACGAGGATGATGGCCCCGTGGACACCCGAGCAGAGGACACGGTCGACGAGGCGCCGCCGCCCGGCTGGGTCCTCGACACCCCCACCCGACACCGCGAGGTCTGGACGCTCCCGGCCTGCGCGGCGGCCCTCGCCGTCCTCCTCGCCCTGCTCGGCACGCAGTTCGGTGAGACGCTCGGCCTGGTCGTCTGCACGGCGAGCGCGGTCGTCGTCGCCGCGGGCGCGGTCGCCCTGGCCGTGGCCGGGCGGACGGCCTACGCGGAACAGACGGTCGCAGCGTCGTGGCGGCTGCACGTCGTCCGCGTGGTCGTCGGGGTGACCACGACGTCGACCATCGCGGTCGGCTCCCTGGTCGTCGGGTTCCCGCTCGGCTGGTTCTTCGGGGCGGCGGCGTGGGTACCGATGTCGTTCCGACTCGCCCGGTCCGTCCCGCGCACCGACCGGGTGATCGTCGCCTGGGCCTCGGTGTCCCTGGCAGTGGCGTGCCTGACCCTGTCCGTCGTGGGCTTCACGGTCCACGACCTCCCGCAGCGCTTCTCGGTGACGTGGATCGGTCCGGGCGCGATCCTGGGCGCGCTGGCCCTGGCGATGGCGGTCGTGCAGTTCGCCCTCGCCGAGCGGACGCCGCCGGACCCGTTCCTCGCCGAGCAGGACGGAGCCGACACGTGACGTCCGATCGTCGACCGGCCGACGACGACGCCCGCGCCCGCGACGACGCCCGCGCGGACGACGACGCCCATGCCGACGACGATGCCCGCGACGACGCGGAGCTCGAACCACGGTGGGTCCGCCGGACACCGATCCTGCCCGAGCAGTGGTGGGCCCCTCCCGCCGGGCTGGCCGTCGCAGCGCTGGCGGTCCTGGCGATCGGCGTCTGGCTGCACCGCGCCGCGCTGCCCCTGGCGATCGTCGTCTGCGTCGTGGGCCTGGTCGGCGCGGTCGTGCTCGCCGTGGCCGGACGGCACGCGTACTGGTCCCCGGGTCGGGCGGCGGCCTGGCGTCTGCACCGCACCCGGGTCGTGGCGTGGAGCTCCGCCGGCGTCGCGCTCGTCGTGTTCGGGCTCGCGATCGGGGCGCAGGTGGTTCTCATCGGCCTCGTGGTCGCGGGGACGATGGTGCACACCCTGCGGCGCGACGACCCGACGCGCTTCGAGCTCCGCGGCCGGGCGGTGGCATCGGTCGCCGTCGCGGTGGCGTCGGCCGTCCTCGCGATCGTCGCACTGACGGTCCCCGGCATCGACGACCGGTCCGCGGCCCGGTGGTCCGGATGGGGGCTCCTCGTCGTGCCGGCCGCCGCGGTCGTCGCGCTGGTCTCCTGGCGCGCTGCCGGCCGCCGCGACGACGACCCGCTCAGCGCCCCAGACCGAACCGCGTCGTGACCTTCGGCGCGTAGAGGACCGAGTCCGGCTCGAGCTCCGTCAGCCCGAACGGCAGCCCGGCCGCCCCGGCGAGGTCGTCCCGGAGGTGCACGATCGTCGCCCGGTGCAGCGGCCACGGCTCGTGTTCGTTCGGCCAGAACCGGGTCCGGCCGGCGCGGCGCACGTGCATGCCCCAGCGGGCGGTGAGGAACGTCTCGAGGGCGGTGGGCTCCGCGATCGGCGAGCCGATCCGCACGTCGACCATCGACCGGGTGTGCGTCCCGTGCCGCCGCATCGCGTAGGCGGCGCGGTCGGGCTCCGGACGACGGAACTCGGCGTGCGCCCACCAGTACGGCAGCGCGGTCGCGACCCGGGCCCCGATGGTGGGCAGGAGCTTCCCGGCGTCGAGCGACAGGAACACGACACCGTGCCGCCCCTGGTCGTCGACCGTGTAGACGCGGATGTTCACCTCGACGAAGTCACCGACCCGGCCGACGCGGACCGGCGGGAACGCCGTGTCGGTGAAGCGGAACGCGATGAGTCCCACCCACGTGGTCGCGCCGTCGTCGACCCCGTCGGCCCCGAGCGTGTCCGGGCGGGTGCCGCGCGGCAAGTGTGGTGCGACCGCCGAGACGTCGACCCGCCAGTGCACGAACACGACGTCGCGCCAGTCCTGCTGGATCCACGGGCGGCCGGTCAGCCCCGGGGCGGCCGCCGAGATCGCGGTCATCGGAGGTCCTCCCCGCCGGCGGGAGCGACGTCGTCCCAGCCCTGCTGCGGTGTGTCGCAGGTCCCGCGGAAGACGTACTGGGACGGACGCTTCCGTTCGCTCGAGGACCAGTCGATCGCCGGACGCCGACGCTCGGGCGGCAGGTACCCGATCCGGTAGACGGCCATGAGCTCGAGGGACGGCGGGACCCGGAGCAGCCCCTCGATCTCCTCCCACGCGCCGGGGGTCTCCATCGGGAACGAGACGAACTGGATCCCGAGGCCGAGCTCGGTCGTGGCGAGCCAGACGTTCTCCATCGCCGCTCCCATGCTGAACACCGAGTAGAAGCCCGACAGCTCCTCCTTCCGGTACTCGTGCCGGTCGAGCATCACGCCGAGCAGCAGCGGCGACCCGGCGACGAGCTTCCGGTTCTCCTCACCGAGGGTGTGCGGCACGCGCAGGGTGTTCATGAGCAGCTGCCCGCGCTTCGTGAAGACCTGCTTCGTGAACGGCTTGAGCGGCCCGGGCAGCTTGTCGAACAGCATGCCGTCGCGCCGCTCGTCCATCTCGGCCTGCGAGAACCGGAAGTACGGCTTGTACCGCTCGAAGAAGGTGCCCTCGGCCATCGTCCGCGTCATCGAGGACCCGCTGATCTGCGCGACGCGATCGATCGTCGAACGCTCCTCGACGAGCACGAACCGCCAGGGCTGGCTGTTCAGCTGCGACGGCGCACGCCCCGCGAGCTCCATCAGCACCCGCTGGTGTTCCTCGGAGACGGGGTCGGGCAGGAACGCCCCGTTGGTCGTGCGTCGGCGTCGGATCGCCTCGAAGAGCTCCACAGCTCACCTCTCTCGTCGGCCGCGCGCCAGCAACGCCCCGAGGTAGGACGGCGCAGCGGCGACCGCGACCCTCCAGTGTGCTCCGGCACGGGGATCCGTCCTCGGAGCGACGGCCAGCGGGACGAGCGCAGGCAGCAGGAACAGGGCACTCCGGTCGCGCGTCCAGGCCGGTGTCGTGGCCGCCACCCCGGTCAGGGTCGCGGTCACGACGAACAGCCCGTGGTGCACCACCCGGAGCTTCCGCGTCCGGATGAGGCGCACGGCCACGGCCGTGCCCCAGAGGCAGTTGGCCGCGTACGCGGCGCAGGCGGCGGCGACCAACCGCCGGGCCGTCACCGACAGTCCTGGAGGCGCGCCGTGCCTCCCGGCTGTCGTCTTCCGTCCCACAGGGGCGAACCTACGCGCCGGGGGCGGGCTCAGGCCGAGTCGCGGGTGACCAGCTTCGACAGCACGATCGCGGACCGCGTGTGGTCGACCTGGGGCGCGAGCCGTACCCGGTCGAGCGCCTCCTCGAGCGCGGCGAGGTCCTTCGAGCGCATGTGCACGACCGCGTCGGCGCTGCCGGTGACCGTGCCGGCGTCGATCACCTCGGGCACGCTGTCGAGGAGCGATCGGAGCTCGTCGGGGGAGACCGTGCCGCGGCAGTAGAGCTCGACCCACGCCTCGGTGCCGCGGTCCTCGACGGCGGGGTCGACCTTGATCGTGAAGCCCTGGATCACCCCGTCCGCGACGAGTCGGTCGACCCGGCGCTTCACGGCCGAGGCCGAGAGTCCGACCACCGACCCGATGTCGCCGTAGCCGGCGCGGGCGTTGTCCCGGAGCTGATCCAGGATGCGGTGGTCGAGCGAATCCATTGCCCCAATGCTACGCGTGCTTCTTGCACGCCCGGTGGCTCCGGCGCACGAAACGTGCGTGCCCACAACGGGTGCCAGGCCGTGACCACCTCGTGACTGCACTGAGCGGACGGTGTGTGCAAGACTCTCGATCGGCGTCGACCTGGTCCGCTACGGCGAGTGAGCCTGCATCTCGCCGGAGCTCTGCAACTCGTCCAGTGGTGGTTCCTGGCAGGCTCGGGCCCCGGTCCCCCAGGAGGACTGATGTCGAACACCGCTCCCGAATCCCTCGCCACCCCGGCCCGTGTCGCGACCAAGCGCACGATCCTCATGTGCAAGCCGACCCACTACACGGTCAGCTACCGGATCAACCCGTGGATGCACCCGGAGGACCCGACCGACACGTCGAAGGCCGTCCAGCAGTGGCAGTCGCTCGTCGACGTCTACGAGCAGCTCGGCTTCGACATCTCGTACATCGAGCCGATCGAGGGCCTGCCCGACATGGTCTACGCGGCCAACGGCGGCTTCGTGCTCGACGGCGTCGCGTACGGCGCCAAGTTCCAGTACCCCGAGCGCCAGCCCGAGGGTCCGGCCTACATGGACTGGTTCCGCAGCGCCGGCCTGACTGTCGCCGAGCCCGAGGAGACCAACGAGGGCGAGGGCGACTTCCTGCTCATCGGGGACACGATCTTCGCCGGCACCGGCTTCCGCTCCGACAGCAGCTCGCACGAGGAGCTCGCGCGGATCTACGGCCGCGAGGTCGTCACGCTCAAGCTCGTCAACCCGAGCTTCTACCACCTCGACACCGCCATCGCCGTGCTCGACCCCGAGCCCGATGCGTCCGGCCGGAGCAACATCGCCTACCTCGAGAGCGCCTTCGACGAGGCTTCGCTCGAGATCCTGCGCGAGCGCTTCCCGGACGCGATCATCGCCACGGAGGAGGACGCCGCGATCCTCGGCCTGAACTCGTACTCGGACGGCTACAACGTCGTGATCGCGTCGCGCGCCGAGCGGTTCGCGGAGCAGCTGCGCGAGAAGGGCTACAACCCGATCGGCGTCGACCTGTCCGAGCTCCTGCTCGGCGGCGGCGGCGTCAAGTGCTGCACGCTCGACCTGCACCCGGTCGGCACCGGCAACTCGGTCGCGCGGTCCTGATGGCCACCGCGATGTCCGCGTCGCTCGGTGCGGCGACGGCCGCCGCGCTCGCCGTGGAGGACCGCTCCCTCGCCCACAACTACAGCCCGCTGCCCGTCGTCATCGCGTCGGGCGACGGGGCGTGGGTGACGGACGTCGACGGCAAGCGCTACCTGGACGGCCTCGCCGCGTACTCCGCGGTGAACTTCGGCCACGGCAACCAGCGGCTGCTCGACGCCGCCCGGACCCAGCTCGACCGGGTGACCCTGACGAGCCGCGCGTTCGTCAACGACCGGCTCGGGCCGTTCGCCACCGCGCTCGCGGACCTGACAGGCACGGACATGGTGCTCCCGATGAACACCGGGGCCGAGGCCGTCGAGTCCGCGATCAAGGTCTCGCGCGCCTGGGGCTACCGCGTCAAGGGCGTCCCGGCCGACCGGGCGACGATCATCGTCGCGTCCGGGAACTTCCACGGCCGCACGACCACGATCGTGTCGTTCTCCGACGACCCGACGGCCCGGAACGACTTCGGACCGTTCACGCCCGGGTTCCGCACCGTGCCGTACGGCGACGCGGACGCCCTCCGCGCCGCGATGGACGACACCGTCGTGGCCGTCCTGCTCGAGCCGATCCAGGGCGAGGGCGGCGTGGTCATCCCGCCGGCGTCCTACCTGCCCGCGGTCCGGGAGGTCTGCGACGAGTTCGGCGCCCTCCTCGTCGCCGACGAGATTCAGTCCGGCCTCGGACGCACCGGCCACACCCTCGCGGTGCAGCGCGTCGGGGTCACGCCGGACCTGATCACGCTCGGCAAGGCGCTCGGCGGCGGCATCGTCCCGGTGTCCGCCGTGGTCGGTCGCCGCGACGTGCTCGGCGTCCTGCGTCCGGGCGAACACGGCTCGACGTTCGGCGGCAACCCGCTGGCGGCGGCCGTGGGCTCCGAGGTCGTGGCGGTGCTCGCCGAGGGCACGTTCCAGCAGCGGGCGCTCGACGGCGAGCCCGTGCTCCGAGGCCTCCTCGAGGACCTCGTCGGTCACGGGGTCGTCGCGCACCGCGTCGCCGGACTCTGGGCCGGGATCGACATCGACCCCGCGCTCGGGACCGGCAAGGAGATCGCGCACGACATGGCCGACCGGGGCGTCCTCGTGAAGGACACCCACGGGTCGACGATCCGCTTCGCGCCGCCGCTCGTCGTCACCGACGACGAGGTGCGGCACGCGATCGGCGCGCTCGGTGAGGTCCTGCGCGCCCGCAGCTGACCGGGCGGGCGCACGCCGTGCCTCCCGGCCGGTGATCCTGTTCGTATCGCCTCCGCACAACCGAAAGCACCCGGAACCACGCGATCACGTGGTTCCGGGTGTCTTTCGTTGTGCGCCGTCGCGTGGCGCGGCCCGCGCGCCGCGGTCCGCGCGCCGCGGCGCAGCGCGCGCTACACCGCCCAGCGCTCGGCGAGTTCGTCCATCAGCCCGTCGAGCCGCTCGTCGACGACCTGCTCCTCCGGGTGCGCCTCGTACCAGGCGATGACCTCGCGCACACCCTGCCGATAGGGGATCCGCGGCCGGTACCACGGCACCAGGGACCGCACCTTGCTGTTGTCGAACACGGAGCTGTTCGCCTTGTCGCCGAGGAGCGCCGCACCCCACTCCGGGTCCACCGCGTTGATCGCGTCCGCCGGCACGTGCACGATCTTCAGATCGTCGACGCCGGCAGCGGCCGCGATCTCGTGGGCGATCTGGTTCCAGGTCGGCGCCTCGTCGCTCGTGATGGTGAAGGCCTCGCCGATCGCCGAGGCGTTGTCGAGCAGCCCCGTGAAACCGACCGCGAAGTCCCGGCTGTTCGTGAGGGTCCACAGCGACGACCCGTCACCCGTGATGATGACCGGCTTGCCCGCACGCATGCGTGCGACCGCGGTCCACCCGCCGGTCAGCGGGAGCTTCGTCTCGTCGTAGGTGTGCGACGGTCGGATGATCGTGACCGGGAAGTCCTGCTCCCGGTACGCCTGCATGAGCAGCTCCTCGCACGCGATCTTGTCGCGCGAGTACTGCCAGTACGGGTTCTTCAGTGGCGTCGACTCCGTGATGGGCAGGTGCGTCGCCGGGGTCTGGTACGCCGAGGCCGAGCTGATGAAGACGTACTGGCGCGTCCGGCCGGCGAAGGTCTCGACGTCCGCCTGCACCTGGTCGGGCGTGAACGCGATCCAGTTGATGACGACGTCCCACCGGCGGTCGCCCAGCACCTCCGCCAGTGCGGCGCGGTCCGACACGTCGGCCTGGAGGCGCGTCACCTGATCCGGGATCGGCCTGCCCCCGGTGGTCCCCCGGTTGAGCACCGTCACGTCGAACCCCTGCTCGACGGCTTCGCGGACACATGCGGCGCTGATCACCCCGCTGCCGCCGATGAACAGGACACTCGCTCCGGTCATGGATGCTCCTTCGCTCCCGGCGGTGCCGCTGTGCACCGCGCCCCTGCGATCCTGCACCTCATGCGCTGGGTCGGGTGGCGAGGACCGCGCGGAGCGACGTCGTGCGCGCTGCCCACTCGGCGGCGACGGGGCTGATCCAATCGAGGAGCTCGATGGCGTAGTCGTGGTCGCGGTGCAGGTCGCGAGCGTGGATCGGCTCGTGGTGCGCGGCGCGGTTCCGGACGAAGTGCAGCTGCTGGAGTCGCCGTGTCACCTCGCTCCGCCGCACGCGGAGGTTGTCCGGCCCGTGGGGGAAGGCCCTGTGGAGATCCGGTACCCAGAGCGAGGTGTGGTACCGCGACTCGACGAGGTACCGCCAGAACCCGAAGGTGAGTTCCGCGATGACCCGGCCGTGGACTTCGTCGAGACGTGCGTTCCGACCTGCACGCGCTCGAGCCTTCGCCAGGTCTGCAGTGCCACGGGCGTCGAGCGGAGCCACGTCGAACCACGGTCGCCCGGAGCGGGCGGCCGCCCAAGCGCGAAGTTCTCGGTCGAGTGCGTTGCGGGCAACGACCTCGACGACGCCAGCGAGTTCCATGACCGACGCCGCGGCTCGCATGTTCCACGCGGACAGCCGCAGCGCACCGGCCGACGATCCCGTCACCTCGGCGTACGACCGGAGTCGTTCGGCCGTGAGCAGACGCTCGAGCACGTCCTCCCGCATGATTCCCCCATCTGCTACCGTTGATCGCGAAGACCCCGGAACGATCCCTGGCCCAGGCCACATCGCCGGGGTTTCGTCTTTGCCGGCCCATTCGTGAAACATCAGCGTACAGTCATCCGCTCGCACGGAGCTCGCGAAGACTACCGTCACGGTTCGGACCGCACCGACGCGGCCCACGACAGGAGTGACACGCACATGGAGTACCGCTACCTCGGGAACTCGGGCCTCAAGGTCTCCGAGATCACCTACGGCAACTGGCTGACCCACGCCTCCCAGGTCGAGAACGACGCGGCGATCGCCTGCGTCCGGGCGGCGCTCGACGTCGGCATCTCGACGTTCGACACCGCCGACGTCTACGCGAACACCGGTGCCGAGACCGTCCTCGGCGAGGCGCTGAAGGGCGAGCGCCGGCAGTCGCTCGAGATCGCGACGAAGGTGTTCGGCCCGACCGGGCCGAAGGGGCACAACGACACCGGTCTGTCGCGGAAGCACATCCTCGAGTCGATCGACGGTTCGCTCGAACGACTGCAGACCGACTACGTCGACCTCTACCAGGCGCACCGCTACGACTACGAGACGCCCCTCGAGGAGACGATGCAGGCGTTCGCCGACGTCGTCCGTCAGGGCAAGGTGCTGTACGTCGGTGTCAGCGAGTGGACCGCGGACCAGCTCCGTGCCGGTGCGGCACTGGCGAAGGAGCTCGGCTTCCAGCTCATCTCGAACCAGCCGCAGTACTCGGCGCTCTGGCGGGTCATCGAGGGCGAGGTCGTCCCCACCTCGAAGGAACTCGGCATCTCGCAGATCGTCTGGTCGCCCATCGCCCAGGGCGTGCTGACCGGCAAGTACCAGCCGGGCCAGCCGCTGCCCGAAGGGTCCCGTGCCACCGACGACAAGGGCGGCGCGAAGATGATCTCCCGGTTCATGAACGACGAGGTGCTCTCGGCCGTGCAGGACCTGAAGCCCGTCGCCGACGAGCTGAACCTGTCGATGGCGCAGCTCGCGGTGGCGTGGGTGCTGCAGAACGAGAACGTGGCGTCGGCGATCATCGGGGCCTCGCGGCCGGAGCAGGTGCACGACAACGCGGGCGCCGCCGGGGTCACCATCCCCGCCGAGCTGCTGACGCGGATCGACGACGCCCTGGGTGGTGTCGTCGAGCGCGACCCGGCGAAGACGAACGACAGCAGCCCGAAGGCGCGCGAGGCGTAGTCGCGGGGGCCGGCGCGCCGGTTCGACCTGCGTTCGCACAACCGGAGTCAGTCGGAACTGCGCCGAACCGCGGTGCGTGCTGACTCCGGTTGTGCGAACACGGTCGGCAGCGCTGACGCCCCGCGCGTCCGGGGACGCGACGAATCCGGGGGACGAGGCAAGCCCGGGCACGCGGCAAGTCCGAGCACGCGAAAAGGCCCCCTACCGGAGTAGGGGGCCTTTCACCGTGGCTGGACACGGCATCGATCCGTGGACCTTTCGATTTTCAGTCGAACGCTCTACCAACTGAGCTATCCAGCCGTGGCGACCCTGACGGGACTTGAACCCGCGACCTCCGCCGTGACAGGGCGGCACGCTAACCAACTGCGCTACAGGGCCATGTGTTGTTGTGGGTACTGCGTTGTGTGTACTGCTCGGTGGTGCTCTGCTTGCCTGCTCACTCACAAAGAGTGACCCCAACGGGATTCGAACCCGTGCTGCCGCCGTGAAAGGGCGGTGTCCTAGGCCACTAAACGATAGGGCCGCAAGCGGTGCAGTGCGCTACCGATGGACAAGCATACGGATGCCCCACGGGTTTCACAAATCGAGCCCCCTGAGCGCGTCCTCCCCGGCGTGTCGCGCCTGCCCGGACCAGGGGCGGGCCTTCACTCAGCGTGGGGCACCAGGCCCCGATTCGTGCTGTCGATGCCCGGGTGCGAGCATCGTCGTCGCCACTGGCTGCCCCTCGCACGAGGGGTGACCGGTTGCGGCACCTGTTGCTACTGTTGCGTCTGTTAACAGTGTTACGTGCGTGAGCCTTGCCGCGCTGTTACGAAATCGAGACACATGTCGACCTCACCAACGCTGTCCCTCCGCCACCGCAGCCGCGTCATCGCCGCAGCGGTCGCGGTCGTGCTCGCTGCCGGTGCCCTCGCCGCGCTCACGCCGAGCGGCCCGGCCAGCGCGACCACGTACCCCAGCTGGGACGACGTCCAGAAGGCCAAGTCGTCGACCCAGGCCCAGCAGGACAAGGTCAGCGAGATCAAGTCGCTGATCTCCTCGCTGCAGGCCGAGGCGAAGGCGAAGCAGCAGGCCGCGCAGTCCGCCGGCGAGGCGTACCAGGCCGCACAGTCGAAGTACGACGAGGCGACGCTCCAGCAGAAGTCGCTCCAGGGCCAGGCCGACGACGCGGAGAAGACCGCGAGTGCGTCCGAGGCGCAGGCGGGGCAGCTGGCGGCCCAGCTCGGGCGCGCGAGCTCGAACACCGTCACCACGGACCTCCTCTCGCACCCGTCCGACTCCGGTGACCTGCTGTACGAGCTCGGCGCGATGTCGAAGCTCAGCGAACAGGCCGACGGCATCTACGCCCAGGCCTCCCAGGACCGTGGGACCGCCCAGGGCCTCGCGGACAAGGCGGACGTCGCGAAGCAGGCGCTCGGCGCACTGGCCGCGACCGCGCGCTCGAAGATGCAAGAAGCGCAGGGCGCCGCCGAGGCCGCACAGGACGCCGTCAGCGCGCAGACGGACAACCAGACGCGACTCGAGGCCCAGCTGACGCTCCTCACCACGAAGCAACGGGGTGTCGAGGCCAGCTACAAGAAGGGCGTCGAGGAGGAGAAGAAGCGGCAGGCGCGCATCGCCGCCGCTGCCGCCCGTGCTGCCGCTGCCGCCGCCGCGACGAGCCAGGGTGGGACCGGGGGCGGCTCCCCGAACGCGTCGGGCTGGGTCCGACCCGCCGGCGGCTACCAGACCAGCGGCTTCGGCATGCGCGTCGACCCCTACACGCACGCCGTCGCGCTGCATGCCGGGGTCGACCTCGCGCCCGCCTGCTACGCACCCATCTACGCCGCACACGACGGCACCGTCGTCTTCGCCGGGAACGGCGGCGGCTACGGCAACGAGGTCGTGCTCGACAACGGCGGCGGCATCTCCACGGCCTACGGGCACATCGTCGACGGCGGGATCCTCGTCGCGAACGGCCAGCACGTCTCGGCCGGGCAGCAGATCGCGAAGATCGGATCGACCGGCTGGTCGACCGGGTGCCACCTCCACTTCGAGACCCGGATCAACGGCGCCGCCACCGATCCGGTCCCCTTCATGGCAGCGCGGGGGATCTCGGTATGACCACGAGCGTCGCCAGGAGGCGTTGACCCGACCCATGAAGCAGCCCGCTCGCACCCTCACCTGCACCGCGGTGGTCGCCGTCGTCGGCATCGGCCTGTCGATCGCCCTCGCCGGACCGGCGCAGGCGGCACCGTCGGCACCCAGCTGGGCCGACGTGCGAGCGGCGAAGTCGAACGCGGCTGCGGCGCAGCGGACCGTCGACGAGCTCGGGACGCGTCTCGACGCCCTGCAGACCAGTGCGGACCGGGCCTCCATCGTCGAGCAGCAGGCCGCGCAGACCTACGCGCTCGCCGCGTCCCAGCAGCAGCAGGCGCAGGCCGACCTCGACGACCTCGCGGACCAGTCGAAGCGGGCCAAGGCGACGGCTGAGGCCTCGGCGGGGCAGGTGGCCGGGCTCGTGGTCGAACTCGCCCGCACCGGCGGCGGGGACCTGTCGACGTCGATGCTCGTGGACGCCCGGGACTCGAAGGACCTGCTCTACCGGGTCGGGACGATGTCGCACCTCTCCGAGCGGTCGGCGAACGTGCTCGCGAAGGCCCAGGCCGACCAGAACACCGTGGACTCGCTCGCGGCCCAGCAGCGGCAGGCGACGACGGCGCTGGCCTCGGCGACGGCGACGACGAAGTCCGCGCTCGCCGACGCGAACGACGCCGCGTCCGCCGCGCAGGGTCGCCTGCAGCGCGAGCAGGACCAGCAGAGCCAGGTGCTCGAGCAGCTCGCGTACCTCAAGGGGACCAGCGTGGCGACCGAGACGGCCTACTGGAACGCCCAGCAGGCGAAGCAGGCCGAAGCGGCCCTTGCGTCGCACACGGGTGGGACCACCTCGTCCGGGCAGAACGCGTCCGGCGGGAGTGCAGACGGCGGGAGCGCGTCCGGCGGCGACACGTCCGGTGGGAGCACGTCCGGCGGGAGCGGATCCGGCGGGACGACCACCACGAACCCCGGCACCTCGACCAACCCGAGCCCGTCGAAGCCGAGCCCGAGCAACCCGACCCCGTCGCAGCCCACGCCGTCGAAGCCGAAGCCGACGACCCCGTCCCCCAAGCCGACCACCCCCACGCCGACGCCGACCCCCACCCCGGTCCCGAGCAGCCCGTCGAAGGCCTCGGGCGCGATCGCCTTCGCGAGGGCCCAGCTCGGTGACGCGTACGTCCTCGGCGGCGCCGGACCGAACACCTGGGACTGCTCCGGCCTCGTGATGATGGCCTACGGCTCCCAGGGCGTCGCGACCGGTGGGCACAACGTCGTCTGGCAGTACAACTACTTCGCCTCGATCGGCCGGCTCGTCCCGCTCTCGCAGCGCCAGCCCGGCGACATCCTCTTCTACTCGAGCAACGGAACCGCCAGCGGTGGTTACCACGATTCGATCTACACCGGGAACGGCCAGATGGTCGAGGCCGCGCGACCCGGCGTCGGCGTGGTCGAGCGTGCGGTCTGGCTGCCGAACCAGCTCCTGCCGTACGTCGCCCGTCCGACCGGCTCGCTCTAGCGCGACGCCGTTTCGCGCCCCCTGACGAAGAACGCGCCCCGCAGCAGCGGGGCGCGTTCTTCGTCAGGGGGCGCGACCGCGGTCTCGTGTCCGCGGCCCGCTGCCCGTCGTCAGTGACCGGCGGGCACGTACGCCTTCTGGCCGGCCTGCACGATCTCCTCGGCCTCGGCGGCGTCGCCCCAGCCGTCGGCCTTGACCCACTTGCCCGGCTCGAGGTCCTTGTAGCGCTCGAAGAAGTGCGCGATCTCGGCCTTCGTCTGCTCGTCGACGTCCGAGATGTCCTGGATGTGCTGCCAGCGCGGGTCCTTCGCGGGGACCACGAGCACCTTCGCGTCGCTGCCGGCCTCGTCGCTCATCTTGAAGACGCCGACCGGGCGGACCTTCACGCCCACGCCGGGGAACGCCGGGTACTCGAGGAGCACGAGCGCGTCCACCGGGTCGCCGTCCAGCCCGAGGGTGTTCTCGAAGAAGCCGTAGTCGGTCGGGTAGACGAACGACGTGAAGAGCACGCGGTCGAGGTAGACGCGACCGGTCTCGTGGTCGACCTCGTACTTGTTGCGGCTGCCCTTGGGGATCTCGATGACGACGTCGTACGCGGCCATGTGCACTCCTGGTCTGTCGGTGGTTCGGTGAGCGCGGCTAACGTTACCGGGTGAACTCCCCGCGTCCCCGGTTGGACCCTGCGACCGCCGAGACCCGCCGTGCGGTGCGGGTGCTGCTCGAGACGGCCCGTGCCGACGGCGTCGTCACCGACGGCGACCTCGTGCTCGTCGCGCTCAGCGGCGGTGCGGACTCGCTCGCGCTCGCGGCGGCGACCGCGTTCGAGGCGCCGAAGCAGGCGCTGCGCGCCGGCGCCGTGGTGGTCGACCACGCGCTCCAGGAGGGCTCCGCGGAGGTCGCGATCCGTGCCTCCCGGCAGGCCGCGTCGCTGGGTCTCGACCCGGTGACGGTCCGCAGGGTCGCGGTCGGTTCCGCAGGCGGTCCCGAGAACGCCGCCCGGGAGGCACGGCACACTTCGATCGCGGAGGTTGCGTCCGCGACCGGGTCGCCGCTGGTGCTGTTCGGGCACACGCTGGACGATCAGGCCGAGACGGTCCTGCTCGGGCTCCTCCGCGGGAGCGGGCCCGACGCCCTGTCGGGCATGCCGCCGCTCGCGCGCCGCACCGTCGGACCGGCCTACGGACGACCGCTGCTCGGCGTCCGCCGCCACACCACCCGCGCAGCCTGCGTCGCCGCGGGCCTCGCGCCGTGGGACGACCCGCAGAACGACGACCCCGCGTACGGCCGCGTGCGTGTCCGCACCGCCCTGATGCCCGCGCTGGAACGGGAGCTCGGCGCCGGTGTGCCGGAGGCCCTCGCCCGCACGGCCGACCAGCTGCGCGAGGACTCCGCGGCGCTCGACCACTTCGCCGAGGAGATGGCGGAGGACCTCGCCGAGCACTCCGAGGCCGGCATCTCGCTCTCCGTGCGGCAGCTCGCCGCGAACCCGCCCGCCCTCCGGCAGCGGCTCGTGCGGCTCGCGGTCGAGAGCGAGTTCGGGGTGACGCTCTCGCGCGTGCAGACCCTCGAGGTGTGCCGCCTCGTCACCGACTGGCACGGACAGGGGCCGATCGCCCTGCCCTGGGTCAGCGCGTCCCGCGACGGCGACCGCTTGGCCTTCGCCGCCGGTTAGAGTGCTGTGGTGGAACTCTCCGACGTCCAGGCAGACCTGTCCGAAGTGCTCTTCACCCCCGAGCAGATCGACGAGAAGCTCGCCGAACTCGCCGCGGTGGTCGACCGTGACTACGCGGGCAAGGACCCGCTGCTCGTCGGCGTGCTCAAGGGCGCCGTCATGGTGATGGCCGACTTCTCGCGCCACCTCAAGATGCAGGCGCGGATGGACTGGATGGCGGTGTCGTCGTACGGCTCCGGCACGAAGTCGTCCGGCGTGGTGCGGATCCTCAAGGACCTCGACACCGACCTGCACGGCCGCGACGTCATCATCGTCGAGGACATCATCGACTCCGGGCTGACGCTGTCCTGGCTCAAGCAGAACCTCGAGTCCCGCGGTGCCGCGAGCGTCGAGATCGTCGCGCTCCTCCGCAAGCCCGAGGCGGCGAAGGTCGAGGTCGACGTCAAGTACGCCGGCTTCGAGATCCCGGACGCCTTCGTGGTGGGGTACGGCCTCGACTTCGACGAGCGCTACCGCAACCTGCGCGGCATCGGCGTGCTCGCGCCGCACGTGTACTCCTGAGCGCGTTCGGCTGACCCCGGCGGATCGTGGAGTTCGCCCGCAGAGGACACCCATTCTCGCCACAGAATCGCGGCCGTATGCTGACCTGCACGCAACTTCGGCAGAGAAAGGTGTCGGGCTTCCTGCCCGGATCACATGGACTTCAAGCGAATCCTCCGCGGGCCGTACATCTACATCCTGATCGCGCTCGTGGGGATCTGGATCGGGTGGGCGGTCATCAGTCAGGCCGGCACCCAGCAGATCGACACCCAGAAGGGCCTGCAGCAGCTCGCCGACGACAAGGTCTCCTCCGTCGTCGTGAACTCCACCGAGCAGCGGGTCGACCTCAAGTTCAAGGACGGCGCGACCGAGCAGTTCTACTACGCGACCCCGCGTGGTGAGGACGTCATCAAGGCCGTCGACGCCGCGAACCTGCCGGACGGCTACACCGACCGCGTGCAGCAGGGGAACTGGTTCCTGTCGCTGCTCAGCGTCCTCCTGCCGTTCCTCATCATCGGCGCCCTGTTCTGGTTCCTCCTCGCGAACGCGCAGGGCGGCGGCTCGAAGGTCATGCAGTTCGGCAAGTCCCGCGCGAAGATGAACAACAAGGAGAACCCGCAGGTCTCCTTCGCGGACGTCGCCGGCTCGGACGAGGCGATCGAGGAACTCCACGAGATCAAGGAGTTCCTGCAGGAGCCGGCCAA
Organism: Curtobacterium luteum; assembly: GCF_014646995.1. GTDB lineage: Bacteria > Actinomycetota > Actinomycetes > Actinomycetales > Microbacteriaceae > Curtobacterium > Curtobacterium luteum. The sequence goes on along the minus strand of NZ_BMOI01000006.1, from coordinate 163,670 downwards.
GTTCCAGGCCGTCGGCGCGAAGATCCCGAAGGGCGTGCTGCTCTACGGCCCTCCTGGCACCGGCAAGACGCTGCTCGCGCGTGCCGTCGCGGGCGAGGCCGGCGTGCCGTTCTACTCGATCTCCGGTTCGGACTTCGTCGAGATGTTCGTCGGTGTCGGCGCGAGCCGTGTCCGTGACCTCTTCGACCAGGCGAAGCAGAACTCCCCGGCGATCGTCTTCATCGACGAGATCGACGCCGTGGGTCGTCACCGCGGCGCCGGCATCGGCGGCGGCAACGACGAGCGCGAGCAGACGCTGAACCAGCTCCTCGTCGAGATGGACGGCTTCGACGGCAAGACGAACGTCATCCTCATCGCTGCGACGAACCGTCCCGACGTGCTCGACCCTGCCCTCCTGCGCCCGGGCCGCTTCGACCGCCAGATCGGCGTCGACGCCCCGTCGCTCGACGGCCGCAGGCAGATCCTCGAGGTGCACGCGAAGGGCAAGCCGCTCGCCGCGAGCGTCGACCTCGGGCTGCTCGCCCGCAAGACGCCCGGGTTCACCGGTGCCGACCTCGCGAACGTGCTGAACGAGGCCGCGCTGCTGACGGCCCGCTCGAACGCGCAGCTCATCGACAACCGGGCCCTGGACGAGGCCGTCGACCGCGTCATGGCCGGTCCGCAGCGCCGGACGCGCATCATGTCCGACCAGGAGAAACTGATCACGGCGTACCACGAGGGTGGTCACGCCCTGGCAGCCGCGGCGATGCGCCACACCGACCCGGTCACGAAGATCACGATCCTGCCGCGCGGCAGGGCCCTCGGCTACACGATGGTGCTCCCGCTCGAGGACAAGTACTCCGTCACGCGCAACGAACTGCTCGACCAGCTCACCTACGCCATGGGTGGCCGCGTCGCCGAGGAGATCGTCTTCCACGACCCGACCACGGGTGCGTCGAACGACATCGAGAAGGCCACGTCGACCGCGCGCAAGATGGTGACCGAGTACGGCATGAGCCGTGCGGTGGGTTCCGTCAAGCTCGGGTCCGGCTCCAGCGAACCGTTCGTCGGTCGTGAGATGGGCGGCGGATCGGGCCGCGACTACTCGGAGAACATCGCCGAGACGGTCGACGCCGAGACCCGTGCGCTGCTCGAGGCCGCTCACGACGAGGCCTACCAGGTGCTCAACGACAACCGCGACATCCTCGACCGCCTCGCCGGCGAGCTCCTCGAGAAGGAGACGCTCGACGCGCCGGAGCTCGTCGAGATCTTCAAGGACGTCCGCAAGCTGCCCGAGCGCCCGCAGTGGCTGTCGAGCGACAAGCGGCCGGTGTCGAACCTGCCGGCGATCGAGTTCCCGGGCCGCGCGGCTTCGACCGCGGCCGAGCCGAGCGACACCGAGTCGTCGACGAAGCCCCGTCGTCGTCCGTTCGGCAACCCCGGTATCGCCCCCGCGTAGGCCGGCATGACCGACCTGCCGACGAGACGCTCGCGTCGCCTCGCCGAAGCGGACCGTGTGCGCGCCGAGGAACACCGGGCGCGCGCCGCCGCGGCGGAACCGCCGACGGTCGCGATCGACCTCCGTGCACCTGCCCCGGTGCCGGAGATCGTGACCGGCCGCCGGCGCGACCGCGAGCGCACCCAGACGCCGACCGACGGCACGCGGGTGATGGGCATCCTCAACGTCACCCCGGACTCGTTCAGCGACGGCGGTCTGCACCAGGCCTACGACGCCGCGCTTCAGCACGCGCGGGACCTCGTCACCGCCGGCGCCGACCTCGTCGACGTCGGGGGCGAGTCCACCCGCCCGGGTGCCGAGCGCGTCCCGGTCGAGGTCGAGCAGGACCGCGTGCTCCCCGTCGTGCGCCAGCTGGTGTCCGAGGGCATCACCGTGAGCGTCGACACGATGAACGCCTCGACCGCCGAGCGGGCCGTGGAGGCCGGAGCCGCGATCGTCAACGACGTGTCCGGCGGGCTGGCCGACGACGACATGGCGCGGGTCGTGCGCGACACCGGTGCCGGCTTCGTCGTGATGCACTGGCGCGGCCACAGCGACCGGATGTACCGGAACGCGGAGTACGCGCACGCGGTGGACGAGGTCCGCCGCGAGGTCGAGCACCGCGTCGCCGAACTCATCATCCTGGGCGTGCGTGAGGAGCAGGTGGTCATCGACCCCGGCCTCGGGTTCGCCAAGCAGGGAGTCCAGAACTGGGAGATCCTGGCGGGCTACGAGCGCTTCGCCTCGATCGGGTTGCCGGTGCTCGTCGCCGCCTCCCGCAAGCGGTTCCTCGACGGGGTCGGCAGCGCTGCCGGTGCCCCGCCGCGCGACCGCGACCTCGCCACCGCCGCCATCAGCCTGCTCGCCGCCGAACGCGGCGCGTGGGGGGTGCGCGTGCACGACCCCGCACCGACGCGTGCGGTGCTCGACGTCTGGGACGCCTGGAGGGCAGCACGATCGTGAACGACACCATCCGACTGACCGGGGTCCGCGCCCGGGGGAACCATGGCGTGTTCGACCACGAGCGCGCCGACGGGCAGGACTTCGTCGTCGACGTCGCCGTCGAGGTCGACGCCCGGGTCTCGTCCGGTTCGGACGACCTCGCCGACACCGTCCACTACGGCGTGGTCGCGGAGCAGGTGGTCGCCGAGATCGAACGCGACCCCGTCGACCTCATCGAGACGCTCGCCGAGCGCATCGCCGCAGCGGTGCTCACGCACCGAGCGGCCCGCGCGGTCGAGGTCACGGTGCACAAGCCGCAGGCGCCGATCACGGTGCCGTTCACGGACGTGTCCATCACGATCCGGCGGACCAGGGGCGGTGTACTGCCCGACGACCGCACCGAGGAAGAAGAGTGAGCCGCGCCGTCATCGCGCTCGGCGCCAACCTCGGCGACCGGGGGAGCACCCTCCGCGCAGCCGCGTCGGCGATCGCCGCGCTGCCCGGTGTCCGGCCCGTGGCGGCCAGCCGTGAGGTCGAGTCCGTCGCGGTGACGCTCGCGGGCCGGGACGAGTCGAAGCCGCGGTACCGCAACGCCGTGGTGGTGGTCGACACCGACCTGGAGCCGCAGGCCCTCCTCGACGCCCTCCACGGCATCGAGGACGAGCACGGCCGTACCCGCGAGGTCCGGTGGGGCGACCGGACGCTCGACCTCGACGTGGTCGCGATCGACGACCTCGCGCTCGACACGGACACCCTCACGGTGCCGCACCCGCGCGCGGCCGAGCGAGCGTTCGTGCTCGCACCGTGGGCGGACGCGGACCCGGAGGCCGTCCTGCCGGGTGCCGGACCCGTGGCCGAGCTGCTCGCCGCCCTCGGCGACGACACCGAGCGCGTCGACGAGCCCCGGCTCTTCGACGACGTGACCGGGCCGGACGACACGAGCAGGACCGACGACGTGACCGGGCCGGACGACACGACCCGCGCGAACGACGCGACCGGGCCGGACGACGCGACCCGCACGGTCGACCCGACCCGCGCCTCCCGGCCGGAGACGCGACCGTGAGACCGACCCGCGCCTCCGTCCTCGTGAGCGTGGCGGCCGTCGCCGCCGTCGCGGGCTTCGCGGTCGACGCCGTCCTGGCCTCCCGCGGGGCACCCACGCTCCTGCTGTCCGTCGCCCTCGGCCTGACCCTCGCGTTCATCGGCATCGCCGTCGTGCTCATGGCGCGTCCGGTCCGCCGCCACGCGAAGGAGGGCGTGCTGCGGCAGCGCCCGGTCGACCCGCTGTACGCCACGCGCGTGGTCGTGCTCGCGAAGGCCTCGAGCATCGGCGGCGCGCTCTTCGGCGGCTTCGGTGCGGGCCTGCTGGTGTACCTCCTGACCCGGAGCGTGACGCCTTCGCTAGGCTCGACCCTGCCGAACGCCGTGGCGTTCGGCGGTGCCGTCGTCCTGACGGTCTGCGCACTGGTCGCCGAACGCATGTGCATCGCTCCTCCGGGCGACGACGACCGCGACGACCACGGCGGCGGCTCGACGGCCACCAACTGAGGGAGCGGAGCCCGCGATGCCGAGAGAACGACTCGACGAGCCGGGCCTCGGCCTGACCGGGACCACTTGGACGCGGGTGTCGCCCAAGCTCGTGTGGACGGAGCTCGTCACCACGGTGCTGATCGGCGTCGTCGTCACCGCCGGCTGCGTGCTGCTCGGTGTCGTGAACGGCGGCTTCGGCCGACCTGCCGGGGTCGTCTGGACCTCGGTCGCGATCGTGATCGGCGTCGCAGCCCTGGCCACGGTCGTCCTGACCCCGCGCCGGGTCCGGTCGATCGGGTACGCGCTGCGCGACGACGACCTGGTGTTCCGGCGCGGCCTCATGTGGCAGCGCTTCACGGCCGTGCCCTACGGCCGCATGCAGCTCGTGGACGTCGCCCGCGGTCCGCTCGACCGCGCGCTCGGCATGAGCGAGCTCAAGTTCGTGACCGCGGCCGCCGCGACGAACGTCCGCATCCCAGGCATCCCCGCGGCCGACGCCGACGAGCTGCGAGACCGGCTGGTGGAGCTCGCCGAGTCCCGCCGCGCCGGGCTCTGAGGTGGTGTCGTGACCTTCCGCCCCGGCCCTGCGCTGCCGACCCCGCCGGGTCAGGTGGGCAACGCCGCCGCCGCCGCGCCCCTCACCGACGGCGAGTGGCACCGCCTGCACCCGCTGACCCCGCTGCTGCGCGGTGGCATCTTCCTCATCGTCGTGCTCGGGTACGTGCTCAACAGCCTGCGCGACCAGCTCGTCGAGTTCTTCATCCCCGGGGGCGGCCCGCAGGACGACGGCGACCCGGTGCGCTACGTGTACGAGCACGGCGCGGTGGGCTGGGTGCTGCTCGGCATCGTGGTGCTGCTCGTGGTGCTCATCGGGCTCTTCTACCTGTCCTGGCGCATGCACGAGTTCCGCGTCACGGGCGAGATCGTCGAGGTGCGTTCGGGCGTGCTCTTCCGCAACCACCGCAAGGCCCGCCTCGACCGCATCCAGGGCATCAACATCTCCCGGCCGATCGTGCCCCGGCTCCTCGGCACCGCGAAGCTCGAGATCGCCCAGGCCGGCAACGACGCCAACGTGCAACTCGCCTACCTCGGGTCGAAGCCCGCCGAGGACCTCCGGCGGCGGATCCTGGTGCTCGCCTCCGGTGCGAAGGAGGACGACCAGCAGGGTCCGGAGCGCGCCTCGTACGGTGTGCTGCAGGACCGGCTCGAGGAGGTCTTCTCGCCCGAGCTCGACCCCGAGGCCGTGCGCGCCACCCGGATCGTGAAGGTGCACCCGGGTCGCCTGATCGCGTCGATGCTGCTCTCGACGACGACGGTGTTCCTCGTGCTCCTCGTCGTCGCGATGGTCGTGAGCATCTCGGTGACCGGCGAGTACGGCATCCTCCTCGCGCTGTTCCCGGCGGTGATCGGTGCCGGCGGCTACTACGTCCGGAAGTTCTCCCGCTCGCTGCAGTACACGATCGCCGAGACCCGTGACGGCATCCGCATCGGCTTCGGCCTGGTCTCGACCTCGAACGAGACGCTGCCGCCCGGCCGGATCCACGCCGTGAGCGTCGCCCAGCCGCTGCTCTGGCGGCCGTTCGGCTGGTGGGACATCCGCATCAACCGGGCCACGAACGCCGGCAACGGCCAGTCGACGAACCAGCAGGCGTCGTCGATCGTGCTCCCGGTGGGCCGCGCCGAGGACGTCCGCGAGGTGCTCGACATCATCCTCCCCGGGCTCGTCGGCACGGCCGTCGCGGGACCGCGGGCGTCGCAGGAGCAGCTCCGCGAGGGCTCGGCCGAGGCCGTGGGGGTCGTCGACGACAGCCTCACGACGTCCGGCGACCGCGGCGGCTTCGTGCACTCGCCCGGTCGCGGCGCCTGGTTCCGGCCGCTCTCGTTCCGGCGCAACGGCTACCGCTTCGTGCAGGGCGCGGTGCTGTTCCGGCTCGGCGCCGTGTGGCGCTCCCTCGTCATCGTGCCGCTGCCGCGGGTGCAGAGCGTGAAGGTCTCCCAGGGCCCGCTGGAACGGGTGCTGCGGCTCGCCTCCGCCCACGTCCACACCGTCCAGGGGCCGGTCAGCGCGCAAATCGGCGCGCTGGACGCGCGCGACGCGCAGCAGCTGTGGTCGGAGACCGCTCGGCGCGCGGTCGAGGCGGCCGCCGTCGACACCTCCCACCGGTGGCGCGAACGGGAGGCGCGGCTCGCGTCCGCCACGGCCGCGGCGGGCGTCGACGGGGTCGCCCCCGGCGCCGCCCCGGCCACCGGCCCCGGTGCGCCCGCCTGGCGGGCGCAGGACGGGCCTCCCGGCTGGGACCACGCACCGGACCCCGGAGCGGTCCGGTGAGGGCAGGACGGCTCGGCGTCGGGATCGTCGGCGCCGGACGGGTCGGCCCGGTGCTCGGGGCCGCGCTCGCGAACGCGGAGCACGCGGTCGTCGGCGTGACCGCCGTGTCGGACGCGGGCCGCGACCGTGCCGAGGCGATGTTGCCGGGCGTGCCGGTCCTCGCGACGCCGGACCTCGTCGAGCGGAGCGAGCTCGTGCTGCTCGCGGTGCCCGACGACCAGCTCGCCGAACTCGTGCAGGGCCTCGCGGACGCGGGCATCTGGCAGCCCGGGCAGCTCGTCGTGCACACGAGCCCCGACCACGGCACCGAGATCCTCCGACCCGCGCTGGCGGCCGGCGCGATCCCGCTCGCGATCCACCCCGCGATGGTCTTCACGGGCACCAGCGTCGACCTCACCCGGCTGCGGGACGCGTACTGCGCCGTGACCGCGCCCGGGCCGGTGCTGCCGATCGCACAGGCACTCGTGGTCGAGATGGGCGCGGAGCCGTTCGTCGTCAGCGAGCGGGACCGGCCCGCCTACGCCGACGCCGTCCGGGCCGCCGCGAGCTTCTCCACCGCGATCGTCGAGCAGTCCGCCGGGACCCTCGACGGCATCGGGGTCGAGCACCCCGGCCGGGTCCTCGGCGCCCTCGTGCGGAGCGCCGTCGACAACGCCCTCGCCGCTGCGGACGGTCAGGCGCGGCTGTGACGGGAGCGGTCCCCGTCGGGACGCCGGCGGGAGGCGCGGCTGTGACGGGAGCGGTCCCCGGCGGGAGGCGCGGCTGCGACGGGCACGGTTCCCGTCGGGACGCCGGCGCCGGGTAGCATTTCCGCATCCCCCACGACCCCACCGGAGCCGCACCCTTCATGAGCGAAGCAACCGCCGCCGACGCCACGTCCGCAGACCTCGCCGCCGACCTCGAGGCCGCCGAGACCAGCGAGCAGCGGCAGGTCCGGCTCGACAAGCGCGCGAAGCTGCTCGACGCCGGGGTCGAGGCCTACCCCGCGGCGCTCCCGATCACGACGACGATCCCCGAGGTCCGTGCGCAGTACGCGTCGCTCGAGACCGGCGAGGAGACCCAGGACGTCGTGGGCCTCGCCGGGCGGATCGTGTTCTCGCGCAACACCGGCAAGCTCTGCTTCGCGTCGCTGCAGTCCGGCGACGGATCGCGAATCCAGGCGATGGTCTCCCTCGCCGAGGTGGGCGAGGACTCGCTCGCGCGCTGGAAGGAGTTCGTCGACCTCGGCGACCATGTCTTCGTGCACGGCCGGGTCATCTCCTCCCGTCGCGGCGAGCTGTCGATCATGGTCGACGACTGGCAGATCGCGGCGAAGGCGATCCTCCCGCTGCCGAACCTGCACAACGAGCTGAACGAGGAGACGCGGGTCCGCCAGCGCTACCTCGACCTCATCGTGCGCGAGGACGCCCGCAAGACCGTCCGCGCCCGTGCGGCCGTGATGGCCTCACTCCGGCAGACGTTCGCGTCCCACGAGTACCTCGAGGTCGAGACGCCGATGCTGCAGACCCAGCACGGCGGGGCCTCGGCGCGGCCGTTCGTCACGCACTCGAACGCCTTCGACACCGAGCTGTTCCTCCGCATCGCGCCCGAGCTCTTCCTCAAGCGGGCCGTCGTCGGCGGGATCGACCGCGTGTTCGAGGTGAACCGCAACTTCCGTAACGAGGGTGCCGACTCCACGCACTCGCCCGAGTTCGCGATGCTCGAGGCCTACCAGGCGTACGGCGACTACGAGCAGATGGCCGACCTCACGCAGGAGCTCGTGCAGAACGCCGCCCGCGCCGTGACGGGCGGGTCGCTCGAGGTCACCTGGGCCGACGGCACCACGTACGACCTCGGCGGCGAGTGGCCGCGCATCGACATGTACGGTTCGCTGTCCGAGGCGGCCGGCCGCGAGATCACCCCGGAGACGCCGCTGTCCGAGCTGCAGGCGCTCGCCGACGCCGAGGGTGTCGAGGTCGCCCACGCCACGCACGGCAAGTACGTCGAGGAGCTCTGGGAGCACTTCGTCATCGACTCGCTCGACCGCCCGACGTTCGTCATGAACTTCCCGGTCGACACCTCGCCGCTGACCCGGGAGCACCGGACGCGTCCGGGCATCGTCGAGAAGTGGGACCTCTACGTGCGCGGCTTCGAGCTCGCCACCGCGTACTCCGAGCTGGTCGACCCGGTCGTGCAGCGCGAACGGTTCGTCGAGCAGGCGAAGCTCGCCGCGGGCGGCGACCCCGAGGCGATGCGGGTCGACGAGGAGTTCCTCCGCGCGCTCGAGCACGCGATGCCGCCGTCGGGTGGCATGGGCATGGGCATCGACCGCCTGCTCATGGCCATCACGGGCCTGGGCATCCGCGAGACGATCCTGTTCCCACTGGTCAAGTGACCGCGAGGAGCGGGGGCCGCTCGCGGTGCGGTCTCCGCTCCCGGAGCTCCCGGAGCTCCCGGTCCGGCTGCCGTTCCTCGCGGTCCTGTTGCCGGTTCCCGCGCACGGAGGCCACACACCAGCGTCGCGCGTAGTGTCCGGGACACCGCCCCGTCGGAGACCACTCCCACGACGGCGTGGGTGCGACCGCTGGTCGGTCGTCGGCCCCGGGGCGCCAAGGGATCGAGGAGGATCACCATGGCAACGAACCACGCGGTCGCCTACAAGGGGCCCGGACAGGTCGAGGTCATCGAGACCGAGTACCCGACCTTCGAGCTCAAGGACGGACCCGGGGTCAACCCCGCGAACGTCGGGCGGAAGGTGAACCACGGCGCGATCCTGCGCACCGTGGCGACCAACATCTGCGGCAGCGACCAGCACATGGTCCGTGGTCGCACGACCGCGCCGTCCGACCTGGTGCTCGGGCACGAGATCACCGGTGAGGTGGTCGAGGTCGGTCCGGACGTCGAGTTCATCAAGGTCGGGGACCTCGTCTCCGTGCCCTTCAACATCGCCTGCGGGCGCTGCCGGAACTGCAAGGAGCGCAAGACCGGCATCTGCCTGAACGTCAACCCCGACCGGCCCGGGAGCGCCTACGGCTACGTCGACATGGGCGGCTGGGTCGGCGGCCAGGCCGAGTACGTCCTCGTGCCCTACGCCGACTGGAACCTGCTGAAGTTCCCGGACCGCGACCAGGCGCTGGAGAAGATCCTCGACCTCGCGATGCTGTCCGACATCTTCCCGACCGGGTTCCACGGCGCAGTGACCGCCGGGGTCGAGGTCGGCTCCACCGTGTACGTCGCCGGTGCCGGCCCGGTCGGCCTCGCCGCGGCCACCGGTGCCCTCCTGCTCGGCGCGAGCGTCGTGATCGTCGGGGACATGAACGCCGACCGACTGGCCCAGGCCCGGACGTTCGGCTGTGAGACCGTCGACCTCACCAAGGGCGACCCGGCGGACCAGATCGACCAGATCCTCGGCGAACCCCTGGTGGACTGCGGCATCGACGCGGTCGGCTTCGAGGCGAAGGGCCACGGCGCCGGATCGGACCACGAGGCCCCGGCAACCGTGCTCAACTCCCTGATGGACATCACGGCGGCCGGCGGCGCCCTCGGCATCCCGGGGCTCTACGTCACGGGGGACCCGGGCGGCATCGACGAGGCGGCGCAGAAGGGTGCCCTGTCGCTGAGCCTCGGGACCGGCTGGGCGAAGTCGCTGTCGTTCACGACGGGGCAGTGCCCGGTCATGAAGTACAACCGGCAGCTGATGATGGCGATCCTCCACGACCGCACGAGCATCGCGAAGAACGTGAACGCGAAGGCGATCGGTCTCGAGGACGCGCCGCGCGGCTACGCGGAGTTCGACCAGGGCGCGGCGACGAAGTACGTCCTCAACCCGAACGGACTCATCCCGGCTGCCTGATCGACAGCATCCGTCGGACGACGCAGCCGCGTGCCTGCGCCGTCCGACGGACCACGGCCCCACCGGGGACACCGTGCTCCACGGGGAGGGGCGTTAGGATGCTGCCGTGCCGCATGGAGTCGTGACCGGGATCATCTTCGCCCTGACGCCGACCGTCATCGTCGGCCTCATCTTCTGGTTCCTCATGCGCGCCATCATGCGGGCGGACCGCACGGAACGAGCCGCCTACGCCAAGGTCGAGGCGGAGGAGCGCGCCCGCTTCGAGCGTGAACACGGGCGCCCCGCGCCGTCCCCCGCCTCCGCCGAGTAGCGATCGAGTCGCTCCGCGCGCCGACCCGGCCGGGTCGGTTCACCGGTGGTTCACGCGCCGGTGCTGCACTGACGGCATGACCGCCGTCACGCCGGGCCCCGCCGACCGCGAGAACACCGACCGCCGTTCCGTCGTCGACGCGAACGACGTCGGCGATCTCGACGCGGTCGAACCCGAGGACGCGTTCGGCCACCCGGTGCTCGGCGACCCCGTGCGGGACGAGCCGTGGGCGGACGGCGACGAGGACGACGTCGACGTCTGACCGTCCGGGCATCGTCACCCGCCGTTCACCGGCCCGATGCGCGGCGGTCGCGTCCCGGGGCGACGATCGTCCGCATGCCCAAGACCCAGTTCCCCCTCGGCCGCAGCCTCGTCGGCGACATCGAGAGCGAGTACGACGAGTTCGACCGCGACGCCGACCTCGAGGTCTCGAAGCGCCGGGACGGGTGGGTCGAACCCTCCTGGTGAGCCCCATCTGATCGCTCTTCGGGGTACGACGTCCGGATGTCCACGATCCGGAACGCCGTACCCCTTTTCCGTGTCCACTGGGCGCTGCCGATCGGGGTACACCCTCGGAAACGGGGAAGAAACACCACTGCAACGGCGGAAACATCGCGCAATGCCCTTGATCTGGGGCCATCCGGCGGGCCAGACTGGCTTCACGCTGTACCCCGTGGGGGACGGTTCCGATGGCCAAGCACGGAGATCCCTGGGAATCGTTCGGATCGATTTGTGGGGTACACCTCGCAACCGCTTTACTCATCAGCACCCCCACCGAGGCCCCCATCACCGTCGAACGCAGGGAGAGAGTCAGATGACGATCGCAACGGCAGCACCGACCACGAACGGCACCAGCGCCCGCCGCAGCACGACGAAGAAGGCCGCAGCAGCGAAGGCCGCCGACGCGACCGTCGAGACGACCACCCTCGACACCGAGGTCGAGGCGGACGAGCAGCTCGCCGGTGTCCGCGGTGCATCCGTCGACCAGGTCGGCGACTACCTCCGGCACATCGGCCGGCTCTCCCTCCTCACCGCGGAGGAAGAAGCACAGATCGCCCGCCGCATCGAGGTCGGCCTCTTCGCGGAGGAGAAGCTCACCACCGAGCCCGGGCTCGACAAGACCCTGCAGCGTGAGCTGCGCTGGCTCGTCCGCGACGGTGAGCGCGCCAAGGAGCGCATGATCACGTCGAACCTCCGCCTCGTCGTGAGCATCGCGAAGCGGTACTCGCAGCGCGGCCTCCCCTTCATGGACGTCATCCAGGAGGGCAACCTCGGCCTGGTGCGCGCGGTCGAGAAGTTCGACTTCACGCAGGGCTACAAGTTCTCGACGTACGCGACGTGGTGGATCCGCCAGGCCATCTCGCGTGGTCTCGCCGACAAGGCGCGCACCATCCGCATCCCGGTCCACACCGTCGAGCTCATCAACAAGATCAGCCGCACCGAGCGCGACCTCACCGTCGACCTCGGCCGCGCCCCGATGCCCGACGAGGTCGCCGCGGAGCTCAGCATGAGCGTCGAGGAGCTCCTCGACCTCAAGGGCCGCTCGCACGAGCCCGTGTCGATCCACACCGTGGTCGGCGACTCGGACGACAGCGAGCTCGGTGACTTCATCGAGGACGAGGACGCCGCGAGCCCGAACGAGCTCACCGAGACGACCCTGCTGCACCGCGACATCCGGTCGATCGTCGCCGAGCTGCCGAGCGACGAGGCGAACGTGATCCGCATGCGCTACGGCCTCGACGACGACAGGCCGATGACGCTCGACGAGATCTCGAAGATCGTGCACACGACCCGTCAGGCCGTGAGCCGGGTGGAGTCGCGCGCCAAGCTGCGCCTGTTCGCCAAGGCGGTCTCGCAGGACATGCAGCTGTACCTGACCGACTGAGGTCAGTGGACTTCGGCCGGGGCGACAGCTCCGGCTCGGGGAACCGGGTCGTCCTGTGGGAAGGCGGCCCGGTGGGGTGATGGGAAGGCCCGTCCCGGCGATGCCGGGGCGGGCCACTCGTCGTTCCGGGGCGTCGGAGGCTCCGACCATCCCGTGGTCACCCCGCTCGGCTCACTCCTCGAGGTCGTGCGACAGCTTCTGCCGGAGGTCCTGCGGGATGAGCTCGATGAGCTGGTCCGGCCGCACGGGCAGGTCGAGCAGGCTGAGCTTCACCCGACCGGTCCGACCGTGCCGTGCCGCGTCGAGCCGGACGACGCTCGACGCGTCCTTGCGCAGTCGGACGTCGATCTGGGCGCCCGTCGCGACCTCGCCCACCACGAGCCCGTCGACCTCGAGCGCCGCGCTCCGGGTGCCCTCGGCGTTGTCGAGCCGGTAGCGCTCGCGCGCCGCGAGGACCACGGACCGGTCGATGCCCGCCATCGGGGCGACCGGCGTGACGACGGACCCGGACAGCGCGGGGGAGAGGACCGGGCCGCCCGCCGCGTAGTTGTAGGCGGTCGAGCCGGCCGGGGTCGACGCCACGATCGCGTCCGCGCGGTAGTAGCCGTACCCGAGCCCGCCGACACTGAGGTCCGCCGAGACCTGCCCGGCACCCGGGCGTCGGACCACGGTGAGGTCGTTGAACGCCAGGTACTCGGTCCGCGCACCGCTCCACGACAGCTTCGCCTCGAGGGCGTGGTGCGGTTCGAGCTGGTAGTCGCCGGCGGACAGGCGTTCGAGCGCCGCCTCGAGCTCCGGCGGCTCGATCTCCACGAGGAAGCCCACGTTGCCGTAGTTCACGCCGAGCACGGGCACCGGCCGCCGGGCCACGAGACGCATCGCGCCGAGCATGGTCCCGTCGCCGCCGAGCGCGACCACTAGGTCGACCCGATCGGTGAAGTCGTCCTCGTCGACGACGTCGATCGTGCCGCCGAGGCGCCCGGCGTCCGCCCGTCGCGCGATGAGCTCGCCGCGGCCGGAGGCGTTCCAGCGACGCAGGGTCTCGACGGACTCCTGCACGTTCTTGGTCGGGTGGACGACGAGGCCGACGACGGGCTGCTCCATGCCCGGATCGTACCGGGCGCCGCTGTCGAGTCGGCAATGCGATCAGTCGCTATGATATTCTAGATACATCATGTCGATCACGCTCTCGCCGCCCCAGCTGTCCGTCGCGCTGCCGACCGTCCGCCGGGGGCGTGAACTCGTCCTGCTCGCCGACCTCGAGGCGCACGAAGCCGGGTCACCCGTCGTCGACGTCGAGCACCTCCTGCTCGCCGCGGTGGTCCTCGCCCACGGCATGCCCCACTTCCGGCCTGTCCTCGACCGCTTCGGCGTCACCCCCTCGGCGGTCCGCGCGCGGATCACCGTGCCCGTCGCGGCACGGCACGCGTGCCCCGCCGAGCACGACCGGATCACGTGCACGGTCGCGGTCGAACGACTGCTCGCGCGCGCGACCGTGCTCGCCAGCCCGATCGACCGCGTCCGTCCGGTGCACCTCCTGCTCGCGGTCCTCGACGGCGACTCCGGGGCGGCGCTCCGCGCTCGGAGCACCCTGCTCGTCGAGCACCGTCGCTTCCGTCGCGCGCTGCGTCGTGCCGCCCGACGAGCGGGCCACACCAGCCGCTGACGGCCGGCGCGCCGCGGGGCGGACGGGAGGCACGCGGCGGCCCCGCCACGCGCCTGGCGTCCGCCCTGCGCGCACGAGCGCAACCGAGGTCACGCCCACGGCGAACAGGGGCAGACCACTCGGGGTCGGCTGGTTAGTCTCGATGTACGTCACCGGGCCAGTACCGGTCCGGCAAGGGAGAGCACATGTTCGAGAGATTCACCGACCGAGCCCGTCGTGTTGTCGTCCTCGCTCAAGAAGAAGCGAAGATGCTCAACCACAACTACATCGGCACCGAGCACATCCTCCTCGGCCTCATCCACGAGGGCGAGGGCTTCGCCGCGAAGGCGCTGGAGTCGCTCGGCATCTCGCTCGATGCCGTCCGCGAGCAGGTCCAGGACATCATCGGGCAGGGGCAGCAGCAGCCGACCGGGCACATCCCGTTCACGCCGCGCGCCAAGAAGGTGCTCGAGCTGTCCCTGCGCGAGGCGCTGCAGCTCGGCCACAACTACATCGGCACCGAGCACATCCTCCTCGGCCTCATCCGCGAGGGCGAGGGCGTCGCCGCCCAGGTGCTCGTCAAGCTCGGCGCGGACCTCAACCGCGTCCGTCAGCAGGTCATCCAGCTCCTGTCCGGCTACCAAGGCAAGGAAGCCGTCGCCGTCGGTGGCGAGCAGCAGCAGAATGCGCAGCAGGGTTCGCAGGTCCTCGACCAGTTCGGTCGGGACCTCACCCAGGCCGCGCGTGACGGCAAGCTCGACCCCGTCATCGGGCGCGAGAAGGAGATGGAGCGGGTCATGCAGATCCTCTCCCGCCGCTCCAAGAACAACCCCGTCCTCATCGGTGAGCCCGGCGTCGGCAAGACCGCGGTCGTCGAGGGCCTCGCCCAGGCGATCGTCAAGGGCGACGTGCCCGAGACGCTGAAGGACAAGCAGCTCTACTCGCTCGACCTCGGGTCGCTCATCGCCGGGTCCCGCTACCGCGGTGACTTCGAGGAGCGCCTCAAGAAGGTCACGAAGGAGATCCGCACCCGCGGCGACATCATCGTCTTCATCGACGAGATCCACACGCTCGTCGGTGCCGGCGCTGCCGAGGGCGCGATCGACGCGGCCTCGATCCTCAAGCCGCTCCTGGCCCGCGGTGAGCTCCAGACCATCGGTGCCACCACGCTCGACGAGTACCGCAAGCACTTCGAGAAGGACGCCGCACTCGAGCGTCGCTTCCAGCCGGTGCAGGTGAACGAGCCGTCGCTGCCGCACGCGATCAACATCCTCAAGGGGCTGCGCGACAAGTACGAGGCGTTCCACAAGGTGTCCATCACCGACGGAGCGATCGTCGCCGCGGCGAACCTGGCGGACCGCTACGTGCAGGACCGCTTCCTGCCGGACAAGGCCATCGACCTGATCGACGAGGCCGGCGCACGCCTCCGTCTGTCGATCCTGTCGGCGCCGCCGGAGCTCCGCGAGTTCGACGAGAAGATCTCGACGGTCCGCGGGTCGAAGGAAGCCGCGATCGAGGAGCAGGACTTCGAGAAGGCCGCGAGCCTGCGCGACGAGGAGAAGAAGCTCCTCGGCGAGCGTCTCCGCCTCGAGAAGCAGTGGCGTGCGGGTGACGTCGCCGCGTCCGGCACCGTCGACGAGGGCATCATCGCCGAGGTCCTGGCGCAGGCCACGGGCATCCCGGTGTTCAAGCTCACGGAGGAGGAGACCTCGCGTCTCGTCTTCATGGAGAAGGCGCTGCACGAGCGCGTCATCGGACAGGAGGAGGCCATCTCGGCCCTCTCGAAGACGATCCGCCGCACCCGTGCCGGCCTCAAGGACCCGAACCGTCCCTCGGGCTCGTTCATCTTCGCCGGCCCCACGGGTGTCGGGAAGACCGAGCTCGCCAAGGCGCTCGCGGAGTTCCTCTTCGACGACGAGGGCGCGCTGATCTCCCTCGACATGTCGGAGTTCGGTGAGAAGCACACGGTCTCGCGACTCTTCGGTGCCCCTCCCGGGTTCGTCGGGTTCGAGGAGGGCGGCCAGCTCACCGAGAAGGTGCGCCGCAAGCCGTTCTCCGTGGTCCTCTTCGACGAGATCGAGAAGGCCCACCCGGACATCTTCAACTCGCTCCTGCAGGTCCTCGAAGAGGGTCGCCTGACCGATGGTCAGGGCCGCGTCGTCGACTTCAAGAACACCGTCATCATCATGACCACGAACCTCGGTTCGCAGGGCATCGCCGGTGGCCCGGTGGGCTTCCAGGTCGAGGGTGATTCGGGCGTCGGCTACGACCGCATGCGCTCGAAGGTGAACGAGGAGCTCAAGAAGCACTTCAAGCCGGAGTTCCTCAACCGTGTCGACGACACGATCGTGTTCCCGCAGCTCTCGCAGGACGAGCTCCTGCAGATCGTGGACCTGTTCGTGAAGCGTCTGGCGGACCGCCTGCTCGACCGCGACATGACGGTGGAGCTCACGCTCGCCGCCAAGGAGCAGCTCATCAAGGTCGGATTCGACCCCGCTCTCGGTGCTCGCCCCCTGCGTCGCGCGATGCAGCACGAGGTCGAGGACCAGCTGTCCGAGCACATCCTGCAGGGTGAGCTCAACGCAGGCGACCACGTGAAGGTCGACTTCCACGACGGTGCGTTCCAGTTCGAGACCGGGCGTCAGCCGGGTCGCGAGGAGGTCCTCACCGGCGCTGCCGAGCCGGCCGGCGAGATCGAGTCCTAGGACGCGACCACCTGCTGACGGGAGGGCGGTGCCCAGCTGGCACCGCCCTCCCTCGCAGGCTCGGTCGGCGCGCCCCGCGCAACGCTTCGCGTTGCAGTCGAGCGGGGCGCGCCCGTCCGTCCGGCCGGTCACGGCCAGTCCGTATCCCGTCACGTCCTGCGGATTCGTCCCCACATCTGACGTCTCGGCGCGGTACGGTGGTTCCACATCCGAGGCGTTCCCCCCAGCTCCTCGGATGTGTGCGGTTCGACTGTTCCCCCCAACGTGTCGAACCGCTGACGGCCCCGGTCCTTCGGACCGGGGCCGTTCTCCGTTCCGGGGCGGCCTCAGGCCGGGAGGGACTCGGCGAAGGCGCGCACGGCCCCGTCGAAGCGCTCCGGGTCCTCGTTCCACTCGAGCGTGTGCGGCGCGGTGCGGAACGACACGACGGTCGAGCCCTGTTCCACCGCGTCCGCGACGTCGGCCGCGGCGACGAACGCATCGGCCGTCGAGCGGATCAGCAGTGTCGGGGTCCCGGACGGCTGCCACGTCGACGTCCGCACGGGCGACGCGGCGCCGGCGAGGCGCGACAGGGTCGGCGTGGTCGCGATGCGAGCGGCGACGCTCCCGACGAAGCGGGGGAGACGGAACGCCCCGACGGCACCCCGGAGGGCGGACCGGACGTCGAGCAGCGGCGCGACGCCGACGAGTCCGTCGACGGGGATCCGCGCTGCGGCGATCGAGCACGCGAGCGCACCCGCGGACCAGCCCTGGAGCACCACCCGGCGGGCGCCGCGGTCCCGCGCCGCGCGGACCCGGGCGACGATGCGGTCGGCTGCTCCGGGGTCGAGGGAGCGGAGCGGCAGGTCGGTCGTGTCCACGATCTCGGACGACGCGCCGAGGCCCGACCACACCGGGACCCCGCGAAGGACCTGCCGGGGGCCGAGGGACTGCCCGTGCACGTGGACCACGTGCGTGTCCGCGACCGCCTCGTCCGCTCCCGTGGCGGGACCGGGGAGGACCTCCGCGACGATGTCGTGCATGAGGGCGTCCCACGCCCAGTCGCCCGCGGCCGGCTCGGGACCGTCGACCAGGGCCCGACGGACGGCATCCGGCGCCGACCCGTCCTCGTCGCCGAGGACCGCACCGACCCGGACCGACGTGCTGCCGCGGGTGATCCGGTACGTCCCGGGGAGGCTGGTGTCGCGGGTGGCGGCGAACACGACCTCGGTCGGGGCGGCCGAGCGGACCGTGGCCGTCGCGGTGTACGGGGACGGGAACAGCAGGCGCCGGGCGACGAGCGCGCCGAGGCCGAACGTCCCCGCGGCGCCGACGGCGGTCCCGACGGCGGTGGTGCGTGCTCCGGTGGTCATCTCGCTCCTGACGTGTCGTGTTCGGCGGCCGCCGGGACGCTCAGGCCGGCCTCGCGGGCACGGTCCTCGATCTCGACGGCCAGGCGGTGCAGACGGCTCCGCCACTGACGACGCTGCCACACGATGGTGAAGTACAGGCCCTGGTTGCCCGAGGCGGACTCCAGCCGGTGCAGCTCCGGCTCGAGTGCCCGGAAGCGCCGACGGGCACGGCGCCAGTCGCGGAACTCCCGGACCGCGTCGGGCAGCACCCCGCCCGCCGAACCGAGTGCGAGCAGCACCATCGACCCGAGGAACACCGGGGTGTACACGACGGACAGCGCGCCGACCACGTCGTCCTGTCCGAGGACGTGCATCGCGTCCATCGCGACCGCGATCACCGCGAGCAGCACCATCGCGGCCGCTCCGACGACGAAGAGCCAGTACATGCGACCCATGTCCTCGCCCCGGCGGAACGCGGCGAGGACGGCGACCGCGGACCGGGCGATGACGACCGCGATGTAGGTCATCTCGACGGCCGAGTAGAGCGCGGTCGGGACCTGGTCGCCGTAGACGACCATGAACTGCGCCGTCGGGTGTGGGGCGTCGATCAGCGAGAACAGCACGACGAGCGTGACGAGGACCGCCACGCAGCCGATGATCCGGACCGGACGCAGCAGCCGGGCCGAGCGGGCCGCGGCCTCGACCGACTGGGCGAGCGCGAACATGCCGCACACCATCAGGCAGCGACCGATGACGTCCGCGATGTTCGGGACACCCGTGACCCGCGCCAGCACCGCGAGCACGTCGGGCTGGTTGATCGAGAGGCCGACGGCGACGAAGGCGCAGCAGACCGTCAGCCACGTCACGCTCGCGGACTGCGTGCGGACGACCCAGAGCCGCGCGAGCAGCACCACGAGGACGGCCCACACCGGCAGCGATCCCCAGACGTGCAGGGTCACCGGAAGATCCCGGGGGCACGCTCGTCGGGATCGAGGAGGCCGATGTGCAGCGCCAACTCGTCTGCAACGAGCTCGACCGTGTGCTCGTGCGGCGTGTCGAGGGACCGGGTGAACGCCGTCCGGCCGGAGAGGAGCCCCGTCCACGCCTCGTGGTCGCAGCCGTGGTCGGCGAGGAAGACGTGGGCGAGCTCATGCAGGACCGACGCCGTGCGCGACCGGTCGGACAGCCCCGTCCGGGTCTCGAGCAACGCGTGGTCCCGGCGCTGGATGAGCCGCGCCGAGAGGTCGCCCGGGAGGTCGGCCGTCCGGACCTCGATCCGCTTGCCGAGGGTCGCCTCCGCCCGCTCGACGAGCTGCGGGAGGGTCAGCCGCCGCGGCAGTCCGAGCTGCTGCACCCGCCGCCGGGCGTCGGCCTGGAGCCGGAGGGTCGCCGCCCGGTCGCGCGCGGTGCTCACGACGCGACCCCCGGGCCGTCGACCGCCCGCAGGTGCTCGGTGAACTCGCGGATCTCGTCCGCGGAGGCGAACTCGCCGAGCCGTCGGGTCGCGAACGCCACGACCTCGCGCTTGCGCAGCTCGAGCACGAGTTCGAGCTGCGCCTGCACCCGGGCCGGGACGTCGGTGCTGCCCGCGGCGTCGGTGAGGTACGCCGCCGGCACGCCGAAGAACACCGCGAGGGCCTCGAGCAGTCGCCGATCACGGACGGCCGGCCCGTTCCCGCCGAGCATGTAGCCCCAGCGCGGTCGGCTCATCGACGCACCCTGCGCCTCGATCTCCGCCGCGATCTCCTTGTACGACGGCCGCTGCCCCGAGTTCGCCTCCACCACGTCCATGAGGAGCTGCAGTTTCCGCGACAGCTCGCGACGGTGAGCGTCGTCGTCCGTGTACTCGATCACGAAGTCCCCTCCCATGCCTGTCTCAGACATGGTAAAACGGTCTCGGAAGGATCGACCGCTCGTTCTACCCTGCCACGGACGGCCGGTCCTGTCAGGTCGGCATTTCGTGGGGGGATGCCGAGCCGACCAGCGGACGGACGGGAGGCACGGTGCCAGCTGGCACCGTGCCTCCCGTCCGGATCGTGGTCGCGTCGCGACCCGCTGAGCCCGTCGTGGCCCGCCGGTCCCGTCGCGCCCGCCGGTTCCGTTCCAGGATCAGGCCGGGACGTCGCCGCGCCAGCCGGGCTCCGTCGGAGCCGACTCGACGCGCTCCTTGAAGTTCTGCAGGTCCTTCTTCACCGCGTGACCACCGACGCCGACCGCCGAGCCGAGCTTCTCGAGGAGGCCCGACGGCTGCCAGTCGATCTGCGCCGTCACCCGGGTCGTCGTGTCGGAGAGCTTGTGGAACGTCACCGCGCCGGCGTGGTCGGTGTCGCCGTCCTCGACGGTCCAGGCGACGCGCTCGTCCGGGTGCTGCTCGGTGATGACGGCGCGGAAGTCGCGCTCCTGGCCGGCGACCTCGACGGTCCAGCCCGTGGTGGTGTCGTCGACCTGGACGATCTTCTCGACCTCGTCGAGAAACTCCGGGAACTCCTCGAAGCGGGTCCACTGGTCGTAGGCCTGGCGGACGGGGACGTCCACGTCGACGGTCTCGATGATCTGGGGCATGGTGCTCCTTCTCGTGTTCGGTTCCGATTGCCCCCGTGACGGTAGGCGGGAGCCACTGGGTGTCCGTCCGGGTTCCGCGTCCCCCGGCTCGCTGCCCGTTCGGTGGTCGGGCCGCTCGCTGGCGGGGCCGCTATCGTGAGGTGGATGAGCGAACACGGCCGGCACGCCTTCCACGAACGCGACGAGCACGGGATCCTCGTGCGACCGGCCGTCGCCGCCGACGTCCCGCACATCCAGCGCCTCATCGCCCCGTACGTCGACCGCCGCATCCTCCTCGGCAAGGAGAACGTCGCACTGTACGGCTCGATCCAGCAGTTCCGGATCGCCGAGGGCCCCGACGGCGTGCCCATCGGGTGCGGTGCGCTCGCCGTGTTCTGGGACGACATCGCCGAGGTCCGCACCCTCGCGCTCGACGGCGACTGGATCCACAAGCGCGTCGGGCACCGGATGCTCGAAGCGCTCGAGCACGACGCCCGGGAGCTCGGGGTCGCGCGCATCTTCTGCCTCACGTTCGAGGTCGACTTCTTCGCCAAGCACGGGTACCTCGAGATCGGCGAGAGCGTGGTCTCCCCGGACGTCTACGCCGAGCTCGTCCGATCGTCGGACGAGGGGGTCGCGGAGTTCCTCGACCTCGCCCGGGTGAAGCCGAACACACTCGGCAACACCCGCATGCTGAAGATCCTCTGACGCGTCGCGCGGCATCCCGGCGCACGGGGCGGCCCGCCCTACCCTGTGCGCATGTCGTCGTTCCGTCACCCCGTCGGACCCGAACGTCCCAGCGTCTACTGGCGCCGTCGAGCCATCGCGCTCGGCGCGGTGATCGTGGTCGTGGTCGTCGTCGTGCTGATCGTCGTCGGTCGGGGGAACGGTGCCACCCCCGTGGCCGCGCAGTCGACGGCTCCGGCCGCACGGACCTCGGACCGCGCCACGGCCGCGTCGTCCTCGTCATCCGCCCGTCCGTCGCGCTCCCCGTCGCCGTCCGCGTCCGCTGCTGCGGACGGCGCGACGTGCACGAAAGACCAGATCGACCTCGAGCCCGTCGTCGACAAGACCTCGTACGGTCCCACCGAGGACCCGAAGATCGCGATGTCGATCACGAACACCGGGTCGAACTCGTGCCACATGGACCTCGGGTCCTCGCAGCAGGTGCTCACGATCAGCTCCGGCGAGGAGCAGTACTGGACGTCGAAGGACTGCCAGACGAACGGCACGAACCAGGACGTGACGATCAAGGCCGGGCAGAAGCTCACCACGCCGTCGATCGCCTGGGACCGCACCCGTTCGTCGACCGCCACGTGCGACTCGTCCCGGCCGTCGGTCACCGGCGGGGGAGCGAGCTACCACCTGCAGGTCGCGGTGGGGAACATCGAGTCCGCGAAGTCGGTGCAGTTCATCCTGCAGTAGCGACTGCATCGGGTGCATCGGGTGCATCGGGTGCTCGGGTGCCCGTGCTGGTGCGCGTGGTCTCGTCTCCGTGCCGGTGCCGGTGCCGGTGCCGGTGCCGGTGCGGGGGCCGGTGCGGGGGCCGTGGCGTGCTTGCAGCCGGTCGCTGCACGCTGCCCACATGCAGAACGGGCCCGCCGTACGGAGACGACGAGCCCGTTCAGGGTGTTTCGGTGATCAGCCGATGACCGAGATGTTCTCGGCCTGCGGGCCCTTGCGGCCCTCGGTGATCTCGAACTCCACCTTCTGGTTCTCTTCGAGCGACTTGTAGCCGTTGCCAGCGATCGCGGAGAAGTGGGCGAAGACGTCAGCGCTGCCGTCGTCCGGCGCGATGAAGCCGAAGCCCTTTTCGTTGTTGAACCACTTGACGGTCCCAGTTGCCATGATGGCGTTTCCTTACTTTCTTGCGGGGCGACAATTTCTGCCGCTGATCCGCCGACGGTCGTCGTCGGATCGATGCGTCCCGCGGGCATGGGCCGGCGGAACGGGTTCGGGGCCAGGCGACCTGGGAAGGTCAGTGACCGATGGCGCTCGAGGTGCGCTGCGCACCGGAAGAACGATGGACTCCCGCCGAAGCGGTTGGTACCAACCTACCGTGCTCTGGCCACAACGGAAGAGCAGAGGTCGCAATCGGACCCATGAATCTGGTGGACTAGGGGTGATGGCAGACAAGGAACAGCGCTTCCGGAGCGAACAGCTCGAGGAAGCCCTCGCGAAGCAGGACGTCGCAGCGGTGGCGTTCGCGCTCCGGAACGACATCGTGATCGTCCCCCGGCTCGTGACCGGCAAGAAGGACATGCAGGTGCGGGTGTTCGGGCGCGAGGGGTCCGACAAGCGCATCCTGCTGCTCTTCTCGTCCGCCGACGCGTACACGGCGATGGTGCCGAACGAGAAGATCCGGCAGGTGATGGTCTACGACGGCGCGCGCCTGGAGGCGTTCATCGCCGAGCACCTCGACTCGCTCGAAGGCGTGTTCTTCGACATCGCCGGGCCCAACACCATGCAGTCGACGCCGGAGGACCTGCTCGCCGCGCTGCGCGCGTAGCGGATCACCCGGCCTGGAGGCGCGGTTCGCCTCAGCCATGCCGCTCGCCTCCGCGATGGCATTCGCTGTCCGGTCCCGCCCGGCGGGGTGTGCTCGCGTCACGCGACGCGGTGGGGTCGCGGGACAGCGTTGCGGCGCGGTCGCGGTGCGTCGGAGCGTGGCCCGGCCGTGTCACGGTGCAGTGCCGTCGAGTGAAGCGGCGGCGGGGTGGCGCGACGTGGTGCGGTGCGGTGCGGTGCGGTGCGGTGCGGTGCGGTGCTGTCGCGTCGCGCGTTGCGCGTTGCGCGTTGCGCATCACGGTGCGGTCGCGACGTGGGGCGGTCGCCTGACAGCGTCAGAACGCGCGATCGAGTTCGCGCTCGCGCGCCGACTTCGTCATCGAGAACGCCACCCGGAGCGCTTCACGGAGGTGCTCTGCGCCGGAGCCGAGCACGGTCGTGAAGCCGAGACGCGAGGCCTCGCCCGCCCGCTGCTTCGCTCCTGTCGCCGGACGGATCTCGCCCGCGAGGCTGATCTCGCCGATCGCCGCCAGCGTGTGCGGGTACGGGCGGTCCCGTGCGGCGCTCGCGAGGGCCAGCGCGATCGCGAGGTCGGCGCCCGGCTCGGTCAACTTCATCCCGCCGACCGTGGAGACGTAGACGTCCGCGTCGGACAGCTTCAGCCCAGCGCGGCGTTCGAGGACCGCGAGCAGCATCGCCACACGGGAGGCATCGACCCCGTTCACGACCCGGCGTGGCTGCGGCGCCGAACTCGGGACGACGAGCGCCTGCACCTCGACCGGTAGTGCACGCCGGCCTTCGAGCGCCACCGTCACGCACGTCCCGGACACCGGCGCGCCGTTCCGGGACATGAAGAGGCCGCTCGGGTCCGGGACCTCGTGGATGCCGTCGCCGCCCATGTCGAAGCAGCCGACCTCGTCCGTCGGCCCGAAGCGGTTCTTGAGCGCCCGGACGAAGCGGAGCGCCGTCTGCCGGTCGCCCTCGAAGTGGCAGACGACGTCGACGAGGTGCTCGAGGAGCCGAGGCCCGGCGATCGTGCCGTCCTTCGTGACGTGGCCGACGATGAGCACCGGGAGCGCTCGCTCCTTCGCCACCCGGATCAGCGTCGACGCGACCTCACGCACCTGCGACGTCCCGCCCGCGATGCCGTCGATCGCGCCCGACGAGATCGTCTGCACGGAGTCCGCGATCAGGAGGTCGGGCTGCACCTGGTCGATCTGCCCGAGGATCACGCCGAGGTCGACCTCGCTCGCGAGGTAGAGGTCGTCGTGCATGGCACCCGTCCGCTCGGCCCGCAGCCGCACCTGGTCGACGGACTCCTCGGCACTGACGTAGAGGACCCGCTTGCCGGTCGCCGCAGCCCGGGAAGCGACCTCGAGCAGCAGTGTGGACTTGCCGACGCCCGGCTCGCCGGAGAGCAGGACGGCCGCGCCCGGCACGACCCCACCCCCGAGGACACGGTCGACCTCGCCGATGCCGGTCTGCCAGCGCTGGACGGACGTGCCACGGGCCTCCGTGATCGGGCGTGCGATCCGCGCACCGGCGACCGCGACTGCCGCGGTGCCGCGGGAGCTCGCCGACGCGGCCGCGGTGTCCTCGACCGTGCCCCACGACTGGCACTCGCCGCAGCGGCCGACCCACTTGATGCTGGTCCAGCCGCACTCGGTGCAGCGGTAGAGGGACTGGGGGCGCGCCATGGAGGTCAGGCTAGGCCGAGCCGCCGACATCGCCGGCGTGGCGCTCGGCATGATCCGGGAGTGGGACGGAGCCGGTCATGCGGCGTCGGAGGCGGTCCACGCGACCCGGGCGGTCGGCGTGGTCCAGCTCGCTGGCGTCGTCGGTGTCCTGCTCGGCGCGAGCGGCCGCGACCGCTCCAGCCCCGGTGCCGAGCTCTTCCGCCTCGCGCGCGGAGAGGTACTGCCGGATCGCGGCGACCGTGTCCACCCGGGCGTCCACCGCCGGTTCGAACGCGCTCGCCCAGATCTCGTAGCCCCGGTCGTTCGGGTGGAAGAGGTCGCCGTAGCTGTTGAAGAACGTCCGTCGGATGCCCACGCGCTTGGTGATGACGTGCAGCGGTGCGACGGTCAACCCGAACTCGGTAGCCACCCGGTGCACGATCTCGTTGGCGACCGCGACCTTGCGCTCCCGGTCCGGCACGAACATGCACGGCAGCTCGGCCACGATCGCGTGCGACGGCACCGCGCCGTAGATCTCACGGATGTTCCGCTCGAACTTGTCCGCGTCGAACTCGGCGATGTCGTTCGCCCCGATCGACACGGTGCAGATGTCGGGGGAGTACCCGCGCAGCTTCGGGAGCTGATCCTTCTTCGCCGCCCAGGTCGTGGCCCCGGACACGCTGAGGTTCACCACGCGGACCGTCATCCGCGACCGGTGCCGGATGCGTCGGGCCAGGAGCCCGACGTACCCGCGGTTCGGGACCGTCGCTCCGACCCCCTGTGCCGCGGAGTCGCCGATCGCGAGGTAGGTCAGCTGTCCGTCGTGCTGCAGGTGCTCGCGCCACCACTGGGCGTTCACGGGCAGCATGTCGACCACCCGCTGCGAGGCGGCCCGTTGCCCGCGGATCCCGGCCCGGGCGCCGAACAGCCCGGCACCGACGACCGTCAGTCCGCCGAGGATCGACGAGAGCAGGGCGACGATGGTGCGTGATTTCATGCCGTGGACGGTACGCGGGCCCGTTCGACCGTTCTCGGTGCGATGGCTGAACAGTGGATGAGTCCACCCGATCAGCCACCTGTGGAGGACGGGCGGACCTGCCGGTGGTGCGGCGGGCCTCCCGGATCGTGTAAACTCTTTCCCGGTACCGTGTCCGAGCGGCCGAAGGATCATGTCTCGAAAACATGTGTGGGGGCAACTCCACCGTGGGTTCAAATCCCACCGGTACCGCCAACGCGAAGAGCCCCCGGCCCAAGCCGGGGGCTCTTCTGCAGCTTCGGGGCTGTCCCGTTGCCAGCACTCGTGTTCGGGTAGCGGCGGGTCCCGACCGCGAGCCGGCGCGCTCGCTCCCGAAGCTCGTACGGGGACTGGCTTGCGGGCCTCCATCAGACCCGAGCGGAATCCGACGCCGGTACGGGTGGTACCTCTGATGGTTCCAAGGGCACGAGCTTCCGGGATGGCGGGTTCCACGATCGACGGGGTTCGTCGTTGCACCTTCGGCTGTCGCCCCGGGCGGTCGTCCAGGCTCCTTGACGAATCCTTGAACTGTCAAGGTAGCCTTCACAGGTGTCTGACGATCTCTACGAACTCGCTACGAGGCTGTACCGGGACGTCGGCGGGATCATCGCGTCTCCTGTGCTGCAAGAAGCCGATCAGCCGCTCGACCGGATCGCCGCGGTGCGGGCGCTCGGCGACCAGACCACGGCGATGCTGTCCGCAGCTGTCCTGGCCGCGCGGCGGTCCGGGGTCACCTGGCAGCAGATCGGCGAGGTCTTGGGAGTCAGCCGACAAGCGGCATTCCAGCGGTTCGGTCGACCCGAGCCGGTGTCGGGGCACGAAGCGGAGCCGCTGGCTGCTGCCGAAGGGGCTGCGGTCGAGCGTGCGACGGCGGTCGTCAACGAACTGGCCCGAGGTTCGTGGCAAGCCGTCGTCGATCGGTTCGACGACGCGATGCGTGCCCGCCTCTCGGTGGACGGCCTCGCTGCAGCATGGTCACAGGTGGTGGACGCTGTCGGTGCGTTCGATCACGGTGGTGAAACCCGGGTGTCACGCGCTTCCGGCTTCACGATCACGACCACGCCGCTCCGGTTCGAGCGGGACGAGTGCACCGCCCGGATCAGCTTCTGGGACGACGGTCGCATCTCGGGACTGTTCATCCTGGCGGGATCACCGTCGTGACCGATCAGCAGCGCAGTCGGGCGGAGCCGATGATCGACGTCGACAGGGTGGTGGTCGCTGTCGACGACATGGTCCTGCTGCCGCTGACCACTGTGTCCGTCGGTGCGGGGGAAGCGCTCGTGGTCAGAGGGCACAACGGGGCCGGCAAGTCCACGCTGCTCAAGGTGCTCGCTGGAGTGCGCATGCCGACGGGAGGATCGGTGACGATCGGGGGAGAACCGGTCGATCGGCGGGACCGGACCTTCCGACGACGCGTCGCGGCGCTCCTCGGGCTGCCACCGACCGCGCCGGACCTCACCGTCGAGGACCACGTGCGTCTCGTCTCTGCGACGTGGTTCCGCGAGCAGGACGTCGCTGAGGAGACTGCGCTCGGTGTGCTGGCGGAACTGGGGTTGAACGGGCTCCTCCGTCGGTTCCCGTACGAGCTCTCGTCGGGACAGCAGCAGCTCTTCGCGCTCGCGCTCGTGCTCGCGCGACCGTTCGACGTCCTCATCCTCGACGAACCGGAGCAGCGGCTCGACGACGAGCGCGTCGAGGTGGTCGGCGACGTGCTCACCCGCCGGCGGTCAGGTGGCGCTGCGATCGTCGTCGCGACGCACAGCTCGGCCCTGACCGAGCACCTCGCCGACCGGGTGCGCGCTGGTCGTGGTCGGCGGTCACGGGCGGGCGGTCCCTCCGGTCGGGGTGGCGGTGCGGGTGGAGCGGGTGGGACGGGCGAGCGCGGGTCGCGGAGCGGTCGCCCCGCGCCCACCGCCGGCGGCGACGTCGCCGTCGGTCCGGCCGGTGCCGTGGCCCGTGCGGGCTCGGCCGGTGCCGTCGACGGCGCTCGTTCCGCCAGTGCCGTCGCCGCTCGTCGCGTGGCCGGTGTCGTCGACACTGGCCGCGCGCCTCGCCGCCGCGGCCTCGCGTCTGCGGCCGATGCTACCGATCACCCGGTCGACCGCGATCCCGAGCACGACGGCGACGACCATCGACACGAGGGCCGACACGACGGGTTCGTGCAGCACGGACGAGGCGGCGAGGGCGATGCCCACGGAGGTGGCCGCCCAGGCGCTCCCGGCGACGGCGCTGATGCCGAGGAACCGGCGGTAGGGGAGCCCCGTCGCCCCCGCGGTGGTGTTCACCGCGACGCGGCCGACCGGGATGTACCGACCGATGAGGATGAGGCTCGCGGGACGCCGCTGCACCTGACGCTCGGCGAACGCGAAGGCCGCGGCGATCCTCGGCTGCCGTGTCGACGCGAGCCGCGTCGTCCCGAGGCGTCGCCCGAACCAGTACGCGACCGAGTCGCCGGCGACCGCTCCGGCGACCGCTCCGGCGGCCGCAGCGGCGAGCACGCCGAGGAGCGCGGGCTGGCCGGACGTGGCCGCGACCGCTGCGATCGCGACGAGGGCCGTCTCGCTCGGCACGGGCGGGAAGAAGCCGTCGAGCAGGCAGAGCGCGAAGAGCACGACGTAGACGAGCGGACTCGCCGCCATGTCGACGACGAACGGGGTGATCTGGTCGAACACGGTGCGTCTCCCTCCGCCGACGGCGCTCGTCGACGAGGACGACGCTACGGACCCCGGGCGCCGCTGCCATCCGACCGGGGGGTCGACTGGCCCCTACCCGGGTATGACATCCGGGCTGCCACGGCCGATGCCCCCCGCCTGTGCAGAGTGCACGAGTTCACATGCCCTTCACGACACTCTGCCCGTTCTGTGGATCCGTACCGCTCACTACCGTTGCCCCAATCCGGTCGCCCCGACCGGCTCCCCATCCCCCAGGAGCATCCCGATGGCCAGTGCAGCGTCAGCACCACCAGCCCCGTCCGTCGTCGTCGACGACTACTCCCTGTCCCGTGTCCCCCGCTCGGCCCGCTACGGCTGGTTCCAGGTCGCCGTCCAGCGCTTCGGCCAGATCTCCGCGCTCTCCCAGTTCCTGCTCGGCGCCACGCTCGGCTTCGGCATGGGCTTCTGGCAGGCCTTCTGGGCGATCACGCTCGGCGCGGTGATCCTCGAGGTCGTGTCCGTCTTCGTCGGCGTCATCGGCATGCGGGAGGGCCTCAACACCTCGGTCATCGCGCGCTGGACCGGGTTCGGCAAGGCCGGGTCGGCGCTCGTCGGGCTCGCGATCGGCCTCAGCCTGATCGGGTGGTTCGGCATCCAGTCCGGGGTGTCCGCGGCCGGGCTCGTGTCGATCCTGCCGATCCTCCCGGCATGGGCGTGGTCGCTCGTGTTCGGCCTGGTCGTGACCGCGATCGTGCTGCGCGGGTTCCACTCGATGCAGTGGCTGGCGAACGTCACGGTGCCGCTCTTCCTCGTGCTGGTCGGCTGGGCCGTCGTCGTCGAGCTGAGCCAGCACTCGATCGCCGAGCTCGTCGCCAAGGCCCCGGCCGGTCCCCAGCTGAGCTTCGTCGCGGGCACCACGCTCGTCGCCGGCGGCTTCATCGTCGGCGCGGTCATCACGCCCGACATGACCCGCTTCAACCGCTCGGTCGGCGACGTCGTCAAGCAGACCGCGCTCGGCGTCACGCTCGGCGAGTACGCCATCGGCCTGGCCGGCGTCCTGCTGGCACACGCGGTCGGGTCCTCGGACATCACCCGGGTCATCACGTCGAGCGTCGGTTGGGTCGGCATCCTCGTGATCCTGCTCGGCACGTTCAAGATCAACGACTGGAACATCTACAGCTCGAGCCTCGGCGTCACGAACTTCATCGACGTCGTGTTCGGCCGCAAGGTGAACCGGGGCGTCGTCACGCTCGTGCTCGGTGTCGTCGGGTCGGTGCTCGCCGCGGTCGGGTTCCTCGACGCGTTCACGCCGTTCCTCATCGTGCTCGGCGTCGTGTTCCCGCCGATCGCCGGCATCATGATCGCCGAGTACTTCGTCGTGAAGCGCTGGCGCCGCGAGCTGAGCGAGAGCGAGTCGCTCCCGGCCACGAGCCCGACCTGGGTCCCCGCGACCCTCGTCATCTGGGCGATCGCCGCGGTCGTCGGGTACTTCGTCACCGTCGGCATCCCGTCGATCAACTCGGTCGTGATCGCCTTCGTGCTGTACGTGGTCGCCGGCAAGGCCGGCTGGGTCCGCGGACTCGGCGTCAGCCGCACGGAGCAGCCCGCCGACACCGCCCCGGCAGCCGCCCCCGCCCCCGCCACCGCGCGCGCCGCGCAGTAGCCGCCAGACCGGCGGACGGGTCCCCCTCCCGGCCGCCACCCCCGGCCGGTCGTCCCGCCGCCACCTGATCCGGTGGCGGGGCGGCCGGTCCCCCCGGCAGGGACCGGCACCCCGGACACCACCGCCCCGCCCCGGACACCCCCGCTCCGCCCCGAGCATCCCCGCACCACCGGAAGGAACCCCCATGCGCATCGGCATCGACGTCGGCGGCACCAACACCGACGCCGTCCTCATGGACGGCAGCACGGTCGCCGCCGCCGTGAAACGGTCCACGAGCCAGGACGTCACCTCCGGCATCGTCGCGGCGCTCGCCGGCCTCCGCGAGCAGCGCGACTTCGGGTCGGCCGACGTCGACGGGGTCATGATCGGCACCACGCACTTCATCAACGCCCTCATCGAGGCGCGCGGCCTCGCACCGACCGCGGCCGTGCGGCTCGGCCTGCCCGCCACGGCCTCGCTGCCGCCGTTCACGGACTGGCCAGCACACCTCGTCGGAGCCGTGCAGGCCCGCGCGTTCCTCGCACACGGCGGACACGAGTTCGACGGCCGCGTGATCTCCGAGCTGGACCCCGACGAGCTGAAGCGCCACGCCGCGGCCATCGCCGCGGCGGGCATCCGCTCCGTGGCGATCTCGTCGGTGTTCTCGCCGATCAACGACGAGTTCGAGCAGCGCGCCCAGGAGATCCTCGCCGCCGAGCTCGGTCCGGACGTGGCGTTCTCCCTGTCGAGCGAGATCGGCCGCATCGGACTCCTCGAGCGGGAGAACGCGACGATCATCAACGCTGCGCTCCGGGAGCTCGCGGACGGCATCGTCGACGGCCTGTCCGCGTCGGTGTCGTCGAGCGGCATCGAGGCCCCGCTCTTCCTCAGCCAGAACGACGGCACGCTGATGGACGTCGAGTACGCCCGCCGCTACCCGGTCGCCACCTTCGCCTCCGGCCCGACCAACTCGATGCGCGGCGCGGCCGTGCTGTCCGGGTTCGACACCTGCGCGGTCGTCGACGTCGGCGGCACCACGAGCGACGTCGGCGTCCTGACCGGCGGCTTCCCGCGGGAGGCGACCGGCGAGGTGGCCGTCGCCGGCATCCGCACGAACTTCCGCATGCCCGACGTGCTGTCGATCGGCATCGGCGGCGGTTCCCGCATCCGCGAGGACGGCGCACTCGTGGGACCGGACTCCGTCGGGTACCGCCTCACCCAGGAGGGGCTGGTCTTCGGCGGCGACACCCTCACCGCCACCGACGTCGCCGTGCGCGGCGGGCGCGGGGTGATCGGCGACGCCTCCCGGGTCCGGGGCGTCCCCGCGGAGGTCGCCGAGCGTGCCCTCGCGGTGATCGCGGACCGCGTCGCGGACGTCGTGGAGCGGATGCGGACGTCGTCGGCCCCGCTGCCGGTCGTCGCGGTCGGCGGCGGGTCGGTGCTGCTGCCCGACGAACTGCCCGGGCTCGGCACGGTCCACCGCCCCGAGCACTACTCCGTCGCGAACGCCATCGGCGCCGCGATCGCGCAGGTCTCCGGCGAGGTCGACAAGGTCTACGCCATCAGCGACGGCAAGCGGGCGAGCGTCGTCGACGAGGCCCGGCAGGAGGCCGTCGACCGTGCGGTCGCCGCCGGGGCGGACCCGTCGAGCGTCGCGATCGTCGACTTCGACGAGGTCCCGATCCCGTACCTGCCCGGCAACGCGACCCGCATCCGCGCGAAGGCCGTGGGCGACCTCGCGCTCGGGGCTCTGGTCCGATGAGCACGACCGAGGCCGCTCCGGTCGTGGGAACACGCCGCCGCCTCACGGAGATCGGCCCGGACTGCTCGGCCCTGGCGCGCGGTGCCGCGATCCTCGGCACGGGTGGTGGCGGCGACCCCTACATCGGCCGCCTGCTCGCCGAGGCCGCTGTCCGCGAGCACGGGCCCGTCCCGGTCGTCGCGGTCGAGGACCTGCCCGACGACGCGGTCGTGCTCAACGTCGCGATGATCGGCGCCCCAACGGTGATGGTCGAGAAACTCCCCTCCGCCGGCCAGTTCGCCGAGGCGATCCGGAGCCTCGCGACGCACCTCGGGGTCACCCCGACGCACATCGCCTGCATCGAGGTCGGTGGCGTCAACTCCACCAGCCCGATCGTGGCCGCGGCCGAGCTCGGACTGCCCGTCATCGACGCCGACGCGATGGGCCGCGCCTTCCCCGAGGTCCAGATGGTCCTGCCGACCCTGTCCGGGATCAGCGCGACGCCGATGGCGCTCGCCGACGAGAAGGGCAACACCGCCGTCTTCGACACCGTCGACAACCGCTGGGCCGAGCGGCTCGCCCGGACCGCGACCGTCGAGATGGGCTGCTCGGCGATCACCGCGCAGTACGCGATGTCCGGCGCGCAGGTCAAGGAGTCGTACGTGCGCGGCAGCCTCTCGCGCTGCGTCGAGCTGGGCGAGGCCCTGGCCGACGCCCGCGCCGCCAACGAGGACCCGGTCGCCGCCGTCGCGGCGGTCCTCGGCGGCACCGTCGTCTTCGAGGGCAAGGTCGCCGACGTCGAACGGAAGACCGTGACCGGCTTCGCGCGCGGGACCGCCCGGATCGTGGGGTCGGGACCCGACACCGGCCTGGAGGCACGGCTCCGGTTCCAGAACGAGCACCTGCTGGTCGAGGTGGCCGGCTCGGTGCGCACCACGACCCCGGACCTCATCGTCACGCTGGACGCCGAGACCGGCGAGCCGATCACCACCGAAGGACTCCGGTTCGGCGCACGCATCCGCGTCGTCACCGCGCCGGCCGACGAGCGGTGGCACTCCGCCGGCGGCCTCGGCCTGGCCGGCCCGACCTACTTCGGCTACGACACACCGGCGGTGCGCCACGACGGCACCGTCAGCGAAGGAGCGACCCGATGAGCTGGACCATCGACGTGGACGACCTGCCCGACCTCGCCCGCGGCGCCGCGCTGCTCGGCACCGGTGGCGGCGGCGACCCGACCATCGGGATGCTGCTCGTGAAGGCGGCGATCGAGGAGCACGGGCCGGTCACGATCCTCGACCCGTCCGAGCTCGACGACGACGCGCTCGTCATCCCGACCGCCCAGATGGGGGCACCGACGGTCGTGCTCGAGCGGATCCCCGCCGGGCCGGAACCCCTCGGCGCGCTCCGGCGGCTCGAACAGCACCTGGGCCGGACCGCGACGGCGACCATGCCGATCGAGTGCGGAGGCATCAACTCGATGATCCCGCTGCTCGTCGGCGCCACCGGCGGGCTGCCCGTCGTCGACGCGGACGGCATGGGCCGGGCGTTCCCGGAGCTCCAGATGGAGACGTTCTCGGTGTACGGGGTGCCCGGCTCCCCGCTCGCGATCAGCGACGAGAACGGGCACGGCGTCGTCATCGACACCGGCCACGACAACCGGCAGATGGAGTGGCTCGCACGCGGTGTCACGATCCGGCTCGGCGGTGTCGCCTACATCGCCGAGTACGCGATGACCGGTCGGCAGGTGAAGGACACCGCCGTGCCGCGGACCCTCTCGCTCGCGCTGTCGGTCGGCCGTGCCGTCCGGCAGGCCCGCGAGGAGCACCGCGACCCGGTCGCCGCGCTCGCGGAGGCGTTCAGCCAGACCATCTACACGCACCTGCGGGAGCTGTTCGACGGCAAGGTCGTCGACGTCGAGCGGCGCACGGTCGACGGGTTCGCGAAGGGTCGTGCCGTCGTGCAGGGCGCCGACGGTTCGGCGCTCGAGATCGCGTTCCAGAACGAGAACCTCGTGGCGCGTCGGGACGGCCGCCTGGTCGCGGTGGTGCCGGACCTGGTCTGCGTGCTCGACGCGGAGACGGCGGAGCCGATCACCACGGAGCGCCTGCGCTACGGGCAGCGTGTCCGCGTGATCGGGGTCTCCACGCCCGACCTCATGCGCACGCCGGAGGCCCTCGCCGTCTTCGGCCCGTCCTGCTTCGGCCTCGATGACGCGTTCGTGCCGGTCGAGGACCTGCACGACCGGGTGCCGGCGGGGGCGCGCTGAGGCGCGCCGATGCGCGAGGATCGCTGGTGTGCACCAGGGTGAGCAGCGTGACGGCGGCGTGACGGGCCTCCAGGCCGGCGACGTCGAGGAGTTCGGCCGCGGCACCGCCCTGCTCGGGTGCGGTGGTGGCGGCCAGGTCGACCACATGGTGCACGTGCTCCGACGGGCGATCGGCGACGGACAGGTCCCGGTCATCGCCCTCGGACCGGCGACACGGTCCGTCGTGGCCGTCGGGCTCGTCGGGTCGACGACCGTGCTCGAGGAGAAGACGCCGAGCGGTCGTGAACTGCCCGACGCCCTCGCCGCCGTCGAACGGTGGACCGGTCGACGCGCCGACGCGGTCGTGGCGGCCCAGATCGGCGGGGTCACCGGGCCCGCCGCCGCCCTCACGGCCCACGCCGCCGGGCTGCCCCTCGTCGACGCCGACCTCGTCGGTCGGGCCACGCCGCGCATCGACCAGCTGTCCCTGTTCGTCGACCCGCTGCCCGCCGTCACGGCCGCAGCGGTGACCTCGAGCGGGCTCCGGATCGTCGTCGACGCGCCGGACCCGCGCGACCTCGAGACCGTCTGGCGCGAGGCCGTCTCGCACAGCGGCGGGTGGGCCGCCTTCGCGATCGGCCCGGTCGACCGCGACGTGCTCGCCGACCGGGCCGTCACCGGCAGCATCGGCCGGGCACTCCGCGTCGGTCGCGCGGCCGCGTCGTCGACCGGGGTCGACGACCTCGTGCGGCGGATCGGCGGGCGGCTCCTCGCCGAGGGCCGGGTGCTCGACGTCCAGCGCGGCGGCGACGCCGTGGCGTTCGTGCACGGGTCGATGGCGCTCCGCGACGCCCGCACCGGAGCCGTCGCGCGGATCGAGGCCGGCAGCGAGTGGGTCCACTGCCTCGTCGACGGCGAGCCGGTCGCGAGCACACCGAGCTGCATCGTCGTCGTCGACGCCCGGTCCCTGCGGCCCGTCTCGACCGATCGCGCACGGATCGGCGACGAGCTCGCCGTGCTCGTGCTCCCAGGGGCGCCGTGGTGGTGGGCCGAGCCGCGACGCACGGCCCGCGTGGCACCCCGCGCGTTCGGCATCGACGCCGACCCCGTCCCGGAGGTCGTCGCGTGATCCCCGTCGCCGAGTTCCTCCCGCTGCTCGGTGCGCAGGCGGTCGTGCTCGCCGGACCCGTCACCGGGCGGGTGTCCGTCGTCCGCGGGGTCGCCGGGACCCCGGCCGAGGTCGGTCGGACCATCACCGACGCCGACGACGCGGTCGTGCTGCTCTCGCCGCTCGAGCGGTTCGACGCCCGGTTCGACGTGCTCCTCCGGCGTGCGTCGACGTCGGGCGTGGCCCTGCTCGTCGTCGCCCCCACTGACGACGCACCGCCGGTCGGTGCCGGGACGGCCGCGCTCGCGGACCGGCTCGGTGTCACCGTGGTGGGCACCGCGGACCCCTGGGCGGCGTCCGTCCGACTGCACGAACTCATCGGGACCGGCGACGCCCCCGCGGCCCGCGCCGCCCTCACCGCGGCGCGCGTCGGGCTCGACGCCGGACCCGAGCTCGAGGACCTGTTCACCCGGCTCGAGTCCGGCCTCGGGCACGCCCTGCGCTTCCTCGACGCCTCCGGACGGGCGCTCCGCGGTGCTCCGGTCGCGCCGTCGACCGCCGCGCTCCTGGCGCGCACGTCCGGCACGAGCGAACCGGTGTGGGCGTCGGACGACACGGGGGAGACGGTCGTCGCGGTCCCGGTGCCGACCGGCATCGGCGCGCGGGCGTGGCTCGCGGTCGGGCTCACCGCGCCGCTCCGGGCCGAACGGGCGACCGTCGCGACCGCGCTCCGCGTGGCAGCGGTCGCCACCGGACACCGCCTCGTCCTCACGCGACTCGACGACGAGCGCGACGCGCGGTACCGGATGGCGATGCTCGACGACCTCCGGGCAGCGGACGGCGCACCGGCCCCCGCGCTCGTGCAGCGCACCATCGCAGCCGGGTGGCGGCTCGACGCGTGGCACGTGGGCATCCGGCTCGTGGCGGCGCGCGGCTCCGGGGAGGCGGTGGACGCGGTCGCCCTGCGCGGGGCGGTGGAGTCGGCCTTCGCAGCGCACGACCTCGCCGTCACGGTCGTCGAACAGGCCGACGGGTGGGCGCTGTGGACCTCCGCCGAGGACGAGCTCGACCAGGCCGCCGTCGCCGCGCTCGCCGCCGGTGCCCGCGCGGCCCAGAACACCCTGCGGCAGGCGGTCGACACGAACGTGGGCGTCGGGAGCGTGCACGCCGGCCCCGCGGGACTCCTTCGGACGCTCGGCGAGGCCGGCGACGCGGTCCGTCTCGCCGCGGCCCGACCCGAGTCCGGCTGGTTCGTGCACGTCGACCGGCTCGGGCTCGCCCAGTTGCTGCTCGCGTGGACGCAGACCGACACGTTCCTCCCGGCGGCGGAGCAGCTCCTCGCGCCGCTCGAACGCGGCGGTGGGGCGCTCCGGGAGACCCTCGCGGCCTACCTCGACGCCGAGTCGTCGATCGCCGAGACCGCTGCGGTGCTCGGG
The DNA here is from genome assembly GCF_014646995.1 of Curtobacterium luteum. Classification (GTDB taxonomy): domain Bacteria; phylum Actinomycetota; class Actinomycetes; order Actinomycetales; family Microbacteriaceae; genus Curtobacterium; species Curtobacterium luteum. Next base: position 127,121 of record NZ_BMOI01000006.1, on the reverse strand, counting down.
GTGCACCGCAACACCGTGGCCGACCGCATCGACCGGGTGGAGCGACGGGTCCGGGTCGACCTGTCCGACCCGGAGACCCGCCTGGCGCTGCACCTGGCGACGCGGGCGCTCGGCGGTGCGTGAGCGGACCGGCGCCGGACCGCCGGACCGCCGGACCGCCGGACCGCCGGACCGCCGGCCTGCTTCCGGACCGCGCCGGGAACGGACCGGAGGCCCGTGGCGGGTTCGCCACGGGCCTCCGGTTGCGTCACACGGTCACGCCGTCAGGCGTGCGCACTCACGCCGAGGCGGTCGCCTCGTCACGGTGCGGGAGCTTCCAGCCCGGGCGCACGAAGTGGCACGTGTACCCGTGCGGGTGCTTCTCGAGGTAGTCCTGGTGCTCCTCCTCGGCCTCCCAGAAGTCACCGGCCGGCTCGACCTCGGTGACGACCTTGCCCGGCCAGATCCCGGACGCGTCCACGTCGGCGATCGTGTCGAGCGCGACCTGGCGCTGCTCGTCATCGGTGAAGAACACCGCGGACCGGTAGCTGCGCCCGACGTCGTTCCCCTGGCGGTCCTTCGTCGACGGGTCGTGGATCTGGAAGAAGAACTCGAGCAGGTCGCGGTACGAGATCTGCGACGGGTCGAAGACGATCTCCACGGCCTCGGCGTGGTCACCGTGGTTGCGGTACGTGGCGTTCGGGGTGTCGCCCCCGGAGTAGCCGACGCGCGTGCTGATCACGCCCGGGCGGCGACGGAGGAGCTGCTGCGCTCCCCAGAAGCACCCGCCGGCGAGGATGGCGGTCTCGGTGGTGGTCATGCTGGCCTCCTGGGCTTCGTCGTTGCCGCTGGCTGCGGCATCACCCGGTGCAACCGGCGACGGCTGCCGACTGTTCCCGCGGTCAGTCCATCGTGCCCGGGGCCCGGCGCGGACGGAGGGCTGCCGTCCAGCCGAGGGACGTCACCCCCGCGCCGACCAGGGCTTTCGCGAGCCCGCCGAGCACGAAGGGGTACAGGCCGTACTCGAGGGTGTGCCGCAGGTCGAGGCCGAGCGCCACGGCGAGCCAGACCATCCCGACGGCGAAGGTGGCGACCGTGCCGAGGAGGAACGACAGCAGCGCGGCAGTGAACCGGCGGTCGCCGAACCGCTCGGCGACCCGACCGACGAGCGCGGCCGCGGCGACGAACCCGAGCAGGTACCCGCCGCTCGGACCGAGCAGTACGCCCGCGCCGGACGCGCCGTCGGCGAACACCGGCAGTCCGACGAGCCCGAGCAGGACGTAGAGGACCATCGACAGCGCGCCACGCCGGGCCCCGAGGGCGCTGCCGACGAGCAGGACGGCGAGGGTCTGGCCGGTGATCGGCACGGGCCAGAGCGGGACGGACACCTGGGCGGCCCCGGCGGTGAGGAGCGCTCCGCCGACGACGAGCGCGGTGCTCACGGTGGCGGTCCTCGGGAGCAGGGCGTCGGCGAGGGGACGGGGTCGGGCGATCGGGCTCATGGCGGTGGTCACGGGGTCCTCCACGTGGTCGGGGCGTTCGGGGCACCCGCGCAGGGCGCGGGCATGTGGCGGGGCACCCGCGCAGGGCGCGGGCATGTGGCGCGGGCGTGCGGCGCGGGCCTCCGGCGGGGGGGCTCGGTCGGGGTGGTCGACGTCAGACGGCGACCGTCGCGAGGAGCGACGCCGCGTCCCGCTGCGCGGCGTCCACCGCGGCGGGGTCGAGGCCGCACACCCGCAGGCAGCTGCTCGTGATGGCGGTGCGGTCGTGGTCGCCCACCTCGCCGACCCGGCGCAGCTGGATGACGGTCTCGACGAGCTGGATGAGGATCCCGCCGAGCTGGGCCGCTGCGACGGTCCGGGCCACGTCCGGGCTCGCCGCGAGCGTGCCGAGGCGGCCGTACACGTCCTGCAGCGCCTGTCGGTCGGCACGGAAGCCGGCGAACCGCTCGCCCTGGGCCTCGGGCAGCAGGTAGAGCGTGCCGACGTTGTGCGGGGTGCGCGCCAGGGTGCCGACGTCGAACGCGACGAGCGCGGCGAGGGCCACGGCCGCCGGGACCGACCGGGGGACCCGTTCGTCGAGCTCGCGGGCGACCACGAGGCTCGGGCGGACCGACGTCTCGAGCAGCTCGACGAGCACGTCGTCCTTGCCGGCGAAGTGGTAGTACAGCGACGCCTGCCGGATCCCGACGCGGTCCGCGATCGCCCGTGTCGAGGTCGCCCCGAACCCGTGCTCGACGAACAGCGCGGCGGCGGCGTCGAGGACCTGGTCGCGGGGGCTCAGTGCCGAGGAGGCGTCCGGGACGGCTCGCGGTCGGCCCGGGCGGGCGGGGCGGTCGTCGGCGGGCACGGTCCCATCCTCGCAGGCCGACCTCATGCGGGTGCTCCGGCCGGCTGCTCCCGGTACGCGCGCCACCCGCCGTGGTGGGTGATGTCCTCCGCGCCCTCGACCGCGTACGGCTCGACGAGGAACCCGGTGACGTCCGAGCCGTCGTCGAGCGTCACGGTCCCGATCGTCATCGGCGCGGGCAGTGCGGCGACGAAGGTGGCGAAGCCCCGCGCGGGCAGACGCCAGACCTCGCCCGCGATGCCGGTCGCCGTGTCGGTGGTCGCGGTGTCGGTGGGCGTCTCGTCGGGGCGGTGGACCAGTCCGGGCTTCGGCGGCACCGTGTCGAGCGCGTACAGCCGGTAGTCCGGTGCCGTGCGGACCTCGCGCACCAAGGTGCCGCCGGCCGCGACGAGCTGCCCGTTGAGCGGCTCGTCCCGGAGGTGCGCGCCGACGACGAGCAGGTCGACGGTCGGGTCCGCGAACGCCGCGGCGAGGGCCGCGAGGCGGCGGTCGGTGAACGCCGGGCCGGTGAGCATCACCCCGAACGGCAGCCCGTCGACGAACCCGGCGGGGACGGCGAGAGACGCCATGTCGAGCAGGTTCGCGAAGTTCGTGTAGCGACCCATCCGGCTGTTCGCACCCACCGGGTCGGCGGCGACCTCGGCGAGCGTCGGGTGCCACGTCGTCGTCGGGGTGAGGAGCGCGACGGTGCCGTCGAGGGCGGCGCGTCCGGCCGCCCCGAGCGTGTCGAGGCGCTCCTGGTCGGCGAAGAGCTCCGCGGCGGTGGGGCGGGCGCCGCCGAGCACGATCGACGCGACGGTCGGGTCGAGGTCCTCGCCGACCCGGTCGCGGTGCGCGTCGATGTGCGCGCCGACCGCCGCGTACCGCTCGGCCACGAACGCGCCGTCGTAGAGCAGGGTCGCGGCGTCGAGCAGCGGGGCGATGTCGACCTCGACGACCTCGTGCCCGAGGGCCCGGAACCGGTCGACGGCCCGCTCGAACGCCGACGCCCAACCCGGTGCCAGGCCCTCGAGCTGTGACGGCAGGGGCACGGCGATGCGGGGGACGGCCGGCAGGTCGGCCAGCGCGAGGTCGGCGCGGGCGAGGGGGTCGCGGCCGTCCGGTCCGGCCATCAGCTCGGCGGCGGACCGCGCGAGGTCGAGGGACCGTGCGAACACGGTGACGCAGTCCTGCGACCGGCAGGCCGGCACAACACCGGTGTTCGGGACGAGCCCCTTGGTCGGCTTCACCCCGACGAGGTGACCGAGCGCCGCCGGGACCCTGCCGGAGCCGGCGGTGTCGGTGCCGAGTGCGAAGTCGACGATGCCGAGCGCGACCGCGGTGGCGGAGCCGCTCGACGACCCGCCGGAGATCCGCGTCGGGTCCCAGGCGTTCCGGACGGCGCCGAAGGGGGACCGCGTGCCGACGAGGCCGGTGGCGAACTGGTCGAGGTTCGTCTTGCCGACGACGACCGCACCGGCGGCCCGGAGCCGGGCGACCGCGGTGGCGTCCTCGTCCGGTGTGTACGCGTAGGACCGGGCGGCCGCAGTGGTCGGCAGGCCGGCGACGTCGATGTTGTCCTTCACCGCGAAGAGCAGTCCGGCGAGGGGGAGCGACGGGTCGACGGCCGACGCCTCGGCAGCGACGTCCGCCCGGTCACGCAGTGCGATCCAGACCTCCGGTCGGTCGACGGCTCCGATCCGGTCGAATGCGTCGTACACCCGAGCAGCCGCGTCGTGGGCCCCGCTCACGCCGCCGCTCCGATCGCGGCGAGGACCTGCCCCGGCGCCACCTGGTCGCCCGGCTTGATGTAGACCTCCAACACGTGTCCCTCCACCGGTGCGTGCACCATCGACTCCATCTTCATCGCCTCCACGGCCAGCAGCTTCTGGCCCTCGTCCACACGGTCGCCCGGGCGGACGTCCACCTGCCACACCGTCGAGGTGAACGGCGCGGTCACCGCGGTCGCGCCGGCAGGCAGGACCACCTCGTCCGGCAGCACCACGGCGGGCTCGTCGCGGACGTCGAACTCGCCGGAGGCGCGCCAGCGCTCCTTCTCCTCGTCGAACGCCCGGGCCTGCTGCGCGCGGAAGTCGGCGATGGACGACGCGTTGGACGCCAGGAAACGGTTGTACGAGGCGATCGAGAACTCGCCGTCGACGGTCTCGAAGTGCCCGCGTCCGGCGTCCGTCTCGGCGCGGAGCTCGAGCAACTCCTCGGCCCCGACCGGGTACCACTCGATCCGGTCGAAGAACCGCAGCGCCCACGGGTCCTCCTGGAACAGCCCGCCGCGGCGGAACCGGTTCCAGATCTGCACGGTGCGGCCGACGAACTGGTAGCCGCCCGGCCCCTCCATGCCGTAGATGCAGAGGTACGCGCCGCCGATGCCGACCGAGTTCTCGGCGGTCCAGGTCCGCGCGGGGTTGTACTTCGTCGTGACGAGCCGGTGCCGGGGGTCGAGCGGTGTCGCCACCGGGGCGCCGAGGTACACGTCGCCGAGGCCGAGCACGAGGTAGCTCGCGTCGAACACGGTGCGGAACACGTCGTCCACGCTGTCGAGCCCGTTGATCCGCCGGATGAACTCGATGTTCCACGGCGTCCACGGTGCGTCGTCCCGCACACCCGCCACGTACCGCTCGATCGCCAGCCGGGTCGCCGGGTCGTCCCACGACAGCGGCAGCTTCACGGTCCGTGAGGGCACGACGAGCTGGTCGGTCGGCGGGATCTCGTCCTCGAGCTCACGGAGGAGCCCGGCCATGGTGCTCGCCTTCAGCACGCTCGTGTCGGTGTGCACCTGCAGGGACCGGATGCCGGGCGTGACGTCGACGATCCCCGCCGGTGCCTCCTCCTGCAGCTTCGTCATGAGCGCGTGCACCCGCATGCGCAGTGCGATGTCGAGCGTCATGTCGCCGTACTCGACGAGGACGTTGTCGTCGCCGTCGCGCCGGTACGCGACGCTCGGACGTGCGTCCGTCGCGTCGAGGCGCGCCAGGACGCCGTCGTCGCCGTCACCCCCGGTGCGCGGCACCGACCGGGAGGCACGGTGCGCGTCGAGCGCGGCGGCGTCGGCCTCGCGGACGGGGACGAACCGCACCGTGTCACCGGGGCGGAGCTGGCCCAGCTTCCAGAGGTCGCCGCTGGCGACGACCGCGGGGCAGACGAACCCGCCGAGCGAGGGGCCGTCCGGTCCGAGGATGATCGGGGTGTCCCCGGTGAAGTCGATCGCACCGACGGCGTACGGGGTGTCGTGGATGTTCGACGGGTGCAGCCCCGCCTCACCGCCGTCCGCCCGCGCCCAGCCCGGACGGGGGCCGATCAGCCGGACCCCCGTGCGTGCGGAGTTGTGGTGGACGACGTAGTCGGTGGCGTAGAAGACGTCGAGGTCGTCGCGCGTGAAGAAGTCGGGGGCGCCGTGCGGGCCCTCGGTGACGGCGACCTCCCACGCGTCGGTCAACGCCGTGCGGCGGTCGGCCGGGGTCGGGCCGCCGACGAGGCCGAGCCGGGCACCCGCGGGGAACGCCGGGTGCGGGACTTCGGCGTCCGGTGAGCCGGGCCGCAGGACGTCCCCGGCCAGGAGCGCACGGCCGGCGTGACCGCCGAACCCGCCGAGGGTGAACGTGGCGGTCGAGCCGAGGTACTGCGGCACGTCGAACCCACCGCGCACCGCCAGGTAGGCCCGGAGCCCCGGGCCCACCGCGGTCCCGACGGCGATGGTCTGTCCGGCGGCGACCTCGACCGGCTCCCACATCGCGACGGTCTCGCCGTCGAGCGTCACCGGCACCGGGGCGCCCGTGACCGCGACCACGGCGCTCGCCGAGAAGCGGAGGGTCGGTCCGGACGCGGTGACCTCGAGCGCGGGTGCGCCGTCCGGGTTGCCGACCGCCCGGTTCGCCTCGGCGAAGGACGCGCCGTCGAAGGGGCCGCTCGGCGGGACACCGACCTGCCAGTACCCGGTGCGGCCGGGGAGGTCCTGGATCATCGTCATGGTGCCGGGCACGACGACGTCGATGCGGGGGTCCGGGTCCTCGGTCTCGTCGAGCGTCGACGTCGAGTGCGTCGCGGTCCGCAGCTCGAGGTCGTCGGTGAGTGTGCGGAGGAGACCGGCGTTCGTCACGATCCCGTCGATCCGGGTGTCCGCGAGCCCGTCGCGGAGCAGGTCGAGGGCGTCGTCGCGGGTCTCGCCCGTCGCGATCACCTTGGCGAGCATCGGGTCGTAGAAGGCGGACACCTCAGAGCCGGTCTCGACCCACCCGTCGACCCGGAGGCCGGCACGGTCCGGGAAGACGGCCTGGGTGACGAGCCCGCTCGACGGCAGGGAGCCCTTCGCCGGGTCCTCGGCGTACACCCGGGCCTCGACCGCGTGACCGTCCGGCGTCCACTCGCGCTCGAACACGTCGTCGCCGATGCCGGCGGCGCCGTCACGGGCGAGCCGCAGCATGAGCTCCACGAGGTCGACGCCGAAGACCTCCTCGGTCACGGGGTGCTCGACCTGCAGGCGCGTGTTGACCTCGAGGAAGGACGCCTCCTCGCGCACCGGGTCGTAGACGAACTCGACGGTCCCCGCGCTGCGGTACCCGACGCTCTCGGCGAGCCGACGGGCGGACGTGTGCAGTGCCTCCCGGACGGATCGGGGGAGTGCCGGGGCCGGCGCCTCCTCGATCACCTTCTGGTTCCGGCGCTGGAGCGAGCAGTCGCGGTCGCCGATCACGGCGACGCGACCCTCGCCGTCACCGAAGAGCTGGACCTCGACGTGGCGCGCCGGCCGGACGAGCCGTTCGAGGAAGATCCCGGCCGAGCCGAAGGCGGCGGCCGCGGTCCGTTCGACACTCGCGTACGCCGTACGGACCTCGTCGAGCGTCGCGCACGCCTGCATGCCGATGCCCCCGCCGCCCCCGGTGGCCTTGAGCATGACCGGCAGGCCGATGCGTCCGGCCTGGTCGACGGCGTCCTCGACGCTCGCGAGCAGCCCCGTGCCGGCGAGCATCGGGACGCCCGCGGCGGCTGCGAGTTCGCGCGCGGTGTGCTTGGCGCCGAACTGGACGATCTGGTCGGCGGTCGGGCCGACGAAGCGGATGCCGGCCGCCTCGCAGGCAGCGGCGAACTCGGTGTTCTCGGAGAGGAAGCCGTAGCCGGGGTGGACGAGTCCGGCGCCGGTGTCGACCGCGGCCTGGACGACCGCCTCGATGCGCAGGTACGACTCGCGAGCGGGCGCGGGGCCGAGCCGGACCGCGGTGTCGGCCTCGCGGACGTGCGGGGCGGCGCGGTCGGCGTCCGAGTAGACGGCGACGGTGCGCATGCCGAGCGCCTTCGCGGAGCGGATCACGCGGCGGGCGATCTCACCGCGGTTGGCGACGAGGACGGTGTCGGTGGAGAGCGGGGGTGTCACGGTGTCGGTCCCGGTGGGGTCGGGCGCGGTGGTCACGGCTGGACCACGATCATGCGCAGCGGCGTGCAGGAGAAGTCGTTGCAGGGGTTGTTCATCTGCGGGCAGTTGGACACGATCACGAGGACGTCCCGCTCGGCCCGGACCGCGACGCGCTTCCCGGGGGCGCTCATGCCGTCGACGATGCCGAGGGCGCCGTCCTCCTCGACGGGGACGTTCATGAACCAGTTGAGGTTCGACACGAGGTCGCGAGCGCCGAGCCCGTGGCGGCCGGCCTCGGCGAGGAAGTTCTCGCGGCAGCCGTGCTGGTACTGCGTGTGGTGGCCGTAGCGGAGCGTGTTCGACTCCTTCGAGCACGCCCCGCCGATGGTGTCCTGCCGGTCGATCTCGTTGCCGACGACCGTCATGAGCGGCCGGCCCTCGTTCGACATGAGGACCGTGCCGGTGCGGACGTAGGCGTTGCCCTGGGCGACGAGGGTGTCGGGCACGCTGTACCGCTCGTCGGGGTCGGACGCGTCGTAGAGCAGGCAGTCGGCGCTCTGGTTGCCGCCGACGTCCACGATCGTGAGGACCTCGCCGGCGCGGACCACGGCGGACCACGGTGCGAGCGGTGCCACCCGGTCGTCACGGACGACGGTCCCGGGGACGAGGGACGTGCCCCAGTCGAGCGCTACGTCGGGCGCATGGACAGCGCCGACGGGGACGGAGGTGGTCAGGGTCGCGGTCATCACAGGCCTCGCGCTTCCGCGTAGTCGATCGAGTTGAGGTGGGCGCGGTGCAGCTCGGGCGTCGCCGTGGCCCGCGGGTCCGTCGCCGCCGTGGCCGACCCGCGCCAGGCGTGCACCCGGAGCGGACCGACGGTGTACCCGGGGCGGGGGTCGAGCGGGTGCGCGACGTTCGCCACGAGGACGAGCAGCGGCAGCTCGGCGACGAGGGTGACGTGACGGTCCGGCCCGGCGGAGCCCGTCGGCGTCAGGGTGCCGTCGGGCTCGACGTGGACGCCCTGGAAGAACGAGACGCTCGGCGGCAGGTCCCGCTTCGACAGGCCGTGCTTGGCCGCGGCCTTCGCGAACAGGGAGCGGCCGCTCGGGCTCGGTCCCTCGGGAGCGGCGTCGCCGTACTTCTCGTCGTTCCACGCGTCGGTCGACGTCCCGCAGAAGGCGTCGTGCTGCCCGGACGTGTCCTCGACGATGCTCGCGAGGACGCGTCCGTCGCCGCTGAGGAGCGGCGAGCCCTGCCCGAGGTACGCCTGCCACGGGATCTTCTGCGTGTCCGCGACGTTGAGGCGTTCCCACGGCTCGAGGGCGTTGAACACGAGGACGTTCGCGCACGCGTCGCCGGTCGGGTCGTCGAGCCGGAACCGGGTCCCCCGCGCGAGCACCCGGTGCGTGTAGCCACCAGGGGCCACCGTCTCGGCCCACACCAGTTCGGTCGGGTCGACGCCCTTGGGGATGAACGGGGACGTGGACGCGGGGAGGTACGGCATCCAGTCGGAGGTCGCGCCGCCCTGGGCCCGGGCGTCGGAGCGCGAGGCGGTCACGCTGTCGGTCTGGTGGAGGTCACGCACGGTGGTGCCTTTCGGTGGTGCGGGTGCTGCGGGGGTGCGGGCGGTGCGGGAGGGGCCGGTGCCGGTGCCGGGTGCCGTCAGGCGTCGACCGGGGTGGGGGCGGTCTGCGGCACCTCCGCGAGGGTGAGCGGACCGTGTGCCCGGTGGCGCCAGGAGGACCACGCCCAGCCGACGAGCAGCACCCCGCCGATGAACAGCAGCGCGCTGTACTGCAGCCACCACGAGTTCCCGGTGAGGTCGTAGATCTCCGGACGGGGCCAGATCAGGTTGACCGCCATGCCGATCTGGAAGAGCACGGCGAGGGCGTTGAGCGGGATGCCCCAGCGGCCCAGCGTGAACAGCGGCTTCCCGTCCTCGTCGACCCCGGTCGGCAGTCCGGTGCGACGGGTGCGGATGCGCTCGACGAGGAGCGGCCCCGTGACGCCGAGGTACGCGAGGTAGAGCATCGCGATGCAGAGGCTCGACAGGGCGGTGAAGATCGCGGACTGGCCGATGTTCACCGCGAGGGCCAGCCCGGCGCCGACACCGACGACGATCGACGCGGCGATCGGGGTGCCCGTCCGCGGCGAGACCCGGGACAGGACGCGGTGGAACGGCAGCGCGCGCTCCCGGGCCATCGAGTAGACCATCCGGGCACCGGCGGTCTGGACGGCGAGCGTGCAGGCGAAGACCGCGACGGCCACGCAGCAGAGCAGCAGGCGACCGAAGACGTCACCGAGGGTCGAGGTGATCACCCACGCGAGTCCCTGGGCGGCGAGCTTGCCGTCGGTCAGGCTCGGTGCGGCGACGAGCGCGCCGATGATGAGCAGGCCGCCGCCGAGGCCCGAGACGGTGAGGGCACGGACGATCGTCTTCGGGGTGGTGCGGCGCGGGTTGTGGGTCTCCTCGGCCAGCTCGCCGGCGGAGTCGAACCCGACCATGACGTACGCGGCCATGAGCGAGGACGCCAGGAACGCCCACACGTACGGCTCGGTGCTCGTCGAGCCCTCGGTCGAGAACACCACGGCCGGGGAGCGGTGCGGCAGGACGAACAGGGCGGCGATGAGGACGACGACCCCGACGATCTCCACGAGGACGCCGAAGCTCGTCACGCGGGCCATGAACCGGACGCTCACGATGTTCACGACCGTCGTCAGCACGAGCATCACCAGCCCGAGCACCACCGCGTTCGCGGCACCCGCCGGCGAGGCGACCGAGGCGTTCGCCCCCGGGCCCCCGACGATCTGGAAACCGTTCCAGATCGACGGCAGGACCGCCTGCACGGCGATGGCGGCGACGGCGACGGTCAGGATCTGCCCGATGATCATCGTCCAGCCGGTGAACCAGCCGAAGCGGGCACCGGCGAGGCGGCTCGACCACTGGAAGATCGCGCCGGAGATCGGCCAGCGCGCCGCGAGCTGCGCGAAGTTGAGCGCCACGAGGAGCTGGCCGGCGAAGACGAGCGGCCACGCCCAGAAGAACGCGGCGCCGCCGAGCATGAAACCGAGACCGAACAGCTGGAACACCGTGGTCAGGATCGACACGAACGAGAACCCGGCGGCGAAGGACGAGAACGACCCGACACCGCGGTGGAGCTCCTGTTCGTAGCCGAGGGCGGCGAGGTCGGAGGCGGCGGTGGACGGGCCGGCGGCGGGGCCGGAGGACGTGGTGGCGCGTGGTGCGTGGAGCGGAGCTTCGGGAGAGCGCATGGCTGCAGGACCTTTCGCGGCAGTACCTGTCGGGCGACAGGTAGTACGAGTGTCGTGCGGCGCTGTGTCGGCCCCGTTGCCCGTCTGTTTCGTCCTCGTGTCGTGCGCGCCCGGCATGTAAACAGTGCGCGACGACAGAGGGAGGACGGTGCCGGCTGGCACCGTCCTCCCTCGCGGGCTCGGTCGGCGCGCCCCGCGCAACGCTCCGCGTTGCCGCCCAGCGGGACGCGCCCGTCCGTCATCCGGTCGCGTCAGCGACCGCCGCTCACGCGGTCGTGTCCTCCAGTGCGTCGAGCGCCGCGACGTCCTCCGCCGACAGCACGAAGTCCACGTCCGCGTTCTCCGCGATCCGGGACGGCGTCGTCGACTTCGGCAGCGGCAGCACGTCCTGCTCGAGCAGGTAGCGGATCGCGACCTGTGCGACGGACTTGTCGTACTTCGCGGCGATCTCTGCGATCGTGCCGTTCTCGAGCAGCCCACCGGTCGCGAGCGGCGAGTACCCCTCGGTGAGGATGTCGTGCTCGCGGTCGAACGCGGTCGTCGCGTCCTGCGTGTTCCCGACGAACCAGCGGATCTGGTTCGCCTGCGGCACGACGTCGGTGCGGCCGAGGAGGTCCTCGAGGTCGGCGACGGCGAAGTTCGAGACGCCGATGCTCTTCGTGCGGCCGGCGTCGTACAGCTCCTCGAACACCTTCCACACCTCGACGTTGCCGTCGCGGTGGTCGGACCCCATGTCGCTCCAGGGCCACGGCGCGTGGATCAGGTACAGGTCGACGTGCCCGAGGTCGAGGTTCCGGGAGGACTCCTCGAAGGCCTCGCGTGCGCCGGACGCGGTCTTCACCTCGGCGGGGAGCTTCGTCGTGATGAAGAGCTCGTCGCGGGGGACACCGCTGTCGCGGACGGCCTCGCCGACGCTGGCCTCGTTGCCGTACGCGAGTGCGGTGTCGATGTGGCGGTAGCCGGCCTCGATGGCGGTCTTCGTGGCGTCGTAGGCATCGCTGCCGGACGGGATCTGCCAGGTCCCGAAGCCGATCTTCGGGATGTGCAGACCGTTGGACATGGTGAACGTGTCGGTCAGTGCGGGCATGCGCCGCACACTACGCCGCGCGACGCAGCGGACTCCCGGCTGCTGGTTCCGTCTCGGTACCATCGGCCCATGTCCTCCCGACCGCCGTTCCGAGCCGACGTCGTCGGCAGCTTCCTCCGCCCCGCCGCCGTGCAGGAGGCCCGCGCCGCCCACGCCGCCGGGACCCTCGACGACGACGGACTCCGCCTGGTCGAGGACGAGGCCGTCCGGGCGCTCGCCGACGCGCAGCAGTCCGCGGGGCTGGAGGTCGTCACCGACGGCGAGGCCCGTCGCAGCTGGTGGCCCCTCGACTTCTGGGGCGGTCTCGACGGCGTCGAGGTCGTCGAGCTCGACCACGGCATCGCGTTCCAGGGCACGAGCACCACGCCGAAGGGGCTCCGTGTCACCGGGCCGGTGTCGTTCCCGGTCGACCACCCGTTCCTCGCGCACGCCCGGTTCGTGGTCGAGGAGGCCGCCCGTCGCGGGGTCACGGCGAAGTTCACCATCCCGTCGCCCACCGTCTTCGACTTCCGCCTGGACGCCGACCAGGTCCGCACCGACCACTACGCCGACCGGGCCGCCATCACCGAGGACCTCGTCACGGCGTACCGCGACGCGATCGCCGCGTTCCACGCCGTCGGGGTGCGCTACCTGCAGCTCGACGACACCGCGTGGGCGTACCTCTGCTCCGACGTCGAGCTCGAGAAGGCCCGCGACCGCGGGATCGACACCGAGGGCATCGCCGCCCGGTTCTCGTCGATCGTCCGGCGGGTGCTGGACGGCCGGCAGTCCGACCTCGTCGTCACGACCCACGTCTGTCGTGGCAACTTCCGCTCGACGTGGATCTCGTCGGGCGGGTACGAGCCGGTCGCCGAGGAGCTCCTCGGCAACACCGGCTACGACGGGTTCTTCCTCGAGTACGACTCCGGCCGTGCCGGCGGCTTCGAACCCTTGCGGTTCCTGCCGCAGGGCGACCAGGTGGTCGTGCTCGGCCTGGTCACGTCGAAGACCGGCGAGCTCGAGGACCCGGCGGTCGTCGAGCAGCGCATCCGGGACGCCGCGCAGTACGCGCCGCTCGAGCAGCTCGCGCTCAGTCCGCAGTGCGGGTTCGCGTCGACGGAGGAGGGCAACGTCCTCTCCGAGGACGAGCAGTGGGCGAAGGTCCGCAGCGTGGTCGCGATCGCGGACCGCGTCTGGGGCTGACACACCCAGGACACGGACTGGAGGCGCGGTGCCGGTCGGCACCGCGCCTCCAGTCCGTGTCGGATCGGTCCGTCGCTACGCGACCGCGATCTCGTTGGGGACGCCGGGGAGCTCGTCGCTGGAGGCGACGACCTCACCACTGGTGAGGTCCACCGCGTGGACGGTCTTCGTCGCCGGATCGGTGACGAAGGCCGTGTCACCGACCACCTTCAGGGCGGGGTGCGGGTCCTGCCACTCGACGGGGCCCTCCCACGCGTCGATCACCGGGACGGTGCCGAGACGCGCACCCGTCGTCACGTCGAAGGTGTGCAGGGATCCGTCGGAACCGAGCACGACCGCTTCGTCGTCCGGCCCGCGCGCGAGGTCGCGGAAGGTGAAGCCGACGCCCTCGGGCATGTCCGCGGTCTCGTAGGAACCCTGCTCGGTGTCGATCAGTGCGAGCTGGTCGAGGAGGTAGCCCTCGCTGTCCGGGTCGTCGTTGTAGTCGCCGACGGCGATCGGGCTCGAGTCGGTCGTGAACAGGTTGCCGGTGCGGCCGTACTCGGTCGGGGCGTCGACCTTGGCGAAGGTGCCGTCCCGGTACACGAGCGCGCCGTCCTCGCAGCCGAACACGGCGACCTCGTCGGCCACGGTGCCCTCGCCGTGCACGCCCGGGCAGACCTCGGAGCGTGCGACCTCGGAGCCGTCCTCGTCGAGCGCGCGCACGCCGGATCGCGACTCCTCGGTGCCGATGGTCGTGAGGAGCGTGCCGTCCTCGAGCTCGATCGCGACGCCGTGGTGTGCCGTCTCCGAGCGCGTCGTGTCGACGTCGGGCAGCGTGCCGTCCGCGACGGCGTCGGCGAGGTCCTCGTGGTCGAACGCCGTCACGTCGCCGGAGCCGTCGGCGAAGAGCGTCGTCCGGTCACCGTGGACGACCGCGTGGCCGCCGGCGTCGGCGGGGAAGACCGAGTCGGTGAGCGCCGGGTCCGACGCGGTGTCGAGGACACGGAAGCCCTCGGGGACGGTGACGAGCACGTGACGGCCGTCCCCGGCGGGGTTGACGCGGGTGAACCCCTCGATCGGGTCGTCGGACACCACGCGGAGGTCCTCGTCGAGGACGAGCACGCCGCCGTCGTAGGTCACGGTGACGCGCGTCCCGTCTGCGCCGCTGGTCCGTTCGGTACGGTCCTCCGCGTCCGCGGGGTCGGTGGAGCACCCCGTCAGCGCGAGGGCGGCGACCCCGAGCAGCAGGGCGGGGGCGACCGCGGTGCGTCGCTTCGATGGTGACGTCATGGTTTTCACTGGTTCCGTTCTCTTCCTCATTCGTGGGTCGACAGGCCGTCGACGATGGCCTCGGCGTTCGAGCTGGTCATGCCGAGGTAGGAGCTCGCCGGCCCGGTCGCGGTCAGCGACTCGGTGGCGAGCGGGGTGATGGTGACCTGGATGCCGGCCTCGTCCGCGAGGACCTCGGCGAGCCGGGCCGGCTGGGAGAGGTCGGCGAAGATCGTCGGGACGCCGGCGTCCTCGATCACGGTCGCAAGGTCGCGGAGGTCTGCGGCGCTCGGCGAGGCCAGGGTCGTGCCGCTCGGGATCACGGCACCGACGATCCGGAAGCCGTAGCGGTCGGCGAGGTAGCCGAACACGTGGTGGTTCGTCACGAGCGCGCGACGGTCGGCGGGGACGGTCGCGAACGCCGTGGCCACCTCGCCGTCGAGTGCGTCGAGCTGGGCGCGGTAGCCGTCCGCCCCCGGAGCGTCGATGCCGACCTCGTCGAGGGCGTCGTCGAGGGCCGAGACCACCTCCGCCATCCGCCGTGGGTCGGTCCAGAAGTGCGGATCCGGCCCGGAGTCGTCCTCGGTGCGCCAGTCGAGCACGTCGATCGCATCGCCCGCCGTGAAGACCGGCACGCCGTCCGCGGTGGCGGCCTCGACGTGCCGGGCGACGCCCTCCTCGAGCCCGAGTCCGTTCTCGACGACGAGGTCGGCGGACCGGAGCCGTGCGGCTTCCCGGGCGGAGACCTCGAAGGAGTGTGGGTCCGCACCCGCGGGCATGAGGACCGCGACGTCAGCGGCGTCGCCGACGACCTCGCTGACGACGTCACCGAGGATGTTCGTCGTCACGGCCACGAGCGGGCGGTCACGGTCGGCCGGGCTGCAGCCGGCGCTGGTCACGACGAGCCCGGCAGCGAGGACCGCGACGGCGGTGCGCACGGCGGCGGTGCCCGCCCGCGCGACGCGGGTCACCGACCGACCTCGGCGAGGGCGGCGACGGGGCGACCGAGCTCGATCGTGCGCGCCACCCGGGCGTCGTCGCCGAAGTCGATCTCGTGCACCACACCGGCCGTCGGGTCGGCGGCGTACGCCCGCTGTGCGTCGACCTGCAGGAGGGCCGGACCGTTCGCGGTGACCAGGGGTCGGGTCGTGGCGGTCCGGCCGTCCGGGGACGTCGGGTCCGCCGTCGCGACGACGACCACCCGCCCGGTGTCGTCGACCGCGACCACGTGCCCCTCGGGGTCGTCGACGGCCACGACCGCGCGGAACGGTCGTTCCGAGGGGACGTACCGCCAGGAGTGCTCCCGTGCGTCGAGCAGCCAGGCGCCGCCGTCCCCGGCGACCCCTGCGACGGTGGGCCGACCCGCCCGCGCTGCGAACGACGTCGGACGGCCCGCCGATCCCTCCGGCAGCGGGACCGTCGTCGCGCCGTCCTCGTCCACGACGACGGCGCCGTCGGAGCACCCGATCACGGCGCCCGCCCGGGTCACGATGCCGCCGGCGGGCTCCGGGCAGGCCACCGGCTCGCCCACGGCACGGCCACCCCGGTCGAGGACGGTCACCGCGCCGTCGGCCCCGGCGACGAAGCGGTCGCCGAACGGCAGCAGGACGGATGCCTCGACACGCAGGACCTCCGTGACCTCGCCCTGTCCGAGTGCCTCGCGGTCCAGTGCCACGGCCTCACCGTGGTCCGGCCAGGTCAGCGTGGTCGTCGTCTCCGAGGAGTGCACCGCGATCGCGCCGCCACGACCGACGTGCCCGACGACCCGCGGATCGGCGGCGTAGTAGTGCGTGTGGTCGCCGTGGTCGACCGTCCACGCGCCTCCGTCGGTGATCGTCGTCCGCTCGTCGTCGGACGTGACGAGGAAGCGCCCGTCCGTCGCGGCGTGCTCCGGGGCGTCCACGTCCTGGAGCTCGGACGTCTCGTCGGTGAGCAGGTCGTGGATCGTGGTCCGGCCGTCCGGGCTGACCGCGAGGAGGCGGAGCTGCGGTTCGCCGGCCTCCCGGGCGCCCTCGACGTACCCGTGCGGGCGATCCGTCGTCGTGGTGGGTCCTGGTGTGCCCGGGTCGGACGAGCAGCCGGCGAGCAGGAGCGTCAGCCCGAGCGCAGCGCCGACGGCGGGGGTGGAGCGGTGGTTCATGAGGCCTCTCGTGGTGCGGTGGGTGCTGGGGTTCGAGTGGTCGGGGCCTGCGTGGGCGCGCGGCCGCGCAGGAGTGCAGCGGCACCGCGGGAGACCGCGACGCCGAGGACCGCGACGACGGCGATGCTCGCTCCTGCGGCGGTGCCGAGGTGCCACGAGACGAGGAGGCCGGCGAGGACGGCGGCGGCACCGATGCCGGCGCCGAGGAGCATGGTCGAGCCGATCGAACGAGACCAAGCACGGGCGGCAGCGGCCGGCGCGAGGAGCAGCCCGACGACGAGGAGCGTCCCGACGGCCCGGTACGACGCGACGACGGCGAGTGTGACCAGGGCGACGAGGACCACCTCCGCCAGGCGCGGTCGCAGCCCGAGCGTCGCGGCCTTCCGGACGTCGAACGCGGTCGCGGTGAACGGGCGGTGGAAGCAGATCGCGGTACCGAGTGCCACGGCGGCGGCCGCAGCGAGGCCGACGAGGTCCGCGGAGGTCACGGCGAGCACATCCCCGAAGAGGATCGCGGTCACGTCCGTCGCGAACGAGCGCGACCCGGACACGATGATGACGCCGAGGGCGAGCATGCCCACGAACAGCAGGCCGATCGACGAGTCGTAGGACAGCCGAGCATGCCGCCGCAGTGCGCCGACGCCGAGGACCATGGCGCCCGCGCTCGCCGCGGCACCGAGGACCGCGGGGAACCCGGTGAGGGTCGCGACCGCGACACCGGGGAGCATGCCGTGCGCGAGCGCCTCGCCGAGGAAGGCCATGCCGCGGACGAGCACCCAGGTGCCGACGACCGCGCACAGCACCGCCGCCAGTGTGCCGCCGACGAGGGCGCGCAGCATGAAGTCGACGGAGAACGGGTCGGTCAGCCAGGTCACGGACCCAGACGCTACATGAAAATGACTATCAATACTGATAGCGTGCTCAGGTGCCGCTCTCCACGACCATCGAGCTCTCCGGCGTCGCCCTGCACCGGGACGGGCGTCGCGTCCTCGACGGACTGCACGCGACGTTCCGGTCCGGCGAGGTGACGGCGCTCACCGGACCGAACGGATCGGGGAAGTCGACGGTGCTCGACGCGATCGCGGGTGTCGTGCCGTGGTCTGCCGGACGGGTGACGGGCCTCCCGGCCGACGTCGCCTACGTGCCGCAGTCCGTCCCGCCCACCGCGCTCCCGCTGACCGTGCGCGACGCTGTGGCGATGGGGCGGTGGCGGGCGCGACCGTGGTGGCGCCCGTCGACGCGACGCGACCGGTCGGTCGTGGAGGCGCAGCTCGAGCGCCTGGCCGTCGCCGACCTCGCGGACCGCTCGTTCGACCGACTGTCGGGCGGACAGCGGCAGCGCGCTCTCGTCGCGCTCGGGCTCGCACAGGAGGCCGCGGTGCTGCTCGTCGACGAGCCCACTGCCGGTGTCGACGCGGCATCCGCGGCGCTCGTCGTCGCCGCGCTGGCGGAGGAGGCCCGCGGCGGGGTGGTCGTCGTGCACGCAGCACACGATCCGGTCGCCGTAGCGGCCGCTGACGCCCTTGTCGCGCTCGGTCAGCCCTCGGCGTCGCCGGCCTGCTCGTAGAGGCTCGTCGCGAGGTCGCTCAGCAGGCTGGCCAGGTCGCCGTCGTGCGTGTCGTCGACCGCCGTCAGCAGGTCGGCGTACCGCTGCCGGTACCGACCGACGACCGCATCGCCCTCCGATGTGAGCCGGAGGAGCGATCCGCGACGGTCGTTCGGGTTCGGCGCGCGCTCGACCAGGCCGGCCGCCACCATGCGGTCGACCATGTTCGTGACGGCACCGGAGGTGAGTCCGAGGTACCCCGCGACCTCGGTCGGGGTCGAGTAGCCCGTGTCGTCGATGAGCACGAGGGCGCGGAGGGCGTTCTCGTGCACGCCCGCGCCGGCGCTGAGTTGCCGGACGAGCACCGCGTTGGCGCGCACGACCGCCTCGAACGCGCTGATGAGTTCTGCGGGGTCCGCGTTCCCTGCTCGGGTCACAGGTGGCTCCACTCCGGGTCGGGAGGGGCCGTCCGTGGCGTCCCTCGCACTGGGGACAGTACACGAGTGGCCAAGTTGGTGAATGGTTGAGTATCTTTATGAGTGAAGCAAGTGAACCCGAGCCATTTGCTCCGCGACCGTACGACCGCAGAACGAGGAGGCCCCCGTGTCCGACAGACCCCGCACATCGCCCGTGCAGTGGCGCCGGTACGTGCCGGTCGGGCTGCTCGCCGGCATCGCCGCTGCCGTGGTCCTCTCGCTGTCGCTCACCGGTTCACTCGCCGGCGGGTAGCACGCACCACCGAGCCGGCGGCCCTCGATCGCTCCCCCCATCGAGCGAGTGCCGCCACCCCCGGCGACGCCTGGTCGCGCCCCCCCTCCGATCAGGCGTCGCCACCTTCCCCTCGCCCCACCCGCACCGGCGGCGCTCGACCGGCCCCCCCACCGGCCGAGCGCCGCCTGCCGTGTCGCGGCCGCGGCAACGGGCCGACGGCGTCGACGTGCTCGCTGGTCGACGGGGCATCGCGGCGACCGCCCCGGGGGTCCCGGTGCCGACTGACCGGTGTTGCCGCTCGTTCGGGTCGGGCGGCAGCACCGGTCGTCCGGCGGACGGCCCGCAGGGTGACGGGCCGGGCTCCGGGTCGGCGGCCCGCAGGGTGACGGGCCGGGCTCCGGGTCGGCGGCCCGCAGGGTGACGGGCGCGCGGACACAGCAGTGCCGGGTGCGACGATAGGCGCAGGCGCTAAGCGGAGTCAACTCTCCACTTGAATCGGACAGCTAGGGTCGGAGCATGTCCGCTGCCGAGCGTGCCCGTGCCGAGCGCATCGAGGTGCGCCGGAGCCGCGAGTCCATCCTCGCCGCGGCCGAGCGGCACTGGGCGGTCCACGACGCCGACCCATCGATGGCCCAGCTGGCGAAGGACTCGGGCGTCGGCATCGCGACGCTCTACCGTCGGTTCCCCGGCATCGACGAGGTGATCCGGGCCCTCCACGCCCGACTCGTCGCCGAGTTCGCCTGCATCGAGGAGGCGGTGGCGGTGCAGCCCACCGCGTGGGACGGCGTCGTCGCGCTCGTGACCGGCATCGTCGACGTGCTGCAGGATCACCCGGCGATCCCACGACTGAACCGCAAGATGGTGGCCCTCGACGACGACCGGCAGTTCAGCGACGGGTGGGCGGACCGACTCGCGGCGCTGGTCACCGCGGCCCAGGCCGAGGGACGTCTGCGGCCCGACGTCAACGCGAACGACGTCACCTTCGCGGCGTTCCGCATCGGGAGCTACTCGAACCTCCCGCCGGACGAGGCGGGACGGATCCTCGGGCGGCAGATCGGGATCGTCCTCGACGGGCTGCGCGCGGACGGCGGGACACGCCCGCTGCCGGGCGGACCGATCGCGATGGACGACCTCCACCGCGTCTTCCGCTACGAGGTCGAGCACCCCGTCGACTAGCGGCCGGTCAGCCGACGGCGTCGACGGCCCGTCGGGCGGCGGCGACGACCTCGGCGTCCGTGACGAAGTGCGCGGACCCGTCGTCGGACCCGCCCATCGGCACCCCCGCGTGGGCGCTGCCGGATGCGCGGCGCTTCGCCGAGAGGTGGACGGCCGCGGCACCGGTCGCGACGAGTGCCGGGACGTCCGCGGGGGTGACGCCGGCGCCGGCCATCACCTGGACCGACCCGGCGGCGTCCACCATCCGGGTGATCGTGCCGGCACCTGCGACGGCCGTCGACGCCCCGCCGGACGTCAGGACACGGGTGAAGCCGAGGTCGTGCAGTGCCGCGGCCGCTCGGACCGGGTCTGCGGTGTGGTCGACCGCGCGGTGCAGGGTGACCTCCGCGACGGCGCTCACCGAGCGTGCGGCGTCGACGAACCGACGGAGCGCGTCGACGTCGAGCGTGCGGTCGGGCCGGAGCGCGCCGACCACCACCCCGGCCGCGCCGGAGCGCAGCACCGTCCGCACCTCGCGTTCCATGAGCTCGAGCTCGCCGCGGTCGTGCACGAACCCGCCCGGGCGGCACCGGACGAGCGCGTGCGCCGGGATGCCGGTCTCGTGCACCGTCTCGACGAGGGCCTGGGACGGGGTGAGTCCGCCGAGCTCCAGGCCGACGCAGAGCTCGACGCGGTCGGCGCCGTGCTCGCGGGCGACGACGGCCCCGGCGGGGGAGGTCACCGCGATCTCGAGGGCGACGGAGGCGGTGGTCACGCGATGGCTCCGAGGGGTTCGTTCGACGGTGGGATGATCCGGGCGCCGAGGTCGGGCGCCGACGGGAACACCCGATCGTAGGGGAACATCGGGCGCTGGATCCTGTGGTGGCCGAGGCGCTCGAGGTCCTGGTCGACGCCGCCGGGCGTGAGGGCGAGCATCCAGTCCGCAGCCATGTCGAAGAGCTCGGGTTCGAGGTAGCCGATCTTCACGATCACGAGGTCGGCGTCCCGCGGAGCGAGGTCGAGGTCGGTGAAGTCGTGCTCGTGGTGGTACGGCTTCCGGAGCTTCGTGAGGATCGCGAACACCGACCCGACCTGCAGGACGACCTCGGTCTCCGCGTCCCGGTCCCCGTGCTTGACCGCGTGGACCCGCCCGGTCATGGTGATCGGCCCGGCGTGCAGGTCGTCGACCTCGGCACCCGCGGTGACGGTGACGGTCGCGCCCACCCCGGCCTCGACCGCGGTCTCCACGGCCGCGGGACCGGGAACGCTCGCGTAGATCACGGTCGGGCCGTCCGTGCTCGCGAACACTGGGTTCGCGAGCACCCGGGTGAGCCCCCACGTCATGTCCCCGGAGCCGCCCGCCGTCGGGTTGTCGCCGGAGTCGGACACGAAGAACGGCCGCGCCGCACCCGGGGCGAGCGCCGCGGTCAGACACTCGTCGAACGAACCGGTCGGGGCGACGAAGACGAACTCCTCGCGGACGTCCCAGAACGCGCGGGCGAGCCGCTCCGCACCGGCGGCGACGGCCTCGCGGTCCCACCCGGTGACGACCGTCACGGCACGGTCGCGCGGCTGGTCGGCCCACGCGTACCCGACCCAGATCGCTGCGTCGAGGACACCGGGGGTCGCCTCGACCTCCGGTACCTGCGCGTACAGCGACGCCGCGGGCTCGATGCGGGTCGAGGTCTGCTCGCCGGGGAGCAGCACGGGGATCGGGACCCACGCCTTCACGGGCCGCTGCTGCCCGACCGGTCGGGTCGTGAGCACGTCGACGAGGTTCCGGACCGCGCGTTCCTTCGTCTCGAGGGCGTCCTCGTGCGGGGCCATCCGGTAGCAGGTGACGAGGTCGACCTGGTGCGCGAGCTCGGCCGTGACGTTGCCGTGCAGGTCCATGGACGCCGACACGACGACGTCCGGCCCGACGACCGCGCGGATGCGGCCGAGCAGGTCGGTCTCGGCGTCGTCGAGCCCGTCGACGACCATCGCGCCGTGGATGTCGTACCAGAGGCCGTCGAGCTGCTCGGCGGCGGTGATCGCGCCCAGCCGGGACACGATCTCGTCGGCCAGCGATTCGTACGAGTCGCGGTCGACGACCCCGCCGGGCAGGGCGTGCCCGATGAGCGCACCCCGGAACTCGGCGCGGTCGGCGATGTCCGCGAGGAACGGGTACCGCGCGACCACCTCGTCGCCCCGGTCCGGGTGGAAGGCGGCTGCGTGTGTCCGGGTGGGCGTGAAGGTCGAGGTCTCGATGGCGAGTCCGGCGATCGCGATGACCGGACGACGTGCGGTGGGGGTGGGGTGGGACTCAGACACGGACGCTCCTCTTCCGGGCGGTGGACTGCGGGATGGGTGCGGACAGCTCCTCGAGCGAGGCCGTGAGTCCGCGCTGCAACGCGAACTGACCGGCCCCGACGAGCCCGGCGTCGGCACCGAGGGACACCGGCTCGATCGCGAGGTGCTGCGTCATGAGCGGGTGGCAGCTCTCGTACAGCTGGCTGCGGACCGCGGCGATGAACGGGTCGAGGGTGGACAGGATGCCACCGAGGTAGACGGCGTCCGGGTTGAAGAAGTTCACGTTCGCGGCGAGGACCTCACCGAGGTAACGACCGGCCAGGCGCACCGCCCGGGTCGCCTCCGGGTGGGCGTCCGAAGCGAGGCGCACGACGTCCGCCGTGGACTCGACCGCGACCCCGGCACCCGACAGGATGCGCACGAGGGCGGCCCCGGAGGCCACCGTCTCGAGGCACCCGGTGTTGCCGCACGAGCACGGGGTGTCACCGGCGGCGTCGATCCGGACGTGCGTGATGTCCCCCGCGGAGCCGGTCGCCCCGCGGTACAGGCGACCGTCGATGACGATGCCTGCGCCGATCGCCGACCCCGCCTTGATGGTGATGGTCTGGCGCCGCGAGGGGTCCTGCACGCTCTGCTCGCCGGCGGCCATGCAGTTCGCGTCGTTGTCGACGACGGCGGGGAGGCCGAACCGTTCGGTCAGCCACGCCGCCACCGGGAACCCGTTCCACCCCGGCATGCGGCTCGGGAGGTCGACGACCCCGGCCTCGACGTCGACGGGGCCGGGGAGGCTGAGCCCGACGCCGCGGAGGCCCGCGCGCCCCTGGTCGTCCGCGAGCCGCTCGAGCAGACCGGCCAGCCGTTGCAGCCCGGCGGTCGGGCCGTCCGCGAGCGCGAACGGGACGTTCGCGACGGACTCGAGCGCGCCTCCCGGCCGGACCACCCCGATGCGGGCGTGACCGCCGCCGACGTCCGCGGCGACCGCGTACTCGTCGGCGCCGCCGATCCGGAGCGCCTTGCGCGGGCGACCCCCCGTCGAGACGTCCGTGCCCTCCTCCGCGAGCAGACCGTGGGACAGGAGCTGCGCGACCACGTGGGACACCGTCGAGGGCACCGCGGCGAGCAGGGCCGCGATCTCGGTGCGGCTGGAGGCCTGTCCGGAGGCGACGAGCTCCAGGACGCGGGCACTGAGGTCCGGCACGACTTTCTCCAATCCGGTGGAAAGCGGTCGACGACCGCCCGTGGAGCCGAGCCTAGGCGGTGATCCGACCCGTCCACCCTTTCGTCCGTTCCGCAGAAACGCACTATTTACACGGAGATGTTTGTTTTTCCAACGGCTTTGGTCATTGACTGTCCCCGTGCCGACCGGCACGCGTGCTCCACACCCCGACACTTCCCACGCACCAGGAGACACACATGACCAAGCCCCGTCGCTGGGCGCTCCTCACCGGAGCCGCGATCGCCGTGAGCGCGCTGCTCGCCGGCTGCTCCGGGGGCGGCAACGCCTCGTCCGGCAGCAGCAACGCCGACGAGATCGACTACGCGCTGCCGGCGAACTTCACGCCGAACTGGATCCTCCCGATCGGGACGGCCGCCCACCTCAACACGAACAACGGCTCGATCGCGCAATCGCTGTACGAGCCGCTCGTCGCCTACGACGGCTCGACGGGCAAGATCGCGTGGAACAAAGCCGGATCCGTGGCCACCGACGCCGCGTTCGCGAAGGACGGCAAGAGTGTCGAGGTGACCCTCGGCGACCGCCACTGGTCGGACGGCAAGCCGATCACCAGCCGCGACGTCGAGTTCTGGTTCAACCTCATCAAGGCGAACAAGGACCAGTGGGGCTCGTACTCGAAGGGCAAGGCGCCCGACAACTGGACGTCCTTCACGACGGTGGACGACACCCACTTCACGATCACGTTCGACAAGGCGTACAACGCGGACTGGATGCTCGCGAACCAGCTGAGCCACATCGTCCCGCTGCCGCAGCACGCGTGGGACAAGACGAGCGCGAGCGGCTCCGTCGGAAACGCGGACGAGACGACGGCCGGCGCGAAGGAGGTCTGGAAGTACCTCAACACCGCCGCGGGCAAGATCTCGGACTACGCCAGCGACGACCTGTGGAAGACGATCTCCGGCCCGTACGGCGTGAGTGCGTTCACCACCGCCGGCAAGGTCACCCTCACCGCGAACACGAAGTACGACGGCGGCGAGAAGCCCTCCATCACGACCGTGAACCTGCTGCCGTTCACGTCCGCGGACGCCGAGGTCAACGCGGTCCGCTCGGGCGGTGTCGACTACGGCTACATCAACGCCACCGACATGGACCAGAAGCAGTCGTTCGAGGCCAAGGGCTACGAGGTGCAGCCGTGGACCGGCTGGGCGATCACGTACATGCCGTACAACTTCAACAACCCGACGATGGGGGCGGTGTTCAAGCAGCTGTACGCCCGCCAGGCCGTGCAGATGTCGATCGACCAGACCTCGCTGTCGAAGGTCGTCTTCAACGGCACCGCGACCTCGACCTACGGCCCGATCCCGCAGGCGCAGGAGTCCGACTACGTCTCGAGCGTCCAGAAGGACAACCCGTACCCGTTCAGCACGTCGAAGGCCAAGGACCTGCTGACCAGCCACGGCTGGGAGGAGCAGGGCGGCACGATGGTCTGCACCGACCCGGGCACCTCCGACAGCCAGTGCGGCGAGGGCGTGGACAAGGGCACGAAGTTCACGATGAACGTGCTCTCGCAGTCCGGCTCGACCGTGACCGACAACATGATGAGCGCGATCCAGTCCTCGCTCGCGAAGACCGGCATCGGCTTCACGATCAAGACCGCGCCGGTGTCGAGCGTCCTGTCGCAGACCCCGACCTGCACGAGCGACGAGGCCAGCTGCGACTGGGACCTCTCCTTCTTCGGCACCGCGGGCAGCTGGTACTTCCCGGCCTACCCGACCGGTGAGTCGCTGTTCCAGACCGGTGGGTCGGCGAACTTCGGCTCGTACTCGAACAAGGAGGTCGACCAGCTCATCGACGCGACCACCACCTCGACCGACTCGTCGGCCGTCCAGGCCTACAGCGCGGCCGTCGCGAAGGACCTCCCGGTGATCTGGCTCCCCGAGCCCGACTACCAGATCTCGGTCGTCAAGAAGGGCCTGACCGGGTTCGACCAGGACTCCCTCGCGAACTTCCACCCCGCGCAGTGGAAGTGGAGCAAGTAACACCAAGGACAGCCGGGAGGCGCGGTGCGCGTCCGACGCGCACCGCGCCTCCCTCCCGGCTCACGTCCCCGACCCGACCATCGGAAGCCGCATGACCACAGCCCTGTACCTGCTCCGGCGCGTGCTGCAAGCACTCGCCGTTGTCCTCATCGTCACGATCGTCGTGTTCTGCCTGCTGCACGCCCTGCCGGGCGGACCCGCCCGCGGCGTCCTCGGCGTCTCCGCGACGCCGGCGCAGATCGCCGCCTTCAACCAGTCCCAGGGACTCGACCAGCCGCTGCCCGTGCAGTACCTCCGGTTCCTCGGTCGTCTGCTCACCGGCGACATCGGCATGTCGTACACGCTCAACGAACCGGTCTCGCAGCTCATCGCCGAGCGCCTGCCGAAGACCCTCGTGCTCACCGGGATGTCCGCCGTCCTCGGGCTCGTCATCGCGATCCCCGTCGGCATGTGGCAGGCCGTGCGCCGCAACGGTGCCGTCGACTACGCCGCCACCGCGCTGGCGTTCGTGTTCTACTCGACGCCCGCGTTCTTCCTCGGGCTGCTCCTCATCATCGTGTTCAGCCAGCAGCTGCCGTGGCTGCCCGCGCAGGCGCCGAGCGGCACCACCCTCGCCGAGGTCTTCCAGGACCCGGCCGGCCTCGTGCTGCCGGTGGTCACGGGCGCACTCGCGATGATCGCCGTGTTCAGCCGGTACATGCGGGCGTCGACGCTCGAGAACCTGCAGGAGGACTACGTGCGCACCGCCCGGGCCGGTGGCGCGTCGACGGTGACCATCCTCCGGCGGCACGTCTTCCGGAACTCCCTGACCCCGGTCGTCGCGATGCTCGGGTACTACCTGCCCGTGCTGTTCGGCGGCGCGCTCGTCACCGAGCAGCTCTTCAACTACCCCGGCATGGGTCTGCTGTTCTGGAACGCCGCGCAGACCTCGGACTACCCGACCCTGCTCGGCTGCGTCCTCGTCATCTCGATCGCGACCGTGGTGGGCACGCTGCTCGCCGACGTCGCGCAGTCCGTCATCGACCCGCGAACGAAGGCGAGCCGCGCATGAGCGTCGTCACGTCCCTCATCGACACTGCGCCCACCAACGACGGGATGGGAGTCCGCGCATGAGCGTCGTACAACTGGCACCCGAAGCCCCGGGCGCCCCCGTCACGGTCGCATCGACCGGCTGGCGGCTCGCCGCCCGGCGCTTCCGCCGCAACACCCTCGCGGTGATCGGCCTCGTCGTCATCGTCGTGGTCATGCTGTTCTGCTTCGTCGGTCCGTTCCTGTACCCGACCGACCAGACCCACACCCAGTTGGACCAGGTGAACCTCGCCCCGGGTGCCGCGCACCTGCTCGGCACCGACGCCGTCGGGCACGACGTCCTCGGCCGCCTCATGTTCGGCGGGAAAGTGTCGCTCTTGGTCGGCATCGCCGCGGGCATCCTGGCGACGGTCGTCGGGACGCTCTGGGGCTCGGTCGCCGGGTACGTCGGCGGTTGGGTCGACGCCGTCATGATGCGGGTCGTCGACGCCGGCATCGCGATCCCCGCGCTCTTCATCCTGCTCGTCATCTCGGCGATCACGACCCCCGGTGTCTGGGGACTCATCGTGATCCTCGGGCTGGTCTCGTGGCTCGTGCCCTCCCGACTCATCCGCGCCGAGACCCTGACGCTGAAGAACCGCGACTACGTCCTCACCCTCCGCGCCATCGGCGGCTCCCACGCCCGCGCGATCCGTCGGCACCTGCTGCCGAACTCGGTGTCGACGATCGTCGTCGCGGCGACGTTCCAGGTCGCGGACGCGATCCTGCTCGTGGCGTACGTCTCGTACCTCGGGCTCGGTGTCCAGGCACCCGCGACCGACTGGGGCGGGATGCTGTCCGCCGGGCTGACCTCCGCCTACTCCGGGCGGTGGTGGCTCATCGTCCCGCCGGGACTCGCCGTGATCCTCGTCGTCTGCGCGTTCAACGCGGTGGGCGACGGGCTCCGGGACGCCTTCGACGTGAGGGGCCGCTGATGTCCATCCTGACCACCACCGACCTCGGGATCACCTTCGCCACCGAGTCCGGCACCGTCGACGCCGGCCGCGGGGTCACCCTGCACGTCGAACCCGGCGAGACGCTGGCGCTCGTGGGGGAGTCCGGCTCCGGCAAGTCGACCGTCGCGCTCGCCGCGATGGGCCTGCTGCCCGGCAACGCCACCGCCACGGGCAGTGCCGTCGTCGACGGCCACGAGGTGGTCGGCGCCCCCGAGCCCGCCCTCCGGTCCCTCCGCGGGTCCACCGTCTCCATGGTCTTCCAGGAGCCCGCCACCGCCCTCGACCCCCTCACCCGGGTCGGCGCGCAGATCGCCGAGGTCATCCGGAACCACCAGGACGTGTCCGCGACCGACGCGGCGGCGCGCGCGGTCGAGCTCCTCGAACGGGTCGGCATCCCCTCGCCGGCGGCGCGTGCGAAGGCGTACCCGTTCGAGCTGTCCGGTGGGCAGCGGCAGCGGGTGGTCATCGCCATGGCGATCGCGAACCAGCCGAAGCTCCTCATCGCGGACGAGCCCACGACCGCGCTCGACGTGACCGTGCAGGCCGAGATCCTCGAGCTGCTCCGCGGGCTCGCCGCCGACACCGGCACGGGCGTGCTGCTCGTCACGCACAACATGGGCGTCGTCGCGGACTTCGCGGACCGGGTCGCGGTGATGCTGCAGGGGGAGATCGTCGAGACCGGCCTGGTCGAGGACGTCCTGCTCCGCCCGCAGCACGACTACACGAAGCGGTTGCTCGCGGCGGTGCCGCGGCTGACGGTGGCGTCGGCCCCGACGGGCACGTCGTCCACGTCGTCGGCTCGGTCCGATCCGGCCGGGAGGCCCGACACGGCCCCGGTGGTCGACCTGCGGGACGTCTCGGTGACGTTCGGGCGCGGGGCACGCGCCGTGCACGCGCTGCGCGGCATCGACATCGCCGTCCACGCCGGCGAGACCGTCGGGCTCGTCGGGGAGTCCGGCTCGGGGAAGTCGACCGCCGCCCGCGTGGCCCTGGGGCTCGTCCGGCCGACCGCGGGCAGCGTGCACCTGTTCGGCACCGACCTCGTCCGCTCCCGCGGTCGCGCCCGTCGCGCGCTGCGGTCCGGGATCGGTGTGGTCCTCCAGGACCCGGTGGCGTCGCTCGACGCCCGGATGTCGGTCGCCGAGTGCATCGCCGAGCCCCTCGCCGTGCACCGCCGCGGGATGTCCTCGGCCGACAGGCGTCGCCGCGTCGACGAGGTGCTCGACGCCGTCCGCCTCCCGCGCACCCTGGCGTCCCGCGCACCCCGGGAGCTCTCCGGTGGCCAGCGGCAGCGGGTGTCGCTCGCGCGGGCGCTCGTGCTGTCCCCGCGGCTGCTCGTGGCCGACGAGCCGACGAGCGCGCTCGACGTCAGCGTGCAGGAGACCGTGCTCGACGTGCTCCGCCAGCTCCAGGCCGACCTGGGCTTCGCCTGCCTGTTCGTCTCGCACGACCTCGCCGTCGTGCAGCAGTTCGCCGAGCGTGTCGTCGTGATGCGCCAGGGCGGCGTCGAGGAGCAGGGGCCGACCGGCGCCACGCTCGTCCACCCGGAGACCGACTACACCCGACGCCTGCTCGCCGCGGTCCCCGTGCCCGACCCCGTCGTGCAGCGTCGTCGCCGCGCCGATCGTCTCGCGGCCCTCGGGACGGTGACCGCGTGAGCGCCGAGGTGCTCGCCGGCATCGACGTCGGCGGGACGAACACGAAGGTGCTGCTCACGACGCCGGACCTCGAGGTCGTCGACCGCGTCGACCTGCCGACGCCCGCGCACGCGGGCGGCGCGGCCATCGTCGCGACCGGTGTCCGTGCCGTGACGGACCTGCTCGACCGGCACCGGGCCTCCTTGTCGGGTGTCGGGGTCGGCGCAGCCGGCGTCGTGGACGCCGCGACCGGCACGGTCCTGGTGACCGGGAACTCCTTCACCGGCTGGGCCGGGTACGGCGTGACCGCGGCCGTCACCGGAGCACTCGGCGTGCCCGCGACCCTCGACAACGACGTGAACGCGTTCCTCCTCGGCGAGGTCGCCACCGGCGCGGTCGCGGGCGAGCCGGACGTGCTCGGGATGACGCTCGGGACCGGTGTCGGCGGGGCGCTCGTGCTCGGCGGATCCCTCTTCGCCGGACCACGCGGCGCCGCGGGGGAGATCGGTCACGTGCCGGGCTTCGGCGACGCGGTGTGCACGTGCGGCCAGGTCGGACACCTCGAGACCCTCGCGGGCGCCCGGGGCATCGCCGACCGCTACGAGGAGCGGTCCGGCCGGCGCCGCTCCGTGCGCGAGGTCGCCGAGGCCGCGCGAACCGGCGACGCCGACGCCGCCGAGGTCTTCGCGCGCGCCGGGTGGGGGCTCGCCCGCGCCGCGCTGCTGACCGCTGGGGTCCTCGACGTGACGACCGTCGTGATCGGCGGGGGGATCGCCCGGTCGTGGGACCTCCTCGAACCCGCGATCACCGCGGCCATCGAGGCCGAACCCCCGGTCAGTGGCGCACCGATCCGGCTCGCGCTGTCCACGCTGGGGTCCGACGCCGTCGCGCTCGGTGCGGCGGCGCAGGTGCGGGACGTCGTGTTCGGGGCTGCGCCCGTCGTGTGACGCGGGTGGCGGTCACGGGCCGGCGACACCGACCTGGGGCGGGTGCTCGACCACCTCGGCGGCGCCCGCCTTGTCGAGTGAGCCCGGGAAGTTGAACCGGGCGAACCGGCCGGTCGGGTCGTGGACGCTCGATGGGCGGGTGATCGACGATCCGGCGAGCGCCGCGAGGAGCGCATCGCGGTGCGCCCCGGTCGCGGTGGCCTCGCGACCCTCCCTGATGACGAGCACCACCGTGCGCCGCTTGCGGATCCCCAGACGGATCGAGAGCAGGTCCGGATCCAGGTTCGTGAACGGCTCCAGTTCCGCGAAGTCCACCGCGGAGAACGGCACGACCCTGCCGCGGAGCCGCACGAGGCCGCGTTCGCGGTCGATCGCGAAGGGCCGTGACACGAGGTGGAGCACACCCCACGCCGCGAGCAGGACGAGTCCCCAACCTGCGAACCAGATCGGGACCGCGATCCACCCGAACGACTGGAACGGAGACGGACCGCCCTTGCTCATGAACGCCGAGGCCGTCCCGAACGCCAGGACGAACGGCCACAACCGTCCGAGTCGACGGTGGATCACCCGCCGCTTCGGTCCGTCGTCGAACTCGACCCAGTCGCCCGCCACGGGCCGGACGGTACCCGCCCGCATCCTCCGCCGACCGGCAGGGTGCATGCGCGACAGCCTCATCGACATTCGTTCAGGCTGTGGATGC
This sequence comes from Curtobacterium luteum, assembly GCF_014646995.1. GTDB lineage: Bacteria > Actinomycetota > Actinomycetes > Actinomycetales > Microbacteriaceae > Curtobacterium > Curtobacterium luteum. The sequence continues at coordinate 96,291 of NZ_BMOI01000006.1, read as the reverse complement.
TGTCACGGCGTGTGCAGCCCCGTGCCCCTGAACCGGCGCGGAGCAGCTCCCGAGCATCGTGGCCGCATGAGCCAGTACGACAAGCGCGACCCGAACACCCTCTACCCCGCACCGCCGTACCCGGAGCAGGAACAGTCCCTGCCGGGCGCCGCCTGGAAGATGGACCCGCAGCCCGACCACGGCGAGCAGAGCTACGTCGGCAAGGAGCGACTGACGGGGTACCGCGGCATCGTCACCGGCGCCGACTCCGGCATCGGCCGTGCCGCCGCGATCGCACTGTCCCGCGAGGGCGCCGACCTCGTCCTGTCCTACCTGCCCGACGAGCAGGAGGACGCCGAGCAGGTCCGCGACCTCCTCGAGGGCGAAGGGCGCCGCGCCGTGCTGTTCCCCGGTGACATCTCCGACGAGCAGTACTGCAAGGACCTCGTGCAGAAGGCCGTCGACGAGTTCGGCGGCCTCGACACGCTCGTGATGGTCGCCGGTCGCATGGACAGCAACGACGACGTCCTGACGCTCACCACCGAGCACTTCGACTCCACCTTCAAGACGAACATCTACTCGCTGTTCTGGCTCACGAAGGCCGCGGTGCCGCACCTCGAGCCCGGTTCGACCATCGTGACGACCGGTTCGATCCAGGCGAGCACGCCGTCACCGGACAAGATCGACTACGCGATCTCGAAGAGTGCCGTGAAGACCTTCACCGAGGCCGTCGCCCAGCAGCTCGCGCCGAAGGGCATCCGCGTCAACTCGGTCGCACCCGGTCCGGTGTGGACCCCGCTGCAGCCCGGTTCGGACGACGCCGAGACCGTCGCGCACTTCGGGGAGTCGTCGCCGTTCGGTCGCCCGGGGCAGCCCGCGGAGCTCGGCGCCGCCTACGTCCACCTGGTCAGCCCGGAGTCGAGCTACCAGTCCGGCTCGACCATCACCATCGCGGGCGGGACCCCCGCGTTCTGACGGCCCACTGTCCCCCGGACTCCGGGAGACTGAGGAGTCCTCGTGAGTACGGTCTCGACCATGGTCGTGTGGATCGTGGTCGGGATCGTGCTCCTGGCGTCAGTCGTGCTCATCGTCGTCGAGGGCAACGTCATGCGGAAGCCCGCGGCCGAGCGCTCGAGCGGTGAACAGCGCTTCGTCCGTGCGAGCCGGGCCGTCGGGCGCGGACAGCAGGCCTACGCCCGCGTCGTCGCGCCGTGGCTCGTGCTCGGCTCCGCGCTCGTCGGACTCTTCGCCACCGTGCCGCTCTGGATGAGCGGGGAGACGGGTGTCGCGATCGGGCTGACGGTGTTCTTCCTCGTCTTCGCGGCGGGCATGCTCGTGTTCTGGGCGAAGGTCCTCCGACACCGGGGGCCGGGCAGCGCGTGGCTGGCCGCCGAGGACGAACGCATCCGCTCCGCTGACGAGGCCGGCCGGCCGCGCTGGTTCGTGAGTGTGAAGGCCGGTTGGGCACTGTCCGCGATGTTCACCGGCCTCGGCGTGGTGTTCCTCGTCCTGGCGCTGACCGGCGGCGGCTCGCTGCTCGCGCCGGCCGTCGTGCTCGGCGTCGGGCTGCTGTTCATGGTCCTCGTCGGCATCCAGCAGCGGGCCGAAGCCCGGAAGTGACCGCGGGGCCCCGCGCCCAGCGGATGAGACCCGGACCGACGGGCGCCACCGCTGCACGGTGCTGGCAGCATCGGACCCGACGACGGGAGTGACGATGACCGGTGTGACGCACGTGGTGCTGGTGACGTGGGACGGCGACGACGGACGAGCGGCACAAGGGGACGCGCTCGCACGGGAGCACCTCACGCGGATCGAGGGCGTCGAGACCGTCCGGTCGGGGACCAGCGTGAGCACCGAGGGGCTCGAGGGCGGGTTCGACTGGATGCTCGTCGTCGGGTTCCGCGACCGCGCAGCGCTCCAGGCCTACCTGCCGCACCCCGAGCACCAGCCCGTCGCCGAGCACATCCGGGCCGGCAGCAGCCGGGTCGTCGTGTTCGACATCGACAACTGACGCCGCCGCGGCGGGGACGGCCGGCTCGGCGGTCCGACGGGGCCGGTTCCGGCCCGGCAGTGGCCCGGTGACGGTCGGGAGGCGCGACACGGCGCCGCCACGTGCCTCCCGGCCGATCCGTGCCTAGGCTGGGCCGGTGGCCGACGCGACCGGACCGACCGTCCTCCTGACCGCCTTCGAGCCGTTCGGGGGTGCCACGACGAACCCGTCCTGGGACGCCGTGACGGCGCTCGCCGACCGGTGGGACGGCCCCGCCCGGATGCGGGTCGAGCAGCTGCCGGTCGTCTTCGCGGAGGTCCGGCAGCGACTCGTGGCCGCGATCCTCGAGCACCGGCCGACCGTGGTGGTCGCGACCGGTCTCGCCGAGGGACGGTCCGCGGTGACGCCCGAGCGCGTCGCGATCAACGTGCAGGACGCGAGGATCCCGGACAACGCAGGAGCCCGGCCGGTCGACGAGCCCATCGACCCGAACGGTGCGACGGCCTGGTTCTCCGGGCTGCCGATCAAGCGGATCGTCGCGGGCATCCGGGCGCTCGACGTCCCTGCCGCGGTCTCCAACACCGCCGGGACGTTCACCTGCAACCAGGCGTTCTACGAGCTCATGTCGCTCGCCGACCGGCACGACTTCCGTGGCGGGTTCGTGCACGTGCCGGCCACACCGGGCTTCGGTGCCCCCGGCCTGCCGACACTCCCGCTGGACGACGTCGTCCGGGCGCTGGACGTCGTGGTCCGCGAAGCCCTCCGCGGCGGACCGGACCTGGTCGAGCAGGGCGGGGCGGAACACTGAGCGCTGCGACGCTGAGGGGTTTCTGATCTTCCGTCACGGGTCTCCGGGTCGGGTGCGCCGACGACCTGGGACCATGGTCGGATGACCGCCGACGCCCCGCAGCTCCGTCCCCGAGGCCGCTCGGCCACCGCGACCGACGTCGTGGGCATCCTCGAGCCGGCGCGCTACCCACTCGTCTCGGTCGCGGTCGCCGTCATCGCGGTCGTCGTCATCACGGGGGTCGGCTTCCTGCTCGGCACGGTCGACCTCGGGCTCTCGAAGGCCCTGAACACGCTGCACACCGGGGCGCTCGGCGCGTTCACGGACGCCGTGTACCACGTGATCAGCCCGGCCCCGGCGATCGGGATCACCGTCGTCGTGGTGGCCGTCATCTGGTGGCGGTCCCGTGACCTGCGTCCGGCGCTCGCGTTCGGCGGCACGATCGCGATCACGTGGGTGCCCTCGGCGGTCGTGAAGGAGATCGTGCACCGCGCGCGCCCCGACGTCGCCGTCCTGCCGCACCCGTTCGCCGTGCAGCCCGACCCGGGGTACCCGAGCGGGCACACCGTGTACATCACCGCGTTCGTCATCGCGCTCGTCTGGCTCCTGCGCGACAGCCGGTGGCACCGCACCGTGCTCGTGGCGGGCACAGCGGCGATCGTCGTGGTGTTCTTCGCGGTGTCGATCGACGCGGTGCACTACCCGACCGACGCGGCGGCGTCGATCCTCTGGTCGCTCGCCGTGGCCCCCGGCGTCCGGGTGGTCTGGGTCGACTGGCTGATGCCGCGCATCCCGTTCCTCCGGAAGCCGGTGGGCGGACGAGCCGTCCGGTCCTGACGCCCGGGGGGGGGGGGGGGCGCCGTCGGTCGGGCAAGCGCGCCCGCTCCGACGTCGCTCGTGGTGATCGACGCGCGCTCCGTCGGAACGCGCACGCTCCCCGGTCCGGCCCCGCCGGTGTCAGGCGCGATGCCGGGCGAGGAGCAGGGCGACCACCGAGACCACGGCCGCGGCGAGCATCACGACCGCGAGCGGCCCCGCGGTCGCCGACCCGCCGATGCTCACGAGCGGTGAGACGAGGGCCGCGAGGCCGAACTGCAGTGCACCGAGCACGGCCGAGGCGCTCCCGGCAGCCGACGGCACCGCGCCCAACGCCAGCGCGGTCGCGTTCCCGAGCACCAGGCCGAGCGACCCCACCGCGGTGAACAGCGGGACGGCGAGCCAGAACACGGGCGCCCCGGTCACGACGAGCAGCCCGAACGCCACCGTCGACGCCGTCACGAGCCCGATCCCGACGCTGAGGACCCCGACGACGGAGCGGGTGGCCGTGAGCTTCGCGGACAGGATGCTCACGCCCATCAGCGCGAGCGCGTTGCAGCCGAACGCGACGCCGTAGCCCACCGTCCCGAGCCCGAGCATGTCCTGGTAGAGGAACGGCGACGCGGAGATGTACGCCATCATCACCGCGAACGCGAATCCGAACACGGCGGTGTACCCGATGAAGGCCGGGGAGCGGAGTGCCCGCACAGGGGAGCCCGAACCGGCCCGCTCGGCCCGGAGTGCGTCCCGGCGCGAGCGCAGGTGGGTCTCGCGGACGACGGCGAGCACGGCGACGAGCATCGCGACGGACAGGCCGAGCACGATCGTGAGCAGTCCGCGCCAGCCGAGCGGCGCGGTGAGCAGGCCGCCGAGCAGCGGGGCGACGACCGGGGCGACGCCGCCGACGATCATCATGAGCGAGAACGCCCGCGCCGCGGCCCTGCCGGAGGCGAGGTCGGAGATCACGGCACGACCGATCACCATGCCGGCCGCACCACCGAGCCCCTGGAGCAGACGGGCGACGATCAGCACCCCGACGTTCGGTGCGAGCACCGCGGCCACGCTCGCGAGGACGCACAGCGCCGCACCCGCGACCAGCGGCGGCACCCGGCCGAAGCGGTCGGACAGCGGACCGAAGACGAGCTGCCCGGCCGTGACCCCGACGAGGAACGCGGTCAGCGTGAGCTGCACGGTCGTCGCGGAGGTGCGGAGCTCCGTCGTCATCTTCGGGAACGCCGGGAGGTAGAGGTCGGTGGCGAACGGCGCCACCGCGCTGAGGAGTCCGAGGACGAGCAGGAGCGCCGTGGTGATGCCCCGTGTCGTGGTCGGTGCGGCCGCGTCGTGCGCGCGGATGGTCCCGGTGTCGGTCGTCATGGTTATGAAATCATAACTCATGGAGTGCCCGCGGTACAGTGCTGCCATGCCCCCGGTGTCGGACGACCTCCTCGCGGAGTTCGCCGACGTCCTGCTCCGCGTCTCGCGCGACGTCGACCCGCACGGCCTCCGCACGCTCGACATCGTGCCGCTCACGGGGACCGAGGCGCTCGTCATGCGGTGGGTCGACCGCAACCCCGGGACCTCACCGAGCGCGACCGCCGAGGCGACGGCCCTCAAGCGCAGCAACCTCAGCGTCGCGCTCAAGGCGCTCGTCGACAAGGGGATGGTCGAGCGGCGGCCGGACCCCGAGGACGCCAGGACGGTGCGCCTCCATCCGACGCCGGTCGCGCGGGAGAGCATCGGGCGGCTGCACGCGCACTGGGTCCGCACGCTGCGCGAGGCGCTCGGGGGCGACGTCGACGGGGTCGAGGGCGCCTTCGCCCTGCTCACGCGGATCGACGCCGGCCTCCGGGGAGTGGCTCGCTGACGGGCTCCTCCTCGACGTCCTGATCGGCTGCACGCCCGACCTCGTCCTCGATCGACATCAGGCGCCGCGCACCCGCCCCGTCCGCGCCGAGCGCATCGCCCGGGTTCATCACCAGGCAGGCGTTCAGTGAGACGCACCCGCAGCCGATGCACTGCGTCATCTCCTCCTGGAGCCGCTCGAGCTCGAGCTGGCGGGCGCGGAGCCGTGCCCGCCACCGCTCGTTCAACCGGGCCCAGTCGCGCAGGGACGGCATCCGGTCGCTCGGCAGCGTCGCGAACTGCTCGGCGACCTCGCTCAGCGGGATACCGAGCCGCTTCGCCACCTGGATGATCGCGATGCGCCGCTCGACGTGCCGGGGGTACAGCCGGGTGCCGCCGGTCGTCCGCTCGGGGTGGATCAGGCCCTTGCGCTCGTAGAAGTGCAGGGCCGACGCGGCGACCCCGGTGCGTTCCACCACCTCGCCGATCGAGAGCAGGTCGGTCGGCTTCGGTGCGGGGATCTCCACCATGGTCGAGATCCTAGGCGCGAGTGTTCACATCGCACTTGACAGGGCTATCTGACGGTAATATGTTGGACATCACAAGGCCGGTGCAGGACCGGCTCGAACCTCGAAGGACACGACCATGAGCGTGCTCACCGCGCAGCAGGACATCGCCCGCCCCGTCTCGTCGAACTGGCCCGAGCCGACCGGCAACCCGGTCCTCGACGCGGTGCTCTCCGGTCTCGAGCGGCTCGCCGCCCGGCTGCCCTACGCCCTCGCACTCCCGGTGATGCTCGCGCACGAGGGCCTCTGCCGCACCACCGCCCGCTGAGGCCGTACGACGTTCCCGAACGCGTCGACGTCCCCGAACGCGTCGACGTCCCCGAACGCGTCGACGTCCCCGAACGGCGTCGGCATCCCGCGGGATCAGCGCACGAGTGCCGGTCCGCGGAGCCGCTCCCGGGACAGCGCCGGCAGCGCGATGCCCGTGTCGTCCTCGAGCACGTGGGTCCCGGGCGGCACGACCTGGTCGACCGCGTCGAGCAGGTCGTCGTCGAGCGCCACCTCCGACGCCTGCAGGTACGCGTCCAGGTGCGACGTCGTCCGCGGGCCGACCACGACGCTCGACACGTCCGGGTGGGTCAGCGCGAAACCGACGGACAGCTCGAACAGGGTCAGACCGGCCTCGTCGGCGAGACGCCCGAGGCGGTCGACCACCCCGAGCTTCCGGCGGTTGCGCGGCGACCCGACGTCGTAGGCCGTGGGGTCGGCGAGCGTCCGCGGCGACACCGGCTGGCCGGCGCCCTCCCGGTAGGACCCGGCGAGCCAGCCTCCGGCGAGCGGTGCCCCCGTGAACGCGCCGAGCCCGAAGCGCCGTGCCACCGGCAGCACCGTCCGCTCGGCCGTCCGCGTCAGCAGCGAGTACGGCACGTGCGTGGCGGTCGCGCTCTTGCCGCCGGACCGCAGCCACTGGGCCTCGACGAGCTCCTCGGCGGGGAACCCGGGGATGCCGAAGGCCCGGATCCGACCGGCGGCGACGAGGTCCGCGAGGGCGTCGAGCGTCTCGTCGAGGGACGTCGCCGGGTCCGGACGCGCCGGCTGGTAGAGGTCGATGACGTCGACCCCGAGCCGCTCGAGGCTCCGTTCGACCGCGCGGAACATCCACCGACGGCCGTTGCCCCGGTGCGCGGGATCGGAGTCGACCGCGTCGCCGAACCGCACCGACACGAAGACGTCGTCCCGCCGACCCGCGAGGGCCGCCCCCACGGCGGACTCCGCGCGACCGCCGCCGTCGGCGTCCGACACGTCGACGGCCGTCACGCCGCGGTCGAGGGCTTCGTGCACGAGCACGGCCGCCTCGTCGAGGTCCCGGGTCGCCACGCCCGCGAGCGCGTGCGTCCCGAGTGTCAGGGCGCTGACGGGCGCCCCCGTGCGCCCGGTGCGTCGCTGTTCCATGCGCGTCACGATAGGTGCGCCGACGCGACGCACGGACGCGGGTGACGAAGCGTTACCGCCTGACGGCCTGGAGGCCCGTGGCGGGCCCGCCCGGTGCCTCCAGGCCGCCGCGCGGTAGGCTGGGGACGCACCACGAACACGCAGTGTGTATCTACCGGCCGTCGCCCGCCCTCCGGGCGCGACGGACAGCGGCGGCACCCGATGGGCCCGCTGCCGGACGGCCGGGCCGAGAAGGCACACCCCATGCTCCACGCACGACCCACGTCCCTGATCGCCCACGCCGGTCGGTGGTACTTCCCGATCGCCTTCGTCGCGCGACTCCCGTTCGCGATGATGGTCGTCGGCGTCCTCACCCTCGTCGTCGCCGCGCGCGACTCCGTGGCCCTCGGCGGGCTGAACTCCGCCTCCGTCGGCATCGGCTCCGCGGTCTTCGGCCCGGTCGTCGGTGCGGCCGCGGACCGCTTCGGCCAACGGCGCGTGCTCGTCCCGGTCGGCATCGTCAACGGCGTGCTCCTCGGCGCGCTGCCGTTGGTCGTGACGAGCGCCGCGCCCGACGTGGCCGTCCTCGCGATGGCGTTCCTCGTCGGGGCGTCGGCGCCGCAGGTCGCCCCGATGTCCCGGACCCGGCTCGTCGCGATCATCCGGCAGCGGATGAGCCCGGACCGCCGCGAGCGGGTCACGAGCGGCACGATGGCCTACGAGTCCGCCGCCGACGAGACGGTGTTCATCATCGGACCGTTCCTCGTCGGCGTGCTCGCGAGCGCGATCGCACCGTGGGTCGCGGTGGCCGGGGCGTCCGTCCTGACGCTCGCGTTCGTCACGGCCTTCGCCCTCCACCCGACCGGGCGTCTCGTCGCCGGCGGCACCGGGCACGTGGCGCAGGCGCCCGCCCGGCAGCTGCTGCGCCCCCGGTTGCTCGTGGTGGTGGCCGGCATCCTCGGCATCGGCCTGTTCTTCGGCGCGACCCTCACCTCGCTGACCGCATTCATGGAGGCGCACGGCGGAGCCTCGCGCGCCGGGCTCCTCTACGGCGTGATGGGCATCGGGTCGGCGGCGCTCGCGCTCGGGTCGGCGGCGTTCCCGCGGGCGTTCGGCCTCGGCTGGCGCTGGCTGGTGTTCGGGGCGGTGCTCCTCGGCGGGGCGGTGGCCTTCGCGTACGCGGACTCGGTGGTCGCGGTCGCGCTCGTGCTCGGCGTCATGGGGATCGGCATCGGCCCCACCCTCGTGACGCAGTACTCCCTCGGGTCCGAGCGGGCGCCGGTCGGACGCTCGGCGACGACCATGACGATCCTCGGCTCGGCGGTCATCGTCGGACAGTCCCTGTCGTCGGCCGTCACGGGCGCGTTCGCCGAGCGTGCCGGTGCGGCGGGAGCGATGGTGCTGCCGGCGATCGCGGCCGGCGTCGTCGTCGTGGCGGCGGTCGCGGACCTGGTGCTCGAGCGGCGGGCCGCCCGGCGCTGACCGGCGCTGCGGGCGCTGCGGGCGGCGCAGCGTCGCTGTGAGACGACCTGGCCGCTGTCGCACGACATCGGCGGCGTCGTTCGACGTCGGACACCCGCCGCGCGCCGCCGGCGCCTACTCCGTGTCGTCGTGGAGCAGCGCTTCGTGCCGGTGGTCGCCCGACCGCAGCCCGGCCCGCGCGATCATGTGCGTCGACACCGGCACCAGGAACAGCTGGAACACCAGGATCGGGAGCACGACCCAGAGCGCTGTCCACGTCCACACGGCCACGACGACCGCCGCGAGCGCGAAGGCCAACCCGAGCACCTGCGGCTTCGCCATGGCGTGCAGGCGGACGAGCGGGTCGGGGAACCGGACGATGCCCACGGCGGCGCCGAGCGACAGCACGGAGCCGACGAGCAGCAGCGCGACGGCGATCCAGGCGCGGATCCCGGCGCCCTCGACGAACGCCTCGATGAGGTCGATCACCTACGTCTCCTCCTCGATCGCGTGCTCCGGGGTCGTGGCGTCGGAACCCTCGTCCGACGGGTCCGACGAGGGTGTGACCGCCCGGGCGACGGCGACGGTCGCGAACACGCTCGTCGCGGCGATCACCACGAGGACCGGGACGGCGGTGAGGTCCCGACGGAGCGCCATCGCGGCGGCGGTCACGATGAGGACCGTCGTCAGCACCAGGTCGGAACCGATCATCCGGTCGAGGATCGTCGGCCCCCGGACGATGCGACCGACCGCCAGTGCGAGCGTCACCCCGAGGAGCACCAGGACGACGGCGACGCAGACCGCCATGACCACGACCCCGGCGCTCACCGGACGACCTCCGGCAGCGGCTCGGAGAGCTCCGAGACGTCCTGCCGCGACCCGAGCGCGCGGATGACCATGGCCTCGATGCGGAGCGCGGTCCGCCGTTCGGCCTCGACCTGCTCGATCCGCTCGGTGTCCAGCACGTGCAGCAGGACCCGACGGTGCCGCAGGTCCACGTCGGCGACGTACGAGCCCGGCACGAGCGAGACCGCGATCGTCGCGAGGGTGAACGTCATCTCGGACGTGCTGTGCAGCTGCACGAGCACGATCGAGCTGCGCCGCACCCCACGTGGACGGAACGCCGCCCACGCGACCCGGAAGGACGCGGCCACCACCAACCCGCCCCACACGACCAGGAACCAGAGGACGGCAGGGAGCGAGAAGCGCCCCGACAGGGGGACCGGTGGCAGCGGGAGCAGCTGCGTCACGAGCAGCGCGACGACGATGCCGCACAGCAGGGTCAGCGGCGTCCACGAGCCCCACAGGAGTGCCCAGAGGACGGTGAGGCCGGCGACGAGCGGTACGTCGTAGCGCCACGCGACGGCGATCCGCCGCGCGTTCGTGAAGCGTCGGGTGTCGCTCATCGGTCGCCTCCGAGCACGGCCTGCACGTACCGGTCCGGCGACTCGAGCGACTCCGCCGCCCGGGTCGCGTACCCGTAGAGGGGGCCCGCCACCACCGTGAGGGCCACAGACCCGAGGACCGCTACGGTCGTGACGCCGACGAGCATGCGGGGCAGACGGGTGCGCGGCGGCGCCTCGCCGGCGACGGGCGTCGGCCCGCCCGTGGCCGTCTCGTCCGGACGGGAGGCACGGCTCGCGTGCGGTGCGTCGGTGACCGTCACCGAGCCTCCCGGGTGGTACGCCTCACCGGTCTCCTCGGAGACGGTCAGCGGCGCCGGTTCCGGCGCCCGCAGGTGCGCGTGCGGCTCGGCCGTGCTCGCGTGCGGGGCGGCCGCCTCGGCCGCCGGCTTGGGCCGCCAGAAGGCGGCGTCCCAGACGCGCATGAGCGCGTAGAGGGTCAGGAGGCTCGTCACGACCCCGGCGGCGATCGTCGCGTACGCCAGTGGGGAACCGTCCTCGGCAGCGGCGCGGAACAGACCGAGCTTGCCGATGAACCCGGAGAACGGCGGGATGCCGCCCAGGTTGAACGCCGGCACGAGGTACAGCGCGGCGAGCAGCGGCGCGGCCTTGAGGAGCCCGCCGAGGGAACGGGTCGAGGTCGTGCCGCCGACGCGCTCCATCAACCCCGAGACCAGGAACAGGGTCGTCTGCACGACGATGTGGTGCACCGTGTAGAACACCGCCGCGGCCGTGCCGGCGACCGACCCCAGCCCGACCCCCATCACCATGAACCCGATGTGGCTGATGGGCGTGAAGGACAGCAGCCGTTTCACGTCCGTCTGCGACACCGCGCCGAGCACGCCGACGACCATCGTGAGGATCGCGACCACGAGCAGCACCGTGTTGAGCTGCGGCCGCGGGAAGATGATCGTCTCGAGCCGGATGATCGCGTAGATGCCGACCTTCGTGAGGAGTCCCGCGAAGACCGCGGTGACGGGGGCGGGGGCCGTCGGGTACGAGTCCGGTAGCCAGAACGCCAGCGGGAAGACCGCGGCCTTGATGCCGAACCCGATGAGCAGCATCGTGTGGAGCAGCAGCTGCACGTGCTCCGGCAACTCGGCGACCCGTTCGGAGATCTGCGCGATGTTCACGGTCCCGGTCGCCCCGTACACGAGCCCGATGGCGGCGAGGAAGATCGCGGACGCGATGAGGCTCGTCACGATGTACGTCGTCCCAGCGCGCACCCGTTGCTCGCTGCCCCCGACGGTGATGAGCACGTACGAGGCGACGAGGAGCATCTCGAACGCGACGTAGAGGTTGAAGAGGTCGCCCGCGATGAACGAGTCGAGCACGCCCGCCGCGAGCACGAGGTAGGTCGGGTAGAAGATCGTGACCGGGGCGTCCTCGTCGTCGTCGGCGAGGCCCTGCCCGATCGAGAACAGCAGGACGAGCAGGAGCACGCTCGCGCTGACCGTGAGGAGCAGGGCGCTCAGCCGGTCGACCACGAGACTGATGCCGTACGGCGCCTGCCAGCCGCCCACCTGCACGACGATCGTGCCGTGCCGGTCGACGAGCACCATGAGGGTGACGGCCACGGCGACGGCGATCGCCAGCACGGCGACCGTGATCGCCCGCTGCGTCTTCTGGTGGCGGACGAGCCCGAGCGCGACCGCGGCGCCGAGCAGCGGGACGAGCACGAGGAGGGGGACGAGCCAGGTCATCGGGCGTTCTCCTCCTGCTGGGCGGCCTCGGGGTCGGTGTCGATCTCCGGGTCCTCGTCGACGACGTCCTCGTCGCCGCTGCCGTCGCGCTGGCGTCCGATCGCGGCGTCGGCCTCGTCGACCTCGACCTCGTCCGCGCGCGACAGCTTCCAGGAGCGGTGGATGAGTGCGAGGAGGAAGGCGCTGACCGCGAAGGTGATGACGATCGCGGTGAGGGCGAAGGCCTGGGGGAGCGGATCCGTGATGCCCTCGGCGGACTTCCCGATCGGTGGCTTGCCGGCTGCCCCGGACATCACGAGGAGGAGCAGGTTGAGCGCGTTGCCGAGGAGCAGGAACCCGAGCAGCATGCGCGTCAGAGACCGTTCGAGCAGCAGGTAGACGCCGCACGAGAACAGCACGGCCATGGCGACGACGAGGACCAGGGTGACGGTCACGTGGCACTTCCTTCCGGGGTGGCGGCCGCGGCGTCCTGCACGGGGTCGGACCCGGTCGTGTCGGGCTCTGTGGAGTCGGCGATCGGGGTGCGGAGGTCCTCGAGTCGCTGGCGGTCGACCTCGGCGCCGAGGCTGCGGAGGACGTCGAGCACGAGGCCGACGACCACGAGGTAGACGCCGATGTCGAAGAACGTCGCCGTGACGAACTCGACGTGCCCGAGGACCGGGACCGTGGCCTCGACGAACTCGGAGTACAGCGCCTCCTTCCCGAAGAACAGCGGCACGAGCGCGGTCACGGTGGCCGTCGCGACGCCGAGGCCGAGCAGGCGACCCGCGCGGACCGGGGCCGCGGCACCGAGTTCGGCCGGGCCGCCGGCGAGGTACCGGGCCGCCAGCGCGATGCCGGCGACGAGGCCGCCGGCGAACCCGCCGCCGGCGGCGTTGTGCCCGGCGAACAGCAGGTAGACCGACAGGACGACGAGTCCGTGGAAGAGCAGCCGGACGACCACGTCGAGGAGCGCCGAACGCCCGGTCGGCATCGCTGCGCTCGTCGGCAGCCAGGCCCGCGGCTCGCCGTCGGGACGGTGCTTGTCGCTCGTGATGCTCGACGGCAGGTCGCGGAGCCGCGGCAGGGTGTCCTCGCGGGAGTTGACGAAGATGAGGCTCGCGACCCCGGTGGCCGCGGCGACGACCACGGTCAGTTCGCCGAGGGTGTCCCAACCACGGAGGTCGACGAGGGCGACGTTCACGACGTTGAGTCCGTGCCCGAACGAGCTCGTCAGGGCGGGGAGGTCGGGCCAGAGCGGCTCCGTGGTCCGCGACGACGCAGCGACCACCACGACGACCGCGAGCGTGGTCCCGGCGAACCCCGCGAAGAGCGCACGCACGATCCGGAAGCGCGAGGGGTTGGCCGTCGCGATGCGCGGGGGCAGCCGTCGGAGCACCAGGACGAACGCGATGAGCGTCACCGTCTCGACCACGAGCTGGGTGAGCGCGAGGTCGACCGCCCCGTGCAGGACGAAGAGCACGGACATCCCGTACCCGGTGACCCCGACGAGCACGGCTGCGGCGAACCGGGTCTTCGCGGTCGTGACGGCGATCGCGCCGATGCTCATCACCACCACGACCGGGACCTGACCCCACGAGTCTGCGAACCGCACCGAGAACGCCCAGGGTCCGCCGACGACCAGGTTCACGAGCGCCCCCGCCACGAAGACCGACAGGATCACGGTGAGGTAGTAGGGGAGCGAGCCCCGCTGGAGCGCCGCGGTCAGGCTGGTCGCGCCGCGGTCGAGTCCGCGCATGACCCGGCGGTAGGTGCCGGCCGCGCTCGGCGCCCCCGCCAACCGGTGCTGCAGCGCCTCGACCGGACGGCGCAGGAGGAACAGGGCGGTGCCGCCGAGGAGCGTGACCGCGGACAGCCCGAGCGCCGGCTCGAGCCCGTGCCACAGCGCGAGGTGGGGCACCGGGGCGAAGCCGATCGACGCGGCGTTCGCGGCCGGTTCGACGCCCTTCGCCACGAGCGGGGTGGCGAGACCGAGCACCACGCCGAGGACGCCGAGCACCGACGGCACCGCCCCGAGGCCGTGCAGCGCGTGGGGCTCGGTGTCCGCGACGCCGGGCTTCCGGGCGAACGCACCCCACAGGAACCGCAGCGAGTACGCCACGGTGAGCAGGGACCCGATGGTGACGCCGACGAGCGCGACCCACGCCCACCCGGTGTCGGGACCGGCGTGGAGGGACTCGACGAACCCGGTGAGCACGGCCTCCTTCGCGACGAAGCCGATCGTGGGCGGCAGTCCGGCCATCGAGGCGAGCGCCAGGACGGTCACGACCACGAGCCAGGGCATCCGCCGTCCGAGGCCGCTGAGCCGCCCGAGGTCGCGGGTCCCGGCTGCGTGGTCGATCGCGCCGACGACGAGGAACAGCGTCGACTTGAACGTCGCGTGGGCGACGAGCAGGGCGATCCCCCCGAGCGCGACGGCCGGCTCGCCCCACCCGACCGCGAGCACCAGGAACCCGAGCTGGGCCACCGTGCCGTACGCGAGCAGCAGCTTGAGGTCGGTCTGCCGGAGCGCCCGGTAGCCGCCGATGAGCATGCCGCACACCCCGAGCACCGTGACCGTCCCGCGCCAGCCGTCGACGAGCGCGAAGCCCGGGGCGAGGCGGGTGACGAGGTAGATGCCGGCCTTCACCATCGCCGCGGCGTGGAGGTAGGCGCTGACCGGGGTCGGCGCGGCCATCGCCGCCGGGAGCCAGAAGTGGAAGGGGACGATCGCGGACTTCGTCAGGGCACCGAGCAGGACGAGCACGACCGACACCGGGACGAGCGCGCCGCCCGCGGACACCAGGGTCGGTGCGGCGTCGACGATGGCGCTCAGCGACGTGGTGCCGGCCCGGACGGACAGCAGCACGAGCCCGGCGAGCATCGCGAGCCCGCCGGCGGTCGTCACGACGAGTGCCTGCATGGCGGCGGCGCGGCTGGCGCGCTTCACCGCGTCGTGTCCGATGAGGAGGTAGGAGAAGACGGTCGTGGCCTCCCACAGCACGAAGAGGACGATGACGTCGTCGGCGATGACGAGTCCGTACATCGAGCCGGCGAAGGCGGTGAGGACGCCGGCGAACCGGCCGAGCCCGACCTCGCGCTCCTCGAAGTACGCCGCACAGTAGACGAGCACGAGCGTGCCCACGACGGTGACGACGAGCGCGAGCACCCACGAGAGGGCGTCGACGCGCAGGCCGATCGCGAGGTCGAGCTGCGGGACCTAGGTCGAGCGCTCGCGGATGCCAGGACCGAGGGCCGCCGGGGTCTGCGCGACCGTGAGCACCGCAGCCGCAGCGGGTGCGAGCGCGGCGATGAGGAAGACCCGGCGCCCGAGCCAGGGCGTCAGCGCCGGGACGACGAGGGCGAGGACCGCGAACGCGGCGAGGACGGTGACCATGGGGCACCTCCTCGGGGTCGGGCTGCAGTCCGGCTCACTGGATGCTCCCAGCTTAGGGTGGCCCCGATGGGCAGAACCTGTGTGCCCGGACAGTGTCAGGAGCAGCCGGTCGGGCCGTCCCGTCCAGTCTGCTCGCGCGCCGGCCGAGTCGACCGGTCAGCGTCCGTGCGCCCGCGCGGGGATCTGCGTCGCGAGCTTCCCTCCGGAGACGTCGACGAGCGTCCCCGTGATGTACCCGGCCGCGTCGCTCGCCAGGAACACGAGCAGGTCGGCCACGTCGTCCGCGGTCTCCCACCGGCGCAGCGAGAGCGTGTCGAGCAGGCGGTCCTGCCGGTCCGGCGGCATGTCCGCGAAGCCGTTCATCGCGGTCGGCACCATGCCCGGTGCGTAGGCGTTCACGGTGATGTCCCACGGCCCGAGCTCGGACGCGAGCACCCGCGTGAACTGCACGACGGCGGCCTTCGACGCCGCGTACGCCGCGCTCCCGACGCTCGGCACGATCGCGGCGAAGGACGCGGCGTTGATGATCCGCCCCCGACCCGCCGCCTGCATCACGGGCGCGACGGCCTGGCTCACGAGGAAGG
Organism: Curtobacterium luteum; assembly: GCF_014646995.1. Lineage (GTDB taxonomy): Bacteria > Actinomycetota > Actinomycetes > Actinomycetales > Microbacteriaceae > Curtobacterium > Curtobacterium luteum. The sequence continues at coordinate 80,413 of NZ_BMOI01000006.1, read as the reverse complement.
TGCCGCCCGCGTTGACGTCCATGCACCGACGCCAGCCCTCCCACCCGAGGTCGGCGACGGTCCCTTCGACGTCGATGCCCGCGTTGTTCACGAGCACGTCGACCGTGCCGTGGCGCTCGACGACGGTGGCGACCGCGGCCCGGACCGACGCCGGGTCGGTGACGTCGCACACGATCCGGTCGGGCAGGGCGTGCCCGTCGTCGGGCACGGCGCCCCCGTCGTCGGCCACGTCCGGGAACCCGAGGTCGAGCGCGGCCACACGACACCCCTCGGCGACGAACCGCTCGGCGATCACCGCGCCGATCCCGCGCGCGGCTCCGGTCACGACCACCACGCGGTCGGTCAGGTCGAGGTGCATCGTCGCTCCCGTCGTCGGTCTGCAATAGGCATACTATTCACCCATGACCGATGCGCGCGTGCTCTGGATCACCGGCGGCGGGAGCGGCATGGGTGCCGCCGTGGCGGAACAGGCCGCGCGGGACGGCTGGACCGTCGTGCTGAGCGGTCGCCGGACCGACCGCCTCGACGCCGTCGCCCAGACCGTGCGTGCAGCCGGCGGCAGCGCGGACGTCCTGCCGCTCGACACCGCCGACGTCACCGCCGTCGCGACCGCTCGGGACGTGCTGCTCGGCCGGCACGGTCGGCTCGACGGGCTCGTCCTCGCCGCCGGCCTCAACGCCCCCGAGCGCCGGTGGGACGACCAGACGATGGCCGACTTCCGGGCGATCGTCGACACGAACCTGACCGGCGTGGTCGCCGTCGTCGACGTGGCGCTCCCGTCGCTCCGCGCGGTCGGCGGCACCGTGGTCGTCGTCTCCTCGTACGCCGGGTGGTCCTTCCAGCCCGGCGCCGGCGTCGCGTACTCGGCGTCGAAGACCGCGCTCGCCTCCGTCGTCCGCACGCTCAACCAGCAGGAGGCCGAGCACGGCGTCCGTGCGACGCACCTCTGTCCCGGGGACGTCGCCACCGACTTCCTCGACCGTCGACCGGTGGTGCCCGACGCTGCGGCACGGGCCGTCATGCTGCAGCCGGAGGACGTCGCCCGAGCGGTGTCCTTCGTGCTCGAGGCCCCGTCGCACGTGCGCGTCGACGAGCTCGTCGTCAGCCCGGTCGCCCAGCGGTGATCTACGACCGGGTCCTCGACGAGCTCGGCGCGGCCGTCGTCCACGGCGGGTTCGGCACCGCCCCGGTGAGCATCGACGACCTCGTCGCCCGGACCGGGGCGAGCCGCAGCATCGTCCGCGAGGCCGTCCGGGTGCTCGTCGGCCTCGGACTCCTCCGGGCCCGGCGCCGTGTCGGCGTGCTGGCACTCGCGCCCTCGGAGTGGGACGTGCTCGACCCCCGGGTGATCGGTTGGCGGCTCTCCGGCCCGGACCTGCGCGCGGTCCTCGACGAACTGCGCGCGCTGCGGCGCGCGGTGGAACCGGCTGCCGCAGCGGCGGCGGCCGCGGCGGACGGTGACGCCGCCGGCCTGGAGGCACTGCTCGCGTCCGCCGACCACCTCGCCACCGCGGCGGGTGCCGCGGACGCCACCGCGTTCCTCCAGGCCGATCGTGCGCTGCACCGCGCCGTCCTGGACCGGTCCGGGAACACGCTCTTCCGCCGGCTCCACGGCGTCGTCGAGCGGGCCCTCGACGAGCGGGCCGGGATCGGGCCCGATGAGCACGACGTCCGACTGCACGGCGCGCTCGCGCGCGCCGTCGCCGACGGCGACCCGGCCGCAGCCCGTGCCACGATGCAGGAGATCGTCGACCGGACCTGACCCGCGACCGGTGCCAGGCTGGCCGCAGACCAACGCGAAGGAGCGTCATGGAGTTCACCGACCTCGTCCCCGACCCGGCCGCCGTCGAGCGGATCGCGACCGGGAGCACCTGGGCCGAGGGCCCCTGCTGGGTGCCCGCCTCGAGGACACTCCGGTGGTCGGACATCCCCGGCGACCGGATCCTGCAGTGGCACGCCGACACCGGAGCCGTCGACACGTACGCCGAGCACGTCGAGTTCACGAACGGTCGGACGCTCGACCGCGACGGCTCCGTCGTGCAGTGCTCGCACGGACTGCGGCGGGTCGAGCGCGACCGGGACGGGGCGGTGTCCGTGATCGTGGACGGCTGGGCCGGTGGTCGGCTCAACTCGCCGAACGACGTCGTGGTCGCCTCCGACGGTGCGGTCTGGTTCACCGACCCCGCGTACGGGATCACCCAGCCCCGCGAAGGCCACCCCGGCGTCCGTGAGTACGGCGACCACTGGCTGTTCCGCTGCGGCCCGGACGGCGGGGACCTCCGGCCGGTGGTGACCGACGTCGACGAGCCGAACGGGCTCGCGTTCGCCCCGGACGAGCGGGTGCTCTACGTCGCGAGTTCCTCGGGCGACCTGCCGGTGATCCGCGCGTACGACGTGGACATCGACGACGTCGGGGTCCGCGTGAAGAACGGGCGTGACTTCGCACGGCTCGGTGCGGGGGAGGGCGTCCCCGACGGCATCCGTGTGGACGAGCACGGCAACGTCTGGTCCTCGTCGCACCGCGGCGTCGTCGTGTTCGACCGGGCGGGTGCGCGACTCGGGGAGATCGCGGTACCGGAGGTCGTCTCGAACCTCTGCTTCGGCGGGGACGACGGCACCGAGCTGTTCCTGACCGCGACGACCTCGGTCTACCGGCTCCCGACGCGGGCTCGGGACGCCGCTCGACGGTAGCCCCTTCCCTCTCGTGATACTGCTGTGTAAAATATCATTGCAGTTGTCATTCGAACAAGGGAGCCAGCGTGTCGAAGCGCGTCGCGATCATCGGTACCCGGGGGTACCCGTCCTACTGCGGCGGCTTCGAGACCGCCGTCCGGCAGGTCGCCCCGGCGCTGGCGGACGTCGGCTGGGACGTCACCGTCTACGGACGCCCCGGGCAGGAGCGCCCGGACGACCCCACGCTCGACACGCGGATCACCCGACGCGTCACCCGTGGTCTCGAGTCGCGGTCGCTCTCGACGCTCACCTACGGTCTGACCGCCGTGCTCGACACGGTCCGCCGCCGCCCGGACGTCGCCCTCGTCATGAACTGCGCGAACGGGTGCTGGCTGCCCCTGCTCAAGCTCGCCGGCATCCCGACGGTCGTCAACGTCGACGGCATCGAGTGGGAGCGCGCGAAGTGGGGTCGGATCGCGAAGGCGGTGTTCAAGACCGGTGCCCGGATGACCGCGTGGAGCGCCGACCGGCTCGTCTTCGACGCGCGGGCGATCGGCGAATACTGGCAGCGGGTGTTCGACAAGGACGGGGTGGTGATCCCCTACGGCGGGACGACGGCCTCGGCCCTGCCGCTCCACCCGGAGGACGCGCACCTCGCCGGCCGCCCGTTCGCGCTCGTCGTCGCACGGTTCGTGCCCGAGAACACCGTTCCGGAGTTCCTCGCGGCGGCCGAGCGCATCGCCCGGCGCTTCCCGGTCGTCATCGTCGGCTCCACCGGCTACGGCGGCGAGCTCGACCAGCACGCACGGCTGCTCGCCGACACCCGCCCCGACGTGCACTGGCTCGGCCACGTCGCCGACGACGACCGCCTCTTCGCGCTCTGGCAGCACGCCGGTGCGTACTTCCACGGACACAGCGTGGGTGGGACGAACCCCGCGCTCGTGCAGGCCATGCACCTCGGCGCCCCGACGATCGCGCGCGACACGGTCTACAACCGCGAGGTGCTCGCGGACACCGCGGCTGCCTTCGTCGAGCCCCGTCCGGACGCGATCGCCGACGCCGTCCTGACGCTGCTGTCCGACCCGACGGAACAGAACCGCCTGAGCCGGGTCGTGCGCGACCGGGCACTCCAGCACTACACGTGGCGCGGAGTCTGCGACGCGTACGAGCGAGCCCTGGACGAGCAGGTCCGCGGCGTCGTCGCCGATCGACCCGAGGCGGTGCCGGCCGCGTGACCCCTCCGACGAGCCTACGCATCGTCCCGGAGCTGCGGGCGGTGCACGTGGAGCGACACCGCACCGGGACACCGGCCGAACTGCTCTACCTCGACGTGAACTACGACCTCGCGGGCACCCCGCTCGCGGAGGGCATCCGACGGACCACGGTCGGCAGGGCGCTTGCGCGGTTCCTGCACACCACGGCGACCACGCTCGAGGTCCCCGAGCCCCTCTGGATGCGGTTCTGGCCGAAGCACGCGGTCCTCGCGGCCGGCTTCGCCCTCGCCGGCGTCGTCCGCGGGCGCCGACACCGCGTCGTGACGTACGCGATGGAGAACAACGACCTCCGCACCCTCGTCGGTGGCCGCGGCCGTGTCCCGGCGCTGCTCGTGACCGCGGTCGGGCTCCTCGTCGGCGTGGTCGCACGGCTGACCCTCGACCGCATCCACTTCGCCACGCCGGCCGCTCGGAACGCGTACGCGCAGTTGCCCTTCGTCGGGGCGATCGAGCAGACGGTGGGTCTCGAGCTCCCGGCGCCGGCTCCCGGGCCGACCCGTGACGCCGTTCCGGGTTCGTGCGTGTTCGTCGGCGTCCTCGAGGCACGGAAGGGCATCGCACCCCTGATGTCCGCGTGGGAGGTCGTCGAACGCACGCGTCCGGGCGCCGTGCTCACGATCGTCGGTCCCGGGCCGGAACTCGACCGTGTCCGGCGCTGGGCCGCGGGGGCACCGGACCGACGTCGTGTCCTCGGTCCCCTGCCGCACGCCGAGGCCGGTGCCGCGGTCGCGCGTTCGGCGGTCCTCGTCGCGCCGTCGATCCCCGACGGCCGCTGGCGGGAGCAGGTCGGCCTGCCGGTGAAGGACGCCCTCGCGGCCGGACTCACCGTCGTCGCCACCGACCAGACCGGACTCGCACCGTGGCTCGCCGAGCACGGGCACCAGGTCGTCACGGTCGCCGGCGGCGACCTCGTCGGACGACTGGCACGGTCGATCGAGCGGGCAGTCGACACCCCACTGCAGCGCGAGGCCGTCCGTGCGGCACTGCCCGGTCGGGACGGCCGGATGGCCGCGGACGAGTGGCTTCACGCGTGAACGGCGGGCGGATCGTGGTGGTCAACACCCTCGGCGGAGCGCTCCGGCACTACGCCGCAGCACTCGTGGCGAGCTTCGGCAGCGACGACGTGCGGCTGCTCGCGGTCGACGAGCCCAGTGTCGCGGGCGGCTCCGGGCTGGCATGGCTCGGCCGGACGCTCCGGGCGCTGGTGCGGGCTCGACGACTCGGGGGGCGTGTCGTCGTGACCTGGCCCGTCCTCGGCCACCTCGACCGGGTGCTGCTCCGACTCGTGCTCGGTGCCAAGGTGGACGCCGCCCTGGTCGTGCACGACCCTCGGCCGTTGGTCCACGCTCGTGGCTACGGCGCCGGTGCGCGGTGGCTCGGCCGGTTCCTGGGCGGTTCGGTGCGGATGATCGTGCACAGCGAGCAGGCCGCGGACGCCCTGCGGGAGCACTGCCCTGGTGACGAGCCCGTCCTGCTGCCGCACCCCGTCGCGCCGCGGTCGGAGTCGTCGCGACGCCCGCCGGCGAGCGCCCGTCCGGTCGTCCGGGTGCTCGGGCAGTACAAGCCGGACCGCGACGTCGCCCTGCTCGTCGCGCTGGCCGCACGGCTCGGTGACACCCACCTGCTCGAGGTCGTCGGTCGCGGCTGGCCGCCCGTCGCGGGCTGGTCGGTCCGTGACGCGTTCGTCGACGAGGCCGAGCTCGACGACCTCATCGTGACGGCGGACGCGGTGCTCGTGCCGTACCGGCGCTTCTTCCAGTCCGGGGTGGCGATCCGGTCGCTCGAGCTCGGGACGCCGGCGGTGGGACCTGCCGACTCGAGCATGGCCGATCTCTACCCGGACGACCGTTTCCTCGCGGACGGATCGGTCGACTCCTGGTGCCGCGCGGTCGAACGCGCAGCCGGGGCATCCCGGAGCGACACCGTCGCGCTCGCCCGGGCAGCCGACGAGCGAGCGCGCGGCGCATGGCGGACGGAGTACGCCGTACCCTGAGACGGCCATGCAGTGCGACTACTTCGACCGCGGGGTGTGCCGATCGTGCACGCTCATGGGCCAGCCGTACGCCGACCAGGTCCTCGACAAGGAGATCCGGACGCGCGAGCTACTCCACGACGCGGTCGAGGCTGCGGGCGGTCCGGGTGCGGTCGAGTGGCTCCCCGCGATCACGAGTCCGGAGTCGGCCTACCGCAACAAGGCGAAGATGGTGGTCGGCGGCTCCGTGCAGCACCCGACCGTCGGCATCCTCGACCACCGCCAGCGCGGGGTGGACCTGCGGCACTGCGGCATCTGCACGCCCGGCATCCAGCGCGCGCTGCCGGTCCTCGCACGGTTCATCGCCGACGCCGGACTGATCCCGTACGACGTCGCCGCCCGGCGGGGTGAGCTGAAGTTCGTCCTCGTGACGGAGTCACCCGACGGCGAGCTCATGGTCCGCTTCGTGCTGCGTTCGGAGGGACAGCTGCCCCGGCTCCGCGAGCACCTCGCCGCGCTCCGCTCCGTGCTGCCGGAGGCCGTGGTGGTCACGGCGAACCTGCTCCCCGAGCACAAGGCCGTCACCGAGGGCGACCGCGAGGTGCTCCTGACCGAGCAGGCGACGCTGCCGATGCGGATGGGGGACGTCACGATGCACCTCCGTCCGCAGAGCTTCTTCCAGACCAACACCGTCGTCGCCGCGCGGCTGTACGAGCAGGCCACTGCGTGGATCGACGAGGTGGACCCCGCCTCGATGTGGGACCTGTACTGCGGGGTCGGCGGCTTCGCCCTGCACGCCGCTCGCCCCGGCCGTGCGGTGACGGGCATCGAGACGAGCCGCGAGGCCGTCCGTTCGGCGGGACAGTCCGCTCGCGAGGCCGGCCTGACCGACGTCCGGTTCGCCGCCGACGACGCCACCGAGCACGCGCTCCGAGCCCGTCCGGACGCCGTGCCGGAACTCGTCGTGGTCAACCCGCCCCGGCGCGGGATCGGTGTGACGCTGGCGGACTGGCTCGAAGCGTCGAGCGTCGACCACGTCGTCTACTCGAGCTGCAACCCGGTGACCCTCGCGAAGGACCTGGCACGCATGCCGTCCTTCCGACTCGACCGCGTCCGGGTCCTCGACATGTTCCCGCAGACCGGCCACCTCGAGGCCGTGACCGTGCTGTCGAGACGGTGATCCGAGCCTCCTGGCCGACTTTCCCAGGGAATTGCCAAGCGAATGTACCCGGGTACAGCACCATCTGCGCGAGCACGGCGATCGGGGCGTACAGGTTTCACCGTGGGGGACATAGCACCGAAGGGTAGAACCGTTTGTCTCAGTTTGATAACGGTGCGGAGTTTCCTATGGTGGCCGACCGAGGTGCCACCGGCGCGAGACCACTGCCCCCGGTGGCGCACCCCACAACGTGACCGCGGACGGTCGGGACGGGCAGTGGACAGGTCGGAACTCCGGCGCGCGGTCCCGGTGGAGCAATCACATGAAGAAGCTTTCCCGTACCCGCACCATCGTCGGTGGCCTCGCCTTCGCAGGCATCGCCGCGACGGGTGTCGGCCTCGCGGCTGCGCCCGCGAACGCAGCGTCCGGTTCGACCTGGGACGCGCTCGCACAGTGCGAGTCCGGTGGTAACTGGGCGATCAACACCGGCAACGGTTTCTACGGCGGTCTCCAGTTCACGCTGGGGACGTGGCAGGCCAACGGCGGCTCGGGCAACCCGGCCGCTGCCAGCCGCGAGACCCAGATCGCCGTCGCCGAGCGCGTCCTCGCGTCCCAGGGCTGGGGCGCATGGCCGGCCTGCTCCGCGAAGCTCGGTCTGAGCGGCACCACCGGTGCTGCTCCGACGGCCGCCACGCCGCAGCCCGCCGCACCGGCGACCCAGGCCGCTCCGCAGCAGAGCACGACGCAGGCTGCGCCGCAGCAGAGCACCACGCCGGCGGCGCCGCAGCAGGCGGCCCCGAAGGCGACGGCCCCGGCTGCCTCGAGCAAGCCGGCCGCGGTGGCGACCAGCGGCAAGACCTACAAGATCGCGTCGGGTGACACGCTCGACAAGATCGCCGCGAAGCTCGACGTCGAGGGCGGCTGGAAGCAGCTCTGGGCGGCGAACACGTCGACGATCGACGACCCGAACCTCATCTACGCGGGTCAGACCCTGCAGCTCCCGGCCTGATCGCCGCGACTGCGTGACGGAACCCCCTCGACCTCGGTCGAGGGGGTTCCGTCGTCGTCGGGCTACTGCGGGTTCTCCGCGAGCCACCCGGCGACGTCGTCCGACCGCAGCGCCTGCGACAGCGACTGCACCGCGAGGGTGTTCACGGCGACGTACGACTGGCCGTCGCTCGAGGTCCCACCGCCAGCCGTCGGCATCGTGAAGGTCACGAGGTCGGACGACCTGACGCCGCGCAGGGACCACCCGAGGTCGACGAGCGTGCGGAGGTCGAGGCCGGCGTCGACGGACAAGTACCTGGTCGTCGCGTCCACGAAGGCCCGGATGCGACCGGGGTTCGTGATGGTGCCGCGCGAAAGGGCCCCGTCGAGCACGCCGCGCATGAAGGCCTGCTGGTTGCGGACCCGGGTGTGGTCGGCGTCGGCGAAGGCGTACCGCTCGCGGACGAAGGCCAACGCCGCGTCGCCGTCGAGGCGGTTCGGGCCGGCGACGAACTCGTCGCCCTCGCGGGCGGTGAACGCACGCGGCGAGTCCACGGTCACGCCACCGAGTGCGTTCGTCATGTCGCGGAAACCGGCGAAGTCGATCTCGGCGACGTGGTCGATGCGGGAGTCGAGGAGTTCCTCGACGGTTCGGACGACGAGCGGGACTCCGCCCCAGCTGAACGCCGCGTTGATCTTCGCGGTCCCGTGGCCGGGGATGTCGACCCACGAGTCGCGCATGATCGACATGAGGTAGGCGCGCTTGCGGTCGGCCGGGAGGTGCAGGAGCATCAGCGTGTCCGCGCGGCCGCCCGTGACGCCGTCACCGTTCGGATCGAGCGACGCGCGGGAGTCCGACCCGATCAGGAGGATGTTCTCGACGCCGTCCACCGGAGCGGGGCGCTCGCCGCTGGGGAAGGCGTGGTCGATGGTGGTGCTCTGGTCGAAGCTGCGAGCGAGACCGCCGATGAAGACACTGGCGACCACCGCGATGACCGTGGCCAGTCCCGCGAGGGTCCCGATCGTCGCGAGGAGCGCGACGAGGAACGGGCGCCTGCGTCGCCGTCGCCTCGAGGGGTTCGATCGCCCGCTGTCGTTGCGCTGCCGGACGCGGTCCGGCCGATCGGTGCCACCCACCCGGCCGTTGCCGCCGGATCGATCGCTGCCCCCCGGCAGATCCCCGCTCCCTGGCCTGACGCTCGCCGGTGCAGCGCGTCGCGGCGCGCCGACGCCGGGTCGCGGTCGGTCGTGGGATTCGGCGGCAGCCGCCCCTGCGGCGGCTCTGGCTGCACGGCGTTCGGACACATGGTCTCCTGGGATGCGGGCCGGCCCTGATGCCGACCCTCCCAGAGTACCGCATGTGCAATATCAGATGCTAGGAATTCGTCCGGCTCATGATCGCTGCGAGCGCCCCACGCAACGCTGCGTCCTCGGGCAGGACCTCGCGCTCGATGTGCTTCGCCGTGTCCCATGCGGCCCGCCCGGCATCGGTCACCGTGACCACGCGCCGCCGACGGTCCTCCGGGTGCGGCGAGCGTTCGACGAGGCCGTCCCGCTCGAGCCGCTCGAGCGTGCGGGACATCGTCTGGGGCTGCACCCGTGCCGCGCGGGCGACCGTGTCGGCGCCGGTCGGACCGGTCCGGATCAGGATGTCGATCGCGATGAGCCCGGCGTGCGGGAGCCCGATCTCGCGCAGTCGCTCGTCCCAGTCGCGCTCGACACGTCGTGCGGCCGCGGCCAGCAGGCGCCCCATGGGCCATGCCGCGGGCTGTTCCTCCATGGCAGCATCCTACGGAGCGGGCATCGACGACAGATGATCAGCATGCTGACGATCGGTGTACGCTCGCACCGTGTCCCGCTTCCTCCGAATCGTGCTCCCCGCCGTCGTCATCGTCGCCTGGCTCGCCGTCGCGTCCGTCGGCGGTCCCTACTTCGGCAAGATCGCCGAGGTCTCGACGAACGACCAGACGTCCTTCCTCCCGGCCTCGGCGGACGCCACGAAGGTGCAGGAGCGAGCGTCCGAGTTCCGGCAGGCATCCGGTGCCCCGGCCATCGTGGTCCTCGACCGTGCGGGCGGCTTGACGCGCACCGACCTCGCTGCGGCAGACCGTCTCGCGGAGGACCTCGGCGACCGCGGCGACGTCCAGGGTGTCAGCCCGGTCATCCCGAGCGAGGACGGGGACGCGGTCGAGATCGTCGCCACACTGACGCAGACGGCCGAGACCGGCGACGCGGTGGAGGCGATCCGGGCGGACGTCGACGACGCCCTGCCGACGGGCGTTCGCGGCTTCGTCACCGGGCCGGCCGGCTTCACGGCCGACCTGACCGCAGCCTTCGCCGGCATCGACGGGCTGTTGCTCGGCGTCGCCCTCGCCGCCGTGTTCGTGATCCTCATCGTCGTGTACCGGTCGCCACTCCTGCCGGTCCTCGTGCTGAGCACCGCCTCGTTCGCGCTCTGCGCCTCGATCCTCGTGGTGTGGTGGCTGGCGAAGGCCGACCTCGTGACCGTCAACGGGCAGGTGCAGGGCATCCTCTCGATCCTCGTGATCGGCGCCGCGACGGACTACGCGCTGCTCTACACGGCGCGCTACCGGGAGGCCCTCCGTGACCACCGCACCGGGTGGGACGCCACGAAGGCCGCGCTCCGGGGCAGCCTCGAACCGATCCTGGCGTCCGGTGGCACGGTCATCGTGGGTGTCCTCTGCCTCCTGTTCTCCGACCTCAACTCGAACAAGGCGCTCGGGCCGGTGGCAGCGATCGGCATCGCGTTCAGCCTGCTCGCGGCGCTCACGCTGCTGCCGGCGCTCCTCCTCGCCTTCCGGCGCGCGGCCTTCTGGCCGCTCCGGCCGGCGTACGGGTCCGCCCACCCCGTCGTGACCGGTCCGGACGCGAAGGGCCTGTGGGCGTCGGTCGGGAGGCTCGTGGCGCGTCGGTCACGCGTCGTCTGGGTCGTGTGCACGGTCGGCCTCCTCGCCATGGGGGCCGGGCTGTCCGGCCTGCGGGCCGACGGCGTGCCGCAGAGCGACCTCGTCATCGGGGCATCCCAGGCCCGGGACGGGCAGGATGTGCTCGCCGACCACTTCCCGGGCGGTTCCGGCAGCCCGGCGCAGGTCATCGGACGCGCGGACTCGCTCGACGAGCTCATCCGGACCGTCCGCGGGGTCGACGGGGTCGACGGCGTGGTCGCGGCCGCGAAGGACTCCCCGTCCGGCACGGTCGCCGTCACCGACGGGTCCGGCGCGAGCGCTGGTGGTGGCTCCGGCTCGGCTCGGTCCGGCGTGGGCGGTGGCGGCTCCGGCTCGGCTCGGTCCGGCGCGGGCGGTGGCGGCTCCGACCCGACCGCCGAGCCGACGGTCTCGCGCGGCGACGTCCTCCTCGAGGCCACCCTCGCCGACCCGGCCGACTCCGCGGCGGCGGAGCAGACCGTCCGCGACCTCCGGACCGCCGTGGAACGGGTGGACCCGGACGCGATCGTCGGCGGGGTCACCGCGACCGCGCTCGACACGAACGACACGGGCATCCGTGACCGCTCGGTCATCATCCCGGTCGTCCTCGCGGTCATCCTGCTCATCCTCATGCTCCTGCTGCGGAGCATCGTGGCGCCGCTCGTCCTCATCGGCAGCGTGATCGTGTCCTTCGCGGCGGCGCTCGGCGTCGGGGCGCTCGTGTTCGACCACGTGTTCCACTTCCCCGGGGCCGACCCGTCCGTGCCGCTGTACTCGTTCGTGTTCCTCGTGGCACTCGGCGTCGACTACAACATCTTCCTCATGACCCGGGTCCGGGAGGAGGCGCTGCGGCACGGCCCGCGCGAGGGTGTGCTGCGCGGACTCGGTGTGACCGGCGGTGTCATCACCTCGGCCGGCATCGTGCTCGCGGCGACGTTCGCGGCGCTCGGCGTGATCCCGATCCTGTTCCTCGTGCAGATCGCGTTCGTGGTCGCCTTCGGCGTCCTGCTCGACACGGTGGTGGTGCGCTCGCTGCTCGTCCCGGCGCTCGCCGTCGAACTCGGGCGTCGGGCGTGGTGGCCGTCGCGCCTGTCGCGCCCGGCCCATCACATGTGACACGCTGGTGCCATGCCAGTGCCCTCGACCCAGCCCGCCGCCGAGCGGAAGCTCCTCCGCGACACGGTGCAGGACAAGATCCGCGACGCGATCATGGACGGCACGCTGGAGCCGGGCGAGCGGCTGAACGACGACGACCTCATCGCCTGGCTCGGCGTCTCCCGCACGCCCATCCGCGAAGCCCTCGCGGAACTCGCCCGGTCGGGGCTGATCGAGATGGCGCCGAACCGGTACACCCGGGTGGCGGCGCCGACCAAGGACGAACTGCTCGACGCGTACCGGACCCTCGGTGTGATCTACGGCGGGGTGGTCCGGCTCGCCGTGCCCCGCTTCACCGAGCCGCAGCGCAAGAAGGTCGTCAAGATGCTCGACGACGTCATCGCGCGGAGCACGAAGGGCAAGCAGGACGAGGTCGCCCGTGAGGGTGCGAGCATCTACTCGATGTGGGTCGAGGCCTGCGGCAACGCATCGCTCGCGGCGCTCTGCCGGTCGACGACCGACGGTCTGGCGTTCAAGCTCCGGGTACCGGAACTGCCGGAGCTCATCCCCGCGGACACCGTCCTGCCGGAGCTCGAGAAGCTCAAGGCCGCGGTGCTCGCGAAGGACCCGATCGCCGCCGAGCTCGCCATGGAGGCCGTGCACCTCCTTCCCGCGCGCGAACACTGAGCCAGGCGCTCTTCGCGGATCGACCGGGCGTTCTCATCGCACGTCCGAGCACTGCGGTTACCCTTTCCGGGTGAGCGAAGCACCCGACGAGACGACCCGCCGCGCCCGCCGCGGCTCCGTGCCGCCCCGCCACGGGCGCCAGAAGCGCCGCCTGAGCGCCGTGTTCCCGGCCGTCGCGGGCGTGCTCACGATGGCGATTGCGCTCAGTGGTGCGTACGCGTTCTACACGTACGACCAGCTGGCCAGCAACGTGACGATCATCAACGCGATCACGGGCAAGAAGGACACCAAGAACGACGTCGACGGTCAGGCGCAGAACATCCTGCTCGTCGGTGACGACCACCGACCGGACAACGCCACCCCCGAGCAGATGGCCGAGCTCAGCACGGAGTCGGACGGCGGTGCGACGAACACCGACACGATGATCGTCCTGCACATCAACGCGGACGGCTCCCAGTCGACGATGATCTCGTTCCCGCGCGACTCCTACGTCGACATCCCGAACGTGGGCAAGGGCAAGCTCAACAGCGCCTTCTACTACGGCACGCTGAACGGGGGCGGCGACACCGGGGGAGCGAAGCTGCTCATCCAGACGATCGAGAACGTCAGCGGGTTGCAGATCGACCACTACGTCCGTGTCTCGCTGCTCGGCTTCTACCAGGTCGTCAAGGAACTCGGTCCGGTGAACGTCTGCCTCAACAACGCGGTCAACGACCCGTACTCCGGCGTGAACCTGCCGAAGGGGAAGTCGACGCTCGACGCCAAGCAGGCGCTCTCGTTCGTGCGGCAGCGGCACGGTCTCCCGAACGGCGACCTCGACCGCAACGTCCGGCAGCAGTACTTCCTGTCGCAGGAGGCGCGCAAGGTGCTCTCCGCCGGGACCCTGCTCAACCCGATCAAGCTCGGCAACATCCTCAAGGCGGTCGGTGGGTCGATCCAGACCGACACCGACCTCGTCTCGCTCGGCTCGCAGATGCGGAACCTCCGACCGGGCAACATCCAGTCGGCGACGATCCCGACGCTCGGCACCCCGACCATCTACGTCAACGGCTCGGCGCTGTCCATCGTCCAGGTGGACGAGGTCGGCCTCCCGGCCTTCGTGCAGGGCCTCGTCGGCGAGCCGGAGGCGTACACGAAGGCCGGGCGTGCGCAGCCGGCGAACACCACCGTCACGGTGCTCAACGGCAGCGGGGTCGAGGGTGCGGCGGCGGCGGCGACCCAGAACCTCACCGCGCGTGGGTTCCAGGTGGGTGCTCCGGGATCGTCGGACACGACGAAGGCGACGCAGGTGCAGTACCCGAAGGGCATGGAGTCGCAGGCCAAGGCCGTCGTGCGGGTGACCCCGGGCGCGGTCGCGGTCCGCACCAGCGCGGTCACCGGTGTGACGCTGGTCCTCGGTTCGGACGGCAAGACGGTCTCGGCGCCGTCACAGCCCGGGTCGTCGGCCTCGAAGCCGTCCTCCGGGGGGTCCGGGGGATCGACCTCCACGAAGAAGCCGGACGCGCGGCCGAGCAAGGAGCCGTCGCCGAAGTCCACGGACGTGCACAACTACGGCAAGGCGAACGTCTGCATCAACTGAGGACGCGGACCTCCGGACTTGCCCCTCCCGTGATCAACATGCAAGATATCAGATGTGCATGCTGACCTCCTCGCCGTCCGAGCGGAAGAGCGCGCGCTCATGCTCGCGGTCGCCGGCGGCGACCAGGCGGCCTTCACAGCGCTGCACCGACGCCTGCGGCCGATCGTCGAGCGCTACGTCCGGCACCAGCTGACCGACCCGACCCAGGCCGAAGAGGTCGTCCAGGACGTGTTCCTGGAGCTCTGGACGATCGCCGGGCGGTACGACCCGTCGCACTCCGTGATCGCCTGGGTGCGGACGATCGCGAACCGCCGAGCGATCGACCGGGTGCGCAAGAGCGTCGCCGACCGGGACCGCGACCTGCGGATCGGTGCCCGCGACCACGAGCCCGTCGACCTCGCGAGCCAGGAACGCGCGGAGAGCGTCCTCGACCGGACGGCCCTCCGGCGTGCGATCGTCCGGTTGCCGCCACGCCAACGGGAGGCGGTCGTCCTCCGGCACCTCGTCGGACTGTCCGGTCCGGAGCTGGCTGCGGAGCTCGGCCTCCCGCTCGGCACGGCGAAGACCCGAGCCCGGGACGGCGTGCTCACACTGCGACGGACCATGGCGTCCCAGCGCGCCGCTCGGTAGGTTCGAGCGGTGAACAACGCCGTGCGTCCGATCACCCTGATGACCTACAACGTGAAGAACCCGGACCCCGCCCACGACTGGCCCGGACGGCTCCCGGTGCTGCTCGACGTCGTCCGCCGGCACGACCCCGACCTGCTCTGCGTGCAGGAGGCGTTCGACCACCAGATGGACGACCTCCGTGCGGGCCTGCCCGACCACGGCGACGTCGGCCAGGGACGGGAGGGCGGCACCGCGGGTGAGCACGCCGCGGTCTTCTTCCGACGGTCTCGGCTCCGACCCGTCGACCAGGGCTCGTTCTGGATGTCAGACACCCCGGACGAACCGGTGTCGAACACCTGGGGCAGCGCGTACCCACGCATCGCGAACCACGTCCGGTTCGTCGACGTGGACGGCGACGCGTTCACCCTGCTGACCACGCACCTCGACCACGAGGAGGGCGCACACGGCGACGAGGTCCGGGCGAAGAGCGCAGCGCTGATCGTCGAACGGCTCGCAGCGACCGACGGCCCCGTGCTCGTCGCCGGCGACTGCAACGAGCCCGCCGGTGCCGGAGCCGCATCGCGTGTGCTCGCCGAGGCGGGGTTCGAGGACGCATGGACGGTGGCCGGGGACCCGGACGACCGCACCGCCACGTTCAACGACTGGGCGCCTCCGGTGTCGTCGGGAGAGCGCATCGACTGGGTGTTCGCCCGTGGTGTGCGCGGCGTCGACCGTGTCGTGATCGACCACGACGGCCCGGAGACGTGGTTCGCGAGCGACCACTTCCCGGTGATCGCGTCGATCCGCGTCTGACGGTCAGCAGCTCCGGGTGGCGTTGACCGGCATCGGTGAGCCGAGCACGGCCACGGTGGTCCCGTCGGTGAGCGCCGAGACGCCGTTCCGGCCGTCCTCGTCCGCGCGGACCGCGGCGGTCCGCGCGGGGTCGTCGCTCGTGGTGTCCGCCCGTCTGTCGTCGCTCGATCCGTCGGTCGCGTCCCAGCCGCGTTGGAGCAGCACCTGCCAGGCCGACGGCTCGTCCTCGTCGCCCGCCCCGAAGGACATCCGGTCGGCGCGGTCCGTCTTCGCGATCCGTCCCGCGATGTCGTCACCGACCTGCACGCCGCGCGGGCCGGAGAGCTCGACCGTGGTGCCGTTCCGCGTCCGGACGTCGTCGCGGAGGACGCGGATCTCGACCGCGTTGCCGAGGTCCGCGGGCGTCGCCAGGGCCGCGACCCGGACCGCCCCACCCCACGTGTAGGTCGTGCCGGCGGGGAAGCACGCGCCACCGTCGCCCTCGGCCGTGTGCGTCCGGGCCGGCGTGCCCAGCAGTCGGTCGAGCACGTCGACGGTCGTGCGGGCGTCGCGCATGGAGACCACGGCGACGGTGCGGTCGTCGCGTTCGAAGACGAGCGACTCCGCGTGGAGCTCGACCGCGTCCACGTGCGCGAGCGTGCCGTTCGTCACGCGCGGGGCGGAGGACGATCCCCACGACGGCTCCGATGCCCGGGCGGGCGCTCCGGACGCGATCGTGGTCGCCGACGCGGCGAGCACGGCGACGCCGAGCGCGAGTGCGGGGCGGAAGGTCATCCGTCGACCGTACGTCGTCGTCCCTCGTCGGGCGACAGGTGTTACCGAATCGGTTCACGCCCGTCACCGGACCGTGATCTTCGACGAGGACGTCCGGGGGACACCGGGCTGGGCGGGAGCGCTGCGACGGGTGCGTACCGTACGGGCCATGACGGACTAGTACACGATGCAGGACCCGACCGCGATGTACGCGGACAAGAAGCCCGACGAGCAGTACCTGCCGGGCGCCGGAACCGACGAGGAGATGGCGCAGAACGTCCCGGCCGACCACGGTGAGGACACCTACCGCGGCTCGGGCCGACTCGAGGGCCGGAAGGCGCTCGTTACCGGCGGAGACTCCGGCATCGGGGCGGCCGTCGCCATCGCCTACGCCCGCGAGGGCGCCGACGTGGCGATCTCGTACCTGCCCGAGGAGGAAGAGGACGCGAAGCGCATCGTCGGACTCATCGAGGCCGCCGGCCGCACGGCGGTCGCGCTGCCCGGTGACATCACGTCGAAGGAGTGGTGCGAGGAGCTGGTCGCGAAGGCCGTCGACGGCCTGGGCGGGCTCGACATCCTCGTGAACAACGCGGGCAAGCAGCAGAACGTCGACGACATCACGAAGATCTCGGACGAGGAGTTCGACGAGACCTTCAAGACGAACGCCTACGCGACGTTCCGCATCACGAAGGCCGCCGTCCCGCACCTCCAGCCGGGCTCGACGATCATCAACACGACCTCGATCCAGGCGTACGCCCCCTCGCCGCACCTGGTGCACTACGCGGCCACGAAGGCGACCGTGAACAACCTGGCCAAGGGCCTCGCCGCGCAGCTCGCGCCCAAGGGCATCCGCGTGAACGCCGTCGCGCCCGGGCCGATCTGGACGCCGCTGCAGCCGGCCGGTGGACAGCCGCCGGAGGCCCTGCCGTCCGCGGGCGAGCAGACCTACCTCGGCCGCTGGGGCCAGCCGGCCGAACTCGCGCCGGCGTACGTCTTCCTCGCCAGCGGCGAGTCGTCCTACGTGGTCGGGGAGACGCTCCACGTCGACGGCGGGATGCCGACCCCGTAGCGGCGACCCAGGACGGACGGGAGGCGCGGTGCCAGCTGGCACCGCGCCTCCCGTCCGTCCGTGGTCGGTCTGCGGTCAGACCGTGAGCCGCTGTTCCTCCGGTCGGACCGGCCGGACCGACGCGTGGAGCTCAGCTGTCGTCATCCGGCCGCGCTGCCACGCGTCGAGTGCGAAAGCGACCGTCCGAGCGGTCCGGAGCTCCGCGACATCGACGTCGGAGCGTGGATCGTGCAGCGCGACGTACAGCTCCGTCAGGGAGTCGTGCGACCCGAGTCGCACGGTCGGGACGCCAGCGGACCGTGCGACCCGCTCGACGGTCCGGTCGTCCGTCACCACGAGTGCACAGTCGGTGATGCGCCGCGCGGTGACGTCGGTCGAGATGTCGTGCGCGACGAGCGCCACGGGGATCGAGGACATGCGGCGGACGGCCCGGAGGACCTCGTTCGACCGTGCGCCGTCGCGCTCGTCCAGCCGGAACACGACGATCGAGGCCGCGTCGCGTTCGCCGGCCACCGCCACGACCGCGGCGGCGAGGTCCTCCGTGGAGAGTCCGATGTCGGTCTCCGCGCCCACCGTCAGTCCGACGCCGACAGGGGTGCTCGGGACCGCGGCGACGTCGGCGGCGTGGTCGATCCACAGCAGGTCGAGGGTGCCGGCCGCGATCGAGCCCGGGGTCGCGGGCTCGATGTCGTCGGTCAGGGTGATGCGTTCGCTCCCGGCGAGCCGGACCCGGTCACGGAGGGTCAGTGGGGTGGCGGTGTCGAACGTGTCCGGGAGCAGCGCTCGCCAGGCCTCGAGGAGGACGGAGCGAGCGAACGCCGAGCGTCCGGGGGCGATGTCGGCGATGAGGCGGCGTCGTGCGGGCATGTCCGGGCCTCCGGGGTCAGGTCGCTGATCGGGTGCTGGTCGGGTCCAGCTCCTCCATCATCGCAGACCGGTATGTGAAATACAACACGGTCAGTGAGCGCCGCGGGGTGAGCGCAGCAGCAGCCACACGAAGTAGGGCGTCCCGACGAGCGCCGTCAGGATCCCCGCGCCGAGCTGCGCGGGCGCGATGACCGTGCGGCCGAGGAGGTCGCCGAGGCAGACGAGCACCGCGCCGAGCAGCACGGCCACCGGGACCACCCGGGCGTGCGGGCGACCCACGAGCGAGCGAGCGGCGTGCGGGGCCACCAGACCGACGAACCCGATCGTGCCGACCGCGGCGATGGCCGTCGCCGTGAGCAGCACCGACAGCGTCAGGAGGGCGAGCCGGGCCCGCCCGAGCCGGATGCCGAGCAGTCGCGGTGTGTCCTCGTCGAGCGACACGAGGTCGAGCTCGCGGTGGCGGGGGAGGACGAGCACGAGTGCGACCACGAGCACCACGACCACCGGCAGCGAGTCCTGCCACGTCCGGCCGTAGGTCGAGCCCGACAGCCAGGTCAGGGCCTTCGTGGCGTTGAACGGGTCCGTGACGACGATGAGCAGGCTGATGAGTGCGGTGAGTCCGGCCGACACCCCGACACCCACGAGCACGAGGCGGTTCTGCCGGAAGCCCCCGCGGGCCGCGAGACCGAACACCACCACCGCGGCGACCGCGGCGCCGACGAACGCGGCACCGGCGACGCCCCACGTCGTCGCTGCTGGGACCGCCGTGACGACGAGCACCGCCCCGAGTCCCGCGCCGCTCGAGACGCCGAGCACGCCGGGGTCGGCGAGCGGGTTCCGGGTGACGCCCTGCACGAGGGTGCCGGCGAGGGCGAGCGCGGCGCCGGCGAGCAGGGCGGCGGAGACCCGCGGGACCCGGGTGTCGAGGATGAACGAGATGCCCTGGTTCGCCCTGCCCGACAGCCAGTTCGCCACGTCGCCGAGCAGGAGCTTCGCGTCGCCGAGGAGCACGGCCGCGACGACGACCCCGGCGAGCACCACGACGAGACCGAGCACCGTCAGCGTGACCGCGAGCCGGCCCGGGATCCGGGTGACCTCGAGCGGGGTGGTCTGGCCCGTGTCGCGCATCCGCAGCGCCATCACGACGAGGAAGACCGCGCCGACGACGCTCGTGACGACACCGGTCGGCACCGACACCGCCCGGTCGCCGTGGACCACCGCGCGGAGGAGGACGTCGGACCCCATCACGATGCCGGCGCCGACCAGGCCCGAGACCGACAGGAGCGCCCACGACCGGTGCAGCGTCGGGAAGGTCCGCGCGACGGGGCGTACCAGTGCCGGAGCGCACAGCCCGACGAAGCCGATCGGCCCCGCGATCGTGACGGCCGCGGCGGAGAGCAGCACGGCGAGGGCGACGGCGACGACCCGGGTGCTCCGGACCGGGACGCCGAGGCCACGGGCGGCGTCGTCCCCGAGCGCCAGGGCGTCCACCCGGTGCGAGACGAGCAGGAAGCCGGCCACGCCGACGACGACCACCGGCAGCATCGGCAGCACTGTGTCGTAGCCGTTCTGGGCGATGCCGCCCTGGTTCCACGCGTAGAGGCCCTGCGTCTCCTGCGGGAAGAGCAGGACCAGGGCCTGGGTCACGGAACCGAGGCCGAGCGCGAGCGCCGTCCCCGCCAGGACGAGGCGCAGGGTGCCGCTGCCGAGGCCGGACAGCGCGAGCACGAGGGCCGCCGCGGCCAGGCCGCCGACGAAGGCCACCCCGCCCTGCGCGACGACCGGGAGGCCCACACCGGCGACGGACACGACGCCGAGCGCCAGGTACGCGCCCGCGTTCACGGCGAGCGTGTCCGGCGCCGCGAGCACGTTCCGACTGACCGACTGCAGTGCGGCACCGGCGACACCGAGTGCGAACCCGACGACGAGCCCGGCGACGGCGCGCGGGAACCGGGACGCGACCACGACGGAGGCGTCGGCGGCGTCCGCGTGCCCGGTCAGGGCCTTCCAGACGGCTCCGGCGCCGACGTTCGCGGTCCCCTGCGTCGTGTCGAGTGCCGCCAGCGCCGCGACGACGGCGATCCCGGCGACCAGGAGCACGACGCCGAGCGCGGGCCGGGCGACGGTCGGGGAGCGCCGTCCGGCCCGCTGGGGCGTGGCGGAGTCGAGCACCGCTACTTCGTGAGCGCGGCGACCGCGGCGTCGACGTAGGCGTCCATCGCGCCCGGCCCGCCGAACATCCAGATGCCGTCGTCGAGACGGTGCACGTGGTCCTGCTCGACGAACGGCAGCGACTTCCACACGGCGTTCGAGGCGAGGGTCTTCCCGAAGACGTCGTCCTCGCTGGCCTTCGCGTTGTCGATGTAGAGGAACTGCGTGTCCGACGGGAGCTTGGTCAGCCCCTCGACGTCCGTCGAGCCGAGCCCGTACGCCGCGTCGCCCTCGATGCCCGTGCCGGTCCAGGCGTTCTCGAGCCCGAGTTCCTCGTTCACGGCGCCGATGAGCGAGCCGGCGGTGTACGGCCGGATGGTGACCTGGTTCGACAGCACGTAGCCGTCCGCGAACGCCACCTTCGTGCCGTCCTTGCCAGCGTCGGCGATCTCCTGCTTGCCCTCCGCGATCTTCTCCTCGAGCGCCTTCCAGACCGACTCGGCCTTCGCGGTCGTGCCGGTGGCCTCGGCGATGAGGTCGAGCGTGTCCTTGATGGTGTCGAGCTGGTCACCGGACTTCGCCGACGCGATCACGATCGTCGGTGCGATCTTCCGCAGCTGCGTGACGACCGAGTCCTTGAGGTCGGTCGTCGCGACGATGAGGTCCGGCGCGATCGACGCGATGGTGTCCGTGCTCGGCTCGCCGCGTGTCCCGATGTCCTTCGGGTCCCCGGTCAGCGGCACCTTCGAGTCCCACTGGCTGTAGCCCGTGACGTCCGCGACGCCCGCGGGTGCGACACCCAGCGTCTCGAGGTCCTCGACCACGTTCCACTCGGTGCCGACGACCTTCTTCGCGGGGCCGTCGAGGGTCACCTTCGTGCCCTGCGCGTCCGTGACGGTGATCTTCGCGGCTGAGGGGCTGGCGTCGGTGGCGGCCTGGGTGGAACCGCACGCCGTGAGGGCGAGGGCTGCGGCCGCGGCGATGGCGGTGGTGGCGAGGAGTCGTCGCTTCATGGCGGCTCGGGTTCTTCCTGTTCGGTGAGGGGTGGACTGTCGGCGCGGACCGCTGCGAGCGGCGCGGCCGTCAGCGTGCGGGTGCAGGGGTGGTCCGGCTGTGGTGCCGACCGACCGCGCGGGTGCGGAGGCGGCCGGTGGTCGGGTCGTGGTCGACCTCGACGCGGATGCCGTAGACGTCCGAGAGCCGGTCGGCCTCGAGCACCTCGGCGGGGGTGCCGTCCGCGACGACGACGCCGGCGCGGAGCAGCACGAGCCGGTCGGCGACGGCGGCCGCCTGGTCGAGGTCGTGCAGGACGACGCCGACCGCCGTGCCGTGGTGGTCGGCCAGGTCGCGGACGAGGTCGAGCAGCTCGACCTGGTACCGGAGGTCGAGGTAGGTCGTCGGCTCGTCGAGCAGCAGCACGCCCGTCTGCTGCGCCAGGCAGCTCGCCAGCCAGACCCGTTGGAGCTGTCCGCCCGAGAGCTCGTCAGCCGGTCGCTCGGCCAGGCTCGTGAGCCCGGTCACGTCGAGGGCGTGCGCCACCACGGTCTGGCCGTCGGGGTCCTGACCGCCGAAGCGGCCGCGGTACGGGTGGCGGCCGAACGCGACGAGGTCGCGGACGCGGAGGCCGCCGGGCACCGGCCGACCCTGCGTGAGCAGGGCGACCTGCCGGGCGAAGGCCTTCGGCGTCAGGGCGAGGCCGTCGACGACGTCCGTGTCGGGAGCGCTGCTCGCCTCGTGCGCGTCGGTCGCGCCGCGCAGGTCGACCGCCCCGGAGCGGGCCTGCTGCAGTCGCGCGACGGTGCGGAGGAGCGTCGACTTGCCGGAACCGTTCGGGCCGACGAGGGCCGTCACGGAGCTTCCGGCGAGCTCGAGGGAGGCGGCGTGGACGACGTCCTCGCCGTGGTAGCCCACGGTGACGTCGCGTGCATGCAGATCGACCACGAGGTAAGGGTAGCCTCACCTACATCGGATCACCTAACGTCGCTCGGTGTCCGGATGACTCCGACGGCTCAGCAGGGCGCTCCGCAGGTCCGTGCCATCCGCTCCAGCAGCTCGCGGGCGGCGAGTGCCGCGGCGAGCTCCACCTCGACCGGGTTGATCCCGATCGCCCGCTCGAACGCACGACGGCGTGCCTGGTCGGTGATCGGCACCTCGGGGCGCTGGGGCAGCACGGCGATCGCGCGGGCCGCGGCCTCGAACGCGCCGGGCGGGCGTCCGAGCTGCTCCCACATCGTGCGGAGGTCGTGCGCGACCTGGTCGGCGTCGCCGCCGAACTCGAAGCCGGCCGACGCCATGGTCGCGAGGCCCTGCGCGGTGGAGTCGTTCGGTGACATGGCGGCATCGTCACACGACTGCCCGGAAGGGCGCTGAGCAGCGCGGTTGTCCCCCGGAATGCCGACACCCGGACCGGGGATTCTGGTGTCCCCCGATCTGTACCAGGATCGGACGTGCACCCGATCGGGTGCACCCCGTGCCCCACGAGGGCACCCCGGACAGGACGTCCGGCGATCGGAGGGCACGATGCTCGAGAACACCAGCGCGGACACGCACGCCGCCGCGGCCGCGGCCGCCACCCTGCACCTGCGGATCACCATCGTGGGGGCGACGGTCGACCTGCTGCGCGACGTGCCCTTCCACGAGGCCCGGCCGGAGCACGTCGCCGAGCGCATGGGGATCTCGCTCACCGAACTCGAACTGCACTTCCCGTCGTGGGACGGCCTCGTCCTCGCCGCGGTGGACCGGTGGAACGGCGGCCGCATGGAGGAGGTGACCGCCGAGGTCGGCGATGCCCCCACGGTGGACCTCCTGCGCGCGATCGTCGCCTCGAACGCGGAGGACCCGGCACTCGCGCGGCTCCTCGTCGCGCTGCTCTCGGTCGCGGGCAACCCCGCGCACCCGATGTCGACGTACCTCCGCTCGCGCTACCAGCTCTTCTTCTCGCGGATCAAGCGCGGCCTCGAGCGGGACATCGCCGTCGGGCGGGCCCCGCACACGATGGACCCGCGTCGCGGTGCCGAGCAGCTCATCGCCCTCTACGAGGGACTCCAGCTGCAGGCGCTGCTCCGCGGCGACATGGACCTCGTCCAGGCCTTCGACCGGGCGGTCGCCCGCCTCGAGGCCGGGTGGATGGAGCGCTACCAGCCCCAGGCGCAGGTCCGGCACGCCACGTGGAGCGACCCGGGCAGCTGGGAGATCTGACCCGCGGCCCGTTGGCCGCGGAGCGCAGACCCGGGCGGGGTCGGAGCGGGCACGGGGTACTCGGTGGAGGCCCCAACCGGAAGGAGCCCGTCGTGGCGAACCCCGACCCGATCGAGATCCAGAAGTACCTGAGCGGCATCGACTACCCGGCGTCGAAGGACGACATCGTGGCCACCGCCGAGCGCGAGGGCGCGACCGGTGACGCCCTCGATGCGCTGAAGGACATCCCGGACGGCGAGTACGACGCCCCGACCGCGGTGTCGAGCGCGATCAGCGACGCGAGCTGAGCCGCGGACCGGTCGACCGCGCCGGCGTCACCAGCGCGGTCGACTGCCGTCTCCGGGGTCGTAACCGGAGTCGCGGATGACCCGCAACGCGGTCGTGTCGCTGTGGACCGAGTGCACCACGACCTTCCGCGCTCGACGCAGGGCGCGACGGGCACCGGGCGTCGCGAACAGTCCGCCGAGGACGAGTCCCGCGCCGATCGCCAGCGCGACGGTCACCGCGGACACGAAGTCGAGTGCCGACGTCGACGACCCGGACATCACGGCGAGGAGCGCGTTCGACACCGCGACACCGGGCAGGAGCGCTCCGCAGAAGGCCGGCACGGCGATCGCCCCGACCGCCGTGCGCATCCGGGCCGCCGCGATGGTCGCGAGGACACCGAGGAGCACCGAGGCCAGGAAGGTCGCGCCGAGCAGCGGGAGGCCGAGCTGCCGCAGGCCCCACAGCGCGGCCCCGGCGGTGACCGAGAAGGCCACCGCGACCGGGATCACCCGCGCGCTGGCCTGCTGCACGAAGCAGTTCGCGGCGGCGGACACGACCGTGAGGGACAGTGACGCCCAGAGCGGCAGGGGGTCGAGCACGATGCCGGACGGGTCGACCTCGATCCGCAGCCAGTGCGTCAGCGCGATGCCCGCCGGGACGCCGACGACGATCGCGGCGATGACGAGCAGGATCGAGAACGCCCGCGCGACGGCCATGGCGCGGAACCCCGAGATCGCGTCCTGCGCCCAGGTGACGAGCGACACGTGCGGCAGGAGCAGCACCACGAGCGCGGCCACCATCGTCGCGGCACCGGCGGGTCGCAGGACCCCGGCGGAGATGGCGAGGGTGCCGATCGCCGACGCCACCGCACCCTGCGCGCCGGACACGAAGAACTGCGGGAAGCCCCGGCCGGTCAGCCACCGGCCGGAGACGATGATCCCCATCATGAGCACGAAGGCCCCGACCCCTGCTCGCCAGCCACCGCCGGCCTGCATGGCGATCGAGGTCCCCAGGATCGCGAGCCCGACGTCCGCCAGCCAGGTCGGCCAGCGGGGCGGCATCCGGAGCACGGCGACGAGGGCGCTCACGGCCGAGGTCATGTCCCGCGAGCCGTGCACGAGGTCGTCGACGATCTGGTTCGCCCACGCCAGGCGCCCGAGGTCGGACCCGTCGATCGTCACCGTGCGGAACTTCACGAGCGCCGGACCCTCGGCCGGGGCGTACTGGATCGTCACCGAGCTGCCGGTGAGGTCGAGGTCGAGCGGCGCGAGGTTCCACTTCGTCGAGACCGCGACGACGGCCGTCTCGACGCTCCGGGTGTCGGCGCCCGAGGCGAGCATCACCTCCGCGAGGTCGAGGCAGAAGTCGACGATCTGCACGGGGGAGTACTGCTCACGGGGTCGGACGTCCGGGGCGACGTCCTCGTAGATCGTGCCGCGCAGTCGTGCGCGGGCGTCGCGGAGGTCGTGCTGCGCGACCTTCCGGACACGGGGCCGCGGAGGGCGGCCGGGCTTCGGCACGCCGGGGAGGAACTGCTCGGCCATCCCGCCATGGTGCCAGTCGCGATCAGCCGAGTCCGGACGCGCGCTGAACGTGACCCTGGCGCCGGCTGGGACGGTCAGTGCGGTCGGCGCACGCTGAGCCGGCCGAGGGCGAAGGCCGCGACGACCGCGCCCACCAGGACGAGGACCGGCCCGACGACCTGCTGCCACGAGTGCGTCACCGGGTCGAAGACCGCTCCGGCGAGTGGGGCGTACGCGAACCAGCCGAACGAGGCGGTCGGTGCGGAGAGCCAGACCACCACGCCCGCGACCAGGACTGCGGTGCCCGCCCACAGGGCGAGCCAGGTCGGGGTGGCGAGGAACCGGGGCACGTCACCCAGCGTACGGGGCTGACGGACGGGAGGCCCGTGGCGGAGTCGCCACGGGCCTCCCGTCCGTCACGCCGGTGACGACTACTGCTCGAACGTCGCGTGCAGCTCGATGTCGACGCCGGTGAGCGCCTTCGAGACCGGGCAGGTGGCCTTGGCCTCGTCAGCGGCCTTGAGGAAGGCCGCCTCGTCGATGCCGGAGACCTCGCCGCTCACGGTGAGGACGATGCCGGTGAGCTTGAAGCCACCGGCCGAGTCCGGGCCGAGGGAGACGTCGGCCTTGACGTCGAGCGCCTCGACGGTGCCGCCGGCCTCGCCGAGGATCGCCGAGAACTGCATCGCGTAGCAGGAGGAGTGCGCGGCGGCGATGAGCTCCTCGGGGCTGGTGGTGCCACCGGCGTCGTCGGCGGCGCGCTTCGGGAAGGACACGTCGTAGGTGCCGACCTTCGAGCTCGAGAGTTCGACCTGACCGGAACCGTCGTTGAGGCCGCCGTTCCAGGCGGTGCGTGCGGTGCGCGTGGGCATTCCCGCTCCTTTCGTGTGGGGGTCGGCTCCGTGGAGCCGTCTGCTCCTGGTCGGAGCCAAGGCCGAGTCAATCGGAGAACGTTCGTTCTCGCAACCCGCTCACGGGGAAGACGCAGGTCTGCCCTACGATCGGGCGCATGGGGGACAGAGCGTCGTTCCGGTCGCGTGTGACCGTGCAGGGCCCGGTCGACGTGTCCGGGCGCCCGGACGTCGCCTGGGTCCGCTTCTGGACGCAGGGGTGGCGGTTCCACGGCCGCGCGAGCCGGAGTGAGTTCTTCTGGGTGATCGCCCTGCAAGCGGTGGTCGTGCTCGCGGTGTGGTGGCTCGTGGTGCAGCTCGGCATGACGGCGCGTTGGACTGTGTACGCGGACCCGTTCGGCATCGTGCCCTCGCCGCAGGTCGGGTTCCACCTGTTCGAGATCCACCGGGACCGGTACTCCGCCGCGTGGTGGGGCTACGGGACCGGTCGGGACACCTGGCCGGACAGCTGGGACGTCGCGATCATCGTCGGGGTCCTGGTGACCGCGATCCCGCGGTGGTCCTTGCTCGTCCGCCGACTGCACGACCGCGACCACACGGGCGTGTGGATCCTGCTCCTGGTGTTCACCGGGCCGATCGGGTGGCTGGTCGTGACCGGCATGGTCGTCAGCCGTGCGCGGGTGCGCGGGGCCCGGTTCGACCGCGGGGTGTTCGCCGGGCGGCGCGAGCCCGACCTCGCCGCCGACGGTGGCGCCCTGACGACGATCCGGTAACGCCCCTGGTGCGCCCGGAGTCACCGGGGCTACGGTGGGGTCGCGGGGCAGGGGCTGCCCCGCAGTGGGGAGCAGATCATGTCGACGAACCCGGACTACACCGAAGCGGTCAGGCCGCGGAGTTCCGGCAACGGGACCACCGATGGTGGCATGACGATGGGGATCCCGTACGACGCCCCGGCGCGCGGCCTCGTCAGCGGCGACGCCGAGCCGGTCTCGCGGTCGGGGCTCGCCTGGCGGATCGTCGCGTCGATCGTCCTCACCGTGGTCGGCATCAACGCGCTGGTGGTCGTCGGGCGGATCCTGGCCGGGCCGGCGGACGTGTGGGCGGGGGCGATCGGCATGGCGCTGGTCGCCGTGCTGGCGCTCGCCTACCCCGTCGTGAACGTGGTGCGCTGGGTGCGCGCCTCCCGGCGGTAGACCCGCACGACGACTGACGGGAGGCGCGGTGCCAGCTGGCACCGCGCCTCCCGTCCGCCGTCAGCGTGCGATCGCGTAGCCCTGCGCGCCACGCGGGTTCGCTGCGGCTCCGACCACCCCGGAGGACGGCTCGCGGGTGACGCAGCACAGTCGCCCGAGCGCCCAGTCACCGGCGCGGGTCACGACGTGGCCACGTGCCTCGAGTCCGGCGATCACGTCGGCCCCGAGCCGGTCCTCGACGACCAGGCCCGCCGGCTCCCACGTCCGCGGCCAGAACGACCCCGGGAACGACGTCGTGTGCAGCGCCGGGGCGTCGATCGCCTGCTGCGGCGAGTACCCGCCGACGATCCAGCGGAGCAGGAAGAGGAGCTGCCACTGGTCCTGCTGGTCGCCGCCGGGCGAGCCGAGCGCCGCGACGGGCTGCCCGTCCCGCAGCACGAGGGTCGGCGTGAGGGTCGTCCGCGGGCGCCGGCCGGGCGTCAGCGTCGTGGCCGTCCCCTCCTCGAGCCAGGTCATCTGCAGGCGGGTGCCGAGGCAGAACCCGAGCTCCGGGATCGTGGGGGACGACTGCAGCCATCCGCCGGAGGGCGTCGCGCTGACCATGTTGCCCCACCGGTCGACGACGTCGATGTGGACCGTGTCGCCGCGGGTCTCGCCGGTCGGGGCGACGAAGGGCTCGCCGCGGTCCTCCACGGGGACCGCGCGGGCGGCGTCGCGGGCCACCCGGACGGTGGGCTCCCCGGCGGAGCCGCCGGCGTCGGTGGCGTACGTGGTGCGGAGCGGCGGTGTGGCGTGCTCGAAGCCCGGCACCGTGCCCGGCCGGAGCTCCGCTGACGCCCGTTCCCCGATCAGCGTGCGGCGCTCGTCCGTGTACGCGTCGGACAGCAGCACGTCGAGCGGCACCTCGCCGTCGCCGTAGAACAGGTCGCGGTCGGCGAGGGCGAGCTTCTGCGCCTCGACGATCGTGTGCGCCCCGACCTCGGTGGACGGGTCGAGCAGTGCGTCGTCGAGCGGTTCGAGCAGTCGCAGCGTCTCGAGGAGCGCCGGGCCCTGCCCCCACGGTCCGGTCTTCGCGATCGTGCACCCGCGGAACTCGGTCGTCGTGGCCGGCTCGTACGTCGCCCGGAAGGCCTGGAGGTCGGACGCCCGGATCACCCCGGCGTGGTCCGTGCCGGAAGCGTGGCGGTGCGGTTCGCGGACGAACCGGTCGATCGCCTGCGCCACGAACCCCTCCGCCCACTCGGTCCGGGCGGCGTCGATCCTGGCGGTGCGTCCGGCGTGGTCGCCGCCCGCGGCGACCAGCCGCTCCAGGACCGAGGCGAGCGCCTCGTTGCGCACGACGGTCCCGGGTTCCGGCATCGCGCCTCCCGGCAGCCACCGCTCGGCGGAAGTGGGCCAGTGGTCCCGGAAGAGGTCCTGCACGGCGGTGATGGTCCGGACCACGGCCGGCGCGATCGGGTGCCCGTCTCGGGCGTAGCCGATCGCGGGGGCGAGGACGTCCGCGAGGTCCCAGGTCCCGCGGTCACGGAGCAGGAGCAGCCAGGCGTCCACTGCGCCCGGGACCGTCGCCGCCAGCGCACCGGCGCCCGGCACGAGGTCGAGCCCCTCGGCCAGGTAGTGCTCGCGGGTCGCGCCGGCCGGTGCCGGACCCTGACCGCAGAGCACGACGGGAGTCGGGTCGTCGGCGGTCGCGAACACGGCCGTGAGGTCGCCGCCGGGGCCGTTCAGGTGCGGTTCCACGACGTGCAGCACGAACGCTCCGGCCACCGCCGCGTCGAAGGCGTTGCCGCCGCGCTCGAGGACCGACTGCGCGGTCGCGGTCGCGGTCCAGTGGGTCGCTGCGGCGGCGCCGAACGTGCCGGCGAGGTCCGGGCGGGTGGGGGTCGACGTCGGCGGGGTGAAGGCGGGGTTGGGCGTGGGCATGCCTCCCATCCTGCTCCGTGCCGGCCGTTGCCCCCGGAACTGGGGTTGTGCTCAGCAACGCGGAACACCGACCATCGTTCGGTGACTCGTGCAGGGCGGGTCGCAGTCCGTGCAGGGGCACGGCGCACACCGACCAGCAGGGGAACCATGACCAGCAACCCGTCCACCGTCACGCGTCCGCGCCGGATCGCCCGACGGGGTCTCGTCCGGATCGCGGCCGTCGCCACCGCCCTCGCCGTCGGCGCCGGCGCGCTCGTCGCCGTCGCCGCGCCGGCCTCGGCGTCCGTGGTCTACAAGGAGACCGTCCCGGCCGGGACCACCCTCTTCCCCGGCGACTCCGTCACCTCGGCCAACGGGCAGTTCCGCCTGATCATGCAGGGCGACGGCAACCTCGTCGAGTACGGCATCGGGAACGCGGTGCTCTGGGCGTCCGGGACGTCGAACCAGCCCGGGGCCGTCGTGAAGATCGGGACGAACCGCGCGGTCGACATCCTCCGGAACGGCAAGCGGGTCGAGCGGTGGTCCTCGGCGGGCACGAAGCAGTCGACCTCGTTCAAGGTCCGCGGCGACGGCACGATGGCGCTCCTGTCCGGCACCACCTCGATCGTCGCCTGGAACGGCTACCAGGCCAGCATCCCGGCCGGGAACACCCTCCTGCCCGGCACCACCCTGCGCTCGGACACCGGGACGACACGGACCCTCGCGATGCGCATGGACGGCAACCTCATGCAGAAGCAGGGCTCCAAGGTCGTCTGGCAGTCGGGGACCAAGGGCAAGACCGGTGCCTGGACGGAGCTGCGGTCGGACGGCAACCTCATCGTCTGGTGGCGCAACGCCGCGCGGACCAAGGTCGCGCTGTGGTCCACCAAGACGACCAAGGCCGGCGGGGGGAACCTCCTCGTGCAGGTCGACGGCAACGTCGTGCTCTACGGCGGTCAGGACACCCGGGTGTGGTCGACGAAGCCCGTCACCGGCCTGCTCTGGCCCGTCAACGGCACGAAGATCACCGGCCGGTACGGCGACGACCGCGGCGAAGGACACGTGCCCCGCTACCACCAGGGCACCGACGCACCCGTGGCGGTCGGGACGCCCGTGTACGCCTCTGCGACCGGCACTGTGACGAGCACGGTGGCGAACAACGCCTCGTACGGCAACTACATCGTCGTGACCTACGGCAACATGACGGTGCTGACGGCGCACCTCAGCAAGATCGAGGTCAAGCAGGGACAGATCGTCTCGGTGCGGACCGAGATCGGGAAGTCCGGGAACACCGGGCAGTCGACGGGACCGCACGTGCACGTCGAGACGCGGCGGGCCGGCACCCTCGTCGACCCGTTGTCGGTGCTGCACTTCCGCTGACGCAGCCGCGATCGGGGCGCGGCCGGCCGGAACGGCCCGCACGCGTGCTGCGTGCGGGCCGCCCGTCTCAGTCCCTCCGCCAGACGTCGAGCAGGAGCCTGGTGCAGGCCACGAGCAAGCTCGCGACCTGCAGCCAGGACACCCGACGCCTGGGTTCGGACTCGTTGTCCTTCGACATCGAGACCACCTCTGGTGTCAGCGCCGGCGGACACGAAGAGCGGGGGTGCCGAGGGGTGCGTCCGTGACCGGGGTCACGTATGCTGATTCCGAGCGATCCGCTCGGGACGTACGCGGTCCCTCTGCACTCCACTCGGAGAGCAATTCGAAGCCCATCACTGTTCGCGCGGTGGTGGGCTTCATCCTTGCCCGGGGCGATCGTCCGGCGACCGCCGCCCCGCCGAGCAGCCTATCCTTGATGTGTGATGTTCCACCTACGGTAGTTTGGCCACTGCCCGCGAAGTGGGGGCGCGAGCGATCGCATTGGTGACGGGTCTTCAACTAACGTTGGATCGACTCAGGGGAGGAACGATGGAGTTCGAAGAGCGTCTCGCGGCGCTGGCGACGAAGGTGCAGAACCAGCGCGACGCGATCCAGACCGAGGAAGCGACGAAGAACGCGTTCGTGATGCCGTTCATCTCGACGATCCTCGGCTACGACGTGTTCAACCCGCTGGAGGTCGTGCCCGAGTTCACCGCCGACGTCGGGGTGAAGCGCGGCGAGAAGGTCGACTACGCGATCATGCGCGACGGCGAGGTGCAGATCCTCATCGAGTGCAAGAAGTCCTCGGGTCAATTGACCATCGAGAACGCGGCGCAGCTGTTCCGGTACTTCTCGGTCACCAACGCACGAATCGCCGTCCTGACGAACGGTGAGGTCTACAACTTCTACACGGATCTCGACGCGCCGAACAAGATGGATGACCGACCCTTCCTCGTCCTGGACCTCGCGGACATCGACGAGACCCTGCTGCCGGAGCTCCGGAAGCTGACGAAGGACGTCTTCGACCTCGACTCGGTCATCAGCGCCGCTGAAGAACTGAAGTACGTCGGTGCCATCAAGCGAGCGATCTCCGTGCAGTTCCGCGAGCCCGAGGAGGACTTCGTCCGGCTCTTCGCATCGCGGGTCTACGACGGCCGCTTCACCCAGGAGGCGCGGACACAGTTCACGACCCTGGTCGCGAAGGCCTCGAAGCAGTTCCTCAACGAGCAGGTGAACGACCGGCTGAAGACCGCGCTCGGCGCTTCCTACAGCGCTCCGGTCGAGGCCGCAGCCCCGGAGGAGGCCGTCACGAGCGCGCCGGTCGTCGAGGGTGATCTCGACCGGGACACTGAGATCGAGACGACGCTCGAGGAACTCGAGGGCTACCAGATCGTGAAGGCCGTCGCCTGCAGCGAGGTGAAGCCGGACCGCATCGCGCACCGGGACCAGAAGTCGTACTTCGCCGTCCTGCTCGACGACAACAACCGCAAGCCGATCGCTCGGCTGTGGTTCAACGGCAAGAAGCAGAAGTACCTCGGGCTCTTCGACGAGAACAAGGTCGAGACGAAGCACCCGATCGACGCGCTCGACGACATCTACCTCCATGCGGAGGCGCTCCGTGCAGCCGTCGCCCGGATGGTCTGACGGGATGAAGGCTCTCCACGTGCCAACGGACCGCATTTACGATCCGAGCGAAGTGACGGACGAGACTCGCGCGGGCCCGTGGCGTTGCGCGTGGCCGGGCTGTGCGGCCGTCCTCTTCCACTCTCGCGGGACGGAGCGAAAACTCGCCTCTGGCGGCACTACGACCGTCGCGGCCAAATTCTCCTGCTACTCAGACTCGTCACATTCTGCCGACCCGCACGGCCAACCGATTCGCTGGAGCGGCGACCCCGATGCCGTAGGCGCCTCGGGTACGCCCCGAGAACACATTCACCGACTCACGGATCTTCCCCTACCGGAAGCAAACAAGCACGCGGCCCCCTCGTCGACACGCGAATCGACCCCGCGCACTCAGTACACCTACGGTTCGCCGCTCGGAGGCGTCCGTGGGCTGCGGGCGTTCTCGATGAGGGTGGCAGCGGACGAAGAAGGGGCGGCAAATGAGCAAGTCCGATACCTCGGTATCGACTACTTCTGGAAGCAGATAGCGTTTGCGCCGACGGGCAGTAGCTTCGTATCCCTGGACGCGACGATCCGTGCGCAATTTCAGCGGTACCGCGCTTACTACGTCGAGGGCGCAGCTAAGTATCACGCCTACCCGGTCAGTAACGGAAAGCGCTTGGAGCTGACACTCATGGACTTGTCGGGCTCCCACGACGTAGAACTGAGCGTATTCATGCCCAGTAATCCCTACTTTCGGGAGCTCACAGCGACAGTCTCGCCTGGCGCGCGCTTCGCCCTGTTCTCCTTCGATTCTTTCGTGAAGAACACCGGGCGGGTCGCGTTGAGTCTGAGCGATGAGTCGCAGCTCGTCCCACTCGAGAACTGAGATTCACAGAATCTCCGAGCGGGTTCTCTCCCGCCGTAGGGTGGACGGGATGGAGAAGCGCGGCGGACGGGTCATCGTGTTGGTGGCGATCGGGATCGTGGCGGGGACTCTCTCCGGCCTGTTCGGCGTCGGCGGCGGGGTCATCGTCGTGCCGGCCCTGATGGCGTTCCTCCACCTCGACCAGCGCCGGGCATCGGCGACGTCCCTCGTGGCGATCGCCCCCGCGGCCGTCGTCGGGGCGATCACGTACGGCGTGCAGGGCGAGGTGCACTGGCTCGCGGCCCTGACCCTGGCGGTCGGCAGCGTCGTCGGTGCTCCGATCGGCGCGCGGCTCCTGCGGGCGCTGCCGCTCCGGGTCCTGCCGTGGACCTTCGTCGGGTTCATCGCCGTCGTGCTCGTCTCGCTGTTCGTGGCGGTGCCGACGCGCGGGGGCGAGGTGCACTTCGGCGTCGTCGAGGCGATCGTCCTTCTGCTGCTCGGGCTGCTGTCGGGCGTGCTGTCCGGGCTCGTCGGGGTCGGCGGCGGGGTCGTCATCGTGCCGGGGCTCGAGGTGGCCCTCAGCGCGGGCGATCTGCTCGCGAAGGGCACCTCGCTGCTCACCATGGTGCCGACGTCCGTCTCGGGCACGGTGGCGAACCTCCGACGCCGAGCGGTGGACCTGCGGGTCGGCCTCACGATCGGCGTCACGGCCGCGGTCTGCGCTCCCGGAGGCGCGTGGATTGCCCGCCTCGTCGATCCGCAGGTGGGCACCTGGCTCTTCGCAGCGTTCCTCGTGGTGGTCGCGGTGATCGTCCTGCGCCGCGGTCGCCGGACCGCACCGCGGAACGAGGCGACGGACGGGGAGGTCGCGTGACGCGCCTCCGGTCCGGCGGTGGACGGAACCCGGCGGATGCGGAGGCCGTGCTCGCGGCGTTCGCGCGCACACCCGGTGACGTGCCGGCGGCGCGACGCGTCGCGCGGCAGTTCGCCGACCTCGACGAGGGTGAGCGGTCCGCGCTGCTCTGGAGCGAGGACCGGGGCGCGCGGCTCGTCGCCGTCCTGCTCCTCGTGCAGGCGATGCGGGAGCACCCGGACCGGGAGCTGACCGACGAGTACCTGTCGGCGGCGAAGGCGGAGCGGTTCGACGACACGGTGCTGGTCGACCTCGGGGCGGAGGAGCTCGTGGGTGCCCCGCTCGTCGGGGGCTCGACCGGCCCGCTGTTCGCGCTCGTGAAGTCCGACGTGGCGATGGTCCGTCGGATCGCGGTCGTGGCCACCCTGGCGTTCGCGAAGCAGGGTGACGCCGAGGTG
Source organism: Curtobacterium luteum (assembly GCF_014646995.1). Taxonomy (GTDB): domain Bacteria; phylum Actinomycetota; class Actinomycetes; order Actinomycetales; family Microbacteriaceae; genus Curtobacterium; species Curtobacterium luteum. Next base: position 45,706 of record NZ_BMOI01000006.1, on the reverse strand, counting down.
CCGCTCGCCATCGCGGGGCGGCTCGTGCGGGAGCGGAACGACACCGTGCAGTCGGCGCTCGGCCGGGTGCTCCGCGAGACCGGCAAGCGGGCATCCGAGGCGGCGCTCGTGGCGTTCCTCGAGCAGCAAGGGCGGTTCCTGAGCCCTACGGCCCGAGCGACCGCGACCGAGCACCTCCCGCTGGCGGAACGCGACCGACTGCGCGGCTGACCCCGCAGGCCGGGGCGCTGACACCGTCCAGACGTCGGACGGCGCCACCCAGCGAGGGATCAGTCGGAGGCCGTCGATTCCGCGAGGACGGTCGTGAGCGACACGACGACGCCGTCCCGTACCTCGACGACGTCGACGCCCCGGACCGCCGGCGCACCGACCGGGCCGAAGCCCCACGCGAGGACCCCGTGGTGCTCGGAGACGTAGCGACGCCCCTCCTCGACGAACTGGAACGCACCGGGCGCCTCGTCGAGGATACCCGCGGCCTTCTGGTCGAGGGCGTCCCAGCCGGTGACGGTCCCCTCGGGGTCGGTGAAGGTCACGTCGGGGGAGTACGTCCGCTCGATCGCAGCGCGCCGTGCGGCAGCGTCGCGGTTCCCGAAGACGTCGTGGAGGTTCGTGGTCAGCAGCTCGGACACGGTCGACATGGGCGGAGCCTAGCCTGGGCGCATGCACACCGAGGTGCCCCGACCCCGCATCGATGCCGCGCTCGTGGAACGGCTCGTGGCCGCCCAGTTCCCGGAGTGGTCCGGGCTGCCCGTCCGCGAGGTCGATCCGCAGGGGTGGGACAACCGCACCTACCGGCTCGGCAGCGAGTTGGCCGTCCGGCTGCCGAGCGCAGCCGGCTACGTCGCAGCCGTCGAGAAGGAGCAGCGCGTCCTGCCGTACCTCGCAGCGCGGCTCGACGTCCCGGTGCCGGAGCCGGTCGGCCTGGGGGTCCCGGCCGAGGGCTACCCGTTCCCGTGGTCGGTGCGCCGCTGGATCGACGGCACGGTCGCTGCCCGGGCCTCGACCCTCGACCGATGGGTCCTCGCCGCTGACGTCGGTGCGGTGCTCCGGCAGCTGCGGGCCGTGCCGGCGGGTGACGGTCCGGTCGCTGGAGCGCACTCGTTCCACCGGGGAGCGCACCCGTCGCACTACGCGGTCGAGGTGGTCGCGGCGCTCGACCGGCTCGGTGACGCCGTCGACCGTCATGCGTGTGAGGCGGTCTGGGGCGCAGCGACCGCCTCGGTCCGGGACCGGCCGGCCGTGTGGTTCCACGGTGACGTCGCCCCGGGCAACCTGCTCGTCGACCGGGACGGACGGCTCTCGGCCGTGCTCGACTTCGGCACGTGCGGTGTCGGTGACCCGGCGTGCGACCTCGTCCTCGCCTGGACGTTCCTCGACCCGGAGGCCCGACGGGTGCTCGGCGACGCCGTCGGCCTCGACGCCGGCACCTGGGCACGGGCGCGGGGCTGGGCGCTCTGGAAGGCGCTCATCATGCTCGCGGGGAGCGCCGGGCCCGGGGACCGCGCCGAGCACGAGGCGGTGCTGCGGGCGGTCCTCGCCGATCCGGTCGCCTGAGGCGCCGGGCGCGCGTGCTCAGCGTGAGAACACGTCGTCCAACGTGTAGGTCCCCAGCCGACGCTGCCGAACGAGGGCGCCCAGCCGGGGCAGCGCGCGGATGGTCCCCGGGAAGTTCGCGTGGCCGATCACGATCCGACCCGGCGCGAACCAATGGTCGGCGAACCCGACGATCTGTCCGGCGCCGATGTCACCGGAGTCGGCGAGCGTCCCGTACCAGAGCAGCGGTGTCGTGTAGCCGACCCGTGCGGCGGCGGCGTCGACCCGGGCGTCGTGGTACCCGTACGGCGGTCGGAAGTACGGGCGTGCGTCGACGCCGAACGTCCGCTCGATGAACTCGTGGTTGCGGGTCAGCTCGTCCTCGATGGCCTGGTCGCCGAGCCTCGTCAGGGCCGGGTGGTCCCAGGTGTGGTTGCCGATCTGCACCTGCCCCGACGCGATGAGGGGCCGCAGCACGTCGGCGTGCTCCGTCCACGAGGGCCGGACGCCGTTCACGAAGAAGGTGAGCCGGGTGCCGGTCTCGGCCGCGAAGCGGGCGTAGGCACCGACGACGTCGGAGGACGCGCCGTCGTCCACGGTCCAGGCGATCCCGGGTGTCCCGGCGGGCAGTCCGGTGACGGTGCCTGCAGGCAACGGTGTCCGCGTGAGCGTCGGCTGCACCCACGTCGGCGTCGGCGTCCGGGTGGGAGACGGGACGGGCGTCGGGGTCGGCGAGTGCGTCGCGACGGCCTCCCGTCGCGGTCCGGTGGGCGCACAGGCGGAGAGCGCTCCGGCCGCGAGCAGGGCGCCCGCTCCGGCGAGCAGGGAGCGGCGGGTGGTGCGGTGGTCCATCCGCACCAGCATCGGGTGACCGGCCGGTCGGGCGCATCGGCTCCCGGGACGATCCGGTTGGCCGATCGGCCACCGGGGCCACAGGGACCCAGCCAGGAGGCGCGGCTCGCGTCCGCCACGGACCGCGCTGGCCGGACGGGGCTGAGAACGCACCACGGGGCGGGCGGGTACCGACGTGGGGAGACGAGCCGCGCCTCCTGGCCGACTCGAAGCGACCACGAGAGGAACGCGACGTGCGCGCATTGACCTGGCAGGGCACCGAGAAGGTGTCCGTCGAGACCGTCCCCGACCCGACCATCCAGGAGCCGACCGACGCGATCGTGCGGATCACGTCGACCGCGATCTGCGGCTCCGACCTGCACCTGTACCGCGTGCTCAGCCCGTACATCGACAAGGGGGACGTCCTCGGGCACGAGCCGATGGGCATCGTCGAGGAGATCGGCTCCGGCGTCACGAACCTCAAGGTCGGCGACCGGGTCGTCATCCCGTTCAACATCTCGTGCGGGCACTGCTTCATGTGCCGCAACGGCCTGCAGTCGCAGTGCGAGACCACCCAGGTGACCGAGTACGGCACCGGTGCCGCGCTCTTCGGGTACACGAAGATGTACGGCCAGGTTCCCGGTGGGCAGGCCGAGTACCTCCGGGTGCCGCACGCCGACTACGGGCCGATCGTCATCCCGGACGACGGGACGCCCGACGACCGCTGGCTGTTCCTCAGCGACATCCTGCCCACGGCGTGGCAGGCGGTGCAGTACGCGAACGTGCCCGAGGGCGGGACGCTCGCGGTGCTCGGCCTCGGCCCCGTCGGCCAGTTCGCCGCCCGCATCGGCGCGCACCTCGGCTACCGGGTGCTCGCCGTCGACCCCGAGCAGGTCCGCCGCGACCTCGGGGCGAAGCACGGGGCCGAGGTGTTCGACCTGACGAAGGACGTCGTGCCGCAGCTGGTCGACCTGACCGACGGGCGCGGGCCCGACGGCGTCGTCGACGCGGTCGGCATGGAGGCGCACGGCAACCCGGTCGCCGGCTTCGCCCAGCGCGCCGCCGGGCTCCTGCCCGACAAGCTCGCACAGAAGGCGATCGAGACCGCCGGCATCGACCGGCTCGCCGCGGTGCACGCGGCGATCGACCTCGTCCGCCGCGGTGGCACGGTCTCGCTGAGCGGCGTCTACGGCGGGATGGCCGACCCGATGCCGATGATGACGCTGTTCGACAAGCAGATCACCGTCCGCGAGGGGCAGTGCAACGTGAAGCGCTGGATCGACGACCTCATGCCGCTCGTCTCGGACCCGTCTGACCCGCTCGGCACGCTCGACCTGACGTCACACCGGGTGTCGCTCGAGGACGCTCCGCACATGTACTCGGTCTTCCAGAAGAAGGAGGACGACTGCGTGAAGGTCGTCCTCGACCCGTCGATGGCCGCAGCGTGACGAGCGGGTCGCGGGTGTCGCGCGTGTCCTGCGTGGCTGCTGGATCGCGCGTGGCTGCTGGATCGCGACTGATCGCTGGATGGCGTTCGACCGCGGCGGTGCGCTGATGCGGGTCGTCGTGGTCGGGGCGACCGGGAACGTCGGCACGGCGCTGCTGCGGCGGCTCGCCGCCGCGCGCCTCACGGGAGAGGGCGACGGCGACCTCCGAGTCGTCGGCGTGGCGCGCCGACTGCCGGACGCCCGGGTGGCCCCCTACGACGTGGCCGTCTGGCACGCACTCGACGTCGGTGACCCCGGCGTCGTCCCGCAGCTCGCCGCGGTGCTGCAGGGTGCGGACGCCGTGGTGCACCTCGCGTGGGCGATCCAGCCGACGCACGACATCCCGGCGCAGCGGCGGACGGACGTCGACGGCCAGGCGCACGTCCTCGAAGCCGCGGTCCACGCGGGCGTCCGACACGTCGTCGTCGCCTCGTCCGTCGGGGCCTACCGCGGTGTCGACGCTGCCGGCAAGCGCAGACCCGTCGACGAGTCCTGGCCGGCGACGGGCATCCCGACCGCGACCTACTCGAAGCACAAGGCCGAGAACGAAGCGGCACTCGACGCGTTCGCGGCGGCGCACCCGACGGTGACGGTGACGCGGCTGCGACCCGGGCTCGTGTTCCAGCGGGCGGCCGCCGCGGAGATGCACGGGCTGTTCCTCGGACACCTCGTCCCGATGCGGATCGTCCGCTGGGTGCGGTGGGCGGTACTGCCGCTGCCGTACCCGTTCGTGTTCCAGGCGGTGCACGCCGACGACCTCGCCGACGCGTACTGGCGGGTCCTCGACCAACGTGCCGGTGGTGCGTTCAACGTCGCGGCGGCGCCGGTGCTCACCCCACCGCGCATCGCACGGGCGCTCGGCATGCGGGGGGCCGTGCGGATCCCGCTCCGGCTGCTCCGGGGGATCGTGACGCTGACGTGGCGGCTCCGGGTGCAGCCGACCGACGCGGGGTGGATCGACATCGCCGCCTCGGTCCCGGTCATGCGGACGGACCGGGCCCGGTCGGTGCTCGGGTGGGAGCCGCGGTACACGGCCGAGGAGGCGCTGCGCGAACTCGTCGGCGGGTTCGCGGACGAGGCGAACGTGCCGGCATCGGGGCCGTTGCGGGGGTAGTGCGCCCCGGTCGGTCGTCCCGCGCCGCCTGTTCGCGGGGCAGCGCTCGAGGCCTCCGGACCACTACGGTCGGAGTAGTCCGACGAAGGGGGACCACGTGTTCGGTGAGCTGCTCGGTGATGATCCTGGTGCCGGCTTCGGTGCGTTCGGGGTGGTCTTCGGCGTGGTCGCGGTGGTGATCGGCCTCGGGTTCGTGGCGATGATCGTGACGGTCGCGGTCCGCAGTGCCCGGATGGCGAAGCGCGGCCAGAACCCGTTCACGCTGCAGGAGGACCTCGCGTACCAGGCGATGCAGAGCAGGACCCTGGCGCCGGACAAGTCGCTCGAGCAGCGGCTCGCCGAGCTCGACGACCTCCACGCGCGCGGCGTCATCTCCGACGAGGAGCACCGGCTGGCCCGTGCGGAGGCCCTGCGCGGGTGAGCATCCCGCCGCCGTAGGGTGGTGGGGTGCTGGAACCGACGGATCTCCTCGGGGAGTGGGAACTCGACCGCCACGTGCTCGACCGGCGTGCGGGCGTCGACGGGACCGTCACCGGCACGACCGTGCTGACCGCCACCGGCCCGGACGAGGTCCGCTGGGAGGAGTCCGGCTCGATGCGCTTCGACGGTCGCACCGTGCCTGTGTCGCGCACGTTGGTCGTCCGACGGACCGGCGGCTCGTGGACCGTGCACTTCTCGGACGACCGGGTGTTCCATCCCTGGGTCTGGGGGACGTCGGTGTCCCACGCCTGCACGCCGGACGACTACACGGGGGTGCTCGAGGGCGACGCCGATCGGTGGACGGTCCGGTGGGAGGCCCACGGCCCCGCGAAGGACTACGTGCTCGAGAGCGTGCTCCGTCGGACCCGCACGGCAGACTGACCCCATGGCCCGCAGAACCGACGGTACCGACGCCCCGCGCACCTCCTTCACCGAGCCGGCCGACCTCGAGCCCTGGGCGCCCGGCGCCGGCGACGTCCTGTCCGGCGACCGGATCGACGGCAAGCGCATCGACGTGCTCGACCTCGCGGGGGAGCGTGTGCCCGACCTCGAGCTCGAGGAGTCCGTCGTCGACACCCTGCGGGCTGGAGACGCCGATCTGCGCGGGCTCCGGATCCGCGACGCGACGGTGGGGGAGTTCGATGCGCCGGTCCTCCGGGCGTCGAGCAGCACCTGGCGGGAGGTCCGGGTGACCGGCGGTCGCATCGGGTCGGCGGAGCTGTACGACTCCGCGCTCACCGGGGTCGAGTTCGTCGGCATGAAGCTCGGCTTCGTGAACCTCCGCGGTGCGACCCTCACCGACGTCGTGTTCCGCGACTGCGTCGTCGACGAGCTCGACCTCGCGGACGTGAAGCTGCTCCGGGTGGCGTTCCCGGGCACGCGGATCCGGGCGGTCGAGGGCACGAACACCCGCGTCGAGCACGTCGACCTGCGCGAGGCCGACCTCGACCGGGTGGAGCGCCTGGAGGGCCTCCGCGGCGCGACGATCGGTACCGACCAGCTGTACACCCTGGCTCCGCTGCTGGCGGCGCAGGCGGGCTACCGCGTCGACTGACCTCGCACCGTGCGACGGCCCGGCGCAGCGTGCGACGGCCTGGCGCACCGCGCGACGGCGCAGCGTGCGAGGTCGTGCACACGGTGCGAGGGTGTGGCGCTGCCACCGTGCGTGGAACCTCGCACGCAGCGCTCAGGGGCGAGGCGTGCCCCCCGCCGACGCCCCCGCCGCCGCCACCGCCGACGCCACGTCCGCCTGCACCAGGTCCCCGTGGACCGCTGCCCCGACCGCCGTCCCCGCAGCAGCCGATGCGATCACGGTCGCCATCGGCGAGGACACGTTCCCCGCGGCGTAGACCCCGCGGACTGCCGTCTGCCCGACCTCGTCGACCGGCAACGCGCTCCCGTACCGGTGGTCGCCCATGAACTGGTCGGCGGCCTCGAGACCGAGACCGGTCAGGAACCCGACTCGGGCCTCCGGCGTGCTCGCCGCAGCCAGGGCATCGAGTCCGACGAGACCGCCCGCTGCGAGCGTCACGCCGGTCAGACGATCGCCGTCGGACACGACCGCGGTCACCCTGTCCCGCACGACGTCGATGCCGCGGGCCGACAAACCCGCCAGGGCGGTGTCATCGACGAGGGAGGGATCGGCCACGAACGCCGTCACGTCGTCGCTCAGGGCGCGGAACATCAGTGCGTGGTGCGCCCCGGTCGGCGTGGTCACGAGCACGCCGATCCGTCGGTCGCGGATCTCCCACCCGTGGCAGAACGGGCAGTGCACGACGCCCCGCCCCCACTGCTCGGCGAGCCCCGGGGCCTCCGGCAGGACGTCCACGGCGCCGGAGGCGACGACCAGCCTGCGGGCCGTGACGACCTCGCCGGAGTCGAGCGTGACCGAGAACCCGACCGGGTCGTCCGCGTCGCCCTCGGTGGCGGACGCAGCCACGATCCTCCCGGCAGTCACCTGGACGCCGTAGGCGGCGACCTCCTCGCGGCCGAGGTGGCCCAGCTCGGCGGGGGCGGCGCCCTCCCGCCCGAGGTAGTTGTGGATGCCCGCCGCCGGAGCGTTCCGCGGCTCGCCCGCGTCCACGACGAGGACGGAGCGCCGAGACCGGCCGAGGACGAGCGCGGCGGACAGGCCGGCGGCCGCGCCGCCGACGATGATGACGTCGAAGTGATCTCGCATGACGGCAGCTTGGGCGGGATCGCCCGTGATCAGCAAGCACGGTTGCCGGCATGGCAACATGGCGGCATGGCACACGACCGGGAGGCGCGGATCACCCCGAGCACGACGGCCGACGTCGTCGAGGCGGTCGGCCCACGACTCCGCGCGCTGCGCGGGCGCCGCGACGTCACGCTGGCGGCGCTCGCCGCGGAGACCGGCATCTCGGTGTCGACGCTCTCACGGCTCGAGTCCGGGCAGCGGAAGCCGACGCTCGAACTCCTCCTGCCGCTCGCGCGGGCCTACCAGGTGCCGCTCGACGACCTCGTCGGGGCGCCGCCGACGGGCGACCCGCGGGTGCACCTCAAGCCCGAGCGCCACGGCGACCGGATCGTCGTCCCACTGACCCGGCGGACCGGCGGGGTGCGATCCTTCAAGCAGCTCATCCCACCCGGACCGGCGAACACGGATCGGACGTTGCGGACCCACGAGGGCTACGAGTGGCTGTACGTGCTGTCCGGACGGCTCCGGCTGCTGCTCGGCGACCGTGACCTCGACCTCGGCCCGGGCGAGGTCGTCGAGTTCGACACGCACACGCCGCACTGGGTGGGAAACACGACGGACGAGGTCACCGAGGTGCTCTGCCTCTACGGGCCACAGGGGGAGCGGGCGCACGTCCGGTCGCGCCCGGTCCCACGGACAGCGGAGCGCTAGAACACGTGCGCGATGACGTCGTCGAGCAGCCCGGAGGTCGTCACGTTCGACTGCCGGATGTGGATCCCGACGTCGCCGCGGGTGTAGTACGTGTCGCCGTCGGTGACCGGGTACTGGCTGTTCTTCGAGACCTTCTGGCAGCGGTAGCCGTACCCGTCGAGTGTGCAGTCGTACCCTTGCAGGGCGCTCTCGAGGTGCGGGTACGCCTTCGCGGAGTCCACCGTGGCGACCCGGATCGACAGGTACGTGGTGTCCGCCCCAGGATCACGCCAGACGCAGTACAGGGACTTCCCGTCCGGCTGCAGCACCGGCGTCAGCGCGTCCTTCGGCACCTCGGCCGGGTCGCCGACGCTGCTCGGGTCGTTGAGGGGAGCTGACGCGAACGAGTCGTCCCACTTGCCCGCGGTGATGAGTCCGGTGCAGGAGTCGGGAAGGTTCCCCGCATCGTCGTCGACACCGGGAACGGGGGTGATCGTGGAGGTCGGGCGGGGCGTCGGCGAGGTCGTCGGCGACGGGGTGGCGGCGTCGGCGGTCGCGGTCGGCTGGCCTCCTGCGCTGGTCGTCGCCGTGGGCGAACCCGGTCCGGCCGGCCCCTGCTGCGCGCAGCCCGCCAGTGCGGTCGTCACGAGGAGCAGCACCCCGATCGCGACCGTGCTGTTCGTCCGGTGTCCCATGGCTCCCCCTGCCGTCGTCGTCGTCCCGACGGTAGCCCGCCGTGTGGGAGCGGGCGCCGGGGTCGCGGGAGTCGTCACCGGATCGTGTCCGGACGCGGCACCGCGGGTCCCGGCGGGGGTGGACGCCGGGATCCGGTGCCCTCGCTCGGTCAGCCTCGCCAGACGACGTGCGGGGCGAGCAACCGGTGCCCGCCCGAGGCCGGCAGGACCGACCGCCCGGACCCCATCAGGAGCTCCACCGCCGCTGCGGCCGCTGCGTCCAGGGGCTGCTCGACGCTCGAGATACCGACGGCCGCAGCGACCGGGGTGTCGTCGTACCCGACCACCGGCACCTCGGCGCCGAGCGCGAACCGGGCTCCGAGCGCGAGGGTGTCGGAGGCGCACACCACGGCGTCGAACACGGTCCCGCCCTGCAGGGCCGCGGCGACGACCGCGGTGGCGGCCGCGACGTCGTCCTCGCAGGCGAGGTCCACGGCGCCCGAGGCCGAGCCCGAGCCCGCGCCCGTGGCCCCGTCGGCGGCCGCGTCGGCGCCGCCGGCCGGGGGAGCGCCCAGTCCCGCGTCGGCGCTGCCGGCCGGGGGTGCGCCCAGTCCCGCGTCGGCGCTGCCGGCGGGGGGTGCGCCCAGTCCCGCGTCGGCGCTGCCGGCCGGGGGTGCGCCCAGTCCCGCGTCGCCGAGGGCGTCGCGCCACCCGAGTCGTCGTTCGTCGCCCTGGCCGGAGGGGCTCGGCCAGCCGAGGAACCCGATCCGCCGGTGACCCCGGGCAACGAGTCCGGCCGTGGCCTCACGGAGCCCGGCCCGCCCGTCGACGTCGACCCAGGGGTGCGGGGCGTCGTCCATGTCCGGCACGCCCCACGGTCGGCCGAAGGTGACGAACGGCACGTCACGCTCGCCGAGCCAGGCCGCGCGCGGGTCGCCGTGCGCGGTCGACGTGAGGACGAAGCCGTCGACGTCGGACCCCTCCACGAGCCGCTCCATGTGCGCCAGCTCGTCGTCGAGGTCGGTCGCCGTGAAGAGCAGGATGCGCATCCCGCGTTCGTCGGCGCGTTCCACGAGGGCGTGGAGGAAGCGGTCCAGGACCGCGCCGGAGATGCCGTGCACCGGCGGGAGCCGGACGCCGAGCGTGGAGCTCTGCCGTGTGCGGAGGCGCCTTGCCGAGGCGTGCGGCCGGTACCCGAGCTCGTCGATCGCGGCGCGGACCCGGGTGAGGGTCGCCGGCCGGACGATCTCGGGCCGGTTCAGCGCGTTCGACACGGTCTGCCGGGACACGCCCGCGGCGGCGGCGACGTCGGCGACGGTGGCTGGCTGGGACACGGGGTTCACGCTAGCGCGTCGAGGGTGTACCGTGGACGCGTTTGATCGATCAAATTTGAACGATCGAAGTCGACTCGACGAGGAGCCCTCCCTGATGCAACGACGCACAGCACGCAAGCTGACCGCGGGCGCGATCGCGCTGACCGCGGCCCTGACCCTCTCCGCCTGTGGCTCGGGCTTCTCGGGCTCCGGCGGATCCGGTGGATCCGGTGACGCCGGCAAGCTGACCTCGAGCGACAAGGACCTGACCGTCCTCATCGGCTCGTCCGGCGACGCGGAGACCGCCGCGGTGAAGAGCGCCGCCTCCGCCTGGTCGAAGTCGTCCGGCACCGGCGTCTCCGTGCAGGCCGCCAACAACCTCGACCAGCAGCTCGCGCAGGGCTTCGCGTCCGGCAAGCCGGCGGACGTCTTCTACGTGAGCACGTCGTCCCTCGCCGGGTACGCGTCGAACGGCTCGCTCCTGCCCTACGGCGACCAGCTGAAGGACACGGGGGACTTCTACCCGACCCTGACCAGGTCGTTCACCGTCGACGACCAGCTCTACTGCGCGCCGAAGGACTTCTCGACCCTCGCGCTCTTCATCAACACCGCCGACTGGAAGGCCGCCGGCCTCACGGACGCCGACGTCCCGAAGACCTGGGACCAGCTGGAGACCGTGTCCGAGAAGCTCACCCAGGACGGCCGGGTCGGACTCTCCACCAGCCCGCAGATCGAGCGCCTCGGTGCGTTCATGGCCCAGGCCGACGGTGGCCTGACGAACGCCGATCAGACGAAGGCCACCGTGGACTCCGCGGCGAACGTCGAGGCGCTCGACTACGTCAAGGGCCTGCTCGACCAGGGGTCGATGAAGTTCTCGAGCGACCTCGGCGAGAGCTGGGGCGGCGACGCCTTCGGGAAGGACAAGGCCGCGATGACCATCGAGGGCAACTGGCTCACCGGCGCGATGTCGTCCAGCTACCCCGACGTCGAGTACGAGGTCGTCCCGCTGCCCGAGGGCCCGAAGGGTGCCGGCACGCTCCAGTTCACCAACTGCTGGGGCATCGCGAAGGACTCGCCGAACCAGAAGGCGGCGCTGTCCTTCGTCGAGAAGATGACCAGCACCGACCAGCAGCTCGCGTTCGCCAAGGCCTTCGGCGTCATGCCCTCCGTGGAGTCCGCGGCCAGCACCTGGAAGCAGGAGTACCCGCAGTACGCGGCGTTCCTCGACCAGGCCGACGCGGCGCAGGGCCTGCCGAACGCGAGCGGCACGGCCGACGTCATCGCCGACTTCGACTCCAAGCTCGGCACGCTGCGGAGCACCGACGTGAAGACCCTGCTCGAGGGCGTGCAGAAGAACATGTCCGCCGCGTTGAGGGGCTGACGGACGTGTCCCGGAAGAACCGCGGCGAAGCCGTCTCCGGCTGGCTGTTCACCGCCCCGACCGTCATCGTCCTCGGCCTGTTCCTCCTCGTCCCTGTGCTCATGGCGGCCTGGGTGAGCGTGTCCGACTGGCGCGGGGTGGGCAGCCCGTTCTCCTCCGACGTGTCGTTCGTCGGCGGCCAGAACTACGCGAAGATCCTCGGCGGGGGCGGCCTCGACGAGCAGAACTTCGGGACCGCCCTGCGGAACAACCTCTGGTACGTCGTCTTCGTCGTGCCGCTGCAGACCGCCGTCGCGCTCGGTCTGGCCGTCCTCGTGAACGGTCGGGCCCTGCGCGGCCGCGGGTTCTTCCGGACCGCGTTCTACTTCCCGTCGGTGACGAGCTCCGTCGCCATCACGGTGCTCTGGCTGTTCCTGTTCTCGTCGACCGGCGCCGTGAACACGATCATCGGGTGGATCGGACTGCGGGGTCCGAACTGGTTCAACGAGCCGACCGGGATCTTCCAGCTCGGGGCCGGGAACCCGCCGGCGTTCCTCGCCGACCACACCCTGCTCGGCATCTCGTGGTGGGAGTGGCTGTCGGGGCCGTCGGTGGCGATGACGGCGTTCATCCTGCTCGCGGTGTTCACCACGAGCGGCACGTTCATGCTGCTCTTCATCGCGGCGCTGCAGAACCTGTCGCACGACGTCGACGAGGCGGCGATGATCGACGGCGCCGGTGCGTGGACGCGGTTCTGGCGGGTGACGCTGCCGCAGCTGCGCCCGACCCTGTTCACCGTGCTCACCCTCGGGCTGATCGGCACGTGGCAGGTGTTCGACCAGATCTACACGGGCACGCGGGGCGCGCCGGCGAACACCACCATCACCCCGGCGTACCTGTCGTACTCCACGGCGTTCGGCAGTCAGCAGTGGGGCGTGGGCGCGGCGATCGCGTTCGTGCTCTTCGGCATCATCGTCGTCTTCGCGCTGCTGCAGCGCTGGGCGCTCCGGGAACGACCGGTGTCGCGTCGTCGCATGCGCTGGATCGAGAAGGGATCGGTCCGGTGACCGCCACCTCCACCCGGCCTGGAGGCGCGGTGCCCGACCTCCGCGCCGCCACCGTCACGCAGGCGCCCGGCCCGGGCCGGCGGCCGCGGCGGCTCACCGTCCGCGGGATCGCCTTCCTCGTCGTCGGCGCGCTGATCGCCGCCGTCTACCTGCTGCCGTTCTACGTCGCGATCGTCAACGCCTTCAAGACCGACCAGGACGCGTCGCTGCACCCGCTGGCGCTCCCCACGACCTGGACGGGCGCGGCGTTCCGCACCCTGTTCGAAAACTCCGACTTCGGGATCTGGACGATGAACTCGATCATCGTCGCGGTGTTCGTGACGCTCGGGCGGATCTTCTTCGACTCGCTCGCCGGGTACGCGCTGGCCCGCCTGCGCTTCCCCGGACGTCAGACGGTGTTCGCGCTGATCATCGCGGTGATGGCCGTGCCCGGGGTCGTCCTGCTCATCCCGAAGTTCCTCGTGATCAACCAGCTCGGCATGTACGACTCGTACTCGGGCATGATCGTCCCGCTGCTCGTCGACGCCGCCGGTGTGTTCATCATGAAGAACTTCTTCGAGTCGATCCCGGCGAGCGTCGAGGAACAGGCCCGCATCGACGGCGCCGGGGTGTTCCGCACGTTCTGGTCGATCGTGCTGCCGATGGCCCGGCCGGCCGTCGTCACCATCACGATCCTGTCGTTCCAGGGCTCGTGGAACGAGCTCGCGCACTTCATCGTCTCGACGTCGTCGCCGAACCTGACGACCCTGACCAAGGGCGTCGCGTCGCTCGCCTCCGGAGCGCTCAGCGCCGGCAACCAGTACCCGATCAAGCTCGCCGCCGCGTTCGTCATGACGATCCCGGTCGCGGTCGCGTTCTTCGTCTTCCAGAAGCGCATCATGAACTCCAGCGAAGGGGCGGTCAAGGAATGACCACCACGACCACCAGCACACCCACCACGAAGGCCGAGGCCCCCGCGATGCCCCTGCAACCGCTGCTGCACGACGAGGTCGTCGTCCTCGCCGCGCCCACGCAGGCGTGGTCCGACCGGCACGGCTCGGTCGGCACCAACCCGGTCCACGGCTACTGGACCGGTGACCAACGGGTCGTGTCCACGGTCGGCGTCAGCGTCTCCGGGTCGGACGTCGAGCCCGTGTCCGTCGCTCCGGCGTCGGCCCGCGAGGTCGTGTTCTCGGCGCTCCTGCGCGGACTCGACGCGCCGGGCGCCGACCCCGACGTCCGACTCGACCGTCGCCGCACCGTCCGCACCGACGGCGTGCGCGAGACCCTCCGCATCGAGGACCGCACCGCTTCCGCGGAGCCGGAGCCGGGGCCTGGCGGCCGCACGCTCGAGGTGGTGGTCCGCATCACGCCGGACGCGAGCGGCATGGACGCGGTCAAGGCGGGGGGCGCCCCTGCGCCCGTGCCGGCCGTGCTCGCACCGGGAGCCGACACGGACGGGGTGCGCCGCGCCTCCTGGACGGCCGGCTCGGTGGACGTGACACTCGACGCCCCCGGGGCCGACGTCGCGCTCGACGACGGCGACGTCGTCCTCACCTGGCGCGTCCCGCGCGCCCGGGTCACCGAACTCGGCTGGGACTGCGCGGTCGTCGCGCCCGACGCCGTGGTCGGCGGCGCGACCACGCCCGCGACCTTCGCCGCACCCGAGGGCGTCGCCGACGACCGGCTCCGGCGCTGGCTGGTCCGGGCGACCGACGACCTCGACGCGCTGCGGATGACCCGGCCGGAGGGCGAGTTCCTCGCCGCCGGGGCCCCGTGGTTCTTCACGCTCTTCGGGCGCGACTCGATCTGGGCGGCACGGTTCCTCCTGTCGGTCGACACGTCCATCGCTGCCGGGACGCTCCGCGTGCTCGCGGCACTGCAGGGGACCCGGAGCGATCCGGCGACCGCCGAGCAACCGGGCAAGGTGATGCACGAGCTGCGGCAGGCGAGCCTCCCCGTCGACAACGACGAGATCTCGCTGCCACCGCTCTACTACGGCACCGTGGACGCGACCGCGCTCTGGGTCTGCCTGCTCCACGACGCGTGGCGCGCCGGACTGCCCGACGCCGAGGTCGAGGACCTGCTCCCGACGCTCGAGCTGGCCCTGGCGTGGATGCGCGACCACGGCGACGACGACGGCGACGGGCTCCTCGAGTACGTCGACGAGTCCGGCAGGGGCCTGGCGAACCAGGGGTGGAAGGACTCCGGCGACAGCGTGCAGTGGCGCGACGGCACCCTGGCGGAGGGGCCGATCGCCCTCTGCGAGGTGCAGGGGTACGCGCACGAGGCCGCCGTCCACGGTGCCGACCTGCTCGACGCCTTCGGACGACCCGGCGGCGACGACTGGCGTGCCTGGGCGGCGCGGCTCGCCGAGCGCTTCCGCGCGACCTTCTGGGTGCGGGACGCGATCGGCCCGTACCCGGCGATCGCGCTCGACGCCCGGAAGCGGCCGGTCGACTCCGCCACGAGCAACATCGGCCACCTGCTCGGCACCGGCCTGCTCACCGCGGAGGAGGAGGCCGTCGTGGCCGCCCGCGTCGTCGCGCCCGACATGGCGAGCGGGTTCGGCCTGCGGACCCTGTCGACCACCGCGTCGGGCTACTGGCCCCTGAGCTACCACGGCGGCTCCGTGTGGGCGCACGACACCGCGGTGGTCGTGAGCGGCCTGACGCGGACGGGGCACACGGCCGAGGCCCGGACGCTCGCCGAGCAACTCCTCGCCGCCGCGGTGGCGTTCGACTTCCGCATGCCCGAGCTGCACGCCGGGGACGACGCGCACGACGTCTCGCGACCGGCGCCCTACCCGGCGGCGTGCCGACCGCAGGCCTGGAGTGCGGCGGCCGCCTTCCCGGTGTGGGTCGCGCTGCGCTGACGCACGCAGGGGACGGACGGGAGGCCCGTGGCGACGCCGCCACGGGCCTCCAGTCCGTCCCGGGGTGCGCTGGTGCACCCGCCGACGGCGGGTACGGTCGGACCATGACCGAGCCCGCGGACGACCTGGCCGACGCCCTCCGGGAGTCGGTCGGACGGCTCGTCCGGGCGACCCGCGGGCACGCCGACAGCCTCCCGCCGGCCCATTCCGCGACGTTGGGGCTGCTCGACCGTGAGGGCCCGCGCACGATCGCCGCGCTCGCCCGGCGACGCGGCGTGAAGCACCAGGGGCAGTCGCGCACGGTGGCCGAGCTCACGGCGCGCGGGATGGTCGAGCGCGAGACGTCGGGCGACGACCGGCGCGTCTCGGTGATCCGGATCACGACGGCCGGCGAGGCCGCGATCCGCGAGGACCGCCGGGCTCGTGCGGACTGGCTCGCCTCGGCGATCGACAGTGAGCTCGACGACGACGACCGGGCCCTGCTCGAACGGGTCCCGGCACTCCTCCACCGCCTCGCCGACCACGGATGATGTCTACAACAGTGTTGTATACTTGCTCGCATGGAGCTCACGAAGTACAACCACGCCACGGTCGTCCTCGGGCAGGACGGCACCACGCTCGTCATCGACCCGGGCACCTTCACGCCCGAGTCCGCCGACCTGCTGCGCTCCGCGGTCGGCGTGCTGATCACGCACGAGCACTTCGACCACTTCGACGTCGAAGCCGTGCGCTCCGGCCTCGAGGCGAACCCGGCGCTCGTCGTCCGTGCGCCGCAGGCCGTCGTCGACCAGCTCGGGACGCACGACGGACGTGTCACGGCGGTGCAGGCCGGGGATGCGTTCGAGGTCGGGCCGTTCCCGGTGCGCGTCTTCGGCGAGGAGCACGCCGTCATCCACCAGGACATCCCCACGATCGCGAACGTCGGCTACCTCGTCGCCGACCGTGTCTTCCACCCCGGCGACGCCTACCTGGTGCCCGGCGTCCCGGTGCCCCTCCTGCTCCTGCCCACCAGCGGTCCGTGGACCCACACGGCCGAGGCGGTCGACTACGTCCGCGCGGTCGCGCCGGAGCGGGCGGTCCAGATCCACGAGGCGATGCTGAGCGACCTCGGCCAGCAGTCGGCCGCCCGGTTCCTCGGGTCGGACGGTCTCGGTCCGGTGCCCGTGACGATCCTGCCCGCGGGCGAGTCGATCACCGTCTGACCGCACGAGGCGGCCTGGGAAGGGGCACGCCCGACGCGGAGGACCATCGAGTGATGGCCGACGCACCCAGGACTGCAGTCCTCTTCGACATCGACGGCACGCTCGTCGACTCCGACTACGCCCACATCGACGCCTGGTCACGGGCCTTCGCGGCGGCGGGCGAGTCGGTCGACGCCTGGCGGATCCACCGCTCGATCGGGATGGACTCGGCGAAGCTCCTCGGAGCGCTGCTCCCCGACGCCTCGGAGGGTACCCGGACGACCGCGCAGCAGTACCACTCGGCCTACTACTCGGAGCACCAGCCGCGGCTCCGGCTCCTCCCCGGCGCCCGGGAGCTCCTCGCCGCGGTCGCCGACGCCGGGCACGCCGTGGTCCTGGCCACGAGTGCGCCCGAGCCCGAACTCGTCCGACTCCGCGAGCTCCTCGACGCCGAGCAGTGGCTCACGGCGGTGACGAGTTCGGAGGACGTCGAGCAGGCCAAGCCGGACCCGGGCATCATCCAGGTCGCGCTCGACCGGGCCGGGGTCGACGCGGGCGAGGCGGTCATGGTCGGCGACGCGGTGTGGGACGTCGAGTCCGCCGGTCGGGTCGGGGTGACGAGCATCGGCGTGATGACCGGCGGCGTCGGCGGTGACGAGCTCCGCGAGGCCGGCGCTGCGGCGGTGCACGACGACGCGGCCGCGGTCCTCGCGGCGTTCCGGGCGGGGGAGGGGCCGATCGCGGCGTTGCGCTGACGGTGGACGCAGCCGGTGACAGCGGCTGCCTTGGCCTCTGTGGTGTCGGCAGCGGGCACAGCGTCGCCGACACCCCTGCCCTCGCCCGTACCGGCGGCCGGTGCCACGAGCGCCCAGGCAACAGCCACCCTCATCGCGGCGATCATCGCCGGTGCCGCCGCACTCACCGCCGCAGTCATCGGACTGATCAACGCGTCACGGAGCCTTACCCAGATCCGACGCGAGCAATGGCGGCAGCAGTTCCAGTGGGCGATCGAGAAGGCGCTCAGCCACGATGTCGACGAGTCGAACGTCGACCTCGCCGTTCTCACGAAACTTGTTCAGCAGCCAGAGGCCCACGAGGAAGATAATGAGATCGCGCTAGTGGTTGCCGACCTCGTCACAGATCGGACCACGCAGCCGTGCTGATGGAGGTGGCGAACATGGTCATGGAAGCAGCCCCGCGTCCGCACTTGTTGTTCGGCGGCGACGTCCGCGAGGAGAAGTCCCGACAACTGGCAGCCGAACTCCGCCAGACCGTGCTCCGCAATCTGGGCCGGGCCGTCGATCCTGAATCGAGCAGGCGCTCCATCCGACCAGGGAGGAAGAACTCATGAGCGACACCTCCGCCGAACACTCCCGAGCACTCGCCGACCAACTCCGCGAGACCGCTCTCAAGAATCTCGGCCGAAGCGGCCCCCACCGTTCGGCTATCTCCGGACGCTTCATCACGCCCGGGTATGCGTCGCGGAACCCCGCGACCACGACCACCGAGATGGCGGGCGGCTCGTCGACGACGTCCCGCAGCACGGAACGGCTCAGCCGGAAGTCGCGGAAGCCCTGACCTACTGCAGTGCTGGTGAAGCGTCCCGGACAGCACAAACCGCCGATCGGCATTGTCGGCTGCTACACCCTCGATGCCGAGCGAAGCGCTGCGCTGAGAGTGCATTAAGACCGAACCGGTACTACCGACTCTGATCTGGGCTTTTCCTCCCGACCCCCGTTTGGGTGACACGATTCAAGGCGTGCGCTGCTCTTACGCTGCGAGAACGAACAGCAACTTGTGCAGTTCGTTCATAGAGGGGGTCTCGTGCAACCAGTTCTGCACGCTCCGCGGGTGAGGAAGCGCAGCCTGGCTGCTGCGGTCCTCGGCGCGCTCGCACTTGTCGGCTCTTTGCTGGTGGCCGCGCCGCCAGCTCAGGCGTTGAACGACACCGGGACGGGTGGTGTGTTCGTCCCCGCGACGGGCCGCATCCTCGACACGCAGGCCGGCACGGGCGGGTACAACACCCCGATGCCGGCCGGAACGTACCGCACCATCAAGGTCGCAGGACTGTTCGGGTTGCCTGACGATGGTTCGGTCGGTGCCGTGTCGCTGAACGCCACAGTAGGCGCCTCGAGCGGCGCCGGCACCTTGTTCGGTCGCCCTGACGCGGACACGGGTCGCACAACGATGCTGATCTACAGCGGGGTCAAGGGCGAATTCACCTCCAACACCGCCACCCTCGCAGTTGGTGCGGACGGCACGATCCAGGTGATGGCGGAGACGAACGCTCGCCTGATCTTGGACGTGCAGGGCTACTACACGGCGAACACGGATGGCACCGCCGCCGGCGGATTCGTACCCGTCGCGAAGCGCATCGTCGACACCCGGTCCGGCCTCGGGGCTGCGAAAGCAACGATCGCGCCCGGGAAGAGCATCGACGTGCAGATCACCGGCGCGAACGGGATCCCGGCCGGTGCGTCCGGCGTCGTGGTGAACCTCATCGCGATCAACACCACCGACAGTGACGGCTACCTCACCCCGTATGCCACCGGCAGCACGAAGCCACAGAACGCGCTGCACTACGCCCCGTCCGTCACCACCTCGATGCAGGCACAGGTGCCGGTCTCCTCGGGTGGGAAGATCACGATCGCGAACGGCTCATCGACCGCGAACCTCGTGATCGACCTGCAGGGCTACTTCACCGCAGCCGGCACCAACGGGGCCGTCTTCACCCCCTCCTACGGGCGGGCATACGATTCCCGGGCATCCGGGAACACGGCACTAGCGAAGAGCGAGACACGGCTGATCCAGATCGCCGGCCAGGCCGGCGTCCCCATCATGGGATCCGGCATCACCGCGGTCACGCTGACGCTCATCGTCTCCCACGCAGGCAGCGCCGGCTGCGCGCAGGTCTACGCCGATGGAACGTCGAACCCGGGGACCACCGCGATCAACTTCCAAGCCGACGACATCCGCACCAACACGATCACCGTCCCGCTCGGCGCGAACGGGAAGATCGCGCTTCGCAACGTCGCCGACGCTTCGAACTACATTGTGGATGTGCAGGGCTGGTACACCAATCCACAAGCGCCGACGATCACTTGTCCGAGCCCATACGCTGCTGGTAGCTGGGCGACGACGGTGCCGTCGGCTGACATCACGTGCACCGTGATCACGCCCGCGGAGTCGAGCAGCAACCAGCAGCTCACGGTCAATCTGGACGGAGATCTCGACAGCCTCAACGACCTTTCCGAGACCGCCAGCACGTCGACCTCGGTGACGGTACCTGCGCAGGGTGGGGCGCACACTATTGCGGTAGAGGTTGACGACGCCCGCGGCACCACTATCGCAACGAACGCGTACTCGTTTGGTCTCGGCGACTGGTTCTCGAAGACGCTGACTCCTACTCCCGCCGACGGAGCGGAGGCAGACACAGCCGGATCCCTCTCGGTCGCTCCCGCGAACGACAATTTCGGCACAGACGCTCAGTTCGACTACGTCATCACGAATGGCACAGCTACGAATGATCCGGTGGCCGACAGCGGCTGGGTCACGGGTGCGTTCCAGATCCCGGCAACCGTAATGACGGCTGGGACCACCTACTACTGGACCGTGACGGTACGCGGCACCAGCGGAGGCTCCACGACAGTCAAAACCGAGACGTCGCCAACATGGTCGTTCATCGCGAGCACAGCACCGACCGCTGCGATCTCCTGCCCCGCTCCGTATACAGACGGCAGCTGGCAACGAGACGCCCTCACCTCACCGGTGACGTGCACAGTAACAGCGCCCTCGGCGTACACGACCGCGGCGAAGCTGTCCGTCGCACTCGATGGCAATATCACCGATACTCAATCGCTCAGCAGCCAAGGTTCAACGAGCACATCTGTGACGATCCCAGCAGGGGCCGCGGCGCACTCGATTACCGCCACAACATCAATTGATGCAACCGGCGCCAGCACTGACTCCACATCCGATTTTGGTTCCGGGCTATGGAGCAACGCCAACTACGTGCCATCAATCACAGGCGGAGCCAACAGCAACGACAGCGCCCCGGTGCTTTACACGAACACGGACGGCGCTCCCTTCACGAGCAGCGTGGTGCTGCAGTATACCGTGAGCGCAAATCAGGACGGATCAGGCGTTATTGCGCAGTCTGACTGGTCCGCTCAACCGCTTGCAGTCCCAGACGGAACTTTGATCAACGGCCAGACCTACTACTGGCATGCAGAAGCCAAGGGAAAACTCAACGACGGGTCAGGTGACGCAGACACCATTTCTCCTACCTGGTCATTCGTTGCAACCGCCGATCCGACGTTGTCTGCATCCACCCAGGCGTCCACGACGACACAGTCGTCTTCCGTGCAAGCATCCGCGACTTCAAGCTGTCCGTCGTGGCTATTCATCGGGGTACGCGGAACGAACGAGCCGGCTGGCTCTGGCAAGTCCCGAGGGGGTTATGGTTGGACTTCTGGGGGTTTGGGCGAGATGGAACAAGTTGCAAAGAAGCTCAAAAGGGACCAAAATGCCACAATTGAATCGCTCAAATACCCTGCCTCATGGGCGGGTGTCGTCGGGCCGGCATATTGGAATAGCGTAGCCGCAGGACAAGCGAATCTCGTTGCTGAGGTTAATGCAGTAGCGAAGAGTTGCTCGTCCACAAAGATATGGCTTGGTGGCCATTCCCAAGGAGCTCATGTCGTCGAGAACACCATAGCCAGCGGAAAATTCTCGCGAACCGCCAAAATTAACTTCCGCGGTGCTGTGCTTGCAGGCAATCCGACTTACGATAATTCCGATAAAATTGATGCGCCGGGTAACGGTACTGATAACGGTCCCCTGCATGCTTGGCATCACAATATCAACTACTACACTGCGGTTAACAATAAGGGAAAGAGAGTTACCCAGGCTCGCTCCCGGTGCTTCCGTAACGACATATTCTGCCAGAAGTGGGGAATGTCCTTGCCGGTACACAATTCGTACAAGAATGAACCAACTCCCACTAACGAGGAGAAATGGCTGAGGCAGTTCGCATGAGTAAATCGACCAGCGGCAATCGAGAGCGATCGGGTTCGACTAGTGACCTGGTCACGATCTGGGTTACCTTTTTTGTGAGCTTGCTCGCGGCCGTGGTAGGCGCAGGTGTTGTGTTCGACAATAATCTGACTGTCTATGCGGCTTGTGGAGAGAAATCAAGCGCACTCTGTTCCGGTGTTGGCTGGTACGGGAGCATGGCTATATCTCTTGCTATCGGATTCGGTGTCGTCGTAGCAGGGCTCGTTCTTGGCATACTTCGACATCGCACCGGCCGCCGGGGTGCGTGGTTTTCCCTAGGCGCATTTGTCGGGGTGATTCTTGTCACGCTCCTAGCGATTGTATTCCTCAGGGTGACGGTCCCTTGAACGCCAGCCCACCAGGGTGCTGACCGGCGATTCACCCGCTGAACGAACGCGGGGAGACCGACCGTCACCGGTCCGGCAGTGACTCGAAGCACCGCCGGAGCGGGGACCGTGAGTCGCGCCAGCTGACGCGGAGCGGGGGCGGGCACCCTTGGTGCCCGCCCCGCTCCGTGTCTGCATAGTGTCGCGGTGCTCGGCGCGGCGCTTCTCATCGCGCTTGTCGGGGTCGTAACCGGCGCCCTCGAGGAGTCGACGCTCGCTCTCACGATCACAGTCGGCGATCCGCCAACTGCCTAGCAACTCGCGCCGATAATATAGATTATGCCAGCTTTGATGTGCGGCTCGGTGGCATTCGCCGACCGCTGCGCTGCCCCGTGGCGACAAGCGTTACCCCAATGTCGCCGGAAACGATGCTGACTATGAGGGACGCGCCACCGAACGCGTGGCCCCCACCCCCGACACGGGTGCGGGAGCCACGCGTCATGCATCGATCGGATTGCAGTACAGAGGAGATATGCGGCCAAGAGAATGACGGGCAACTTCCGCTAACTCGAGGTCAACCCGAATGATTCTCTGCAAGGAACCGTCCCTGGCTAGAGGTAGCTAAGCCCTGCGCGACGCCATGATGCGAATGATGGTCGCTGCTAAACCTGAAACAACCCCTACCCCACCGGCACCTAGGGCAAGGATGGCAAGAATACCAATCCCGATATTGGCGCCCCCCTCTGTGTCCCCATAGTTGACGACCAAAAAGAACGCCGCCAACCCTATATATCCAACTGCGAGCAGGGCGACACATACACCAAAGAGGCGCTTTGAGATTTGCTTCAATTTTAGTTCTTTCCGTTGTGCAACCGCAGGAGCGCACCACCTAAGATGCAAAACGCGGCCGCTATGAGTAATGTGTATGCAACGCTGATGTCAGCCCCGCTGGAAGCATCGATTAGAGCCACAACGATTTTGACGACTGTCCAAGCAAAGAACGCAAGGCCAATGCCGAGGAGCAAGCCGCCGAAAAGCGTCTTTGTCCTCGACCGGCGTACCCCAGGGGGCGACAGCGACTGACGGCGGTCGCCGTACGGCGGGGTAGACCTTTGTCCGCTCAGACCGTCTTCAAATTCGTCAACCATGCCACTCAACATCTCCTACATCTACGGTCAGCGCTCTACCTCGGGTCACCCTTGCCCTTGTAGAACACGCGCCCAGCCGCTCGAAGTCCTGCATAGTAGCTTGCTGCGATTGAGATGCATCCAGCTCTTTTCGCAGCGTTGACAAGGCCGCTGTTACGCGGATAGACCGTCCAGCAGACCGCTTGGAGACCTGCAGCGAAGGCTAGGTCGCAATTGAGTGGCCTGCGCCTGGCCCGTCAGCCGTTATCGTCGTCGCGAGGTTCTGCGGGCTCCGGTGATAGAACCTCCACTAGTCCGTTGAGGCCGTACCAGCGCACCTCACCCGTGCTGAAGGTCACCTCTCCGACGAGGCGAGAACTGAGCTGCCAGTCGGAAAGGTCAGGCTCATTGTTTCCCGGTGCAGGCTTGTATCCCCATACCCTGCGCTCTGCACGCCGGACATCCGGGGCGGGGTACGGCGGGGGCATCGGATCGTCCCCGCTGACGGCGCGCAGCGATCGCCGCACATACTCGCTGTAGTTCAGCAGGTCGCTATAGTCGCGTCGCCGGTCATCATCGGACCGCTCGGGCTGCGTCGAGGTGTTGAATCGGACCAGCCAAGTGAGCGCATCCCAACGGTCTCTCACCGGCTCAGGTAGGGCATGCGAGTAGCTGGCACCTGATTCAAGTAGGGCGGACTCTCGACGGTCGCGATCACGGTGAACATCGTCAGTCGCGCGCACTCGTACGAAGTGAGCAAGAGCGTCGAGGCGGCCTTCAGCAGAAGTTAGACAGCTCGCGAGAGCCGCAATCAACCGATCGGCAACAACTGACTGTCGACGCTCGTCTTCCACTCGCTCAGCCTCACGGCGCTCGGCTGCTGCCATTGCGGTTTCGTGCTTCAGGACCTTGCCCGTCTGCCAGGCACTCCCTCCAGCGGATAGCAGGCCACCAAGGAGTGCGCCCAGGAGCGCCGCCAGCATCTCGGTCATGACGTGAAATCTAGTTGCCGGTGGCTCCCGTGTGCAGTACGCCTCGGAATGCTTCGGCTACGCGGCGCTCTGCATCTTTGGATCAACTGACGAGGACCTCCATGCTCGCGACGCTAGTAGAGCTGCAACCGGTCAGGAGCACAGTCCTCCGCGGGGGCCTGCAGCGTGCCATTCCTTGCGGTGAGCCTCGAGCAAGCACCCTCGCAGTCACTCAGAACTGATGAGACGCGAAGCTTGACAGGTCCGCCGATAATGTCTCTTAAGTCAGATGGACGATTGTGCGCTTCCCAGCGCGGCTGGGGACGGCCGCTCTTGCCGCCGGGCTGCGTCGACCCGGTCGATGCCTCCGTCTTCGACGTCGATCGCGACGAGGAGGACGACGTGTTGCTGCTCGACTTCGACGGCCAGGGCTTGATCGCACCGGTTGCAAGCTCGCCCGCGGCGATGCCGAGACCGCCGGCGACCGCCGCGCCAGCGGCTCCGCCGCCGGCAAGGGCGACCATCCTGGCGATGAAGCGCATGAGCGCCGGCAGCGCGACGAGGGCGATGATCATCAGCGCCAGGCCGGTCATGACCAACCAGATCCCGCCGTCTTCCTTCAAGAAGATGTCCGTGCCGATGAGCTTGAACGCTGCGGCGTAGATCAGCGCGGCGGCGGGCTTGTAGAGGATGAACGTGACCAACCAGCCGAGGGAGCGGCGGAACCACTGCTCGCCGCTGGGAATGCTCGTGAACGACGCTGTCAGCGGCAGAACGCCCGGCAGGAGAACGAGCACCGCCGATCGAACGACCATGAGGGCGATCTGCACGAACGTCATCAGGATCGCGATCAGCGCCAGGATCAGGACGCCGAGCGTTCCGATGGGCGACTGCGCCGTGAGGCCGATGAGACCGGCGAGGTTCGTGCCGAAGCAGGACGACGTGCCCGTGTCTGCGGCGACGCTGCAGTCCGTGGCGGCGTTGATCACACCGACCGAGAGGGCGTCGCTCGCGCCGACGGCGAGCTGGATGACTGTCCGCTGCGTCGTCGTGCTGCCGCGTCGGCGTGCCAGGATCGTTCTTCGTGATCACGATCGAACGCGTCGCCTGGGACGACCCCCGCGGAGTGGCCCTCCGCGCCACGATGGACGAGGAGATGCACGAGCGCTACGGCTCGGCGAACGCGATGGAGGACCCCGCCGTCACCGCCGAGCGCGACCGCGTGCTCACCGTCGACCCGGCGGACGTCATCACCTCGGTGCTCGCGATCGACGACGACGGCACCCCGCTCGGGCACATCGCCGTGCGGCGCCTCGGGGACGAGGTCGAGCTGAAGCGCCTGATCGTGCTGTCGGCTGCCCGGGGGAAGGGTGCGGCGACGGCGTTGCTGGCCGAGGGGGAGGAGGTCGCGCGCGAGCAGGGGGCTGCGCGGGTGATCCTGCAGACCGGCGACAAGCAGCCCGAGGCCGTTGCGCTGTACCGGAAGACCGGCTGGGAGCAGATCCCGGTGTACGCGCCCTACGCGGAGACCATGCCGTGGTCGTTCTGCTTCGCGAAGGCGCTGCCGTCGTCTTCTTGATTGCACTCTCAGACCGATAGTGCAATTCTGGTGCGGTGAGCACCACCGAACGCACCCGCGCGCTGCGCCGACGCATGATCGTCGAGGCGCGCCGGGCGACGATCGAGCACGGGCTGCACGGCTTCACCATCGAGCAGCTGTGCGAGCGGGTCGGGGTGTCCCGTCGGACGTTCTTCAACCACTTCGCGTCGAAGGACGATGCCGTGCTCGGGATCGAGCAGGGCGCGTCGGAGGAGATGTTCCGTGCCTTCGCCGCCCGGACGCTCGTGCCCGAGGAGACCGACCCGCTTGGATCGGTCGTCGCGCTCGCGATCGAGCAGATGCACGTCGTCGGACTCGACCGTGCGGACGAAGCCCTCGTCCGTCGGGTGTTCGACCGCGAGCCCGCGATGGTCCCGAAGTTCCTCGACGTCGTCGACATGCAGCTCGCCGCCGTCGCCCGCGCCGTGCGCGAGCGCTTCGGCTGGCACGACCCCGCCGACCGCCGCGCACAGCTCGTGGCGGAGACCGCGGGGGCGCTGCTCAAGGTCACCGCCGGCACCTACTTCGACGACGCCTACGACGAGGCGACCGACCCGCCGTTCGAGGCGTTGCTCACCGACAACCTCCGCCAGCTCAGGGCGGCCCTCACCACCACCGGACAGGACCCCACCGCATGACCGCCACCGCGCAGGGCGCCCGACGCGCCCGCCCCGGCTCCGACGGGCCGCTGCTGCTCACCCAGCGGCGCATCTGGATCATCTTCTCGGCGCTCATCGCCGGGATGCTGCTGTCCAGCCTCGACCAGACCATCGTCTCGACCGCGATGCCCACCATCGTCGGCGAGCTCGGCGGCGTCGCGCACCAGGCGTGGCTGACCACCGGGTACCTGCTCGCCTCGACCATCGTCATGCCCGTCTACGGCAAGTTCGGCGACGTCCTCGGGCGACGGAACCTGTTCCTCGTCGCGATCGCGCTGTTCACCATCGCGTCCGCCGGGTGCGCGTTCGCCGGTGACTTCACGCAGCTCGTGGTGTTCCGTGCCGTGCAGGGACTCGGTGGTGGCGGCCTGATGATCCTGTCGCAGGCGATCATCGCGGACATCGTGCCCGCCTCGCAGCGCGGCAAGTACCTCGGCCCGCTCGGCGCGATCTTCGGGCTCTCCGCGATCGGCGGACCGCTGCTCGGCGGCTTCTTCGTCGACCACCTCACCTGGAACTGGGCGTTCTACATCAACATCCCGGTCGGCATCGCGGCGTTCTTCGTGGCCTGGTTCGCACTCACGCTCCCGACCAAGAAGGCGACGAAGCGGATCGACGTCCTCGGCGTGCTGCTGATGTCGGCAGCCACGACGTGCCTCGTCTTCTTCTCGGAGTTCGGCGGGAGCAAGGACCACGGCTGGGACGCCCTCGAGACCTGGGCGTGGTTCGCCGGCCTCGTCGTCGCGGCCGCGCTGCTGGTGCTCGTCGAGTCGCGCGCCCAGGACCCGGTGCTCCCGCTCGCGTTCTTCCGCAACCGCACGTTCCTCCTCGCGACGGGCATCGGGCTCGTCCTCGGCATCGGCATGTTCGCGGCGATCGGCTTCGTCCCGACGTTCCTCCAGATGGCCTCGGGCACCTCGGCGGCGGTCTCCGGGCTGCTGATGCTGCCGATGATGGTCGGGCTCATCGGGACCTCGATCGTCTCCGGCATCCTGATCACGAAGACGGGCCGCTACCGGATGTTCCCGATCGTGGGGACCGTCCTCGTCGCGATGGCGATGCTCGCGATGACCCAGCTCGCGGCGGACACCCCGATCTGGCTGATCTGCGCGTACCTGTTCGTGTTCGGCGCCGGCCTGGGGTTGATCATGCAGGTGGTCGTGCTCGTCGCGCAGAACGCCGTGCCCGCGGACCAGGTCGGGACCGCGACCTCGACCAACAACTACTTCCGCGAGGTCGGGGCCTCCCTCGGCACGGCCGTCTTCGGCGCGCTGTTCACCGCGCGGCTCACCACGGCCCTGACGGACGTGTTCCGGGGTGCCGGGGGATCGGCGACGGACGCGGCGTCGTCGGCGGGGAGCATCGACCCGGCGACCGTGGCGAAGCTGCCGGCGGCCGTGCAGGACGGCATCGTGAACGCCTACGCCGACTCGCTCGCGCCGGTGTTCTGGTACCTCCTGCCGTTCATCGGCGTCGCGTTCCTGCTCGCACTGTTCCTGCCGCAGATCACCCTGTCCGACACGGCCGGCATGGTCGCCCGCGGCGAGGCCGTCGGCGGTGCGGAGGCCGAGCAGCTCGAGCGAGCGCAGCGCGGCGGCGCCGCCGCCGCGCCCGCGGCCGCGGCCGCCGACGGCGCGGGCGACGGCGTGGGTCGAGACTCGGCCTGAGCGACAGGACTCGCGCGATCGGGCGCGAGCCTTGTCGCCCTGCGCGAGTCTCGGACCCGCCGGCCACCGGACGGGAGGCGCGGGACCAGCCGGCACCGTGCCTCCCGTCCGCCACGTGGACCGGTCCCGAGATTCGCGGTGGGCGACGGTTCTCGTGCGGATCGGCGCGAGTCCTGTCGCTCTGCGCGAGTCTCGGACCCGCCGGCCACCGGACGGGAGGCGCGGGACCAGCCGGCACCGTGCCTCCCGTCCGTCACGTGGACCGGTCCCGAGACTCGGCCTGAGCGACGGGACTCGCGCGGATCGGCGCGAGTCCTGTCGGCCTGCGCGAGTCTCGGACGCGCCAACCACCGCACGGGAGGCGCGGGACCAGCCGGCACCGTGCCTCCCGTCCGTCACGTGGACCGGTCCCGAGCCTCGCGGTGTGCGACGGTTCTCGCGCGGATCGGCGCGAGCCTTGTCGCCGTGCGCGAGTCTCGGACCCGCTGGCCATCGGACGGGAGGCGCGGGACCGGCCGGCACCGTGCCTCCCGTCCGTCTCGTGGACCGGTCCCGAGACTCGTGGTGGGCGACGGTTCTCGTGCGGATCGGCGCGAGTCCTGTCGCCCAGCGCGAGTCTCGCGCCCACGCGGCCCGCGGCGCGCGGCTCAGCCGGCGGTGCTCGCCCGCACGACGAGCCACGTGGGCAGGGACGGCGCCTCCGGGGCACCGCCGTCGAACGTCGCGAGCAGCCGGAGCGCCGCCGCCCGACCGAGGTCCGCGCCCGGGAGGGCCACGCTCGTCAGTGCGGGCGCCGTGACCGACGACGACGGCAGGTCGTCGAAGCCGGCGACCGCCAGTCGCCCGGGCACGGCCACCCCTCGAGCCGCCGCAGCACGGAGCACCCCGTACGCCAGGGTGTCCGCCGCGGCGACGACCGCCGTCACCCCGTCGTCGAGCCAGTCGTCGAGCAGGTCGTCCGCGGCCGACGCGCCGGCGTCCACGGCGAGGTCCGCCGAACCGACGATCGGAGACACCGACAGTCCGGCGGCCACGGCGGCGTCCTCCAGGAGTCGGCGGCGGAGGGCGAACGTCGCCGCGCGCGAGGTGCCGTCGAGGTACCCGATGCGGCGGTGCCCGAGGTCGGCCAGGTGCGCGACGAGTTCCTGGACGCCGGTCGCGAGGTCGTAGTTCACGGCGTCGGTCCCGCCCGGGGCGTCGAGCTGGACCACGGGGACGCCGGCGGAGAGGTCCTCGCCCGCGGCCGGGGCGTCCACGAGGATGCCCGCGGGGCGCAGCCGCTCGAAGCGCCGTACGTCCGCCGTGACCGGCTGCCGCCCGCGCTCGGTCACGGACAGCACGAGCTGGAAGCGGTCGGTCAGGGTGTCCCGGACGCCGCGGATGACCTCCGCGAAGAACGGGTTCGACAGGTCGGGGGCGATGAGGACGACGAGGTCCCCGCTACCCCGCGCCAGGGAGCTCGCCGCGTGGTCGACGACGTACCCGAGCTCGTCGACGGCCGCGCGCACCCGCTCGGCGATCGGCGCGGACACCCGGCCGCGGTCCTTGCCGTTGACCACGAGGGAGACGGTGGCGATGCTCGTCCCGGCGCGCTCGGCGACCATCGCGGCGGTCACGCGGGCGGGGGAGGGCACCAGGCGATCGTAGCGAGTGCGCGAGCCGACAAGCGCTCATGAGTTGACGTCAAGCGCTTGACGTGTTCTGATGTCAAACGCTTGACGCGCCGCGGGAGCTGATTCCTCCGCCGCGGACCCCACCGCGTCAGGCCCTGACGTCCCATCCCCGAAGAAGTGGAGACCCGCGGTGCCCCGCAAGATCATCCTCGACTGCGACCCCGGCCACGACGACGCCGTCGCCATGCTGCTCGCCCACGGGAACCCCGACATCGAGCTGCTCGCCGTGACCACCGTCGTCGGCAACCAGACCCTCCCGAAGGTCACCCGGAACGCCCTCGCCGTCGCCCGGATCGCCGGGATCACCGGTGTGCCGTTCGCGGCCGGCTCGTCACGACCGCTGCTGCGCGAGATCGAGGTCGCCGGCGACATCCACGGCGAGAGCGGCCTGGACGGGCCGGAGCTGCCCGAGCCGGCGTTCGACCTCGACCCGCGGCACGCGGTCGACCTCATCATCGACACGGTCATGGCGCACGAGCCCGGGACCGTCACCCTCGTCCCGACGGGTGGTCTGACGAACATCGCCCTCGCGGCCCGGAAGGAGCCCCGGATCGTCGAGCGTGTCCGGGAGGTCGTCCTCATGGGCGGCGGCGTGCACGTCGGCAACTGGAGCCCGGTGGCCGAGTTCAACATCGTCATCGACCCCGAAGCGGCCGACATCGTCTTCCGCGCCGGGTGGGACGTCGTGATGGTCGGGCTCGACCTGACGCACCAGGCACTGGCCACCCCCGAGGTCGCCGACCGCATCGCAGCCGTCGGCACCGGTCCGGCCGCCTTCGTCGGCGAGCTCCTCGACTTCTTCGGCCAGACCTACAAGGACGCGCAGGGGTTCGACGCACCGCCCGTGCACGACCCGTGCGCCGTGGCGTACGTCATCGACCCGACCATCGTGCGCGCCGTGCGGGTGCCGATCTCGATCGAGACACAGGGCGTCCACACCCTCGGCATGACCGTCGCGGACTTCCGCGCACCCGCGCCCGCCGACTGCCGGACGAGCGCGGCGCTCGAACTCGACCACGGCCGGTTCTGGGACCTCGTCGTCGACGCCCTCGAGCGCATCGGCGAGACACCGGACACCGGATGGACACCCCGCGGAGGCGCCAGCGCGCCGCGCGCGGACGCACCCCACGCCGTCGCCGCCGCCCTCACCGACCCCGACACCGCCGTCACCCCGGAGCACTGACCCACCATGACCACCACCTCGACGACGACGTCGACCCCGAAGCGGTCCGTCACGGCCCTCACCGCCGCCCTGCTCGCGGCGTGCATCGCGTTCCAGCTCAACGCGAGCATGCTCAGCCCGGCACTCGTCACGATGGCGCGCGACCTGCGCACGGACGACGCCACGATCGGGCTCTCGCAGACCCTGTTCTTCACCCTCGCGGCGCTCTTCTCGCTGTTCCTGCCGCGGCTGTCCGACATCGTCGGCCGGAAGCGGGTCCTCCTCGGCATGCTCCTCGTGATGCTCGTCGGCAGCGTCGTCGCGGCGCTCGCCGTGAACGTCCCGATGCTGTTCGTCGGTCGGATGATCCAGGGCGTCACCGGCCCCGTCGTGCCGATCGGCCTGCTCGTGCTCCGCAACGAGATCGCCGACCCGAAGCGCTACGGCGCCGCGCTCGGCCTCCTCACCGCGGTGAACGGCGGCATCGCGGGCGTCGACGCCCTCGCCGGCGGCTGGATCGCGACCCACTTCGGGTTCCGCGGGATCTTCTGGGTGATCGCGGCCGTGACCGTCGTCGCCGCCCTCATGGTGGCCGCCTGGGGCGTCGAGTCGAAGCCGTCCGCCGGCACCCGCATGGACTGGTGGGGTGTCCTGCCGCTCGTCGTCAGCGTCGGCGCACTGCTCACCGCGTTCAACGAGGCGGGCAAGCTCGCAGCCGCCGACTGGGGGCTCGTGGTGGGCGGCATCGTCGTCGCGCTCGTCGCCTTCGGGGTCTTCTGGGCGGTCGAGTCGCGGGTGCGCGAGCCGCTCGTCGAGACCCGGTTCCTCAAGCGCCGCGGGACCTGGGCGCTCCTGGTCACCACGCTGCTCACGATGACCGGCGTGTTCGCGGTGGTCAACGGCCTCGTCACGAGCCTCGCACAGAACCCTGACGCGGGCTTCGGCATGGAGGCCGACCTCGCCTCGCTCGCGTTCCTCACGCCGTACGCGCTGGTCGGCTGGGTCGTCGGACCCTTCGCCGGTCGGCTCGCGCCGACGCTCGGCTACCGCGCCGTGCTCCGCGTCGGCCTCGTCGGGAGCATCGTCGCGACGCTCGTCATGGCGTTCGTCGGCGTGCACTCGCTGCCCGTGCTCGTCGCGGCGACGGTCCTGATCGGCATCACCTACGCGGGCATCGCGAACATCATCCTGAACGGCCTCGGCATCGTCCTCTCGCCGGAGTCGAACCCCGGGTTCCTCCCCGGCCTCAACGCGGGGGCGTTCAACCTCGGCGCGGGCATCAGCTTCGCGGTGCTCCCGGCGCTCCAGATCGCGCTCGGGACCGGCGGGTCCGCCGGCACCGCCGGGTACTCCGGTGGCATGCTGCTCGGTGCCGTGATCACCTGCGCGGCACTCGCCACGTCCTTCCTCATCCCGCGCCCGGCCTCGGCCGAGACAGGAGCAGCCGCATGACCGGCATCGTCGTCGTCGGCAGCCTCAATGCCGACCTCGTGGTCCGCACGGAGCGCTTCCCGAAGCCCGGTGAGACCCTCCAGGGGTCAGACCTCGCGATCCTCCCCGGTGGCAAGTCCGCCAACCAGGCCGTGGCAGCCGGGAGGCTCGGGGGCACGGTGCGCATGATCGGTGCGGTCGGCGACGACGGGAACGGTGCGCTGCTCCGCGACTCCGTCGCGGCCGCCGGTGTCGACACGACGCACGTCGCCGTCCGCGAGGGGGTCGCCACCGGCACGGCGGTCATCACGGTCGACGGCGCCGGCGAGAACACCATCGTGATCTCCGCCGGGGCGAACGGCACGCTGACGCCGGCCGACGTCCCCGCCGACGCCTTCGCCGACGCCGGGGTGCTCGGGCTCTGCCTCGAGGTGTCGCTCGACGTGGTCGTCGCCGCAGCCCGGGCCGCGCACGAGGCCGGGGTCACGGTCCTCACGAACCTCTCGCCGCTCGGTGCCGTCCCGCAGGAACTGCTGGACCTGACCGACGTCCTCCTCGTGAACGAGCACGAGGCCGCGGAACTCGGTGCCCACGGCGTCCGCCGCTCGATCGTCACCCGCGGCGGGGCCGGCTGCACGGTGCACGACGGCGACGCAGAGCCCGTCCCCGTCGACGCCGTCCGGGTCGAGCCCGTCGACACGACCGGCTGCGGTGACGCGTTCATGGGTGCCGTCGCTCTGCGGCTCGCCGCCGGGGACACGCTGCTCGACGCCGCCCGGTTCGCGGTCGGGGTCGGGGCGTACGCCGCGACGAAGCCGGGCGCGCAGGCGTCCTACCCGAGCACCGCCGAACTGGAGGCGTTCCTGCGGGCGTGAGACGCGCCTCCAGTCCGCACTAGCGTGGTGCCATGCGCGTGGGAGTCCTCGACATCGGGTCCAACACCGGCCACCTGCTCGTGGTGGACGCCCACGGCGGTGCCGCGCCGCTCCCGGCGTCCTCGTTCAAGCAGCCGCTGCGCCTGGCCGAGCACCTCGACGGATCGGGTGCCGTGACCCGAGCGGGGATCGACGCGCTCACGGCGTTCGTCGCCGACGCCGTCCGCATCGCCGAGGACCGCGGCTGCGAGGACATGCTGGCGTTCGCCACCTCGGCGGTCCGCGACGCCGTGAACTCGGACGCCGTCCTCGCCCACGTCGAGGCCGAGACGGGCGTCGAGCTCGCCGTGCTCTCCGGTGGCGACGAGGCGCGGCTGACCTTCCTCGCCGTCCGCCGCTGGTTCGGCTGGTCCGCCGGTCGGCTCGCGGTGTTCGACATCGGTGGTGGTTCGCTCGAGATCGCCGGGGGAGCGGACGAGGCCCCCGACGTCGCGTGGTCGATGCCGATCGGCGCCGCACGGCTCGCCCGCTCGTTCTTCGCCGCCGGCACACCGACCGAGGACGACGTCCGGCGGCTGCGGCACGAGATCCGGGTGTCGATCGCACGGGACGCTGGGCTCCTGCTCCGCTCCGGACGGCCCGACCGTGCCGTCGCGACCTCGAAGACGTTCCGGTCGATCGCGCGGATCTGCGGCGCCGCGCCCTCAGCCGAAGGGCCGCTCGTCCCGCGGTCACTCGACGGCGCCGAGCTCCGGCGGCAGCTGCCCGGCCTGCTCCGGATGACGGTCGACGAGCTCGCGACGCTGCCCGGTGTCTCGCCGAGCCGGGCGCACCAGGTCGTCCCCGGAGCGCTCGTGGCCGAGGCGTGCCTCGACATCTTCGACCTGCCCGCGCTCGAGGTCTGCCCGTGGGCGCTGCGCGAGGGCGTGATCCTCGAGCGGCTCGACCAGCTGTCCGTGCTGGGCTGAGGTCGGGGTCAGGCCCTCCGGGGTGGGGCGAGCAGCCAGGGGCGGATGAGCCCCGTGACGAACGGCAGCACCCAGAACGTCATGATCGGCGTGAGCACGAGCGTCGTCACGAGGACCCGGGGCAGCACCGGGAGGTGTCCGAACGCCGGCACGAGCCAGCCGACCAGGTACGTGAAGACGAGGTTCACCGGGAAGAAGCCGAGCCAGATGCTCACCGCCTGCTTCCACCGCGGCGGCGCGCTCGACGTCGGGGCGTCCTGCGGAGCGTCGAACCACCCCTCGATGCCGGTGCGCTTCTCGACGCGGGACTCGACGACGAGGTCGCGGCCGAGGTCCAGCCACCGCAGCCGGTCGTCGGAGTTCTCCCACGTGGCGAGCTGCTCGTGGTCGGCGAACCGGTAGAGCATGTGCCACTCGTGGCTCGTCGCGTGCGAGCGGACCCAGCCCGAGCCGAGGAAGCCGGGGTAGCGGTTCGCGAGGTTCACACCCGACTGCACCCAGCGGGTGGCGTCCGGGATGCGGTCGGGTTCGACGAGGCGGGTGATGGACACGGTGACGGGCGGGCCTGCACTCACGGATGACGAGGACAGGCTCCCAGGCTCTTGTGGAGTCATGCCTCCAGTGTCCCCGATGCGTGTTTCCGCTGCGTGACGGAGCGCCCGGCCGTGCTCCTCGTGGCGACCAGTACGGTCGCGGCATGAGCGAGTTGCAGCGGGGCCGGAACGAGACCCCGACCGAACGGTGGGACCGCAACTGGAGCGACATCCAGCAGGAGCTCCGGATCGTGCAGACCGGCGCGCAGATCCTCGCCGGGTTCCTGCTCACGCTGCCGTTCCAGCAGCGGTTCTCCTCGCTCAGTAGCCGGCAGGAGACGATCTACCTCACGCTCGTCGTGCTCGCCGTCGTCGTCACCGTCGTGGCGCTCGCCGTGGTCGCCACCCACCGGCTGGTGTTCAAGCAGCGGCAGAAGCACGACCTCGTCCGAGCAGGCAACGTCCTGCTGCTCGTCACGCTGTTCGCCGCCGCACTCCTGTTCGCGGGGACCGTCTGGTTCGTCTTCGACGTGGTGCTCGGCGGCCGCGGCGGGATCATCGCCGGCGTGGCCGTGTTCGTGGGCACCGGGACGCTGTGGACGGCCCTGCCCACCGTGCTCCGCCGGACCGCGAAGGACACGGAGGACTAGGAGGACACGGAGGACCAGCCGGGTCCGAGGACCAGCAGCAACCGAGGACTAGCTCGCGCGCTTCTTCGCGGCGGGCTTCTTCGCGGGGGTCTCCTTCGCGGGGGTCTCCTTCGCCGGGGCCTTCTTCGCCGGTGTGCGTCCCGCCGGCGCCTTCGTCGTCGCAGTCTTCTTCGCGGCGGCCGGGGTCTTCGCGGGGGCCGTCTTCTGCGCGGGGGTCTTCTTCGCAGGGGTCTTCTTCTCCGCGGCAGGAGCGTCGTCGCTGGACGCGTCGCCGGCAGTGGAGCCGGCCTTCGTGGTCCGCGACCCGCCCCGGGACCGCGACCCCGAGCCTCCCGTCCGCTTCTTGTCGACGGACGCCCGCAGGGCGGCCATCAGGTCGATCACGTCGCCGCCCTCTCCGTCGTCGTCGTCCGAGTCGCGGTCGCCGAACGTCTCCGCGGTGTCGACGTCGTCGCCCGACGCGAGCTTCGCGTCGATGAGCTGCTGCAGTTCTTCCTGGTACGCGTCGGTGTAGCGGTCCGGGTCGAAGTCGGTGGACATGCTGTCGACGAGCGAGGACGACATCTTCAGCTCGCTCGCGCTCACCTTCACCGTCGAGTCGAGGCTGCCGAAGTCCGCCGCACGGACCTCGTCGCCCCAGAGCAGGCCCTGCAGCAGGATGACGTCGTCGTGGACCCGGAGCACGCCGAGCCGGGTCTTCTGCCGGAGCGTGAACTGCACGATCGCCAGCCGGTCGGTCTTCGCGAGCGTCTCGCGGAGGAGCACGTACGCCTTCGGGGAGCGCGAGTCCGGTTCGAGGTAGTACGACTTCTCGAACATCATCGGGTCGACCTGCTCGACGGGCACGAACTCGAGGACCTCGATCTCGTGCGACTGCTCCTCGGGCAGCTGCTTGAAGTCGTCGGCGGTGAGCACCACCGTCTTGTCACCGTCGTCGTACGCGCGCTGGATGTCGGCGTACTCGACCTCGTGGCCGAACTCGCACACACGCTTGTAGCGGATGCGTCCCTTGTCCTCGTCGTGCACCTGGTGCAGGGAGACGTCGTGGGTCTCGGTGGCCGCGTAGACCTTGATGGGCACGTTGACGAGCCCGAACGCGATGGAGCCCTTCCAGATCGACCTCATGGGCACATGATGCCCGTCCCTGCACAGGAGCGTCCGGAGCGAGCGGTCGTCCACAGGTCGGGCTTCGCTGGACCGGAGCCGCGCCGGGACGAGCACGATGGGCGCATGAGCCAGCTCGACAAGCAGGATCCGCGCACCCAGCACCCGCGACCGCCGTTCCCCGAGCAGACCCAGACCGGTTCGGGCCTGGCGAGCGCGATGGACCCCGCGCCCGACCACGGCGAACGCAGCTACCGGGGCACGGGGCGGATGCCGGGCTACCGCGTCCTCGTCACCGGGGCGGACTCCGGCATCGGCCGGGCGGCGGCGATCGCGATGGCGAAGGAGGGCGCCGACGTCGCCCTCAACGCCCTCCCGGAGGAGCAGGACGACCTCGAGGAGGTCCGCGACGTCATCGGCGCCCTCGGCCGCAGGGCCGTGCTGCTGCCGGGCGACCTGACGGACGAGGCGTTCTGCGCCGACCTCGTGCGCGACGCCGTGAGCACGCTCGGCGGTCTCGACGCGCTCGTGCTCGTCGCCGGCCACCAGCAGGTGCACGAGGACGTCACCGAGCAGACGACGGAGTCGTTCGACCGGACGCTCAAGGTCAACCTGTACTCGCTGTTCTGGCTCGTGCGGGCCGCGGTGCCGCGCATGGCGCCCGGCAGCGCGATCGTCACGACGAGCTCGGTCTCCGCGCACGAGCCGCAGGCGCGGATGATCGACTACGCGGCGACGAAGTCCGCGATCACCACCTACACGAACGGCCTCGCCCGGCAGCTCGCGTCGCGGGGGATCCGGGCGAACACGGTCGTGCCCGGCCCGGTGTGGACGCCCCTGCAGCCGACCAGCTACCCGGGCGACGAGATCGCCCACTACGGCGAGGGCACCCCGTTCGGCCGTCCGGCGCAGCCCGTCGAGCTCGGCAGCGCCTACGTGTACCTCGCCGGGCCGGAGTCCTCGTACACGTCCGGCTCCACCCTCACGGTCGCGGGAGCGACCGGGGTGGCGCTGTGAGTCCCGTCGCCAAGCGCAGGACCGTCCTCGTCGGCGGGCGGACGATCAGCCTGAGCAACACCGACAAGGTCCTCTACCCGGCGACCGGCACGACGAAGGGGCGGGTGATCGAGTACTACGAGCGGGTCGCCCCGTGGATGATCCCGCACGTCAAGGACCGCCCGGTCACCCGGAAGCGCTGGGCGAACGGCGTCGACGGCAAGGTCTTCTTCGAGAAGAACCTGCCGGACACCGCACCCGACTGGGTCCGGCACCACACCATCGCGCACAAGGAGCACGACACCGAGTACCCGATCGTCGACGACGTCGCGACGCTCGTGTGGATGGCACAGCAGGCCGCGCTCGAGCTGCACGTCCCGCAGTGGCGCTTCGGGCCACGCGGTGGACACCAGGACCCGGACCGGCTCGTCCTCGACCTCGACCCCGGCGAAGGCGTCGGCCTTGCGGAGTGCGTCGAGGTCGCCGTCGCCGCACGTGAGGTCCTGCAGGGCATGGGACTCGACCCCTACCCGGTGACCTCCGGCTCCAAGGGCATCCACCTCTACGCCGCCCTCGACGGACGCGCGACGACGACGCAGGTCTCCGAGGTCGCGCACGAGCTCGCGCGTGCACTCGAGCAGGACCTGCCCGACCTCGTCCTGTCGTCGATGAGTCGGGCCGACCGCACCGGCAAGGTGTTCGTCGACTGGTCGCAGAACAACGGCAACAAGACGACGATCGCTCCGTACTCGTTGCGCGGCCGTGACCGGCCGACGGTCGCTGCCCCGCGCACCTGGGACGAGCTCACCCAGCGCGGCCTCGCCCAGCTGACGCTGGACGAGGTCCTGGACCGCCTGGAGGCCCGTGGCGACCTCCTGCACCCGGTCGCCGCCGCCTCGTTGTCGGTCGGCCGCCCGGACGCCGGACACTGGGACGGCGCGCGGACGGCCGACGCGAACCGGGCGAGCGAGGACCGGCTGAGCGCGTACCGCGCCAAGCGCGACGCGTCGAAGACCCCGGAGCCGGTCCCGGCCGGACCGCCGACGGTCCGCGAGGACGGCCTGCCGACGTTCGTCATCCAGGAGCACCACGCCACGAGGGACCACTACGACTTCCGGCTCGAACACGACGGGGTGCTCGTCAGCTGGGCCCTGCCGAAGGGGGAGCCCACCGACCCGGGGAAGAACCACCTCGCCGTGCAGACCGAGGACCACCCGCTCGAGTACGGCGGGTTCGAGGGGACCATCCCGCACGCCGAGTACGGCGGGGGGACCGTCACGGTGTGGGACGACGGCACGTACGACCTCGAGAAGTGGCGCGACGGCGAGGAGGTCATCGTCACGCTCCACGGCCGCACCGGCGGCGCCCGTCGCCTCGCACTCCTGCACACCCGCGGCCGTGGTCGTGGACGCGACGGCGACGAGAAGAACTGGCTCATCCACCGGACGAAGGAGCAACCCGCCCGCGAACCCGGCGCCGGCGACCGGGCAGCGTCGGGGCGGACCGAGCGGCCGACGGTCCACGCGACGACCCGTGCCTCGGAACCCCCGACCGAGCGCCGCACCATGCAGGCCTCCCTCACGACGGGCGAGCCGCACCTCGACCCCGACGACTGGGCCTTCGAGCTGAAGTGGGACGGCGTCCGCGTGCTCGCCACCGTACGGGACGGCCACGTCACGCTGCGCAGCCGGAACGGCAACGACCTGACCGACCAGTACCCGGAGCTGCAGGACCTCGGCGACCGGGCCGCGGTCGACGGCGTCTACGACGGCGAGGTCGTCGCGCTCGACGACCGGGGTCGGCCCTCGTTCCAGCTCCTCCAGGAGCGCATGGGCCTCACGAAGCCGCGCGAGGTGGAGGCAGCCCGCCGACGGACCCCCGTGCGGCTGTTCCTCTTCGACGTGCTCGAGGCCGACGGGCACGAGCTGACCCGGCACGGGTACACGGCACGCCGGGAGGCCCTCGCGACCGTGGTCGAGCCCGGCGGTGCGGTCGAGGTGCCAGACGCCGTCGAGGGCGACTTCGCGGCGGCGCTCGCCGAGTCCCGTCGTCGTGGTCTGGAGGGCGTCGTCGCGAAGAAGCGCACCTCCCGGTACGCCGAGGGCCGCAGGTCAGAGGCCTGGCTGAAGGTGAAGCACCACGCGACGCAGGAAGTCGTCGTCGGCGGGTGGAAGCCCGGTGCCGGTCGACGTGCCGGCGGCATCGGGTCCCTCCTGCTCGGTGTGCCGGGGCCGGACGGGTTGGAGTACGTCGGCAAGGTCGGCACCGGCTTCCGCGACCGGGACCTCGACGAGATCGCGGACACCCTCGGCCCCCTGGAGCGGAAGACGTCGCCGTTCGTGGACGTCCCGCGTCCCGATGCGCGCGACGCGCACTGGGTCCGAGCGACACGGGTGGGCGAGGTGGAGTTCGCCGAGTGGACCGGCGACGGTCGGCTCCGGCAGCCCTCGTGGCGCGGGTGGCGGCCCGACAAGGACCCCGGGGACGTCGTCCGGGAGTCCTGATCGCGCACATGCACACGCATGGGGTCCGCCTCGGGCGAACTTCCGTCCCCCGTTCGGCCGCTCCACGGGGGACGATCCCGCCGGGAGCCTGCCGCCGCTCCTCGCGCGACTGTTACGTTCACGGGGACGGAAGGGCGTGACCATGAGCACGAGCAAGTACCTGCCGCCGTTCACCCCGGAGGAACGCGGAGCGGCACCGGGCAACCGTGCACGTTACGCGGTGGAGCCGCCGGCCGTCGTCTCGGACGGCGAGATCACGTACGCGGACTTCCTCGGCGACGAGGTCGAGGACTGAGACGCGGTGAAGGTGAGACGCGGCCGAGGACTGACCGCACTGACGGCGAACTGAAGGCGGCCCGCACGCCGGATCAGGGGACGCACGGGCCACCGTCGGGAGCGCCGTGACCGGCGTTCAGGGATGGACCGGCCACGGCGCGCTCGGGCCAGCAGCGGGGAGCCGCTGGCAGGCTCACCACTGAGACGGTGTGACGAACCGGATCGTCACACCGGGTCGTGACGATGTCCGGATGACGCGGGTCAGGGTGCCGGAGCGGGACCGTCCGCCGGTGCGGCGTCGTCGGCGGCGGCCAGGTCCTCATCGACGAGCTCGTCCTCGTCGGGCTCGATCACGTCGGCCGCAGCGGCCTTCGCCTCGTCGATCGCGTCCTGGGAGCGGCGGAGGAGTTCGTCGTCGTGGTCGGTCATGACCGCGACGCTACGCGGGGGTCCCTGTGTCGGCCTCGCGGCGAGGCGTGGGGAGCGTCGGCATCGGCGATCGTGGCGCACCGTGCGACGACTCGTAGTCCACTGCGGACGTCGGCGCCGGGGTCGACGGCATGGCCGGGGCGGCGGGGGCGCCGAACGCGTCGGCGGCGTCGAGCACGGCCCGGGTCGCGGCAGCTGCGGTGCGGAGTGCTTCGGCCGTCGGCATCGCCCGGTGCGCCGCCGTCCGCACCTCGACGCCCCAGGGCTCGTCGAAGCCCAGGTCGCGGACCGTCCGGACGAAGCCGGGCAGGTCCCACGCACCGGACCCGGGGAGGTGGCGGGCAGCGCGGGACTCCTCGGCGAGCGTCATGCCGGCCGGTGTGTGGAGGAGACCGTCGCTCAACTCCACGGCGGCGAGGGCCGACGGGGCGACACCCTCGTGGACGGACGCGAGGGTCGAACCCCCGCGGAGCGTGTGCATCGCGTCGAGGAGCAGGCCGCCGTTCGGGTGCCCGGCGGCGGTGACGAAGCGGGAGGCCCGCTCGACGGTGGGCAGGTTCGACCACGGTTCGGGCTCGAGGACGAGCTGGGCGCCGAGGTGCTCCGTCCGTTGCGCGAGCGCGATCCAGTCGTCGAGCATCGCGTTCGGCGTGACGGTGAGGGTGGTGTCGGCGCGGACGACGACCTGCCACGCGCGCAGCGCAGCCGTCGCCTCGAACACCACGCCCCGGTCGGCCTCCTCGTCCGCGGAGCGATCGGCGCTGGTCCACCACCGGTCGAGCGGGCCGAGCTGCACCCACACGATCCCGGCACGGTCGAGCACGCGACGGAGCGCAGCGAAGCCCATCGTCGCGCGCACCTCGTGGAGGTCGCCCACGGTGAGCGAGAGCCCCGCGAAGCCGGCGTCACCGACGGCGCGGACACGGTCGCCGATCGGTTCGTCGCCAGCCCAGGTCGAGGACGTGGCGAGCAGGTCGTGTTCGAGCACGGCGGCACCTCCGGAATCCGGACGGGCGACTGCTCCCCAGCAGGCTGCCCCGTCCGTGGTGTTGCGACGCCGCAGACCCCCGACGTCACACCGAGGTCTACGCCGCAGACCTGCGAGCGCTCCCAGTCGCTCGACACGTGGCCGGTGTGCGCGGGTGCTCAGACGATCCGTGTGCGCACGGTCCCGACGCCGGCGATCCGGCCCTCGACGACGTCACCGCGCACGAGCGGGCCGACCCCGTCCGGGGTGCCGGTCATCAGCAGGTCGCCCGGAGCGAGGCGGACGGACCGGGACAGCTCGGCGATGGTCTCCGCGACCAACCAGATCTGGTCCGCGAGGTCGCCGGACTGGCGCAGCGCACCGCCGACGTGCAGCTCCACGGCTCCGGAGGTCGGGTCGACCCCGGCGGCCGGCACGAGCGTCCCGACGGGGGCCGAGGCGTCGAAGCCCTTCGCGGCGTCCCACGGGCGCCCGAGTCGCTTGGCCTCGGCCTGCAGGTCACGCCGGGTGAGGTCGAGTCCGACGCCGTAGCCCCACACGACGTCGAGGGCATCGGCCACGGGGACGTCGACCGCGGGTGCGCCGATCGCGACGACGAGCTCGACCTCGTGCTCGAGCTGGCCGGTCAGCGGCGGGTACGGGGTGTCGGCGTCGTCCGTCACCACGGCGTCCGCCGGCTTCGTGAAGAAGAACGGGGGCTCGCGGTCCGGGTCGTGGCCCATCTCCCGAGCGTGCGCGGCGTAGTTCCGGCCGACGCAGAAGACGCGGCGGACCGGGAACCGACCGCCGGTGCTCGTCGGGACGGACGGCTGGGGCGGTACCGGGACCACGAAGTCGCTCACCCGCCCACCATGGCACGACGAGGCCGGACCGTCCCCGTCACCCCTCGGCGAGGGACGCCTCGGCGCGGAGCTTCCGGGCGCGGGCACGCTCTTCGCGCTCCCGGCGTTCGATCCGCAGCTCCTCGAGGCGTTCGAGTGACCCGTCCGAGCGGATGATCGGGCCGTAGTGCGGGTCCTGGAGCAGTTCGAGCGTGCTGCGCTCGTACCGCGCGAAGACCTCGAAGAACCGCTCGTCCTCCATCTCACCGATCATGATGTGTCTCCTTCCGCCTCCTGTTGGACGCCCTCGACCACCGTCACGACCAGGCTCGCGACCGCCACCACGGCACCGATGACCGCCACCGCCGCACTCGTCCACCCCACGTCCATGCCCCGAGCTTGACGGCAATGGACCGGCCACGCGACGAGCGTGACCGGTCCTGTGGAGGGTGGGTCGTGCCTCCAGGCAGGTGCAGGAGCCGCGTCCGGGGACCGCCCGGCGGGGCCGCGGCCCGCTCAGTCCTGCGGCCACCCCGCGAACTCCCACCCGGTGACCGACGGGTGGTCCTCGCCCCGCGAGTACGCGTACGCACGGGCGGCGTCACGGGCCGCGGTCAGGCGGTCGAGCAGCTCGCTGTGCGCCGACGCGTCGACCCGCGTCAGTGCGTCGTGGGCCAGCGCGAACCGGTCCATGTCGTTCCGGATGAGCATGTCGAACGGGGTCGTGGTCGTGCCCTGCTCCTGGAAGCCGTGCACGTGCAGGTCGTCGTGCCCGTGGCGGCGGTAGGTGAGCTGGTGCACGAGCGCCGGGTACCCGTGGAACGCGAAGACGGCGGGCGTCCCCGGGAGGAACACCTCGTCGTACCGCTCGTCCGACACCGGGTGGTCGTGCTTCCGCGGGTCGCCGATCGACAGCAGGTCGACGACGTTCACGACCCGGACGCCGACGCCGGGGGCGTGCTGGCGGATGATGGCCGCCGCGGCGAGGGGCTCGACGGTCGGGACGTCGCCGGCGCCCACGAGCACCACGTCCGCGCGCCCGACCTCGGTCTCGGTGCCGGCCCAGTCCCAGACGCCCAGGCCGGCCGCGGCGTGGGCGACCGCGTCCTCGAGGGACAGGAACACCGGCTCGGGGTGCTTGCCGGCGACGATGACCTCGATGCGGTTCGTCGTCTCGAGCGCGTGGGCGGTGACCGCGAGCAGGGTGTTCGCGTCGGCCGGCAGCTTGATGCGCACGAGGTCCTGCTGCTTCGACGCGACGACGTCGAGGAAGCCGGGGTCCTGGTGGGAGAAGCCGTTGTGGTCCTGCCGCCAGACGTGCGACGAGAGCAGGATCGTCAGGTTCGAGACCGGCAGGCGCCAGTCGAGGTCCGAGGACGACTCGAGCCACTTGGCGTACTGGCCGACCATCGAGTCGATGATGTGCGCGAAGGCCTC
Organism: Curtobacterium luteum; assembly: GCF_014646995.1. Lineage (GTDB taxonomy): Bacteria > Actinomycetota > Actinomycetes > Actinomycetales > Microbacteriaceae > Curtobacterium > Curtobacterium luteum. The sequence continues at coordinate 1,712 of NZ_BMOI01000006.1, read as the reverse complement.
GTAGGTGTTGAGGATGCCGTGCCGACCCGTCAGGACGTAGCCCTCGAGCATGCCCTCCAGCACGTGCTCGGACAGCAGTTCGATCACGCGGCCCCGCGCGGCGAGGTGCTCGTCGCCGGGTGCGCGGTCCGCCCGCCACACGCGCGAGGTCACGTCGAACACCGCGTCGAGCTTGTTCGAGACCGTCTCGTCGGGCCCGAACAGCCGGAAGGCCGACCCGTTCCGCTCGACCACCGACGCGAGCCAACGGCCCAGCGTGCCCGTCGCGGAGGCGGGTTCGCCGGCCGCGACGCCGTGCTCCGTGATGGCGGGCAGGTCGAGCGCGGTCCGGAGCCGCCCACCGTTCGCGACGGGGGTGGCGCTCATGCGCAGGTCGCCCTCGGGCCGGATCGAGCCGAGGATCCCGATCGGACGGCCCCGCTCGTCGAAGAGCTCCTCCGGGCGGCAGGAGCGCATCCACGCCTCGAGCCGGGCGCGGTCCTCGTCGTTCGTCCGCACGTCCGGCAGCGGGATCTGGTGCGAGTGGAACGTGCCCTCGTTCGGCCCCGTCCACCCCTTCGGCGTCCGGAGGATGATCATCGGCCAGCGCGGCCGCAGGTCGGCGGCCCCGGCGGGCTGTCCGGCAGCGGCGCGCTCCGCCTGGGCGCGGGCGGCGGCCTGGATGTCGTCGATGCGCGCGAGGGCTCGCCGGAGCGCGGCGTCGAAGAGTGCGTGCACGGCGTAGGGGTCGTCGCCGACCCGGCCGGAGTCCACGGTGATCGGCTCGTACCCGAGACCGCGGAAGTAGGCGTCGAGGTCCTCGCCGGGGATCCGGGCGAGGACGGTCGGGTTCGCGATCTTCCACCCGTTGAGGTTGAGGATCGGCAGCACGGCCCCGTCCGACACCGGGTCGATGAACGTGTGCGCCTGCCACGAGGCGGCGAGCGGACCGGTCTCGGCCTCGCCGTCGCCGACGACGCACGCGACCACGAGGTCGGGGTCGTCGAGCGCCGCTCCGTACGCGTGGGCGAGGGAGTACCCGAGCTCGCCGCCCTCGTTGATCGAGCCGGGCGTCTCGGGTGCCGCGTGCGACGGGATGCCCCCCGGGAACGAGAACTGCCGGAAGAACTGCCGGAGACCGTCCTCGTCCGGGGTGATCTCCGGGTAGAGCTCGCTCCAGGTGCCCTCGAGCCAGGCGTTCGCGTTCATCGCCGGGCCCCCGTGCCCCGGACCGCAGACGTACAGCAGACGGCGGTCCGTCTCGGCGATGAGCGCGTTGCAGTGCGCGTAGACGAGGTTGAGCGCCGGCGAGGTCCCCCAGTGGCCGAGCAGGCGCGGCTTGATGTCGTCCGGCTCGATCGGCCGGGTGAGGAGCGGGTTGTCGAGCAGGTGGATCTGCCCGGCGGTGAGGTAGTTCGCGGCGCGCCACCAGGCGTCGATCGCCCGGATGCGGTCGGTGGTCGCGATGGGTGCAGGGGACATGACCCCACGCTACGGACGGGTGGGTGGAGATTTTCCAGCAACGCATCCAAACCGATCGGCAGGGGGTGCCGAATGCCTGTCACAAGGGCGAAACGCCCAAGAAGCTCCCCGGCCATGTACGGCCGGTACACGTCTCCCGCACAGCAAGGGAGGCAGGGCCACCGGCCGGAGCACCGACACAGCAAAGGAACTCATCATGCGCAAGAGCCTGAAGACCACGATCACCCTCGCCACGACCGGCGCGCTCGTCC
>NZ_BMOI01000005.1 GCF_014646995.1 Curtobacterium luteum | reverse complement strand
CGGCGACCTGCGCACGGCACGTCGTGACCGCGCGGCGACCCGCGCACTGCACGGCGCGACCGCCTGGAGGCACGGTGCCGGTCCCGGGGCCGGCACCGGGCCTCCAGGCGGTACCGACGCGTGCAGGGAGCCGCACCGCGGCTCGCCGCAGGCGGGCCTCAGCCGATCGCCTCGCGCCACGCCCGCTCGAGGCCTACCCGGTCGAGCAGTTCCGTCGGCCGCACCTCGAGGTCGTCCGCGACGAAGTAGAACACCGCGTCGACCTCGTCCAGCGGGCGGCCGGTGAACTCGGCGTAGGCCACACGGTAGAGCGCGAGCTGCAGTTGCCGCGCCGCGAGGTCGTCCTGCCCGGTGGGCGCCTTGCCCGTCTTCCAGTCGACGACCTCCGCCCGACCGTCGATCTCGTAGACGGCGTCGAGCTTGCAGATGATGCTGTGGCCGAGGAAGGGGATGTGGATCTCGCGCTCGACCTCGATCGGCGTCCGGTCGGCCCACCGTGACCGTGCGAAGGTCTCCTGGAAGGCGGCGAGCCGGCGGGCGTCGTCGTCGGTGACGGGTGCTGCGACCGAGGCGTCGGGCAGGTCGTCGGCGTCGAGGTCGGCCTCGCCGTCCCAGAGGTCCAGCACGTCGCCGCCGAGGGTCTCGAGCGAACCCCCGGACCTCGCCCGCTGTTCCACCCACTGGTGGAACAGCGTGCCGAGGCGTGTCGCCCGGTACGGCCGCTCCGGCATCGGTCGGCGGAGCCGCTCCGCCACCGTGTCCGGCTCGGCGAGGTAGTCCTTGAAGCCGGACGCGGGCACTCGGTGCGGCACGATGACGGTGTGTCGCGCGCTGCGGACCGCATCACGTTCGGCGAGGAGCAGATCGATGTCGGCCGCGAACCGACCGGCAGCGCCCGGGTTCGCGTTCCGCACACGCTCGGCTGCCGCCAGCACGCGGGCCTCGCGGTGCCCGAACGGCAGGTGCGGCCACGACTGGGTGGCGCCCGACTCCCCCAGCGGGTCGTGCTCGTGGTGCGACTGCTCGGGCACGGCACCGGCCGGCAGGACGCCGGCGTCCGTGAGGTCGGCGAGGTACCGGCTCGGTGCGGTGGGCTTGACGCCGCCGGACCAGAACGACCCCGACACGAGGAGGTCGTGCCGCGCACGGGTCAGCGCGACGTAGGTGAGCCGCCGCTCCTCGTCCTCGTTCCGGGACTGCACCTCGCCCTTGAACGCGTCGATGGCGTCACGGACGTCCTTCTGGGTCTCCTGTCCGCGCCACGCGAGCCGCGGGAGCTCGTCGGCGTCCCCACGGAACTCGTAGGGCAGCCGGCCGAAGCCGATCCACCCCGAGGAGCCCTCTTGGGGCCGCGCCGGGAGGCCGCCCTCGACCATCCGCGGCACCGCGACGGCGTCCCACTCGAGCCCCTTCGAGCCGTGGATGGTCAGGATCTGGACCGTCCCGGCCTCCGGCTCCTCGGAACGCGGGCCCATGTCGTCCCGGCGTGCCGCCGCGTCGATCCACCCGAGGAAGGCTCCGAGGTCCGCGCGGTCGTCGGTCGCGACGAAGCCGGCGAGCTCGTCGAGGAAGGCGTCGAGGAACGCCTGGCTCCCCTGCTCGTGCGCCGCGACCTCGATGTCGAGCCGCATCTCCTGCACGACCAGCGTCACGAAGTCGACCAGGTCGCCGCGTGCCCGCTGCCGGAGCGCCTGTAGCTGCTGCCCGAGGGCGCGCATGCGCTGCCGCCCGGCCGGGGTGATGCGGTCGAGCGCGCCGTGCTCGTCGGGGGCCGTCGCCACGAAGTCGAGCGCGTCGACGACGGACCCGTGCTCGCCCGCCGCGACCGAGGCCCGGAACGCCGCCGTCAGGTCGTCGTCGAGGCGCTGCTGGGTGTGGTCGCGGCCGAACAGCCACTTCGCGAGGTCGTGCAGCGCCGCGATGTCCGCCGCGCCGACCCGCCACCGGGCTCCGGCGAGCAGCCGGATGAGGTCGTTCCCCGCGGCCGGGTCGTGGAGCACGCGCAGGCACGCCACGAGGTCGACGATCTCCGGCCGCTGCAGCAGCCCGCCGGTCCCGAGGACGTGGAACGGCACCCCGAGGTCGCCGAGCGCCCCGGTGAAGGCGGCGAGGTCCTTCCGTGCGCGCAGCAGGAGCGCCATCGACGCCCGCGGGTCCCGCTGACGGTGTGCCCGGAACCACGCCGCCACCGCTGCTGCCTCCTCCGGCAGGGTCTCCGCGAACACGACCTCGACCGACCCGTCGTCGGCACCCGGACGGGCTGTGAGCCGTTCGACCGCGACCTCCGACGCCTCGGACGGCGGCGCGACGACGGCGTTGGCCGCGGCGAGCACGTCCACCGGGTTGCGCCAGCTCGTCGACAGCGGGAACGTCACCGGCGGCTCGGAGCCGGCGGAGCCGAAGTCGCGGGGGAAGCGTCCGAGGTTCGCCGCGCTCGCCCCGCGGAAGCCGTAGATCGACTGGTGCGGGTCGCCGACCGCCATGACCGGGTGCCCCTGGAACAGCCGAGCGAGGAACCGGGTCTGCACGACCGAGGTGTCCTGGTACTCGTCGAGGAGCACGACCCCGAAGCGCCGACGGAGGTCGTCGACCACCCGCGGAGCCGACTCCGCCGCGGCGAGCGCCAGTGCGATCTGGTCGGAGAACTCGACGAAGCCACGGTCGACCTTCTGCCGACGGAACCGCTCGACGAGGTCTGCCAGGGGCTCGAGCCCGCCGACCGCGGCGACGGCCTTGACGACGTCGGCGTACGGCTTGCCGCGGTTGCCCGGCAGCTCGAGCACCCCGGCGAACTCGATCGCGAACCGGCGGAGCTGCTCGGGCTCGACGAGGTGCTCCGACGCGGCCCCGGCGAGCGCGACGACCGCCGCCGTGATCGTGTCGACGTCACGGTCGAGCCCGGCCAGCCGGTCGTCGCGGGCGTCCACCACCACCCGGCGGGCGAGCTGCCACGCCGAGGGCTCGGTGAGCACCTGCGATTCGCCGTCGCGACCCACGAGGAGCGCGTTCTCGCGGAACACGGCGTTCGCGAAGGCGTTGTAGGTCGACACCGTGGGCGCTTCGAAGGCGTCGCCCGGGGTGATGAGGCCGACCTCCTCGAGCGCCCGGATGCGGTCGTTGATGCGGACCGACAACTCGCCGGCGGCCTTGCGGGTGAACGTCAGGCCGAGGACCTCGTCGGGGCGGACCATCCCGTTCGCGAGGAGCCAGACGACCCGGGACGCCATCGTCTCGGTCTTGCCGCTCCCGGCACCGGCCACGACGAGGGCCGGGGCGAGGGGCGACTCGATGACGGCGCGCTGCTGCGCGGTCGGGCGAGGACGGCCGAGGGCGTCGGCGATCTCGTCGGCGCTGCGGGGCACCACGGGGGCGTCGGCTGGCGGCTGCACGGCACCGATCTGCTGGGTGCTGTCCTGGTCGGTGCAGGCCGGCTCGGTGCCGGCCCGGTCGGTGACGGCAGCCTCGGCGCCGGCCCGGTCGGTGTCGGCTCGTTCGGTGCTCACCAGGTGACCTCTCCGACGACGTGGATCCGGCACTCGGCCCCGGTCCGGGACTGCTCGCAGTGGTCGTCGACGTTCGCGAGGAACGTGCGGCCGGCCATCCCCCGCGCCACGGCGTGCAGGCGTTCCCGGTAGGCCGCTCGGCCCTGCGGGTCGAACGCGTGCTGTGTCCGCTCCGAGCAGGCGTGGTCGCTCCTGGCGTTCTGCACGAACACCAGCCGGGCGTCCGCCATCGGGGACCCGGCCGGGATGCCCTCGACCGCGCCGTCCTCGACCGCGAGCTGGTAGGCGCCGAGCTGCGGGTGCTCGGGCATGTCGTTCTTCTCGCTCGGCATCGACCGGCCCGTCTTCAGGTCGACGACGCTGATCCGTCCCTCCGTGTCGACCTCGATCCGGTCGATGCTCCCCCGCATCCGCGCCGGACCGGTCACCAGGGAGAACGAGGTCTCGGCGCCGAGGAGTCGGCGTCCGGCCGCGGCGAACGTCCGGAGGTAGTCGCTGAGCCCCTCGATCATCCGGCGGGTCCGGGCGCGCTCACGGTCGGCCACCCACGGCGACTCGAAGGTGAGCTCGTCCCACCGGGCGTCGACGTGCGCCCAGAGCGACTCGACGTCGACGCTCGTGGCGTGCTCCATCGCGTCGTGGACGATCGTGCCGATGCCCATCGCCGGGCTCGGCGCCGATCCGCCGAAGGTCTGCACGAACCAGTGCACCGGGCACTCCTCGAACGTGCCGATGCGCGACGGGGAGACGGCCACGGTCGGCGGGACCACGGGACCGCCCTCGTACTCGGGAGCCGGCTCCGCGTCGAGGTCGACGAGGGGGGCGTCGGTCGTCGGCTCGGCCAGGCCGTACCAGTCGTCGGGAGCCGCACCGGGCACCTCGGCGGCGGCGAGCCGGGCGAGGGCTGAGGCGGCCTCGTGGTCCCCGGAGGCCACGACGCGCCGACGCAGCGACCCGGCGAGTCCGCGGAGCGACAGGGGGTGGACGGACGCGGCCCGGTCCGGCGGCACGGGGACGAGCCGGACGAACGGCGAGGGCGATTCGTCGTCGTTCGCGACCGTGCCGATGACCACCTGTGTCGTCGCGCGGGACACGGCGCGGGCGAACAGCCGGAGCTCGTCGGCGATCACGGCCGCCCGGTCGTCCACCGCGGTCCGTTCGCTGCCCTCGGCCGCACGGACGAGTCCGTCGGGGTCGAGCAGACTGCCGCGGACCCGGGTGTTCGGCCAGACGCCGTCCTGCAGTCCGAAGACCACGACGACGTCGCACTCGAGCCCGACCGTGGCCGACGGAGTGAGGACCCGGACCCGGCCGGCCGTGCGGTCCGGGCCGATGGAGTCCTCCGGCAGGTCGGCGTCGAGCAGGTCGTCGACGAACACACGGGCGGGGGCGTCCGGGGTCCGCTCGACGAAGCGCTTCGCGGCGGTGAAGAGCCCGACCACGGCGTCGAGGTGCCGGTCCGCTTCACCGGCGCCGACCCCGCCGGCCTCGGACTGGGACCGCCAGACCCCCGCGAGCCCACTGCGTTCCCACAGCCCCCAGAGGATCTCCTCGATGCTGGCGTCCGCCGCGGCGTCGGCCCGTGCCTGGACGAGGCTGCGGGCCAACCGCGTCGCGCGCCGGGCGAACCCCGCGTCGATCGTGGCGAGGCGTTCCGGTGCACCCAGCGCCTCGACCAGCAGTTCATCGGCGGAGCGGGCACCACCACCGGCCAGTTCCTCACGGCGCAGGGCGAGCCGCAGCCGACGCATCGCGAGCGTGTCGAGGCCACCGAGCGGCCCCGTGGCGAACGCGGTCGCCAGGTCGGCGTCGAGCGGGAGCACGCCCAGGGCGACGGCGGCCGCGTCGAGGAGCGCACGCGCTGCCGAGTCGTCACGGACCCGCACCGGCGCGGCACCCGCGGTGGCGGGGACTTCGGCCACGGAGAGCGCTCGGACGAGCTCGGGGATGGCCGCTCCGCTGCGCGTGACGACGACCATCCGGTGCCACGGGACGCCGTCGAGGAGCCGGTGTTCGCGGAGCCGACGGGCGATCGCGACGACGAGGGCCGCCCGGCTGCTCCCCTGCACGTGCACGACCGCGTCCGGGCGGGCATCCGCGACCGTGGCGACGGCGGTGCGCTGCCGTCCGGCGGCCGCGGTGCCGATCCGCGCCGTGATGCCGGAGACGAGTGCGCGGACCGGCTCGGCGTGGCGGTGCACCGTCCCGAGGACGACCTGCTCGACGTCGGCGACCCCGAGCCGCGCGCCGAGACGACCGAGCACGTCGGGCACCGCGCCGCGGAAGGCCGACGCGGCGATGTCCGGGTCGCCGAACGCGACGACCTGCACGCCGGACCGCGCGAGGGCGCCGAGCAGCGCGATCTCGCCCTCGACGAGCTCCTGCGCATCGTCGACGACGACCGTGCGGAGGGCTGCCACGGCCGGCGGCACCTCGCCCCGGAGCACCGCGGCGGTGGCGTAGGCGACGAGCTCGGCCGCGTCGAGGGCGGTCGCGCGGAAGGCGGTCAGCGCAGCGCGGTAGCCGTCGACGAAGTCCCCGACAGCACGCCACTCCGGACGGCCGGTGTCGTCGCCGAGCTCGCGCATGTCGTCCGGTTCGATGCCGGCGGCCACGGCGCGCATCATCACGTCACGCAGCGCCGTGCGGAACCCGGCGCGCTCGCGCACCACGGCCGTGATCGGCTCGGGCCAGTCCGGACCGGTGCCGTCGGTCTCGTGCCCGGCGAGGAGGTCCGCGATGATGCGGTCCTGCTCGCCACCGGTGAGGAGGGTCGGGACGTCCTGGCCCTGGGCCACCGCGGCGTGGGCGACCACCTGGAACGCGAGCGAGTTCACGGTGCGGGCGAGGGCCCCCGGGACCACACGGTCCACCGCGGCCGCCAGACGGTCACGGAGCGCCGTCGCTGCGGTGCGTGCGGAGGTGAGCGCGAGCACGGTCGCGTGCCCGTCCGGCGAGACGGCGTCTGCACCGTCCATCCGGCCGGCGACGAACCGCGCGAGGGTCGTGGTCTTGCCGGTCCCCGGCGCACCGATCACGGCCGCGTGCCGACCGACGGGCAGCGCCAGCACGGCCGCCTGCGCCGGGTCCGAGGTCAACGCGCGCGCGACGGCCGCGTCGTCGGTGGTGGGCGTGAGCGTCGTCCGGGGCACGCTCGTACGGTACCCACGACGACCGACACCCGCGTCCCCCGACACGGACGGCCGGGGAGCGCGTCCGGCAAGCCGGTGCGGGGCCGCGGACGCTCGTGCACGCAAGGCTGCCGTGCGCTCGCGGCGAACGCCCGGAGCAACCCGGGAGCACCCCGCTACGCTGAGGTCGTGGACATCAAGATCGGCATCACGAACAGCCCGCGCGAGATCGCGTTCGAGAGCGCGCAGACCGCTGACCAGATCGAGCAGGCGGTGTCGGAGGCCCTCACGGCGAAGGCCACGCACCTGTCCCTCCAGGACGAGAAGGGCCGTCGGTTCATCGTGCCGGTCGCGTCGCTCGCCTACGTCGAGGTCGGCGCGGAGGAGTCTCGTCGCATCGGCTTCGTCGCCTGACGTGGAGCTCCTCTTCGCCGTGCTCGGCGGCCTCCTCGTGGGCGCCGTCGTGCACGTCGTGCTGCCCTGGCGGACGAGCCGGGGCGCGCTGGTCGGGCCCGTCGTCGGCGGAGTCGCCGCCGCGGTGCTCTGGGAGGCCCTGACCTGGGCGGGCTGGCCGTACGACGGCGGGTGGATCTGGGTCGTCGCGCTCCTCGGCTCCGGGGTCGTGGCCGCCGTGGTGGCATGGGTGCTCGGCCGTCGCCGGCGGGCCGCTGACGAGGCCTTCTACGAGCGGGTCCGCGCGAACGGCGCCTGAGCCCGCACGAACGGCCCCGCACGAACCGCGGCCGAACCCGCACGAACGGCTTCGCACGAACCACGCCCGAACCCGCACCGAACGGCTCCGCACGAACCGCGACGCACGGTCACCGTGCGTCCGCCCCCGTCAGGCCGTGAGCCCGAGTGCGTCCGCCCCCGTCAGGCCGTGAGTCCGAGCGCGTCCTTCCGCCGGCTGTGGGCCGCGATGAGCTCGGTCCAGACCGGCTCGAGTCGTGACTGGTCCTCGCGGGCGTGCGACGCGAGCGCCGACCGCGCCACGAGCAGGGTGTCGCCGACGAGCCGCCGGCCCCACATCGCGAGCCGGGAGCCGACGCGCGGGTCGTCCTCGATGTGCGCCGTGAGCTCCTCGACGACCGCCGCCTCTTCGCGCGCGTCGAACACGGTGCGGAGCCGCTGCCGGACGTCGATCGGGAGCGAGCGGAGCAGGCTGTCGAAGAGGTCGTTGAGGATGCCGGCGGTGACGTAGCCGGTGAGCATCGACTCGTACCAGTCCGCGCCGCTCGTCCGCTCGAGGAACCGGTCGATCGCCTCGCGGTGCGGCGCCATGAGCTCGGCCGGGTCCTGCCCGATGCGCTCGATCTCCGCGACGATCGTGCGGTGTCGCTCGAGGGCGGTCGTCGCCAGGACGCCGGTCACCAGGCGACCCGAGAGCGTCGGCGCCGCGGCACCGGCCCGCCCCATGGTCTCGTACATCGACAGCTGCAGGTACGCGGCCTGGCCGAGGTAGACGTCGAGCTCGGGGCTGACGTCGTCGAGCTGGAGCCGCTCCCCGGACGCGTTCTTCGGGTTGCGCGACGCGAGCCACGCAGCTGCGAGCTGCGCGGCGCGTTTCCGGTTCCACCAAGACACCACGCCAGCAGCATAGGGGGCCGGACCCGGGACCCCGGTCGGCGTCGGTAGACTGGGCGGGACTTCCACCAGGACTAAGGTGATTCTTTGACTTTCGCAGACCTCAACATCGAGCAGGACATCGTCGACGCGCTCGCGACGAAGGGCATCATCGAGCCCTTCCCGATCCAGCAGCAGACGATCCCGCTCGCCCTGACCGGGCAGGACATCATCGGTCAGGCCAAGACCGGTACCGGCAAGACCTTCGGCTTCGGCCTGCCCCTCATCCAGCGCCTCGGCACCGACCCGGAGCACGGCGTCAAGGCGCTCGTCGTCGTCCCCACGCGCGAACTCGCCGTGCAGGTGACCGAGGACCTCGAGCTCGCCACGTCGAACCGGTCGACCACGATCGTGTCGATCTACGGCGGCAAGGCGTACGAGGGCCAGATCGAGCAGCTCAAGGCCGGCGCGCAGATCGTCGTCGGCACCCCGGGTCGACTCATCGACCTGCAGCGCCAGCGACTGCTCGACCTCTCCCACGTGCAGGAGGTCGTCCTCGACGAGGCCGACCGCATGCTCGACCTCGGCTTCCTGTCCGACATCGAGCGGATCTTCCAGGCCGTCCCCGACGTCCGGCACACGATGCTGTTCTCGGCGACGATGCCGGCGCCGATCGTCGCACTGGCCCGCCGCTTCATGAGCCGCCCGGTGCACATCCGCGCCACGGACCCCGACGAGGGTCTGATGCAGGCGAACATCAAGCACGTCATCTACCGCGCGCACTCGCTCGACAAGGACGAGGTCATCGCCCGGATCCTGCAGGCCGAGGGGCGCGGCAAGACCGTGATCTTCACCCGCACGAAGCGCGCCGCCGCGAAGCTCGTCGAGGAGCTCAAGGACCGCGGGTTCAACGCCGCGGCCGTGCACGGCGACCTCAACCAGGAACAGCGCGAGCGCGCCATGGCCGCCTTCAAGGCAGGCAAGCGCGACGTGCTGATCGCGACCGACGTCGCCGCCCGCGGCATCGACGTGGACGACGTCACGCACGTCATCAACCACACGATCCCGGACGACCCGGACACGTACCTGCACCGCGCCGGCCGCACGGGCCGAGCGGGCAAGACCGGCATCGCGGTGACGTTCGTCGACTGGGACGACCTGCACAAGTGGACGCTCATCGACAAGGCGCTCGAGTTCGGCATCCCCGAGCCCATCGAGACCTACTCGTCGTCCCCGCACCTCTTCTCCGACCTCGACATCCCCGCCGGGACGAAGGGTCGCCTCCCCGGCGCGTCGGCGCACGCCGCGTCCGCCGGCACCGCCGAGACCAAGGGCGGCGGGCGGCAGGGCGCGTCGCGTTCGCGTTCGCGCAGCCGGACCCGGTCTGGAGGCTCGGCGCCGGCCCGCAGCGAGCAGTCGGACGCGCAGGCTCCCGCGGCCGCACCGGCCGAGGGTGGCGCTGACGAGTCCGCGACCGGTGACGGCGCCGCCAAGCGCCGTCGTCGCCGCCGTCGCCGCAGCGGTGGCGGTTCGTCCGAGGCGACCGCCTCGGCACCGCAGGCAGCCGGCGAGGGCGAGTAGCGCCTCCAGGCCGAAGGGTCCGTCGCACACGCGACGGGCCCTTCGTCGTCCCCGCCCGCCGGAGCAGCCGGCGCGGAGGTGGGCTGCGAGGCGGCGCGGGTCAGGACAGGCGCGCGTCCGGGCCGGACACCGGCGCGGAACCGGTGGCCTCGCCGACGATCGCGTCGAACGCGACCAGGGCGGTGCGGTGCTCGCCGAGCCGGTTCGGCTTGCCCGTGCCGTGGTAGTCGCTCGACCCCGTGACGAACAGGCCGTACCGTGTGGCCCAGTCGAGCAGCGTGCGCTTGCCGTGGGACACGTTCTCGCGGTGGTCGACCTCGAGCCCGCCGAGTCCGGCGTCGACGAGGGTCCGGAGCGCGTCCTCGTCGATGACGATGCCGCGCGAGGACGCCGCGGGGTGCGCGATCACCGGCACGCCACCGGCAGCGCGGATGAGCTCGACGCCGCGCAGGGGCGAGGGGGCCTCGTGCGGCTCGTAGTAGCCCGACGCGGGGTGCAGGATGCCGCGGAAGGCGGCACTGCGGTCCGACTCGAGACCGCGGGCGACCAGCGCGTCGGCGATGTGGGGCCGCCCGATGGTCGCGCCGTCGCTCGCCTGCGCGAGCACGTCGTCCCAGGTGAGCGGGTGGTCCTCGCCGATGCGCTCGACCATGCGTCGGGCGCGCTCCAGCCGACCGTCGCGGATCCGCGTCGTCTCGGCGACGAGGCCCGGGTCCGTCGGGTCGACGAGGTAGCCGAGCACGTGCACGCTGCGGTAGCCGACGCGCGTGCTGAGCTCCAGCCCCGGGAGCAGTGTGAGCGGCAGCTGCCGGGCGGTCGCGATCGCCTCGTCCCAGCCCGCCGTCGTGTCGTGGTCGGTGAGGGCGACGCCGTCCAACCCGGCGGCCGCCGCGGCCCGCACGAGTTCGGCAGGGGCGCTCGGTGCCGTCGGACACGCTCGAGTGCGTGTGCAGGTCGATGAACGGATCGGGCACTCCTCAATGCTATCCACAGGTGAACGCGCGCACAGGCCACGGACCCCGGGACGGTGCGAGGATGGAGCCATGGCCGACACCACTCCCCGCGCGACGAGCAACCGTTCCACGACTCCCGGGTCCTCGACCTTCAAGGACTACATCGGGTCGCAGTGGGCCGAGCGGGAGCGCCCGCTCCCGGAGCCGCGGGAGCAGGCCGCGTACGCCGCCGCGCGCCGCGCCCGGATCTCCGAGCTGCACCCTGGCCGCACGATCGTCGTGCCCGCCGGGCAGGCGAAGGTCCGCTCGAACGACTGCGACTACCCGTTCCGGCCGCACTCCGCGTTCGCGCACCTCACCGGCTGGGGCACCGACACGGTCGTCGGGTCCGTCCTCGTGATGACGCCGAACGGCTCCGGACACGACGCCACACTGTACTTCCGGGCGACGGCGGGCCGTGACTCCGAGGAGTTCTACGCCAACCCCGAGATCGGCGAGTTCTGGGTCGGGCCGCGCCCCTCCCTCGCGGAGGTCGCCGCAGACCTCGGGCTCGACACGGCCGACCTGGGCGATCTGGACGCGGTCGTCGACGGCCTCGACGCCACCGTGCTCGTGGTCCGCGACGCCGACACCGAGCTGACCCGCTCGTTCGACGACCGCTTCGGCAGCGTCGTCGGCGGCGCCCCGGAGCAGGACGGCGCCCCCGCCACGGACGACGTCCTCGCGCGCGACCTCTCCGAGCTCCGGCTCGTGAAGGACGCGTACGAGGTGCACGAGCTCCGCCAGGCGGTCGCCGCGACCAAGGCCGGGTTCGACGACGTGATCGCCGACTTCGACGCAGTGCTCGCGCACCCCCGCGGCGAGCGCATCGTCGAGGGCACCTTCAACCGCCGTGCCCGCGCCGACGGCAACACGGTGGGCTACGACACGATCGCGGCGTCGGGGCACCATGCGTGCATCCTGCACTGGACCCGGAACGACGGCGCCGTGCAGCCGGGCGACCTCATCCTCATCGACGCCGGCGTCGAGGTGGACTCGTTCTACACGGCCGACATCACCCGGACGCTCCCGGTCAGCGGCACCTTCACGGACGTCCAGCGGATGGTCTACGAGGCCGTGCTCGAGGCAGCCGACGCAGCGTTCGCGATCGTCAAGCCGGGCATCACCTTCCGTCAGGTGCACGCCACCGCGATGGAGGTCATCGCCCGCAAGACCGCGGAGTGGGGCTTCCTGCCCGGCACGGCGGAGGAGTCCCTGCAGCAGGACAACCAGTTCCACCGCCGCTACATGGTCCACGGAACGAGCCACCACCTCGGCCTCGACGTGCACGACTGCGCGAAGGCCCGCCGCGAGATGTACATCGACGGGATCGTGCAGCCGGGGATGGTGTTCACGATCGAGCCGGGCCTGTACTTCCAGCAGGACGACCTCACGGTGCCCGAGGAGTTCCGCGGCATCGGTGTCCGCATCGAGGACGACATCCTCGTGACCGAGGACGGCGCCGAGAACCTGTCGGTCGGCATCCCCCGGACCCCCTCGGAAGTGGAGGGGTGGATCGCCCGCTCCGGCCGTTAGCCTGAGCGGGTGACCATGCCCGAGCACACGCCGACGACGGACGACCTCGACATCGAGGTCGAGCACTTCGACTCCCCGGACGCCCAGCGACTCCGCGCAGCACAGCGTGTGGAGATCGACCGTGCGTACGGGCAGGACACCGAGCCGGGCGAGAAGCCCACGGCGGACTCGATCGCGGTGTTCTTCCTCGCTCGTGACGCCTCCGGTACGCCGCTCGGCTGCGGCGGGCTGCGGATCGTGGAGGACGGCATCACCGAGATCAAGCGCATGTACGTGCGGCCGGAGTCGCGCGGCGCCGGGGTGTCGATGGCGATCCTGCGGCGGCTGGAGGAAGCCGCGCTCGACCTCGGGTCACCGGCGCTCGTCCTCGAGACGGGCACGGAGCAGAAGCGGGCGATCGGGTTCTACGAGCGCGAGGGCTTCACGCGGATCGCCAACTTCGGCCCCTACGCGGGCGTGGCGACCTCGATCTGCTACTCGAAGGTCCTCTGACCCGCGGGTCCGCGCGTCCGTGGGTCCGCGGGTCCGTCTCCGGCAGCGCGCGTGCGGCTCTGCGTTCGGTTGGTCGCACGACATGCCGCTCACGTCCGCGCCCGGCGACATCCATCGCGACCAACGCGCACCGGGCACGGCACGTCGTGCGACCAACGCGCGCCGGACACGGCACGTCGTGCGACCGACGCGACAGCGCCGCTCCGCCGACCGCAGGCCGCCGTCATCGACGAACCGAACTCAGGACCGCGGCGACTCCTCGTCACCCGTACGGCGCTCGTCGTCCGAGGTTCGACCCGACTCCGGTGCCGACGCGGGGGTCACCCGCTCGCCGAACTGCGGCGGCGCATCCGGTCGCGCTGCCGGAGCACCGCCAGCCGGGCCCGACGCCGCCGGGTCGTACCGGGGCCCGTCGTTCGTGCCGTACCGCGGCGGCCCCGAGGGCGCTTCCGGCGCTCCACCGGCGGCACCGGGACCCGACGACCCGGCCTGCGACCCTCCGGCGCCGGTGGACGGGGTCTCCCCGTAGCGCGGACCGTCGTTCGTTCCGTAGCGCGGCGCGCCCTGCTGCGGGCCGCCGGCCGACGTGCCGGGCTGCTGCGTGCCTCCAGGCTGCTGGTGCGGCGTCGCGTGCCCGCCGTACGGGGACGGCTGCTGACGCGGCTCGGGGCGCCACGGCTCTTGCCGCGGCACCGGCGCGCCCTGCGACGAGGACGGCGACGACGCCGAGGTCCAGTGGGTCGAGGGGGTGGCGCCGAACTGCCCGAGGATCTGCTGCGCCTGCCCGGTCAGCTGCGGGTCGACCACGATCTGGTAGTTCGTGGCGAGCACCTGGTGCACGCTCGTGAAGTCGCGCTGCCGCTTCGTGATCGCGAACGAGACGATGCCGTAGAGCATGCCGAACGCGGCACCGATCAGGGCTGCGGCGAAGAAGAGGCCACCGGCCTGCGGCGAGAACAGGGTGAGCACGATGCCGAAGAAGAACCCGAGCCAGAGGCCGGACAGCGCTCCCGCGATGGCGGCGCGCCCGTAGGTCATCTTGCCGGTGACGCGCTCGACGGTCTTGAGGTCGTTGCCGACGATGGCGATCTTCGCGACCGGGAAGTCCGACTCGGCGAGCTTCGCGACGACGCGCTGCGCCTCCGGGTAGCTGTCGTAGGTGCCGAGGACGTCGCCGCGCGGCAGTGTCGGGAATGCCTGGGCCGTCCGGCCGCCGAAGGGGCTCTGATTGCTCACACAGCCATCATCCACCGGACACCTTGCAATCGCACGTGCACTCCCAGGGAGGCCGCCGACCGGCGCCCCGACGACCGGGGCTCCACCGACCCGGGCCCACCGACCGACTACGCTGGTCGAGTGAGCGCCACGAAGGTCTTCGTCGCCCGCCTCGCCGGGTGCTCCGTCTTCGACCCCGCGGGCGACCGCGTCGGCCGCGTCCGGGACGTCCTCGTGGTCTACAGACGGGTCGATGCCCCGCGGGTCGTGGGGCTCATCGTCGAGGTCCCCGGCAAGCGCCGCATCTTCGTCTCGGTCGGCCGCATCACCTCGATCGGAGCCGGGCAGGTGATCACGACCGGGCTCGTCAACATGCGCCGCTTCGAGCAGCGCGGCGGCGAGGTCCGGGTGATCGCGGAGATGCTCGGCCGCAAGGTGCTCATCAAGAACCAGCGCATCCGGGCGACGATCGAGGACGTCGCGATCGAGGACCGCGGGCAGGGCGACTGGGAGGTCTCGCAGCTCTTCCTCCGCAAGCCGAAGACGACACCGTCCCCGTTCGGCAAGGGTCCGACGACCTTCGCGTCCTGGAACGAGGTCACCGAGGACGAACTCCCCGGCGAGGCCCAGTCCGCCGAGCACGTCATCGCCGCCTACTCCGACCTGCTGCCGGCCGACCTCGCGTCGACCCTGCTCGACCTCCCCGAGGAGCGTCGCTTCGAGGTCGCCGAGGAACTCCCGGACGACCGGCTCGCCGACGTCCTCGAGGAGATGCCCGACCAGGAGCGCATCGAGATCCTCAGCCGCCTCGAGGACGCCCGCGCCGCCGACGTCCTCGACCAGATGCAGCCCGACGACGCCGCCGACGTCCTCGCCCAGTTCCCGGACGACCGCAGCGAGGCCCTCCTCCAGCTCATGGAGCCGGAGGAGGCCCAGGACGTCCGCATGCTCCTCGAGTACGAGCCCGACACGGCCGGTGGTCTCATGACGACCGAGCCGGTGATCGTCTCGGCGGACGCGACCGTGGCGGAGGGGCTCGCGCTGGTGCGTCGGCACGAACTCGCCCCGGCCCTCGGTGCGAGCGTGTGCGTCGTGCTCCCGCCGTACGA
Source organism: Curtobacterium luteum (assembly GCF_014646995.1). Classification (GTDB taxonomy): domain Bacteria; phylum Actinomycetota; class Actinomycetes; order Actinomycetales; family Microbacteriaceae; genus Curtobacterium; species Curtobacterium luteum. The sequence goes on along the minus strand of NZ_BMOI01000005.1, from coordinate 212,134 downwards.
GCCGCCGACCGGCCGGTTCCTCGGCCTCGTGCACTTCCAACGGATGCTGCGCTACCCGCCGAACGAGCGGCTCGGCACGCTCATCGACCAGCAGACCGAGCCGGTCCGGGTCGACGCGAGCGCCGCGGAGGTCACGCGCATCATGGCGACCTACAACCTGCTGTCCGTCCCCGTGGTCGACGACGCCCACCGACTCGTCGGGGTGGTGACGATCGACGACGTCCTCGACCACGTCCTGCCGGACGACTGGCGAAGTCAGGGCGAGGGGGAACCCTCACCACTGCCACGCCAACGCTCGCGCAAGACGCCCGTGACCACGGGAAGGAGGACCACCCTTGGCCCGAACGGATGACACCCGCCAGGAGCGCCTGGACTCCCCGAAGGGCATGCGCACCCGCGTGCTGCCGACGCGCCGTCGCGGCCGTGGCGACACCTTCGGTCGCGCCACCGAGGGCATCGCCCGAGCCATGGGCACGCCCTGGTTCCTGGTCGGCCTGACCCTCTTCTGCGCGGTCTGGATGGGCTACAACGCCCTCGCGCCGAAGTCGTGGCAGTTCGACTCCGCCGCGATCGGTTTCACCGCGCTGACCCTCGTGCTGTCGCTCCAGGCGTCCTACGCCGCGCCGCTCATCCTGCTCGCGCAGAACCGGCAGGACGACCGTGACCGCGTGCAGTTCGAGCAGGACCGGCAGCGCGCGGAACGGAACCTCGCGGACACCGAGTACCTCGCCCGCGAGGTCGTCGCGCTGCGCCTCGCGATGCGGGACATGGCGTCGAAGGACTTCATCCGGGCCGAGCTCCGGTCGCTGCTCGAGGAGCTCGACCGGCGCGACGCCGACGGTGCCGGCCTCGCCGGGTTCGCCGACGAGGCCGGTTCCGGCGCACGTGGCTGACGACGAGCAGCTGGGCGGCGCGGTCCTCGCGGCCCTCAGCCGGGTGATCGACCCCGAGATCCGCCGGCCCGTCACGGAGCTCGACATGATCCGTGGGGTCGACGTCCAGCCGGGAGGCACGGTGCGCGTCGACCTGCAACTCACGATCACCGGGTGCCCGGCCGCCGACACGATCGAGCGCGACGTGCGCGCCGCCGCCGGGTCCGTGGACGGCGTCACCGCGGTCGACGTCGACGTCTCCGTGATGTCCCCGGCGACCCGCGCCGCCCTCACCGACCGGCTCAGGGCGGGTCGCCCGCGCGGCGTGCAGTTCACGCCCGACTCGCTGACCCGGGTGGTCGCCGTGACGAGCGGGAAGGGCGGCGTCGGCAAGTCGACGGTCGCCGCGAACCTCGCGGTCGCGCTCGCAGCACGGGGACAGCGTGTGGGCATCGTCGACGTCGACGTGCACGGCTTCAGCATCCCGGGACTCATGGGCCTGACGGACGAGCACGGCGTGGCTCCCCGTCCGACCCGGGTGGACAGCATGATCCTGCCGCCCGTGGCACACGACGTGAAGGTCGTCTCGATCGGCATGTTCGTCGACGACGTCTCGACCGCCGTGTCGTGGCGCGGGCCGATGCTGCACCGGACGGTGTCGCAGTTCCTCACCGACGTGTTCTTCGGCGACCTCGACGTGCTGCTGCTCGACCTCCCGCCGGGTACGGGCGACGTGGCGATCTCGGTCGGTCAGCTGCTCCCCCACGCCGAGGTCCTGGTCGTGACCACCCCGCAGGCCGCGGCGGCCGACGTCGCCGAGCGCAGCGGGATCGTCGCGCGGCAGACCGGGCAGCGGGTGATCGGCGTGGTCGAGAACATGGCCGGACTCGTGCAGCCGGACGGTTCGGTGCTGCACCTGTTCGGCGAGGGCGGTGGCGACGAGACCGCGGCCCGGCTGTCCCGCGGCCAGGACGCTCCGGTGCCGGTCCTCGGCCGGGTGCCGCTGTCGGTGCCGTTGCGGGAGGGCGGGGACTCCGGTGTGCCCGTGGTGCTCGGCGCGCCCGACGACCACGCTGCCGTGGCCCTCACGGCGATCGCGGAGCGGTTGACCACGATGGGCCGCGGGCTGGCGGGGCGGAAGCTCGGGCTGTCGGTCGGCTGAACCGCGCCCGGGGTCGTGCTGCGCGCACCGGGGTCGAGCGGTCCGCTCGGTAGGGTCGACGGCATGAGCACTGATCACGTCAGCGTCGACTGGGAGCAGGCCCGCGACACGAACCGCGCGAACTGGGACGACCGCGTCCCGATCCACGAGGGCGCCTACGAGATCGACGCGCTGGACGACCCGGCGCACCGGTCGGGAGTCGTCCGCGCGGACCTCCCCGTCCTGGCGCGCTGGCTGCCCGGCGGCTCGCTCGACGGGCTCGACCTCTGCCACCTCCAGTGCCACATCGGCACCGACACGGTGTCGCTCGCGCGGGAGGGTGCACGGGTGACCGGCGTGGACTTCTCCCCCGCCGCGCTCGCATCCGCCCGTGCCCTCGCCGACCGACTCGGACTCGACGTCACCTGGGTCGAGACGGACGTCCTGGACGCACGAGCGGCGGTCCCCGGCGACTTCGACGTGGTCTACACGAGCATCGGCACGATCTGCTGGCTCGACGACCTCGAGCGTTGGGCCGCGCAGGTCGCCGCACTGCTCCGCCCCGGTGGCGTGTTCTTCATCCGTGACGGACACCCGGCGCTCTACGCCCTCGATGAAGCCGCCGACGAACTCGTCGCCCGTCACCGGTACTTCGCCGACGGCACCGCGCAGCAGTGGGACGACTCGGGCACGTACGCGGGTGACGGGACCGTCGCGAACACCCGGACGTACGAGTGGCCGCACCCGCTGTCCGAGATCGTGGACGCCCTCCTCGGGGCCGGGCTGCGGCTGCGCCTCCTCGACGAGGGCCGGACGTTGCCGTGGCGGTTCAGCCAGCGCATGGAGGACACCGGTGACGGCGAGTTCGCCTGGCCGGGCTCCGATCGCGACCGGGTCCCGACCACCTTCACCGTCGTCGCGACGAAGGACTGATCCCGAGACCTGTACGTCCTTTCATGGACAGGTCGTTCCACGCAGGTGCATTGTGCAGGGGTATTCCACAATGCTCCTGCGGAATCGGATCCGCAGGGGTTCCAGCCCGCCCGGCGACGATGCCGGGCCGAGGACAGGAGAACCGTGTGATCAGCAGGACCAGGACCAGGACCAGGATCGGCATCGTCGCGGTGGTGGCGGCAGCGCTCGCGGGCGGCGCCGTCGTCGCAGCCCCGGCGACCGCCGCCACACCGGCGTGCGCGACCGCGTGGAGCGCGGGCACCGCGTACTCCGGCGGCGCCACCGTGAGCGAGAACGGCACCAACTACACCGCGAACTGGTGGACGCAGGGCGATGATCCGGCGACGCACTCGGGAGCGACCGGGAGCGGGCACCCGTGGAGCTCGACCGGTGCCTGCAGCGGGACGAGCACCGGAGGCGGGACCGGCACCGGTGGCGGGACGGGTACCGGTGGCGGCACGGGGACCGGCGGCGGCACCGGGACCGGCGGCAGCGGCGGCACCGCGAGCGGACTGGTCTTCAGCCCGTACAAGGACGTCACGGTGAACCTCGACTGGAACACGAACGTCATGAACACGGCGATCACCGGGACGCGCATCCCCGTCGTCGGATCGTCGAACAGCCTCGTGTCGACCCGCGAGCCGGGACTGAAGGCCATCACCCTCGCGTTCGCGACGGGCACCTGCGGTAGCGAGAACTGGGGCGGCGTCGCCGCCGATGCGTTCGCGAGCGCCAACATCCCGAAGCTCGACGCCGCGGGGGTGAACTACATCGTCAGCACCGGCGGCGCTGCTGGGTCCTTCACGTGCTCGGGGACGGCACTGCAGTCCTTCATCGCCCGGTACGCGACCTCGCACATGATCGGCGTCGACTTCGACATCGAGAGCGGACAGTCGACCGCCGACGTGCAGAACCTCGTGAACGCCGCGGCACTCGCGCAAGCGAAGTACCCGGGCATGCGGTTCTCGTTCACGCTCGCGACCCTCGCTGCGTCCGACGGGTCGTACGGCGGCCTGAACAGCACCGGTGACGCCGTCGTCAAGGCCATCAAGGCGTCGACGCTGACCCACTACACGGTCAACCTCATGACGATGGACTTCGGGCGGGCCACCACCGCGAACTGCGTCCTCTCCGGATCGACGTGCGCGATGGGACGGTCGGCGATCCAGGCCGTCACGAACCTCGAGCACACCTACGGCATCGCCCCGTCGAAGATCGAGGTCACCCCGATGCTCGGCGTGAACGACGCCTCGGACGAGGTCTTCACCCTCGCCGACGTGGACACGCTGACGTCCTACGCGAAGGCGAACGGCCTGGCCGGCATCCACGTGTGGTCGCTCGACCGTGACACGCCGTGCTCCTCGACGACGGCGATGGCGACGTGCAGCTCGGTCCCGAGCGCACCGGCACTCGCGTGGACCGACCGGTTCCTCGCCGACCTGCAGTAGACGCCACCACGTGACGGCCTGGAGGCCCGGTGCCGGCTGGCACCGGGCCTCCAGGCCGTCGTCCGGTCACCTGCCGGACCGTCGGCCCGCGTCGTCAGGTGGCTTCGTTGTCGAAGGGGGCCGCCTCGCCGGCCGCGAGCGGCACCACGGGTGCCGTCGCGCGGACCTTCGACGCCGTGACCTGCGCCGTCTCGACGGCAGCGACGCTGCCACCGCTGTCGAGCAGCGCGTCACGGATGATGCGACGGGGGTCGTACTGCCGGGGATCGAGCTTCTGCCACTCGATATCGTCGAACTCGGGGCCCATCTCGTCGCGCATCCGCTCCTTCGCGGTGTCGGCGAACCGGCGGACGGCCTTGACGAAGTCGGCGAGCTTCGCGGCGTACGTGGGCAAGCGCTGCGGCCCGACGATCAGGACAGCGATGATCCCGATGACCAGGAACTTCTCGAAGCCGTCGAACACGGTACGAGCGTAACCGGTCCGCCCCGCGCATCACCCGTAGAGTTGTCCTCCGAACGGAGTGTGCGTGTCAGAGAAAGAGTCGAACTGGAAGTTCGCCGAGGACATCGTCGCCGAACCCGAGACGATCGCCCGCGCGCGTGAGCACTCGCTGGAGCTCGGGGCCGAGGCGATCTCCCCTGCCATCGGTGCGCAGATCAGCGTGATCGCCGCGGCGTCGCGGGCGACGAGCATCATCGAGATCGGCACCGGGCTCGGCGTCTCCGGGTTGTACCTGCTCGCCGGCGCACCCGAGGCGACCCTGACCACGATCGACGTCGAGGTCGACCACCAGCAGGCGGCCCGGGACGCGTTCCTCGCCGCCGGCACCGCTCCCGCGCGCATCCGGCTCATCCCCGGGCGGGCGAACCAGGTGCTCCCCCGGATGAACGAGGCCTCGTACGACGTCGTGCTCGTCGACGCCGACCCGGAGCACGTGATCGAGTACGTCGAGCACGGACTGCGGCTCGCACGCCTCGGCGGGACCGTGCTGGTGCCGCACGCGCTCTGGCGGGGACGCGTGGCGGACCCGGTGAAGCGGGACCGCGCGACGACCGACTTCCGACTGCTCCTCACCGAGGTGTCGACCTCCGGTGCGGTCCGGAGTGCGCTGTCGCCCGCCGGCGACGGGCTGCTGCAGCTCACCAAGCTCACGGCGTAGTCGGGCTCCTCGGGTCACGTCGTCGGGCTCGTCAGGGTCAGTCGTCCTCGTCACGGAGGTGGCGCAGGTAGCGTTCCGGGGACTCGAGGAACGACCGCTGGTGCCGGACGAGGTCCAGGTCCTCCCATGCCGTGCGGCGGAGCCCCCACTCCCCCACCTCGTGGATCGTCGCGCCGGGGAACGCGGCCAGCACCGGTGAGTGCGTCGAGAGGATGACCTGGCCCACACCGCTCTCCACGATGGACTGCAGGAGGCCGATCAGGGCCAGGCACCCGGAGAACGACAGCGCCGACTCCGGCTCGTCGAGGATCCAGAGCCCGGGCCACCGCGCACGGTCGATGACGAAGTCGAGGAAGGACTCGCCGTGGCTGCGCTCGTGGAACACCGGCTCGGGTCGGCTCAGGTTCGGGTGCTCCTCGAGGTGGGTGAAGAACCCGTGCATGGTCTCGGCGCGGAGGAAGAACCCGCCCCGGGGAGCACCGAAGTCGCGACGGAGGCGGATGTGCTCGCACAGCATCGACTCCGACGGTCTCGTGGAGTGCCGCGAGCCCGTGCCGCCGCCCTCCGGCCCCATCCCGAACTGCAGCGCGATCGCCTCGACGATCGTCGACTTGCCGACGCCGTTGTCGCCGACGAACACGGTCACGGGGTCGAGGTCGAGCCCCTCGTCGAGCAGCTGCCGGACGGGCGGCAGCGTCGCCGGCCAGACGTCGCGGGGCATCGGACCCGGGTCGTTGAACTCCTCGACCCGGGTGATCGGCATGTGGGACCTGCGCACGAGGACATCCTGCCCGGCGCCACCGACGGCCCCGGTCCGGACGCGACGGAGCCCGGAGCGTACGCGCTCCGGGCTCCGTCGTTCAGTGCTTCGACGGACTAGGCCGAGACGACCTCGGCGAGTGCGTCGTGGAGTTCCTTGGCCTCGGCATCGTTGACCGAGACGACCAGGCGGCCTCCACCCTCGAGCGGAACCCGCACGACGATGAGTCGACCCTCCTTAACAGCCTCCATCGGCCCGTCACCGGTCCTCGGCTTCATGGCTGCCATCAGATGTCCCCTTTCGTGCAGTACATGCCGTCCCATTATCCCGTATCGGAGGGGCAACTGCGAAACCGCCCAGGTTGGGGGTCGCGAAACGCGACGTTCTCGCGGCCTTCCTCCCTAACCTTGGCGGATGCCGAACATCCGCTCAATGCTCCGCGGAGCCGAATCCGCAACCGCCGAGGACTCCGTACCCGCGGGCATGCGCATCGCCGCGGCGTTCTCGTGGCGCATGCTCGTCGTCGGCGCGGCCCTCGCCGTCGTCGTCCTCCTCGTGGTGCTCCTGCAGGACATCGTCGTCCCGTTCCTCATCGGGCTGCTGCTCTGCGCGTTGCTCGTCCCGATGTCGTCGTTCCTCCGACGGCACCACTGGCCGAAGTGGACCGCGATCCTCACCAGCCTGGTCTCGGTGCTCGTCGCGATCGGCGGCCTCGGGCTCATCGTCACCGCGCAGATCCGGTACGATCTGCCGTCGCTCGAGAAGCGCCTGCACAACAGCATCTCCTCCCTGCAGACGCTGCTCGCCTCGGAGCCGTTCGGCATCACCGCCAGCCAGGTCAACCGCTGGATCTCGGACGGCTCCGACTACCTGCAGTCGCACGCCTCGTCGATCTTCTCGGGCTTCCTCGCCGCGGGCTCCGGCGCGATCCACGTCTTCGAGGGGCTGTTCATCATCGTCTTCACGACGCTGTTCGTGCTCATCGACGGGCCACGCATCTGGCAGTGGGTCGTCCGCATCTTCCCCCGACGTGCCCGCGCCCGCATCGACGTCGCCGGTCACGCCGGATGGAAGACGCTCACGAGCTTCATCCGCGTGCAGCTCGTCGTGGCGATCACCGACGCGCTCGGCGTGGTCATCGGCGCGCTCATCCTGCAGATCCCGCTCGCGATCCCGATCGGCGTCATCGTGTTCTTCGGCGCGTTCGTGCCCGTCGTCGGCGCGATCGTCGCCGGCATCGTCGCCGTGGTGATCGCGCTCGTGTTCAACGGCTGGGTGCCGGCGCTCATCATGCTCGGCATCATCGTCCTCGTGCAGCAGCTCGAGAGCCACGTCCTGCACCCGTTCCTGACCGGCAGCGCCGTGAAGGTGCACCCGCTCGGCGTCGTCCTCGGCGTCACCGCCGGCACGACGATCGCCGGAGTCGTCGGCGCGTTCTTCGCCGTGCCGTTCATCGCCACGGTGAACGCGATGGTGAACGCCGCGGCCGCGTGGCGCCCGGAGGACGGTGTGCCGCTGTCCGACATCGAGCGCATCGAGCGGCACGAACCGGCCGAGGACTAGCGGACGGCGCTGACGGACGGCGTCGGCGGGAGCGCCTCCCGTCGCGGCAGCCGCTCCGCGCGGTCAGCCGTGCTGAGCAGCCTCGTGCGACTGCGCCGCACCGATCACGGCGGCGTCCAGTCGTAGCCGTCGACCCACCAGTTCGCGTACAGCCACACCCACTGCAGCACGAGCGCGACGACGACCAACAGCACCCGGTAGGTCTTGGACCGCGGCAGCGCCACCACGGCGAGCAGCGGCGCGATGGGCAGCAGGATCCGCCACGTGCTCGACTGCGGGAAGAACACCGCGAGCAGGTAGACCAGGTAGGCGACCGCCCAGAGCCGCAGCTCGAGTCCGACCCGACGCGCCGCCGGCACGAACAGGAGCACTCCGACCGCGGCGAGTCCGATCGGGATCGCCAGCGCGGCGACCCAGCCGCCCGGCCAGCCCAGCCACCAGGCGAACCCCTCGACCCACGGGGAGAAGGGCACGAGTTCGCCCCACCCGACGTACGACGAGCGCCACGCGAGCTCGGTGTCGGTGTACGCCTTCGGCACACCGGTCACCGCCCACGCGATCGCCGGCCAGGCGAGGCCGACGGCCCCGGAGACGACCGCGACGAGCGCCGGCGGCAGCGCGGACCGCAGCGTGGGTCGGGCGGGTTCACGGACCCATGCCGGTCGGAACCACCAGACCGCGAGGAACAGCACGAGGAAGAACGCGAACGCCAGGCCGGTGGGACGGGTCATGCCGAGCAGCAGCACCACGGGGAGCATCGTCCACCAGCGGCGGTCGACCGCGAGGAGCAGCGCCACCAGCAGGAGGAACAGGCCCATCGCCTCCGCGTACGCGACCTGGAACATGACCGAGGTCGGCGCGACGCACAGCAGCACGGTGGCGAACGTCGCACGCGGCGCATCGAGGAAGCGGCCGACGAGCCGACGGAACACGAGCGCCGCACCCCAGCCCGCCACGAGGGACACCGTGACCGCCACCGCCTCGAACGACGCTCCGGTGAGGAGCATCAGCCCGCGCACGAGGAACGGGTACGCCGGCATGAAGGCCCACGCGTTCTCGGTGACGTGCCCGGCTGCGTCCACCGGCAGTGTGGAGGGGTAGCCCCCGGTGGCGATGACGCGGTACCAGGCGCCGTCCCAGATCGATGCGAAGGCCAGGTAGGACGGGTGCTCGGCCGTGAACGAGTTCGCCGACTGCACCGCCGCGAAGCCCTGCATCATCACGGTGGTGACGGTGCGGGCGAGGACGTAGACCACGGTGATCCGCGCCCACCACGGCACCGCACGGTAGCGAGCTCGCCACCGGACGGCCGAACGGGACCGTGCGCGGAGCGTCCCGCCGGTCGTCAGGCGGTCAGCCACCGACGGAGGCCGTCCTCGACCGAGGTGATCTGCGCGAGCGGGACCTGCTCGTCGTCGTGGTGCGCGAAGACCGGCTCGCCCGGGCCGTAGTTGACCGCGGGGACCCCGAGGGCGGAGAAGCGGGCGACGTCGGTCCAGCCGTACTTCGGCCGGGGCGCGGGACCGCCGACCGCGGCGACGAACTCCTGGGCGAGCGGCGCGTCCGGCCCGGGGCGGGCGCCGGCGGCGAGGTCGACGATCTGCACGTCGTACCCGTCGAACAGCTCGCGGATGTGCGCGACGGCCTCGTCCGCGCTACGCGACGGGGCGAACCGGTAGTTCACGTGGACCATGACCTCGTCCGGGATCACGTTGCCGGCGATGCCGCCCGTGATGCCCACGGCGTTCAGGCCCTCGCGGTACTCGAGCCCGTCGACCGTGACCGTGCGCGGCTCGTACGCCGCGAGCGTCGCGAGGACCGGAGCAGCCTTGTGGATCGCGTTGTCGCCGATCCAGCTCCGGGCACTGTGCGAGCGCTTGCCGTACGCACGGACCTCGGCGCGGAGGTTGCCGTTGCACCCGCCCTCGATCTGCGCTCCGGACGGCTCGCCGAGGATGGCGAAGTCGCCGGCGAGGAGCTCCGGCCGGGTCCGCGCCAGGCGACCGAGGCCGTTCAGCGCGTCGCTCACCTCTTCGTGGTCGTAGAAGACCCACGTCACGTCGTTCGTCGGCTCGGCGAGGTCGTACGCGAGCTTCAGCTGCACGGCGACGCCGGCCTTCATGTCGACGGTGCCGCGGCCCCAGAGGATCTCGGTGCCGTCCTCCGCCGTGCGGAACTCGGTCGGCAGGTTGTCGTTGAGCGGCACGGTGTCGATGTGCCCGGCGATGACCACCCGGCGGTCGCGGCCGAGGGTCGTCCGCGCGACGATCGCGTCGCCGTCGCGCGTGACCTCGAGGTGCGGCAGCGGCGCGAGGGCCGCCTCGATCGCGTCGGCGAGGGCGCCTTCGTTGCCCGACACCGACTCGATGTCGCAGATGGCACGCGTGATGTCGATGGACGAGGCGGTGAGGTCGAGCGGCTCCGGCATGCGGGCAGCCTACCGGCCGACCCTTGCCACCCCCACCGAGCCGACCACCTGTGGAACGTCGGCCGCTCGTCCACAGGTGGGCGTGCCTCCCGGCCGGCCCACCGGGACAGGGCGCCTGCGTGTGCGCCGTCCTGGAGGCCCGCGACGGGTCATCCACAGGCCGTCCAGCCGGACGGTGGTCGGCTCCGGCACCTCGGTACCCTTGGTCCCGTGACCGACACGACCGCCACCGACCGCCCGACCACCGCCTGGGGCCACGGCCTCGCGACGATCGCCGCCGACGGCACGACGCTCGACACCTGGTACCCCGAGACGCACCTCGGCCCGGTGCCCGCCGACGCCGCGTTCCCCGCCGAGCTGCAGGCGCACGTCGGCGACGACCCGCGCCGCGCCGTCACGATCGAGGCCGTCACGACCGAGGTCACGATCGACGCCGCCCCTGCGAGCACGCCTGACGCGTACCTCCGCCTGCACCTGCTCAGCCACCTGCACGTCCGCCCGAACGAGGTGAACCTCGACGGCGTGTTCGCGCACCTGCCGATCGTCGCGTGGACCAACGCGGGCCCCGTCGCCCCGGCGGACCTCACCCGCCTCCGTCCGGCGCTCCAGCGGGCCGGGATCGCGGTGCACGCGATCGACAAGTTCCCGCGCCTGGTCGACTACGTCGTGCCGGACCGCGTGCGCATCGGCGACGCCAACCGCGTGCGCCTCGGTGCACACCTCGCCCCCGGGACCACCGTCATGCACGAGGGCTTCGTGAACTTCAACGCCGGCACCCTCGGCGACGCCATGATCGAGGGACGTGTCTCGCAGGGTGTCGTCGTCGGCGACGGCACCGACATCGGCGGCGGCGCGTCCATCATGGGCACGCTCTCCGGCGGCGGGACCCACCGCGTCTCCCTCGGCGCGCGGGCACTCCTCGGGGCGAACGCGGGGCTCGGCATCTCCCTCGGCGACGACTCCGTGGTCGAGGCCGGTCTCTACGTGACGGCCGGCACGAAGGTCGTCCTCGTCGGTGCCGCCCCGAACCCGGACGGAACGGCGAAGACCGTCAAGGCCGCCGAGCTGTCGGGCACGCCGAACATCCTGTTCCGCCGCAACTCCGTGACCGGCGCGGTCGAGGCCCTGCAGCGCCAGGGGCAGGGCATCCAGCTCAACACCGCGCTGCACGCGTAGCGCCACGCGCACGCGCACCCGATCGGAGGCCCGGTGCCGGTCCACGCGACCGGCACCGGGCCTCCAGGCGGTGGCGGTCGCGATCGTCAGTGAACACGCCCACCGCGCGCCGGACTGCACGCACCCGTGCGCCTGTGCCGGCCGGTGCGAGCGGTCACGACGCCCCGCTCACGTTCGCCGGACGGTCAAGAACTGTCGTCCTCGGCGCCGCCACCCGACAGATCGTGACCGCTCGGCGGACTTGAGCGGGGTGTCGCGACCGACCCCGGACCCCGGACCGCACCCGACGCCTACCGCGCCGGCAGGTCCCGCTCGGGGTGCCCCACGTACAGCTGCTGCGGACGCCCGATCTTGTTCAGCGGGTCGTTGTTCAGCTCCCGCCACTGCGCGATCCAGCCGGGCAGCCGCCCGATCGCGAACAGCACCGTGAACATCCGCGGCGGGAAGCCCATCGCCTTGTAGATGATGCCCGTGTAGAAGTCGACGTTCGGGTAGAGCTTGCGGCTGACGAAGTACTCGTCCTCGAGCGCGATCTGCTCGAGCTCCATCGCGATGTCGAGCAGGTCGTCCTGCACGCCGAGCGCCTCGAGCACCTCGTGCGCGGACTCCTTCACGAGCTTCGCGCGCGGATCGTAGTTCTTGTACACGCGGTGCCCGAAGCCCATGAGCTTCACGCCGCGCTCCTTGTTCTTCACCCGCTCGACGAACCGCGACACCGGCTCGCCGGAGTCCTTGATCTGCTGGAGCATCTCGAGCACGGCCTCGTTCGCACCGCCGTGGAGCGGCCCGTACAGGGCGTTGATGCCCGCCGAGATCGAGGCGAACATGTTCGCCTTCGTCGACCCGACCAGGCGCACCGTCGCGGTCGAGGCGTTCTGCTCGTGGTCCTCGTGCAGGATGAGCAGCCGCTCGAGCGCCTTCGACAGCACCGGGTTCGGCACGTACGTCTCGGCCATGGTGCCGAAGTTCAGTCGGAGGAAGTTGTCGACGAACGACAGCGAGTTGTCCGGGTAGAGGAACGCCTGGCCGATCGCCTTCTTGTGCGCGTAGGCGGCGATGACCGGGAGCTTCGCGAGGAGCCGGACGGTCTGGAGCTCGACCTTCTCGGGGTCGTCGACTTCCATGTCGGCCTCGTAGTACGTCGACAGGGCGCTCACCGCGCTGGAGAGGACCGACATCGGGTGCGCCGAGTGCGGGAGGGCGTCGAACAGGCGACGGAGGTCCTCGTGCAGCAGCGTGTGCCGCCGGATCCGCGCGTCGAAGGACTCCAGCTCGGCCGCGGTGGGCAACTCGCCGTAGATGAGGAGCCAGGCGACCTCGAGGAAGGTGCAGTTCGACGCCACCTGGTCGATCGGGTAGCCGCGGTAGCGCAGGATCCCCTGGTCGCCGTCGATGTACGTGATCGCGCTCTTCGTCGAGCCGGTGTTCACGAAGCCGTAGTCGAGGGTGTTCATCCCCGTCTGCTTCTTGAAGGTCGAGATGTCCACCGTGGACGCACCGTCGACGCTCGGCAGGATCGGGAACTCCGCCGAGCCACCCGGGTACGTCAGCGTCGCGGTCGCGGTCTGCTGCTCGGCAGCCGGGCTCACGGGGACGGGCGTGGTGGGCGGTGTGGCCGTCTTCTGAGCGTCGTTGGCAGTGTCAGTCACGGTGACAGCCTAATCGCGCGCACTGTCGGTCGTGCACACCCCCGTGCTCCGGGATTGGTGGGAACCACGGATTGCGCTGGCAGCGCACCACGTGGTGCGCGCCGGACGGGAGGCACGACACCCGCCCGACGGACCCCGTTCAGTCCGCGTCCACCCGGCCCACACGTCGGCCGCTCGCGAGCCGCTGCGCGGCCGCGGCGATCCGGTCGTCGGTGGCGGTGAGCGCCACCCGGACGTGCTCGGCCCCGGCAGCGCCGTAGAAGGTGCCGGGAGCGACGAGGATACCGTGGTCGGCCAGCCAGGCGACGGTGTCGAGCGCGGGTTCGCCCCGCGTCACCCAGAGGTAGAGCCCGGCCTCGCTGTGGTCGATCCGGAAGCCGGCGCCGTCGAGTGCCCGTCGGAGCATGTTCCGCCGGGTGCGGTAGCGCGCCTTCTGCTGCTGCACGTGGGACTCGTCCTCGAGCGCGACGATCATCGCCTGCTGCACGGGCAGCGGCGGCATCATGCCGGTGTGCTTGCGGACGGCGAGGACGTCCGCGAGCAGGTCGGCGTCGCCGGCCACGAACGCCGCCCGGTACCCGGCGAGGTTCGACTGCTTCGAGAGCGAGTAGACGCTGAGGACACCCGCGAGCGAGTCGCCCACGACCCGGGGGTCGAGGATGGTCGGCGTCGGAGCGGCGTCGTACGGCGGCTCCCACCCGAGCTCGGCGTAGCACTCGTCGCCGACGATGACCGCACCGAGCTCCCGTGCACGCTCGACCGCGGCCCGGAGCTGCTCGACCGAGAGCACGCGGCCGTCGGGGTTCCCCGGGGAGTTCAGCCAGACGAGCTTCGTCGTGGCGGGCCACGCGGCAGGGTCGTCGGAGGCGAACGCAGTGGCACCGACGAGCGCGGCACCGAGCTCGTACGTCGGGTACGCGGCCTCGGGGAACACGACGGTGTCGCCGCGGCCGATGCCGAGCCAGAGCGCGAGGCCCGCGATGAACTCCTTCGACCCGATGGTCGGCAGCACCTGGTCCGCGGTCAGCGTCACGCCCTGCCGGCGGCCGTACCAGGCGGCGATGGCTTCGCGCAGGGCGGGCGTCCCGGCGACCTGCGGGTAGGCGTGCGCGTCGGTGGCCTCGGCGAGCGCGCGACGGACGAGTTCGGGCGTCGGGTCGACGGGCGAGCCGACGCTGAGGTCGACGATGCCGCCCTCGTGCGCGGCCGCGCGCTGCTTGTACGGGACGAGCTGGTCCCAGGGGAAGTCGGGGAGGTCGAGCGCCACGTGCGGGACCGGGGTCAGCCGCGCGGGGGCTCGGCCAGGACGACCGGGTGGTCCTTGTGGATCACGCCGACCTTCGCGGCGCCACCGGGCGAGCCGACCTCTTCGAAGAACTCGACGTTGGCCTTGTAGTAGTCGGCCCACTCCTCGGGGAGGTCGTCCTCGTAGTAGATCGCCTCCACCGGGCAGACCGGCTCGCACGCTCCGCAGTCGACGCATTCGTCGGGGTGGATGTACAGCGAGCGGTCGCCCTCGTAGATGCAGTCGACCGGGCACTCGTCGATGCAGGCGCGGTCCTTGACGTCCACACAGGGCTGAGCGATCACGTACGTCACGGGTCGAGTCTACTCACGGCCCTGGGCAGGTCCGGACAGCCGGGCGTCGCCGCGAGTGGGACGACGGGTGTCGCCGAAGTCCGGCCAGACGAGGACGACGAACGCCACCGCGGTCGGCGCGATCATCCACACGTAGCCCGCGGTGTTCGCGAGGACGAGCTGGAGGAGGAACGTCGTGGCGATCGCGATGCCGAGCCAGGCCGCCACGACGAGCACCCGCGACCGGGACAGCAGTCGGAGTCCGGCGAGCAGCCCGACCACGACGAGCGTCGGCAGGAACGCCCCGATCGGGAACGTGCCGATGGTCTGCTGGTGCGTGACGGAGCCGAGGCCTCCCGCGACGAGTCCGAGCACGAACGACACGACGACCGCGGTGGCCTTGCCCTGCGGGGTGAACTCCGCGAAGGTCTGCGGCGTCGGCGGCACCGGGTCCGCGTCGTGTCGGAAGGCCTCGACCGCCGGGGCGACCTGCCGCTCACCGTGCGGCATCACCCACGACAGCGCGGTCGGGTCGGCGGGGTCGACCGGGTCGACCGTCAGCTGCGACCGGTACTGCTCGAGGGCGGCGCGGACCCTGGCCCGGACCGGCGCGACGTCGACGGTGAGGTCGGCGAGCCCGGAGTCCGGGTCGACGATCATCGAGAACGGGACCTCCTCGGCCTTCGCGGCGTACCGGGCCGCGTGGTGCACCCGCACGTGGTCCGGGTGCCCGTAGCCGCCGTCGTCCGCGTAGCTGACCACGGCGTCCGCCATCGTCGAACGGATCGCGGCGCGGACGTCGTCCACGACCTCGCCGAGGTCGGCCATCGTGAGCGAGTCCGCCGGGGCGTCGTCGGCGGCCGTCGCACGACCGTCCGGTCCCCACTGCATCCCCGAGTCGGCGTACCGACGCTCGGGCAGGTCGGTCGGGCGCGCTCCCGGTCCCCCGAGCCAGAGGTGCGCCGGAGAGCCGAGCGCGGCCAGGGCCGCTGCGATCTCGCCCTCGCGGTGGGCGGCGACGCGGGGGCCGTCGCCTTCGAGCGGCGCGAGCTCGGGAGTGAGCATCGCGCCCCGCTCGCCGCGGGTCGCCGTGAGGACGGTGACCTCGGCGCCGAGCTCGAGCAGGGTGGCGATCGTCCCGCCCGACACGAGGGTCTCGTCGTCGGGGTGGGCGCGCACGAACAGGACGCGCTCTGGGCGGGTGACGGGGGCCTCGGACATCGGGGACCAGCGTACGGGAACGCCCTAGCGCGGGGTCACGATGTAGGTCGCGGCGACCCCGGCGTCGGTCTTCGCGACGGTCAGGACGACGCGGTACCCGTCGCTCCGGAACAGGCCGAACGCGCTCGTCGAGTCCGCCCGCTGCACTGACTCGGTGTACCCGGCACCGGTCAGGGCGTCGGCCGCGGCCTGGAACCCGTCGACCGACCCGACCCGGACCTGGGCGACCCAGCCGGAGCCGTCCGGGCCCGCTCCTCCGCCGAGGACCGTGCCGTCGACGAGCGGGACGTCCGCCGTCGGGAACCCGTCCGGGAGTTGCCCGTCCGAGGTCACCTTCGCTCCCTTGAGCGCCGTGTCCAGCGCGCCGTCGATGCCCCCGGCGACCGAGGCCATGCCATCCTGGATCGCCTTGCCGTCGATGCCCTTGACGGTCTCGGACACGCCCGACGCGACGCTCGACCCGAAGTCGGTGGCCTGCTTGACGGACTCGGACGAGCAGCCGCTCAGCCCGGCGAGGGCGATGCCGGCGGCGACGGCGGCGATCAGGGTGCGGGTCGGGGTACGCATGCGCAGCACCATAGATGGTCCGACGGGAGGCCCGGCGCGTGTTCGCTGTGAACCTCCCGTCCGGCGGCGGTCAGGCCAGGTACGCGCGCGCCGCGGCCACCGCCGCGTCGACGCCGACCGGGATCGCCGTCTCGGCCTGGGGTGCGTAGAACGGCGAGTGGTTGCTCGGGATGTCCCGGCCGGTGCGGAACAGCTCCGGGTCGGTGATGCCGGTGAACCAGTAGACGATCGGCACGCCCGCAGCGGTGGCCAGCTGGCCGACGTCCTCGGACGCCATGGCGAGGCCGGACTCGAGGTCGATCGCGTTCGGCACCGCGGCACCGACGGCCGCGAGGACCTTCGCCGCCTGCTCCGGGTCGTTCACGAGCACGTCCGCTCCCGGCGAGCGCTCGATGGTCGGCGCCGGGAGGCCGCCCGCCTCGCTCTCGGCGCGGACGATCCGCTCGATCGAGCTGATGATCCGGGCGCGGGTCTCCTCGTTCCGGGCGCGCGTCGAGATCTCGATGACCGCCTGGTCCGGGATGATGTTGGCGCGGGTCCCGGAGTGGAACGAGCCCACGGTGACGACGCCGGCGTCGCTCGGTGCGACCTCGCGCGCGACGACCGTCTGCAGCCGCACCACCGCGGATGCGGCGGTGACGATCGGGTCGAGGGACGCCTGCGGTGCCGAGCCGTGCGCCCCGCGGCCGGTGAACGTCACGGTCAGCCGGTCGCTCGACGCCATGACCGGCCCGGAGCCGACCGCGACGGTGCCGACCGGTGCGGGTGCGGAGTGCTGACCGAGGACGACGTCGGGCTGCGGGAAGCGCTCGACGAGCCCGTCGTCGATCATCGCGCGGGCTCCGGAGATGACCTCCTCCGCCGGCTGGAACACCGCGACGACCGTGCCGTGCCACTCGTCGGTCGTCGCGACGAGGCGTTCGAGCGTGCCGAGCAGCCACGTGACGTGGATGTCGTGGCCGCAGGCGTGCATCGTCGCCACGGTGGCGCCCGACTCGTCCTGGCCGGTGTGCTCGCTCGCGTACGGCAGCCCGGTGCGCTCCTGCACGGGCAGCCCGTCCATGTCGGCGCGGAGCCAGATGGTCGGTCCCTCGCCGTTCGTCAGGACCGCGACGACGCCCGTGCCGCCGACGCCCGTCGTGACCTCGACACCGGACAGCTCCGCGAGCCGCTCGGCGATCACCCCCGCCGTCCGGGTCTCCTGGAAGCCGAGCTCCGGGTGTGCGTGCAGGTCCTGGTAGATGGCAAGCAGATCGAACGTCACCCGTCCACCGTACAACCGAGCCGTGGGACGCCGACGGCCCGGCCACCTCGACGAGGTGACCGGGCCGACGGACGGAGGACGGGCCTCCAGGCTGATGCTGACGCGACGCTCCTACGCGACGTGCCTACGCATCCTGGCGCTTGAGGCGGGCGTACGCGCGCTGGCGGGCCTGCGCGTCCAGCTCGACCTTGCGGATGCGGACGGCGTCCGGCGTGACCTCGACGCACTCGTCCTCGCGGGCGAACTCGAGGCACTCCTCGAGCGACAGCTGCCGCGACGGGGTCATGGACTCGAAGGTGTCGGCCGTCGACGAACGCATGTTCGTCAGCTTCTTCTCCTTCGTGATGTTCACGTCCATGTCGTCGGCGCGCGAGTTCTCGCCGATGACCATGCCCTCGTAGACCTCCTCCGTCGGGTTGACGAAGAACGTCATCCGCTCCTGGAGGTTCGTGATGGCGAACGGCGTGACGACACCGGAACGGTCGGACACGATGGAGCCGTTGATACGGGTCTGGATCGGGCCGGCCCACTCGCCGTAGCCGTGCGAGATCGCGTTCGCGATGCCGGTGCCGCGGGTCTCGGTGAGGAACGAGGTGCGGAAGCCGATGAGGCCGCGCGACGGCACGATGAACTCCATGCGGATCCACCCGGTGCCGTGGTTCACCATGTTCTCCATGCGGCCCTTGCGGGCGGCCATGAGCTGGGTGATGGCACCGAGGTGCTCTTCCGGCGTGTCGATCGTCATGTGCTCGTACGGCTCGAGGAGCTTGCCGTTCTCGTCGCGCTTGGTGACGACCTGCGGCTTGCCGACCGTGAGCTCGTAGCCCTCACGACGCATCTGCTCGACGAGGATGGCGAGCGCCAGCTCACCGCGGCCCTGGACCTCCCACGCATCCGGGCGGCCGATGTCCTGGACCTTGAGCGAGACGTTGCCGACGAGCTCGCGGTCGAGGCGGTCCTTCACCATGCGCGCGGTGAGCTTGTGGCCCTTGACCTTGCCGACGAGCGGGCTGGTGTTCGTGCCGATCGTCATCGAGATCGCCGGGTCGTCGACCGTGATGGTCGGCAGCGGGCGGACGTCCTCGGGGTCGGTCAGCGTCTCGCCGATGGTGATGTCCTCGAAGCCGGCGACGGCGACGATGTCACCGGGGCCCGCGGACTCGGCCGGGTAGCGGTCGAGGGCCTTCGTGATGAGCAGCTCGGTGATGCGGGCGTTCTGGACGGAGCCGTCGTGCTTGACCCACGCGACCGTCTGCCCCTTCTTCATCGTGCCGTGGAAGATGCGCAGCAGCGCGAGGCGGCCGAGGAACGGCGAGGCGTCGAGGTTCGTGACGTGTGCCTGGAGCGGGTGCTCGTCGTCGTACGTCGGGGCCGGCACGTGCTGGAGGATCGCCTCGAACAGCGGCTCGAGGTCCTCGTTGTCCGGCAGGCTGCCGTCGGCGGGCTTGGTGCGCGACGCGGCACCGGCGCGACCGGAGGCGTAGACCACCGGGACGTCGAGGATGGCGTCGAGGTCGAGGTCGTCGACCTCGTCCGACAGGTCGGAGGCCAGGCCGAGCAGGAGGTCCTGCGACTCGGAGACGACCTCGTCGATGCGGGAGTCCGGGCGGTCCGTCTTGTTGACGAGCAGGATCACCGGGAGCTTCGCGGCGAGGGCCTTGCGCAGCACGAAGCGGGTCTGGGGCAGCGGGCCCTCGGACGCGTCGACGAGCAGCACGACGCCGTCGACCATGGAGAGGCCGCGCTCGACCTCACCACCGAAGTCGGCGTGGCCGGGGGTGTCGATCACGTTGATCGTGATGCGGCCGCCCGGGTTGAACTCCTCGGCGTGCTTCCCGTTGTAGAGCACCGAGGTGTTCTTCGCGAGGATGGTGATGCCCTTCTCGCGCTCGAGGTCGTTCGAGTCCATCATCCGGTCTTCGCCCTCGAAGTGGGCGTCGAACGAGTTGGTCTGCGTGAGCATCGCGTCGACGAGGGTGGTCTTGCCGTGGTCGACGTGTGCCACGATGGCGACGTTGCGCAGGTCGGACCGGGTGGCGAGCGCCATACAGAACATCCTTTGGTGTTCGGAAGAAGATCGGGCGGCCGACGGCGGCGCGTGCGCCGTGGTGGCACTGCCCGGAGGTGGGCAGAACGCCCGACACGCCAGTCTACCGGTAGTTCGCAACCAGCAGGAGTACAGACCATGAGCCGACGGCGAACGTGGACCGAGATCACGATCGTCCTGCTGCTGTCGCTCGGCGGCAGCGCGCTGTACTCGATCCTGCAGATCATCGACGACCTGTCGCAGACCACACCCCTCGGACAGCAGTCCACGGCCCTCAACCAGTCGACAACGACCGTCCAGTACGTCGACCTCGCCCGACAGCTCGTCGGCATCGCGGTCGACCTCGCCCCGGTGGCGCTCGTCTGCTACCTCCTGTGGAGCACGACCCGCCCGCACCTGGGCCGGCTCGGCATCGACCGGTTCCGGGTGCGGCCGGACCTCGGCGGCGCGGCCCTCATCGCGCTGTGCATCGGCATCCCCGGGCTCGCGCTCTACTTCACCGGACGCGCACTCGGCTTCACGGTGAACGTCGACCCGGCGGCACTCGACTCGTACTGGTGGACGATCCCGGTCCTGCTGCTCTCGGCGGTGCGGTCGGGCCTGCAGGAGGAGGTCATCGTCATCGGGTACCTCTACGAACGGCTCGGCGGGCTCGGCTGGGGGCGGTGGCAGGTCATCCTGTCCACCGCGGTGCTGCGCGGCAGCTACCACCTCTACCAGGGCTTCGGCGCGTTCGTCGGGAACGCCGTCATGGGCATCGTGTTCGGGTGGATCTACACGAAGTGGGGTCGGCTCCTCCCCCTCGTCATCACACACTGCCTGCTCGACGCAGTGGTGTTCGTCGGCTACCCGTGGGTGGCAGCGGCGTTCCCGCAGCTCTTCCGCTGACGACCGGACCGTCGACGCTCGTCCTCGGAACCGTTCCCGGGCGCGGACTCCCCCGTTCGAGCGTCAGCGTCCTCACCGACCACGTGCACCCCACTTCTGGGCGCACACAGCGGATCCACAGCGATCCGCGGCCAGGTCGCCGATCCACGGCCGTACCGTGAGCACATGAGCATCCCCGAGGTCGGCGAACCAGCGCCGGTCTTCAGCCTGGCCGGCACCGTCGTGCGCGACGGCAGTCGGACCGACGGCGTCTACGACCTGTCCGCGCAGATCGGCCGCACCGTCGTGCTCGCCTTCTACCCGGGCGACGCGACCCCCGTGTGCAGCGCACAGCTGTGCAGCTACCAGGAGGAGCTCGACGACTTCGACGAACTCGGCGCCGTCGTGTGGGGGATCAGCCCCCAGGCGCTCGACTCCCACGAGTCCTTCGCGCGGGGCTCGTCGCTGACCTTCCCGCTCCTGAGTGACCCGTCCGGCGCGGTCGTCCGATCCTACGGGGTCCGTGCACCGGGCATCGGCCTCCGGCGCTCGGTGTTCGTCATCGGACCCGACGGGATCGTGCGCTGGCGGCACGTCGGCATGGTCGGCCTGCGCTTCCCGAAGGCGCAGGTCATCCGCGAGCAGATCGAGCAACTCGTCGGCTGACGGCGTGTCGGTCTCCGGAATCTCCCAGCTTGGGGTATTGACACCCGAACGGGGGTGCGGGGACGATTGGCGCAACGAGAGGTCCACGTTGGACTTGCCTCCCCGGAGAATCGGGTCATCCGGAGATACGCGCCGGTGTGTCACACCCGCTCCCCGGATGTCTCCGGGGAGGCGCTCTCGGAACACTCTCCTACGCTGTGTGCGTGACCATCATCGTCGCGCCCGGGATGCGCGTCCTCGCCGTCGCGCTGTGGGCCGTGTCCGTCGCGCTCGTCCCCCTCGCGGTCGTCGGCGACGGCTCCCCCTGGCTGGCGCCCCTCCCGAGCCTCTTCATCATGTTCTTCGCTTGGGCCGTGCTCTGGCGCCCGCGCATCGTGCTCACCCATGAGGCGCTCCGCATCGTCGACGTCCGTCGCGAGAGCACCTACGCCTGGCGGCGCGTCACCGACGTCCGGACCAAGTACGGGCTCGAGGTCGTCTCGAGCGAGGGCGTGCGCCGCACCTGGATCGCGACGCGGCCGACGGCCCGGCTCGGTTCCCTCCGGCCTGGAGGCACGGTCCGGCTCAGCGTCGAGGCTGCGGCCGACGAGGTGCGCGCGATGGTCCCCGCGGTCGCCGAGCAGGACGGCCCGCCCCCGGCGAGCGTCACCGCTGCGCCGATCGTGCACCGGGCGCACGGCTGGTCCGTCCTCGCGCTGGTCGTGCTCGGGTTCGTCGGGGCGATGGCGGCCGCGCAGCTCTAGCGGTCGCGCAGCGCTCGCGGCCACGCAGCGCTCGCGGCCACGCAGCGCTCGCGGCGACGCAGCGCTCGGCGCGTCCCCGAGCCGGGCGGGCCCGGCGAGGCGGGCGCACACCGTGCCTCCAGGCCGACCCGGCACGCACCGAGTGCGACCGGTGCCGGGGCCCGGACGGACCGCGCCCCTCGACACCGGAGGGTGTCGAGGGGCGCGGTCGGTCGTGTCGCCCTGCAGGCCTACTCGTCCGAGCCGGCGGCGAGGATCTGCCGCCGCAGCTCGCGACGCTCGCGCTGGACGTCGGGGTCCGGCAGCGGCACGGCGGCGATGAGGCGCTGCGTGTACGGATCCTGCGGGTCGCGGAGGATCTGGTCACGCGTGCCGACCTCGGCCAGGTGGCCGTGGTGGAGCACCGCGATGCGGTCGGCCAGCACGTCGATGACCGCGAGGTCGTGCGTGACGAAGAGGCACGCGAACCGGAACTCGCGCTGCAGGTCCTTGAGCAGCTCGAGCACCGTCGCCTGCACCGAGACGTCGAGCGCCGAGGTCGGCTCGTCCGCGATGAGCAGCTTCGGCCGGAGGGCGAGCGCGCGGGCGATGCCGATGCGCTGCTTCTGGCCGCCGGAGAGCTCGTGCGGGAAGCGCGTCGAGTACGACGTGGGGAGCCGGACCGCCTCGAGCAGCGACTCGACCTCCCGCTCGAGCTCGCGTCCCTTCATCCCCTTGCCGAGGAGCAGCGGCTCCCCGATCGACTGTCCGATCGTCATGCGCGGGTTCAGCGACGACGACGGGTCCTGGAAGACGATGCCGGCGTTCTGGTGCACCTGGCGGACGAGCGATCGGGTCGGCTTCGAGAGGTCGATGCCGGTGACCTCGAGCCCGCCCGACGTGATCGGCAGCAGGCCGATCGCGGCACGTCCGAGCGTGGACTTGCCGGAACCGGACTCGCCCACGAGGCCGACGACCTCACCCTCGTGCACGGACAGGTCGACGCCGTCGATGGCCCGGAACGCCTTGACGCGGCCGCGGCCCGGGTACTCGATCACGACGTTCGAGAACTCGAGCACCGCCGGCCCGAGCGTCTGCACGACGTCCGTGTGGGTGAGGGTCTCCCCCACGTGCACGGGTGCGTCGCTCTCGACCACCGACTCGAGGGTCTCGGTGAGGTCGATCACGGTGTCGCCGGCCTGACCGAGGCGAGGCACGGCGTCGAGCAGCGTGCGCGTGTACTCGTCCTGCGGCGCCGCGAAGACGTCGCGGACCGTGCCGGTCTCGACCGCCACGCCCTGCTGCATGACGACGATGCGGTCCGCGAGGTCGGCGACGACGCCCATGTCGTGCGTGATCAGGAGGACCGCGCTGCCGAGCTTGCCGGCGAGGTCGCGGATGAGGTCGAGGATCTCCGCCTGGACGGTGACGTCGAGGGCGGTGGTCGGCTCGTCCGCGATGAGGAGCTTCGGGTCGCAGGAGATCGACTGCGCGATCATCGCGCGCTGCCGCTGACCGCCCGAGAGCTGGTGCGGGTACGAGTTGAACGCCTTCTGCGGGTCCGGCATCTCCACGAGCGTGAGCAGCTCGATGGCGCGGTCCTTGGCCTCGTTCGGCGAGATGCCGTAGTGGATGCGGAGCGTCTCGACGATCTGGGACCCGACGGTGAAGACCGGGTTCAGGGCCGTCATCGGCTCCTGGAAGATCACCGCGATCTCCTTGCCGCGGTACTCCCGGAGCTGCGCCGACCGGAGCCCGAGGAGCTCCTTGCCGTTGAACTCGATCGAGCCGTTCACGCGGGCGTTGCGGGGCAGGAGGCCGAGGATCGACATCGAGCTCACGGACTTGCCCGAGCCGGACTCGCCCACGAGCGCGAGGACCTCACCGGAGTGGATCTCGTACGAGAGGTGCTTGACCGCGGGGGTCCAGACGTCGTCGACCGCGAAGTCGACGTCGAGTCCGGAGACCTTGACGACGGGGGTGCTGGTGGCGGCCGGGGTGGTGGCCGCGGAGGCGGGCGTGCTCAACGACGTCCGGTCCTTTCCCGACCGCTCGTGGCGGCCGCGTGGGTGGTGTTGGTGAGGCGACGACGGGGCGACAGGCGTCGGGCCGCACGGCCCGGACCTGCGACGATGGAGGCATGCCTGCCTCCCCGTCGACGCGCGATGTGTTCGTGTCCAGGTCCAACCGCGGACTCGCGGTCGCGCTCTG
Source organism: Curtobacterium luteum (assembly GCF_014646995.1). GTDB lineage: Bacteria > Actinomycetota > Actinomycetes > Actinomycetales > Microbacteriaceae > Curtobacterium > Curtobacterium luteum. The sequence continues at coordinate 187,840 of NZ_BMOI01000005.1, read as the reverse complement.
GCTGATCGTGGCCCTGCTGTTCGTCACGACCGTCCTGACCGACCGGACCTGGACGGCCCGGGCATTGGCGGTCGTGCCGACGCTGTTCGGCGTCGCGCTCGGCTGGGTCGCGCTCTGGCGTCCGCGCATGACGGTCGACGACGACGGCGTCGAGGTCGTCAACGTGTTCCACACCGTGCGCGTGCCCTGGGCGGCGCTCGTGCACGTCGACACGCGCTTCGCCCTGAGCCTGGTCACCCCGAGCCGGCGCGTGTCGGTCTGGGCCGCCCCGGCGCCCGGTCGTGCCGGAGTGGCACTCGCGAGGCGTCAGGAGCAGCGACACGGCCGCAGCGTCCCGGACACCGGCGACGGCGGACGCCGGGCCGGGGACCTGCTGTCCACCGCGTCGGGCGACGCCGCCTACCTCGTCCGCCACCGCTGGGACCAGCTGCGCGAACGCGGCGCCATCGAGCTCGGCACGGCCGACGCCGTGCGCGTGCCGGTCACACTGCACTGGGCGTCGATCGTGCTGCTCGCGGCGACCGCCGTCGGCGGCTGGTTCGCGATCGCGGCGCGCTAGGAGGGCGGCGGACGTCACGCGCTGATCATCTCCGAGCCGGAGGTGTTCTGCGGCTCGCGCGTCTTGCGGAGGCTGAACCGCTTGGAGCGCGGGTCGAAGGCGTCGCGCAGGCCGTCACCGATGAAGTTCACGCAGAGCGCGAGCAGCACGATGAAGGTCGCGGGCCACCAGAACAGGTACGGGCGGGTCTGGAACGCGGACTGGTTCTGGCTGATGAGCAGACCCAGCGACGAGTCCGGCGCCTTGATGCCGTAGCCGAGGTAGCTCAGCGCCGTCTCGAGCAGGATCGCCGAGGCGATGAGCAGCGTCGCGGAGACGATGATGACGCCGATGGCGTTCGGGAGGATGTGCCGGAAGATGATCCGGGCGTCCGACGCGCCGGCGACCCGGGCCGCCTCGACGAACTCGCGCTCGCGGAGCGAGAGGAACTCCGCACGCACGAGACGGGCGATGACCATCCACGAGACCAGGCCGAGCAGGAGCGCGAGGCCCCACGCGCCGAGACCGTTCGCCGTCTTGCCGACCACGGCGCCGATGACGATCGCGGGGATGACGATGAAGATGTCGGTGATGCGCATGAGGACGGCGTCCACGGTGCCGCGGAAGTAGCCCGCGATGGCGCCGATCACGACGCCGATGAACGTGGCGAACAGGCCGATCACGATCATGACGAGCACGGAGTTCTGGATGCCGCGCATGGTCAGCGCGAAGTAGTCCTTGCCGATGCGGTCCTGCCCGAACGGGTGGTCCGCCGTCGGCGCGCCGCCGTTCTGCAGGTCCTCGAGCGCCTTGTACGAGTAGTGCCACCAGCCGGGGATCGGGCCGAGGCCGACCGCTGACACGGCGAACACCAGCACGAGCAGGTAGACGATCAGTGCGATGACGGCCAGCTTGTTGGCGAGGAAGCGACGGAGGATGATCCGTCCCTGGCTCTCGCCGACGCGCTTCTCGTGCGAGCCGGGGGTCTCGCCGACGTCCGTGCCGTCGCCGATGTTGGGTTCGAGCGGGGCGCCGCCCTGGATCGTGCTCATCGGTTGTCCTCCTGGAGGTGCAGGTCCGCCTGGTCGGTGGGTCCCGTGACCGCGGTCGTGGCGACGGTCGTCGTCGTGGCGGCGGTCATCGGACGCGCACCCGCGGGTCGAGGGCCGAGTAGGCCAGGTCGGCGAGGAAGTTGAAGGCGATCGCGGTGATCGCGATGACGAGGAAGTACCCCATCACCGGGTTCACGTCCGTGATCGACAGACCGCTGTTGAACAAGCTGCCCATGCCGGAGATCGCGAAGACGCGCTCCGTGATGATCGCGCCACCGAGCAGCGCGCCGATGTCGGTCGCCACGAGCGTCGCGATCGGGATGAGCATGTTGCGCAGCGCGTGGCGCACGATGACGGTGCGCTCCGGCAGGCCCTTCGCCCGAGCGGTGCGGACGTAGTCCTGGTCGAGGACCTCGAGCATGCCCGACCGCGAGTACCGCGTGTAGCTCGCGAAGCTGATGAGCAGGAGCGAGATCGTCGGCAGCAGCAGGTGCGTGTACGTGTCGATGCCGGTGATCCAGATGTCGCCGGTCAGGCCGGGGGTCTGCGAGCCCACCGTCGCGATCGGACGCGACACGTAGTTCTGCGTGTAGTCGATCCACGAGCGCATGAAGCGGTCGAGCAGGATGACCCCGGCGCTGAGGAACGCCGTCAGCGCACCGATGCGCATCATCAGCCCGCGGTCGTGTCCGCCGACGAAGTAGCCCGACGCGAGGCCGACGAGCACGGTGACGATCGCGAGGATGACGATCGTGCCGACGGACGACACGTTCAGCAGGCCCTGGATCGCGAAGTACGCGATGATCGCGGCGAGCACGTTGATGCCCGCGGTGAGCCATGCACGACGGTTCTTCGTACCGGCGAGGAGCGTCACCATCGCGAGGCCGATGCCGGCGGTGAAGAGGATCACGAAGACCGGGCCGAGCGACGGGTCGGTGAACCAGCCGGTGGCCTGCATGAGCAGGAGCATGCCAGCGGTCACGACCGCGCTGACCGCGAAGACGATCAGGCGACGCTTCAGGATGCCGCCGACGATCAACTGGATGACGAGACCGACGACGACGGCGATCACGACGAGGTTGACCGGCGGGATCCTCGGGTCGACGAGGAAGTTGTTGTAGTCGAGCGCGATGAACGACTTCAGGAGCACGGCCATCAGGAAGGACGGCAGCGAGTAGAGGAAGAAGCTGACCAGGGTGATCGAGTAGTCGAAGCCCGAGTAGACGCGCAGCGCGGTCACGACGCCGAGACCGATGCCGAAGATGATCGCCAGGACGAACGAGAACGTCACCAGCTGGATCGTCGAACCGACGGCCTGCGGGAGCAGCTGGGCGACCGGCTGGTTCTGGAACGTCACGCCGAGGTCGCACTGACCGATGACGCACTTGCCGACGCCGCTGATCCACAGACCCCAGCGCAGCGGCGGGATCAGGTCGAGGTGCTGCGCTGCGACTCGTGCGGCGATGAGCTGCTCACGGTTCGGCGAGTTGCTCTGTTGGAGGTCCTGCAGGGGGGTTCCCCGCGATCGCCGCCAGGTTGTACATGATGAACGACGCGGCGATGAGGATGAGGACCGAGACGAGGATCCGTCTCGCGATGAAACTCACCATGGGCGATGGGTGCCTCTCCGGTGTGGTGGTTCGTGCTGCTGGTCGTCCGATCGGGCGGCCCGAGCAGCAAGGGTACTGGGTCCCGCGGGCAGGGTCGTCTTCGACCATGCTCAGCGGCGTGGGGCCGGGTCTCGGCCGTGGGGGTGTAGGCCGGTCGGTGTCCCGGCTCACGGGAGGGCGCCGGACTCGTCGAGTCCGGCGCCCCCTCGTGCGTGGTGCTGATCAGCGACCGGTCAGGATCACTTGGTCCAGTCCCAGACGTTCCAGAAGATGCCCGTCTGGCCACCGAAGTACTCGATGCCCTTGATGTTCGAGCCGGTGGCGAAGAGGCCGGGGCTCTGGAACAGCGGCAGACCGTACGCCTTGTCGAAGGCGATCTTGTCGATCTCCATCTTCATGTCGTTCAGCTTGGACTCGTCCAGCGTGCTCTGGGTCTCGACAGCGAGCTTCGAGGCCGTGGCGTCGTTGAACTTGTTGTAGTTGCCCGAGTTGTTCGTCTGGAAGAGCTGCGGGATCGCGGCGTTGCCGGCACCCGGGTTCACCCAACCGAAGATCGAGGCGTCGTAGTCGCCACCTGCGAGAAGCGAGGACCAGTCGGGCGAGCCGCCGTCGACGACCTTGATGCCGGCCTTGGCGGCCGAGGCCTGGATCGCCTGGAACGTGTCCACGCGGTTCGGGTTCTCGGTGTTGTAGAGGATCTTGATCGACGGGGTGGCGCCGTTCAGGAGCTTCTTCGCCTCGGCGATGTCGACCTTGCTGTAGTCGGACGAGTCGTTGTTCTTGACCGTGTCGTCGTAGCCGTCCTGGCCCGGCAGGTAGAGCTGCGAGTCGAGGACCTTGGCGTCCTTGTTGATCGGGGTGACGATCGAGTTCAGGATCTGCTCACGCGGGATGGTGAGGAGGAACGCCTTGCGGACGTTCTCGTCCTTGAAGACCGACGAACCGAAGTTCAGGTCGAGGTGGTCGTAGGCGACCTGCGAGCCCTCGATGGTCTTCACACCGGAGGCGGCGTCGAGCGCCTTCACCGTGTCGGCCGAGGCCTGCGGCTGGATCGCGTCGACCTCGCCGTTCTGGAGCGCGGTCACCTGAGCGTTCGCGTCACCGATGAAGCGGACGACGAGCTTGCCGAACTTGACCTTGTGCTCGCCGGTGTACTCCGGGTTCGGCACGAGGGTCATCGACTGCTTCGGGGTCCAGGCGGAGACCATGAGCGGGCCACCCGAGACGAGGAGCTTCTTGTCGCTCGGCAGGCTGGTCTTGTCGTAGCCGGTGTTGACGAAGTCGGCGACCTTCTTGAGGACCGAGTTCGCCGCGGCGGGCTTGGCGGGGTCACCGGCGGGGGTGTCCTTGAGCGCCGTGAGGAGGTCGTCGACCGTGGTGCCGGCCTCTTCCGTCACGACGTGCGCCGGGAACTGGATGGGGTTCACCAGCTGCCAGTCGACGTAGGGCTCCTTGTACTTGATGGTGATGGAGTCCTTGGTGATGTCCGTCGGGTAGTCCGTCTTGAACGGGGACGCCGACGCGAGCGAGAAGTACTGCGTCCCGCTCGTGACCTTGCCGGTCGACTCGTCCTGCGTGGCCGAGTCGTAGTAGCCGGACGCCTGTGCCCAGCCCAGGAGGAGGTCGTCAGAGGTGATGGACTTGCCGTCGGACCACTTCGCGTCCTTGTTCAGCGTGTACTTGACCGTCAGGGGGTCGTCGCTGAGCTTCTCGACGGTGCCGAGGTCGGTGTTCGGCGTGATCTTGTAGTCCGAGCCCAGCGTCACGAACTGCGGCTGGGTCATGTAGTTGATCATGCCGTTCATGTCCAGGTTGCCCTGGGGGGTGTTGTAGTTGAACGACGTGACTTCGTTGACCTGCGCGACGGTGATGGTCTTGTTCGACGCCGAACCCGACTCATTGGCACTGGGAGAAGTGGTGCAACCGGCGAGGGCGATCGCAGCCGCCCCGGCCAGGGCGACGGCGCCGAGCAGCTGGCGCCCTCGCTTCTTGGTGATGTTCACTCTGTGATCCTCCTGATGGAATGTGACCGAACACGAGGGAGGCAGGCTCCACGCCGCGTTCGCAAGAACCCTAGGTGGCCGTCGGAGACCCCTCAAAATCTCGGGAGAACTTGTTACACACCGGAAACGTGTGCAGTGGATCGTTGCGTGAGACTGCGGATACTTGCGCCCTGCGGGCCCGATGCGCAACAGGGAGGCTTGACGTCGCACGCGTTACCGAACAGTCTTGCGAACAGCCACGGAAGCGATGAACGCTCGGGGAACGCTCGGCGGCCAGTTGCCCGCATGCTCCGGCGTCCGGGTCGTAGCGTGGCAGGGTGCTCGCCAACGACATCCACCACCTCCACGTCCCCTCCTCCCCGACCGTCTCCGGTGACCCGCGGAACGGTGGCTCGGCCTTCGTCTCGGTGTCCCGCCCGGACCTCGACGCCGACCGCTACCGCACCACCGTCGAGCAGGTGACCGGGTCGGGGCCCACCCGCTGGACCGCCGGTGACCGGGACTCGGCGCCCGTCCTCTCCCCCGACGGCCGGACCCTCGCGTTCCTCCGCGTCGTGGCGGACGAGCACGGCGCCGAGCGGCCCCAGGTCGCCGTCGCACCGGTCGACGGCGGCGAGGCCCGGGTCGTCACGACGCTGCCGCTCGGCGCCGGCGCCCCGTCTGGTCGCCCGATTCGACGCGCATCGCCGTGACCGCCCGCTTCCCGGAGCCCGGCCGCTACGGCTCGGCCGTCCCGGGCGACGACGACCGCCGACCGGCCCCGTCCGCCGAGGCGCCGCGGCTCGTGACCCGGCTCGACTTCCACGTCGACGGCGCCGGGTACCTGCTCGACAAGCTCCAGCAGGTCGTGGTCGTCGACGTCACCGACCGCGATGCCGCCCCGGTGCAGCACGCCCTGACGAGCGCGCCGTGCTCGCTCGCCGCGCCGCGCTGGTACCCGGACGGCAGCGCGCTGCTCGTCGTCGCCCCGCGGGACCTCGGAGACCGGGAGACGCACGACGACGACCTGTACCGCGTCGACGCGACCGACGGTTCGCTCGCACTCGCGATCCGCACGGAGGGGTCGGTCGACCAGACCGTCGTCACGCCCCGTGGCACCGTCTTCTACACGGGGGCGTCGCACGCGGACGGGACGCTCGTCGCGGAGCCGCAGGGGTTGTGGCGCGCCGACCACGGGTCCGACCCGGTGCGGCTCACCGCCCGGGAAACGGTGGACGTCACCGGCACGCCGGTGCTGCACGGCGACGACGTCCTCGTCACCGTGCTCGACCGCGGGACCGTCGGCGTCCGCCGGGTCCCGGGGGACACCACGGCGCCGATCGGGCTCGAGGACCTCGCGGTGGTCCTCGGCGGACGCCTGGTCGTGTCCGGGTTCGACGTCGCGGACGACGTGCTCGTCGCCACTGCCGCCACGACGGACTCCCCCGGCGAGGTCCTCGTCGTCGACCTCGCCACCGGTGCGAGCACGGAGCCGAGCATCCTGACGGACTACGCCGCTCCCCTCCGCGACGACGCGGCCGCCCCGGGCGTCCGCCGCATCGAGGAGGTCACCGGCACCTCCCCCGACGGCACGCCCGTGCACGGCTGGGTGGTGCTGCCCGAGGGCGACGGCCCCCACCCGGTGCTCCGTGTCGTGCACGGCGGCCCGTTCGGCCAGGACACCTGGGCGTTCTTCGACGAGGCGCAGGTGTACGCGAGCGCTGGCTACGCCGTCGTCATCGGGAACCCACGCGGCTCCGGCGGGTACGGGCTCGACCACGGGCGCGCGGTGATCGGCGCGATGGGGACCGTCGACGTCGACGACGTGCTCGCCCTGCTCGACGCGGCGCTCGAGCGGCCGGACCTCGACGGCTCCCGCGTCGGCATCATGGGCGGCTCGTACGGCGGCTTCATGACGAGCTGGGTCGCGGCGCACCACGGCGAGCGGTTCGTCGCGGCGTGGAGCGAGCGCGCGGTCAACGCCTGGGACTCGTTCGCGGGCAGCTCGGACATCGGCTGGTTCTTCGCGGACGCCTACGTCGGCGCCGACCCGGAGGAGCAGCGTCGCCGCAGCCCCCTGACGTACGCCGCGCAGGTGACGATCCCGTTCATGGTCGCGCACTCCGAGGAGGACTGGCGCTGCCCGATCGAGCAGGGCCACCGGCAGTTCGTCGCGCTGAAGCGCGCAGGGGTCGACGCGTCGCTGCTGGTCTTCCCGGGTGAGGGCCACGAGCTCTCTCGCTCGGGGCGTCCGCGGCACCGGCTGCAGCGCTTCGAGCACGTGCTGGCCTGGTGGGCGCAGCACCTGCCCGTCGCGCCGGTCGCCTGACGCTCCTGACGACGGACGGGAGGCCCGTGGCGGATCCGCCACGGGCCTCCCGTGTGTTCACTGGCGTGTCGCGGACGACGTAGCTCGCTACGCGAACGCCTCCACCGGCGGGCAGGCGCACACGAGGTTGCGGTCGCCGTAGGCCTGGTCGATGCGGCGCACCGGCGGCCAGTACTTCCGCGCGCTGATGCCGGGCAGCGGGTAGACGGCCTGCTCGCGGGTGTAGGCGTGCGCCCACTCCCCCGAGATCACCGACGCGGCGGTGTGCGGCGCGTGCACGAGCGGGTTGTCCTCCGCCGGCCACTCACCGCGCTCGACGGCGGCGGCCTCGGCACGGATCGCGAGCATCGCGTCGACGAACCGGTCGAGCTCGGCGAGGTCCTCGCTCTCGGTCGGCTCGACCATGAGCGTCCCCGCGACCGGGAACGACATCGTCGGGGCGTGGAAGCCGTAGTCGACCAGGCGCTTGGCGACGTCGTCGACCGTGATGCCCGTGGTGTCCCGCAGCGGCCGCAGGTCGAGGATGCACTCGTGCGCGACGAGGCCGTCCTGGCCCGTGTAGAGGACCGGGTAGGCGTCACGGAGGCGTGCGGCGATGTAGTTCGCGCCGAGCACGGCGGTCTCGGTCGCTCGGGTGAGCCCCTCGAGCCCCATCATGCGGACGTAGGTCCACGTGATCGGCAGGATGCTCGGGCTGCCGTACGGTGCGGCCGAGACGGGACCGCCGGCGTGCGCGAGCCGGTCGTCGGCGTCCGCCGCGGTGGCGCCCGTCCGTCGGTCGGCCTGCTGCGCCATCGGGTGACCGGGCAGGTACGGCGCGAGGTGCGCCTTCGCCGCGACCGGCCCCACGCCCGGGCCGCCGCCGCCGTGCGGGATGCAGAACGTCTTGTGCAGGTTGAGGTGCGAGACGTCGCCGCCGAAGTCGCCGAACCGGGCGTGCCCGAGCAGCGCGTTGAGGTTCGCGCCGTCGACGTAGACCTGGCCGCCGGCGTCGTGCACCGCGGCGGTGATGTCGGTGATGTCGTGCTCGTAGACACCGTGGGTCGACGGGTACGTGATCATCAGCGCCGCGAGCTGGTCCCCGTGCTGCGCGGTCTTCGCGCGGAGGTCGTCGAGGTCGACGTTGCCGTCCTCGTCGCACGCCACGACGACGACCCGCATGCCCGCGAGGACCGCGGACGCGGCGTTCGTGCCGTGCGCGCTCGACGGGATGAGGCAGACCGTGCGGTCGGTGTCGCCGTTCGCGAGGTGGTAGCCGCGGATCGCGAGGAGGCCCGCGAGCTCGCCCTGGCTGCCGGCGTTCGGCTGCAGGGAGACGGTGTCGTACCCGGTGACCTCCGCGAGCCACGACTCGAGGTCACCGATCATGTCGAGGTACCCGGCGACGTCCTCGGCGGGGGCGAAGGGGTGCACGTTCGCGAACTCCGGCCAGGTCACCGCCGCCATCTCGGTCGCCGCGTTGAGCTTCATCGTGCAGCTGCCGAGCGGGATCATGCCGCGGTCGAGCGCGTAGTCCTTGTCGGAGAGGTGCTTGAGGTACCGCATCATCCGGGTCTCGCTGCGGTGCGCGCTGAAGACCGGGTGGGTGAGGTACTCGCTGCTGCGCAGCAGACCGGCCGGAAGGCCCGTGGCTGCGTCCCGCACGGCGGTCTCCGTCGCGGGGACGGCCTGGTCCACCGCCCCGAACACGACGGCGAGCGCCGTCACGTCGTCCGGCGTGGTCGTCTCGTCGACCGACACCTGGAGGGCGTCGGCGTCGACGAGGTGCAGGAGGTACCCGCGCTCGCGCGCTGCGTCGACGAGCGCCTCGGCACGGCCTGGCGCCCGGAGGGTCAGGGTGTCGAAGTACGACTCGTACACGACCTCGAGGCCGGCACCGCGTGCGGCGTCGGCAAGTGCGGAGGTGGTGCGGGCGACCCGGTCGGCGATGAAGCGGAGCCCCTCGGGCCCGTGGTAGACGGCGTACATCGACGCCATCACGGCGAGGAGCACCTGCGCGGTGCAGATGTTGCTCGTGGCCTTCTCGCGGCGGATGTGCTGCTCGCGGGTCTGGAGGCTGAGCCGGTAGGCCATCTGGCCGTCGGCGTCGAAGGACACCCCGACGAGACGACCGGGCAGCTGCCGTTCGAGTCCGGCGCGGACGGCGAGGTAGCCGGCGTGCGGGCCGCCGAAGCCGAGCGGGACGCCGAAGCGCTGGCTCGTGCCGACGGCGACGTCCGCGCCGAGGTCGCCGGGCGCAGCGAGGAGCGTCATCGCGAGCAGGTCGGCCGCCACGACCGCGATGCCACCGCCTGCGTGGACGCGCTCGATCGTCGACGAGGGGTCGACGACACGGCCGGAGGCGCCCGGGTACTGGACGATGACCCCGAAGGCGCCGTCGAGCTGGTCGTCGGTCGGGCCCTCGGCGGCGTCGAACTCGCGCAGGGCGATGCCGACCGCGTCCGCACGGTGGTCGAGCAGGGCACGGGTCTGAGGCAGGAGGTCGGCGTCGACGAGGAAGGCGTCGCCCTTCACCTTCGAGGCGCGGCGGGCGAGCAGCATGCCCTCGACCACGGCGGTGCCCTCGTCGAGCATGGACGCGCCGGCGGTGGCCATGCCGGTGAGGTCGGACACCATCGTCTGGAAGTTGATGAGCGCCTCGAGGCGGCCCTGCGAGATCTCCGGCTGGTACGGCGTGTAGGCCGTGTACCAGCTCGGGTTCTCGAGCACGTTCCGCTGGATCACCGCGGGTGTGTGGGTGCCGTGGTAGCCGAGACCGATCATGGCGCGGCGGACCGTGTTGCGCGCGGCCTTCGCGCGGAGCTCGGCGAGCGCCTCGGTCTCGCCGACCGCGGCCGGGATGACGGAGTCGGTGACGGGGGCGGCGTGGATCGACTCCGGGATCGCCGTCCGGACGAGGGCGTCGAGCGTCGGCTGGCCGACGACGTCGAGCATGACCTGCTGGTCGGCGCTCGTCGTGCCGATGTGGCGGTCGGCGAAGGACGTCTGCAGGTTCTGCGACGTCCGGGGGTCCTGCTGCGCGTCGCTCATGCGAGGGACGCCCGGTACGCGTCGTGGTCCATGAGGTCCTCGGGGAAGGAGGTGCCGTCGACCTTGATCTTGACGAGCCAGCCGGCGCCGAAGGGGTCGTGGTTGACGGTGTCGGGGGCGTCGACGACGGCGTCGTTGACCTCGACGACCTCGCCCTCGATCGGGGCGAAGAGCTCGCCGACGCTCTTGGTCGACTCGATCTCGCCGATCTGCTCGCCCGCGGTGGTCGCGGTGCCGACGGCCGGGAGTTCGACGAAGACGACGTCACCGAGCTGTTCGGCGGCGTGGTCGGTGATGCCGACGGTCACGGTGTCGCCCTCGACGAGCAGCCACTCGTGGTCGGCGGTGTACTGGAGTGCGGTCTGGTCGGTCACGGTCCTAGCTCGATTCTGATTGACGCAGTGCGGGGCGACGGTAGAAGGGGAACGGGGTCACGGTGCTGGGGATGGCCGTGCCGCGGACGTCGATGTGCAGGAGTTGCCCCTCGGTGGCGAGGTCCGGGTCGACGAACGCCATCGCGACCGGGTGCCCGAGGGTGGGCGAGAGCGCACCGGAGGTCACCGTGCCGACGACCCGGCCCTCGTGCACGACGTCGTAGCCCGCGCGGGGAGCCCGACGGCCCTCGGTGACGAGTCCGATCAGCACGCGGGCGCCCGGTGCGGGCTCCACCCCGGAGTCCCCCACGAACGACCCGGAGGTCGCGACGACCCGACCGAGCCCGGCCTGCGCGGGACGGACGTCGGTGCCGAGCTCGTGCCCGTACAGGGGCATGCCGGCCTCGAGTCGGAGCGTGTCCCGGGCGGCCAGGCCGGCGGGGACGACGCCACGGTCGGCGCCGGTCTCGAGGAGTGCGTCCCAGATCGTCCCGGCGACGGACGGGTCGCTGTAGATCTCGAAGCCGTCCTCGCCCGTGTAACCGGTGCGGGCGACGAGCACCTCGGCACCGTCGAAGAGCGCGTGGAGGACGCGGTAGTAGCGGAGCTCGTCGAGGGGGGTCTCGGGCTGCAGCCGGTCCGCGACGACGAGCGCGTCGAGCGTGCCGGCAGCGGCCGGCCCCTGGATCGCGACCAGCGCGGTCGTGTCCGAGTCGTCCGAGACCACGACGTCGAAGCCCGCGGCGCGCGCGGTCAGGGCGTCGACCGCCACCTGTCGGTTCGACGCGTTCGCCACCACCAGGAAGACGTGCTCCTCGGTCCGGTAGACGACGAGGTCGTCGAGGATGCCGCCGTCCTCGCCGAGGAGCAGGGAGTACTTGGCCCGGCCGACGGTCATCGCCCCGAAGGACCCGGCGAGCGCGTGGTCGAGGAACGCGACCGCGTCGGGCCCGGTCACGCCGACCTCGGCCATGTGCGACAGGTCGAAGACGCCGGCCGCGCTGCGGACCGCGTGGTGCTCGGCGAGGTCGGACGAGTACCGGACGGGCATGCGGTACCCGGCGAAGTCGGTGAAGGTGGCGCCGGCGGCCTCGTGCGCGGCCTCGAGCGGTGATGAACGCATGGCGGAGTTCTCTCGTCCTCGACGACACCCGACGACCGTCGTCGGGTGGGAACTCCCCCTCTGTCATGGGCCTGAGAGTTTCACCGCGGCCCGTGAGGTCCGGCGGCTTTCACCGTGGGCGAGCCGCTGGTCCGACCGGTGGCCGGGAGCGCCTGCTTTTCAGAGTGGCCTGTCCGTCGCGGTGTTGGACCTGAGAGATTGGCGGGGACGTTGCTCCTTCGGTGCCGGACGCCGGTGTCCCGGGGTCCGACGTCTCCCGCGACGGGTGATCGGCCGTGCTTCAGTTGTCGCGGACGAGCATACCGCCGCCGTGTTTCGGGCGGGTGTCGCCGCCCGTTCGACATCTCGGAGAAGCGCCGTCGTAACATCCTCGGGTGGCAGGACAGCGATCGCGCCCCCGCGGGCAGCTCGAGCAGGCGGTGCTCGACGCGCTCTGGTCCGCGTCCGACGGGCTCAGCGCCCGGCAGGTGCTCGACGCGTTCCCCGAGCCGCGGCCGGCGCTCACCACGGTCCTCACGGTCCTCGACCGGCTCGGTCGCAAGGGCCAGGTCGAACGCGAGCAGCACGACGACGCACCGCTGACGTTCCGCGCGACGAACAGCCGCGAGGAGCAGACCGCGTCGCTGATGTCGAACGCGCTCGCCGCCGCGGCCGACCGCGAAGCCGCGCTCCTGCAGTTCACCGGCTCCCTCGCCTCGGACGACCTCGACGTCCTCCGCCGCGCCCTCGACGCTCGCTCCCGGGGCTGACCGGGAGCGCCCGTGGTCGTCGCCGGAGTGGTCCTGATCGTGCTCGCCCTCGCGGTCGTCGTCCTCGCCCCGCGCGTGCTGACCCGCTCCGCGTGGACCATCGACCGTCCCCGCACGGCACTCGTGTCGTGGTCGGTCGCCGTCCTGCTCGGGGTCGCCGGGCTCGTCGCGGGCATCGCGCTCGTCGTCCTGGCGAACCGCCCGCTGACCGATCCCTTCGGCATCGGGACCTCCGCGTCGCACGGGCTGAACGTCGGCGTCGCGGTCGTCGCCGTCCTCGCCTTCGCCGTCGCGGTCCGGGTCCGTCCCGGGCCGGAGCACGACGCCGTGCGCGAGGCGATGCGGTCCGGGGCGGCGCCCCACCGCGAGATCGCGGGCGTCCCGGTCGCGGTGGTCGAGGCCGACCACGCACTGGCGTGCGCGGTCCCCGGTCGCTCCGGCGGCGTGCTCGTGAGCACCGGGCTCGCGGACCAGCTCCGGACGGACGAACTGGAGGCCGTGGTCGCCCACGAGCGCGCACACCTGTCCCAGCACCACGCGGTCGCGGTCGGCATCGCCGAGTCCATCGAACGCGCGGTCCCGTGGGTGCCCGGCGCGCGTGCCATGGCGCGCTCGACGCGCGTGCTCGTCGAGTTCGCGGCGGACGACGCCGCCGCCAGGCGGCTCGGCCGCGACGCGGTCCGTCGAGCCGTGCTCGTGGCGGACGGGACGAGCGCGCTCGGGGTGATCCGGGCCTCCAGGCTGGAGCGTTAGGGTGGGCGGACCGTGAAGCCACTGACCGAAGCAGACATCCGCTCGTCGTTCGTCAACGCCACCCCCGAGGAACTCGAGCAGCTCCCGATCCCGGGGCTGCACGAGATGCTGTGGGACGAGCGCGAGTTCCTCGGCTGGCGCGACCCGCAGGCCGCACGACGGGGCTACATCGTCTCGTGGATCGACGACCGGCCCGTCGGCATCGTCGTCCGCTCGGCCGGTGGGTCGCTCCGGCCCGGCATCGCCGCGATGTGCTCCTTCTGCCACTCGCCGCAGCCCGCGACGCAGGTGCGCCTCTTCTCGGCCGCGCGCGCCGGCGAGTCGGGCCGCAACGGCAACACGATCGGCTCCTACATCTGCGAAGACCTCGGGTGCTCGATGCTCATCCGCACCGCACCGCCGCACCTCAACCCGCCGGCGACGATCGCGATGCGCGGTGAGGCGCTGCTCCGACGCGTCCGCAGCTTCACGGAGGACGTGTCGAAGACCGCGTAGCCGGCACAGCGCTGGGCTGCGCCGACCACGCGGCGGACTCATTGCTGGATGAACTCCAGGATGTCCTGGTTCAGGACGTCGGCGTGCGTGGTGAGCAGGCCGTGCGGGTACCCCTCGTAGATCTTCAGCGTCGCGTCCTGCAGCAGCTCGGCCTGCTTGATCGAAGCACCCCGGTACGGCACGACCTGGTCGTCGTCGCCCTGCAGGACGAGGACGGGCACGGTGATCGCGCGGAGGTCCTCGGTCTGGTCGGTCTCCGAGAACGCCGTGATGCCCTCGAGGTGTGCGAGCGCGCTGCCCGTCATGCCCTGTCGCCACCAGTTGGCCACGACCGGCTCGGACAGGGTGGCGCCGGGGCGGTTGTAGCCGTAGAAGGGGCCGGACGCCACGGCCTGGAAGAACTCCGCCCGGTTCGCGGCGAGGGCCTCGCGGAAGCCGTCGAAGACCGAGATGTCCGTGCCCTCGGGGTTCTCGTCGGTCTTGAGCATGAGCGGCGGCACCGCGGCGACCAGCACTGCCTTCGCCACGCGTCCCTGGGGCTCGCCGTACCGCGCGACGTACCGCGCGACCTGCCCGCCACCCGTGGAGTGACCGACGTGGACCGCGTCGTGCAGGTCGAGGTGCTCGACGACCGCGGAGACGTCGCTGGCGTAGTGGTCCATGTCGTGGCCGGTGTCGATCTGGGAGGAACGACCGTGCCCGCGGCGGTCGCTGGCCACCACGCGGAAACCCTGGGCGAGGAAGAACAGCATCTGCGCGTCCCAGTCGTCGGACGACAGCGGCCATCCGTGGTGGAACACGATCGGCTGGGCGTCGTGGCCGCCCCAGTCCTTGTAGTAGATCTCCGCGCCGTCGTCGGTGGTGATGAAGGGCATGTGCGTCTCCGCTCTCTGTTCGGTCGGTCGGTGGTGGTCTCGGGGTCGTCGAGGGGGTCAGCCGAGCTGCGCGATCGCGTCGGTGATGACCTCGGTGACCTCGGCGGGGTGGGAGTGCATCACGAGGTGCGGCGCGTCGAGCTCGGTCACCGAGCGGAGGCCGGCGCGCTCGTACCCGAACCGCTCGACGTCCGGGTTGATGGTGTGGTCCGCGGCGGAGACGATCCCCCAGCCGGGCTTCGTCCGCCAGGCCGCCACCGATGCCGGCTCGCCGAAGGCCACCGCGGAGAGCGGTCGCTGCGACACGGCGAGGACCTCGGCGGTCGACATGTCGACACCGGCCGCGAACACGTCCGGGAAGGACTCCACCACGACCGACACGTCGGTCCCGTCCTCGGCGCCGGGGACCGGGTACGGCGCGTACACGAGGTTCTGCGCGAGGTCGGAGTCGGGGAAGCCGCCCTGCAACTGCGCCAGGCTCTCGCCCTCCTCGAGCGCGTAGCCCGCGACGTAGACGAGGCCGACGACGTTCTCGGCCACGCCGGCGACGGTGATCACCGCGCCGCCGTAGCTGTGGCCGACGAGGAGCACGGGGCCGTCGATCTGTTCGACGAGCGCACGGATGACCGCGGCGTCACCGGACAGGCTCCGGTTCGGCACGGCGGGGACCCGGACGGTGAAGCCCCGGTCCAGCAGGAGCCGGGTGACCGGGGCGAAGCTGGCGGAGTCGGCGAACGCTCCGTGGACGAGCACGATGGTGGGCGATGTCATGGCGCTTCCTCTCGACGGTGGGGTCGAGCGTCACGCTAGGACCCGGCCGCCGGGCTGTCGTGACCCTGCGAGTACACGGATCGCGGTCCGCCGGGTCCGGTTCCCCGGTACCGGGACAGCCGGCTCCCGCTCGTCGGTGTCGCCACGGCGCCGTCCGGGACGCTGACCCGTCCCTCCCGCAGGCCGGCCGCGAGCTCGGCGAGCGCACGCTCCCCCACGCTGCCGGGGGTGCCGTAGCAGATGAGCGTGTACAGCCCGGGGTGCGCCTCGAGCACCTGCCACCGGAGGTCGACCCAGCCGTACCCGTCGAAGTGGTTCGGCGCCCGGCCCGACGTCAACGGGTGCGCCTCGTGCCGCTGCCACAGGTCCGCGAAGTCCTCGTCCTCGAGGAGCAGCGCCACGACCTCCTGCCACCGTGCGTCGGCCGGGCTGCCGTGGTAGCGGAGCCGCGAGACCGTGGTGCGCGCTCCCTCCTGCCAGGACGGTGCCGCGCGGAGCTCGGGCGGTGCTTCGAACTGCATGAGGCCGACGTTGTTCCCGACCTCCACGTACCCCGGGGCGACCGCGCGCATCAGGTCGTTGCTGACCAGGACGTCCTGGTTGCGGTCGATGATGTACGCGGCGGTGTGGTCCCAGAGGGTGATCAGCTCGACCAGCTCCGGTGACGGCCCCTCGTCCTGGTGCAGCTCGTACGTGACCTCCGACCCTGCCGTCGCCAGCCGGTGCAGGTACGCCGCACCGGCACGGTCGAGCCGGAGTGCCCGAGCGATCGACGCACACACCTGGAGCGACATCCGGTGCCCGCTCCCCTGTTCCACCCGCCGGTAGTACTCGACGCTGATCCCCGCGAGCCGAGCCACCTCCTCACGCCGGAGCCCGGTGACGCGTCGCCGTGGGTCGACGGGCAGACCGACCTCCTCCGGGCGCAGTGCTGCGCGGCGGGCGCGGAGGAAGCTCGCCAGGGCACTGCGTTCGGGCGGTCGGACGATCTCCACGGAGCGATTCTCGTGTTCCGGGGCAGGTCGCGCGACCCCGATCGTCGGAACCCCGCTCCGCGCACCGTCGGTGGTCGTCGGTACCGTGAGGGCATGTCGTCGCGCTTCGCTGCCGCCCGCTGGGCCGTCGTCTCCGAGCAGGGCGACGGGCGCTGGCGACTCGGTGTCCACGACGAGGCCGACGACGAGCTCGGCACCATCGGGCTCGGGGTCGAGGGCTCGTGGGAACCCGACGTCGAACCGCACGTGCGCTTCGTCCTCGTGCAGCTCGGGCTGGAGCTCGCCGGAGCCCACCCCTGGCACGACGACGAGCTCGGCCACCACCGGGCACCGGTGCTGCCGCTCGCCTGAGCGCACCGGTGGGCACCGGTGCTGCGGCTCGTCTCAGCGCACCGGCGGGCACCGGTGCTGCCGCCGACTCCGCGCTCCCGCGCCGAGGTGCCGGGCTCCGTCATCCCTCCCGGTGGCCGCTCCACCCCTCCTGGGGCGACCGCTCCGGCCCCGCTTCCGTCGACCGATCCGTCGGCCGCGCCGTGGGCCGCGCCGTCGACCGCTCGGTCGCCGCGACGAAGTTCCGCAGGATCTCCCGGTCGTCGTCGGCCCGGGCGGCCCAGAACAGCTCGCTGCGGTGGTCGCTCCCGTCCAGCGGGAGGAGCGCCACGGTGTCCGGTGCCGCGAGGGCCGCGCTCTCCGGCACCACCGTCACGCCGAGCCCGGCGCCGACGAGGTGCAGCACGGTCGCCCAGGTGGTCGCCTCCTGCACGACCCGGGGCCGCCGTCCGCCGGAGGTCACCGGCGCGAGGTTGCGCTCCGTCGCCAGCGCCCCCGCCTCCGCCGGGAAGAACACGAACGGGTCGTCGACGAGTTCGGGACCCTCGACACTCGTCCGGGTCGCGAACCGGTGCGCGGTCGGCACGGCCGCGACGAACCGCTCGCTCCGGAACGGCAGCAGCCGCACCCCCGGTTCCGGGTCCGGGTCCCGCACCACCGCGAGGTCGAGCTCTCCACGCAGGATCCGCGCCACGAGGTGCGACGTGTAGCCCTCGGTCAGCTCGACGCGGACGAGCGGGTAGCGCTCCCGGAACGCCTGCACGCGCTCGATCGGTCCGAGGGGCAGGGCGGACACCACGAACCCGACGTCGAGCCGGCCTGCCTCACCCCGGCCGACGCGGACGGTCTCGTCGAGGTCGCGCGCGGCCTGGTCGAGGAGCGATCGAGCCCGACCCTGCAGCACCCGGCCCGCGGCGGTCAGGGCCACGCTCCGGGAGGTCCGGACGAACAGGTCGACGCCGAGGTCACGCTCGGTCCGACGGATCTGCTGCGAGAGCGCCGGCTGCGCCATGTGCAGCGTCGCCGCGGCACGGCCGAAGTGCAGCTCGTCGGCGACCGCGAGGAAGGCCCGGAGCTGTCGGAGGTCCACATCCATGCATGCAGCGTAGCGATCGCACAGAACGAGTATTGGACGACACCTGACCGGCCGATCGATCATGGATGCATGCCCGACACCACGCCCACCGCCACCGTCTCCATCAGCGACCTCGCCACCCCCGCCGACGCCGAGGCCTTCCGGACGCTCAACGAAGCGTGGATCACCCGGTTCTTCACCCTCGAGGACGAGGACCGCCGGTACCTCGGCGACCCGGTCGGACGTGTGGTCGAGCCCGGCGGCGCGGTACTCGTCGCCCGGTTGACCGACGGCGACGAGACCGTCGTCATCGGGTGCGTCGGCCTGGCCCCGACCGCTCCCGGCGAGTTCGAACTCGTGAAGATGGCCGTCTCCCCGGAGCACCAGGGGCACGGGACCGGTCGGCGCCTCATCGCGGCCGCACTCGAACGGGCGCGTGCGCTCGGCGCCACCCGGGTCGTCCTCGAGAGCAACGCGCAACTCGCCAGCGCGGTGCACCTGTACGAGGCCTTCGGCTTCCGGCACCTGGAGCCCCACGAGGTCGCACCGAGTCCGTACGCCCGCGCGGACGTGCACATGCGGCTCGACCTCGGCTGAGCCCGGCCGCCGAGCGCCGCCATCGGCGCTCGGTCCGCGCGGGTCGGTGCCCACGCTCGTGTCCGCCTCGGGGGACGAACCGATCGTCCACCTGACCGATGCTCGCTCCTGGTCGATAGCGTCGGTCGAGATGCGCATCCACGAGCGGACCGACGCCGACCAGGACGCCCTGGTCGAGGTCCTCTGGCGCGCCCACGTCTTCGGTTGGCCGAGCACCTGGCCGGCCGACCCGGCGGCATGGCTCACCCCGACCGGGCTCCGGGCGGCATGGGTCGCGATCGAGGACGACCGCGTCGTCGGACACGTCGGCATCACGGTGCCGTCACCCGGCCGGATGCCCGAAGTCACCCGCTTGTTCGTCGATCCCGACCACCGCGGCAGGGGCGTCGCGGACGCACTGCTCGACGCCGCCGAGCAGTCGCTGCCCGGCGGCCACGTCCGCCTCGACGTCACGGAGGACACCCCGGCCGCCTGGCGCCTCTACGAGCGGCGCGGTTGGTGCCTCACCGGGCGCGGACCCGCGGGCTGGTGCCGTCCGGACGGCGAGGTTCCGACCCTGCGCTTCTACGCCAAGCGCGTCGACTGACCCGGGCGCACACCCCGCGCGCACGGCACGCACACACCCCGCGCACGCGACCCGAGCGCGCCGCCTGCCCGTACCCCGCCCGACCGGTACGCTCGCGGCATGGCGACGTACCAGGTGCAGGCCGTCCGCGAGCGCGGCGCGTGGCAGGTGTTCATCGACGGGCTCCTCGTGACCGAGGTGACCCGCTGGCCCGCCGTCGGCTTCGTGGCACGGGAGTTCCTCGCGATGGACCGCGACGACGAGCTCCAGATCCGGGTCGTCGGTCGCAACCAGTACATCGACGCCGACCCCGGCGACGCCTGACCGACCCCGCTCACACTCCCGAGACTCGGCGTCAGCGACCGATCTCGCACGCCAGCGCTCGAGACACGTCGCTCACCGCGGGTCTCGCCCCGGTCCAGCCCGGCCAGGCCAGGCAGCACGCCGCGCTCACGCCACCCGCCAGACCAGCCCCTCCTGCGCGCCGGACGGGTACGCCGACGCGATCCGGAACACGGCCTCACGCAGCGTCTCCGGCGAGCACGCGAGGTTGAGCCGGGCGAACCCCCGCCCCTGCGACCCGAACCCGAGGCCGGAGTTCAGCGCGACGTACGCGTGCTCCCGCAACGGCACCGCCGGGTCGTCCCCGAGCCCGATGCCCCGGAAGTCGAGCCATGCCAGGTAGCCCGCGCGAGGCCGGGTGTAGACCACACCCGGCAGGTGCTCCGCGAGCAGCGAGCCGAGCAGCCGTTCGTTCGCGACGATCCGCGCGACCACGTCGTCGAGCCAGTCGGTCGCGAGCGTGAACGCCGCCGTGTTCGCGTGCAGGCCGAGGATGCTCGTCCGGCAGGCGACCTCTTCCCAGAGGGTGTCGAGGAGCGCTGCCGTCCGCCCGTCCCCCGCCACGATGACCGAGCACTTCACCCCGGCGAGGTTCCACCCCTTGCTCGCCGACGTCACGCACACGCTTCGGGCCCCGGCCGGCTCCGCCACCATCGCGAAGGGGGTGAACCGGACGCCCGGGTGCGTGAGCGGTGCGTGGATCTCGTCGCTGACGACGAGCACGTCGTACCGCGCGGCCAGTTCGGCGAGCGCGACGAGGTCGGCGTGGTCGTGCACGAGCCCGACCGGGTTGTGCGGGTTGCAGAGCAGGAACACCCGGACACCGTCGGCGAACGCACGCTCGAGGCCGTCCAGGTCCAGCCGGTAGTCACCCCACTGCTCCAGCAGCGGGACCTCCTCGACCTGACATCGGGCTTCCTCGACCAGCTCGAAGAACGGCGGGTACACGGGCGGGGTGATCGCGACCCGCCCGCCGTCGGGCAGCGCGAGCCGGAGTGTCTCCACGATGCCCACGCTGACGTCGGTCGCGAGGTACACGCGTGCCGGGTCGACCTCCCAGCCCCACCGGTCACGGGCGAAGCCGGCGAACGCGGGGGCGAGCGGGCCCGACCCGTCGAGGTAGCCGAGGTCCGACTGCTGCACCCGCTCGATCAGGGCCTGTCGGATCTCGGGTGCCACCTCGTGGTCCATCTCGGCGACGAACAGCGGCAGCACCTCGGGTGCGTACCGCGTCCACTTGATGCTCGTGCGGACCCCGCGGAGGTCCCCGACCGGGTCCTGCTCGTCGTGCGCCATGCGTCCCAGGATGCACCGGCCTGGAGGCACGGCGCGACCCCGACCGTCATCCTGCGTCGCGCAGGCGCGCACCACGGGACGGCGACCCCGGGCTCGGCCTACTGTCGGCGTCATGAGCACGAGCACCGCCGACAAGGCGTCCACCCTCAAGCAGCTGCACGAAGCCCCCGAGGTCCTCCGCGTCGTGAACGTGTGGGACGCGATCAGCGCCAAGGTCGTGAGCGACCTCCCCGAGACCCGGGCGATCGCGACCGCCGGGCACTCGATCGCCGCGAGCCACGGCTACGAGGACGGCGGCATGCCCCTCGACGTCGCCCTCGCCGGAGCAGCCACGGTCGTCGCCGCCACCGACCTGCCCGTCACCGCCGACCTCGACGACGGCTACGACGACCCGGCCGAGACGATCCGACGCGCCATCGGCGTCGGGATCGTCGGCGCGAACGTCGAGGACCGCCTCCGTCCGTTCGACGAGGCCGTCGCCCGTGTCGCCGCGATCACCAAGGCCGTCGAAGCCGAGGGCATCGACTTCCAGCTCAACGCCCGCACCGACGCCATCGCCCGTGGCGGCGACCGCCCGCTCGACGAGAGCATCGAGGACGCCATCGCCCGCGGCAAGGCGTTCCTCGACGCCGGCGCCCCGCTCGTGTTCGTCCCGGGAGCGATCCAGCGCGACGTCGTCGAGCGCCTCGTGGACGGGCTCGGCCGCGGGAAGCTCTCGGTGATCGGCCTCCCGGGCGCACTGCCCGCCGCGGAGTACGAGGCCCTCGGCGTCGCCCGCATCTCGTACGGACCGCTCACGCAGCGCGTCGCGCTGCGCGCGCTCCGCGACCTGGCGACCGACCTCTACGGCGGCGGCGTCGTGCCGGAGGACACCCCCACCCTGAACTGAACCGGTCGACGGCCTGGAGGCGCGGGGCGGGCCTGCACCGTGCCTCCAGGCCGTCAGGGGTCGCGTCGCGACCTGCGCTAGCGTCGTGCCGTGACCACCGACGTCGACGCCCTGCTGACACCGCCCACCGCCGTCGCGGCGCGCGCGCTCGAGGTCGTCCGCACGTGGTCCCCGACGGCGCTCGTGAACCACTGCCTGCGGTCGTGGGCCTGGGCCTCGGTGATCGCCTCGTCCGCCGGGCTCGAGCCGGACCGCGAGCTGCTCTTCGTCTCGGCGATGCTGCACGACCTCGGGGTGACGCCGTCGTTCGACGCGCACACGATCCCGTTCGAGGACGCGGGTGGCGCGGTCGGGTCGGTCTTCGCGCTCGGTGCCGGGTGGGACCCTGCGCGAGCACGACGCGTCGGCGAGGTGATCGAGCGCCACATGTGGACCTCGGTGGACCCGGACGTCGACGTCGAAGGGCACCTGCTCGAGGTCGCGACCTCGCTGGACGTGTCCGGGGTCGGCTTCGACCTCGTGCCGCCGGACGTGCTCCGCACGGTGACCGCAGCCGTGCCCCGGCTCGACTTCTCCGCGACGTTCGCAGGACGCATCCACGAGCAGGCCGGGCGGAAGCCCGGATCCCCCGCGGGCCGGCTCGACCGGAGCGGCAACGTGGCGGCCGGTGGAGCCCGCTGGGACGCGTTCCTGGCCTGAGCCTGGACACCTGGCAGGTTCCGACCTATACTGTTGCTTTGGTGCACTGCAGCGAACCCATCTGATTCGCGCACACCGAACCGTCTCGACACCGATCCAACCGGGATCGCATTCCCACGAGACCACCGCTCGTCCCGACGGACGAGCCGCACGTCGACACACGGCGTGCGCGCCAGCGGACACCGCGAACGACCGGGACCACGAAGTCACGGACCGAGCAGCGGACACCGCGACGGCGCCGAACGACTCAGGAAGACCAGCACCATGAACACCATCACGAACGTCGGCAACGACCGACTCAGCATCATCGGGACCGCCCTCGCGGCTCCCGTCACCTCCCCCGACAACATCGCCGAGTTCCCCGTCCGGGACGTCTGGACCGGGCGCGAGTACCTCGTCCGGATGGACGCCGACGACCTCGGCGCCTTCGTCGCCCCCGGGGCACGCGTGGAGGTCCGCGGCGAGGCCGGCTGGACCATCCCCGGCCGGTCCTGGCGCGGCGAGGCCAGCCGCACGCTCCTGCAGGCGCAGGACGTCACGGCGGGTGAGCTCCTGCTCGCTGCTTGATCCACTCCCCCACGAAGCGCGTCGCCGGTCCTCCCGGCGGCGCGCTTCGTCGTGCACGGCCTCAGCGGCGGGAAGGCCCGTCAGCGCCGACGAACCGCGGCCGGCCGTCCGCGTCGAGGGGGCGCGCATCACCGGCCCGGCCCGCGGCGTCGCGCAGGCGGCGGATGAAGTCCGGGTCTTCCGGCTCGAGCACGTCATCCGGAGCCGGGATCACGACGAACTCGGAGGCCGGTCCGACGAGGAGGGTCGTCCGGATCAGGGCACCGTCGGGACCGACCGACGGCACCGAGACCGAGTCGGTCCGCGCGTTCGCGCCGAGCACCGCCGCGTAGTCCATGACCGCGTCCGCGATGAGATCGCCGGTCATCACGTCGACACCTTCGCAACTGATGTACTTCACGTTGTCCCCCTTCGTTCCCCGTGACGGTACGGAACGTGCCCGGAACGACACCGGAGGTCCGCGCATCCGGGCCAGGGCGTACCCCGGTCTCACGGGGTCCGGGTCTACTGTCCGATTCACGACCGCGGCATCGACGCGGTGAACAAGGAGTCGACATGCCGAATCGTCTGGAGTGGGTCAGGGACGCCGAGGACCACTGGAAGCTGTCGTTCGGTGCCGACCAGCTGTGCGAGGTCACACGGGCACGGCAGTACGTCGTCTCGTCGCCGGACCGCTCGATCCGCGGTGCACACTCGTCGCTCGAAGGGGCGCGCGCGCAGGTGCAGGCGTGGGTGCGGTGGAGCGGGCGCTGATCCTTCCCCTACACGGCTGAATCAGCAGTCGTAGGCGGTATAGTCCCTCGCTATGGGAGGGCTCCATGCGCGTCGATCGAGCTGCTGATCTCATCAAGTCGGCTCGGCTCGACATCGGCATGTCCCAGGCGGCGCTCGCGAGCGCGGCCGGCATGCAACAGCCCACGATCTCCGCGTACGAAAGTGGCCGACAGCAGCCCCGCGCAGAATCACTCGAGCGCATCCTCCGTGCGGCTCAGATACGTCCCAGCATCCCGCTCAGCATCTATGCGGACGACATCCTGATCGAGGCAAACCGGCACCACCTCGTGAACGTCCGCGTGTTCGGCTCCGCGATCCGCGGACACGACACCCCGAACAGCGACATCGACCTCCTCGTCGGGCTCACGTCGGAGGCGTCGCTCTTCGACCTCGGTGGCTTCGCACACGCGGTCGAGGAGATGACCGGCTTCGAGGTCGACCTGCTGACGGACGACATCGGCGACGACCCGCACTTCGCCCACGTCCTCGGTGAGGCCGTGCCGCTGTGAGCGACCGATTCCATCCAGTTCCGCGAGGCGAGTCCGAGCAACCACGCGAACGTTGGTCCGCGCTCCGAGAAGGCTTCCTCGACCTGCTCGCCGAGTGCTCCGAGATCGTGGAGCACGGGCGACCGGCATTCGACGCGCCGCGGAGTCTGACCTACCGTGCAGCGGAGGCAGTGGTGATCCACTTCGACGACCTTGTCGGACGCCTCCCCACAGACCGCGCTGCGCTGCTGCCCGAGGGACTGTCTCTCGCCGCAG
The DNA here is from genome assembly GCF_014646995.1 of Curtobacterium luteum. Classification (GTDB taxonomy): domain Bacteria; phylum Actinomycetota; class Actinomycetes; order Actinomycetales; family Microbacteriaceae; genus Curtobacterium; species Curtobacterium luteum. Next base: position 163,266 of record NZ_BMOI01000005.1, on the reverse strand, counting down.
TCCGACGGACGCGGAACATCCTGTCGCACGACTACCGAAAGGCGAAGAAGGAGATCGTCTGGGACGTGATCGAGCACCGCATCCCTGCGGTCATCATCGCGATCCTCGACTGACCATCCCGCTCGTCAGTACTCGCCCTTGATGACGAAGTAGGAGCCGCGGATCGTGCCGGCGAGCTTCGACCGCTGCCTGGCGAACTTGAACTTGTCCGTGAGCTCCTCAGGCACCTCCATGCCGTCGGACAGCTTGAACCCGACAGCCCGCTTCCCGCCCGGTTCGAGTGTGTAGAGCACATTGACCGACAACCCGGACTCGTAGAACACGTACGTCCAGCGCACGCCCTCGACCTCGAACTCGGTCGCCTCCAGCGCCGGGGACGCGATCGTCACATCCCGTTCGCGGAGGACCCGTGCGACGTACTCCACGAGGTCGGGGACCTCCGCCGCCGGCTGCGTGGTGAAGTCGACGTCGTACTTGTTCTTGAAGTACCGCGCCTCGTTCGCGCGGAGGCCAGCGAGTGCGTCGGCGACGGGCGAGGACTCCAGCCCGACGGTGGACACGGTCACGAAGTCGACGACGTACGACATGGGCGCTCCTCGGTGCTGGCTGCTCTGCGACAACCTAGCGCCGTGTGGCGGCGACGCGCCACAGCGAACCTGTCGTGATCAGACGAGCTTCTCGAACACCATCGTCGCCTGGATCCTGTCGCCCCTGCCGAAGCCGGTACTGCCCGACGACGACGTGGTGATCGTGTGCAGCCGGTACCCGAGCGCGGCCTGCGCGTTGATCGCCCGCTCGAGCTCGGTCAGGTTCCCGGAGCCCGTGCCGAAGAACTTCTCCTTGAGGACCACCTGCAGGACGACGTAGCTCATGCCCGCCGGCGCGGGCCGCGCGTTCGCACCCGACGTCGCCTCGGCCTGGATCCGGTCGATCATCCCGCCGATGCCGGGCGCGGGGGCCGCCGGCTGCTGCACCTGCTCCGTCCACGCGCTGCCGTCCCACCACCGCATCGTGCCGGAGCCGTCGTCGTACCACCCTGCCTGAGCGTTCGTCATGCGCCCATCCTGGCGCACGTCAGGGGCAGCGTGTCGATCGATCCATACTGGAAGGGTGACGACACTGCGAGGCACCCTGCGATCCACCGAGACCCGGGAATCCGAGGGCAGCGGTGACACCATCGGCGAGGCCCGAGCTGCCGCGATCGCGGGGCTCGACCTCGACGGGTTCGAGCTCCTCCAGGTCAACACGGTCACCAGCAAGGCAACGGGCGAGTCGACCGTCAAGGCGCTCGCCCGCTCGAAGGCACTCCGGCCGCACGAGGCGACCGGGCCGGACTACCGGGCCGCCGCTGCCGCGTACCGGGAGTCCGTGCCCGAGGGGTGGCAGGCGCAGAACATGCACGAGGTCGCCGAGTGACGACTCCGCGGCGCCTCAGTTGTTGAAGCGGAACTCCACCACGTCGCCGTCCTGCATGACGTAGTCCTTACCCTCGATCCGGGCCTTGCCGTGCGCGCGGGCCTCGGCGATCGAGCCGGCCGCCATGAGGTCCTCGAACGAGATGACCTCGGCCTTGATGAAGCCCTTCTCGAAGTCGGTGTGGATGACCCCGGCAGCCTGGGGCGCCTTCCACCCCTTGCCGATCGTCCACGCCCGCGACTCCTTCGGACCTGCAGTCAGGTAGGTCTGGAGCCCGAGGGTGTCGAACCCGATGCGCGCGAGCTGGTCGAGCCCGGACTCGGTCTGCCCGGTGGACTCGAGGAGTTCGGCCGCATCCGAGGGGTCGAGGTCGATGAGCTCCGACTCGATCTTCGCGTCGAGGAACACGGCCTGCGCGGGGGCGACGAGTGCCGCGAGCTCGGCCTTGCGCGCCTCGTCGGTGAGCACGGCCTCGTCGACGTTGAAGACGAAGATGAACGGCTTGGCGGAGAGCAGCCCGAGCTCGGCGATCGGCGTGAGGTCGATCGACGTCGCTGACAGCAGCGTGCCCTGCTCGAGGGCGGCACGCGCCTCCCGAGCGGTCTCGAGGACGACCGGCTCGGCCTGCTTGAGCTTGAGCATCTTCTCGTACCGCGGGAGCGCCTTGTCGATGGTCTCCATGTCGGCGAGGATCAGCTCGGTGTTGATGACCTCGAGGTCGTCCTTCGGCGAGACCTTGTTGGCCACGTGCACGACGTCGTCGTCGGCGAAGCCGCGGACGACCTGCGCGATGGCGTCGGCCTCGCGGATGTTGGCGAGGAACTTGTTGCCGAGGCCCTCGCCCTCGCTCGCACCCTTGACGATGCCGGCGATGTCGACGAACGACACCGGCGCGGGCACGGTCTTCTCGGAACCGAACAGCTCCGCGAGCTGGTCGAGCCGCGGGTCGGGCAGGTTCACCACGCCGACGTTCGGTTCGATCGTCGCGAACGGGTAGTTCGCGGCGAGGACCTGGTTCTTGGTCAGGGCGTTGAACAGGGTCGACTTGCCGACGTTCGGGAGACCGACGATTCCGATGGTGAGAGCCACGGGAGGACAGCCTACCCGCGACGGGGTCACGACCGGTCCGGCGTGCGGGCGCGGAGCCCGCTGACGCGGCCGGCGACGGCCTGGAGGCGCGGGGCGGGCCCGCCCCGCGCCTCCAGGCCGTCGCGGCGCAACGCCGTCGACAACCGCAGCCGATGTCGGAGCCCCGTGCGACGATCGGGACCGTGCCGTTGAACTTCACCGCCATCGACTTCGAGACCGCGAACAGCTCCCCTGCGAGCGCGTGCTCCGTCGGACTCGTGAAGATCCGCGCCGGCCGGGTCGCGGAGCGTGCCTCGTGGTTCATCCAACCGCCGGTCGGGCACGACGCCTTCCTCGAGTGGAACACCCGCATCCACGGGATCGTCGCCGCCGACGTCGTGGGGGCGAAGGGCTGGGCGGAGCAGTACGCGGACATCGTGGCGTTCGCGGACGGCGACGTCCTCGTGGCGCACAACGCCCGCTTCGACATGGGTGTGATCGCGGGTGGATGCGCCGCGACGGGGACGCCGCTGGCCGACCACCACTCCCTGTGCTCGCTGCAGGTGGCCCGCAAGACCTACACGCTCGAGTCCTACCGGCTGCCGATGGCCGCGCGCGCCGCGGGGCACGAAGGCTTCGCGCACCACGACGCCGCAGCGGACGCCGAAGCCTGCGCCGCGATCGTGGTGCACGCCGCGCAGCTCCACCGTGCGGACACGGTCGAGGCGCTGGGCGCTGCGACCCGGGTGCACGTGACGCCGGTCCGACCGCGTGAGGAGAAGCCGCGCACGGCCGCACCGCAGCCGCGGCTCTCCCGTCGACCGATGGTGTTCTCGGACTGACCACCGCGGTTCCGGAGGGCGACACCCGTCGTGCTCGTGCCCGGGGTGGCGGGGCCCGGTGGTATTGTCACGACATTCCCGCTGCAGCGGTGCCGCGCACGTCGACCCGGGTGGCAGCGGTGCCGCGCTCGAGCTCCCCGAAGGACCGCGATGACCAACGAAGGCCAGCTGCCGTCCGACCTGTTCATGGACCTGGACCGGTCCGGGCCGATGCCCCTCTACTTCCAGGTCGCATCGCGCATCGAGGACGCCATCCGCTCCGGTGCGATGCCGCCGGGGGCCCGGTTGGAGAACGAGATCGCGCTCGGGGAACGGCTCGGGTTGTCGCGGCCGACGATCCGTCGGGCGATCCAGGACCTCGTCGACAAGGGCCTGCTCGTGCGCCGTCGCGGCATCGGCACGCAGGTGGTGCACGGCCCGGTGACGCGGAAGGTCGAGCTGACGAGCCTGTACGACGACCTCGCGCAGGGGTCGCAGGTGCCGACGACGAAGCTCCTCGTCCGCGACGACGTCCCGGCATCGGACACCGTCGCCGAGGCGCTCGGCGTCGAGCCGGGGACGACGGTGGCGCACATCCGCCGGGTCCGGTTCGCCGAGGACGTGCCGATGGCGATCCTCGAGAACTTCCTGCCGCCCGAGTTCACGGACATCACGGACGAGGACCTCGCGGCGCACGGCCTGTACCAGCTGCTCCGCGGCCGCGGGGTGACGATGCGCGTCGCCAAGCAGCGGATCGGAGCGCGGGCGGTCACCGACGAGGAGGCCGGCCTCCTCGAGATCGAGGACGGCGACCCGGTGCTGACGATGAGCCGCACGGCGTACGACGCCTCGGGCCGAGCCGTGGAGTACGGCGTGCACTGCTACCGGCCGGACCGGTACTCCTTCGAGGTGACGCTGGTCGACAAGTAGGCGCTCGACGAGCCCGTCAGGAGGACGGGACCTGGAGCTCCCCGGTCACGTACTGCGCGCGGCCGAACCCGAACGACCAGTCCTGCGGGCCGTTCTCGACGTAGCCGATGAAGACGTCCTCGCTCGCGACGCCGACCTCGGTCAGCCGGTCGTGCACGGCGGCGTAGAGGGCCTGCTTCGCGTCGTCGGAGCGTCCGGCCTGCGTGAAGACCTGGATGATCACGACACCCTCGGTCCGTTCGAACCCGAGACCGGCGTCCTCCGCGATGATCTGCTGCGCCGGGTGCTCCGTGATGACCTGGAAGCGGTCACGCGGCGGGATGCCGTACTCGTCGACGATGGCGGTGTGGATCGCGTCGGCGATCGCGCGGACCTGCTCCGGGCTGCGGCCGGTGGCGAGGTCGATGCGGACGAGCGGCATGCTGCCTCCTGGGGTCGGGGATGCGAGGGGGTGCGCGGGTGCCCAGCGGACTGGAGGCGCGGTGCCAGCTTGCACCGCGCCTGCAGTCCGACTGTCGGTGCGTCTACAGCGCGGGGGTCGCCGCGGGGTACGTGAGCGCTCCGTCGACGCGCGCGACGTCGTGCCACGCGCCGTCGCGGAGGGAGGCCTCCGCCGCTTCGACGATGCTCGCGGCCGACAGGCCGTCGGCGACCGACGGAGCGAGCTGCTCACCGCGGAGCACGCTCGCGACGAACTGCGCGGCCTCGATGGTCTTGAGGTCGTCGTAGCCCATCGCCGTGCCCGCGCCGGGCTGGAACCGCGCGAACTCCCCGTCGCCCGGCGCGACGAAGTGCGTCGCGTAGCCGTCGACCTCCTGGCCGTCGAGGAAGACCTCGAGCTCGTTGAGGCGCTGGAAGTCCCACCGCACCGAGCCGCGGGTGCCGTAGACCTCGAGCGCGTACTCGGCGTGCGGGCCCCGCATCACCCGGCTGGAGTCCATCGTGCCGACGGCTCCGTCGTCGAAGCGGAAGAGCAGTGCGGCGTAGTCCTCGTTCTCGACGGGTCCGTGTTCACCGGTCGCAGCCGCCGTCCGGTCGATGATCCCCTGCCCCGGTCGCGGCCGTGTCGCGATGACGGTCTCGGCGAGCGCCGTCACGCTCGCGATCCGGCCCACCACGTACTGCGCAAGGTCGAGTCCGTGCGAGAGCAGGTCGCCGAGGACGCCCGAACCGGCCCGCTCCCGTTCGAAACGCCAGGTGAGCGGCGCCGCCGGATCGGCGGAGTAGTCGGCGAGGAGCGACCCGCGCACGTTCGTGATCCGGCCGAGCCGACCGCCGCGGACGAGTTCCCGTGCACGTTGGATCGCCGGGGCGTGCCGGTAGTTGAAGCCGACGCTCGTGACGATGCCGGCGGACCGGACGGCGTCGTGGATCTGCCGGGAGTCGCTGGCGTCCCGGCCCATCGGCTTCTCGATCCAGAACGGCTTGCCGGCTTCGGCCGCGGCGACGGCGACCTCGCGGTGGAGGAAGTTCGGCGAGCAGATCGAGACGACGTCCACCTCGGGGTCGGCGATGACCTCGCGGTGGTCGGCCACGGCGCGCTCGTAGCCGAGTCGGTCGACGGCCTGGTCGCGGGCGGCCTCGACCGGGTCCGCGGCGACGACGAGCCTCGGGTGGACGCCGAGCTCCGGGAAATGGTCGGGCAGCGCCCGGTAGGCGCGTGAGTGCAGCCGTCCCATCCAGCCGACGGAGACGAGGCCGACGCCGAGGCGGTCGCGGGCGTCGGGGGCGCGTCCGGTCATGCGGCGGGGAGGATGATGTCGCGGACCAGCGCGTCGAGTTTCGCGTCGGCGTCGAGGAACTGCCGCAGCGTGGTCACCGTGGCGCCGAACCGGTCGAACTCGTCGATCGTCATGCCGTCGACGTCGTACCCGCGGGCGAACTCCGGTGTGGCTGCGCGGAGCGCCGCGATCACGTCGGCCGGCACCTCGTCGTGGATCGCGTCCGGGCGCCACGGGAAGCCGTTGTCGTTGATGTCCTCTGCCCACTGGAACGGCGGCGACACCACGAGGTCTCCGCCCTGGAACTCCGACCACTGCAGCGGGTTCCGGAAGGCGGCGACGAGCACGCGCGACCGGAAGCCGCGCTCCTGGACCACCCGGTAGGCGTGCTTCACCGCCGCGACTCCGGCCCACTCGAGGATGCCCGGGTCGAGCATGACGTGGTCGCGCGCCACGACGGTCTTCAGCCAGTCGTCGAACCGGCCGGCCATGAGGGTGACGACGTGCCCGAACTCCTGCTCGGGCAGCCCGTCGGCGGCGCGGCGGTCGAGAGCGCGCTCGATGGCCTCGCCCACGGCCACGACCTGCGGCACGGTGAACGACACGGTGGCGTTGATCGAGACACCCCGGTACGCGGCTTCCTCGATCGCGGCGATGCCGGTCTTCGTCGCGGGGATCTTCACGATGATGTTCGGCGCGAGCCCGGAGAACCGCACGGCCTGCTCGACGAGGGCGTCGCGGTCACGGTGGAGGCGCGGGTCGGTCTGCATGCTCAGTCGGCCGTTCCGCCCGCCGGACGCCTCGAACGCGGGCACGAGTTGCTCGGCCGCGGCGACCGAGAGCTCCTCGACCGCCTTCCACCCGATCCAGGACTCCCCCGCCGTCGGGTGCTCGGCAGCGATCGCACGGATGCGGGGCACCCACCGCTCGGGGTCCTGCTGGATGCAGGTGAAGGCGATGACCGGGTTGCAGGTCGCGCCGACGGCCCCGTACTCGTGGATCGCGGTGGACAGCTCGTGCGGCTCGGCGGAGTCGTTCCAGAGCGCCGTCGGCGTCTGCGTCGCGGCCTGCAGGGTGACCGGCCTGGTGTCGACGGCGGAGGGGTCGGTCGACACGTCGAGCGGGGTGGTCATCGGGTCGGTCCCGTCGTGGTGGGGCCGACCCCGGCGAGCGCGCCGGCACCGGCCGTGGTGGGTTCGTAGAAGGCGGGCTTCGCGGTGGCGTACGTGACGTGCTCGAGCGCTCCGGACTGCTGGGCGCGGACGGTGACCTCAGCGACCACGGACGCCGTGTAGCCGTCCCAGGCGCTCGGGCCGTCGATGCCACCGTTCCGTGCGGCGTCGACCCAGCGCTGGACCTCTTCGTCGTAGGCGGCGCCGAAGCGCTCGATGTACGACGGCGTGACGCCCTGGCCGGACACCCCCGCCGAGACGACGTGCATCGTGGTCTCGCGGCCGATGTACGCGACGCCCGACTCGAACACGGCGTCGGTCGTCACCTGGTACCCGAACTGCGCGTTGACGCTGATCTCGACGATCGACATCGTCCCCGACGCGGTCGTGAAGAGCACGAACTGCGGTTCGGGCAGGTCGGCGGGTGCGAGCGAGTTCCGGCGCGGCTTCTTCACCTCGACCGAGACGATCGGCTCGCCCGTGAGGAACGGGATGATGTCGATCTCGTGGATCACGGAGTCGTGGATCAGCATCGACTCGCTGAAGTTCGGCGGCGTCGTCGGGTTGCGGTGCGCGTGGTGCAGGGCGAGCAGGGCACCGTTGGCGCCCGACTCGCGGAGCGCCTTGAGTTCCTGGTACCCGCGGTCGAACCGGCGCATGAACCCGACCTGGATGCGCGGCCGGTCGGACGTCGCCTGCTCGAGCTCGACGATGCGGAAGGAGTCCTCGGCACTCGTGGTGAGGGGCTTCTCGCAGAGGACCGCGAGACCGCGCTCGATCGCGGGCACCAGGACGGGCTCGTGCAGGAAGCCGGGGGTGGCGACGATGACGGCGTCGATCGGCGTGGCGTCGAGGGCGTCCTCGAACGACGCGGCAGTGATCGCGCCGGGGGCCTTCGCGGCGGCGGCCGTCGCGCGTGCGACATCGGGTTCGACGACGGCGACGACGTCCGCACCGGCGATGGTGGACGTGATGCGACGGACGTGGTCGCTGCCCATCGCGCCGGCACCGACGACGGCGACGCGGAGGTTCTCGGTGGTGCTCATGGGTTCTCCTGGAGGTGACGACTGGGGACGACCGCCGGTCGTCGCTGATGACTCGGGTCGCGCCGGTGGGCGCTCGGCGCTACGAGACGCGTGCGGCCGAGGTCGAGCCGAGGATGTGCTGGAAGGTGCGCTCGGCGATCGGCCCGGGTGCGTCGACCGAGCAGCCGTACATGTCCTGCTCGACGATGCCGAACACCTCGGGGTTGATCGCGGCGACGGCCTCGATGATCGGGGCGAGGTCCGGGGTCCCGTGCGGCGGCTCGACCATGATGCCGTCGGCGACCGCGGTGCTGAACGGCACGTCGTTCTTGAGGACGTCGAACAGCAGCTCCGTGTCGACCTGCTTGAGGTGGAGGTAGCCGATGCGCTCCGGGTGCTCGGCGATCATCCGGAGGTTGTCACCGCCGTAGTAGGCGAAGTGGCCGGTGTCGAGGCAGAGGTTCGTGTACCGCGGGTCGGTGACCTCGAGGAACCGGACGGTCTCACGGAACGTGCCGATGTGGCTGTCCGCGTGCGTGTGGAACTGCTGGTGGACGCCGTACTCCTCGAGGAGCGCCTTGCCGAGCTGGTCGTGCCCCTTGCCGAGGCGCTCCCACTGCTCGTCGGTCAGGGTCCGCGGCTCGAGGACCTCGTTGTTCGCGTCGGACCGCCACAGGTCGGGGATCGTGACGAGGTGCTCGGCACCGAGCTTCGACGCGAGACCTTCCACCTTGACGGCCTGGTCCCACGCGCGCTGGAACTGCTCGTCGCCCTTGTGGAGGCCGGTGAACACCGTGCCCGCGGACAGCTCGAGGCCCCGGGACTCGAGTTCGTCGGACAGCTGGGACGGGTCGGTCGGCAGGTACCCGTAGGGCCCGAGCTCGATCCAGCGGTAGCCGGCGGCAGCGGCCTCGTCGAGGAAGCGCTGCCACGGCACCTGGCCGGGGTCGTCGGCGAACCAGACGCCCCACGAGTCTGGGGCGGTCCCGATCCGGATGGCGTCGGTGGCGGTGGCGGTGTCGGTCATGACGTCGGTGTCCTCCGGGGTGTGGGTGGGTCGTTCAGCCGAGGAGGGGTCGCTGCGCCGCGACCTGCTGCTCGTAGGTGGCGCGGGCCTGCTGCGTGCTCGGCAGGGTGGACGTCTGCGCGACGGGGACGTCCCACCAGCCGTCGCCGTCCGGGGCGTAGACGAGCGGGTCGGCGTGCACGTGCACGAGCGTCGTCCGGTCGTTCGCCTTGGCCTGACGGACGGCGGCGGTGAGGTCCTCGATCGCGTTCGGCCCGGGCTGGACCTCGATCACGTCGACGCCGTAGGAGCGGGCGTTGGCGGCGAGGTCGACCGGCAGGACCTGCTCGCCCTCGAACGACCCGGTCTCGTCGAGGTAGCGGTACTTCGTGCCGTACCGCTCGGAGCCGACGGTCTCGGAGAGGTGCCCGATCGACGCGTAGCCGTTGTTCTGGATGAGGACGACGACGATCTTGATGCCCTCGGCCACGGCGGTGACGAGCTCGGTGTGGAGCATGAGGTACGAGCCGTCGCCGACCATCACGATCGCGTCGCGGTCGGGGGCGGCCCGGCGCACCCCGATGCCACCGGCGATCTCGTAGCCCATGCACGAGAACGCGTACTCGACGTGGTAGCCGAGCGGGTCGCGGACGCGCCAGAGCTTGTGGAGGTCGCCCGGGAGCGACCCCGCCGCCTGGACGACGACGTCGCGGGGATCGGTGGCCGACTGCACGGCGCCGATGATCTCGGACTGACCGGGGACGGCCAGTCCGGACGGCGCGAAGGCGGCGTCGACCGTCTCGTCCCAGGAACGCTTGCGGTCCGCGATCTCCGCCGCGTACCGGTCCGACACCGAGTGGGACGTGAGCTGCTCCGTCAGCGCGACCAGCGTCTCCCGGGCGTCCGCGACGACGGGCAGCTGCGAACCGTGCTTGTACGCGTCGAACGCCGCGACGTTGACGTTCACGAACGTGACGTCCGGGTGCTGGAACGCGGTCCGGGACGCGGTCGTGAAGTCGCTGTACCGGGTGCCGATGCCGATGACGACGTCGGCCTGCGCGGCGATCGCGTTCGCGGCAGCGGTACCGGTCGCGCCGATGCCGCCGAGGTACTGCGGGTGGTCCCAGACGAGGGAGCCGCCGCCGGCCTGCGAGGTGCCGACGGGGATGCCGGTCGCTTCGACGAACGCGGCGAGCGCCTGCTCCGCGCCGGAGTAGAGCACGCCGCCGCCGGCGACGATCACCGGACGCTCGGCGGCCGCGATCGCCGCCACCGCCCGGGCCAGCGGTCCGTGCTCGGGCAGCGGACGGCGGACGTGCCACTCGCGCGGCTGGAGGAACGACACGGGGACGTCGAGCGCCTCGGCCTGCACGTCCTCCGGGAGCGCGATCGTCACGGCACCGGTCTCGGCGGGATCGGTGAGGACCCGCATCGCAGCGAGGGCGATCGAGAACAGCTGCTCCGGCCGCTCGACCCGGTCGAAGAACCGGGACAGGGGCCGGAACGCGTCCGTGACCTGCAGTGACGTGTCGTGCGGCATCTCGATCTGCTGCAGCACGGGGTCGGTGGTCCGGGTCGCGAAGGTGTCCGACGGCAGCAGGAGCGCGGGGAGTCGGTTCGTCGTCGCGAGCGCTGCACCGGTGAGCATGTTCGCGGCGCCGGGCCCGACCGACGCCGTGGCCGCGTAGGTCGCGCGACGACGGCGCATCCGGGCGAAGCCGACGGCCTGGTGCACCATGGCCTGCTCGTTGCGTGCCTGGTGGTAGGGCAGCAGACCGGGCTGTTCGACGTGGAGCTGCTTCACCGCCTGCCCCAGCCCGGCGACGTTGCCGTGACCGAAGATGCCGAAGATGCCCGGGATCGTGCGCTCACGCTCGTCCCCGTCGACGGTCCACTGGTTCGCCAGGAACTCGAGGAGCGCCTGGCCGACGGTCATCCGCCTGGTCGCCCCGGATCGTGGGCTCTCGGTCATCGGACGCGGTCCTTTCCGTAGGGCAGGCGCGGGTCGATCGACTCCGATCCCCACGCCTGACGGACCCAGCCGTGGGCCGGGTCGTCGGTGATGTCCCACACGCGTTCCGGCCCGGGGCCGGCCATCACGTTGAGGTAGTACATGTCGTAGCCGGGGGCGGCCACGGCGGGTCCGTGCCAGCCGTACGGCACGAGGGCGATGTCGCCCGTGCGGACCTGACGGAACTCGTCGATCGGACGGTCGTCGGAGGCGTACGTCCGGTGCAGCGCGAACGGGTCGGCCTCCGGCGGAGCCTCGAGGCCCCGGGCGACCGCGGCCTCGTAGTAGTAGATCTCCTCGAGGTCGGACTCCACGCCGGGCACGGTCGTGTCGTGCTTGTGCGGCGGGTACGACGACCAGTTGCCGGCGGGCGTGATCACCTCGCACACGATCACCCTGTCCGCGTCGAGGGCGGCGGGGGTGCCGAAGTTGTGCACCTGCCGACTCGCGTGCCCGGCGCCGCGGAGCTCCACCGGCACGTCCTGCCGGGCCGTGTACGTCGTCGGCTTGACCACCGCGGTGATCGCTCCGGCGACCGCGACCCGACCTGCTCCGGTGATCCGGGCCTCCGTCCCGGAACCCAGGTACAGCACGTCGGTCGGTCCGTCGAAGACGCTCCCCCGTCCCTCCAAGCCCTGCGCACCGGTGCCTGCGGCACCGTCGTACGTGACCTCGAAGGAGCCGGCGAGCGGCACGACGATGCGTTCCACCGCACCGGCCGGGAGGCGCAGCTCACCGCCGTCGGCGAGGCTCCCGGTCCGCAGACCGGTGTGCGCCCACCCCGCGATCCGTCCGTCCACGACGTCCGTCCAGCCCGCCTCGGGGCGGGAGCCGGCGGGGATGAACCAGGTGTCGTTCGTCATCGGTGCGCGTCAGCCGTTCGACGGGAAGCCGAGGTCGACGCCGCCGTGCGTGGCCGGGTCCAACCACCGCGAGGTGATCGCCTTCTGCCGGGTGAAGAAGCTCACGCCGTCGGTGCCGTACGCCTTGTGGTCGCCGAAGAGGGAGTTCTTCCACCCGCCGAACGAGTAGTACGCGACCGGCACCGGGATCGGGACGTTGATGCCGATCATGCCGACCTGCACGTCGCGCTGGAACCGACGGGCAGCGCCGCCGTCGTTCGTGAAGATCGCCGTGCCGTTGCCGAACGCACCCGAGTTGATGAGGTCGAGGCCCTCCTCGTAGGTCTGCACCCGGACGACGGAGAGCACCGGGCCGAAGATCTCCTCGGTGTAGACGCGGCTCGTCGTCGGGACCTTGTCGATCAGCGTCGGGCCGAGCCAGAACCCGTTCTCGTCCCCGTCGGGTCGGACCGTGCGGCCGTCCACCACGACCTCGGCACCGTCCTGCTCGGCGACCTCGATGTACGAGGCGACCTTGTCGCGGTGCTGCTTCGTGACGAGCGGGCCCATGTCGCAGCCGCGGCGGCCGTCACCGATGCGCAGCGTCGCCGCGCGCTCCGTGATCTTCGCGACGAGCTCGTCCGCGACCGTCCCGACCGGCTCGGCCGCCACGTCGCTTCGCGACGCGTCGGTACCGGCCGGCCGGGGCCCATCGACGGCGACGACGACCGAGATCGCCATGCAACGCTCGCCGGCGGAGCCGAAGCCCGCGTTCACCGCGTTGTCGGCGACGAGGTCGAGGTCCGCGTCCGGCAGCACGAGCATGTGGTTCTTCGCACCGCCGAGGGCCTGCACCCGCTTGCCGTGCTTCGTGCCCGTCTCGTACACGTACTGCGCGATCGGGGTCGAGCCGACGAACGAGATCGACTCGACGTCGGGGCTCGTCAGCAGCCCGTCGACCGCGGCCTTGTCGCCGTTGAGCACGGTGAAGACGCCGTCGGGCAGACCGGCTTCGGTGAACTTCCGCGCCAGCCAGATCGCGGCGGACGGGTCCTTCTCGCTCGGCTTGAGCACCACGGTGTTGCCGGCGGCGATCGCGATCGGCAGGAACCACAGCGGCACCATCGCCGGGAAGTTGAACGGCGAGATGATGCCGACGACCCCGAGCGGCTGGCGGATCGAGTACACGTCGATCCCGGTCGAGACCTGGTCGGAGAACTCGCCCTTCATCAGGCTCGGGATGTTCGTCGCGAGCTCCACGACCTCTTGTCCGCGGGCGATCTCGCCGAGCGCGTCGTCGATGACCTTCCCGTGCTCGCTCGTGATGATCTCGGCCAGCTCGGCCTTGTCGCGGTTGAGGACCTCGCGGAACGCGAAGAGGATCTGCTGCCGCTTCGCCAGGGAGAGGTTGCTCCACGCGGGGAACGCCGCCTTGGCGCTCGCGATGGCCGCCTGGATCTCGGACTCGTCCGCGAGGGCGACCTGCTTCGTCGCGATGCCGAGCGCCGGGTCGTAGACCGGTGCCGTCCGCCCCGACGTCGACGCCACGTGCGCCCCGTCGATCCAGTGGCCGACGGTCGTGGTGGTCTGGTCCGTGGTGGTCATGCGTTGCTTCCTTCCGGGATGGACGAGCCCATGGTGGTGGACGGGGCAGGCGAGTCGGCGGGACCGCGAGCCGGTGTGGAGAACGCGCCCCGCGCCTCCCGGCTGTGGACGAGCGAGGACGCGACGTCGACGGCGGCGGCGACGTCGTCGTCCGGCGGGTAGAGGAGGGTCCGTCCGACGACGAGCCCGCGGACGCCGGGCAGTGCGAGCGCGTCCGCCCACCTGGCGTAGGTCTCGACCGGGCGCGTGGACGGATCGCCGCCGAGCAGCAGCGTCGGCAGCGTGGTGGCGGCCATGACGCGTTCCATGTCGTCGACGACGGGGATCTTGAGCCAGCTGTAGGCGCTCGACTCCCCGAGGCCGGCCGCGATCGCCATCGACGTGATGACCGCGTCGGCCGTGAGGTCGTTCACGACCTTCCCGTCGCGCCAGGACGACATGAACGGCTCGAGCATGATCGGCAGCCGCAGCGCCGCGGCCTCGCTGACGGCCCGCGCCGTCGCCTCGAGGGTCGGGGCGGTCGCGGCGTCCTCGAGCGCGACGCGGACGAGGAGCTTGGCGAAGTCGAGACCGGCGTCCTTGATGGCGCGTGCCGAGTACGCCGTGTACCGGTCGTCCATCTCGAACGTCGCCCCGCGGAGTCCGCCGCGGTTCATCGAGCCGACCACGACCTTGTCGTCGAGGGCCCCGAGGAGCGCGAGGTCCTCGATGACGTCCGGCGTCCCGAGCACCCCGTCGACCCCGGGCCGACCGAGGGCCGTGACGAGCCGCTCGAGGAGGTCGTACCGGTCGGCCATCGCGGACGCGTCGTCCCGGACGGCGAGGGCACCTCGGGCCGGGTGGTCCGCGGCCACGATGAACAGCTTCCCGTCGTCGGCGAGGAGCGGGCGCTGCCGTCGCGCTGCCAGGGCGTCCGCGACCTGCTCGGGGTGGGCTGCACGCAGGTCGCGTAGGCGCTGGAAGTCAACGGTCGTGAGCTCAGGCATCCGCCGTCTCCTCGATGGTGTGCGTCGTCCCCGGTGCCGGGTTCGCGCGGATGAACCGCTCGATCTCGTCGCTCGTCGGCATCGCCGTGGAGCACTCGAAGCGGGTGGCGACGATCGCGCCCGCGGCGTTCGCGAACGCGAGGGTCCGGTCGAGTGCCCACCCCTGGAGGAGTCCGTGGGTCAGGGCCCCGCCGAAGCCGTCGCCGGAGCCGAGGCCGTTGACGACGTCGATCGTGTGGGGCCGGAACTCGACGAGCTCGTCACGGGTCTTCGCCAGCACGCCCTTCGGCCCCTGCTTCACGATCGCGATCTCGACACCGCGTTCCAGCAGGGCGTCGGCGGCGCGCACGGGGTCGGTCTCGCCGACCGCCACCTCGCACTCCTCCCGGTTGCCGACGGCGACCGTGGCGTGCTCGAGGGCGACCGCGACCTCGCGGGACGCGGCCTCCGGGCTCGACCAGAACACCGGTCGGTAGTCGAGGTCGAGCACGGTGTGCCGGGCGGTCGGTGCCGCGGCGTCGGTGCGGGCCCGCAGCGCGACGTGGTGGGCGTGCCGGCTCGGCTCCTCGCTGAGGCCCGTGACGGTCGTCCAGAAGATGCGCGCGCGCTCGATCTCGCGGAGCGGGAGGGACGCCGCCGTGATCATGAGGTCCGGGGCCTTCGGCGCACGGTAGAAGTAGAGCGGGAAGTCGTCCGGCGGGAAGACCTCGCAGAAGGCGACGGGGGTGTTCAGTCCGTCGACGGTCTCGACGAACGCGTTCGAGACGCCGAACTCGGGCAGGGTGCGGGCGATGTAGCGGCCGAAGGGGTCGTTGCCCGTGCGGGTGATGACCGCCGTGTCGGCGCCGTGTCGGGCCGCGGCGATGGCGACGTTCGTCGCGCTGCCGCCGACGGACTTCGAGAAGCTGGTGACGTCCTCGAGGGGGCCGGTCTGCTGCGGGTAGACGTCGACGCTGACGCGGCCCATGGTGATCACGTCGTGTGCGTGGGGTGCTTCGTGCGGCATGCGACGGGGTGGACCTTCCGTGCGGCGTCGTCGGCGGACGGTCCGACTGTACACCCGCTTTGCCCTAATGTCATTACATGGCGCTCGCGAGGTCGCCGGGGTGGGACGGCGGCGGGCCGCGACGGCGCGGCGCGTCGGCGCGGCGCGAGGTCGCCGGTCGGCCGGCGGCGGCACGGTCGACGGCCTGGAGGCGCGGTGTCGGTGGGTCCTGCCAGGGTCGCGTCATGCAGATCCTCGCCCTGGTCATCGGTCTCGTCATCGGCGTCGCCGTCGGCGCCGTCGTCGCGTGGGCACTCGCGCGGTCACGCGCCGGGGTGGACGCCGCCGCGGCGAACGCCACGGCGGACGCACTGCGTGCGCAGCTCGACACGGTGCGCGCCGACGCGGAGGAGCGCCTCGACGCGCAGGACGCCCAGTACCGTCGGCAGGTCGACTCCCTCGAGCGCCGTGCGGCGGAACTCGAACACCTCGTGCAGCGGATGCACGGGGCGGACGCGGCCCGGAACCAGAACGAGTCGAAGGTCCTCTCGGCGCTGAGCCCGGTCGCGCAGACGCTCGACGTCATGCGCGCCAAGATCGCCGAGCTCGAGCAGTCCCGCAGCGAGCAGTACGGCGCCCTGTCCGCGCAGCTCCGGTCGGCCGCCGAGTCCGAGGAGCGCCTCCGGGCCACGGCGGACACCCTCGCGAGCGCGCTCTCGTCGAACAGCACGCGCGGCGTGTGGGGCGAGACGCAGCTCCGGAACGTGGTCGAGGCAGCCGGGCTCCTGGAGCGGGTCGACTTCGACGTGCAGAGCTCGGTCACGACGTCCGCCGGGGCGGCGCGTCCGGACATGGTCGTGCACCTGCCCGGCGGCAAGACCATCGCGGTCGACGCGAAGGTGCCGTTCAGCGCCTACCTCCAGGCCGCGGAGATCCCCGCCACCGCGACCGGCGCCGAGGGGGCTCGCCGCGACCAGCTCCTGCAGCAGCACGTCCGAGCGCTCCGCGCACACGTGGACGCCCTCGCAGCGCGGGAGTACTGGTCCGGGTACGACGCCTCCCCCGAGCTCACGGTGGCGTTCATCCCGTCGGAGTCGCTCATCGCCAGCGCCCTCGCCGCGGACCCGGGGCTGCTCGACCACGCCTTCCGCAAACGCGTCGCTCTGGCGTCGCCCGTGACGCTCTGGTCGGTGCTGAAGACGGTCGCCTTCTCGTGGCAGCAGGACGTCGTGACGGCCGAGGCGCGCGAGCTCTTCCGGGTCTCCCGCGAGCTCTACGGACGCCTGTCCACGCTCGGCGGGCACGTCGACAAGCTCGGTCGGGCGATCCGGGGCACCGTCGTCGACTACAACCGCTTCGTGGGGTCACTCGAACGGCAGGTGCTGCCGAGTGCCCGGCGGCTCTCCCTGCTCGACGAGTCGAAGGTCATCGCCGACCCGGCGACGATCGACGACGAGCCGCGGCTGCTCACCGCGCCGGAGCTCGTCGGCGCCCTCGACGAGGACTGACCTCGGTACTGCGGTTCGGGCGCGGCCTTGCGGACGCTCATGCCGCACAACCGAAGTCCGCCCGAACCACGGGTACACCCGGTTCGGACGGACTTCGGTTGGGCGAGTACCAACGGCGCCACGCGGAGCGCGCGTCAGCCCCCGGGACAGCGGATCAGAACCACTTCTCGGCGCGGTGGTCGGCCTGGATGCGACGGATGGTGTTCGAACGGGACCGGAGCACGATCGAGTCCGTGTGGATGACGCCGCGCTCACGCCGGACCCCGTCCACGAGCACACCGTCGGTGACCCCGGTCGCGACGAAGAACGTGTTGTCGCCCGTGACGAGGTCGTCCTGGTCGAGGACCTTGTCGAGATCGTGTCCGGCGTCGATCGCCTTCTGCCGCTCCTCGTCGTCCTTCGGCTGCAGCTTGCCGAGGATCACACCACCGAGCGCCTTGATCGCGCACGCGGTGATGATGCCCTCCGGCGTGCCGCCGACCCCGACGCACATGTCGATCTTCGACCCCGGCAGCGCAGCCGAGATGCCGCCGGCGACGTCACCGTCGAGCAGCAGCCGCGTCCCGGCGCCGGTCGCACGGATCGCACGGATGAGCTCGTCGTGGCGGGGCCGGTCGAGGACGGCGATCTGCATGTCCTCGATGTCCTTGTCCTTCGCCTTCGCCAGGGCCCGGATGTTCTCCCCGATCGGCTTCTCCAGGTCGAGGACCCCGCGGCCCTCGGCACCGGCGGCGATCTTGTCCATGTAGAACACGGCGGACGGGTCGTACATCGACCCGCGGTCGGACACGGCCATCACCGAGATGGCGTTCTGCCGGCCGGCAGCGGTCAGCGAGGTGCCGTCGATCGGGTCGACCGCGATGTCGCACGCCGGACCGTGGCCGTTGCCGACGTGCTCGCCGTTGTAGAGCATCGGGGCGTTGTCCTTCTCGCCCTCGCCGATCACCACGACGCCGTCGAAGTTCACCGTGCCGAGGAACTTCCGCATCGCGTCGACCGCGGCACCGTCGGCGAGGTTCTTCTCACCACGCCCGACCCACGGCTGCGCACGGATCGCGGCGGCCTCCGTCGCACGGACGAGTTCGAGCGCGAGGTTGCGGTCGGGCTGGAGGAACAGGGAGCCGGTCTCAGTCGTGGGAGTCACGCTCCCAGCGTAGCGACGGCACGCCGCGAGGCGGGCCGGTCGCGAGCGCTGTGAACGCATGTGCAGCACGGACGGAACGCGCGCGCGTGACCCGGACCGTGCCTCTCCCCACCGGGCACGGCCAGCCCGGCGCTGGCGCGGCGGTCCGGAACCGGCCGGCGGGGCCCCGTGCGGCTGACTAGGCTCAGCGAGGACACCACCGAAGTCGAAGGAGATCGCAGTGCCCATCGCAACGCCGGAACAGTACGCCGAGATGCTCGAACGAGCGAAGGCCGGCAAGTTCGCCTACCCCGCGGTCAACGTCTCGTCCTCGCAGACGATCAACGCGGTCCTCCAGGGGCTGCAGGAGGCCGGCTCCGACGGCATCCTCCAGGTCACCACCGGTGGTGCGGACTACTTCGCGGGGCACACGGTGAAGAACCGTGCCGCCGGCGCACTCGCGATGGCGAAGTTCGCCCACGAGGTCGCGAAGAACTACGACATCACGGTGGCCCTCCACACCGACCACTGCCCGAAGGACGCGCTCGACGGTTTCGTCCTCCCGCTCATCGCCGCGAGCGAGGAAGAGGTCCGCCAGGGCCGCAACCCGATCTTCCAGTCCCACATGTGGGACGGCTCGGCGGTGCCGCTCGACGAGAACATCGAGATCGCGAAGACGATGATCGCGAAGACGCGGAACATCAACGCGATCCTCGAGGTCGAGATCGGCGTCGTCGGCGGCGAGGAGGACGGCGTCGCGCACGAGGGCACGAACGACGCGCTCTACACCACTCCGAACGACGTCGAGAAGGTCGTCGACGCGCTCGGCCTCGGCGACCAGGGCCGCTGGATCGCCGCGCTCACATTCGGCAACGTGCACGGCGTCTACAAGCCCGGCAACGTCAAGCTGCGTCCGGAGCTCCTCGGCGAGATCCAGGCCTCGGTCGCCGCGAAGCACGGCACCGGCGAGAACCCGCTCGACCTCGTCTTCCACGGCGGATCCGGCTCGACCGACGACGAGATCCACGAGGCCGTGCACAACGGCGTCATCAAGATGAACATCGACACGGACACGCAGTACGCGTTCACCCGGTCGATCGCCGACTCGATGTTCCGGAACTACGACGGCGTCCTCAAGATCGACGGCGAGGTCGGCAACAAGAAGCAGTACGACCCGCGCGCCTGGGGCAAGGTCGCCGAGACCGCCATGGCCGCCCGCGTGGTCGAGGCCGCGAAGGTCCTCGGTTCGGCCGGCCACACCAAGGGCTGATCCGGCAGGCAACGGCCGGGAGGCTCCCCACCGGTCACGGCCGGGCCGCCGCTGGCGCGTCGGCCCGGTACCGGCCGGCGTGGGCCCAGGGGCGCGTCCGACAGGACGCGCCCCTGCTGCGTCCGGTCGCCCTGGCCGCCGTCGGGGTGGTGCCGTGCCACGATGGTCGGGTGACCGCCGACGCCATCGCTTCCGAGTTCGCCCAGTACGTCACCGAGTCCCCGACCGCGTTCCACGCGGCGGCAGCGGCACGGGACCGACTCGTCGCGGCCGGGTTCACGGAGCTGTCCGAACTCGACGCCTGGCCGACCGCGCCCGGCGCGTACGTCGTCGTCCGGGACGGTGCGGTGATCGCCTGGCGTCTGCCGACCGGGGCGACGGCGACGACACCGTTCCGGATCCTCGGTGCCCACACCGACTCGCCGACCTTCCGGGTGAAGCCGAACCCCGCGGTGCGGACGCTCGGCTGGGAGCAGCTGAACGTGGAGGTCTACGGCGGCGCCCTGCTCTCGACGTGGTTCGACCGCGACCTCCGGATCGCCGGCCGGGTCGTCGACGCCGACGGCAGCATCCGGCTCGTGTCCACCGGCGCAGTCGCCCGGATCCCGAACCTCGCGATCCACCTCGACCGCGGGGTGAACGACGGCAAGGAGATCGACCGTCAGCGGCACACCATCCCGATCGTCGGCGTGGGCGGCGACGTCGGCGGGACCGACGTCCTCGGCTGGCTGCGCGACCAGGTCGGCGACGAGGCCGTGTCGTGGGACCTCTTCCTCGCGGACACCCAGGCGCCGGCCCGGATCGGTCTCGCGGGCGAGTTCCTGGCGTCCGGACGGATGGACAACCTCACGAGCGTGCACGCCGGAATCCGAGGCGTCGTCGAGGCGCCGTCCGACGGGGACCACATCCCGGTGTTCGCGGCCTTCGACCACGAGGAGATCGGCTCCTCGACCCCCTCGGGTGCGGGCGGGCCGTTCCTGGAGGACGTCCTCGGGCGCGTGCAGGAGGGCCTCGGCGCCACCCGCTCCGACGCTGCTCGGGCGTTCCGGGCCTCGTGGCTGCTGTCGAGCGACGCTGGGCACCTCGTGCACCCGAACCAGCCGGAGAAGCACGACCCGACGAACCGCCCGCGGCCGGGAGGCGGTCCCCTGCTCAAGATCAGCGCGAACCAGCGCTACATGACCGAGGCGAAGGGCGAAGCGGTGTTCTCGGCGGCGTGCGACCAGGCGGGCGTCGAGTACCAGCCGTTCGTGAACGTCAACACGATCGCCGGCGGCTCGACCATCGGCCCGATCGCGGCGACGCGTCTCGGCATCCCGACGATCGACATCGGGGTGGGGCTGCTGTCGATGCACTCGGTCCGCGAACTCGTGCACGTCGACGACCTCGCGGCCCTGCACGGCGCCGTCGCGGCCTTCTTGGCGGGGTAGTCGGCAGCACCACCCGGTTCGACGCGCTCAGGCGCCGCCGCTGGACCGCAGCACGGCGTCGACCAAGCGGGGGTCCTGCAGGACGACGACGAGGAACGCCGTGACGCTGACGGCCGTCGACACGACGCCACCGAGCAGCGGGACCCAGAACGTCCACCGGCGTGCCCGCAGGCGACGGATCGACCACCACAGGGTCAGTGCGAAGAGCACCACGCTCGCGACGGCTCCGACGATCGCGGCGCCGGTGAGCACCGACGGGTCCGAGAACGTCGTGTAGCGCTGCTCGAACGTCTGCCGGACCGCCGAGGCCACCTGTCCGACCGACAGTGACTGCAGGACCGACCAGAGGCCGAGCACGAGGAGCCCGACGGTCATCCCGAAATCGAGGGGCGAGGCGCCGAACCGGCTCGACGGGGCGGTGGTGACGCCTCCGGCGCGCGCCGGACGGGAGCCTGTCTGACCGGGTCGCGCCGGTGTCCCGGCGGTCTCGCGGGCCGCCTGCTCCCGGAGCGCCCGGGACTCGGCCTCGCGCTCGACGCGCTCCTGCTCGGCGAGCACCGGGTTCACCCAGCCCTCGGGCGCGTACTCGCCGTACTGCGGTGCCGGCGTGCCGCGGACGCGACCCGCTGCCGGGGCGGCGGCCGACGTCGCGGGGCCGAGCCGCGCCTCCCGGCCGTCGTCGGCGCGACCGTGTCCCGGGTCGTGCACTGGGGCCTCGGACCAGTCGCCGCTCATGCGCGCCGCCCGCCGAGCGCCCGGGTGGGCTGGCCGGACGCATCGGTCCGGAGTTCCTTCGGGAGCGAGAACATGAGGTCCTCGTGGGCAGTGACCACCTCTTCGACGGCGCCGTACCCGGCGTCGGCGAGCTGCTCGAGGACCTCGGTCACGAGTTCCTCGGGCACGGACGCGCCGCTGGTGACGCCCACGGTCCGGACCCCGTCGAGCCACTCCTGCCGGATCTCCTCGGCGTAGTCGATGCGGTGCGCGGCCGCGGCGCCGTGCTCGAGGGCGACCTCGACCAGGCGGACGCTGTTCGACGAGTTCGCCGACCCGACCACGATGACGAGGTCGGCTGCGGGAGCGACCTTCTTGATCGCGACCTGACGGTTCTGCGTGGCGTAGCAGATGTCGTCGGAGGGCGGGTCCTGGATGGTGGGGAACTTCTCGCGGAGCAGCCGGACGGTCTCCATCGTCTCGTCGACGCTCAGCGTGGTCTGCGACAGCCAGACGAGGTTGTCCGGGTCGGGGACCTGCAGGGCCGCGACGTCGTCCGGACCGTTCACCAGGATCGTGCGGTCGGGCGCGTGACCCATCGTGCCCTCGACCTCCTCGTGACCGGCGTGACCGATGAGGATGATCGTACGGTCGGCCTTCGCGAAGCGCGTGGCCTCGCGGTGCACCTTCGTGACGAGGGGGCAGGTCGCGTCGATGGCGTGCAGGTCGCGCTCGGCTGCACCGGCGACGACGGCCGGTGCGACGCCGTGCGCGCTGAACACGACGTGGGATCCGCGGGGCACCTCGGCGACGTCGTCGACGAAGACCGCACCGCGCTGCTCCAGGGTCGACACCACGTGGACGTTGTGCACGATCTGCTTCCGCACGTAGACCGGCTCGCCGTACTGCTCGAGCGCCTGCTCCACGGCCACGACCGCACGGTCGACGCCCGCGCAGTACCCGCGCGGGGCGGCGAGCAACACCTTCTTGGTGCCGGCGACCGGCTCGTCCCGCAGTCGACCGCGCGCCGCGTGCACCCGCGGCGGGGCGAGGGGGACCGTGTGGCCGTTGGTGATCGTCACGTCCCCGATGATAGGTGAGCGGGACCCGCACGACCTGGGCACGGACCGGCCTGTGGAGAACGTCCCCGCGGCGCGGTGCGACCGGTCGTGTCACCGGTCTGCGGCAGCATGGGTGTCCCGCGTTCGGAAGGAGCGAGATGGCGATCGAACAGGGCCCGCCGACGGCCGACAACCCCTGGCCCGTCGCGCTCCTCGGCGCCAAGGTCCGCGACTGGATCGACCGGCTCGGCACCGCCTGGGTCGAGGGCGAGATCACGCAGTGGAACGTCGCGGGCGGCAACGTCTACGGCAAGCTCAAGGACGTCGAGGTCGACGCCACCGTGTCCTTCTCGATTTGGTCGAGCGTGCGCTCCCGGGTGCCCGCCGACCTCAAGCAGGGCGACCGCGTCGTCGCCGCCGTCAAGCCGAACTACTGGGTCAAGGGCGGTTCGCTCACGATGCAGATCGTCGAGATGAAGCACGTCGGGCTCGGCGACCTCCTCGAACGGCTCGAACGGCTCCGGCGGACCCTGGCGGCCGAGGGGCTGTTCGACCCGTCGCGCAAGAAGCGCCTGCCGTTCCTCCCCCACCGCATCGGGCTGATCACGGGCAAGGACTCCGACGCCGAGAAGGACGTCAAGCGGAACGCGCAACTCCGCTGGCCGCAGGTCGAGTTCCGCACCGTGCACACCGCGGTGCAGGGCGAACGCACGGTGGGCGAGGTCACCGCCGCGATCCGCGAGCTCGACGCCGACCCGACCGTCGACGTCATCGTCATCGCGCGCGGTGGCGGCGACTTCCAGAACCTGCTCGGCTTCAGCGACGAAGGGCTCGTCCGCGCAGCGGCAGCGGCGAACACCCCGATCGTCTCCGCGATCGGGCACGAAGCCGACCGCCCGATCCTCGACGAGGTCGCGGACCTCCGCGCCTCGACCCCGACCGACGCGGCGAAACGGGTCGTCCCCGACGTCGCCGAGGAGCTCGCGAACGTCCGGCAGGCCCGTGCCCGGCTGGGCCTGCGGCTCTCGCACACCCTCTCGGTCGAGGCCGACCGTCTCGCCGCGCTGCGCTCCCGGCCGGCGCTCGCCTCGACGGCGTGGCTCGTCGACACCCGTGCGGAAGAGGTCGCGCGGGACCTCTCCCGCGCGCGGGAGCTGGTCGACCGCCGACTCGAGCGGTCCCACGCGGACGTCGGCCACCTCACGGCCAGGCTCCGTGCGCTGTCGCCGCGCGACACCCTGCGGCGCGGCTACGCGATCGTCCAGACCGCGGACGGCGGGGTCGTCCGCGCCTCGGAGGACCTCGACGGCGCCACACCCGTGCACGTGACGCTCGGCGCCGGGACCGCCACCGGCACGCTCGCGCCCGACGGGCCGGGTCCGGACGGCGCGGTCTGAGTCCCGGCCAGGAGGCCCGTCCCGCGTCAGCTCCTCGGGTCCGGTCCTGCACGGGGCCGGCTCGGTCGCCGTCCCTCCACAGACGCCGGGCGGACGACGCCGGGTCGGTGGGCGCTCGGTAGGATCGTGGTGTGTCATCCCAGCAGGAACCCGAGCAGGTCGTCGACGTCGCCACGCTGAGCTACGAAGCGGCCCGCGACGAACTCGTGCGCGTCGTCGCCGAGCTCGAGCAGGGATCCGCGACCCTCGAGCGTTCGCTCGGGCTCTGGGAACGCGGCGAGGCGCTGGCTGCGCGGTGCGAAGAGTGGCTCGTGGGCGCACGGGCCCGGCTCGACGCCGCCCGTGCCGCTTCCGACGAGCGCGGCTCGGCCACGGACGGGGGTGGTGCCCGATGACGGACGCCGACGGACGCCCGATCGTCGCCGAGCTCGGCCGCGCGGAGACCCCGGAGGAGACCTGGGCCCGCAAGGACGCCGCTCGAACCGCCCGACGTCAGCACCAGACCGCCTTCAACCTCGTCATCGCGATGATCGCCTCGCTCGGCATCGTCCTGTTCCTCGTCGCCGTCGTCGTCCGACCGGACTCCCAGGTCGTCGACCGCGCGGTCGACTACCGGCAGGTGGCGCAGGACGCCGACGTCCCCGGCGTGACGCTCGCGGCGCCGACGCTGCCGAAGGGCTTCTCGGCCAACCGCGCCGACTACAGCGACAAGGCAGCCGACGGCGTCGACGTCTGGACGGTGGGCTTCCTCACGCCCGACCAGCAGTTCATCGGACTGCAGCAGGGCGTGTCGGCGAACGACACCTGGGTCGCGAACCAGCTCGAGGAGAAGCCGGCGACCGGGTCCGTGACGATCGCGGGCACGAAGTGGACCGTGTACGACCGACGTGACGAGGGCAAGGGCGCCGGCAACGACGCCTACGCCCTGGTCCGGACCGCGGGCAAGTACACGTTCGTGCTCGCCGGCACCGCTGACGACGCATCGTTCCGGACGCTCGCGACCGCGGTGTCGCAGCAGTTCCCGGACAGCTGACCGACCCGGCCACCACCGCTTCCCGAACCGATCCGACCGCCGCCCACGAGGAGCCCCATGCCCGACCGCGCCGCCTCCACCCCGTCCGACGCCCTCCGACTGCTCGTCGAGGGCAACGCCCGGTTCGCCGCCGACAAGCGCCGCACCGGCCGGATCGACCCCGACCGCCGATCGGAGCTCGCCGGGTCCCAGGCGCCGTTCGCGACCGTCCTCGGCTGCTCGGACTCGCGGGTGCCCTTCGAGCACGTGTTCGACGCGGGCATCGGCGACCTCTTCGCCATCCGCAACGCGGGCCAGATCGTCGACGATGTCGTGCTCGGCTCCATCGAGTTCGCGGTCGTCGCGCTCGGGACCCCGCTCGTGGTGGTCCTCCGGCACACGAAGTGCGGCGCCGTGGCAGCGGCCCGGTCGGGCGAGCCGGTCCCGGCCCCGCACCTGCAGACCCTCGTCGACGCGATCGCCCCGAGCGTCGAGAAGGTCCGCACCGCCGACGCCGAGCTGCCGCAGGAGTCGATCGGTGCCGCGCACCTCGAAGCCAGCCTCGCCCAGATCCTCGAACGATCCGGCGCCGTGTCCGACGGCGTCGCCGAGGGTAGGTTGGCGGTCGTCGGGGCGACCTACGACCTGGCCACCGGCGAGGTCTCGGTCGACACCGTCGTCGGCCAGGCCTGACGCGGCCCGGACGGCCGGCCAGCCGTCCCGGCCGCACGACCGGAACGGCCCGGCCACACGAGCGGGGCAGTCCGGCCGCACGACCGGGACGTCCCGGCCCGTGACCACCGAACCGGCCCCGCCCCCGCACCACCGGCACGACGGTGACCGACCGTCACGACCGGCGCGGCGGACCACCTCCGCCGCAGCACCCACCGACGCGACCGCGCCGGAGCACACCGAGGAAGGACCACGACGACGTGACCGACACCACCCAGACCGCAGCGACGACCGATGACGGGTTCCGCATCGAGCACGACACCATGGGCGAGGTCCGGGTGCCGAAGTCGGCGCTCTACCGCGCCCAGACCCAGCGGGCCGTCGAGAACTTCCCGATCTCCGGCAGCGGCCTCGAGCCCTCGCAGATCGTCGCCCTCGCCCGGGTGAAGCGTGCGGCGGCGATCGTGAACGCTGCCCGCGGGATCATCGACGAGCCCGTGGCCGACGCGATCGTCTCCGCCGCGGACCGGATCATCGCGGGTGAGCACCACGACCAGTTCCCCGTCGACGTGTACCAGACCGGCAGCGGCACCTCCTCGAACATGAACATGAACGAGGTCCTCGCGACGCTGGCCTCGGACGTCGCCGGCACGGCAGTGCACCCGAACGACCACGTGAACGCGTCGCAGTCGTCGAACGACGTCTTCCCGACCTCCGTGCACGTCGCCGTCACCGAGGCCCTGATCCGCACGCTCGTCCCGGCCCTCGAGCACCTCGCGGAGGCGTTCGAGCGCAAGGCGACGCTGTGGGCCGATGCCGTGAAGTCCGGCCGGACGCACCTCATGGACGCCACCCCGGTGACCCTCGGCCAGGAGTTCGGCGGCTACGCGCGGCAGATCCGACTCGGGGTCGAGCGCGTGAACGCCACGCTCCCCCGCGTCGCGGAGGTGCCCCTCGGGGGGACCGCCGTCGGCACCGGCATCAACACCCCGAAGGGCTTCCCGCAGGAGGTCATCGCGCAGCTCGCCGAGGACACCGGGCTGCCCATCACCGAGGCGCTCGACCACTTCGAGGCCCAGGGCGCCCGTGACGCCCTGGTCGAGGCGTCCGGCGCGCTCAAGGTCATCGCGGTGAGCCTGACGAAGATCAACAACGACCTCCGGTGGATGGGGTCCGGGCCGAACACCGGGCTCGGCGAGCTGCACATCCCCGACCTCCAGCCGGGCTCGTCGATCATGCCCGGCAAGGTCAACCCGGTCATCCCCGAGGCCACCCTCATGGTCGCGGCGCGGGTCATCGGCAACGACGCCACCGTCGCGTGGGCCGGCGCCTCCGGTGCGTTCGAGCTGAACGTCGCCATCCCCGTCATGGGCACCGCGCTGCTCGAGTCGATCCGCCTGCTGGCGAACAGCTCGCGCGTGCTGGCCGACAAGACGGTCGACGGGCTCGAGGCGAACCTCGACCGCGCCCGCGCCTTCGCGGAGTCGTCCCCGTCGATCGTCACGCCGCTCAACCGTGTCATCGGGTACGAGGCGGCCGCCAAGGTCGCGAAGTACGCCGTCGCGGAGGGCATCACCGTCCGCGAGGCCGTCGTCGCCCTCGGCTACGTCGAGCGGGGCGAGGTCACCGAGGAGCAGCTCGACAGCGCGCTCGACGTGCTCTCGATGACGCACCCGAGCTGACGCGCAGCGCGCGACGCGACCGACAGACGGACGGGAGGCGCGGTGCCAGCTGGCACCGCGCCTCCCGTCCGTCGCGCGGTGGCGATCTTCCGGCGCGGGTCGCCGCCGCACAACCGAAGTCACCCCGAACCGCGCGATCACGCAGTTCGAGGTGACTTCGGTTGTGCCGAGCGCAGCCGGCCGCCGCCCAGCGGCGCGGCCGCCCAGCGGCGCGGCCGCCCGCCGCGCAGCCGCCCGCCGCCCGCCGCCCGCCGCGCTGCGCTACACGAGGTCCGGCGAGTCGAGCATCTCCGTCACGAGCGCCGCGATCGCCGACCGCTCCGAGCGCGTCAGCGTCACGTGCGCGAACAGCGGGTGCCCCTTGAGCCGCTCGATCACCGAGGCGATCCCGTCGTGCCGCCCGACCCGCAGGTTGTCCCGCTGCGCCACGTCGTGCGTGAGGACGACCCGCGAGTTCTGCCCGATGCGCGAGAGCATGGTGAGCAGGACGTTCCGCTCGAGCGACTGCGCCTCGTCGACGATCACGAACGCATCGTGGAGGGAGCGACCGCGGATGTGGGTGAGCGGGAGCACCTCGAGCATCCCCCGCTCGACGACCTCGTCGAGCACGTTGTCGGACACCACCGAACCGAGGGTGTCGTACACCGCCTGCGCCCACGGGTTCATCTTCTCGGCCGCGTCGCCCGGCAGGTAGCCGAGCTCCTGCCCGCCGACCGCGTAGAGCGGGCGGAAGACCATGATCTTCTTGTGCTGCTGCCGTTCGAGGACCGCCTCGAGGCCGGCGCAGAGCGCGAGGGCCGACTTGCCGGTGCCGGCCGCACCACCGAGCGACACGATGCCGATCTCCGGGTCGAGCAGTGCGTCGATCGCGAGCCGCTGCTCGGCGGACCGTCCGCGGAGCCCGAAGACCTCGCGGTCCCCGCGCACCAGCGCCACCGAGCCGGCGGTGTGCACCCTCCCCAGGCCCGACCCGCGCTCGGAGTGGATGACCACCCCGGTGTTGACCGGCACGTAGACGAGTGCTGCCGAGCGGATCTCCTCGTGCTCGTAGAGGTCGGCCATCTGCTCGCCGGACACCTGCAGGTCGGTGAGGCCCGTGTAGCCGCTGTCGACCGCGAGTTCGGCGCGGTACTCCTCGGCAGCCATGCCGATCGAGGACGCCTTGACGCGCAGTGGGAGGTCCTTCGACACGACGACCACGTCGAGCCCGTCGTTCGCGAGGTTCATCGCGACCGCGAGGATCCGCGAGTCGTTGTCGCCGAGCTGCAGCCCGGACGGGAGGACCGCCTGGTTGGAGTGGTTCAGCTCGACCCGGAGGGAGCCGCCGTCGCCGATCGCGATCGGGAAGTCGAGGCGTTCGTGCTCGACCCGCAGGTCGTCGAGGATCCGGAGCGCCTGCCGTGCGAAGTACCCGATCTCCGGGTCGTTCCGCTTCGACTCCAGCTCGCTGACGACGACCACGGGCAGGACGACCGCGTGCTCGGCGAAGCGGAACAGCGCCCGCGGATCGCTGAGGAGCACCGAGGTGTCGAGCACGTACGTGCGCTGGGCGACCGGTGTGGACGAGTCCGCGGAGTGCTGCTGCTGTGTTCCGCGAGAGACGTTCTGAGAGGTCACGACCACTCCATCCCCGGGCCGCGAAGGACCCGGTCCTTGTCCTCGACGCGGCCTCTGGAGCGGGTCTCGAAGCACCTGCTGCGGCCGCTTCGATCGGGCGCGGTGCCCGATGCGGTCAACCTACGACTGCCGTCGGCGGCGCGGGATCGCGACACGCGGCCTGTCCGGTTACGGTCGCGTGAACGCAGCCTGAGCGTCGCGCGTCGCGCCCGACGCATGTGGCACCGGCCTGGAGGCACGGTGCGGGCCCGCCCCGCGCCTCCTGTCCGGCGGTGCGCCGCCGAGTCTCGCGCCCGCGGGGCCGAGTCTCGTGCCCGCGGGGCCGAGTCTCGCGCCCGCGGGGCCGAGTCGCGCGCCCGCGGGGCCGAGTCTCGTGGTGGGCGACAGTTCTCGTGCCCCGGAGCGCGAGAACCGTCGCCCAGCGCGAGTCTCGGGCAGGCGCGCGGCCGCGGCGCGGCGCGGCCTACGGCATCGTCGCGTAGGACAGGCAGGCGTCGCGGAACATGTCGAGCGTCTCGTCGGTCGTCGACGCGAACGGCGACACCCGGGCGGTCCCGGACCGCGTCGTCACGGTGACACCGTGGTTGTGCATCGCCGCCGACAGTGCGGTCAGCCGACCCTGCGGCGGCCGCAGCACCACGATGCCGGCACGCTCGCGGGGGTCGCGGCTGGACTCCACGACCAGGCCGAACTCGTCCGCGATGTCGAAGACCCGCTCGACCCGGTCCGAGACGCGCTCTTGCACGGCCCGGACGCCGACGGACGCGAGCCGCTCGAGCGACACCGCCAACCGAGCCTGCGCGACCGGGTCGATCCGCGTCGACCGGAACCCGGCGGCGCCCGGGCGCACCGACGGCACCTCGTCCGGCCAGCCGGCGGTCCCCGCGGGGCCGGACAGTGCCGGGCGGAGGCGGTTCAGCGCCCGGTCGCTGAACGCCACGAAGCCGGTGCCCCAGCCGGCGTGCAGCCACTTCTGCCCGCCCGTGGCGACGACGTCCGCGACCTCGTACGGGGCGTCCACGACGCCGAAGCCCTGGATCGCGTCGACGATGAGCAGGCGGTCGCCGATGACCTCGCGGATGCCGGCGAGGTCGACGAGGTAGCCGGTGCGCCAGTCCACGAGCGAGACCGCGACCGCCGTGACGTCGTCGGTGAGGCGTTCGGCGATCAGCGTGGGCGTGGTCCACCCGGCGCCGGACTCGATCACCACGGGCTGGACGCGGCCGCCGGTCGACGACGCCGCCGAGGCGAGGGCGAGCGGCATCGACGGGTAGTCGTCCGCGGACACGAGCACCCCACCGGTCAGCCCGAACGCGGTGTGCACGAGCCCCGGGGTGGTGGCGGTCTGCGAGACGACCTGGTCGTCGCGACGTCCGACGAGCCGGGCGGCCACGGTGCGCACACGGGCGTCCTGCTCGTCGAGCGTCTCCATCGCGCCGAAGCGCATGTGCTCCTGGATCGTCCCGAGCACCCGCTGCTCCTCGAGCACGGCGGTCTGGACGGGGCCGAACGCGGCGTGGTCGAGGTAGCCGGGCTCCTCGGCGAAGCCCGCGGCGTACTCGTCGGTGTTCACAGGTGCAACCTTCCGTGGAACGAAAAACCCTGTGAGTCTACTGGGACGGTCGCGACGGGACCGAACCCGATCCGTTGCGCGCAACGAGGCCGGCGCCGCGCGCAGCGGCGG
Organism: Curtobacterium luteum; assembly: GCF_014646995.1. Taxonomy (GTDB): domain Bacteria; phylum Actinomycetota; class Actinomycetes; order Actinomycetales; family Microbacteriaceae; genus Curtobacterium; species Curtobacterium luteum. The sequence continues at coordinate 132,508 of NZ_BMOI01000005.1, read as the reverse complement.
ACACGGCTGCCCTGCTACGGACCGGCGCCGGACGATCAGCCGCCGAACCGCCGCGACCGCAGACCGAAGTCGCGCACGGCGCGGAGGAAGTCGACCTCGCGGAGGTCCGGGTAGAACGCCTCCACGAAGTAGAACTCGCTGTGCGCGCTCTGCCAGAGCATGAAGTCCGAGAGCCGTTGCTCGCCCGAGGTCCGGATGACGAGGTCCGGATCGGGCTGCCCCTGCGTGTAGAGGTGGTCGCCGATGAGCTCGGGCGTGAGGACCTCGGCCAGGGTGTCGAGCGTCCCGCCGCCCTCGCCGTGGGCCCGCACGATGCTGCGCATGGCGTCGGCGATCTCCCGACGTCCTCCGTACCCGACGGCGAGGTTCACGTGCAGCCCGGTGTGGTCAGCGGTGCGCTGCTCGGCGGCCGCCAGCGCGTCCACGAGCGACGCGGGGAGCCCCTCGTTCGACCCGACGTGCTGCACCCGCCAGTCCCGGTGGTCGGCGAGCACCCCGGCGAGCTCGGCGATGATCCCGACGAGTTCGTCGAGCTCCTGTCCGCCGCGGCCGGTGAGGTTGTCGGAGGAAAGCAGGTAGAGCGTCACGACCTCGATGCCGAGCTCGTCGCACCAGTCGAGGAACTCGGGGATCTTCGCGGCGCCGGCCCGGTGTCCGTGGGCCGCGGTCTCGAGGCCGAGCTGCTTCGCCCACCGACGGTTGCCGTCGACGATCATGGCGACGTGCTTCGGCATCGACGCACCGTCGATCTGTTTCCGGATGCGACGCTGGTAGGCGCGGTAGAGGATGCCCCGTCCCGTCGGTCCCACCCTGCTCGCCACGGGACGACTGTAGTGCACCACGCCTGCGGACCCGCAGGACGCGAGCGTGTTCGGCGGACGTTCGGACTGGGGCCCTACTGTCGCCCCATGCAGGCCACGAACGACACCGGGACCCTCCCGCACGTCCCCTTCACCGAAGAGGCGTCGACCGCGACCGAACCTCCTCGCCCTGCCTGGCGCGGCTGGATCCACCTCGGCACGTTCCCGTTCGCGATCGCGATGGGCGTCGTGCTCGTGTGCCTGGCGGCCTCACCGGCGGCGAAGGCCGGCAGCGCGGTGTTCATGGCGAGCTCGCTGCTCATGTTCGGCGTCTCGGCGACGTACCACCGGTTCCCGTGGGGGCCGACGGTGAAGAAGATCCTCAAGCGGATCGACCACACGAACATCCTGCTGCTCATCGCGGGCACCTACACGCCCATCGCGATCTGCGCCCTGCCGCACACGCTCATGGACGTGGTGCTCTGGGTGATGTGGTCGGGTGCCGCGCTCGGTATCGCGTTCCGCGTCCTCTGGATCGGAGCACCGCGGTGGCTCTACGTGCCGATCTACCTCGTGCTGGGGTGCGCGGCGCTCGGCCTGCTCCCCCAGTTCTTCGCGGCGAGCATCCCGATGACCGTCCTCATCCTGTCGGGCGGTGTGGCGTACATCCTCGGCGCGCTGGTCTACGCCTTCAAGCGCCCGAACCCGTCGCCGACGATCTTCGGGTTCCACGAGGTCTTCCACGCCTTCACGGTCGTCGCGTTCGCGGCGCAGTGGGTGGGCGTGCTCATCGTGGCGCTCGACCCGGTGCGCTGAGCGCGACACCGCTGAGCGGGCCGCGCCCGGCCGCACGTCGGTCGCGGCTACCCGCGTTCCGTGTCGTCGCCGACGTCCGCACGGCCGTCCTCGGCGGCACGCCGCTCCGGCTCGTCGGTCGCGGCGCCTTCCGCACCCGCCTCGGCCTCGAGCCGCTCCCGGATCTCCGCCCGGTAGCGCGTCCGACGGATGCGCCGCGTCATGTCGATGACGAGCAGGATCGTCACGACCGCGACGACCGCGATCGCGATGAAGCCGGCGACGCCCGGGGTGACGTCGACGTCCGGGACGGTCGAGGTCGGGCTCGGGCTGGGGGTGGCGGCGGCGAGTGCCGCCCAGGTGGTGCTCACGCGGTGGTGTCCTCGTCTGCCGGGATCCCCGCGAAGAGGTCGGACTCCGGCGTCGACGTCGGCACGCGGGCCTCGACGAGCTGGTAGTCCTCGGTCGGCCACACCGTCGCGAGGAGGTCGTTCGGCCAGGAGAAGAAGAAACTATCCGGCGGCACCTGGCTCGCGTGCGCGTGGAGCGCGGCGTCACGGGCCTCGAAGTGGCCCCGGACGTCGACGTGCGTCGTCGCGAGGTCCGGCCGGTCGGCGAACCGCTCGACCCACTCGCGGAGCTGCTCGACGCCGGGGCTGTCCGGGTCGCGCTCGACCATCGCCTCGTAGATCGCGGTGAAGCGGCGCGGGTTCAGCGTGCGCTCGTAGTAGAGCTTCGCGATCGACCACGGCTCCCCCGCCTCGGGGTACTTCGTCGGGTCGGCGGCGTCGCGCCAGGCCTGCACGGAGACCTCGTGCGTCCGGATGTGGTCCGGGTGCGGGTAGCCGCCGTTCTCGTCGTACGTGACGAGCACGTGCGGCCGGAAACGCCGGACGACGCGGACGAGTGCCTCGGTGGAGAACTCGAGCGGCACCGTGGAGAAGGTGCCGGGACGGACGGTCTCGCCCTCCTCGGGCAGACCCGAGTCGTGGTAGCCGAGCCAGACGTGGTCGATCCCGAGTGCCTGCTGCGCCGCGGCCATCTCGGTCCGGCGGTACCCGGCCATGTCGCGGTGCGCCCGCGTGGTCGCCGGCTCGCCGAGCTGGTCGTTGAGGATGTCGCCGGCCTCGCCGCCCGTGCAGGACACGACGAGGACCTGGTGGCCCTCGGCCACGTACTTCGCCGCGGTCGCCGCGCCCTTGCTCGACTCGTCGTCGGGATGGGCGTGGACGGCGAGCAGACGGTACGGCACGGGAGGTTCCTCGCGGTCGGAGCGGGCGCGGACGCGGGCGGCGCACAGCCAGGCGTGAACTACCCTGGAGATCAGGATAATCACCCCGGGAGCCCCGAACTGTCCGATCAGCAGCACCCCGCCACGCCGGCACCCGCCGCGGCCACCGCGACCGCGGCGCTCGACGACCGGTACGGCCGCACGCCGTCACGGGCGCGACGGGGTCGGTTGCTGGCGATCCTCGCCGCGGTCGCGATCGTCGTGACCTTCGGTGTCTGGGTCGTGTGGGCGGGGCCGGGGCAGACCGACCACGGGCTGGACACCGACGACATCGGGTACCAGGTGCTCTCCGACCACGCCACCGTCGTGCGCAGCCAGGTGTCCGTCGACCCCGGCACCCGGGCGGAGTGCGCCGTGCAGGTGCTCGACAAGTCGTACACGATCGTCGGGTGGAAGGTCATCGACCTCCCCGCCGTGGAGCAGCGCTCGCGCACCGTGTCGACCGAGGTTCGGACGACGACGCGCGGCGTGACCGGCTTGATCCACGACTGCTGGGTTCCCTAGACTGCTGTGATCCGCAGAGCGAGACCGGCCACACCGGCCGGTCTCGCTCTTTGTCGAAGGGATCACGATGAGCAACGACACCCAGGGCACCTGGTTGACCCAGGAGGCACACGACCGCCTCCAGGCGGAGCTCGAGCAGCTGTCCGGTCCGGCCCGGAAGGAGATCGCGGACCGCATCGAGGCGGCGCGTGAAGAGGGCGACCTCAAGGAGAACGGCGGCTACCACGCCGCGAAGGAAGAGCAGGGCAAGATCGAGGCCCGCATCCGCCAGCTGACGGAGCTCCTCAAGCACGCCACGGTGGGCGAGGCCGACTTCGACGGCACCGCCGAGCCCGGCACGGTCGTCACGGCCGTGATCGCCGGCGACGAGTCGACGTTCCTCGTCGGCAACCGCGAGATCGTCGGCGAGGGCTCGGACCTCACGGTCTACAGCCCGGTCAGCCCGGTCGGTGCCGCCATCCTCGGGCTGCGCGCCGGTGAGAAGACGAGCTACACCGCCCCGAACGGCAAGGAGATCGCCGTCGAGGTCACGAAGGTCGAGCGCTACGAGCCGTAGGCGCTCGTCACACCGACCCCGCGGACGTGTCGCGCGGGTCGAACCACGAAACCGACGTCGAACCGGGCCAGCGCCCAGGTCCCACGTCGGTTTCGTGGTTCCACGGCGCCGGTCGAGTTCAGCGCGCGACGACATCCCGGTGCGCCAGCGCGCGGCGGCACGGGAAGCACACCAGGTCGCCGACCGCGACGTCCGCCGGGAGCACCGCGTCCACGCCCGCGGTGCCGGTCGGGTTCGTGGTCACCGTGACGGCCGCGGAGGCCGCCACCGACGGGCGACCGATCAGCCGGGCCTCGGTCAGCACCGCGCAGTCGGGCAGCACGGCGTCGAGCTCGACGAGGAGCACGCCCCACGGGCGTCGGACGCGCGTCACGGCAGCGACGGTCACGCACACCGTTCGCGGCTGCCAGTCGCGCGGGCGGTACCGCGGCGGGGCCTCCTCGGCGGTGTGCACGCAGGGCGTCCCCGCGACGGCCGCGAGCCGCTGCATCGACACCGCCCGCACGGTCACGTCGTCGACCGTCGCGGCGGTGGCTGCGGGCCACACGGTCGGGTCGAGCGGATCGGGAAGCGAAGCGCGGAGCGTGGGGAGGATCGACGTGAGGGTCATGACGGCAGCCTCACGCGCCTCCCGGCCGGCGTCGCCGTCGCGAACGGAACCCTGACGGAGCGGACCCGGACCCGTGCGGTCTGCTGACGGAGCGGTCGGCTGACGCGACGTCACCTGACGCCGCGGGCGTGCCCTCGCCGCGGGCGCGCCCCCGGTGCCTCAGCGCGCGATCATCTCGGGTCGGAAGCCGGCCTCCTGCAGGCGACCGAGGACCTCCTGCGCGTGCTCGGGACCCCGGGCCTCGATCGAGAGGTCGAGCGCGACCTCGTTGATGACGAGCCCCTGACCGTGTCGGGTGTGGAGCACCTCGACCACGTTCGCGCCCGCGTCGGAGATGACCTGCGCCACCCGCGCGAGCTGCCCCGGACGGTCCGGGAGCATGATCCGGATGCCGATGTACCGCGACGCCGCGACGAGACCGCGGGTGATGAGGCGCTCCATCATGAGCGGGTCGATGTTGCCGCCGCTCAGGAGCACCACGGTCTTGCCCGCGTCGCGCACCGAGCCGGCCATGATCGCCGCGACACCCACCGCGCCGGCCGCCTCGACGACGAGCTTCGCGCGCTCGAGCAGCACCAGGAGCGCGCGGGCGACGTCGTCCTCGGTCACCGTGACGACCTCGTCGACGAGGTCACGGATGATCGGGAAGTTCATGTCGCCCGGGCGCGCGACCGCGATGCCGTCGGCGATGGTCGGGGTGGTCTGGACGGTGACCGGTTCCCCGGCCGCGAGCGACGTCGGGTAGGCGGCGGCGTTCGCGGCCTGCACCCCGATCACGCGGATGTGGCGTCCCTGCCGCTCGGCGATGCCCTTGACCGCGAGGGCGATCCCGGCGATGACGCCGCCGCCGCCGATCGGCACGACCACCGTGTCGGCGTCCGGCACCTGGTCGAGGATCTCGAGGCCGAGCGTGCCCTGGCCGGCGATCACCGCGGGGTGGTCGAACGGCGGGATGAAGACGGCACCCGTCCGGTGCGCGAAGTCCTTGGCGGCACTCAGGGCCTCCTCGACGGAGTGCCCGCGGAGGACGACGTCCGCGCCGTAGTGCCGCGTGGCCTGGAGCTTGGGCAGGGCGACGCCGACGGGCGTGAAGATCGTCGCCGGGATCCCGAGTTCCCGGGCGGCGAGGGCGACACCCTGCGCGTGGTTGCCCGCACTCGCGGCCACGACCCCCTTGGCGCGCTGCTCCGGGGTGAGCGCGGCGAGGCGGTTGTACGCGCCGCGGACCTTGTACGCGCCGGTGCGCTGCAGGTTCTCGCACTTGAGGTGCACGGGTGAGCCGAGGAGCTCCGCGAGGTACTGGGACGACTCCATCGGGGTCACGCGGGCGACGCCGGCGATGGTCGCGCGAGCGGCCTCGATGTCCGCGAGCGTGGGGATCGCTGCGGTCGGGAGCTGGGGCGCGGTGGTGTCGGTCACGTGCCCATCATCCTCGCTCGCGGTCGTCGCCGCGAACTCGTGACGCGTGCGCGGCGACTCGTGACGCGTGCGCGGCGACTCGTGACGTGTGCGCGGCGACTCGTGACGCGTGCGCGGCGACTCGTGACCCGTCCGGGGCCGGGGCGCGCCGCGGGCACGGCCACGCGCCGCCCCGCAGCGTGCGGACTCAGCCGGCGGTGCCCTTCGACGCGGTCGGCTGCTGGTCGCTGCCGGGCTCGGGGACGTCGTCACGGTGCCGCTTCCGCCACTTCCGCCGACGCTTCTCCTCCTTGTTCGCCGCGTGGCCGCGCTGCTGCGCCTCGAGCACGTGGTCGGAGTCGAGCCCGCGCCACCGCCCGCTCGCGATGGTCGTCACCATGGAGTTCAGGGTGGCGATGAGCGGGACGGCGAAGAACGCGCCGGCGATGCCCGCGAGCCCCGAGGCCGCGGTGACGCCGAGGACGACCGCCAGGGGGTGCACCTTGACTGCGTTGCCCATCACGAGCGGCTGCAGGATGTGGCCCTCGATCTGCTGCACGGCGAGGACGACACCGAGCATGATGAGCGCCGCACCCCAGCCGTTGAACAGCAGCGCGACGATGACGGCGAGGATGCCGGTCACGATCGCACCCACGACGGGGATGAACGCGCCGAGGAAGACGAACACGGCGATCGGCACGACGAGCGGCAGCTGCAGGGCGGCCGCGCCGATGCCGATGCCGACCGCGTCGACGAACGCGACGAAGATCTGCACCTTGACGAAGCTCGTCAGGGTCGTCCACCCCGCGACGCCGGCACCGTCGATCGCCGGGCGGGCCTTGCGCGGGAAGATCCGGACGACCCAGCGCCAGACGTTCTTGCCGTCGATGAGCAGGAAGATCACCGTGAAGATGACGACGAAGAGCCCGGTCAGGACGTGGGTCAGCGACGAGCCGACGCTCGCGGCGCCGGAGAGGATCGACCCGGAGTTGTCCTGGAGCCAGTTCGTCGCCTGGTTCAGCGAGTTGTTGAAGTCCTTCTCGCTGATGTCGAGCCCGGAGTTCTGGAGCAGTTGCTGCACGGAGTCGTACTGCTGCAGCGCCCGGTCGCGCAGCGAGGGCCGCGCGGCCGCGATCTGGTCGACGACGAGCCAGATCAGCCCGCCCACGGCGGCGAGCCCACCGACGAGGCTGACGAGCACCGCGATCCACTTCGGCACGTGGTGCCGCTGCAACCAGTTCGACAGCGGCACGAGCAGCGACGCCACCACGATGCCGATGAGGAACGGGATGAGCACCTCGCTGAACAGCATGACGAGGTAGATGAACACCGCCACCACGCCGAGCACGACGAGCACGCGCCACGACCACGCCCCCGCGATCCGCATGCCTGTGGGCACCGAGTCCTCGACGACGGGATCGGGATGAGTCTTCTTGCTGCCCCAGGCCATGCCCGCCACTGTAGCGATGTGCAACCTGACAGGTTCCGGATCAGGCATACGGGCCCCGGGAGGGCGTGTCGGAGGGGATCGGTAGCGTCGGGGCACGGTCAGGACCACGCTCTCCGCCGCCGAGGCTCGACGGGTCGCGCTCGCCGCGCAGGGCTTCGGCTCGGCGCCGGCGCCGGCGGTGTCGACGCGGGCGCTGAACAGCGGGTTCGCCCGGCTCGGCCTGCTGCAGATCGACAGCGTGAACGTCTTCGAGCGCAGCCACTACCTCCCGCTCTTCGCCCGGCTCGGCGCCTACGACCGGGCCACGCTCGACCGGCTCACCACAGCCAGACGCGGCCCGTACCTGGAGTACTGGGCGCACGAAGCCGCCTTCATCCCACGCGACGACCTCCCGCTGTTCCGGTGGCGCATGGACGCGTTCCGCGAGCGTGACGCCCGACCGAACCGCGTCGAGCAGGTCGCCCGCACGGAGCGGGTCCGTCACGAGCTCCGGGCGCTGCTGCGTGCCGAGGGCCCCTCCCCCGCGAGCGCGGTCGAGCACGAGTCGAACGTGCGCCGCGGGCCGTGGTGGGGGTGGAGCGACGTCAAGATCGGCCTCGAGCAGATGTTCCGCTGGGGCGAGGTCGTCAGTGCCGGCCGGTCCGGCTTCGAGCGGGTCTACGCGTTGCCGGAGCAGGTGCTGCCGGACCGCTTCCTCGACGACGCACCGGACCGCACCGACGCCGTCCGGGAACTCGTCCGGCGAGCGACCCGGGCGCTCGGGGTCGGCACGCGCGCGGACATCGCGGACTACTACCGGCTCCGGGCGGACGACACGGGGCGAGCCCTCGCCGAGCTCACCGAGGCGGGTGAGGTCGTCCCGGTGCGGGTCGACGGGTGGACGGACCGTGCGTGGCTGCACGCGGACGCCAGGGTTCCCCGGAGCACGTCGGCGGACGCGGTGCTCAGCCCGTTCGACCCGGTCGTCTGGTTCCGCCGGCGGGCCGAACGGATGTACGGCTTCCACTACCGCATCGAGATCTACACGCCGGCGCCGAAACGGGTGTTCGGGTACTACGTGCTGCCCGTGCTGCAGGACGACCGCCTGACCGGACGGATCGACCTCAAGAGCGACCGGCAGCGCGGAGTGCTCCGCGTCCGCACGGCGTGGGAGGAGCCCGGGGAGCACCTCGACGCCGAGCGGCTGGCCGAGGTGCTGCGGCGCACAGCGGCGTGGCAGGGGCTCGGCGGGGTGGAGGTCACCGATCGCGGGACCGCTGCGCGCGCGCTGGCCGGGGCCCTCGGCGTCGCGCTGGTCCCGCACGAGTCGGCGGACGACACGGACGTGGCCGAGCCGCTCCCGGACCTGGAAGTCACCGTCTGACCGGCCGGGAGGCCCGTGGCGGCGCCGTCACGGGCCTCCCGGCGGCGCCGCCACACCCTGGGCGCGGTGCGCCGTGCTGCACGCCGATGACCGCGCCCTGAGCGCGGTGCGCTGCGCGCCGCGCCACGCCACGCCACGCCGCGCCGCGCCACGCCGCGCCACGGAGCGGAGGGGAGCGCCGCTCGTCCGGTCAGAACCGGTCGAGGCTCCCCCGCAACCGCGCGATGCGGTCGGGCAGCGGCGGGTGCGTCGAGAACAGCCGGTCCATCACGCCCGGCCGCATCGGGTCCGCGATCCACAGGTGCGCCATCGACGAGTTCTGCGTCCGCATCGGACGGCCGTACGCGCTGAGCTTCTCGAGGGCGCGTGCAAGCCCTTCGGGGTGCCTCGTCGTCATCGCACCGGTCGCGTCCGCGAGGTACTCCCGCTGCCGCGACACCGCTGCCTGCACGGCCACGGCGGCGATCGGGGCGACGATGACGGCCACGAGACCGGCGACGAGGAGGATCGGGTTGCCGCCGCCGTTGTTGTCGTTCCGGCTCCGCCCGCTCAGCCCGCTGAAGATCGAGATGCGGAGCAGGACGTCGGCGATGAGCCCGACCGCGACGACGAGCCCGAAGACCATCGTCGAGACGCGGATGTCGTAGTTCCGGACGTGCCCGAGCTCGTGCGCCATGACGCCCTCGAGTTCCTGGTCGTCCATGATCCCGAGCAGTCCCGTGGTCGCGGCGACGACGGCGTGCTCGGGGTCGCGCCCGGTCGCGAAGGCGTTCGGGGACGGATCGTCGACCACGTACACCCGGGGCATGGGCATGCCCGTCGCGATCGCGAGGTTCTCGACCGTCCGCCACAGCCGGGGTTCGGTCGTCCGGTCGATCTCGACGCCGCCCGCGATGGCCGTGGCCTGGCGAGCGGCGGTGAAGTACTGCAGCACCGCGTACCCGATCGCGACGACGAGCACGATGACGCCGATGGAGACGTTGCCCGCGAGGTACCCGCCGAGGAACCCGAGGGCGCCGACGAGCAGCAGGAAGACCAGGACGATCAGGACGGTGTTGCGCTTGTTCTGCGCGATCGCGCGGTACACGGCAGGGCGCTGCGGTCGGTCGTCCGGGTCAGAACTGGACGCGCGGGGGCTCGGCGATGGCCGCCGGTTCCGCGGTCTCGAAGAACGACGCCTCGGTGAAGCCGCGGTTCTTCGCGAAGGCGGAGTTCGGGAAGACGCGGATCTTCGTGTTCAGCTCACGGACCCCGCCGTTGTAGAAGCGGCGGGCGGACTGGATCTTGTCCTCGGTGTCGACCAGTTCCGACTGCAGCTGCAGGAAGTTCTGGCTCGACTGGAGCTGCGGGTAGCCCTCGGCGACCGCGAACACGCTCTTGAGGGCCTTCTGCATGTGGCCCTCGGCAGCGGAGGCGGCATTCGCGTCGCCGGCGCTGAGGGTCTCGGCGCGCGCGGCGGTCACGTCCGTGAAGACCGCTTTCTCGTGGGCGGCGTAGCCCTTGACCGTGTCGACGATGGTCGGGATGAGGTCGGCTCGCCGCTTGAGCTGCACCGAGATGTCGCTCCAGGCCTCGTCGACCCGGACCTTCAGCGTGACGAGCGAGTTGTACGTCACCCAGAGGTAGATCCCGATGACCACGAGGACGACCACCACCACTCCGACGACGATCAGCGTCGTGATGAGTCCGGTGTCCATGCGGGCGTACTCCTTTGCGCGTCGGGAACCGCGCGGTGACCGCGGTCGGGCTGGTCCGGGCGACGGGGACGACCGGGAACGGCCGTTCGGCGGTCGCGCGGGACCACCGCCGAGTCTACCGACGCTCAGCACCCGTCCGAGTCCCGCTTGCTGGTTCACGGGCGATTCCCGAGTCGCGCACACCGGGTGTTCGGGCTCGGCCCGCGCCCGCGGGATCATCCGCGAGGCGGATTGACCAACGGGCCGTCTTCGCGTGGGATGGGACCGGTGAACACGCCCGGGGAGAACGTGGAGCGGGCCGTCGGGGGCGACGGCCCCGTCCGGCGTCCCCCGACGGCGGCGGCCCGCCGGAAGCGGACCGTGATCGTCTCGACCACGCTGGCGGTCGCGGCGGTCCTCGCCGGTTTCGTGATCGCGCCAGCAGCGAGCGCCGCCACCACGCCGAGCACCGCCACGCCGGGCGCCGGCTCCGCGACGGTGGGCACCACGACCGCACGGGATGCCGCCACCGCCGCACAGCGCAGCACGACGACCGCGGACGAGGGCGGCGGCGACGGCGACTTCCTGCCCGGCGCGACGCCGGACCCGTCGGACACCCCCACGGGCCCGGTCTTCGGCCACCCGACGCCCACGAACCCGCCCTCGTCCACCCCGCCGGTCGCGCCGACCATCGCCGACCCGGGCGACATCACCACCGGCACGGCCCGGTTCCACGGGACCGGGACACCGGGCCACCACGTGCGCGTGGCCTCCGACCGGGCAGTCTCCTGCTCCACCGTCGTCGGTCGCGACGGGACGTGGGCATGCCTCGGGACGGTGACCTCCGGCCCTGCCCAGGTGTTCACCGCGACCGACACCGATGCGCAGTCCCTCGGTTCCGCCGCCGCCCCCTCCTCCGACGTCATCACCCCGCCGACGCTCGCGACCACGGGGACGTCGAACGGCACCGTCGCCGGTGACGGCCGGGCCGGAGCACGGGTCACGGTGAGCGCTGCCGGGTCCTCGGCCGGATGGGACGCCACCGTCGGCGCCGACGGCCGCTGGACCGTGTCGCTCCCCCGGAGCGTCCGCGACGGTCGCCTCGAACTCGTCGCGAGCCAGACCGCGAGCACCGCGACCGGCTACCGTTCCGACCTCCGGAGCGCGGTCTCCGCCCCGCGGACGCTGACGCTCGACCGCACCGTCCCGGCCGCCCCGCGCATCCTCGACCCGGGCGCCGGCGACCGGGTCCGGACGCAACCCCTGGTGGTGTCCGGCTCCGGCGAGCCCCGCGCCGTGGTCACGGTGGCGGTCGATCGTTCCCCCGTGTGCATCGCGACGGTGTCCGCCGACGGCACGTGGGCGTGCTCGACGGCGCGCTCCGTCGTCCGGCCGGGCGCCCACTCCCTCACGGCGCTGCAACGTGACGCCGCAGGGAACACCTCGCGGTCGTCGACCCCGGTCGCGGTCGTCGTGACCGTCGCGTCCGCGGGGCCCACGGCGACGACGGGCAGCGGGACCGGGACACCCGGGCCGATCACCGGCGCCGGGACCACCACGGGAGCCGCGAGCGGCCACGGACCGGACGGCAGCGAGCCGTCCGGCACCGGTCCCGCCGGCGGGAGTTCCGACGGCGGTCACGACGGCTCGACGACCGGTGGTGCCGCTGCGGGCTCGTCCGGCTCGGGTCCGAACGCCGGCGCGTCGGGCGGCCGTGGCCTGGACTGGTCGGGGCCCGCGGGCGACTGGAGCGCCCGCACTGCCTACGACCAGGCCGTCCCGACCATCCAGTCGGTGTTCTCCTGGCGAACGGTCGTGATCGCGACCGCGGTCGCCACGGGCTTCCTCGTCCTCATCGCTGCGCCGCTCGCGGTCGTCGCCGGGGTGGCACGCGGGCGCATCCGATCGCCGTTCGCTGCGCTCCTCGGCCGCAACCGCCCCCGCACCGGGCGTTCCGGCGCCGAGGACGCCCTGCCGACCTGGGTCTCCGTCGTGTCCTCCGTGACCATCGCCACGCTGTGCACGGTGCTCGGGACCGGGATCTCGCTCGAGGCCCGCTACGTCCGACTCGCGGTCGCGGTGGCCGTCGGCTCAGCGCTGCTCACCGCAGCGTTCGTGCTCGCCACCCGCTGGGCTGCCGGTCACGACCGGCACCTCGTCGGTCACCGCGTGTCGCCCGTGCTCGTGCTGGCCGCCCTCGTCGCGTGCGCGCTGACCCGCGCGGGGGACCTCTCCCCCGCCCTCGTCGTCGGCGTCGTCCTCGTGCCCACGGGTCGAGCGGACCTCGGCACCGGACCGATGCGTCTCGGCTCGGAGGTCGCGGGCCGTCTCCGTGGTGCCACGTGGCGGTCGGCGGCGTTGCTCGTGCTCGCCGTCGCCGGGTGGGGAGTGCACAGCGTCGCGGGTCGTGGCGGCTTCTGGACGTCGCTCGTCTCGGACGTCGCGATCACCCTGTGCGTCGGTGGCCTCGGTGCCGCCGTCGTGTCGCTCCTGCCGTTCACGGGGTCGGCGGGCGCCGCGCTGCTCGCCGGGGCGCGCGGCCGGTACGCCGCGCTCGTCCTGGTCGCCACCGCGCTCGCGGCCGCCGTGTACTCCGGTAGCACGGGCACCCACGTCGCCCCGGCCGCGCGGGTCGTCGCCGTCGTCCTGAGCATCGCCGCCGCCGTGGCCGCTCGCCTGTGGGCCCGCGCGGACGCCACCGCGCCGTCGTGACGCGCGGCGCTGCGGCGCTCCGGCGCTCGGCGTCCTGACGCCCGCGCATCCCCGGCGCACGCCTCGGCGCCGTCCTGACGCCGGGGGACCACCGCGGATACGCTGACGATCGGTGTGCGAACGCACGAGGAACGTCCAGGGAGCGACGATGACCGACACCCATTCCGACTACGACCCGACGCGCTTCCGGGAGGTCTTCGAGGGCAGCTACACCTACGCGAACGGCTTCGCACGGAACCGGCACCGCTTCGCGAACCGCCCGGCCCTCCGCGACCCGGACACCGACCGCTCCTGGACCTACGCCGAGCTCGGCGACGCCGTCGACCGCGTCGGCGGGTGGCTCCTCCGCCACGGCGCGACGACCGGGTCGGTCGTCATGGTCGAGCTCTTCAACGGCCCCGAGTTCGCCATCACCTACCTCGCGTGCCACCGCATCGGCGCGGTCTTCTCGCCCACGAACTTCCGGCTCGCCCCGGACGAGGTGGCCTTCATCGTCGAGGACTCCGCCCCCGTGGTCCTCGTGCACGACGCCGCGCGGAACGCCGAGATCGTCCAGGCCCTGGAGACGTCCGACCACCGTCCCGCCCACGTCGTGACGGTCGGCGGCGACCGTGACCAGTTCGCCGAGCTCCTCGGCGCCGATCCCGTCTCGGCCGACGAGCTCGCCGCGGCCGAACCGCGCGACACCTACGCCGAGACGACCCGCCTCCACACGAGCGGTACGACCGGGCGACCGAAGCCGGTCCCGCTGCCGAGCCTCGTCGAGGTACTCAGCGCGCACGACGTGATCATGCACTTCCCGCTCAGTCCGTTCGACAAGACGCTCAACATGTCGCCGTTGTTCCACCGCGGCGGTCTGTACTCCGGCGGCCCGAACCCGGTCTTCTACGTCGGCGCCGAACTCACCACCCTCCGCCACTTCGACGCCGACCGGGTCCTCGACCTGGTGGAGTCGGAGCAGCTGACGTTCCTCATCGGCGCTCCCCCGAACCTCGTCGCGCTCGCGAACGCGCAGGAGGCGAGGCCCCGCGACCTCTCGAGCCTGCACGGCATCGTGACGATGGGCGCACCGCTCGACCGGGCCGCCGCCCTGCGCTACCAGGAGCTCCTGTCGCCGCGGATCTTCAACGGCTACGGCACGACGGAGACGTTCTGGAACACGTTCCTCCGACCGGAGGACTTCCCCGACGGTGCCGGCTCGACCGGGCGCGCCAGCACGGACGACGACGTCGCCGTCGTGCGCGTCCACGAGGACCGGTTGGCGGCCCCGACCGACACCGTCGCCAAGGACGGCGTCGAGATCGGCGAGTTCGCCGTCCGCACCGTGAAGTCGGGCTACTCGTACCGGAACCCCGGTCTCGAGGCGGAGAAGTTCGCGAACGGCTGGTTCTACCCGGGCGACCTCGCCACGTGGGACGAGCACGAGCGCGTGACGATCGTCGGTCGCAAGGACGACATGATCATCTCCGGCGGCGAGAACGTGCACCCCGTCCAGGTCGAGGCCGCGCTGCAGGAGCACCCCGGCGTGGCGGACGCGATCGTCGTCGGGATCCCCGACGAGCAGTGGGGCGAGGTCGTCACCGCGTACGTCGTGCGCGCACCGGGCAGGCTGCCCGAGGACGACACCGAGGCAGCGGCCGTCCTCGAGGTGTGGACGGCCTCCCACCCGGGCCTCGCCCGGTACAAGCGGCCGCGGCGCTACGGCTTCGTCACGGAGCTCCCGTACAACGCCACCGGCAAGAAGGTCCACTACCTCGCCAAGGCGACCGCGGCGGCGGACCAGGCGGCGGGCCGTCTCATCGCGCCCTGACGGGTCGCCACGTCCTGACGCGTCGCCCCCGGCGCCGGCGCACCACTCGTCGGACGGGAGGCACGGTGCGGGCCGGCACCGCGCCTCCAGTCCGGTGGGTCAGCCCTGGCCGCGGTGCGGCGCGTTCCGGCGGAACAGCCCGGGGAGCAGTCCACCGATCTTGGTGCCGACGCACAGGCTGACGAAGGTCGCGAGCGGGGTGGCGAGCGCCACCGGGTCGAAGGTCGCGACCGCGACGAGGCCGACCGTGCCGGGCACCAGCAGGAGGAACGCGGGGAAGAACGACACGTTCGCCGGGATGACCGGGACGATCCGTTCGAGCACGCGCGTCGCCACGAAGAGCAGGGCCGCGGTGGCGCCGGTCGCGACCACGCTCCCGCCGATCGGCGTGATGCCGGTGAGCAGGCCGTACGCGGACGTCATCACCACGACGGACACGAGGGTGAGGCGCCACCCGGACTGGAAGACCAGGCCGAGCCCGACGGCGAGGAACACCACCGCGACCCACGAGACCCAGTAGGGCGGCACGGCCTCCCACCCGCCGCGGTCGGTGCCGACGCCCGCGACCTCGCCGACGAGCGCCGCGGAGGACGGGTCGACGTGGAGGCCCG
Organism: Curtobacterium luteum; assembly: GCF_014646995.1. Classification (GTDB taxonomy): domain Bacteria; phylum Actinomycetota; class Actinomycetes; order Actinomycetales; family Microbacteriaceae; genus Curtobacterium; species Curtobacterium luteum. The sequence goes on along the minus strand of NZ_BMOI01000005.1, from coordinate 116,932 downwards.
TGAGGGCGCTGCCCGCGGCGATGCCCGCCGCCATGAACCCGAGCATGATGATGCCCTGCATGAGCCGGGACGAGCCCGTGACGATGTCGGCGGCGGTGAGCTCGAGCAGGGCGTTCGTGATGAGCGCACCGGGGACGAACACGGCGACCGGGGCACACACGGCGAACAGCGGCACGTGGTCGAAGCCGGTGCCCGCGGCGACCAGGCCGACGATGGCCGTCGACACGAAGGCGGCGAGGAACGGCACGATCGCGAGCGCCTCACGGAAGCGACGGAGCACGAGGCCGATCACCCCGACGAGGGCGCCGACGCCGAGGGCGAGGAGCACCGCCCACCACGGGCAACGGAACACGACGGCGAGCCCGGCCGAGGTCAGCGCGTTGCCGAGGATCCACGGCAGCGGTGCGGGCAGCCGGGTGCTCGCGCGGATCGCTCGGACCCGGGCGGGGATCTCGGCGAGGCCGATCGAGCCGCTCTCCAGGCCGAGGACGATCCGGTTCGCCCGGGCGGACTGGCGTGCGGAGAGCTCGACGCCCTCGGCGTTCACGATCGTCGCGGCGCCGGTCGCGGTCTCGCTGACGATGACGAGTGCGGGCAGGACCCCCACGGCGAGCTCGGGGCCGATGCCGGCGGCGTCGCGGGCCTTCTCGAGAGCCGAACGGACGTCGGTGACCGAGCTGCCGGCGTCGAGGAGGAGGGCGCCGAGGGTGCCGAGGAGCATGCCGACCGGGACCGCTTCGCCGTCGATGACCTCGACGTGCGGTTCGGGGCGGCGGAGGGTGTTGCGCAGCTGGGCGATGGCGCTTCCGAGTCCGACCACGAGTGTCGATGGTAGCTGGCGCGGCGGGGCGGGCGCGGGGCGGGGCGGGGCGGGGCGGGGCGGGGCGGGGCGGGGCGCGGCGGCGCGCGGCGGGGGCCGAGTCTCGCGCGCAGCGACAGTTTTCGCGCCTTCTCCCCCGAGAAGTGTCGCTGGCCCCGAGTCTCGGTCCGGCCACCCCGAGTCTCGGTCCGGCCACCCCGAGTCTCGTGCGTACCCCCGGTGGGACTCGAACCCACAACTCGGCGGTTGTAAGGCGGGTGTCGGTGACCCTGCGCGTACCCCCGGTGGGACTCGAACCCACAACTCGGCGATTTTAAGTCGCATGCCTCTACCGATTGGGCCACGGGGGCGGGCCGCAACAGCCTACCGAGCCGCACCCGCCTCCCCGGACGCCGCCACCCGGAGAACGCCGGACGGCGGCCACCCCGCAGGGTGACCGCCGTCGGTGGTGGTGCTGGTGCCTACTTCGCCTCTGCGGACGCCTCGGCCTTCACCGGCTCGGCCTCCTTGGAGACGTCCTCGGCGGGCGTCGCGTACGCGGGGCCGGCGGCGTCGGCCGGCTTGCCCTCCTCCGGCGCAGCGGCGGCAGCCGGGGCCGGCGCCTCGACGGCGGGCTTCGGACGCGAAGCGAACGCCTCGAACGCAGCGCGCGGGGTCTCGCGGTCGTCCAGCGACGCGATGTCGCGGCCGAGGAAGAAGCCGCCCACCCAGTCGCCGATGACGCGCCACTTGCGCTCCCACGACGGCATCGCGAGGCCGTGGTAGCCGCGGTGGGCACCCCAGGCCAGGAAGCCCTTCATGGCGAACTTGCCGGACTGGAACACGCCGATGCCGAGACCGAGGCCCGCGACCGCGCCGAGGTTCTCGTGCTTGTAGTCGGTCGTCGCCTCGCCGCGGATGACCGCGACGAGGTTCTTGGCGAGCTGCTTCGCCTGACGGACCGCGTGCTGGGCGTTCGGCACGCAGAAGCCGCCGACGCCACCGCCGGTGAGGTCCGGCACGGCCGCGACGTCGCCGCAGGCCCATGCATCGGCGATCACACCGTTGTCGTCGACCACGCGCAGGTCAGGCTGGACGCGGATGCGACCACGCTGCTCGAGCGGGAAGTCGGTGCCCTTGACCATCGGGTTCGCCATGACGCCGGCGGTCCAGATGATGAGGTCGGACGGGATCGTCTGGATCGACTCGTCCTTCGCCTTGAGCTGGCAGACGCCGCCCTCGGCCGACGCGAGCTGCGTCTCGAGGTGCACGGTCGCCCCACGGGACGCGAGGTTCTCGAGCACCCAGTGCGAGGTCTCGAGCGACACCTCGGGCATGATGCGACCCATCGCCTCGACGAGGTGGAAGTGCGTGTCGTCGAAGGACAGCTGCGGGTAGCTCTTGAGCAGGTCGGAGACGAACGAGCGCAGCTCGGCGAACACCTCGATGCCGGCGAAGCCACCGCCGACCACGACGACGGTCAGGAGTCGGTCACGCTCGGGCCCGGCCGGCAGGTTCGCCGCCTTGTGGAAGTTCACGAGGATCTTGTCGCGGATCGCGGCGGCTTCCTCGATGGTCTTGAGCCCGATCGCCTCGTCGGCGACACCCGGGATCGGGAACGTGCGCGAGACCGCACCGGCCGTCATGACGATCTGGTCGTAGGTCTCCTCCCACGGCTCACCCTCGGACGGCGTGATCGTCGCGGTCTTCGCGGCGTGGTCGACCTTCGTGACCTTCGCCGTGACGACGCGGGTCTTCTTGAGGTGACGACGGTGCGACACGACGGCGTGACGCGGCTCGATCGAACCGGCGGCGACCTCGGGCAGGAACGGCTGGTACGTCATGTACGGCAGCGGGTCGACCATGACGACCTCGGCTTCGCCCTGACGCAGGTGCTTCTCGAGCTTCCAGGCGGTGTAGAAACCGGCGTAACCGCCGCCGACGACGAGGATCTTGGGCACGGGGGATGATCTCCTTGGAGTGGGGTGGTTTGCCGGGAGGCTGGTCAGAGTTCGCCGCCACCCGCCCCGACTCCGGCGTCTGCACCCTCATCATACGCCCGGCACTCGCACCGGGAGGGCGACCAGTCCACACGCTCGAGCGCGAGGTCACCGATGGGGTTGACGCCGGGTCCGGCGGCGAGGGCGTGACCGACGAGGGCGTGGAGGCACTTCACGCGGGTGGGCATGCCACCGGCACTGATGCCGTCGATCTCGTCGACGTGCTCGATCGACTCACGGTCGGCCAGGTAGGACTCGTGGGCGGCGCGGTACTGGTCCGCGACCTCCGGGTCCTCGAGCAGGGCTGCCAGCTCGGGCATGACCTGGTTGGCCTCGAGGGTGCTGACCGCGGCGGTGGCCGCGGGGTGGCACAGGTAGTACAGCGTCGGGAACGGGGTGCCGTTCGACAGCCGGGGCTTCGTGGACACGACCGTGGGGTTGCCACAGACGCAGCGTGCCGCGATCCCGATGACGTCGCGAGCCGGTCGCCCGAGCTGCGCCGAGACGACGCGGACGTCGTGCTCGGAGGGCGGGTCGAAGGGAGGGGTCGTCACGGGTACGTGAGCCTACCCGAGTCCGAGGCGTCGTCCTACTTCGTGTCGCCGGTGCCGGAGACGTCCGGCGCGACGAGCTGTTCCGCGCTCTCGTCGGTCAGTCCCGATTCCAGGACCGAGGACAGCATGGCCTGCACCCAGTCGACCTTGGGCGTCTGCACCGTCGAGCTCACGGGCGTCCCGGAGTCGGTGCGCGGACGGCTCGACGACCCCGCGTCCTCGCTGCCCATGACGAGGTAGCTCTCCTCGCCCGGGTAGACGTAGAGGAGACGGTCGCGTGCCTGCGCCTCGATGTAGGCCGGGTCGTCCCAGCGGGCGACGTCCTGGCGCTTCTGCGCGACGTCGGACTTCTGCGCGGCGACCTGGTGCTGCTGCTGCGCGATCTGCTCCTGCTGCTGGATGAGGGTGCGCAGCGATGGCGCGAGGACCACGACGAAGAGCACGATGATCGCGAGCATGAGCAGGCTGAAGCCGGAGAACCGGATCGACCGGTACCAGGGCTGGTGCGCGGCCGCCCCGGCCTGCGGCAGCGCGACCGGGACGCGGCGGACGCGGGGCTTCTGGCTGGGCACGTCCCGACGATAACCCGCACGGTCGCGTGGCCGGGCCCGGCACGCGGGTGTCGGGCACCCTCCCAGCGTCGGCCTGGAGGCACGGCTCGACTCCGTCCCGCTGCTCTTGTCACCGGGACGGCGGACGACGAGACGCCGCCCTCCCGGAGGAGGACGGCGTCTCGAGGTCCGGCTGGGTGTTACAGGGCAGCCGCGCGCGGGAAGGCCGAGCGACCGGCGTACACCGCGGCGTCGCCGAGTTCCTCCTCGATGCGGAGCAGCTGGTTGTACTTCGCGACGCGGTCCGAACGGGCCGGCGCACCGGTCTTGATCTGGCCGCCGTCGACCGCCACCGCGATGTCGGCGATGGTGGTGTCCTCGGTCTCGCCCGAGCGGTGCGACAGGATCGCGGTCATGCCGTGACGGTGCGCGAGCGACACCGCGTCGAGGGTCTCGGTCAGCGTGCCGATCTGGTTGACCTTGACGAGGATCGAGTTGCCCGCCTGCTCGTCGATGCCGCGCTGGAGGCGCTTCGGGTTCGTCACGTACAGGTCGTCGCCGACGAGCTGGAGCTTCGAGCCGAGCTCGGCGGTGAGGTGCTTCCAGCCCTCCCAGTCGTCCTCGGCCAGCGCGTCCTCGATGGTGACGAGCGGGTAGTTCGCGACGAGGTCGGCGAAGTAGCCGGTGAACTCCTCGCTCGAGAGCTGCTTGCCCTCGAACGCGTACTTGCCGTCGTGGAAGAACTCGGTCGCCGCGACGTCGAGGCCGAGCGCGATGTCCTTGCCCGGCGTGAAGCCGGCCTTCTCGATCGCGGCGAGCAGGAAGTCGAGCGCGGCACGGTTCGACGCGAGTTCCGGCGCGAAGCCGCCCTCGTCGCCGAGGCCGGTCGCGAGGCCCTGCTTCTTCAGCTCGCCCTTGAGGGCGTGGTAGGTCTCGACGCCCCAGCGGAGCGCCTCGGAGAACGTCTCGGCGCCGTAGGGCACGAGGAAGAACTCCTGGATGTCGACGTTGGTGTCGGCGTGCGCGCCACCGTTGACGACGTTCATCAGCGGGACGGGCAGCGTGTGCGCGTTCGGGCCGCCGAGGTAGCGGAACAGCGGCAGGTCGGCCGAGTCGGCGGCGGCGCGGGCCACGGCGAGCGAGGCGCCGAGGATCGCGTTGGCGCCGAGGCGCGACTTGTTCTCCGTGCCGTCGAGCTCGATGAGCGCGGCGTCGACGAGGCGCTGGTCGGTGGCGTCGAAGCCCTCGAGCGCCGGGCCGATCTCGTCGAGGACGGCGTCGACCGCCTTGAGGACGCCCTTGCCGCCGTAGCGGGCCTTGTCGCCGTCACGGAGCTCGTACGCCTCGAACGCGCCGGTGGAGGCACCGGACGGGACGAGCGCGCGCGAGACGACGCCGTCGTCGAGGAGGACCTCGACCTCGACCGTCGGGTTGCCTCGGGAATCGAGGACTTCGCGTGCGCCTACGGCATCGATCTGGGCCACGGGGTACTCCCTACGAGTTCGGTTGTGGTGATTGCGGGTCCGATCCTACCGAGGCTCGGTGCACGGCACGTCCCGCGCGACGCAACCGGTGGAGAACCCGCGGTGACGTCCTCGCGACGCTCAGGCGAGCGGGCGGAACTCGACGCCGTCGAGCGAGGCGGTGTCGGCACCCACCGTCGCGAACGCTCCGAACCCCTGCGCCGCGAGTCCGGCGAGCAGGTTCTTCGTGTTCTTCGTGCGCCGTTCGAGCCGGACACGGTGGTGCGACCGGAGCGCTTCGGTCTTCAACGCGGCGAGCCGGACCGGGTCGACGTCCTTGTCGCACACGAGCACGACCGCGTCGGCGGACTCCGCCTCCGGCAGCGTCACGAGGTCGACGAGCCGCTCGAAGCCCAGCGAGAAGCCCACGGCCGGGACGTCCTGCCCGAGGAACCGGCCGATCATGCCGTCGTAGCGACCGCCGCCGCCGAGGCTGTAGCCGAAGTCGGGGTGCGCGACCTCGAAGATGGTGCCGGTGTAGTAGCCCATGCCGCGGACGAGCGTCGGGTCGAAACGGAGGTCGACCCCGTCGAGCGCCGACCGGAGTCGGGCGAGGTCGGCGAAGGCGTCCTGGTCGAGCCAGTCGGCACCGGAGACCGAGTCCCAGTCCGCCCGCTCGAGCGCGCGGATGGTGTCCTCGAGTCCGGGGAGCTCGGAGCCGGTGGTCTCGCGGAGTTCCGCGGCGACGCCGTCCGCGCCGATCTTGTCGAGCTTGTCGACCGTGATCAGGGCGCGGTCCGCTGCGGCGGGCTCCGTGATCCCCCACGAGGCGAGCAGCCCGAGCAGGATCCGACGGTCGTTGATCCGGATCGACGTCCCGGACACGCCGAGGGCGTCGAGGGCGTCGGTCGTCGCTCGGATGAGCTCGATCTCGGCGAGCTGCCCGGGCTCCCCGAGGATGTCGATGTCGCACTGCACGAACTGGCGGTAACGCCCCTTCTGCGGGCGCTCTGCGCGCCACACGGGGGCGATCTGGACGGAGCGGAACACCGTCGGCAGTTCCGCACGGTGCGACGCGTAGAACCGGGCGAGCGGCACCGTCAGGTCGAACCGGAGCCCGAGGTCCGCGAGGTCGAGCGGGGCCTCGGCCGACCGGAGGTCCTCGACGCCCAGGCCGCGCTTCATCACGGCGAACGCGAGCTTCTCGTTGTCCCCGCCGAGTCCGGAGTGCAGCCGTGCCGCGTCCTCGACCACCGGCGTCTCGATCTCGTCGAAACCGTGCCGCGCGTAGACGCCGCGGACCACCCCGAGCACGTGCTCCCGACGCGCCTTGTCCGCGGGGAGGAAGTCACGCATGCCACGGGGGGCCGTCACGGTCGTCGCCATGTCGCAATCCTGCCAGACCAGCAACACGCGTTTGCGCCGTCCGGTGCCCGCTGATATTGTGAGTGCAGAACGTCGGTCCGAAGTGCCTGATCCACTCCGGACCGATCGCGAGGGCAACGTGCTGCAGTGTGCCCCGCGGTGAGCGGGCATCCCGCGCGTCCCTCGATTCCCTGGAGGTGCGCGCGGCCCGCTCGCGGGCGTCCTCCTTTTTTCGGGTTGGGAGGACGCCCGCACTCCCCTCCGCGCACGGCTCGCGAGACCCCGCTGGTCAGGCCCCGCTCAGGCCCCGCTCAGGCCCCGGCCCGACGCCCCTCGACCTCGAGCGCAGCGACGGCAGCACGGAGACTGGCGACCGGGTCGACCCCGTCCTCCCGAGCCTCCGCCACGGCACGCAGCGCTCCGATCCCCCACCCGAGCTCCACCCGACCCGCGCCCGCGATCGTCGCGGCCGTCACCGACCCCGTGCCGTCCGCGGAACCGTCTGCCACGCCCTCGACGTCGACCCGCGCACCCAGGGACGCGACGAGCGTGTCGGTGTCGACCCGCGCCTCCAGGCGTTCCAGCAGCTTCACGGCACGCTCGAGCGGCGGCATCGCCCGCGGGACCCCGTCGAGGACGCTCCGCCGCGAGGCCTTCTCGGCGGCCTTCGCCGCACGCCAGACGCGCTCGACCTCTGCGACCGTGTCCGCGCGTTCGTCGCCGAAGACGTGCGGGTGCCGTCGGACCATCTTGTCCCGGACGCCCGCCGCGACGTCCTCGAGGTCGAACGTCTCCGCGATCCCCGCGTGCAGCACGACCTGGTAGAGCACGTCGCCGAGTTCCTCGCGGAGTTCGGCCTCGTCCGCATCGTCGATGGCGTCGACGAGTTCGTAGACCTCCTCCACGGCGTACCGGGCGAGGGACGCGTGGGTCTGCTCCCGGTTCCACACACACCCGCCCTCGGGGGCGAGCAGACGGTCCACGACGGCCGCGAGGTCGGTGAGGGCGCTCATGCGGCCATGCTCGCACGAGCGCACCGGCCGGGGATCGGTGTCAGGGGCGTCCGGTACACTGGATGTGGCGTGTCGGGAAGTCTGGTCGACGGACCGTTCCCCGACCCATCGAACCGGAGCTCCATGTCGTCCCTCCTCCGTTCCCCGCGCTTCAGCGCCGTCGCCCTGCTCGTCGCGGCCGTCCTCGGCCTCGCCGTCGCGAACTCCCCGCTCGGCCCCGGGCTCGAACGCGTGCTCGACGCCCACTCCCCGTGGGGCGCGATCGGTCTCGACCTCTCGGTGTCGCACTGGATCAGCGACGGCCTGCTCGCCGTGTTCTTCCTCCTCATCGCGATCGAGCTCAAGCAGGAGCTGGTCGCGGGTGAGCTGTCGAACCCGAAGACCGCGGTGATCCCGGCGATCGCGGCTGTCGGTGGCGTGGTCGTCCCGGCCGGCGTCTACCTCGCTGTCACCACCGGGACCCAGTACGGCCACGGCTGGCCGATCCCCACCGCGACCGACATCGCCTTCGCGCTCGGCGTGCTGGCGGTGTTCGGGCGCGGACTGCCCTCGGCGGTGCGGGTGTTCCTGCTGGCGCTCGCGGTCCTCGACGACCTCATCGCGATCGTCATCATCGCGGTCGTGTTCGCGCACGACACCGACTTCCTCGCCCTCGCCGGCGCGGTGGTGGTGCTCGCGGCGTTCTGGCTCCTGGGACGCCGACTCCAGCGCGTCGAGCGCGGTCGTGGGCTGCTCATCGCGGCGCTGGTCGTGCTCGGTGTCCTCGCGTGGTGGCTCGTGTACCACTCCGGCGTGCACGCGACGATCGCGGGCGTGGCGCTCGGGCTCCTGCTCCCCCGCCCCTCCGGACACACGGTGTACGAGCGCGTCGAGCCCTTCTCGAACGGGCTCGTGCTGCCCCTGTTCGCCTTCGCCTCGGCTGCGGTCGTGGTCCCGGACGTGGGACTCGGGGAGCTGTCGCCGACCTTCTGGGCGGTGGTGCTCGCGCTGCCGGTCGGCAAGGTCATCGGGATCACCCTCTTCGGCTCGGTCGCGACGCGCATCTTCCGGGCACCCGGCCGCACGACCCTGTCCTTCGGCTCGATCATGACCGTCAGTGTGCTCGGCGGCATCGGCTTCACGGTCTCGCTCCTCATGAACGAGCTGGCGTTCGCCCGCAACGAGGAGATCCTCGACGAGGGCGTGCTCGCCGTCCTCGTCGGCTCGGGCATCGCGATGGTCGCCTCCGCCGTGGTCGTCTCGCTGCGAGCACGGCGGTACCGGGGTCGGCGCGAGCTCTCCGAGGCCGAGTCGACCGAGTAGTCGGCCGCGCCGGCAGCGTCGTCCCGGGGACGCGGCACGCTGCCCTGCCGCTGTCGCTGTCGCACGACGTCACTGTCGGACGACGTCACCGCTGTCGTGCGACAGCGGCAGCGTCGTCCCGTGCGCACGCGGGACGTCACCCCGCGCAACGAGCGACAGCGCCGTCGTCGGGCGACGACGGCGGCGTCGCTCCGCAGCGGTGAACCGCCGGACGGGAGGCACGGTGCGAGCCCGCCCCGCGCCTCCCGACCGACAGACCGACAGACCGGCCGGCCGGCCGACGAGCGGTGAACCGCCGGACGGGAGGCCCGTGGCGGGTCCGCCACGGGCCTCCCGTCGGTCTGCGCGCGCTACGCGGCCGTCTCGGCCGGCGCCTTCGACGCCCCGTACACGGCGGTGAGGATGCTCTCGACCCAGTCGATGAGCGCGCCGTCGGGCAGGGCCTCGCCGTGCGGCCGCGGCAAGGGGATGCTCGTCGCGTTCTGCTGCGGGAACCACCGGGCACCCGGGAACATGCGCTTCAGCCGCACCTGTGCCGAGTCCGCGAGCTCCTTGCCCGCGACACGGAGGTTCGACCCCATCACGACCACGTCGGACAGCCCGACCTGCTGCGCCATGCGCCGGAGCCGCGAGACCTCGACCAGCGTGAGGACGGCCTGCGGCGGCTGCCCGTAGCGGTCGGTGAGTTCGTCGAGCACCATGTCGATCGCCTCGGGCTGCGCGGCCGGAGCCGAGGCCGCCGAGAGCTTCTGGTACGCCTCGAGTCGGAGCCGCTCGGACTCGACGTAGTCCTCGGGGATGTGTGCGTCGACCGGGATCTCGAGGCGGAGCTCGGTCTGCCCCTCGGCGACGTCGCCGCGGAACTGCGAGACGGCCTCGCCGATCATGCGGAGGTAGAGGTCGAAACCGACGCCCGCGATGTGCCCGGACTGCTCGCCGCCGAGCAGGTTGCCGGCTCCGCGGATCTCGAGGTCCTTCATCGCGACCTGCATGCCCGCGCCGAGCTCGTTGTTCGCCGCGATCGTCTCGAGGCGGTCCTGTGCGGTCTCGGACAGCGGCTTGTCGGCGTCGTAGAGGAAGTAGGCGTACCCGCGCTCCCGGCCGCGGCCGACACGACCACGCAGCTGGTGCAGCTGCGACAGCCCGTACTTGTCGGCCTTGTCGATGATGAGCGTGTTCGCGTTCGCGATGTCGAGGCCGGTCTCGACGATCGTGGTGGACACCAGGACGTCGAACCGGCGCTCCCAGAAGTCGACCATCACCTGCTCGAGGGTGCTCTCCGACATCTGCCCGTGCGCGACGGCGATGCGGGCGTCCGGGACGATCTCGGCGAGGTGCGCCGCGACCGACTGGATGTCCTTCACGCGGTTGTGCACGTAGAAGACCTGTCCCTCGCGGAGGAGCTCACGGCGGATCGCGGCCGCGACCTGCAGGTCGGACTGCGGGCCGACGAAGGTCAGGATCGGGTGGCGGTCCTCCGGCGGGGTCGCGAGCGTGCTCATCTCGCGGATGCCGGTGACCGCCATCTCGAGCGAGCGCGGGATCGGGGTCGCGGACATCGCCAGGACGTCCACGTTGGTCTTGAGCTTCTTGAGCTGGTCCTTGTGCTCGACGCCGAAGCGCTGCTCCTCGTCGATGATGACGAGCCCGACGTCCTTGAACTGGACGTTCTGCGACAGGATCCGGTGCGTGCCGATGACGATGTCGACGGTGCCGTCCGCGAGGCCCGCGATCGTCTCCTTCGACTCCTTCTCCGTCTGGAACCGGCTGAGCGCCCGGAGGTGCACGGGGAAGCCGGCGAAGCGCTCCTGGAAGGTCTCCATGTGCTGCCGGACGAGGAGCGTCGTCGGCACGAGCACGGCGACCTGCTTGCCGTCCTGCACGGCCTTGAACGCCGCGCGGATCGCGACCTCGGTCTTGCCGTAGCCGACGTCGCCGGAGAGCAGGCGGTCCATGGGGATCGGACGCTCCATGTCGCGCTTGATCTCGTCGATGGTGGTCAGCTGGTCGGCGGTCTCGGCGAACGGGAACGCTTCCTCGAGCTCGCGCTGCCACGGGGTGTCCGGGCCGAACGCGTGCCCCTTGGACGCCATGCGCGCCGAGTACAGCTTGACGAGGTCGACGGCGATGTCGCGGACGGCCTTCCGGGCCTTCGACTTCGCAGCGGCCCAGTCCGAGCCGCCCATCTTCGACAGGGTCGGGCTCTCGCCGCCGACGTACCGGGAGAGCTGGTCGAGCTGGTCGGTCGGGACGAAGAGCTTGTCACCCGGGTAACCGCGCTTCGAGGGCGCGTACTCGAGGACGAGGTACTCGCGCTGCGTCTTCACGGCGTTGCGGCCCCCGCTCGACACCTCGCGCGAGACGAGCTCGACGAACTTGCCGATGCCGTGCGTGGCGTGCACGACGACGTCGCCGGGCTTGAGCTGCAGCGGGTCGACGACGTTCTTGCGCCGCCCCGCGAGCTTCTTCACCGTGCGGGCGCCCTGCTGCACGCTGCGGCCGTAGAACTCGGCCTCGCTGAGGACCGCGATGCGCGGGTCCGGGGTGGCGAAGCCGTGCTCGACGGTCGCGGTGGTCACGATGGCGACGCCCGGCTCGGGAGGCGCGGTGAGGGCTTCGGCACGGGCGGCGACCCCGGCGTCGGCGAGGACCTGCACCGCTCGTTCGACCAGTCCCTTGCCCTGGGCGGTCACCACGACGGCCCACCCGTCGTCGGTCAGCTGCTTGACGTGCGCGATCGCACCGTCGGCGCTGCCCGCGAACGCCGGGATCGCCTCGGCGCGGACCCGGATGTACTCGCCGGCCTCGGCTGCCGCTTCGGCGTCGGTGAGGACGCGGTCGCGGTCACCCTCGTCGAGGCCGGAGTCGAACGGCGAGACCGTCCACCAGGTGCGCTGCCCGCGGGCGTTCTTGAGCTGCTGCACGGTGAGGAAGTTGCCGGCGTCGAGGTCGATCGGCGCCTGGGCACCGGCGACGGCAGCGCTCCAGGCGGCCTGGAGGAACTCCGTGTTGGTCTCCGCGAGGCTGTGCGCACGGCCGCTGACCCGCTCGGGCGAGAACACCGCGATGGTGGCGTCCTCCGGCAGGTAGTGCGTGACCGGCACGAGGTCCTGCACGAGCGCGGGAGCGAGGGACTCCATGCCCTCGACCGGGATGCCCTCGGCGATCTTCGCGAGCATCTGCGACAGGTTCGGGAACTCGTGCAGCATCTCGCGCGCCCGCTGCCGGACGTCGTCGGAGAGCAGGAGCTCGCGCGATGCGGTGAGTTCGACCTGCCCGAGGTCGTCGTCCGTCGTGCGCTGGTCGGCGACGGAGAAGGCCTTGATGGCCTCGATCTCGTCACCGAAGAAGTCGACGCGCACCGGGTGGTCGGCCGTGGGCGGGAAGACGTCGAGGATGCCACCGCGCACGGCGAACTCGCCGCGGCGGGTGACGAGGTCGACCCGGGCGTACGCGAGGTCGACCAGCTGGGCGGCGATCGCCCCGAGGTCGTTGCCGCGCGAGTCGGTGCGGAGGACCACGGGTGCGAGCGTGGTGAGGTTGCCCGCGATGGGCTGCAGCGCCGCGCGGACGCTCGCGACGACCACGGTCGTGCGGCGGTCGTCCGGCGCGGCGTCCTGCCAACCTGCGAGCTTCCGGAGCGTGGCGATCCTCGTGCCCACGGTCTGCGCGCTCGGGCTGAGGCGCTCGTGCGGCAGGGTCTCCCACGCGGGGAACTCGAGCACGTCGGCGTCGGGGACGTAGCTGCCGACGGCGTCACGAACGGCCTCGGCTTCGCGCCCGGTGGCGGTGATGACGAACACGCACTGCGGCCCGTTCCGCTCGGCGAGGAGCGCGGCGAGCAGGGGCACGCGCAGGCCGTCGGCCACCGAGAAGTCGGCGTCACGAGGCGCGGCGCGGAGCACGCGATCGAACGCGGAGGCGCGCGAGAGCGCAGGGATGATGCCCGAGATCGTCACTCAGGACACGGTACCGGGGGCCTCCGACAGCCGGGCGGGCGTGCGCGACGGGCGAACAGGGTCAGGGCCGCCGGCCGGGCCGTTCGTGTCCGCGGGACTCGTGCACGGAACGGTTCCGCCGGTGCAGGTGGAGAGCGATCCCGATCAGGACGGCTGCCACGGCGCCGAGTGCGGTGAGGGCGAGCGGGCCGGCGCCGGTGGCCGCGAGGACGGCGCGGTGCGAGGCGTCCCGGGCGGCTGCGTCGCCGTGGTCGCCCGGGGTGCTCGGGAGGGCTGCGACCGCCCCGCTGCTGGCGTCTCCGTGGCCGCCGGGTGCGGCGTCGGTGCCCCCGTGCAGTGCGGGCGGTCGGGCGGCCGGGTCTCGGGGGCCGGTCGGGGTGCCGGGGCTCGGCGTGGCGGGCAGCGGTGCCGGGGAGGAGGTCGCGGTCGGCGTCGGCGTCGGGGCCGGCGTCGGCGCGGGCAGCGGTGCCGGGGAGGAGGTCGCGGTCGGGGCCGGCGTCACCGGGACGGGCTCCGGCGTCGGCGTCACGGGGACAGGCTCCGGCGTTGGCGTCACAGGGACGGGCAGCGGTGCCGGGGAGGAGGTCGCGGTCGGCGTCGGCGTCACCGGGACGGGCTCAGGCGTCGGCGTCACCGGGACGGGCTCGGGCGTCGGCGTCGGCACGTCGGTCGGCGTCGCCACGTCGGTCGGCGTCGGACTCGGGGTCTCCGTGCCCGTCGCCGTCGGAGCCCCGGTCGGCGCCGCGGTCGGCGACGTGACCGCGCCGCCCCCGACCCGCGCCGCCTCCACGACCCGCTGCCGGTTGTAGTCCGCCACCGCGAGCCGTCCCTCCGGTCCCGCGGCGACCGCCGTCGGGTTCGCCAGGGACGATCCGTCCGGTGCGCCCGAGAACGCCACCGTCCAGACGCCGTCCTGCCGCACGAACACCCGGCCGCCGCCGTTGTCGACCACGGCGACCGACCCGTCGTCGAGCACCGCGACGCCGCGGAGGCGCACCGTGCCCGGATCGTCGCCGGGGCTCCCGAGCGACGTGACCGCCCCCGTCGCCAGGTCCTCCTGCCACACCGTGTCGGTCGCCTGGTCCGCCACCGTGAGCGTCGAACCGTCCGACGACACCGCGACGCCCGCGGGATCGGTCCACGGGCCGTCGACGGCGGTCCAGGTCCCCGCGTCGGCGCCGGTCCCGGTCGTCCAGAGCGCCCCGCTGCCCGGGACGGCGGCGAACAGGACGTCGCCGGTCGTCGCGAGCTCGGACACGGCCCGGCGGCTCGGCGCGGGGAACCGGCGGAGCACGTCGTGGCCGTCGAGCTCCGCCACGGTCCGCCGGCCTGCCTCGGCGACGAGCAGGTGCCCGTCGGCGGCCTCGGTCAGCGCGGAGGGGTTCCACATCGACCGGTCGTCGGTGCCGAGCGGTGCGACGATCGACCAGGTGCCGTCGGGATCGCGTCGGAGGACGCCGTTCGCGGCGAAGTCGGCGAGCAGCAGCGCGCCCGACGTCGTGTACCGGACATCGTTCGGTGCTGCGAACGACGTCGCCGCCCCGGGGGCGTCGGTCGTCACGCGGTCCGGGATCCAGGTCGCGGGCGTCGCCGTGGCGGGTCCGGCCGCGACGACGACGAGGCCCAGGACCGCGGTCATCGCGGTCGCGAGCACGGCGACCGCGACGGCGGTCCGGCCGGCGGACGGTCGGGCACGGTGCAGCACCACGGAGGACCCCCTCGGTCAGCGGGGGTCGAGCTCCCCCGGCCAGAACCTACCCATCGAGGGGGACGCGGCGGTCCCCCAGTTCGGGGACCGTGGTGTCAGGAGGGCGCGTGGATGCGCTGCTGCGCTGCGAGGAGACCGAGGTCGGTGATCGCCTCGACCGCGTCCGCGCCGTCGGCGACGAGGTTCGCAAGGACCTTGCGCTCCGTGGGCGAGAAGTCGCGCAGCACGTAGTCGGCGGGGTCCTGCCGGCCGGGGGGACGGCCGATGCCGATCCGCACGCGGGCGAACTCGTTGGTGCCGGTCGCCTTGATGATGTCGCGGAGGCCGTTGTGCCCGCCGTGTCCGCCGTTGCCCTTGAGCTTGACGGCGTCGAACGGCAGGTCGAGCTCGTCGTGCACCACGATGAGCGACCGGGCGTCGAGGCCGTAGAACCCGAGGACCGACGAGACCGGCCCTCCGGAGGTGTTCATGAACGAGGCGGGCTTCGCGAGCACCAGCTTCGGTCCGCCGGGCACCGGACGCCCTTCGGCGACCTGGTTCGGCGTCTTGTGCTTCCTGAACGTCGCGCCCATCCGGGCGGCGAGTTCGTCGAGGACCATCTGGCCGACGTTGTGGCGGTTGCCCGCGTAGCCGGGCCCGGGGTTCCCGAGCCCGACCACGACGAACACGTCGTCAGCCATCAGCGTCGGCCAGTGGTCCGCGATCGAGGGGTGTTACTCGGAGTCCGACGCGGACTCGTCGTCGTCGGAGGAGGCAGCAGCCTCACCCTCGGCGCCGGCCTCGGCACCGGCCTCAGCCGCTTCCTCGTCGGCCGCGATGTCGTCGGCGGTCGCACGCGGGGTGACGATCTGGACGACGAGCGCCTCGGGGTCGGTCTCGAGCTCGGCGCCCGACGGGAGTTCGAGCTCGGAAGCGAGGATCTGCTTGCCGTCCTCGAGACCCTCGACGTCCACCACGACGTGCTCGGGGATCTTCGTCGCCTCGACGAGGAGCGAGACCGAGGAGAGGTCCTGGACGTGGATGGTGCCGGAGAAGGACTCGCCCTCGACGACGACCGGGACGTCGACCGCGACCTTCTCGCCACGGCGCACGACGACGAGGTCGATGTGCTCGATGACCTGGCGCACCGGGTCGCGCTGGACGTCCTTCACGAGGGCGAGCTGCGCGGTGCCCTCGATGTCGAGGTCGATGATCGCGTTCGCCTGGCGGACGATGAGCATCGTCTCGTGGCCCGGGAGGGTGATGTGCTGCGGCTCGGTGCCGTGACCGTAGACGACCGCGGGGATCTTGTCGTTCGCACGGATCTTGCGCGCCGCACCCTTGCCGAACTTGGTGCGGATCTCCGCTGCGAGCTTCGTGTTGTCGGCCATGGTGCCTCCTGGTGTCGTGGTCGACGCCGGGGTGCCGGCATCGGGGGTCTGTGGTGTTGCAACTCGAACGCGTGCACGCGTGAGGAACGCTCCCAGGACTGGGCCGGGTCTCCCACCGCGTCGATCACGGCCGCGCATGCGCGGCCCTCGCCGAAGTCAGTCACCGAGTCTAGCAGCCCCGGTCGGGCGTGTCGGCCGCCCTGGGCGTTCCCGCAGACGGCCTGGAGGCGCGGTGCGGGCCCGCACCGCGCCTCCAGGCCGTCGACGTGGTCCGGGCTACCGCCGGACCGCAGCGGGCTCCGGCTCGTGCCCGGACGCGGCCTCCTCCGGCACCCTGAGGAACCACAGCACCACGAACGCGAGCGCGTAGAGCGCGACGAACGTCCAGACGACGCCGCTGCCCCCGCCCCACGGCAGCACGAGGCCGACGACGGCGTTCCCGAGGAACGTCGCGCCACCGGCTGCCGTGGCGTACATCGCCATGGCCGCACCGCGGCGCTCCGCACCGGCGAACGCGGGCACGATGGCACCCATCGGCGTGAACCCGGCGAGCATGATGCCGAAGACGGTGCCGGCGGCGGTCGCGAGCCAGAAACCCCACTCGGAGCCGGCGGGCACGAGGTGCGGGACGTACCACCAGGCGAGGAGGCCGACCGCGGACGCCGCGATGCCGAACCACTTCACGGTGCGGATCCACCCGATCCGGTCGCCGAGCGCGCCGAAGAAGGCGTTGAACAGGATGTTGCCGGCGTAGACGATCACCGTCATCGTCAGCCACTTCGCCTGCCCCCAGCCGAGTTCGGTCCCGATGACCGCCGGCATGATGACGAACCTGCCGAACTCCGGCGCGGTGTTCACGAGGCGGATGAGGACGGCGAGGAGCACCTTCGGGCGCCGCACGCAGACCTCGATGCCGGAAGCGAGCACCCGCGCGGCGGACTGCTCGCGCGGGGCGATGCGGCCGAGGCCGGTCGGCTCGCGCACGCCGGAGCGGACGATCACCCACCCGACGACGACGAACACGAGCGACAGGGCCATCGACCACGTCTCGCCGAGCGATCCGCCGCCGAGCGCCGGGATCGTGCCGATCGCGATGAGCGAACCGAGGGTCGGCAGCCCGCCGGTGAAGACCACGTAGAACCAGCCGACGGCGGTGGCGTTCCGCTCGCGGGCGACGGTGTGGTTGATCCAGCACAGGAACGAGAACGCGAAGAGCGGGAAGCCGAGGCCGCGCAGGAAGTACGTCAGCGCGATGAGCCCGACCGAGGCGGTGGGCAGCGCCGCGAGGAACGCGACCTGGAACACCACCCAGAGCACCGCGCCGACGGTCATCACGCGCCGCGGCCCCCACAGGTCCGAGAGGACGCCCGCGAAGTACGACGCGACGAGGACCGCGACACCGTAGATGCCGATGATCATCGCGGCGCTGTCGGTCCCGCCGCTGCCGAGCACGCCGGCGATGTGCGGGGCGATGAAGTTCGACTCGATGCCGTCGCCGGTCATGAAGACGAGCACACCGAGGAAGCCCCAGCGCAGGGAGTGCGGGATGCCGAGTCGGGCGAGGAGCCCGACCCGCTCGCGGACGGGCGGTGGAGCCGTCGGGTCGGTTCCCGGTGCGGGGACGCCGTTCGGCGGGGTGAGGGTGCTGGTCTGGGTGGTGCGGGGTTCCGACATGTGTCGTCTCTCCTGGAGGGCCCCCGGAGTGCTCGACCCGGCATCGCGGCATGTCTCCGGGGTGCGCCGCGCACCGTCCGCCCGACCGCCCGCCGGCGGCGGACGCTCGGGACGCCGGCGATGATGCGAGTCCTGTGCCCGGGGCACCCCGTTGCTGGCGGGGTGGTGCCCGGCGGACCATCGCCGGCCCGAAGCATGGCCCCCGAGGTTAGACCGCTCCAACGCCGGTGGTCAAGAACGACAACTGTTGCGTGACGATCTCGCCGCACCGGGCGTCAGCGGCGGCGTCCGCTCCGGTGTCCCCGTGCTGCCTCGAACTCCGCTCGGGCTCGGTCGCTCGCGCGCTCGGCGTCGTCCCGGGCGTCGCGCAGCCGCTCCGTCTCGGACGCGAGGTCCTCGAGGTTCCGGTCGAGCCGCTCCAGCTCGGCTGCGAGTCCCGCGCGACGTTCCTCGAGCGCCTGCCGTCGGGCGTCCACGCCGTCGAGCGCCTCCTCGGCCGCGTCGAGCGCGGCGTCGGCTTCCCTCGACGCGCGACGCGCGTCGGCCTCCGCACGGCGCGCGGCCCCGCGGTGGGGCACCGGTGCCGCGTCGTCCGGTGCCGCCTGCGGGACGGGCCCGGGCGTGCGCGCTGACGGCCTGGAGGCACGGACCGACCCCGACGGACCGCCCGCGTCCGCTCGGTGGTCGCCACGGCGCGTCCCCCCACGACCCCTCGCGTGGTCGATCGGGATCGGGGGCGCGTCGGAGCCGGACCATGCACCCGGCACCGCGTCCGGGTCGGCGAGCGCTCCGTCGAGGTCGACGCCGTCGAACCCGACGCTCTCGAGCGGCCGGACGAGCAGACCGGAGCGCACGGCCGCGGCGGCGTGCGGGTCCATCATCGCGGCCTCGATCGTCGCTCCCACCTGGTCGAGCACCGCACGGGTGACCCCGTGCCCCGCGTCCACGGCGAGTTCGGCTCCCCGGTCCGTCAGCCTGCGGACGAGCCGGGCCCGCTGCTTCCGGAGCGTCGCGATCTCGTCCGGGTCGGCGTCGGTCTGGGCCTGCCGGAGCGCGGGACCGAGGTCGATCGCCTCGTCGAGCGCGCCGTCCCGCGCGAGGAGGTCCACGACCCACGCGGCCGGTGCCGGCTTCCGGAGCGACCCGATCCGGGTGGCGAGGGCCCGGTCGTCCTTCCGCACCGCCCGCTGCCGCTCGGTCCGGACACGCACGAAGTCGCCGGGGGCCGCGAGCAGCAGCTCCCCGGCGACCTCGCTGAACTCCATCAGCCCAGCATGCCCGCGCTCCGCTGGTGGGTCACCAGTCGTGGACGGTGCCGTCGGCGAGCCGGTTGAACGGCAGGTACGCCTGCTCGTACGGGTACTTGCCGGCCTCGTCGACGTCGAGGGAGACCCCCAGCCCGGGTTCGTCGCCCGGGTGCAGGTAGCCGTCCGTGAAGGTGAACGTCTGCCGGAACACCTGGTTCGTCCTCGGCCCGTGCTGCATGTACTCCTGGATGCCGAAGTTGTGGATCGCCAGGCCGAGGTGCATCTGCGCCGCGAGGCCCACGGGTGAGATGTCGGTCGGTCCGTGGAACCCGGACTTGATCTGGTACATCGCCGCGTAGTCCATCGTCTTCCGCAGGGGTGTGACGCCGCCCATGTGCGTCACCGCTCCGCGGACGTAGTCGATCAGCTGGTCGCGGATGATGTCCTTGAAGTCCCAGATCGTGTTGAACACCTCGCCGATCGCGAGCGGCGTCGTGGTGTGCTGCCGGACGAGCTTCAGGGCCTCCTGGTTCTCGGCCGGGGTGCAGTCCTCGAGCCAGAAGAGGTCGTAGGGCTCGAGCGACTTGCCGAGCTTCGCGGCCTGCAGCGGGGTCATCCGGTGGTGGCCGTCGTGCAGCAGCGGGAGCTCGGGACCGAACTCGTTCCGCACGGCCTCGAACACGGTCGGCACGTGCCGCAGGTAGGCGCGAGTGTCCCAGTCCTCCATCGCCGGGTACGCCCCGCGCTGCGCTGGCTCGAAGTCGTAGCGGACGCCCGCGTTGCCCTCGGTCGTCCGGTTCGACGCGATGCCGTAGATGCTCTCCAGCCCGGGGACGCCCGTCTGCACGCGGATGGAGCGGTAGCCCTCGGCCTGGTGCTCGCGGATGGAGTCGAACAGCTCCGGCAGCTCCTTGCCCGATGCGTGCCCGTACGCCATCAGCCCGGTCCGCGAGGCACCGCCGAGCAGCTGGTACAGCGGCATGCCCGCGACCTTGGCCTTGATGTCCCAGAGCGCCATGTCGACGGCGGCGATCGCGGCCATCGTGACCGGGCCCCGACGCCAGTAGGACGACCGGTAGAGGAACTGCCAGGCGTCCTCGATGCGGCTCGCGTCCCGCCCGACGAGGAGCGGCACGACGTGCTCGGACAGGTACGCGGCGACGGCGAGCTCCCGGCCGTTGAGGGTGGCGTCGCCGAGCCCGGTCACACCGTCGACCGTGGTGATCTTCAGCGTCACGAAGTTCCGTTCCGGGCTGGTGACGATGACCTCGGCCCGGTCGACGAGCTGCCCGCGGTCGGTCGACGCCCAGGTGTCCGGACGGCCGGCCGTCGGGTCGGTCGCAGCACCGGAGTCGGTGGCCCCCGGCACCGGGCCCGCGGGGTTCGTGGTCGTGTCGGTCATGCGTGGGCTCCTTCTTCGGTGCGGGCTGCGGCGGTGCCCCGCCGTTCGGTGCGGATGCGGTCGGCGGCTGCGGTCACGGCGGCGACCACGGGGGTGGTGTCGAGATCCGGGGCGACGACCCGCAGGACGTCGTGCACGTCCGAGTCTGGTCCGGGCGCTCCGGCGTCGCTCACGAGCTCGGACTGTTCGGTCACGTGCAGCCACCACGCGGCGAGCGCGGTCGCCGCCCCGGGTCCGATGCCGGCGGCGGGGTCGCGGTCGAGTCGGCGGCGCAGGACCTCGACGATCCGCACCGGGAGCTTCTCGGACCCACCCGACGCGATCTGCCGGAGGGTGTGCCGGATGCGCGGGTTCGCGAACCGTTCGACGAGGGCGCGTCGGGCGGCGGCCACCTCGGCGTCGGGGAGCGGCAGTTCGGCGGCGGCCTCGTCCCAGAGCTGCTCGACGGCGCTGCGGCAGCGCGGGTCGTCCATGGCGTCGGCGACGGTCTCGTGCCCGAGGAGCAGCCCGAGGTACGCGAGGAGGGAGTGCGAGCCGTTGAGCAGCCAGAGCTTGCGCTGCTCGTACGGCGTGACGTCCTCGACGAGCCGGACGCCCGCGGTCTCCCACGCGGGACGCTCGATCCCGGCGAAGCGGTCCTCGAGCACCCACTCGGCGAACGGCTCGGTGACCACGGGCACCCGGTCGCCGTCGAGCGCCCCGGGCAGGTCCGCGATCGACGTGACGTCGGCGTCCGTCGTCGCGGGGGTGATCCGGTCGACCATCGAACTCGGGAACGCGACGTTCGACCCGATCCAGTCGCGGAGGCCGTCGTCGTCGACGGCGTCGAGCACCGCCGACTGCAGGACGTCGCCGTTGTGGGTCAGGTTGTCGAGCGACACGAGCGCGATCCGACCGGCGCCGGCGGCACGCCGGGCGTCGAGCCCCGCGACCAGGCGGGCCGGGACGTCCGAGCCGGTCCGGTACCCCTGCTCGGTGACCGTCAGGGTGACGATGGTCGTGTCGGCGGACGCGACCGCGCGCCTCCAGGCCGGGTCGTCGGTGCCCGGGCGGGCCGCGACGACGGTGTCGATCACCTCGGCGGTGTCGCCGTCCGCGGCGCGGGTCACGAGCGTGTAGCGGCAGCCCTGCGCGCTGAGCGCCTCGGCGACGTCGGGCGAGCGCCCGGTGAACGCGGTGATGCCCCAGCGGTTCCCGTCGGCGCGCTGGGTGTACCAGGCGAGGTGGGCGCGAGCGAACGCACCGATGCCGAGGTGGACGATGCCGGGGCGGCGGTCGGTCATGCCGCCACCGGGACGAGCGACCGGAGGTACGCCAGGTTGTCGGCCGTGCGCTCCGCGAGCGGCAGGTCGGTGGAGAAGTCCTCGATGGTCACCCAGCCGTCGTAGCCGTGCTGGCGGAGGGCGTCGAGGTAGTCGGACACCGACGCCTGGCCGTCGCGCAGCGGTGCCCACTCGTTCTGCCAGATCGCGGACCCGTCGGCCCGGGTGTCGCCGGTGTCGACCCAGCGGGCGTTCTTCACGTGGGCGTGCGCGAGGTAGGGGCCGAGGAGCTCGAACGCGGCGAGGTGGTCCTCCTGCCCCTCGATGACGAGGTTGCCGAGGTCGTGGATGACGCCGACGTGCTCCGGGTCGAGCCCGTCGACGAGCCGGAGGGCGGCCGACGCGGACGGCGTGATCGTCATGTGGTGCAGCTCGACGAGTGCCTTGACGCCGAGTTCCGCCGCGCGGCCCGCCGCCCACTCCAGGTCGGCACGGGTCCGGTCGAACAGCTGCGGGTAGGTCGCGCCGGTGCGCTCGCGCTCCTGCCGGTAGTGCGGCATGGTGACGCGGACCTGGCGGGCGCCGAGCTCGGCGGTCACGCGGAGCATCGTGTCGACGCCGTCCAGGTCGGACACCGGCTGGTAGCCGCCGACGCCGGAGTACTCGAGCCCCGCGGCGTCGGTGATCCGGGCGATCTCGCCGACCTGGTCCTGGATGCCGGTGAACTGCCACGTCGACCGGTTGCCGGTCCAGAACGACCGGCCGGCCGGCACCTCGGCGCCGTCCGCCGGGCGGTCGTCGACGACGCGCCACTCGATGCCGTCCCACCCCTGCTCGGCGAGGGTCTGAGCCGCCTCGGTCGGGGACCAGTCGGGCGTGGAGGCGGTGAACACGGAGAACTTCATCGGGTGGCTCCTTCGGTGGGGATCGCGGTGCCGACGACCGGCACCACGTCGTCGTACACGCCCTCGATGACGTCGTCGATCCGGACCGGCTTGCCGAGCGTCGCGCTGACGTAGAGCCCGCGGACGGTGGCGAGGGACACGAGGGCGGCGTCGACCGTGACGCCGGGGTCCCGACCCTCGCGGACGGCGGCGACGATGTCCGTGTACTGGCGGGCGTGGCCGGCGGCGAAGTGGTCGGGCTCGGTCGGGCCGCCCACGACGTGCTCCGGCGGGACGACGTCGGACTTCTGGTCGACTGCGCCGGCCACTGCGGTGGCGTTCGCCGTGGTCGAGGCGGACTCGAGCGTCGCCGTGTCGGGCGCGATGTGGAAGTAGGCGAGCCGGTCGTCGTCGACGATCGCCGAACCGTGCGTGCCGTAGACGGCGTACCGCGCGGAGAGGCCCGGGTAGGCGGCGGTCGTGCAGTGGATCACGCCGAGGGCGCCGTTCCGGAACCGGACCGTGGCGACCGCGGTGTCCTCGACCTCGATCCGGTCGTGGGCGAGCAGCCCGGTCTGCGCGGAGATCTCCTCCGGCCGGCCGAGCGCCCACACGAGCAGGTCGACCGTGTGCACGCCCTGGTTCATCACCGCGCCGCCGCCGTCGAGCTCCCAGGTACCGCGCCAGTCGCCCGAGTCGTAGTAGCCCTGCGAGCGGTACCAGGCGACGCTGGCGACCCCCGAAGTCACCGTGCCGAACCCGCCGTCGTGCGCTGCCCCCGCGACGGCGACCGAAGCCGGGTCGAAGCGGTGCTGGCTGATCACGCTCGTCACCAGTCCACGCGAGCGGGCGTCGGCGGCGAGCGCGGCGATCTGCCGTGCACGGGGCATGGTGGTGTCGAGCGGCTTCTCGATGACGACGTGCTTGCCGGCCGCGAGCGCCGCCTCCGCCAGCTGCACGTGCATGCCGGACGGCGAGCAGATCGCGACGAGGTCGATGTCGGTGCCGGCGATCGCCTCCTCGATGGTGGCGGTCGTGATCGGACGGGCGACGCCCATCGCCTCGAGCTCGTCGGCGGCTCCGGTCGCGGCGGCGGGGATCGCGTCGACGAGGGCGACGACCTCGAGGTCCGGGTGCTGCACGGCGACGCGGGCGTGGTGGCGGCCGATGACGCCGGCGCCGACGACGGCGAGCTTCAGTGGGGTGGTCATCGCAGGGTGACTCCGATCTGGTCGGTGAGCGAGCGGAAGGCGCGTCCGGCGCGACCGAAGGCCGCGGGCCCGGAGAACCCGCCGAGGGAGGTGAAGTCGCTGAGGTGCGGCTCGAGCGAGGCGTAGCCGGCGTACCCGGCGTCGCGCAGCGCAGTGAGGGTCTGCAGCAGTTCGCCGTCGCCCTCCCCAGCGGGGACCACGGACGCGTCGGCGGCGAGCGCGTCCTTGACCTGCAGGTAGTCGACGTAGGGGGCGAGTCGCTCCCAGCCGTCGGTGAACGGCTTGACGCCGCACTGCACGTAGTTCGCGTTGTCCCAGGCCAGGCGGAGGGCGCTCGAACCGACGCTCTCGACGATGTCGAGCACCCGGTCGGGGACGTCGCCGTAGATGTCCTTCTCGTTCTCGTGCAGGAGGGTCACGCCCTCGCGTTCGGCGAGGTCGGCGAGCGCGCGCATCCGGACGAGGACGTCGTCGCGGACGTCCTCCGGCGCGCGGCCCTCGAAGTAGAAGGAGAAGACGCGGATGTTCGTCGTGCCCAGGGCGTGCGCGGCGGCGATCGCCCGGCCGAGCCGACCGACCTCGTGCTCGACGGGTTCGTCGACGGGGACCTTGCCGATCGGCGAGGCGATGGCGGACACCGTCTGCCCACGCTCCTCGAACAGCCGGTGGAGACCGGCGAGCTGGTCCTCGTCGAGGTCGACGACGTTCACCCCCCAGGCGCTCCGCACCTCGATGGCGCTGGCGCCGAGCGCCTGCAGCACGGCGACCTGGATCGCCGGGTCGGCGTCGATCTCGTCGCCGAAGCCGGAGAGCTCCCACGTGGGTTGGTCGGTCATGGTGTCCTTTCCTGTCGGACGGGAGGCGCGTGGCGGGGTCGCACCGCGCCTCCCGTCCGGTCCTGGGTTGCTGCCTACTTGACGGAGCCGGCGGTGAGACCGCCGACGAGGTAGCGCTGGAAGATGAGGTAGAGCGCGACGACCGGCACGGCGCACACGATGGACGCGGCCATCATCTGGCCGTAGATCGGGACGGCCCCGCCCTCCTGGGTGGTGCCGAGCACCTGGAGCACGACCGCGACGGTGCGCGTGTTCGGGGTCGTCATGATCGTCGAGAACAGGACGTCGTTCCACCCGAGCAGGAAGGCGAAGATCGCCGACACGACGATGCCGGGCCACGACAGCGGGAGGACGACGCTCCGGAGGATCCGACCGCTGGAGGCGCCGTCGATCCGGGCCGCCTCCTCGAGTTCCTTCGGCAGGCCGCGGAGGTACGTGACCATCACCCACGTCGAGAACGGCAGCGCGAACGTCAGGTAGGTGACGAAGAGGCCCCAGCGGGTGCCGATGATCTGGACACCCGTCGCGCTCGCGATGTTCGAGAACACCACGAACACGGGCAGGAGCAGGAGCGTGCCCGGGATCGACTGCAGCGCGAGCAGCCCGCGCAGGATCGTGAGGCGGCCGAGGAACCGGAAGCGGACGAGCACGTACGCCGTGGACACGGCGAGCGCGGCACTCGCGACGGCGACCGCGCCGGCGGTGAGGATCGAGTTGAGGAGCCCCTGACCGAGCGCGACCGTCGACCAGATGTCCACGTAGTTCGCCAGCGTGAACTCGGACGGGAAGTACTCGCCCCGGGCCACGGCGACGTCGGAGTTGACGGAGCCGAACAGGATGTACAGCACCGGCACCGCGATGAACGCGATGATGACGGCGATCACGACGACGAGCAGCCAGCGCGGCAGGAGCCGGGTGACGTCGGTGTCGTACGGGCGTTTGGCCGGCCGGCCGTTCCGCGCCGTGATGCTCTCGGTGAGGGTCGCGGTGGGGCGGGTGCGGGTGCGGAAGGTGTTCTGGGTGCTCATGCGCGGGCTCCGTCGATGTCGGCCGCTGCGGCCGGGGTGGCGGCCAGGGTCGCGGGGGTCGCTGCCGCGAGCGTCGCTCGGTCGGCGCGGCGCTGCTTGCGGGTGGGGCCCGCGTCGTCACCGGTGTCGAGCTTGACGGCCCGGAGGTAGACGAACAGCGGGATGGCGACGATCACGAGGGAGCAGATCGCCATCGCCGCGGACAGGCCGAAGCGGAACGACTGGAAGCTCGCGATGTACGTGAGGACGGGCATGACCTCGACGCTCGAGGGCAGCGGGATGCCGAACAGGACGAACGGCAGGGTGAAGTTGTTGATGTTGTGCAGGATCGAGATGATCACCGCCAGCGAGAGCGGGCCGCGGAGGTACGGGAAGATGATGTACCGCAGCTTCGCCCACCAGGTCACGCCGTCGAGCGCCGCGGCCTCGTGCACCTCGTTGTCGACCGCCTGCAGCCCGGCGAG
Source organism: Curtobacterium luteum (assembly GCF_014646995.1). Classification (GTDB taxonomy): domain Bacteria; phylum Actinomycetota; class Actinomycetes; order Actinomycetales; family Microbacteriaceae; genus Curtobacterium; species Curtobacterium luteum. The sequence continues at coordinate 90,840 of NZ_BMOI01000005.1, read as the reverse complement.
GGAGAGCAGGTAGACGAACGGCCAGCTCGTCCACACCATCACGCCGGCGAGCGCCCAGTACGACGCGGAGCCGTTCAGCCAGAGCACGTCCGTGTGCAGGACGGAGTTCACGACGCCCTGCGGCTGGAGCATGGTCCGGAAGAACGTGCCGACGACGAACGCGGGCAGCACGTACGGGATGAGGTAGACGGACCGGACGAGCCCGCGGCCGGGGAAGCGGTTCTGGGTCGAGATCGCGGCGGCCACCCCGATCGGCACCGTGACGGCGGTGACGAGCACCGACAGCGAGACCGAGATCCAGACGGAGTGGAGCAGCGGCGATGCGGTGAAGGCCTCGACGAAGTTCGCGAACCCGATGAAGGGGGCGCTGAACCACTGCCGCAGCGTGTACTGGTCCAGGTCGAGCATCGCGATGAACACCCCGACGAGGAGCGGCACCACGATGACGGCGAGCATGAGGACGCCCCCGGGCAGGAGCATCCAGAGCGGACGCTCCTTCTTGTACAGCGGGGTCTTGCCCACCGGCCGGACGGGCCGGTGCGACGCCGTGTCGGTCCGCGGGCGGGTCTCGGTGGCGGTCATCACAGCCCTCCGTTCTTCTGGCGGTTCAGGGTGGCCTGCGCGTCCCGTTGCGCGGCCTGGAGGCGCTGTCGGAGCTGGTCGTCGCTGACCCCGCCGCTCTTGAGCTGCGGGATGGACTGCACGACGACGTCGACCAGGGCGAGCTGGATGTCCGACCACGCACCCGTGAAGGCGGTGGGCTTGGAGAGCTTGCCGGCCTGGATGATCGGCGCGAGCTGCGGATTGTCGGCCGCGAGCTGCGCGGCGGCGTCGGCGTTCGTGGGCAGGTTGCCGAAGAGCCGGTAGTACTCGAGCTGGGCCTGCGGCGTGCTGAGCTGCTTGATGAAGTCGAACGAGAGGTCCTGCTTCGTGCCGTAGTCGGCGACGACCCAGTTGTCGCCGGACAGGATGCTGGCGGCCTCGATGCCGTCGCTGGGGCGCGACGTCGCGCCCGGCGGGACGGTCGGCAGCAGGGCGAACTCGTACTTGCCGTCGACCTTCGTGTCCGTGAACGAGTTGATCGCGGTGGTGGTCGTCATCGGGAAGAAGGCGGCCTTCCCCTCGGTGAACTGCGCGAGGGCCTGCGCGTTGTTCCAGCCGATCGCGGCCTTGTCGACGACGCCGTCCTTCGTGATCCAGTCGAAGTAGGTGCGGTAGGCGTCCTCGACGGCCTTCCCGTCGATCTCGGCCTTCCCGTCCTTCGACACGATCGTGTTGCCGGCGTTCTGCGCCATGCCCCAGATGAACTTCCACGGGTCGAAGCCGTCGGCGTAGGCGATCGCCAGGCCGTGCACGTCCCCCTCGGTCGTCTTCTTCGCGTCCTCCGTGAGCTGGTCCCACGTGGTCGGCATCTCGGTGATGCCGGCCTTGGCGAGCAGCTCCGTGTTGACGGCCATCACGAACGGGCGGCTGGCGAGCGGAATGCCGATCTGCTTCGACGCACTCGGTCCGGAGATGCCGAAGGACGCCGGGTCGAACTGGTCCTTGCCGCCGACCGCGTCCCACTCCTTCGGCCCCATCTCGACGAAGGCGCCGGTGGCGTAGGCGGTGGGGGTGAACGTGGTGCCGATCGCGTAGACGTCGGGACCCTGCCCGGAGATGACGCTCGTCTGGATCGCGGTCAGTTCCTCCTGCGCGGACGAGTAGGTCTCCCACTGCACCTTCGCGCCGGTGGCGCGCTGGAACTCGGCGGCGACCTCCTGCTGCCACTGCTTGCGTTCCTTGGGGTACGTGGTGTCCGCGCCCATCATGACGCGGAGCGTGTTCGGGTCGTCGCCGCTGCCGTTCACGATGGCGCAGCCCTGCAGCGACAGTGCTGCGAGGGCGACGACGGCGACGGCTCCGACCACGGAGCGGGTCTTCAGTCTTCGTGTCCTCATGCGGGGGTTTCCTCCTCGAGACCTCCGTGGGCTGCGTCCGCCGACCGACCGTCGGCGTCGCTGCCCGGGTGCCACCACTGTCCCGCCGGTGGCAACGTCCGGCAACCGGTTGCCACTTGTTGCCACACCGGCCTACCGTCGGGACCGTGAGCAGCGCAGGCACGGACCTCGGACGACGGGTGACGATCCGCGACATCGCGGACGCGACCGGTGTGGCACCGTCGACGGTGTCCCGTGCGCTGTCGCTCCCGGACCGCGTGAACCACGTCACGCAGCAGCGGATCCAGCAGGCCGCGCGCGAACTCGGCTACGTCGCGAACTCGCAGGCGCGGGCCCTGACCTCCGGCCGAACCCGGGCGGTCGCCGTGCTCGTCTCGGACATCACCAACCCGTTCTACTTCGACGTGATCCGCGGCACGCAGCACCAGCTGTCGGCGGCCGGCTGGACCCAGCTGCTCGTCGACACCGAGGAGTCCGCCGACGCCGAGCTCGCGGCCCTCGGTGCGATCGCCACGAAGGCCGACGGTGCGGTGCTCACCGCTTCCCGCCTGTCCGACGCCCAGATCGCCCGGTTCGCCGAACGCACGCCCCTCGTCGTCGTCAACCGTCGACCCGCCGGTGTGCCGTCGGTGCTCATCGACACCCCCGGCGGGGTCGAGCAGGCGGTGCAGCACCTCGTGAGCCTCGGCCACCGGGACGTCCTGTACGTCGCCGGACCGGACAGCTCGTGGTCGAACGAGCGCCGGTGGCGGGCCCTCGTCCGCGTCGCCAAGCGGCTCGGCGTCCGCGTCGCACGGATCAGCCCGCACGCGCCCTTCGTCGACTCGGGTGCCGCCGCCGCGGACGCCGCCGTCAACGCGGGCGCCACGGCGTGCATCGCGTTCAACGACCTCATCGCCATCGGCATGCTCACCCGGCTCCGGGAGCGCGGCGTCCGGGTGCCCGAGGACATGTCCGTCGTGGGCTGCGACGACATCTTCGGCGCGGACTTCTGCAACCCGCCGCTCACCACGATGACGTCGCCGATCGAGCGAGCGGGCCGGGTCGCGATCCGGATGCTGCTCGCTCGCCTCGGTGCGGCGCACTCGGGGGCGGGGCAGGGTCCGGGCTCGGGTCCGGCGTCCGGCGACGACCTGCCGGACGGGCACGCCGCCGGGGCCGTCGCCCTGCCCACGCACCTGACCGTCCGCGAGTCGACCGGGCCCGCTCCCGCCTCGCCCCGCCGTCCGACCTGACCGCCGCCCGACCTGACCGCCGCCCGACCTCGCCCCGCCGTCCGTCCTGAAGGAGTCGACGATGACCCAGACCAGCACGACCACGACCGCCGCACCGCTGGCCCCGCACCCCGACCGGCTGTTCCCCGCCGACCCGGCAGCCCGGGACATCGCCCGGACCGTGTACGAGGCGGTGGCCGACGCGCCGATCATCTCCCCGCACGGCCACGTCGACGCCGCGCTCATCGCCGACGACGTGCCGTTCCCCGACCCGGCGACCCTCCTCGTCACGCCGGACCACTACGTCCTCCGCCTGCTGCACGCCAACGGGGTCCCCCTCGACCAGCTCGGCCGCGTCAGCACCACCCCGACCGACGGCCGCGAGGTCTGGCGCCACCTCGCATCGCACTGGGACGACTTCCTCGGAACCCCGGTCCGGTACTGGTTCGAGACCGAGCTCCACGACGTCTTCGGCCTCCGGTCGGCACCTTCCGCGGAGAACGCCGACGAGCAGTACGACCACCTCGCGACGCTGCTCCGGTCCCCCGGGTTCCGGCCGCGCGCCCTCTTCGACACTTTCGGCATCGAGGTGCTCGCGACCACCGACGCCCCGGACGCCGACCTCGCCGCGCACGCGCGGCTCGCGGCGGACCCGACCTTCAGCGGCAGGGTGCTCCCCACCTTCCGCGCCGACGCCGTCTTCGACCCGGCACGGTCGGACTGGAGGCACGTGGTCGCGTCGACCGGTGAGGCTGCGGGCATCGACACGGCGACCCACGACGGGCTGCTCGCCGCCCTGCGCGCACGGCGGCAGTACTTCATCGAGCACGGCGCGACGGCCACCGACACGGGAGTGCTCGACGCCGGATCGACACCGCTGTCCGCCGCCGAACGCGAGCGGATCCACCGCGCCGCGCTCGAGGGGCCGTCCGGGGTCACCGCGGCCGAGGCCACCGCCTACCGCCACGACATGCTGTACCGGTGGGCCGAGATGAGCGTCGACGACGGCCTCGTCATGCAGCTCCACCCCGGCGTGCTCCGGAACCACCACCAGCCGACGCTCGACCGCTTCGGTCCCGACACCGGGCACGACCTGCCCGCGGTCGGGTCCTTCACCGAGCCGCTGCGCCCGCTCCTGAACGACTTCGGTACGGCGCCCGGGTTCCACCTCGTGCTCTTCACCGTCGACGAGACCGTGTTCTCCCGCGAGATCGGCCCGCTCGCCGGCTTCTACCCCGCGGTGTACGCCGGGGCTCCGTGGTGGTTCATCGACACCCCGGCGGCGATCGGCCGCTACCGTGCAGCGGTCACCGACTCGGCCGGGTTCACGAAGACCTCCGGGTTCATCGACGACACCCGGGCGTACTGCTCCATCCCCGCCCGGCACGACATGGCACGGCGGGCCGATGCGGCGTACCTGGCGTCGCTCGTGGTCACGCACCAGCTGACCGAGGAGGACGCCGTGCGGACCGCCCACCGCATCGTGTCGGACATCCCGCGGGCGACGTTCAAGCTCTGACCAGGACCCGACCCACCCGTGCGGAGCGCGCACGGGTGGGCAGCCAGGAGGCGCTCCGCGCACGGCCGCGGGAGCAGCCGGGAGTGAGCCCCGTCGGCGGACGCGTGACGGGCCTCCAGGCCGGACTCAGCCGGAAGTGACCGCGAGGCCCGCGAGGATCGTCCGCACGGTGTCGTCGACGGTCCCGTCGATCGCCACGAGGAGCGCGGCCTCGTCGGGCTGCGGGCGTTCCAGGGTGGCGAACTGGGAGTCGAGCAGTGAGGTCGGCATGTACTCGTGGTGCCGGTGCGACTGGCGTTCCGCGATGAGCTCCCGCGAGCCGTCGAGGAACGCGATCACCAGCCCGGGCGCGGTCGCGCGGAGGCGGTCCCGGTAGGCGCGCTTGAGCGCGGAGTTCGCCATCACCGCGCGGTGCCCGGACGCCTCGATCGCGGCGATCCGTGCCGCGCACGCGTCCAGCCACGGCCAGCGGTCGTCGTCCGTGAGCGGGATGCCGGCCCGCATCTTCTCCTTGTTCGCGGCCGGGTGCAGGTCGTCCGCGTCGACGAACTCGGCGGGTTCGCCATGCTCGGCGAGCGCTGTCGCGACGGCTGCACCGATCGTGGACTTGCCCGAGCCGGACACCCCCATGACGAGGACGGGCGGGAGGACGGCGGGGTCGGTCATCCCTCCACAGTATTGACGCCGGTGAACGTTCTCCCCATGTTGCCGTAACACCCACCAGACCCCAGGGCGCCCGCCGTAGGTTGGTGGCCGGTACGACAGGACGAAGGAGACCTCGTGGCAGACAACGACGGACAGGCGAACATCGGCGTGATCGGGCTCGCAGTGATGGGCTCGAACCTCGCGCGCAACCTCGCTTCACGGGAAGGCAACACGGTCGCGGTCTACAACCGCACGTACGCCCGTACCGAGGAGCTGCTGCAGGAGCACGGCGATGCCGGGTTCATCGCCTCCGAGGACATCGACGGGTTCGTCGCGTCGCTGTCGAAGCCGCGCACCGCGATCATCATGGTGCAGGCCGGCAAGGGCACCGACGCCGTCATCGAGCAGCTCGCGGAGCGGTTCGAAGAGGGGGACATCATCGTCGACGGCGGCAACGCGAACTTCCACGACACCATCCGCCGCGAGCACGACCTGCGCGAGAAGGGGCTGAACTTCGTCGGCACCGGCATCTCCGGCGGCGAGGAAGGCGCGCTGAAGGGACCGTCGATCATGCCCGGCGGGTCGAAGGAGGCCTGGGAGACGCTCGGGCCGATCCTGAAGTCGATCGCCGCGGTCGCCGAGGGCGAACCGTGCGTCACCCACATCGGCACGGACGGTGCCGGCCACTTCGTGAAGATGGTGCACAACGGCATCGAGTACGCCGACATGCAGCTCATCGCCGAGTCGTACGACCTCCTGCGTCGAGCGGGCGGTCTGTCCGTCGAGCAGCTGGTGGAGGTGTTCGACGAGTGGAACAAGGGCGACCTCGAGTCGTACCTCATCGAGATCACGAGCGAGGTCCTCAAGCAGCGCGACGCCGACACGGGCAAGCCGCTCGTGGACGTCATCCGCGACGAGGCCGGGTCCAAGGGCACCGGCGTGTGGACCGTGCAGAACGCCGTCGGGCTCGGCATCCCGGTGTCGGGCATCGGTGAGGCCGTGTTCGCCCGCGCCGTGTCGTCGAAGCCGACGCAGCGCGCCGCGGTCCAGCGGTCGGTGAAGAGCCGCCCGTCGATCGCGGAGGTGCCGGACACCTTCGCCGACGACGTCCGTGCCGCGCTCTACGCGTCGAAGGTCGTCGCGTACGCCCAGGGGTTCGACCTCATCATCGCCGGGGCGAAGGAGTACGACTGGGACATCAACCTCGGCGACATCGCGAAGATCTGGCGCGGCGGCTGCATCATCCGGGCGCAGTTCCTCAACCGCATCGTCGAGGCGTACGACAAGAACCCCTCGCTCGAGAGCCTGCTGGTGGACCCGTACTTCGCGGACGCGGTCGCCGAGGGTGAGGCAGCCTGGCGGCGCATCGTCGGGATCGCGGCGGCTTCGGGCATCCCGGCGCCCGGGTTCTCGTCGGCGCTGTCGTACTTCGATTCGCTCGCGTCCGACCGCTTGCCGGCGTCGCTCATCCAGGGGCAGCGCGACTTCTTCGGCGCACACACCTACCAGCGCGTCGACAAGGACGGCACCTTCCACACCCTGTGGTCGGACGACGGCCGCCGCGAGGTCGAGCAGGAGCCCTCGACGCACTGACGCCTCGGGACCGCGGCACGACCGCACCCAGGAGGGCCTCGCCGATCCGGCGGGGCCCTCTCCTCGTGAGCCCGGCAGTTCGAGCGCCGGGTCGGGTCGCCCCACGGGCCGGGTCGGGCTGGGTTGGCTCGCCAGGGCTAGGCGACGATGCGCTCGCGCGCGAGGTCGGCGACGAGCCGCTCGAGGCGCGGGCCACGTCCGAGCATCCGGCGCGACCCGGGCCCGGAGCGGACGAAGAACGTCGCGACCGCCGGGGTGTCGTCGTGCCGCACGTGGTGCAGCACCACCGCGGTGCCACGGCTGCCGGCCGGGGTCCGTTCGTCCTCGAGTCCGACGTGCGCCATCCGCGACCACCGGATCACGAGCATGCGGGTGGCACGCCGCTCGTCGAGCTCCCACAGCGACGCCTCGGTCGCGCCGAACGCCCACGTGACCCGGTCACCGAGCGCGAGGCCGGGACGCAGGTCGGCGACGGAGCGTCGGAGTTCGTCGGTCGGAGCGGCGGGGACGAGCCACACGGTGGGGTCGATGCGCCGGATCGCCAGCGCCAGGGCCTCGTCCTCGCGTCGGAGTCGGACCGTCCTGGCGCGGAGGAGCGCGAACCCGATGAGTGCGACACCGACCGCGATCGCCACGGCCTCGGTGACACCGAACCACTTCAGGTCGGCGTCCGGCGACGTCGCGACCACGACGATGCGGACGGCGAGCAACGCGGCCCAGACACCGACGACCGTCCAGCGCAGGGTGGCGAACTTCCGCGCCGTCGTCCACGGGCCCCGGTGCCCGCGACGGGACCGGGGAACACGGTCGGGTCGCCTCAGCACCCCCCGATCGTCGCACGGATCGACGGATCGGCGCTGGCCGGGTCGGTGAACGCGCAGAGAATCCGAGCAGTCCTCCACAGCGACCGTCTCTGAGCGCCCGTCCACAGGTGACGGGCACCCAGGCTGCACGTGGGCGGGACGACCTACGATCTGCGGTGTGTGGAAGACGCGTGCGGCTCTGGTCGGGATCGTCGCCGCGGTGGTGTTCCTCGCGGCGGCGGAGTTCGCTGCGCTCTTCCTCGGTGGAGCAGGGAGCCCGCTCGTTGGCGTCGGCGGAGCCGTGATCGACCTGGCCCCGCGGGGTGCGAAGGACGTGATGGTGTCGCTGTTCGGCACCGGTGACAAGGTCGCGCTCATCACCCTCATGATCGTGCTCGTCGCGGCGATCAGCGCCGGCGCCGGTGTCCTCGAGTGGTGGCGGCCTCCGGCCGGAGCCGTCGTGTTCGCGATCGGCGGGGTGCTCTCGCTGCTCGCGGTCACGACGCGATCCGGGAGCGGGACCCTCGACGGGGCGCCGACGGTGGTCGGCGTCGCCGCGGCGATCATCGTGCTCCGCACGCTCATGGTGCGGCTCCGCCGGTGGGAGGCGTCCAGCAGTGCGGCGGCCGTCCCGAGTGCGCGCGCCGAGTCCGACGGCCCCGCCCGGCCCGAGCGTCGCGCGTTCCTGGTCTGGGGTGTCGCCACCGCAGCGGCCGCGGTCGTGGTGGGCGGTGCCTCCCGGCTGGGGACGGCGACCATGCAAGCGGCGGTGGCCGCGCGGCGGGCCATCCGGTTGCCCACCCCGGCGACCGCGGCTCCCGCGGTGCCGGCCGGTGCCTCACTCGACGTCTCCGGGATCACGCCCGTCATCACCCCGAACGATGCGTTCTACCGGATCGACACCGCGCTCACCGTGCCGTCGGTCGACCCGGCGACGTGGAAGCTCAGGATCCACGGCGCCGTCGAGCGCGAGGTGGAGCTCACGTGGGACGAACTGCTCTCACTCCCGCTCCAGGAGCACATCGCCACGATGAGCTGCGTCTCGAACGAGGTCGGCGGTGACCTCATCGGCACGGCCAAGTGGCTCGGGTACCCGATCCGCGAACTCCTCGCGAAGGCCGGGCCGCACGCCTCTGCGGACATGGTGCTCTCCCGCAGCGTCGACGGGTTCACCGCCGGGATGCCGCTCGACGTGCTCCAGGACACCGGGACCGCAGCACTGCTCGCCGTCGGGATGAACGGTGAGCCCTTGCCGCTCGAGCACGGGTTCCCTGTCCGGATGGTCGTGCCGGGGCTGTTCGGCTACGTGTCGGCCACGAAGTGGGTCACCGACCTCGAGGTCACACGGTTCTCCGAGGCGCAGGGCTACTGGACGCCGCGCGGCTGGTCCGAGCGGGGTCCGGTGAAGCTCGAGTCGCGGATCGACGTGCCGCGAGCGGGCAGCACCGTGCAGGCCGGCACGACCGTCGCGGTCGCCGGGGTCGCGTGGCACCCGCACACCGGCGTGGAGGCCGTGCAGGTCCGGGTGGACGACGGCGAGTGGCAGGACGCGACGCTGGCCGAGTCGATCTCGGCCGACACGTGGCGGCAGTGGTTGTGGCGGTGGACGCCGACGAAGGGCTCGCACCGGCTGCAGGTGCGGGCGACGGGCGCCGACGGTCAGGTGCAGACGAGCGTCGAGCGGACGCCGGCCCCGAACGGCGCGACGGGGTGGCACACGGTGACGGTCACCGCGGACTGACGGCGTCCGGCCGGATCGCCACCACGCAGGTGCCGTCCACGGAGCCGTCCTGGACGACCTCGGTCACGAACCCCTGTGCGTCGAAGGCCCGCGCCGAGGTCGGCGCCTGCGCCTCGGAGACCTCGATCACGACGGCCCCGCCCGGCCGCACCCACTCCCCCGCTCCCGCAGCGATGCGGCGGTGCAGGTCGAGCCCGTCCGCGCCACCGTCCAGGGCCGCGCGGTGCTCGTGGTCGCGCGCCTCGGACGGCATCGTCGCGACCGCGTCGGTCGGGACGTACGGTGCGTTCACGGCGAGGACGTCGACAGCACCGCGGAACCGCTCGGGCAGCGGCGCGAACAGGTCGCCGGCCACGACGATGCCGCGGTCGCCGATGTTCTCCGCCGCCACGTCCACGGCGTCCGGGTCGATGTCGGACGCCACGAGGTCGAGCGCCCCGACGCGTTCGAGCAGCGCGACCGAGATCGCCCCGGCACCGCAGCAGAGGTCCACGACGCGGTCGTACCGGCGGAGCCGGCGAGCAGCCTCCGTGACGACCACACGCGTGCGCGCCCGCGGGACGAACACCCCCGGCGTCACGCGGATGCGGTGCCCGTCGAACGCCGCCCACCCCAGGACGTACTCGAGGGGCTCTCCGCCGAGCCGTCGCTGCACGAGGCCGCGGAGCCGGACGGGATCGCCGTCGCCGGCCGCGAGCAGGAGCTCGGCCTCGTCCTCGGCGAAGACGCTGCCGGCCGCCCGCAGCCGGGCGGCCAGAGCGTCACGCGCGGGCGAGGACGCCACCGGGTGGGTCAGGCCGCGCCGTCGAACATCGACGTCACGGAACCGTCGTCGAAGACCTCGTGGATCGCGCGGGCGATGAGCGGCGCGATCGGCAGGACCTCGAGGCGGTCCCACCGCTTCTCCTCGGGCAGCGGCAGCGTGTCGGTGACGACCACGCGGTCGATGAACTCGCTCTGCAGCAGTTCGGTGGCCGGGTCCGAGAACACCGCGTGGGTCGCGGCGACGACGACGCCCGTGGCGCCGTTCGCCTTGAGCGCCTCGGCTGCCTTGGCGATGGTGCGGCCGGTGTCGATGAGGTCGTCGACGAGCAGGCAGACGCGGCCCCGCACGTCACCGACGATCTCGTGCACGGAGACCTGGTTCGGCACGAGCGGGTCGCGGCGCTTGTGGATGATGGCGAGCGGCGCGCCGAGCTTCTCCGACCAGATGTCGGCGACGCGGACGCGGCCCATGTCCGGCGAGACGACGGTGAGCGTCGCGGGGTCGAGGATCTCCTGGAAGCGCTCGAGCAGCACGGGCATGGCGAACAGGTGGTCCACCGGGCCGTCGAAGAAGCCCTGGATCTGTGCCGCGTGCAGGTCGACGCTCATGATGCGGTGCGCACCGGCCGCCTTGAAGAGGTCGGCGACGAGTCGGGCCGAGATCGGCTCGCGGCCGCGGCCCTTCTTGTCCTGACGGGCGTATGGGTAGAAGGGGGCGACGACGGTGATGCGCTTCGCCGAGGCACGCTTCAGGGCGTCGACGATGATGAGCTGCTCCATGAGCCACTCGTTGATGGGCGCCGTGTGCGACTGGATGACGAACGCGTCGCAGCCGCGGACCGACTCGTCGAAGCGGGCGTAGAGCTCACCGTTCGCGAAGGTCCGCGCGTCGGTCGGGACGAGCTCGACGCCGAGCTCCTCCGCGATCTCCGCCGACAGCGCCGGGTGTGCCCGGCCCGAGACGAGGACGAGTCGTTTCTGACCAGTGGCTTTGATTCCGGACAAGTGCCGTGCTCACTCCCTGGCCCCGGAGGGCCGTGTCGATCGACCCGGAGGCCGTCAGATCTGTTCGCCACGCGCGCGCCGAGCCGCCTCGGCCGCCGGCGTGCCGGGTCGGTGTTCCTCGACCCAGCCGTCGGTGTTGCGCTGTGGGGCGTAGCTGATCGCCAGCGACCCGGCAGGGACGTCCTTGCGGACGGTGGTCCCGGCGCCGGTGTACGCTCCGTCACCAATCCTAACGGGGGCGACGAACACGTTGTGCGACCCGGTCCTGACGTTGGACCCGACCTCGGTGCGGTGCTTCGCCACGCCGTCGTAGTTCGCGGTGATCGTGTTCGCGCCGATGTTCGAGTCCTCGCCCACCTCGGCGTCGCCGATGTACGACAGGTGCGGGACCTTGCTGCCGCGGCCGATCCGCGCGTTCTTCGTCTCGACGAAGGTCCCGATCTTGCCCTGGTCCCCGAGGATCGTCCCGGGACGCAGGTACGCGAACGGTCCGACGGACGCGCCCGCCCCGATCACGGCGAGCGTCGCGTCGACACGGTTCACGGTCGCGCCCGCACCGACCTCGGTGTCGCGGAGGGTGGTGTCCGGTCCGACGACGGCTCCCGCGGCGATGGCGGTCGCGCCGACGAGTTGCGTGCCGGGCAGGACCTCGGCGTCGGGCTCGATGGTCACGTCGAGGTCGATCCACGTCGTCGCCGGGTCCTGCACGGTGACGCCGGCGACCTGGTGCCGGCGGACGATCCGGGCGTTGAGCTCGCGGGCGGCGTCGGACAGCTGCGCACGGTCGTTGATCCCGGCGACGAGCCACGGGTCGGTGAGCGTGACGACGTCGATGCGCCCGCCCCGCTCGCCGATCAGCGCCGGTGCGTCGGTGATGTACTTCTCGCCCTGCGCGTTCGCCGTGGTGAGCGACGGCAGGACGGCGCGGAGGTGCGTGACGTCGAAGGCGTAGATGCCCGCGTTCGCCTCGGTGATCGTCAGCTGCTCGGGCGTCGCGTCCTTGTGCTCGACGACCCCGACGAACGCACCGGCCTCGTCACGGACGATGCGGCCGAGCCCCGTCGGGTCGGGGGCGATCGCGCTCACGAAGGTGGCGCCGTTGCCGCCGCCCACGTGCGCGTCCACGAGCGCACGGAGCGACACCACGTCGAGCAGCGGGACGTCGCCCGACAACACCACGACGGCACCGTCGAAGTCCGCGGGGAGCGCCCGCACCGCGACCTCGACCGCACGGCCGGTGCCGGGGACCTCGTCCTGGTCGACCACGAGGGCGTCGGGCGCACGCTCGACGACCTCGGCTGCGACGCGGTCCCGCTCGTGTCGCACGACGACGGCGACGTGGGCGGGCTCGAGCGACGACGCGGTCCGGAGCACGTGCGCGATGAGCGGCAGCCCGGCGAGGCGGTGCAGCACCTTGGGCGTGGCGGACTTCATGCGCGTGCCCTGGCCTGCGGCGAGGACGACGACGGCGATGCGCTGGTCGGTCATGGTCCCATCCTGGCGCAACCGGGGCTGAGCGGTGCCCGGGCGGTGCGGGTCCGGTGCGCGGTCCCTCCCGTCACGGACACGATGGGAGGCGGGATCGGGCGAGGTGTGGCGGAACGAACGACCACCTCCGCCCGGTCCGACCGGCTACGCCCGGTCCGACCCCCGGCGCTCGCCCCGATCGGCCACCCCCGGCGCCCGGTCCGCCGAGGTCCGCACGAACGCCATGCACACGAGCCCCGCCACGAGCACCACCACGATCCCGAGGATCCCGTACCGCGTCGAGCCGCCGATCGTCACGGCCAGCGAGAACAGCGTCGGCGCGAGGAACGTCGCCGCGCGGCCGGTGGTGGCGTACAGGCCGAAGAGCTCGCCCTCCCGGCCGGGCGTCGCGAGCCGCGCGAGGTAGGCCCGCGACGACGCCTGCACCGGCCCGACGAAGAGTGCGAGGGTCAGTCCGAGCACCCAGAACAGCGCGGCCGACGTCCCCGCGGCGAGCACCCCGAGGCCGCAGAGCGCCAGTCCGACGAGCGAGACCATGATGAGCGCACGCGACCCGAACCGGTCGTCCAGCCACCCGGAGGCGTAGGTCGCGACGCCGGCGACGACGTTCGCGGCGATGGCGAACAGGATCACCTGCGACGCGGAGAACCCGAAGACCTGCGCGGCGATGATGCCGCCGAAGGTGAAGACGGCACCGACCCCGTCGCGGAACACCGCGCTCGCGACGAGGAACCCGAGCACGTCGCGCCGCTCCCGCCACAGGCGTGCGACGTCGCGGCCGAGGTCACGGTACGCCGAGAGCACGCCGCCGCCGCGCGACCGGTCCGCGGCGGCCTCGGGCACGACGAGGAACAGCGGCACCGAGCTCACGGCGAGCCAGACCGCGGCGATGCCGATCGCGACGCGGACGTCCCACTGCCCGGTCGCCACCGTCGCCGGGAGGCGCAGGAGTCCGGCGACGTCACCGCCGCCGAAGTCCTGGATGCAGAGCACGAGCAGCACGACGAGCAGCACGATGCCGCCGAAGTAGCCGGCCGCCCAGCCGATGGCCGATACCCGGCCGGTGCGGTCCCCCGGGGCGACCTGGCCGAGCATCGCGTTGTAGCCCACGCTCGCGATCTCGTACGCGACGGTGCCGATCCCGAGCAGGGCTGCACCGAGGTACAGGTAGGGCTGGCTCGGCGCCACGAACACCATGCCGCCGATCGACAGGGCGATGCCGATCGTGGCGATCAGCACGGATCGGCGACGGTGGCCGGTGCTGTCCGCGAGTCGCCCGACCGCGGGCGCGACGAGGGCGACGACGACCCCGGCGATCGCGAGCGTCGTGGAGACGACGGCGGCGTTGTGCGCGAGCTCCCGTTCGACGACCGCCCTGCCCGCCGCCGAGGTGTCGGCGACGAGGGGCCGGGTCGACGAACGCGCGGCTCGCCAGGTAGGTGCTGAACACGAAGGTGGTGACGACGGCGTTGAACGCCGCGGACCCCCAGTCCCAGAGCGCCCACGAGACGAGCGCGCGGCGGTCGGTGCGCTGCGGTGGCACGGCGGTGGGCGACACGGTCATGGGCGAACGGTAGCGCGTCGGGGTGTCGGGCGGGTGGCCCGTGACGAGGGGACACCGCCGCTCGCGCGACGCGCGCGCACCCCGGCCTGGAGACGCATGCCGTCAGAGCGCGACCCGTCACGACGTGCGCAGACGACGGACTGGAGGCACGGTGCTGGCCCGCACCGTGCCTCCCCCCACCGGCACGGCCGGCCTGCCGCTGACGCGTCACGCCGGAACCGGCGGCGTGCGCCGAGTCCGTCAGCGGGTCGCGCCGGGCGCGGGACGCACGCCGGACGACCGCGGGGGCGGCGCCGCGCACCCCGCCGCACCGACGGACCGGGTCGGCCGTGTCGCTGTGCTCAGGCGGGTGCACCACCGGGGTAGACGACGGACTTCAGCGACGCCGGGTCGGTGTCGGACTCCAGGGCCTCGCGGACCTCGTCGAGGCCGTAGCGCCCGGTGACGAGCGAGTCGAGGTCCACCTGCCCGGACGCGACCAGGCCGATCGCGACCGGCCACGTGTTCGTGTAGCGGAAGATGCCGGTCACGGTGACCTCGAGGTTCTGGATGTGCTCGACCGGGAGCGTCATCTCGGAGTTGCCGAGGCCGACGAGGACCGCGGCGCCCGCGGGACCGACCGCCTTGATGCCGTCCGAGACCGCACGGGGTGCCCCGCTCGCGTCGATGAACGCGTCCACCGGCACGATGTCCGAGGTGACGTCCACGACGGTTGGGTCGACGACCTCGGTGGCGCCAAACGACAGGGCCCGCTCGCGTCGCTCGGCGACGAGGTCGCTCACGACGATCCGGCTCGCACCGAACGCCCGGGCGGCCTGCGCGCAGATCACACCGATCGGCCCGGCACCGGCGATGAGGACCGAGGAGCCCGGGACGATGCCCGCCTTGCGCACGGCCGCGATGCCGACCGACAGGGGCTCCAGGAGCGCGCCGGCCTCGAACGAGACGGTGTCGGGCAGGGTGTGCGCGAACTCGGACTCGATGGTCACGTACTCGGTGAAGGCGCCGTCGATCGGCGGCGTCGCGTAGAAGCGCATGTGCGGGCAGAGGTTGTACCGCCCGGCGAGGCACTGCGCGCACCGGTGGCAGGGGCGCTGCGGCTCGACGGCGACGCGCTCGCCCACTCGGGACTCGTCGACGCCCGCGCCGACGGCGACGACCGTGCCGGAGAGCTCGTGGCCGAGGACGAGGGGCTCCTCGACGACGAAGTCACCGATGCGGCCGTGCCGGTAGTAGTGCACGTCGGACCCGCAGACACCGACGGCCGCGACCCGGACGAGGACGTCGCCGGGGTCGGGCGTCGGGACGGGGCGGTCCTCGACCGTGAGGTCCTGGGTGCCGAGGAGCACGCTCGTGCGCTGGTGGTCGGGGGTCTCGGTGGTCATGGGGTTCTCGCTTCCTCGGCCGCGGCGTCGCGGTCGGTTCCTGGTGCGTTCGGGGAGGAGGGTGCGCGGGTGCGCCCGGCCGCGGGCTGCGCGGCGGCGGCGGGCGCGGCGGCGGCGGCGTCGGCGCGCGCGGAGGCGGGCCGGGCGGCGCCGGTGTGCGCGGCCGGGTCGCGGAGCAGCTCGCGGAAGCCGACCTCGGCCGCGCCCCGCGTCAGGACGTCGTCGCCGAGGGCCGCGGGCACGATGCGGAGTCGGTCCGCAGTCCCCGGCATCGACTGGGCGCGGACGTCGTCGAGGATCCGGTCGCCGACGTGCTCGAGCAGCACCCCGAGGAACCCGCCGAGCACGACGACCTCGGGGTTGACGGTGTGGATGGCGTTGCGGAGCGCGGTCACGAGTGCCGACACCTGCCGGTCCACGACCGACTCGAGGTCGGGTCGCTCCTCGGCGAGCGCGGCGGCCAGGGCGCGGAGGTCGTCCGGCGGCGTGCCCGCGACCGAGGTGAGGGCCTCGCGGGACGCCTCGGTCTCGAGGCACCCGACGGCTCCGCAGTGGCAGCGGATGCCGTTCGCGGCGACGAAGGTGTGCCCGAGCTCGCCGGCGTACCCGTCGGCGCCGATGAGCGGTCGACCGGCGGTGATGACCCCGCCGCCGATGCCGCTCGCGCCACCGTTGAGGTAGACGACGTCGTCGACGCCCCGGCCGCTGCCCGCGAGTCGTTCCGCCCAGGCGCCGAGGTCCGCGTCGTTCGCCGCCGCGACGGGGAGCCCCGTGCGGTCCGCGAGGGGCTCGGCGACGGGCTCGTCGTGCCAGCCGAGGTGCGGCGCGTACTGGACCGTGCCGTCCTCGGCGCGGACGGTGCCGGGGACCGCGACGCCGATCCCGACGACGCGGACGGGCCCGGTCGTGCTGCTCGCGTGGGCCACCAGCTCGTCGAGGAGCCGGGCGACGGTGGCGACGGCCTCGGCGGCGGTCGGCGGTGCTGCCTGGGGTTCGGCGCGGCGGTGCCGGACGGAGCCGTCGAGGCCGACGAGGGCGACCGTCACGGCGTCGATCTCGACCACGGCTGCGGCGGCGACCACGTCCGCCGAGGCTCGGACGACCGGGCTCGGCCGGCCGACCCCGGCACCGCGGACCCCGGTGGCGGGGGCGTCCTCGTGCACGAGGCCGAGGTCGACGAGCTCGCCGACGAGCGCGAGGGTCGTCGACCGGTTGAGTCCGGTGCGCCGGGTGAGCTCGGCGCGGCTGATGGGTCCCTCCTCGTGCACGAGCCGGAGGACGCGGGCGGCGTTGCCGGGTGCGCGGGCGCCGGCGGGCGGTGCTGCGCGTGGTGCCACGGGGTCCTCCGTCGGTCGAGTGGTTGGGTGGGTGGGTGTTGGCGGTGCCGAGTCTCGGTGTGGGCGACAGTCCTCGCGGCGAACCGCGCGAGAACTGTCGCTCAGCACGAGACTCGGGGCTGGCCGCCGCTCAGCGCGAGCGCGAGAACGCGGCGTCGAACGCGGCCTCCGGCGGCGCGATCGTCCCGAGCCGCCGCACGAACGCCAGCGCCTCGGGGCCGCCGACGAGTCGGTCCATGCCGGCGTCCTCCCACTCGACGCTCGTCGGCCCGTCGTACCCGATGTGGTTCAGCACGCGGAACACCCGCTCCCACGGCACGTCCCCGTGTCCGGCCGTGACGAAGTCCCAGCCGCGCCGGGGATCGCCCCACGGCAGGTGCGACGACAGCCGGCCGTTCCGCCCGTCGAGCTGCTTGACCGACTCCTTGCAGTGCACGTGGTACACCCGGTCGGCGAAGTCGAGCAAGAACGCGGCGGGGTCGAGGTCCTGCCAGACGAAGTGCGACGGATCGAAGTTGAACCCGAACGCCGGACGGTCGCGGAAGACCTCCAGGGTCCGACGAGCCGTCCAGTAGTCGTAGGCGATCTCGGACGGGTGCACCTCGAGCGCGAACCGCACGCCGACCTCCTCGAAGACGTCGAGGATCGGCGACCACCGGTCGTGGAAGTCCTGGTAGCCGGCGTCGATCATGCCCGGGGGCACGGGCGGGAACCCGGCGACGGTCTTCCAGATCGACGACCCCGAGAACCCGGTCACGGTCCGGACGCCGAGCGCCGCGGCCGCCCGGGCGGTCCACTGCAGCTCCTCCGCGGCCCGCTGGCGCACGCCTTCCGGGTCGCCGTCGCCCCACACGTGCTCCGGCACGATGTCCTGGTGCCGCTGGTCGATCGGGTCGTCGCAGACCGCCTGACCGACCAGGTGGTTCGCGATGGTCCAGACCTGCAGCCCGTTCCGCTCCAGGATCGCCTTCCGGTCCGCCACGTACCCGGGGTCGGTCGCGGCGCGCCGGACGTCCAGGTGGTCGCCCCAGCACGCGATCTCCAGGCCGTCGTAGCCCCACTCCCCCGCACGGCGCGCCACCTCCTCGAAGGGCAGGTCGGCCCACTGGCCGGTGAACAGGGTGACCGACCGTGTCGGCCGCCCGGCATCGTCCGGCCTGGAGGCGCTGCTCGCCCCCGCCTCGTCGGTTCCGTCCGTCGTCGTCATCGTCGTCGTCCTTCCTCGCCTCTGCTGTGGGTCACCAGGACCCGGGGGTGGCCCCTGCGGGCACGGTCTCGGGCCGGTCGACCTGCGACCGCACCTCGACCACGGTGTGCTCACGGGCTGCCGTCGACACGGCCTCCATCACCTCGAGCACGTGGAACGCGAGCTCGCCGTCGGCCCGGTGCGGCCGGTCGGTGGCGATCGCGTGCGCCATGTCGGCGAGCCCGTAGCCGCGGCCGGCGTCGGCGTACCCGGCGCTCACGGGCAGCTCGCGCCACTCGCGGTCGTCGGCGGTCGCGATCGACACCGGGTCGGAGAACCGGTTCGGGTCCGGGACGCCGAGCGTGCCCGCGGTGCCGTACACCTCGAACAGCGGTGCCCGGGTCGCCCAGACCTCGAACGACACCGTGACCGTCGAGACGACCCCGTTCGCGTGTTCGAGGACCGCCACCACGTGCGTGTCGATGTCCACCCGGAGCGGGGTGCCCGCGGCGGGACCGGTCGCGATGGTGCGTTCGCGGTCGGAGCGGGTCGAGGCACCGCTCACGCGGACGACCGGGCCGAAGAACTGCACGAGGCTCGTCAGGTAGTACGGCCCCATGTCGAGCAGCGGGCCGCCGCCGGGCTGGTAGTAGAACGCGGGGGCCGGGTGCCAGAGTTCGTGGCCGGGCGCGGACCACGACACCGCGGCGCCGACCGGGCTCCCGATCAGCCCGTCGTCGAGGGCGGCGCGGGCGGTCTGGATGCCCGTCCCGAGCACCGTGTCGGGGGCGCTCCCGACCCGCAGGCCGGACCGTCGAGCGAGGTCGAGCACCGGCCGGGCCTCGGCCGTCGACATCGCGAGCGGCTTCTCGCCGTAGACGTGCTTGCCGGCCTCGAGCGCCCGGGTGGCGACCTCGGCGTGCGCGGCCGGGATCGTCAGGTTGAGCACGACGTCGACGTCGTCGGCGGCCAGGAGGTCGTCGACCGACGATCCACGGACGCCCTGCGTCTCGCCGACGGACTGCGCGCGGGCGACGTCGATGTCCGCGACCGCGGTGAGCTCGAGTCCGGGCAGCGCCGGGAAGTGCTCGAAGTACTGCTGGCTGATGACGCCGACGCCGACGACACCGACCTTCAACGGGCTGCCCACAGGAGTCCCCTCTCGATGATCGTGCGGAGTGGCTGCGACTCGACGACCTCGAGCCGGTGTCCGGGGGCGGAGACGAACACGCGTCCCTCGCCCCACTGCCGGGTCCAGATCGCCGGCGCCGTGACCGGTCGGTTCCAGGCGTCGAAGTCCCGCGCCTCCTGCGTGGTGGTCGCCAGGACGTCGTTGTACTCGTCGGAGAGCACCCAGTACTGCTCGGTCACGAGGTCGAAGTCCTCGATGCCCTGCGTGATCGGGTGCTCGTGCCCCGCCTCGGTGATGTGCACCGTGTACGGGATGTAGTTGTCCGACTGCTCGCCGGTGCGCTCGGACGGGTGCTTGCCCGCGTGGTGCGCGAACTGCCCACCGATCATGTGGAGGTAGTCGGCGGTGTTCCGGAACGCGTCCGCGATCCCGCCGTGCCACCCGGCGAGGCCCGCCCCGCCGAGGACGGCCTTCTGGAGCCCGGCGAACTCCTCGTCCGCGATCGTCGACATCGTCACGATCTGCACGATGAGGTCGAGGTCCGCCATCACGGCGTCGTCGGCGTACACCGCGGTCGACTCCGACACCTGCACGTCGAAGCCGTTGTCCCGCAGGAACGGGATGAACAGGTCGGTGGTCTCGACCGGCATGTGCCCGTCCCACCCACCACGCACCACCAGTGCGCGACGCGCCGCGGCCATCAGATCACCGTCCAGGCGCTGCCGTCGGCCGCGCTGCGCTCGACCGCGTCGAGGACCCGCTGCACGTGCAGGCCCTCCTCGAAGGACGGGGACGGGTCCTCGCCCGCGACGATCGCCTGCACGAAGTCCTTCACCTCGTGACTGAAGGTGTGCTCGTAGCCGATGAGGTGCCCGGTCGGCCACCAGGCCGCCATGTAGGGGTGCTCGGGCTCGGTCACGATGATCCGCTGGAAGCCCTGCTCCCCCGCCGGGGCCGTCGCGTCGTAGAACCGCAGTTCGTTCATCGACTCGAGGTCGAACTGGATCGCGCCGTCGGACCCGCTGATCTCGAGCGTGAGGCCGTTCTTCCGGCCGGTCGCGTAGCGCGTGGCCTCGAACGTGCCGATCGCCCCGTCGGCAGCGCCGCCGGCGAGCCGCGCGGTGAAGAACGCGGCGTCGTCGACCGTGACCTGCCCGCGTTCGGAGGAGGCGGTGCCCGACAGTCCGACCCCCTCGGCCATGAGCGGGCGCTCGGTCACGAAGGTCTCGAGCGTGCCGGACACCGTGGCGAGCGACGCTCCCGTGACGTGCTCCACGAGGTCGATCGCGTGCGCGCCGATGTCACCGAGCGAGCCGGAGCCCGCGAGCGACTTGTCGAGTCGCCAGGTCATCGGTCCCTCGGGGTCTGCCAACCAGTCCTGCAGGTAGAGCGCGCGGACCTGCCGGACGGTGCCGAGCCTCCCGGCCTCCACCAGCTGCTTCGCGAACGCGATGGCGGGCACGCGACGGTAGCTGAAGCCGACCATCGAGCGGACGCCCGACGCCCGCGCAGCGGCGGCGGCCGCGGTCATCGCCTCGGCCTCCGCGACCGAGTTCGCGAGGGGCTTCTCGCACAGCACGTGCTTGCCGGCCTCGAGCGCGGCGATCGCGACCTCGACGTGCGAGGAGCCGGGCGAGCAGATGTCGACCACGTCGATGTCGGGGTCCGTCACAGCCGCACGCCAGTCGGTCGACGCGGTCTGCCAGCCGTACTGCCGACGCGACGCCTCGGTCCGTTCGGCGTCACGCCCGACGACCACCGTCATCTCGGTCTCGACCCCGAGGTCGAAGAACCTCGGGGCGGTCCGCCACCCCTGCGAGTGGGCGGCTCCCATGAAACCGTGGCCCACCATCGCCACTCGAAGTCGGTCCGATGCCATTCGTTCGCTCCTTTGCGATCACGTCTTGCCAGAGTCAACACTACCGCTTATGTTGGGCGCGGCAACATTTTGTTTCGACGACGAACGGTGATCCACCATGGCAACGACGCCCACCCGCGACGACAAGTTCTCCTTCGGTCTCTGGACCATCGGCTACAACGGGTCCGACCCGTTCGGTGGCCCCACCCGTCCCGCGCTGGACGTGGTCGAGGCGGTCGAGAAGCTCGACGAGATCGGCGCCTACGGCCTGACCTTCCACGACGACGACCTGTTCGCGTTCGGCTCGACCGACGCCGAGCGCCAGGCGCAGATCGACCGCCTCAAGGGCGCCCTCGACTCCACCGGCATCATCGTGCCGATGGTCACGACGAACCTGTTCTCGGCGCCGGTCTTCAAGGACGGCGGGTTCACCTCGAACGACCGCCAGGTGCGCCGCTTCGCGCTCCGCAAGGTGCTCCGCAACATCGACCTCGCCGCCGAGCTCGGCGCGAAGACCTTCGTCATGTGGGGCGGCCGCGAGGGCTCCGAGTACGACTCCGCGAAGGACGTGCAGGCCGCGCTCGAGCGCTACCGCGAGGCCGTGAACCTGCTCGCCCAGTACGTCACCGACAAGGGCTACGACATCCGCTTCGCCATCGAGCCGAAGCCGAACGAGCCCCGCGGCGACATCCTCCTGCCGACCCTCGGCCACGCGATCGCCTTCACCGAGACGCTCGAGCGCCCCGAACTCTTCGGCATCAACCCCGAGGTCGGCCACGAGCAGATGGCCGGGCTCAACTTCACGGCCGGCATCGCCCAGGCACTCTACCAGGGCAAGCTCTTCCACATCGACCTCAACGGCCAGCGCGGCATCAAGTACGACCAGGACCTCGTGTTCGGGCACGGCGACCTGCAGAACGCCTTCTCGCTCGTCGACCTGCTCGAGCACGGCGCCCCGCAGGGTGGCCAGGCGTACGACGGACCCCGCCACTTCGACTACAAGCCGAGCCGCACCGAGGACATCACGGGCGTCTGGGACTCCGCGAAGGCCAACATGCGCATGTACCTCCTCCTCAAGGAGCGCGCCGAGGCCTTCCGCGCCGACCCCGAGGTGCAGGAGGCCCTGTCCGCCGCCAAGGTCGACGAGCTGAGCACCCCGACGCTGAACGCGGGCGAGTCGTACGACGACTTCCTCGCCGACCGCTCGGCGTTCGAGGACTTCGACGCCGACGCGTACTTCGGCGGCAAGGGCTTCGGCTTCGTGCGCCTGCAGCAGCTGGCGATCGAGCACCTCATGGGCGCTCGGTGACCTTCGTCGCCGGGGTCGACTCGTCGACCCAGTCCTGCAAGGTGACCATCCGTGACGCCGACTCCGGCGCGGTCGTCCGGGAGGGGCGCGCGTCCCACCCGGACGGCACGTCGGTCGACCCCCGCCACTGGTGGGACGCGCTCGGCGCCGCGATCGCGGACGCCGGCGGGTTCGACGACGTCGCGGCCGTCGCGGTCGCCGGGCAGCAACACGGCATGGTCGCGCTCGACGCGGACGGTCACGTGGTGCGCGACGCGCTCCTGTGGAACGACGTGCGCAGCGCGGACGCGGCCGCGCAGATGGTCGAGGAACTCGGCCGGGAGGCATGGGTCGCCCGGACGGGTCTGGTCCCGGTGGCCTCGTTCACCGGTACCAAGCTGCGGTGGCTCCGCGACGCGGAGCCCGAGAACGCCGCGCGGGTCGCCGCCGTGGCGCTTCCCCACGACTGGCTGTCGTGGCGGCTGCGCGGGTTCGGTCCGGCGGACGAGAGCCCGCTCGGCCCCGACCTCGACGCCCTCGCGACCGACGGCTCCGACGCCAGCGGTACGGCGTACTGGGACCCGGTGCGCCGGGAGTACGACGGCGAGCTGTTCGAGGCCGCCCTCGGGCGTGGGCTGCGGGTCGCCGGCGGCGGAGCGAGCACGGACGGCGCCGTCGTGGTGCCGCGGGTCGTCGCGCCGGACGAGGCCATGGGCACGCTCGACGGCGACGTCGAGCTGCCCGGCGGTGCGGTCGCACGCGCCGGGCTGATCGTGGGCGCCGGACTCGGCGACAACGCCGGGGCAGCGCTCGGCCTCGGACTCGGCCCCGGAGACGTCGCGGTGTCCCTCGGCACCAGCGGCACCGTCTTCGGGGTCACCGACACCGAGGTGACGGACCCGAGCGGGACCGTGGCGGGCTTCGCCGACGGGACCGGGTCGCGCCTCCCGATCGTCACGACGCTCAACGCGGCGCGCGTGCTCGAGGTGATCGGCGGCCTCCTCGGCGTCGACCACGACGCGCTCGGCGAGCTGGCGCTGCAGGCGCCGGCGGGAGCCGACGGCCTCGTCCTCGTGCCGTACTTCGTCGGCGAGCGGACGCCCAACCGGCCGGACGCGACCGCCTCACTCGTTGGGATGACCCCCGCGACGACCGACCGGGCGCACCTCGCCCGCGCCGCCGTCGAGGGGATGCTCTGCGCACTCACGGACGGCCTGGCCGCCGTCGAGCGGACCGGTGTCGCGGTGAGCCGCCTCCTGCTCATCGGCGGTGCGGCGCGGAACGAGGCCGTCCGGGCCGTCGCCGCGCAGGTGTTCGGGCGTGACGTCGAACTGCCGGAGCCCGGGGAGTACGTCGCCGCGGGCGCTGCCCGGCAGGCCGCGTGGGCCCTCTCCGGTTCGCTGCCGTCGTGGAGCATCGCGACGACGACGATCCCCGCGGACCCGCACCCCGAGGTGCTCGAGCGGTACCGGGCCGCGGCGGCCTGACCTGCCGCTCACCCGTGACGGCCCCGTCCGACCCTCTGGTCGGGCGGGGCCGTCGGCGTCTCTCAGCCGACGGTGGCGAAGAGAACCACGGCGAGCACGAGCGAGCACAAGGCGATCGCCACCCGCAGCACCCCGTGCGGCACGCGCTGCGCGATCGTCGGCCCGATGAGCCCGCCGACGACCGCTCCCGCACCGAGCGCCAGTGCGGCGGACCACACCACGTGTCCCGAGACGGCGAAGACCACGGCCGGCAGGAGGTCGGCGGCGACCAGCAGGACGTTCTTCACCGCGTTCGCCCGTGGCAGGCTCGGTTCGCCGGTGAGCAGCAGCACGGCGATCATGAGCACGCCGGACCCCGCCCCGAAGTACCCGTTGTAGAGCCCGACCCCGGCGACGCTCGGCAGGACGACGCCCGGCTGGGCGCGAGCACCTCGTCGGCGACGGTCGAGGAGCGGCTGCGCGAGGACGAGCACCCCGCCCGCGAGCACCAGGAACGGGACGATCCGGTCGAACAGGGACGCCGGGGTGACGACCAGCAGCACGGCGCCGCACAGGGACGCCCCGACCGTGAGGGGCATCCAGCGACGGATCGTGACCGGTCGGTCGCGCAGCACCGTCCGGGCGCGGAACGCCGAGCTCGCGCCGCTGCCGATCAGCGCGACGGAGTTCGTGACGTTCGCCGCGAAGGGCGGCAGGCCGACGGCGAGGAGGGCGGGGTACGCCACGAGGGACGTGATGCCGCCGGCCGTGCCGACGATGCCCGCGACCAAGCCGGCGACGACGAGGACCCCGATCGTCAGCACGCCTCATGCTGACACGGAGCGCCCGTCGGTGTCAGGCGGAGCGGTCGGCCTCGTAGACGGACATGAGCATCGCCGCTGCGAGTCGGGCCGTCCGTGCGGGCTGCGCGGACCGCTGGACGGCGGAATCCACACGGGCACCTTCGACGAGGAGCAGGATCGCCTGGGCGACGTGCGCCGGGAGCCCGGCCCGCGAGCAGACCTGGGTGAGGTGCTGCTCGACCTGCCGGAAGTGCTCGCGCGACAGCTCGGCGATCGCCGGGTCCTGCCGACCGAGCTCGGCGTGGTGGTTGATGAACGCGCAGCCGCGCCAGTCGTCCTCGGCGAAGCACTGCTCGAGGTACCCGAACACCCCGAGCACCTCGTCGCGGGGGTCGTCGGACTCCGCCGCGATCCGGTCGAGCGCCGCATTCCACGCCCCGTGCCACCGCTGCAGCACCGCGACGACGAGGTCGTGCCGGGTCGGGTACACCGCCACGAGCTCGTCGAGGGACACACCCGCTCGCCGTGCGACGTCCTCCATGGCCACCGGGACGATGCCGTGCTCGGTGAACAGGGCATCGGCGGCCTCGACCGCAGTGTGCTCGGTCGGGGTCGCCGGGCGTGCCGGGGTCAGGGTGGGAGTCGTCATGCGCTCTGTCTGGTCAGCCGTTGAAGAAGTCGGCGTAGGTCGGTTCTTGAACAGGGCCGTCGTGGCCGTTCACCCGCGCGACGACCATCGCCCGCAGCACGGCGGGGTGCGTCATGCCGCGGCGGTGCCACTCGCGGGGGTCGCGGCGGAGTTCCTCGAGGGACGGACGACCGTGCAGCGGGGTGCTCACGCGCCGAGGCCGATCACGACGGCGGCCGATGCGGCCACGGAGACCGAGAGGATCCCGGTGCTGATCGCGACGATGGCGAGCGTGCGCTGCCGACGTGCCGCGCGGACCTCGCTGAACGAGCTCCGGTGGTGACGTCCGGAGAAGGACACGGACTGGTGTGCGTTCTTCGGTCCGACCAGGAGGT
This sequence comes from Curtobacterium luteum, assembly GCF_014646995.1. Taxonomy (GTDB): domain Bacteria; phylum Actinomycetota; class Actinomycetes; order Actinomycetales; family Microbacteriaceae; genus Curtobacterium; species Curtobacterium luteum. Next base: position 65,085 of record NZ_BMOI01000005.1, on the reverse strand, counting down.
CGGTGTCGGCGATCGTGGTCACGGCTGGTTCCTCGGGTCTTCCTCGGGTGGTGGCCCCGGTGGTTCCGGTGGCTCTCTCGACCATGACGGTACGAAGCGCCGGATCGTCACGCACCGTCCCCGGACATCGTCGTCGCAAGTCGGATGTCCGGCCGCCCCACGGCGTCACTCCGCGGACATCCGGGGCCGATCGTGCCGGGCTCAGTCGTGGTCGTCGTACCGGTACGGACCCGTCCAGCCGGACCAGCAGACGACCCCTGCACGCGAGCCGAGGTCCGCCTGCACACGTCCTGCGGTCCGGAGCCCGAGGGCCCGCGTCGCCGCGTCACCGAAGGGCAGACCGACGCGCTCCGTCAGGGCGCGCCAGTGAACGATCGCCTTGGCGGTCCCCTCGCGCGCGCCGGCCGCACGCGCGGAGCGCACCTCGCGGACGCCGTGGTGCAGGACCTCGACGTCGGTCCCCCGATGCCCGCTCGGCACGACGACAACTGGGCCCCACTCGGCCACCGCGTCCATCCCGCCACCAGGGCCGCACCAGACGTGGACGTCGTCGCCGAGCTCGAGCTGGACCCGGGCCGCCAGCTCGAACGCTTCGACCCGGTGCGCGTCCCAGAGCTCGGGCGGCGTCGGGTCCGGAGCGACGGCCGGGTCGCGGCGGTCGTCGAACACGTGGCTCGACAGCTGCTCGAAGCGGTCGTTCCACGCGCGGAGGTCGTTCCGCAGGGCGGCGCTGACCCCGAGCGCCGGAGGATCGTCGACGTCCGATCGGCCCACTTCGGATCCCCCGCGGAACCACAGGGGCGAGTCGGCCAGGTACTCGGCCGCCACGAGGACGATCATGCCCACCACGGGCTCAGCGTACGGCGTCCGCTCCGCTCGCCGGGTACGGGGCCGGCTCGTCGGAGAGCAGCTTCGCGAGCAGACCGGCGAGCAGACCGTGCTCGCGCTCGGTGAGCGGCGCGAAGAGCTCGGCGAGGACACCCTCGGTGACGCGGGTCCCCGCCTCGAGCGCAGCGCGGCCGTCCTCGGTGAGGGCGTGCTCGATCCGACGCCCCACCCCGGGTCGCCTGGTGATGAGTCCGCGGTCGACCAACCGGCCCGCCAGTGCGCCGAACGCCTGGTCGCTCTGAAAGGTCGCGAGGGCCAGGTCGTGCCCCGAGGCGTGGGGCATCCGGTCCACGGCGCGCAGCGCGTCCCACTGCACGAGGGTCACGCCCACCTGCTCCTTCAGGGCCTGCTCCGCCGCGCGGTGGTTGCGGTACTGCGCGCGCTTCAGGGTGAGGCCGAGTGCTGCCAGGTCGATCGCCATGGTGTTACGGTATCAACATCAGTAGATAAACATGTTGATACGGGAGGCACCATGACCACGACCAGCACCGGCATCACACAGGACCGCACCGCACTCGTGCTCCACGGCGGCGGTGGCCCGAGGACCGTCGCGCCGCTCGTCGCCCACCTCGCGTCCGCGTTCCGCGTGGTCGCACCGACGCACCCGGGTTGGGACGGCACGGAGCGTCCCGCGGCGATCGCCTCGATCCACGCCCTCGCGGTCGCGTACCTGAAACAGCTGCGCGAGGACGGCGAGCAGGACGTGGTGCTGGTCGGCTCGTCCATCGGCGGCTGGATCGCGCTCGAGATGGCGATCACCGCCGCGTCCGAGGAGCGCTTCGCCGGCATCGTCGGCGCCGTGGTCGACATCGACGGCGTGGGGGCCGTGGTCGACGGAGCGCCGATCGCGGACTTCTTCTCGCTCAGCCCCCGCCAGCTGGCGGAGGCCGCCTGGCACGACCCCGATCGCGGGTACGTCGACCCAATGTCGCTCACCGACGAGCAGCGCGCCGTCCAACAGTCGAACGGCGCGACGATGGCGGTCGTCGCCGGCCGGTCCATGAGCGAACCCGACCTCCTGGCACGCCTGGGTCACCTCGACGTGCCGGTGCTCGTGGTGTTCGGGGAGAGCGACCGGATCGTGACGCCGGAGTACGGGCGTGCCGTGGCGGCGGCGATCCCGGCGGCGGAGTTCGTGGTCGTGCCGGGGGCGGGGCACCTGCCGCACCTCGAGGCCCCTGATGCGACGTGGGCGCGGATCGACCCGTTCCTCGCCCGCCACTGACAGCACGCGACCGACCGGACGCCACCGACCGGACGCGACCGCGACCGCGACCGCGACCGCGACGACGGTCCATCGCGCATCCCGACCGGTCCACCCCCGGACTGGGGGCGTCCTCGCCTGGCCGTTTCCGGCGCTCAGCGGACAGACGGGCCGCCGCCGGGCAGGCTGCACCGGAACCCCCATGACCGAACGCACCCCCACCCGAGTCCAGGTCGCGTCGCAGAGCGACGACCTCGAGGTCGCGCGCGACTTCCTCGCGGAGGCGTACGCGGGCAACGAGTGGCAGGCCGACCGGACGGACGCACCGTTCCGCTTCGGGTTCCGGGCCGTCGGCGACGACTCGATGACCCTCCGTTCGATCCGGTTCGACGGGCACCTCTCGGGCGTGATGACGCCGTCGGACGACTTCGTGGTGCAGTGGACCACCCGGGGCCGGGCGACGATCACGGCACAGGACGACGACCCGATCGTGATGGAACCGGGCCGCCCGCAGCTGTGGCCGCAGGGCGGTGCGGCGTTCGACTACCGCGACTACGACCAGCGGCTCGTGCAGGTGAACCGGGCGGCGCTGCAGGAGGTGGCCGGGGAGCGCGGGACCGCGCCGGACGCACTCGCGCTCGACCACCGGGTCCGCCCGGACGACCGCGCGCTGCAGGTGTGGCAGAACGCGGCCAGGCTCATCTCGCACACGGTCGGGGACGGCAAGGCCTCCCCGCTGCTGCAGGCGGAGATGGGCCGGCTCGGGGCGCTCGCGCTGCTCGAGCTCTACCCGGTGGTGTCGAAGACCCTGCCGGACGAGCTGCTCCTCCCCCGCAACGCCCACCTGCGGCGGGCGGTCGAGTACGTGCACGAGCACTGCCACCTGCCGATCACGAGCACCGACCTGGCACGCGTGGCGTCGCTGAGCCTCCGGGCGCTGCAGCACGCCTTCCAGCGGACCTTCGACTGCTCCCCGAACTCGTACATCCGCCGGGTGCGGCTCGACCGGGTGCGGGACGACCTGCTCGCGGGCGATCCGGCGTCGACGAGCATCGCCGAGGTGGCGAAGCACTGGGGGTTCGGCCACGCCGGACGCTTCTCGGCCTCGTACCTGCAGCAGCACGGCGAGTACCCGCGCGAGACCCTCCGGCGCGCGGCCTGACCGCCGCTCGACGGGAGACGCCCCGGACCACGAAGCAGCGTGGTCCGGGGCGTCGCGTAGCGCGCCGTCAGGCGACGCCGGCGGTCACCGTCCGCCGGTCCGTCGGCAGCACCTCGCGGACCGGCCCGGTGACGCGCACGACCGCGCGCTCGGTGGCGGACCCCGGCAGCGACGCCGGACCGGCACCGCGACCGACCGCGACGATCCCGTCCGTGTGCACCGCGCCTCCAGGCCGGGACGCCGCGGCGTGCGACGCGACCCACACCTGGACGTCCCCCGGCTCCACGACCCGACGCAGCGCCCGGTCGGAGAACGCGAACCGCTGGACCGGCACGTCGAACCGGACCCGCACGGACGCCCCTGCCGGCACGGTCACGCGCGCGTAGCCGAGCAGCTGCACGAGCGGCCGGGTGACCGACGCGGCGACGTCGTGCCCGTAGAGCTGCACGACGTCCTCGCCGTCGCGGTCGCCGGTGTTCCGGACGGTCACGCACGCGGTGAAGGAGCCGCCGGTCGGGACGCTGTCGTCGACGGTCAGGTCCTCGTACGCGAACGTCGTGTAGCCGAGCCCGAACCCGAACGGTCGGACGGGCGTGGAGTCCGCCGAGGTCACGTCGGAGGGGCCGCCCAACCGCGGGTGCAGGTACGTGTACGGCTGCGCGCCGGCGGCCCTCGGCAGGGACACGGGCAGGCGACCGGACGGTGCCGTGACGCCGATGAGCAGGTCGGCGATCGCGAGACCGCCACCCTCTCCCGGGAAGAACGCCTGCACGACGGCCGCGGGCAGCGGCCCCTCGCCGTCGAGCGCCCACCCGAGCGCGTACGGCCGTCCGGTGAGGAGCACCACCACGGTCGGGGTGCCGGTGGCGACGACCGCCTCGACGAGCTCGCGCTGCACGCCGGGCAGGTCGAGCGAGTCGGTGTCGTTGCCCTCCCCGACGGTGCCGCGTCCGAAGAGCCCGGCCTGGTCGCCGACCACGACCACCGCGACGTCCGATGCCCGTGCGGCGGCGACCGCGTCGGCGATGCCGCTCCGGTCGTCGCCGGTCACCGCGCAGCCCCCGGCGAACCGGACGGCGGCATGCCCGAGGGCGTCGGCGAGTGCCTCGCGGACGGTCGGGATCGCGAAGCCGAGCGGCAGGTCCGGGTGCGCGGCGAGCACGTGGTTCGCGAACGAGTAGCACCCTTGCAGGGCCTCGGCTCGGTCGGCGTTCGGGCCGATGACCGCCACCGAGGACCCCGCACGGATCGGCAGGACGGGCACGCCGGACGCCCCGCCGTCGACCGCAGCGCGGTCAGCCGCCACGACGGTTGCACCGCCGACCGCAGCGGCCGCACCGCCCGCCGCGCCGCCGCCCGCCTCGTTCCGCAGCAGCACGAGCGACCGGGCGGCGAGCTGCCGCGCGAGCGCCTGGTGCCGCGGCGTGTCGAGGTCGATCCCGGTGGGGGCGTCGTCCTCGAACACGTTCGGGTCGAGCAGCCCGAGGCGCTCCTTCTGCCGGAGCACCCGGAGCACCGCACGGTCGACGAGGGCCTCGTCGACGGCACCCGACCGGACGCGCTCGACGAGCGGTGCCAGGTAGGCGTCGCCGGTCGGCAGCTCGACGTCGATGCCCGCGGCGAGCGCGAGTGCCGCGGCCTCGCCCCGGTCGGCCGCGACGCCGTGCATGACCTCGAGGAAGGCGACCGAGAAGTAGTCCGCGACGACCGTGCCGTCGAAGCCGAGCCGGTCGCGCAGCAGACCGGTCAGGAGCTCCGGGTCCGCGGCGACGGGGACCCCGTCCACCTCGGCGTAGGAGTTCATCACCGACCGAGCGCCGCCGTCGCGCAGCGCCATCTCGAACGGCGGCAGGAAGACGTCGGCGACCTCGCGGGGGCCGGCGTGCACGGGCGCGTGGTTCCGCCCTGCCTGCGACGCGGAGTACCCGAGGAAGTGCTTCAGGGTCGCGTCGACCCCGGCCGACTGCAGCCCGCGCACGTACGCGGTCCCGACCGTCCCGACGAGGTACGGGTCCTCGCCGATGCACTCGTCGACCCGCCCCCAGCGCGGGTCGCGGATGACGTCGAGCACGGGCGCGAGGCCCTGGTGCACGCCGAGTCGGCGCATCGAGTCGCCGATGGCGGCACCGACCTGCTCGACGAGGTCCGGGTCGAAGGCGGCGCCCCACGCGAGCGGTGTCGGGAAGGTGGCCGCCTTCCACGCGGCGAGCCCGGTGAGGCACTCCTCGTGCACCAGCGCGGGGATCCCGAGGCGGGTCTCGCGCTTGAGGCGGCGCTGTTCGGCCCAGAGCCACGCGGCACGCTCGTCGGGTTCGACCGGCCGGGTGCCGTAGACGCGGGTGAACTGCCCGATGCCGTGCCGGGTGATGTCCGCCAGCGTGGTGCCGTCCTGCGCCGCCGCCATCTCGCCCTGCATGGGCGCGACGACGCCGTTCTGGTCGAGCCAGTAGCCGACGAGCTGCGCCGTCTTCTCCTCGAGCGTCATCGCGGCGAACAGGGCGGTCACGCGGTCCGTCGCGGCCGCGTCCGGCAGGTGGGGGCGTTCGGCCTGGAGGCGCGGTGCGGACCCGCCCCGCGCCTCCGGGCCGTCGTCGGTCACGGTGGCGACGGACGTGGTCGACGCGGGGCGCGCCTCCTGGCCGTCCGTCGCCGCCTCGCCGTCGGTCGCCTCCGTCGTCGGGCCGAGGGCGCTCACCCCTTCACCGCCCCGGTGAGGCCGCCGACGATGCGCTTCTGGAAGACCGCGAAGAACGCCAGCGCCGGGATCATCGACAGCGAGGTGAACGCGAGCACGCGTGCCGTGTCGACCGAGTACTGCGAGGCGAACGCCTGGACGCCGAGCGGGAGCGTGTAGGTGGACGCGTCGTTGAGGATGAACAGCGGCAGGAGGTAGCTGTTCCAGCTGCCGATGAACGCGAGGATGCCGACCGTCACGACGCCGGGCAGCGACAGCGGGACGACCATGCGGAAGAAGAACCCCAGACGGCTGGCCCCGTCGATCGCGGCCGCCTCCTCGAGCTCGTCCGGGATCGCACGGAGGAACGGCACGAGGATGATGACCGTCGTCGGCAGCGCGAAGGCGATCTGCGGCAGGATGACGCCGGCGAGGTTGTTCGTGAGGCCGAGGTCCTTCACGAGGATGTAGAGCGGCGTGATCGCGACGGTGATCGGGAACATGAGGCCGGCGGCGAACAGGGAGTACAGCGCGCCGCTCCCGCGGAACCGGTAGCGGGCGAGGACGAAGCTCACCATGAGCCCGAGCACGACGACGCCGACCGTGGTGGTGACACCGGCGATCACGGAGTTGCCGAGCTGCTGCCAGAACACGCCGCTCGTCAGCACGGTGACGTAGTTGCCGATCTGCCACGGGTTCGGCAGGCCGGCGGGACTCGCCGTGATCTGCGAGTTGGTGCGGAACCCGCCGAGCACGATGTACGCGACCGGACCGACGCACACCGCGATGAACAGCAGCGCGATGAAGTACGTGCCGAGGTTGCGCTCACGCCGGACGGGACCGGTGTCCCGCTGACGGCGCTTCGGCGCGACGAGGGAGGCGGTGGCGGTCATCGGTCGCCCTTCCCGGTGAGGGCGCCGGCGGTGTCGCGACGCAGGACGAACCGCTGGTAGACGAGGGCGACGACCAGCGAGATGAGGAAGATGACCACGGCGACGGCGTTGCCGTACCCGTAGTTGCCGGACAGTCGGCCGTTCGCGACCATGTAGGTCGCCATCGTCGAGGTGCCGGCGGTGGAGGCGATGTACTGCCCCCAGATGATGTAGACGAGGTCGAACAGCTGGAGCGACCCGATGATCGACAGGAACGCCCAGATGCGCAGGGTCGGGCCGAGCAGCGGCAGCGTGATGCGGCGCTGGATCTGCCAGTAGCTCGCACCGTCGAGCTGGGCGGCCTCGAACAGCTCCTCGGGGATGCTCTGCAGGCCGGCGAGGAAGAGGATCACCGCGAAGCCGATGTACTTCCACGAGATGATCCCGAGCAGGGTCCAGAGCGCGATGTCGGGGTTCGACAGCCAGTCGTTCCGCAGGGCACCGAGGCCGATGGACTGCAGCAGGTCGTTCACCGCACCGCTCGACTGGAGCATCAGGCTCCACCCGGTGCCGACGATCACCTCGGAGATCACGTAGGGCAGGAAGATCAGGACCCGGATGAGTCCGCGACCCCGGATGCGCTGGTTGAGCAGCAGTGCGAGGACGATCGCGATCGGGCCCTGCACGACGAGCGACCCGATGACGATGAACAGGTTGTGCCAGAGGACACCACGGAAGTCGGGGTCGGTGAAGATGACCGTGTAGTTCTGCAGGCCGACGAAGTCGACCGGGGCGCCGTAGCCCTGCCACCTGTAGAAGCCGTAGTAGGCGGCGAGCACGACTGGCAGGATGACGAACCCGACGAACATGATGACCGCGGGGCCCGCGAGGACGGCGATCTCGACCCGGGTTCGGACGTCGGTGCCCTTGCGGGCCCGGCGGGTCGGGGCCGACGGCGAACCGTCGGCCCCACCCGTGCGACGCCCCGTCCCGGACCGCGCCTCGTTCGAGCGCGGTGCGACGGAGGTGGTCATGTGTCAGCCCTTCGCTGCGGCCTGGTTGACGGTCGACACGATGTCCGAGACGGACCCCTTGCCGGCGAGCAGGTTGACGACGCTGGTGTTGAGCGCGTTGCCGACGTTCTGGCCGTACACGGTGTCCAGGTAGTTGGAGACGAACGGCGCCTTGTTGTACGCCTCGAGGACGCTCTTCAGGTAGGGCTCCGTGACGACCGTCTGCGCCGACTTGTTCGCGGGGATGGCGTTGAACGCCTTGTAGTAGGCCTCCTGCACCGGCTTCTCGGTCATGTAGTTGAGGAAGTCGGTGCACGCCTTCTTCGGGGCCTTCGCGGAGCAGGAGAAGCCGTCGACCGCGCCCATCATGGACCCGGTCTCGCCCTTGCCGCCGGAGACCTCCGGGAACGGGAAGAAGCCGAGGTCGGACAGCGGCTTGCCGTCCGGGGTGAGGGAGGAGATCACGCCCGGGTCCCAGGCGCCCATGAGCTCCATGGCGGCCTTGTGGTTCGCCACGAGGCCCGCCGAGCGCCCGGCGCCCTGCTGGGCCGCGGTGGTGAGGTACCCGTCGTTGAACGGCTCGGTGTCGAAGAACGCCTTCGTGTCCTCGCCCGCCTGCTTCCAGCACGCGTTCGTGAACTTCAGGTCCTGGGCGGTCTTCGTCAACACGCTCGAGGGGCACGCGCGCAGCGCGAAGTTGTAGTACCAGTGCGCGGCGGGCCAGGCGTCCTTCGCACCGACGGCCACCGGCTGGATGTCCGCGTCCTTGAGCTTCTGGATGTCCGCGTTCAGTTCGTCGATCGTGGTCGGCGTGCCGTCGATGCCGGCCTTCTCGAAGAGGTCCTTGCTGTACCAGATGCCCTCGGGGTTGACGTCGACGGGCATCGCCCAGGTCTTGCCGTCCTGCTCGTAGCCCGCGAACGACCCGTCGCTGATCTGCGACTTCGCGGTCGAACCGATGGAGTCGGAGATGTCGAGCAGCTGGCCGGCGTTGACCATGGCGGCCATCTTGCCGCCACCGCGCTGGAGGAACACGTCCGGAGCGGAGCCCGAGTTCAGCGCGGTCTGCAGCTTCCCGTCGAGGTCCTCGTTCTGGATCGCCTGGATCTTGATGGTGACGTTCGGGTTCTCGGCCTCGAAGTCCTTGACGGTCTTCTCCCAGAACGCCTTCCCCGGTCCGGTCGTTGAGTTGTGCCAGAAGGTCATCGTGACCTTCCCGCCGTCGCTCGAGGCGTCGCTGTTCGCCGAACACCCGGCGGCGGTGAGTGCTGTGGCCCCGATCAGCGCGATGGCTGCCGCGGCTCGGATCTTCCTCGTCATCGTGGAACTCCTGAAGTGTCGTCGTTGACTCGCAGCGACATCGACTGCCGCTGCGGAGAGCGTGCCAGGGCACGAGACGGCTTGTCAATCGTTATCGATAACGTTTTCTTTACCGATCGGCGGCCGCAGCGGCGGTACGGTGTGCAGATGGACACGGCGATCGGCGCGCGTCCCGGCGCCGGCCGGGTCACCATCGCGGATGTCGCGCGTGCCGCCGGAGTCTCGATCCCGACCGTGTCGAAGGTCATCAACCAGCGCGACGGTGTCGCCCAGGGCACGATCCTCCGCGTGCAGGAGGTCGTCGAGCAGCTCGGCTACGAGACCTCCCTCGTGGCGCGGAGCCTCCGGAGTTCACGCACCGGGGTCGTCGGCATCCTCGTGACCGAGTTCGAGCCGTTCTCGACCGAGCTGCTGCGCGGGGTGTCGGGCGCCACGACGGGCACCGGGTACGAACTCCTCGCCTACGCCGGGCTCGTGACCGGTGCCGAGCAGAAGGGCTGGGAGCGCCGCTCGCTCTCACGCCTCTCCGGGACGCTCATCGACGGTGCGATCGTCGTGACGCCGAGCACCGCGCTGTCCGCCTCGTCGATCCCCGTCGTCGCCATCGACCCGCACACCGGACCCGAGGGCCACGCCACGGTCGACTCGGACAACGAGGGCGGTGCGGTCCAGGCCGTCGAGCACCTCGTGGCGCTCGGGCACACCCGGATCGCGCACCTCCGAGGCCGACCCGATCTGGCGTCCGCGCAGCTCCGCGAGGCGGGCTACCGGCGGGCCCTCGTGGCGGCGGGCCTCGACGTCGACGAGTCCCTCGTGCAGGACGGCGGCTACCAGGAGGACCGGTCGGCCGAGGTCGCGCTCGCGCTGCTGTCCGGGCCGGACCGGCCGACCGCGGTCTTCGCCGCGAACGACTCCTCGGCCGTGGGTGTCCTGCGGTCGGCTGCCGCCCTCGGGCTCCGGGTGCCCGAGGACCTGTCGGTGGTCGGGTTCGACGACGTCCCGCAGGCGGCCACGACCACCCCGCCGCTGACGACGGTCGCGCAGCCGCTCGTCGAGCTCGGGTCGCACGCGGTCGAGATGCTGCTCGCGATGCTGCGCGGGGACCAGACCTCCGACCACGTGCGGCTGCCGACCACACTGCGGGTGCGCCAGAGCACCGGGCCGGTGCCGACGCCCGACCGCTGACGCGCCGGTGCCGCCGGGTCAGCGGCGCCCGCGCCGGAGCGTCTCGGACGGCAGCTCGCCGAACGCGTCGGCGTAGTACCCCGCGAAGCGGCCGAGGTGCGCGAACCCCCACGCCCCGGCGATCGTCGCGACCGTCGTGACGCCGGGGTCCGCCGCGACGAGCTGTGCGCGGACCCGGTGCAGCCGGACCTCCCGGAGGAAGGCCATCGGACTGGTGCCGGCGTGCCGCTGGAAGGTCGCCTGCAGGCTCCGCGCGTTGATGCCGGTGGCGCGACTGACGTCCGTGCTCGTGATCGGCCGGTGTGCGTTCTGGACCATCCACTCCTGGGCGAAGCGCATCGTCGCGGGGCCCTCGTGGAGGACGACGTCGGCGGCCGGGACCGCGTCGTAGGCATCGACCACGGCCTCGGCGACGAGCATGTTCAGCGCGGCCCGCCGTTCGCGGGAGGTGTCGGGACGCAGGAGCTCGGGGGCGACCGAGCGGATGACGGCCCGGAGCCGGTCCGTGCCCTCGGCGTCCGCCCGGGTCGCGAAGCGCAGCGGTCCGGGCACGGCCGATCGCTGCGCCGCCGCCACCGACTCGAGGAACGCCGCGGCGAACCGCACCGTGTGCAGCGTCGTGGGCGCTCCGTCGAACGCGATGTCCCGGCCGGACGGCCACATCACCGGCACGCCCGGGTCCATCACGATGGGGTCGCGGCCGGCGGCGTCGACCGCGAGGCCGGGCCGCGTCGTCCAGGCCAGCACGTACGTCGGCGACTGCCCGATCGTCCCCCACCGGGGTGCGTCGACGGAGGAGGTGCCCGCGACGACCTCGTCGTCCCCGACCGCGCGGAAGCGCCACGAGAAGCGCCCGTCCGCGGCGCGGCCGACGCTGATGTCCCGGCTCGAGTAGACACCCTCGTAGAACGCGACCGCCTCGTCGATGTCGAGTCCGTGGCGATCGACGTGGATCAGGGGTTCAGCATCCGTCGTCATGCAGCGCTCATTCTGTCGACCTCTCCGGGGACCCCGCTGGTACTGCGCACTGCGGACATTCACGGGGTCGAGGAGTTGGCTCGTCGGCGTGAAGTACGTGGTGTACGGGGACAACAAGGTGATGACCGGCGATGCGATCGCGGACGCGGTGCTCGCGTACGCGGCGGCCCTCGGGGAGAACGGGACGACCGACATCGTCGAGATCCCGACCGCGGACGACACCGGCACCGCGGTCAACGCGGAGCTGCTCCTCGGACCGGCGTCGCAGGTCATGGTCGAAACCGCTCCGGACGACGAGCTCGAGCCGGAGGACGACGACCTCGTGGGCGAGCTGGTGCGGCGGACCGCGGCGGTGGGCGGGGCCCGCTTCGTCGACGCCGCGTCGTCGCACTCCGAGGAGCCCGAGGCCAAGCGCCTCCGCACGGACCCGCCGCAGCGCTGACCGCGCCTCGCCGCAGCGCTGACCGCGCCTCGCCGCAGCGCTGACCGCGCCTCGCCGCGTCAGACGCCGAGGTGTGCTGCCAGCACGTCCTCCGCGGTGGTCCAGCGCGCGGGCGCGTAGCGCTCCCCGCCGAGGTTCCGCAGCTGCCCCTCGCCGCTGAACATGGACACGAAGTACCGCATGCCCTGCCAGGCGGGGAACGGCTCGTCGTCGTCGCGGGACAGCCGCCGGCCGACGCGGGCCATCGCCGACAGGGTGCCGGTCGTGCCGGCGAAGAGCACCCGGTGGCGCACGCCCGTCAGCCGCGAGAGCGTGTCCGCGAGGCTCCGCGAGGTGACGCGGTCCCCCGCGACCTCGACCACGCGGGGCGCCTCCGGGTCCAGCGCGACCCGGGCGACCACGTGGGCGACGTCGTCCTTCGTCGTGAAGTCGAGCGTCTGGTCCGCGCTCGACCAGGCGAGCACCAGCCGTCGGTCGAACTGCACCAGCGGCGCCTGCCCGGTCAGCATGTCGGTGAACGCACCGTTGAGCACCGACTTCGCCCGCACCGGTGCCGCGTCGAGCACCGCGGCGAACTCACGGCGGAGCTCGAAGTTGCGGTTCGTCCCCGGCGTCACGGAGCGGTAGTCGGCAGAGTAGTCGGAGGGGACGAACCGCGGGACGCCGGCCTCGACGGCGGCGGCGAGCAGTGCACGCTGCGCGTCGACGATCACGGACCGGGTGCCACTGAGGGCGGACACGACCACGTCGGTCCCGCGGAGCGCGTCGACGAGCGCTGCGTGGTCGTCGTACCGGCCGGTCACGACGTCGACACGACCGTCCTCGTGCAGTCGCTCGGCGGCAGCACCGCCCCGGGAGAGCACCCGGACCCGGACGTCGAGGTCGAGGTCGAGCAGGGCGCGGACGATCCGTCCGCCGAGGTCGCCCGAGGCGCCGGCGACGAGCACGGTGGTGGTCATGCACCCGAGGCTACGGACCGGGCTCCCACACCGCTCAGCGCCGCAGGGTCTGCTTCGGGTACTCGCCGAACCGCTCCGCGTACGACGCGGAGAACCGTCCGAGGTGCGCGAACCCCCAGCGTCGCGCGACGTCGCCGACGGCACCGGCCTGCGGGTCGAGTGCGAGCAGCTCCTCGTGCACGCGGTCGAGTCGGACCTGGCGCAGGTAGGTCAGCGGCGACACGTCGAAGACCCGCCGGAAGGACTCCTGCACGGAACGGACGCTCAGCCCCGCCACCGCGGACAGGTCCGTCACGGTGACCTCCTCGGCGGCGTGGGCGTGGATGTGCTCGACGGCGGCCCGCAACCGGGCGTTCTTCGGCGAGGACAGCACCGCCGGAAGCCGGTCGGAGTGCGGTGGGAACATCTCGAGGAACACCCGCGCGGCCGACTCCTTCGCGGTCCGCCAGGCGTCGCTGTCCGGACCGGCGACGCGGAGGGCACGGGTCAGCCCGGTGATCGCGACGCGCCACGAGCGGATCGCGTCCGGCACCGGTGCGGCGAGGTGGTCGAAGCGGAGCGGTCGGTCGCCGAGGTCGAGGTGCTCCGCCGCGACGCGCTCGACGAACGCCCGGTCGAAGTGCACGAGGCGCTGGTCGTAGTCCGCCGCGGCGAAGGTGTAGGACCGGTCGGTCGGGTAGAGCACGGGGACGTCCGGTCGCATCTCGAGGGCTTCACCGGTCAGGTCGAGCTCGGTCGTCCCCTCGGTCAGCCACCCGACGACGTACTCCTCGGCGGGCTCCATCGGGCCGCGGATGGCCCCCGTCAGCTGGGAGCGCCGGACCGTGACCTCGGAGTCGCCGACGGCCGTGTAGCGGTAGGAGAACCCGTGCTCGCCTGCCCGGGCGACCCACTCCTCGGCGCCGTAGACACCGCCGAGGTCGCGCACGGCGGCCGCCGGTTCCGTCCCGGCCAGCTCGAAACGGACGGGCGCGACGGGCTGGTCGTCGAGGAACGCCTCGCTCATCGGGAGACCGCCGTCCGGGGGTCTGTCCCGCTTGCGCACCGGCGCGCGTTATCCGGATACGGTGGTCGGGTGAGCGCAACGTACAGTTGCTCGGAGTCGATCCGCAGTGAGGTGGTCAACGCATGAGCGACCTCGACCTGATCGGCGCGCTCACCCGGCTGGAGGGCTCGGTCGCCGCCCTCCGGAGCCGCCTGCGTGAGCGTCTGGAGGTGTCTCCGGGAGACCTCACGGTGATCCAGTTCGTCGCACGGGCGGAGACGGCCGACCGGACGGTGCGCGTGAAGGACCTCGCGGGCCACCTCGGACTGACGGGCCCGGCGGTCACCGGCGTGGTCGATCGCCTGGAACGCGCAGGACACCTGTGCCGGGTCCCCAACCCGGACGACGGCCGGAGCCGCCACATCGAACTCACCCCGGCCACCCGACAGGCGTACGCCGCTGCGATGGACGGCACGAACCAGCACCTGCACGACTTGGTGGCCTCCTTCTCGGATCGGGAGCGGGCTCGGTTCGTGCGGATCGTCGACCGCATCGTCGCGGCGATCGACCTCGGATCCCCGGGCGCCTGACGGCAGAGTACGGGCGTCTGGACCAACTCCCAGGCCGTTTGTCCAGCAAGCGCAACAAGGTAACTTTGCTATCTACTTGCCCGGTCATGCCCCCGGCGTGACCCGTACCGTCGGACGCGGTCGGGGCAAGCGCTCCGACGCCGACGATCGGGGAGGCACCCATGGGCGCGTACGAGACCGAACCCGGCATCGAGCCGGTGCGCATCGAGACGATCCGCGGCATGCGGCGTCGGTGGAAGCACGGCGAACTGCGCGAAGTACCGGCGACGCCGGACGACTTCTTCCGCGACACCGCACGCGACGCGCGCCGTCGCTGACGGCACCACACGACGGACGGGAGGCACGGGTCGGGTCCGATCCGCGCCTCCCGTCCGTCGTGTGTCGGCCGACCGTGGGACGTGACGGCGCGCCGCGCGCCGGGCCCGCCGCGTGACCGGCCGCGTCAGCGTGCGGGTGCGGCCGCCGTCGACTCCGCGGTCCGGAGCGTGCACGGCAGCAGGAAGTGCGGCAGGTCCGCGGAGGTCCCGTCGAGCTGCTCGATGAGGGCGTCCGCCGCACGCGTGCCGAGCTCCCGGCCGGGCGCGAGCATGGTGGACAGCCGCGGGTAGTGCTGGTCGGCGTTCGCCGCCGAGGACGCGATGCTCAGGACGGAGACGTCCTCGGGCACCCGACGACCGGCGTCGAACAGCCCGACGAGGAGCCCGCCGGCGGAGTCGTCCTTCATCACGAGCACCGCCGAGAGCTCCGGGTCCGCCGTCAGCAGTGCCTCGGCCGCACCACGACCGCCCTCGCTGCCGGCCCCCGCGTACACGACGGTCCCCGCGAGCCCCCGCTCGGCGACGAGCTCCCGGAAGGTCGACTCGGCGCGGAGGTGCGGGGCGTAGCCGGCCATCGGCGTCCCTTCGATGTCCTCGAGCACGAGACCGAACCGCCGGTGCCCGAGTGCGGTGAGGTGGTCGACGCTGTCGACGATCGTGGTCTCGAAGTCGATGTCGACGAACGGCAGGCCGGCGCTGTCCCGGGTGCGGCCGATCAGGGTGAAGGGCACCTCGAGGTCGGTGAGGACGGCCACCCGCGGGTCGTCCATCCGCACCTCCATGAGGATGACGCCGTCGACGAGCCCACCGGACACGAGGTCGTCGAGGTCGTCGCCCGCGGGATCGACCGGCCAGAGCACGAGGTGGTACCCGCGCTCGGACGCCCGCTGGGCCGCGCTCATGAAGAACTCCGACGTCGTCGGGCTGAAGCGGTTGCCCGTGGTCGGGAAGAGCAGGGCGATGATCCTGGTCCGACGGCTCGCCAGGGCACGGGCCACCACGTTGCCCCGGAACTTCAGCTCGCGCATTGCGGCCTTCACGCGGTCGGTCGTCGCGGGCGTGACGTACTTCGTCCCGTTCACGACGAAGGACACGGTGGCGATCGAGACGCCAGCGCGGTCGGCGACCTGCTGCATCGTGGCCACGACGCCCCCTCTCGTTCAGGACCCGCTCAGCATAAACCCACGTCGAGAAAAAAGCGCTTTACGAGTGAAGCGCTTATCTGTTAGCGTCTCGCCCCAAGGAACGCAGGGACGACGACGTCAGCGAGTCGTGGTCGTGCGCCGAAGTCCATGACTCCACCAAGAGAAGAGCTGTGCAATGAAGCAGAAGTTCCCCTCGTCGCCCCGCCGACTCCGCGCCGTGCTCGGCGCGGTCGCGGTCCTCGCGACGGTCCCCCTCGTGCTCACCGGCTGCTCCGGCTCCGGTTCCGCCTCGTCCGGCGGGAGCAAGGCCCTCACGATCGAGGACTACTACGACGCGAGCTACAACCCGGTCTACAAGCAGTGCGCGAAGGAGGTCGGCGCGACCGTCACCATCAACCACGTCGCCGGCGCCGGCCTGATCTCGAAGGTGCTGCAGCAGGCGTCGTCGAAGACCCTCCCCGACGTCCTCATGCTCGACAACCCCGACGTGCAGCAGATCGCGTCGTCGGGTGCGCTGTCGGACCTCAGCGCGTACGGGCTCAGCGCCTCCGGTGACGTCCCCGGCGTGAAGGCGGCGAGCACGTACAAGGGCAAGCTCTACGGCGTCCAGTCGAACACGAACTCGATCGCGCTCTACTACAACAAGAAGCTGCTCTCCGAGGCCGGCGTCCAGCCGCCGAAGACCTGGGACGAGCTGAAGGCCGCCGCGAAGAAGCTCACCAAGGGCTCGACCTACGGCTTCGCGATGAGCAACATCAACACCTACGAGGGCACGTGGCAGTTCCTGCCGTTCTTCTGGTCGAACGGCGGCAACGAGAAGGACATCGCGACCTCGCAGGCGACGCAGGCCCTGCAGCTCGTCGAGGACCTGCAGAACGACGGCTCGATGTCGAAGAGCTCGATCAACTGGGCCCAGGCCGACGTCAACAACCAGTTCCTCGCCGGCAAGGCCGCGATGATGATCAACGGTCCGTGGCAGCTGCCGGCCCTGAACGCCAAGAAGGGGCTCGAGTTCGACAGCGTCCCGATCCCGACGCGCACGGGTGAGGCGACGGTCGCGCCGCTCGGTGGCGAGGCGTTCACCGTCCCGCAGACCGGTGACAAGGCGAAGATGCAGCTCGCAGGCAAGTTCGTGGGCTGCCTCCACTCGGTGAAGGGGCAGGAAGCCCTCGCGAAGCTCAGCGGCAACGTGCCGACCAACCTCGAGGCCGGCGCCGCCTGGGCGGAGGACCACCCCCAGGTCGCCTCGTTCGTCACCACCGTCAAGACCGCCCGTGCCCGCACCGGCGAGCTCGGACCCGACTGGCCCAAGGCCGCGACGAAGATCTACACCGCCGTCCAGCTCGCCCTCACCGGCAAGGCCAGCCCCGAGGCAGCGCTCCAGCAGGCGCAGTCCCAGAACCAGTAGTGCACGAGGGGAGCCGGCCGGACCGGTCGGCTCCCTCCCACCACTGAACAGGAGAGGAACCCGCATGAGCGCCTCGACGCAGGCACCCGCACGCACACCGTCCCGCTCGGCGACGCGGTCCACCGTCGCCCCGCCCGTCCGACCCGGCCAGCGCCGCGCGCGCATCCGGACCGGCATCACCCGCTGGCTGTTCGTCATCCCGGCGGCGATCTTCGTCGCGGTGTTCTTCGGCTACCCCGTCGTCAAGAACATCCTGATGTCGTTCCAGGACTACACGACCGCCACGTTCTTCACCGGCGAGGCACCGTGGGTCGGGTTCGCGAACTACGTCCAGGTCTTCACGAGCGCGGTCTTCACGACCAGCGTCGTGAACACGGCTCTCTTCACGGCGGGGTCGATCGTCCTGCAGTTCGTGATCGGCCTCGGGCTCGCGCTGTTCTTCCGACGGCACTTCCCGCTGTCCGGCTTCCTCCGCGGCCTGCTGCTCCTGCCGTGGCTGCTGCCCCTCATCGCCTCGAGCGCGGTGTGGAAGTGGCTCCTCGACCAGGACAGCGGCGCGCTCAACCAGCTCCTCGGGCTGGTGGGCATCGCACCGGTGCCGTGGCTGGTCAGCCCGAGCCTCGCGCTCATCGCCGTGATCGGCGTGAACGTCTGGCTCGGCATCCCGTTCAACACGACGATCCTCTACAGCGGTCTGCAGTCCGTGCCGCCGGAGCTCTACGAGGCCGGAGCGCTCGACGGCGCCACCGGGTTCAAGGCGTTCTGGTACATCACCTGGCCGAGCATCCGGAGCGTCGTGAGCGTGGTGATCGTCCTCGGCGTCGTCTACACGCTGAAGGTCGTGGACATCATCCTCGGCCTGACCGGTGGTGGTCCGGCGAACTCGACCCAGACGCTCGCCACGAACGCGTACCACCAGTCCTTCATCAACTTCCAGTTCGGCATCGGAGCCGCGGTGAGCAACGTCCTCATCGTCGTCTCGTTCGTCTTCGCGATGGTCTACATCGCGATCTCCAGGAAGGCGGTCGACGAATGAGCGTCGGTCTCGCGAGCAGCACCGTCACCGCGACCCGGGCGGTCACCACGGCCCGGACGGCGAGGCCCCGCCGGCCCCGCAGCGTGAAGGGCATCCCCTTCACGATCCTCGGCATCGTGTTCCTGGCGATCATGGTGTTCCCCGTCTACTGGATGGTGAACACGAGCCTCCAGGCGACCTCCGGCGCGGCGACCGCGACCTGGTTCCCGTTCTCGCCGACGTTCGCCGGCTACCAGGCCGCGTTCGCCCAGCAGGGGCAGAACTTCGTGTCGAGCATGATCATCGGCCTCGGCACGGTGGTCCTCACGCTCGCGGTCGCGACGCCGGCCGCCTACGGGCTCGCCCGGTTCCGGATGCGCGGCACCCGGCCGCTGCTGCTCGTGCTGCTCATCACGCAGATGATCCCGGCGATCGTCATCGCGAACGCGCTCTACACGCTCTTCAACAACATCGGGCTGTTGAACAGCTACCTCGGGCTCATCCTCGCCGACAGCGCGGTGCAGGTGCCCTTCGCGATCCTGCTCATGCGGGCGTTCATGGAGTCGATCCCGCCGAGCCTCGTCGAGGCCGCGCTGGTCGACGGCGCGAACGACTTCCGCGCCTTCGTGTCGATCGTGCTGCCGATCAGCCGCAACGCGATCGTCACGGCCGCACTGTTCACCTTCCTCGGGGCCTGGGGCGACTTCCTCATCGCGCTGACCCTGACCTCGACGCCGGCGGTGCGCCCGATCACGCTCGGCATCTACAACTACATCGGCGCGAACGTCACCGACTGGGGGCCCGTCATGGCCACCTCGGTCCTGGCCTCGCTCCCCGCCGCCGTGCTGCTCATCGTCGCGCAGCGGTACATCTCCGCGGGAGCGCTCGGTGGCGCCGTCAAGTGACGGCCTGCACGAGACCCCCGATCCCAGCCCAGAAAGGCACACCATGACCTCCACCCCCCTGCGCATCACCGTCTGGGGCGAGAACGTCCACGAGCAGGTCGAGCAGCACGTCGCCGAGCGCTACCCCGACGGCATGCACGGCGCGATCGCGGACGGCATCCGCGAGCACCTGCCGGACGCCGTCGTCCGCACCGCGACCATGCAGGAGCCCGAGCACGGTCTCACCGACGAGGTCCTCGCGGAGACCGACGTCCTCACCTGGTGGGGTCACGCCGCGCACGCCGACGTCGACGACGCCGTGGTCGACCGCGTCCACAAGCACGTCCTGGCCGGCATGGGCCTCGTGGTCCTGCACTCGGGCCACTGGTCGAAGATCTTCGGCAAGCTCATGGGCACGACCTGCACGCTCCGGTGGCGCAGCGAGCACGACCAGGAGCTCGTCTGGACCGTGAACCCGCAGCACCCGATCACCCGCGGCGTCCCGAACCCGATCGTCATCCCCGAGCAGGAGATGTACGGCGAGTACTTCGACGTGCCGACGCCCGACGAGCTGATCTTCATCTCCGGGTTCACCGGCGGCGAGGTCTTCCGCAGCGGCATGACCTACCGCCGCGGCTTCGGGAAGATCTTCTACTTCTCGCCGGGCGACCAGGACTTCCCCGTGTACCACCACCCGGACGTCCGCCGCGTCATCGCGAACGGCGCCGAGTGGGCCCGACCGGAGCGGGAGCGCGAACTCCCCACCCTCCGCCGCTACGACCTCGGCGAGTACTTCGACGGCCAGCACTACCGTGGCCCGTTCGACGACGCTCCGGTCGACGAGGAGGTGTCGGCGTGACCGCCCCCTTGCGGGTCGTCCAGGTCGGCGCCGGCGGGATGGGCCGGGCCTGGCTCGCGACCGTCGCCGCGGACCCGGACGTCGAGCTCGTCGGTGTCGTCGACCTCGACCTCGACGCCGCGCGCGCCGGGGCCGAGCTCGCCGGCGACCCGACGATCCCGGTCGACCGCGACCTCACCGCGCTCATCGCCGAGACGGGTGCGGAGGCGGTGCTGGACATCACCGTCCCGGTGGCCCACCACCCGGTGACGCTCGAAGCGCTCCGTGCCGGGCTGCCCGTCCTCGGCGAGAAGCCCGCGGCGCAGACGGTCGCGGAGGCCCTGGCGCTCGCTGCAGCCGCCGAGGCCACCGGCAAGCTCTTCATGGTGTCGCAGTCACGGCGCTACAACGACCAGCTCGTGGCGTTCCGGCAGCACGTGCGCGGCCTCGGAGCGATCGGCGGCCTCGACACGAGGTTCGCGAAGGCGCCGCACTTCGGGGGCTTCCGCGAGGAGATGGACGACGTGCTCCTGCTGGACATGGCGATCCACGCGTTCGACTCCGCCCGCTACGTGCTCGAGCGCGACCCGGTCTCGGTCTACTGCGAATCGTGGAACCCGTCGTGGTCCTGGTACCGCGGGGACGCCGCCGCCGCGGCCGTCTTCACCTTCGAGGACGACGTCCGGTACGTGTACGACGGCTCGTGGTGCGCGCCCGGCGCCGAGACGTCCTGGAACGGCGACTGGCGAGCCTCCGGGGCTGCGGGGACGGCGCTGTGGGACGGCGACCACGACCCGTGGAGCGACCTCGACGGCACCCCGGGTGCGCCGGACCCGGCGCCGAGCGTCGGCACCGAGATCGCGGGCTCGCTCGCGTCCTTCGTGCGGGCGGTCCGGACCGGCGAGGTGCCGGACGGCGAGGTCCACGGCAACGTCATGAGCCTCACGATGGTGGACGCCG
Organism: Curtobacterium luteum; assembly: GCF_014646995.1. Taxonomy (GTDB): domain Bacteria; phylum Actinomycetota; class Actinomycetes; order Actinomycetales; family Microbacteriaceae; genus Curtobacterium; species Curtobacterium luteum. The sequence goes on along the minus strand of NZ_BMOI01000005.1, from coordinate 44,246 downwards.
CGATCGCTTCGGCTCGGTCCGGGCGGCGCATCGTGATCGACGAGGTGCTCGAGCAGGCCCACGCGACCGCGATCGAGCACGAGCACGACCCCGCGATCCGCGAGCGGCTCACGGCGTGGGGGTCCGTCCGGAGCGCGTTGGCGACGGGCTCACCGGACACCGCCGCCCTCGGCTGACGCGACCGGGGCACGAACGGGAGGCCCGTGGCGGATCCGCCACGGGCCTCCCGTTCGTCTGTCCGTGCCCTGGCACGGTGCACGAGTCTCGCGGTCAGCGACGTGTCTCGTGCTCCGGAGCGCGAGCACCGTCGCTCACCGCGAGTCTCGCGGCGGCGGCCGCGAGACTCGGGCGCGCGTCAGCGACGCTCAGCGCGGGATGACCGAGAACAGGAACTTCCTCCGCACCATGAACCAGGCCAGCAGGATGAGCGCCGTGTGCGCAGCGAAGCCGATCCACCCGTTGAACCAGTCGACGCCGGGGATCGACGCGATGGCGAGCGCGAAGAAGACCTGCCACACGAACACGTAGAGGCTCGCCTGCCCGAGCGGGATCCACAGCCAGCCGATGGCCGCTGCGATCGGCTTCCAGAACACCGTGAGGATCGCGTAGGACACGACGGCGAAGAACGCGATGTCGACCAGTCGCCCCCACTGCAGGTCCACACGCTGGTACGCGGTGTTGTAGAGCTGGTCGTACATCGTCGCGGGGAACGGCGCGGGCGTGAACCCGAAGTGGTTGCCCGCCCACACGTACACGAGGAACAGCGCGTAGCCGACCATCCCGACCCCGACGAGCACCTTCCCGAGCCGCCCGGTCAGCGCGCCGACGATCTGCCGCCGGTACACGCCGAGGACGAGGCCGTGGGTGAACACGACCTGCCAGGTGAGCAGGGGGAAGACCGCCTCGAACTGCGAGTTCAGCGGACGGAACTCCGGGTTGAGCGCCTGGTAGACGTACAGCGCCCAGCTGACGATGAGGAGCGCCCACCAGAACCCACGCCGGATCACCCACATGAACAGCGGGATGAACAGGCTCAGCACCACGAACAGGCCCATGATGTTGAACGGCCACGGGCCCATCTCGAGCAGCAGGAACTGCCGGATCGCGAACCACGGCGGCGGGTAGGCCAGCAGCTGCATCGCGTTCGGGTAGAGGTCGTACACGCGGCCCTCCGCCCCGACCCCGCCGGTGCCGGTCCCCCGGTCGGTGAAGGTCGTGATGGCGTCGGTGTTCAGGAACGGCACGAAGCTCAGCGCGAAGACCACGAGGATCACCGCGAGGGTCACGAGGTACTGCTTCCGGGCGCGCTTCCACGCGCCGACCGCCGCGGCCCATTCGCCGAACTTCTTGATGGCGAACGGGTACGTCATGCCGAGGACCATGCCGGAGAGGAACACGAACATCTCGGCACCGGTGATCGCGCCGACCGCGTGCAGCGTGATGTACGAGTACGGTCCGCCGATCTCGATGTGGGTGATCACCACGGCGAGGATGATGAAGCCGCGGAACAGGTCGAGCCGGAGGTCGCGTCCGGGCTTGCCGTCGTCCGGGTAGCGCCAGCTCGGGACGAGCCGACCGAACAGGCCGCTGAGGAGGAACACCGCGGCCAGACCCACCGCCAACCAGACGATCCACGCCATCTGGTCGCCGCCGGTGTCGTACTGCTGGTTCGTCGCCGCGGCGCCGTCCTGCGGCGTCACGCGCTCGGTGACGGGGTCGAAGACGAAGTCGCCCGCGCGTTCGAGGTCCGTCCGGAAGGAACCCGCGATGCCGGGGACCGCGGTGTCGCGCCAGTCGGCGACCCGGTTGCCGGCCTCGGGCTCACGGCGGTTCGTCTCGAGGAAGGTGACGCCCTCGACGAGCGGTTTGTCGTCGAGCGCGGCGATGACCTGCCGCCACCAGCCCTGCTTCACGGTGAGCTCGGCGTCGCCGCGGAGTGAGTGGTCGAACAGCGCGCCCGTGTCGAGGAGCATCGGCAGGTCACGGTCCTTCGCGAACCGGTCGTAGAACGTGCCGGCGGCGACGGGCTGCTGGTAGCCCCAGGTCTCGTCGAACCGGGCCTGCACCTCACCGGCTTCCGGGGCGTCGTTCCGGGTGAGCGGGACGTCGCGGCCGGCGGCCTGCGTGGCCTTGCCCTTGCCGAACGAGAACATCGACAGCCCGACCCAGTCGACGCTCGCGGCGCCGGGCCAGTACGGCTCGTACGGGTCGTCCGCCGCGGTGAGCTCGCCGTCGCCGTTCGTGTCGACGGCCTGCACGTCCGTCGCGGACAGGTCACGGAGACGGCCGGCGGACTCGCCGAACGGGTACCCCGCACCGTACGACGGAGCCCACACCATCGCGGCGTCTGACGAGCCGTCGTGCACCTGGGTCGCCAGGGCACGGAAGGTGCGGACGTAGTCCGTTGGTTGCTGCCCCCACGACACCCACGTGCCGTTCATCTGCGGTGCGTAGCGGAGCAGCACCTTCGTGCCGTACTGGGCGTGGACCTGCTCGAGCAGCCGGTTCGCCTTCCGGGCATCGGCCGTGGTCAGGGTCGACAGCTCCTGGTCGGGCTCGAGGCTCACCACGAGCACGGCGCCCTGTGCCGCCGCCGCCCGGGTGGAGCGGAGGAGCTCGCGCTCGGCTGTGCGACCGATCGGGTAGTCGATCTCGACGCCGTACATCGACGGCACGGCGCCGAGCCGGCCCGCGTACCCGTCCGGTGCGTCGTCGCCCCAGTCGAGGTCGGGCCCGAACCAGCGCTCGCCGGAGGCCGGTCCGGCCGGGGTGTCCTCCGCGGCGGTGGTCGCCGAGGCGGGCAGCGCGCCGCCGAGGACCAGCGTGGCGACGACGACGAGGAGTGCGAGGACACGCCTCACCGTTCGCACACCAGGGTCCACACGTTGCGGCCGTGCTCGTGACGGTGCTCGAGCCGGTCGAGCGCGGCGATCGCCAGCGCCAGACCGCGGCCACTCTCCTCGTGCACGTCGGCCATCGTGACCGCGCCGAGGTCGACGTCGGCCGGGCGGCCGTTGTCCGTCAGCACGGCGGTGAGTTCCTGGCCGGTGGCGTCGAGGTCGACCGTGTAGCGCCTGCCGGCTTCGCGGTCGGTCCGCCGGGTGTGCTCGACGATGTTCGCGGCGATCTCCGCGAGCGCCGTCTCGAGCTTGAAGCGGAGGGCGGGGTCGTCGATCCCAAGGCCGTCCCACCACCGGGCGAAGTGGTCCTGGACGACGTCGAGCGACTCGACCGTCGCCTCGACCTCGAACGACGACGTGCTCACAGGGGACCTCCCACGGTGCTCGACTCGTGCGCGACGGGCGGGGTGAAGACCGGCGCCCGGTAGAGCACGGCCCGGATGACGATGCTGAAGATGAACAGGTCGAAGACGACCCAGGCGGTGTTCACGAGCGGTGCGATTCCGTCGGCCTGTCCGGTGGCGTACCGGATGGCGATCATCACGAGGGCGGCCACGAGGGCACCCATCGCGAACAGCTGCGGCTTGACGAGGTCCCACCGCGGCTTCTGGTCGGACTCGTCGCGGACCTTCGGAGTGACCCGGAAGCCGAGCGGCTTGCCGCGGAACACGTTCTCGAACGCGCTCGTCACCGACTCGATCCACACCGGGAAGAGCGCCAGCGAGTACTGCTGGCCGCGCCACGTCGGCCGGCCGGCGGCCACGACCCAGAAGAGCAGCTGGTTGAGCACGAGGAACGGGATGAGCCGGGCGAAGAAGTCGACGCTGTACGCCTGGACCGGCACCACTCCGAACGACAGGCAGAGCACCGGGGCCGCGATGTAGACGATCGCCGCGAAGCCGGAGAGGTAGCTCCACATCGTCGAGAAGTACATGAGCCGCTGCCCCCACGACAGGCCCTTCTGCACGAGCGGGTTCTCGCGGAAGAACACCTGCATCGTGCCCTGTGCCCAGCGGAGGCGCTGCACGAGCATCGTCGGGAGGTCGTCCGGGGCGAGCCCGGTGGCGAGGATCTCGTCGTGGTACGCCGACTTCCACCCCAGGCCGTGCAGTCGCATCGCGGTCGCCATGTCCTCGGTGACCGAGATCGTCGCGAGGGGCATGATCGGCTGCGCCTCGTCGTCGCGGTTCACGTCGAGGGCACGGGCGAGCACCGCGATCGACTCGATGGCGGCGACCGGCGAGGCGTCACGCCGTCCGAGCACGTCGAGCGCGGCGTCGTCGAGTCCGGCGAACGTGTCCGGCTCGTCGGACATCGCCGCGAGCTCCTGCAGGTCGTTCCGGACGGACTCGAGGTCGGCCGCGGCGAACCGGAACGAGATCGTGTCGATCCCGCGCTGGAACGCGTAGGTCACGTCCCCGAGGGGCTCGCCGCTCGCCACCTGGTCGCGGGCGCGGTCGACCACCGCCTCCGCCTCGGCGAGCGCCTCGAGCACGCGGGGGTCCGTCTCGGTCTCGCGGGCGCGGGCGAGGAGCTGCCGTGAGGTCTTGATCGTGCGCTGCACGGACGCCTCGACTTCGCGCACGTACCGGGTGACGCCGAGCTGCATGAGCGCCTCGCGCCGGAGGATCGCGTTCGACCCGCAGAAGAACGCGGCGTTCCAGCCGTCCTTCGACTGCTGGATCGGGCCGTAGAACAGGGGCGCCTGACTGCCGAGGAGGTCCTCCTTCGGCACGTTCTCGAACCACTGCGGCGTCTGCACGAGCGCCATCCGGTCGTCCTTGAAGTACCCGAGCGTCCGGTCGAGGATCGCCGGGTCCGGCACCTGGTCGGCGTCGAGGATGAGCAGGAACTCCCCCTGCGTCGCGAGCAGCGCGTTGTTGAGGTTCCCGGCCTTGGCGTGCCGCGGACGGTCCACCCAGTCGGCGCCGCGGGTGATGATGCCGATGCCGAGCGACTGGGCCGCCTCGCGCATCTCCGGACGGTTGCCGTCGTCGAGGATCCACGTGGAGTGCGGGTGCCGGATGGCCTTCGCGGCGCGGGCGGTGCGGAGGACGAGGTCGACCGGCTCGTTGTACGTGGTGATGAAGACGTCGACGGTGACGTGGTCCCCGGGCGGCGTCGGCGGCTCGCCGCGCTCACGGAGCCGCCACGCCCCGAACGCGAAGAGCAGCGAGTCGATGACGCTGTAGGTCTCGGCGAGGATGAGCGGCACGGCGATCCACCACGAGTGCCAGTTCACCGAGGCCGCCCACCGCCAGACGATGTAGTTCACGCCCGCGAGGGACGCGAGCAGGGCGACGGTGCGGACGGCGATCATCCGTCGACGCGGCGTCCCGGTGGCGAGTCGCCGCCGGTCCTGCCGGCTGGCGTCGAGCGCGCTCATCCACGTCCTTCCCTCGGGAGGTGGTCCACCCCTGATGGCGCGACCTGGTGAGTGGTCACGTACAGGACTGTCTACCGCAGGGAGCACTCCGGTGTCAGCCGACACCCGCTGCGGATCGGGACGACCGCGCCGAGCGGCCGGTCAGGGACGCCGGGCGGTGATGCCGAGGTCGTCCGCCAGCCGGGCCACGACGTGGTCGAAGTAGACCGCGCCGTCCGAGACCGCGCCGACCGTGTGGCCGAAGAGCTCGAACGACACCACCCCGAACACGGTCGTCCACGCCATCAGTATCCGCAGCACGAGTTCGTCCGGGAGGTCCGGGGCGACACCCCGTTCCCGCACGTACGCGACGGCGTCCCCGATGGCGGACGGGAGCCCGTCAGGAGGCGAGGCCGGAGCCGGACGCGCCCCGTGCCTCCCGTCCGTCCACGCGTCCGCGACCACCTGGATGAGCACGTGCGTCGTCCGCGACGCGGGTTCGATGGTCGACGGCGGGGCGACGTAGCCGGGGACCGGCGACCCGTAGAGCAGGGCGAAGTCGCCCGGGTGGGCGACCGCCCACGTCCGGATCGCCCGGCATGCGGCTGCCCAGCGACCGGCGACGTCGGCGCGGTCGACGGCGGCGTCCGCAGCCTCGACCGCGGCGCCGAGCTCGTCGTAGTCGAGGACGAGGAGCGCCGTCAGCAGGTCGTCGCGGCTCGCGAAGTACCGGTACACGGCGGAGGACACCATGCCGACGTCCCGTGCGACCGCGCGGAGGGCGAGTTGGCTCGGGCCCTCCTCGGTGAGCCGTGCACGGGCCGCAGCCAGGATGCTCGCGTGCACGGCCTCGCGCGCGAGCGCACGGGCGGTCGGCTGCTTCGTCTGCATGCCCCCACCGTGCCACACGAGAGCACTGCACACAAACGAGAGCACCGCTCTTGCAATTGACCCGTCCGCAGTGCAGACTGCTCCTGCGAGAGCACCGCTCTCCGAATCAGACCCAGGAGGAACCCATGTCCGACCGTCACCTCGTCATCGGAGCCGGCCCGGTGGGCCGGCACGTCGCCGCCGTCCTCGCGGAGCGCGGCGCCGACGTCACCGTCGCCACCCGCTCGGGACGCGACACCGGCCTGGGCCCCCTCGGCCCGATTCCGGACCGCCGCGGAGCCCGCGGAGCGGCGGGCCGGCCGAGGCCGCGGGGAGGGGCGGTGGGTCACGTCGCCCTCGACGCCTCCGACGCCGACGCGCTCACCCGGGCGACCGAGGGTGCCGCGGTCCTCTACAACTGCGCGAACCCCGGCGACTACACCCAGTGGGAGCGCACCTGGCCTCCGCTGATGTCGGCCGTGCTCACCGCGGTCGAGCGCACCGGCGCCGTGTACGCGATCACCGGGAACCTCTACCCGTACGGCCCCGTCGACGGGCCGATGCACGAGGGACTGCCGGACGCGGCCACCGACCACAAGGGCATCCTCCGCGCGAGGCTCTGGGGCGACGCGCTCGCAGCGCACCGAGCCGGCCGGATCCGCGCGGTCGAGGTGCGCGGCTCGGACTACGTCGGCCCGGGCGTCGGGGCGAACGGGCACGTCACCCGGGTCCTCCCGGCCGCGCTGCGGGGCAAGGCCGTGACGATGATGGGTCGGACCAACCAGCCGCACACCTTCACCGACGTGCTCGACGTCGCTCGCACGCTCGTGGCCGCCGCCCTCGACGAGACCGCGCACGGCCGGGTCTGGAACGTGCCGTCCAACGCGCCCCGGACGCAGGTGCAGGCGGTCACCGAGATGCTCGCCGTCGCCGGGAAGCCGCCGGTCACGGTCCGCCGTGTCCCCGCCGGTGTCATCCGGGCGAGCGGGCTCGTGGTGCCGTTCATGCGGGAGATGGCCGACATGTCGTACCAGTGGACGCGGCCGTACGTCCTCGACGACGCGGCGGCGCGCGCGCACTTCGGCATCGAGCCGACGCCGTGGGAGGAGGTGTGCCGCCGGACGGTCGCCGGGCTCTGAGGGCGGAGCGGGCAGGGGCGCGGGTCGAGGTGGCGCGGAGCAGGCAGGGGCGCGGGGCAACACCTGTCGTTCACCGGGACGTCACCGGCCGGTCAGGCAGGGTCGCGAACATGCGAGGGCACTCAGCTTCGGGTGCCCTCGACCGCTCCCCCTCCCGACAGGAAGTCCTCCGTGCCCGCTCCCCGGACCATGCGGATCCTCGCACTCACCGCCGCGCTGGCCGCCGGCCTCGGCGCCGCCGTGGTCGCACCCGCGACCGCCTCCGCCGCCGCCCCGATCACCGACGACCGCGACCCGAGCTGCACCACGACCAGCACGACCGCGCTCTGTGCTGCCCCCGACACCCTCCTCGACGTCCGGATCGGCGATGTCCACCCGACGCAGCCGTCACTCGGCTACGACGAGGTCTACTACAAGCTCGGTCGGTACTCGACCGCGCTGAGCAAGGACGCGGTCAACAAGAAGTTCGACGACTGGTGCGAGGCGAACGGGCAGGAGGAGGCCGCGACCACCACCGCCGCCTCGACCCTCACCGATCCGTCGACCTTCACCTGCGCCGTCCCGGTCGGGTCCGAGACGCCGGACACGATCGCGCCGATGAAGACCGTCGTGATCGGCCCCGGCGGCACCCTCTACCTCACGGACGGACACCACACGCTCACCTCGTTCGACGAGGACAGCGGGCCCGACGTGCACGTCCGTCTGCGGGTGCTCGGCAACCTCTCCGGCCTGGGCACCACCGAGTTCTGGCAGACGATGCAGGACAACCGGTGGGTCTGGCTCCGGGACACCGCGGGCCGGTCGATCACGCCCGCCCGACTGCCGCAGAACGTCGGGTTGGCGGCGTTCCAGGACGACAGCGCCCGCAGCATCATGTACTTCGGTCGGGACATCGGCTACACGGCCGACGGCGCCGTGCCCTTCCAGGAGTTCTACTGGGGCTCGTGGCTCCGCGCGCACCCCGAGCTGGGCCTCGCGTCGTGGGACCAGGACGACTTCGCCGCATCGCTGTCGCTCGTCGAGCGGATCACCAGGGCGCAGGTCGCGCTCGCCCCGAACGACGTCGTCGACGCCGAGAGCGGGTACACCGCGGCCGACCTCAGCACCCTGAGCGCCTGGAACGACGGCAAGGCCGTGACGAAGGGCGAGTGGGCGAAGCTCTCGGCGCCGTACTCGTCCGACAAGCCGGGGAAGCTCGCCTACATGACGGAGTACCGCAGGACCCTGGCCGCCGAGCCGGGCGAGCCCGGCACGGACCCGAGCGACCCGAGCGACCCGACGGACCCGACCGAGCCCACGGATCCGGCCGACCCCGGCACGACCCCGACCGAGCCCGCCGAGCCGAGCACCACGCCGTCGGCACCGTCCGATCCGAGCACCGGCGACGACGGGCCGACCGACCCGACCACCGTCCGGGGCACGGTGACGGTCGAGGGTGACCTCGTGGCGGGCGGCTCGGTCACCGTCCACGGCACCGGGTTCGCGGCCGACACCGCCGCCCGTGTCGAGATCCACTCCGACCCGGTCCTGCTCGGGGCCGTCCGGACCGACGACACCGGCGCGTTCACCCTCGCGGCGACCGTCCCGACGTCGCTGCCGGCCGGGACCCACACGGTCGTCGTGGTCGTCGACGGGGTGACCGTCGGGTCCACCACGGTCACCGTCGCCGCGGCGGGCCCGGATGGCGAGCTCGCGTTCACCGGCGCCGAGGGCCTCGTCCCGGCAGCGGTGACAGCGCTCCTCGCCGTGCTCGTCGGCACAGGGATCGTGGTCGCGCGACGTCGTCGGGCGCGGCGCGCGTAGTCCACGCGGCGCGCGACGGACGGGAGGCGCGGTGCCAGCCGGCACCGCGCCTCCCGTCCGTCGTCGGTCGCGTCAGATCGCGAGGAGCCGGTCGTACTGCCCCATCGCGAGTCGCTGCGCGGCCCCGCCCTCGGCGGGGATCCGCCACAGGCCGGAGTCGGCGTCGACGAACAGGTCGCCGGCGGAGTCCGCGGCACTCGGGTAGAACCCGTTCGTCCAGACCTTCGGGCCGCCGGTGACGGCGAGGTCCTCGGTCGCCCCGGAGGCGTCCTGCACGAACAGGTGCGCCACCGCGTGGTCGGCGGTGCAGGGGTGGAACGGGTCCGCCTCGGAGATGGCGGCGCACCACCCGGCGGACTGACCGAGCAGCAGGGAGTCGTCGTTCGTCGCGCTGAACTGGTACGCGGTCCGCGTGCTGACCTTCACGAGCGTCGAGGAGCCGGGCGCGAGCGACCAGAAGCCGTTGTAGGCGCTGCCGCCGAACGCGCGGTAGTCGACGTACAGGGTCCCCTGGCCGTCGGCGAGGAGCCCGCCGAAGTAGCCGATGGGCTGCTGCTCGGCGTTCGCGACGGTCCGGGTGGTCACGTCGCCGTGCACGCTCCGGCTGACCACCGTGCCGCCGTTCGCGGTGGTCGTGAAGGTCGAGACCGTGCCGTCACGCCCGACCGTCCACGCCGTGCCGGTGGACGGCAGGATCGTCTTCGGGACGCCGCCGCCGATCGGCAGCTTCACGATCGTCCCCGTGACCGAGTCCTTCCAGTACACGTTGCCGGGGACGTCCGAACGGAGGTCCTTCGTCAGGTGCAGTCCGCTCGCGAGGACCCGCGCCGCTCCCCCGTCGGCCGGGTACTGCAGGAGCTTCGTGCCGTCGCTCGACGGGACGAAGACGTTGCCGACGTCGTCCGCGGCGAAACCGGCGCCGTGCTTCGCGACGGTCTTCGGAGCGCCGCTCCCGGACGTCGGGAACCGCACCACGGCGCCGCTCGCGTCGAGACCGTAGAGGGACTGCGTGACCGCCGTCGTGGCCGGGGCCGTGTACCGGACCGAGACCGCGCGACCGTCGCCCTTCGCACCGACCGCCCGCACCGAGAACGTGTAGCGGACGCCGGCCCGGATCCAGCCGTACCGGTCCGAGCGGGCGGTGGCGGGCAGGACGTCGGTGCCGCTGCCGGGCTGCCCCTCGGTCGGGCGGATCGACACACGCCAGTGCTGCACGGCCCCGCCGGACCGAGGCGCACCCCAGGTCAGCGTGGCTGCGTCGCCGGCGCCGCTGACGTGGACGGACGTCGGGACTCCGGGGAGCCTCGACGCGGGCGTGGCGGCCACTGCGGGCGTCACGCCACCGATCACCAACGCCGCGGCTGCTGCGGCGGTGAGCACTGCTCTGTACACGATCGATCCCCTCGTTCCCGTGGCCTTCGGGTGGCCACGGCTCAGGTCATCGAAGCACCGCGGGCGCGGAGCGTGGGACGGTCGGCGGCCATCATGCGGGGTCGGCGTGCGGTTGGCGGGACCCCGCAAGCGCGGTCGGGGCAGGGCGCGCGGGCGGGCGCTGGCGGACGCAGGCGTGCCCGAGTCTCGCGCTGGCGTGCCCGAGTCTCGCGCTGGCGTGCCCGAGTCTCGGGCTGGCCGACATGTCTCGGGCCCCGGAGCGCGAGACATGTCGGCCACGCCGAGTCTCGGCGCACGACGGCACCGGGCGGGGCGGCGGGCGCGGCACCGGGCGCGACTCAGTGGCGCGGCTTGCGGCCCCCGCGGTCGTCCCGGTCGTCGCGGTCGTACGAGCGACCGCCGCCACGCGGGCCCCGGTCGTCGCGGTCGTACGAGCGACCGCCGCCACGCGGACCCCGGTCGTCCCGGTCGAACCGACGGCCACCGCCGCCGCCACCGCCACCGCCACGACGGTCCGGCTTGATCTCGATGAGCTTCCCGCTGATCCGGGTGTCCGACAGCCGGTCGAGCACGCCCGCGTCCATGTCGGCCGGGAGCTCCACGATGGAGAAGTCCGGGCGGATCTGGATCGCGCCGAAGTCGTCACGGCGCAGCCCGCCCTCGTTGGCGAGCGCACCGACGATCTGGCGCGGCTCGACCCGGTGGCGACGCCCGACCTCGATGCGGTACGCCGTCATCGGCTGCGAGCGACGCGGACCCCGGTCCTCGCGGTCGGCGCGGTCACCGCGGTCGTCCCGGTCACGGCGGGCACCCGCAGCGCCGTCCCGGCCGACCCGAGCACTGAGCTCGTCCGACTCCGGGTCGAGCAGCAGCGGGTCGTCCCCCTGCGCCACCACGGCGAGGGCCGCGGAGACGTCCTCGGCGGGCACGTCGTGGTTGCGGACGTAGTGCGCGATGACGTCGCGGAACGCCGAGATGCGGTCCTGCTGCTCGAGCGCCGCGGTGATCGCGTCGTCGAAGCGGGTCAGGCGCGTCTCGTTGACGTCCTCGATCGTCGGGAGCTGCATCTGCGTGAGCGGCTGCTTCGTGTGGCGCTCGATGGCGGAGAGCAGGCGGCGCTCACGCGGCGTGACGAAGCTGATCGAGTCGCCCTTGCGGCCGGCGCGACCGGTGCGGCCGATGCGGTGGACGTACGACTCGATGTCGACCGGGATGTCGAAGTTCACGACGTGCGTGATGCGGTCGACGTCGAGACCACGGGCAGCGACGTCGGTGGCGACGAGGATGTCGAGCTTGCCGGACTCCAGCTGGTTCACGGTCCGCTCACGCTGGGCCTGGGCGACGTCGCCGCTGATGGCGGCCGCGGCGTACCCGCGGGCGCGGAGCTTCTCGGCGAGCGTCTCGGTCTCGCTCTTGGTGCGGACGAAGATGATCATGCCCTCGAAGTCCTCGACCTCGAGGATGCGGGTGAGGGCGTCGACCTTCTGCGGGTACGACACCATGAGGTAGCGCTGCGTGATGTTCGCCGCGGTCTTCGTCTTGGTCTTGACCGTGATCTCGGCCGGGTCCGTGAGGTACTGCTGCGAGATGCGACGGATCTGCGCGGGCATCGTCGCCGAGAACAGCGCGACCTGCTTGTCGTCCGGCGTCTCGGCGAGGATCGTCTCGACGTCCTCGGCGAAGCCCATCTTGAGCATCTCGTCGGCCTCGTCGAGCACGAGGTACTTCAGCTCGGACAGGTCGAGCGTGCCCTTGGCGATGTGGTCCATGATGCGACCGGGCGTGCCGACGACGACGTCGACGCCGCGACGGAGCGCCGAGAGCTGCACGCCGTACGCCTGACCGCCGTACACGGGCAGGACGTGCACGTGCTTCATGTGCGAGGCGAACTGCTCGAAGGCCTCGCAGACCTGGAGCGCGAGCTCGCGCGTCGGGGACAGCACGAGGGCCTGCGGCACCTTCGCGCCGGACTCCATCCGCGACAGGATCGGCAGCGCGAACGCGGCGGTCTTGCCGGTACCGGTCTGCGCGAGACCGACGACGTCGCGGCCCTCGAGGAGCGTCGGGATGGTGGCTTCCTGGATCGCGGACGGCGTCTCGTAGCCGATGTCCTTGACGGCCTTGAGCACCTGGTCACTCAGGCCGAGGTCGGCGAAGGTCACCACGGGCCCCTCGTCGACGGTCTCGGCAGTGCTGGTGTTCTCGGTGCTCATGGGGAGAACGGTATCCCGGATGTGGCACGGAGAGTGAATGCGCGGCGTACCCTCCACCGGCCTGGAGGCGCGGGGCGGGCCCGCACCGCGCCTCCAGTCCGTCCCGTGGTGACGCCGCGCTGACGCGACGCGCGGTCAGGAGGCCGCGTCGCGTGCAGCCGCGCCCACCCCGAACAGGACGTCGGCCTGGTCGTTGAGCCGTTCGAGCAGCCCGGCCAGCTGCCGGAGCTCCTCCGCGGCGAAGACCCCGGTGAGGTCGTCGAACACCTCGGCGCCGGCGAGGTCCAGCTGGTCGAGGACCTCGACGCCGAGCGGCGCGAGCGAGAGGAGCGCCGCGCGGCCGTCCGCCGGGTCCGGCGCGGTCGAGAGGAAGCCGGCGTCGACGAGGGACGCCACCCGGCGGCTGATGACCGGCCGCGACAGCCCGGTCGCGTCGGCGATCGCCGTGGAGCGCACGGCACCGATGTGCTCGACGGCTCGCAGGATCACCCGCGCCGTCGGGTCGAGCCCCCCGCGCGACTCGATGAGCGATGCGCGGATCGTCTGCCGGACCCAGAGTCGGTCGAGCTGGGATCGCAGGAGTCGCTCGGCGGCGGCCCGGTCCTCGTTCACTGCGCCAGCGTACCCGGAGGATTTAGTTGCTTCCAGAACGCAACGGATGTATCGTTGCGCGGTCTGCAAACTTTCACAGCGCGTAACCCCGGTTCGCGCAGCTTGATCCAAGGAGCTCGATGACAGCCACCGCACCCGTCTCGGTGCAGGCCCCCGCGGCCGCAGGTGGGGCCGGTCAGCAGCCGCTGATGACCCACCGCCAGATCCTCCTCGTCATCTACGGCCTGATGGCGGGCATGTTCCTGTCGTCGCTCGGCCAGACCGTCTTCGGCACCGCGATCCGGACGATCGGTGACGACCTGCACGGGCTCGACCAGCAGGCCTGGGTCACGACGGCGTACCTCATCACCTCCACGATCGCCACGCCCATCTACGGCAAGCTCTCCGACATCTTCGGCCGCCGGCCGCTCTACATCTTCGGCATCGTCGTCTTCATCCTCGGCGCCGTCCTGTCGTCCATATCGACCTCGATGATCATGCTCGCCGGCTTCCGGGCCGTGCAGGGCATCGGCGCCGGTGCGCTCATGTCGCTCCCCCTGGCGATCATGGGCGACATCCTCGCCCCCCCGGGAGCGTGCGAAGTACCAGGGCTACTTCCTCGCGGTCTTCGGCATCTCCTCCGTGATCGGGCCGCTCATCGGCGGTCTGCTCGCCGGCTCCTCCGAGATCCTGTGGATCACGGGCTGGCGCTGGGTGCTCCTCATCAACGTGCCGATCGGCATCGCGGCGCTGATCATGGTCATCGTCTTCCTGCACCTGCCGAAGGTGCACGGCGGGTCCGACAAGCCGGTCGTCGACTGGTGGGGTGCGACCGCGGTCATCGTCACGCTCGTCCCGCTGCTCCTCGTCGCCGAGCAGGGCCGCACCTGGGGCTGGGGCTCGCCGGCTGCCGTGGCCTGCTACGTCATCGGCGTCGTCGGACTGGTCGGGCTGCTGCTCGTCGAGTCGAAGATGGGCGACGCGGCGATCATCCCGCTGAAGCTGTTCCGCTCCGGCACGTTCTCGATGGCCACCGTGATCGGGTTCCTCGTCGGCTTCGCGATGTTCGGCGCCATGCTGACCATCCCGCTCTACCTGCAGATCGTCGTCGGCCTGACCCCGACCGAGTCCGGCTTCGCGACCCTGCCGCTCGTCGGTGGCCTGATGATCGCCTCGATCACGTCCGGTCAGATCGTGGCCCGGGTCGGCCGCTACCGGATCTTCCCGGTGATCGGCACGTTCCTCGTGTCGACCGGCTACGTCGTCCTCACCTTCATGACGATCGACAAGCCGCTCTGGTTCCTCATGATCGGGATGTTCCTGATCGGCCTCGGCCTCGGCTCGGTGATGCAGTCGCTGACGCTCGCGTCGCAGGGGTCCGTCGAGGCGCGGGACATGGGTGTGGCGACGTCGTCGGCCACGTTCTTCCGCCAGATCGGCGGCACACTCGGCACCGCGGTGCTGCTCTCCGTGCTGTTCTCCGTGATGCCGGCGAACATCCTGCACGCGACGGCGAACCAGAAGGACCTCTCCGCGGCGCTCGGAGCCGCGACGAACCCGACGGTGGCCTCGGCCGCGGAGAACCGCGGCGTCATGGACAAGATCTGGACGCCGATCGTGAACCCGCTCGAGGACGGCGTGCAGGCGAAGCTCGACGACGCCTCGGCGCAGGCGACGACCGCTGCCGACGCTGCGGTCACGGAACAGGTGACCGCGGCCGTCCAGCAGCAGGTCGCCGCGGGCGCGGTGCCCGCCGCCGCAGCGCAGCAGGTCATCGACCAGCAGGTCGCCGCGGCCACCCCCGCCGCCGAGCAGCAGGCCCTCGCCGCCGTCGCGGACGAGGCGCACGCCACCGTCCAGGACGGCACCGTCTCCGTCGACTGGTCGAACGCCTCCCAGCGCTCGTACTGGGTCGACCAGCTCACCCCGGCACTGGCGAAGAAGATCGAGGACGGATCGGGCACGAGCGACACCGCGTCGAGCGCGAACGACACCTCGTTCCTGACCGGTGCGGACAGCCGACTCACGCGGCCGTTCATGGCGGGCTTCAACGCCTCGTCGGTGACGATCTACTGGGTCGGGCTCGGTGTGATCCTCCTCGCGTTCGTGCTCACCTGGTTCTTCCGGGTGCCGCCGCTGCGGCAGCGTTCAGCGCTGCAGGAGCGGGCCGACCTGTCCGCCGAGGCGGAGCTGGAGGCCGAGGCCGGTCTCGCCGCCGCCGAGGCCGGGTCCTTCACCGGACCGATGACGGGCTCCGTGCCGGTCACGTCCGCACCGACGACCGGGTCCACCCCGACCCGCCGGTGACCGACCGGGCCGTCCGTCCGGGTCGCAACGTGGACGGACGGCCCGACACCCCCCCACCACCAACAAACGACCTCGTCAGGAGCACCCTCGTGACCACCCCGGCGCCCGCACTCGACACCGTCGTCGACCCCGGGCCCTGCACCCTCCGCGAACGCAAGAAGCAGCAGACCCGGCAGGCCATCCACGACGCCGCCCTCGGCCGTGTCCTCGAGCACGGGCTCGACGGCGTCACGGTCGAGCAGATCTGCGCCGACGCCGATGTGTCGCCGCGGACGTTCTTCAACTACTTCACGTCGAAGGCGCACGCTGCGCTCGGGCTCGACACCGTCGTCACGCCGGACCGCGTCGCCGAGGCGTTCCGCGACGGTGAGGGGCGGCTCGTGGACGACGTGTGCACGCTCGTCGCGCGGAGCGTCCCGCTGCCGTCCGACCGGAGCCGGACGAAGGAACTCCTCGTGCACCGCCCCGAGATGACGCCGACGGTGATGCGGTGGATGGCGGACTCGCGGCACGCCATGCTCGCGGTCCTCACGACCCGGACGGACGAGCAGACCGCCCGCACGGTGGTCACGCTCGTGATGTCCGCGCTGTCCGAGGTCGCGCACCGCGACACGGTGCGCAGCGCCGCCGAGCTCGGGGAGCGGCTCCGTGCCGTCGTGGCCGAGATGGCTGCGCTCGCGACGGCCTGACGCCGGCCCCGCGGCGCCCGGAGGAGCCTCCGAGCCGCGGATGACCGCGACGCCTCGCCGCGCCGTGGCAGTTCCGGTTCGCGAACACCGGGCTCCGCGGACCAGGACTGCCAGGAGGCACCAGGAAGCTCGGCACGACCGCTTCCGGCCCGATGGCACCAGCGGTACCCTCCCAGCATGCGCGCCAAGGGTCCGTCGCCGTACTTCCAGTTCCCGGGCACCGCTCGGGCCGCCCTCGAGCGGTGGTCCGAGGTCTTCGGCGGCGAGGTCCGCACCGCCACCTACCGCGACTTCGGCCGCACCGACGGCCCTCCCGACGCGGTCGCGCACGGGCAGCTGGCCGGCGACCTGGAGCTGTTCGCGGCCGACACCGCCGAGGGCGAGGAGTCGTTCAGCTCGTCGGGGTTGCTGTTCTCCCTGCTCGGCGCGGCCGACCCGGAGACACTGACCCGGTGGTTCGAGGCGCTCTCGGTCGACGGCGTCGTGCTCGACCCGCTGCAACGCCGTCCGTGGGGCGACTGGGACGGGCAGGTGCGCGACGCGTTCGGCGTCACGTGGCTCATCGGGTACGAGGCGGCGGCGGTGGCGGACACCGGGGCCGGGGCCGGGGCCGGGGCCGGGGCCGGGGCCGGGACACCCTCGGGGTCGGACTCCGACGCATGAGCGTCGTGCGCCAGGTCCAGGTGACCTTCGACTGCGCGGAGCCGGAGCGCGTCGCACGGTTCTGGTGCGCGGTCCTCGGCTACGTCATCCCGCCGCCACCACCGGGCTTCGCGGACTGGGCGGCGTTCGACGCGTCGCTCCCGCCCGGACACCAGGGATCGGCGTTCGCCTGCCACGACCCGAACGGCATCGGCCCCCGGCTGTTCTTCCAGCGCGTCCCGGAGGACAAGGTCGTCAAGAACCGGGTGCACCTCGACGTCCGGGTCGGCACGGGGTTGGTCGGATCAGCGCGCCTGGCCGCCCTCGACGCCGAGAGCGCACGGCTGGTGGCCCTCGGCGCGACCCAGGTCCGGCGCATGACGGCGGACGGCATGAACGAATCGTGCATCGTGATGCAGGACGTCGAGGGCAACGAGTTCTGCCTCGACTGACCCTCACCCCGCGGCGACGAGCGGCGCCCAGAACGTGTCCGGTGCCTCCTCCTGCACGGTGTCCGGCGCGAAGTCGAAACCGTACTGGCCGACGAACTCGCGTGCGGCGGCGATCTCGTCCATCTCGTCGTCGTGCTCGGCGTCGAAGAGGTACACGCCACGACCCATCGCGACGCCGCTGTCGCTCACGACGGCGAGGTCCCACCGCCCCTCCTCGGTACGCGTGATCCGGACGACGGCGGCCTGGTCAGCGGTGAAGTCAGCCATGTTGCGAGCATACGGAGTGCGGTGTACCCCGACCCCAGGGTCACGGCGCGTACGGTCCCGCGCATGAGTGAACACCACGGAGAACCCGAAGAACAGCACCACCCCGTCATGGACGGCGCCGAGGAGGCGACCAACGAGGAGAAGCTCCACGGCCTCATCGAGCAGGTCGAGCACGACCACGGTCACGAGGGCGCGGCATCCATGGCCGACCACCTCCGCGACCGCGCGGCCGAGACCGGCGTCGAGACCGAGGAACCGTCCGACCACGTCGAGTGACGCGGTCGTACGGTCCGGGAATGGACCCAGCCGCTCCGGCGTACACATGAACACCGATCTCACGAGGAGCGAGCCATGATCCAGACCGACCCCCAGCCGACCGACCGCGACGAGAAGCGCTGCCGCCCCGTGCCGTCGCTGCACGACGCGCCGGAGCAGCGCTTCGGTCGGTGGCTCGGACTCATCAACGACGGTCGCTGACGCGATCCGAGGTCGCTCACGCGACCACCTGACGGACGGGAGGCGCGGTGCCGGCTGGCACCGAGCCTCCCGTCCGTTCGTGCGCAGCACCCGGCCGCTAGGCTGAGCGGTCGGACAGCAACCGGCTGGTCCGGCACGAGGAGATCAGCATGTCAGCGGGGTTGCTCGCGGTCGTCGACGACATCCTGTCCGCCGCACTGAAGGCGAGTGCGAAGACGGCGGGCGTGGTCATCGACGACGCCGCCGTGACGCCGCAGTACGTGCAGGGGATCGCGCCGGCACGGGAGCTCCCCGTCGTCGGGCGCATCGCGCTCGGCAGCCTGTTCAACAAGTTCGTCATCATCATCCCGCTGGCGCTCCTGCTCTCCGCGTTCGCGCCGTGGGTGCTGCCGTGGCTGCTCCTCATCGGCGGCACGTACCTCTGCTTCGAGGGGGCCGAGAAGGTCACCGAGTGGTTCGGCACGCACCACGAGTCCGGCGCCGAGACCCCGACGACCGAACCGAAGCTCGTGTTCGGCGCCATCCGCACGGACCTCATCCTCAGCACCGAGATCATGCTCATCGCGCTCGCCGGACTCGATCCCGACCTGGGGTTCTGGCCGACGGTCGGCGCGCTGCTCGTCATCGGTCTGGTGATGACCCTCGCGGTCTACGGCGCCGTGGCGCTGCTCGTGAAGATCGACGACATCGGGCTGCAGATGATGAAGAACCCGTCGCGCTCGACCCGGCGGGCGGGCGCCCGGGTGGTCCGTGCGATGCCCACCGTGTTCCGGGTGATCGGCGTGGTCGGGACCGTCGCGATGCTGTGGGTCGGTGGCCATCTGGTGATCCAGAACCTCGCGGAGACGTTCTGGCACGGGCCCGACGACCTGCTGCACGCCGTCGAACACGCCATCGAGGCCGCAGGGCCCGTGGTGACGTGGATCGTCGACACCGCGGTCTCGGCCGTCCTCGGTCTCGCGCTCGGCATGGTCGTCGTCGGGGTCGTGCTCGGCTTCGGACGGCTGCGGGGTCGCGCGCACTGACGGGGCGGGCGCGTGCCGGACGGCGCTCGCGCCGGAGCGGGCGTCAGAGTTCGACGTCGCTGCCCATCGTCACCGTGCGCTGTGCCGGCAGACCGAAGCGAGCCGCCGGGTCGGCGGCGTTGTGCGCGAGCCCGACGAACAGCTTCTTCCGCCAGCTCACCATGCCGCGGTTGCCGGGCTGCGGCCGGAGCGCCCCGCGCGAGATGAAGAACGAGGCACGCTCCATCTCGTCCGGGTCCAGGTCGAGGACCTCGGCCAGGCACGCCGCGTGCAACGCCCGCGGGAGGTCCTGGTCGTCCGAGAACCCGAACTTGATCGTGATGTGGTCGATGCCGTCGTCCTCGTAGCCGAGGTCGTCGCGGAAGAACGCCTTCGCGTGCGGCACGTGCGGCACGTTCGCGGTGATGACCGAGACGATGATGACGGTCCGGTGCACCACGTGGTTGTGCTCGACGTTCGCGCGGAGAGCGAGCGGTGTCGTCTCCTTGTTCGGGTGCGGGAACACCGCGATGCCCTGGACGCGCGGGATGCCCTTGGTGTTGATCTTCTCGATGAAGTCGGCGAGCGAGCCCTCGCGTTCCTTGCGCTCCTCCTGCACGAGCTGCCGGCCGCGGCGCCACGTCGTCATGAGCGTGATCACCGCCAGGGCGATGAGGAGCGGGACCCAGCCACCGTGCACGATCTTCGAGAGGTTGCCCGCGAGGAACGTCAGCTCGAGCCCGCCGAACACGACGGCCGCGAGGACGAGCTTCCACGTCGCCCAGTGCCACAGCGGCTTGACCACGAGCAGCAGCAGGAGGGTGTCGACGACGAGCGCCCCGGTGACCGACACGCCGTACGCGGTCGCGAGGCTCGCCGAGGAGCGAAACGTGAGCATCACGGCCATGACACCGATGAACAGGAGGAGGTTCACGGCCGGCAGGTAGATCTGGCCGCCTTCCTGCCGGGAGGTCTGCCGGATCGTCAGCGGCGGCAGCAGCCCGAGTTGCACGGCCTGGCGGCTGAGCGAGAACGCCCCGGAGATGACCGCCTGGCTGGCGATCACGGTCGCGGCGGTCGCGAGCACCACGACGGGCAGCTGCAGTCCGCTGGGGAAGAGCAGGAAGAACGGGTCCTTCGCGGCCGACGGGTCACGGAGGACGAGCGAGGCCTGGCCGAGGTAGTTCAGCACGAGCGCGGGGAACACGACGAAGAACCAGGCGCGGAGGATCGGCTTCCGTCCGAAGTGCCCCATGTCGGCGTAGAGCGCCTCGGCGCCGGTGATGACCAGGACGACGGCACCCATGGCGACGAAGGTGATGTACGGATGGGCGATCAGGAACTGGATCGCGAAGGTCGGCGAGAGCCCCTGCAGGACGCCAGGGTCCTGCAGGATGTGCGGGACGCCGGCCGCGGCGATCACGAGGAACCAGAGCAGCATCACCGGGCCGAAGAGGTTGCCGACCTTGCCGGTGCCGAAGCGCTGCACGGCGAACAGCACCACCAGGATGACCGCGGCGATCGGGACGATGAGGTGCTCGATGCTCGGTGTGGCGGTCTGGAGCCCCTCGACCGCGGAGAGCACCGACACCGCTGGAGTGATCACCGAGTCGCCGTAGAACAGCGAGACGCCGACGATGCCGATCACGAGGAAGATCGTCGCGCCGCCCCGCCGCTTCGCGTACAGCCGACGGGCGAGGGCGGCGAGCGCCATCACCCCGCCCTCCCCGTTGTTGTCGGCGCGCATGAGGACGAGGACGTACTTGATCGACACGATGATCGTGACGCTCCAGAACATCATCGAGATGACGCCGTAGACGTCCTCCTCGTTGGCCTTGACGATGCCGCCGTCGATGGTGAACACGGTCCGGAGTGCGTAGAGCGGACTGGTACCGATGTCGCCGAAGACGACACCGAGGGCTGCGAGTGCGAGTGCGGCGACGCCCTTGCCGGGGCCGTGTCCGGCGTCGTCGCCGGAGCCGCCCGCGGCGTTGACGGCAGCGTTGTCGGCGGCGGTACCGGCGGCGGGGCCGGAGCCGGTCGCGGGTGTGTGAGAGCGGGTCTCGGTCACGCTCGTCTCTTCCGTTGCGTGGTCGCCCGGGCGACGACCGCGGATCATCCTCGCACCAGCGCGGGCCGTGCGCTCGCAGGTGGCGCACATCAGGCGTCGGCGTCGTCCCCGGCCGCCGGATCGGCCTCGGCGAGCGGCAGCGTCACGACGAAGCGCGCGCCGCCCAGCGCCGCTCGCTCGACGTGCACGGAACCGCCGTGTGCCTCGACGATGCCGCGGACGATCGCGAGGCCGAGTCCGGAGCCGCCGGACTCCCGGGCGCGGGCTTCGTCGAGCCGGACGAACCGGTCGAACACGCGCTCGCGGTCGGTGTCGGCGATGCCCGCTCCGTCGTCCTCGACCGCCAGGACCGCCAGGTGGGCTCCCGCGGTGCCGAGCTCGAACGCGACGGTCGAGGTCGCGTGCCGCGCGGCGTTGTCGGCGAGGTTCCGGAGGAGCTGTGCGAGGAGGCCCGGGTCGCCGGTCACACGGACGGCGCGCACCCGTGCGGAGTCGACCCGCAGCCGGCCGGTGGTCCGCAGCCGGGCGGCCTCCGCGCCGACGAGGTCGTCGAGGTCGACGTCCTCGCGGGCCACCGGCAGGGCGCCCTCGTCCGTCTTCGCCAGGACGAGCATCGCCGAGACGAGGTCGGCGAGGCGGGTGCCCTCGTGCAGGACGGTGTCCGCGAGGCGGTCCTGCGGCAGCCGGTCCGGGTACGCCTTCGCGACCTCCGCGTGCTGGCGCATCACGGCGAGGGGCGACCGGAGCTCGTGCGAAGCATCGGACACGAACCGTCGCTGTGCGGCCGCCGACGCATCGAGCCGGTCGAGCATCGCGTTGAGGGTCGCTGCGAGCCGGGCGACCTCGTCCGCGCCGCCGGGATCGGGGACCCGCTCCGAGAGGTGTGCGGCGGTGATGCCGGCGACCTGTCGGCGCATCCGTTCGACCGGGCGGAGGGCGCGGCCGACGACGAACCAGGTCGTCGCTCCCATGACGAGCAGGAGGAGCGGCACCGCGACGACCAGGATCGTCCGGGTCGCGCTCGTCACCGCGTCCGTCGACTCCGTGGAGAGCCCGGCGACGACGAGGTAGTCGGATGCTGCGGTCGCCGAGTCCTCGCTCGGCCTCCCGGTGGCCGCGGTGGCACGGTCGAACGACACCAGGCGTGTCGCCCCACCGTCCCCCGCAGCAGCGTCGTCGCTCCCGTGACCGCCGTGTCCCGAGATGTCGGCCGTCCCGGACACGTCACCGGAACCCGAACCACCGCTGGACCCCGAACCACCGCCGGAACCCGAACCACCGCCGGAGTCGTCCGAACTCCCGCCGGACCCGCCGGTGTCGTCCGAACCGCCGCCGGAGCCGCCACGCGAGCCGCCGCCGGAGTCGTCCGACCCCCCACCGGACCCGCCGGTGTCGTCCGAGCCCCCGCTGGGTGCCCCGCTGACACCGGAGTCGTCGCTCCCCCCGCCCCGGCCGCCGCCGGAGTCCTCGGACCCGGGTGGTGCGACGGTGACCGTCGGTGCCGGCGTGCTCCGGTCGGTCGCGCCACTGGAGGCGAGACGGTAGACGCGCGAGCCGAAGCGCATCGACGACCCAGGATCACCGTCGGCCCGCGGCGTGTAGGCACGGACCGCTGCCGGGTCGCCGCCGGACGCGAGGACCCGCGCGCTGTCCGCCGACTGCACGACGACGAACCCGTCCTCCGCGAGCGACGCGCGCGCCACACCGACCGCCGACGCCGGTGACGCTCCGGCCTCGAGCTGCGCCAGGACCCGGTCGGCGGCAGCGGTCGCCCGGCTCGTCACCCCCTGGTCGAGCACCGCGGCCTGGACGACCGCGAAGACCGTCGAGGCGACGACGAGCGTGACCCCGACCACCGCGACGGCCGAGAGGGTGATCCGGAAGCGCAGGGACGGGTTCCGCAAGCGGAACCGGGGACGATCAGCCACCGTCGGCCGCCAACCGGTACCCGGCGCCGCGCACCGTGAGGATGGCGGACCGTCCGAACGGGCGGTCGACCTTGTTGCGGAGGTGGCCGACGTAGACCTCGACGATGTTGGGGTCGCCGTCGAAGTCGTCGTTCCAGACCCCCTCGAGCACGGCCCGCTTCGTGACGACGTCGCCCGCGTGCCGCATGAGGAACTCCATCACCGAGAACTCCCGGGCGGTCAACGGGACGAGGTCGTCGCCGCGCCGCAACTCGCGTCGCGCGGGGTCGAGGCAGAGGTCGCCCGCACGCAGTTCGGCCGGACGCTCACGTGCTCCGCGTCGGATCAACGCTCGGACGTGTGCGAGGAGCACGGCGAACGAGAACGGCTTCGTCAGGTAGTCGTCCGCTCCGGTGTCGAGCCCCTCGACCTGGTCTCACTCCCCCGACTTGGCGGTCAGCATGAGGATCGGCACCCAGTTGCCCTCGGCGCGGAGTTCTCGGCAGACGCTGTAGCCGCTCATGCCCGGCAGCATCACATCGAGCACGATGACGTCGAAGCGGGTCTCACGGGCCATCCAGAGGCCGTCGGTGCCGTTCGTCGCGATGTCCACCGCGAAGCCCTCTGCCTCGAACCCGATCCGAAGACCGTCCGCAAGGCCGGCCTGGTCCTCGACCACCAGTACTCGCACCTGTCACCACCTCCTGCCGACGAACTGCCCGGAGGGGCGCCCGTCCACCATCATGCTGGTCCAGGGCCCACCGGACCAGGCCCCGACGGGCGGGGCGGACCGATGTGGACCACCGCAACCGGTCCTGCCGCGCACCGCCCCGCACCGCCCCGCACTGCTGTTCAGTCGTCGGCTCCGTGGCCCGAACCGCTGTGGTCGTCGCCGCCGCGCTGGTCTCCACCGTGGTCATCGCCGCCGCGGTGGTCGCCGTCATCGTCGCTGTGGTGGCTGCCGTGGTCGTCGTCAGCCCCGTGCTCGCCGCTCCGGTGGCTCGCGGCGTCCTCCGCACCACCCCGGCCGCGCCGCTCCGTGGCCGCGTGGTCCTCCCCGCCAGCGACAGCGCCAGCACCAGCACCGGGAGCGGCCGCCGTCGCCGTCGCCGTCGCCTGGCCGCCGTGGTCGTCGGTCCCCGGCGCGTGCACCCCGTGGTCGTCCGTCCCCGGCGCGTGCACCCCGTGGTCGTCCGTCCCCGGCGCGTGCACCCCGTGGTCGTCCGTCCCCGGCGCGTGCACCCCGTGGTCGTCCGGTCGGGCCGTCGACCCCGAGGACGGTGCCGGCGAGGACACCGTCGGCGATGCCGTCGCGACGGGCGAGGTCGTCGCGGTGAGCGGAGCCGGGGTGCTGATCGTCGAGGGGGTCGCCCTCGGCGCCGGGTCGTCGGCGCCCTGCGCGGCGAAGGCCACTCCGGCGCCGCCGAACGCGAGGGCCGCAGCAGCGACGCCCCCGACGATCCAGCGGCTTGCGTGTGCGATGTGCTTGGTCATGACGTCCTCCTGACGGGACCGGTTCTCCGACGAACCGGAAGGGATGCCGTAACCATCGCGAGCAGGCACTGAACCCGTGCTGAAGCGAACTGAAGCCCGCTTCAGCGCACCGAACCGCGGCCGTCGTTCTTCCTCGCCACGTCCGCAACCAGTACCACCCCGGTACTGGACTCTGGGCGTTCTCCCAGCTACCGTCGTCGTCGTGCCCCCTTCGAGGGCCACTCCACCGATCGAAAGCGACACCGATGCCCTTCCCGATCCGCCGCACCGTGCTCGTCACCACGACCACGGCCGCGCTCGTCGCCGGCTCCGTCCTGACCGGCAGCCTCTCCGCCAGCGCACACCCTGGGCACGACCACGGCCACCACGACGGCCACCTCACCCCGCGCACCTCGTTCACGATGGCGGCCGACGGCTCGTCCGGTGCGACCCAGGGCGGCGAGGGCATCCCGAACATCGACTCCGTCAAGAAGACCATCGCCACGTACTACGGCGACCCCGGCACCGGCATCGCGGACAAGGTCGACAGCCCGTACATCCGCGAGATGCGGTCGATCATGACGAAGCAGACGAAGGAGCTCCGGGGCGAGTACCGCCGCGCGGTCGCGAAGCACGAGAAGCCCGCGATCGTCCTCGACGCCGACGACACCACGCTGTGGACGTACGACATGGAGGTCGCGGACATGCACTTCGTGTTCTCCCCGACCGAGCAGGACGTCTGGGTCCAGGACCAGCGCTTCCCGGCCGTGCCCGCGATGGTGTCGTACGTGAACACCGCGAAGGCGATGGGCTTCACGATCTTCGGCCTCACCGGCCGGAACGACGACCAGAAGGCCGCGACGATCGCCAACCTCGAGAAGGTCGGCTACCAGGGCTTCACCTCGGACCACTACTTCACGAAGTGGACGGGCAAGGGTGCGTCCCAGCAGCCGTCGTACGTGCAGTGCGCCGCGGCCTCGTGCACCACCGTCGAGTACAAGGCGCTGACCCGGAAGCACATCGAGCAGGACCTCGGCTACACGATCGTCGACAACCTCGGCGACCAGTGGTCCGACCTGCAGGGCGGGTACGCCGAGGAGCAGGTCAAGCTCCCGAACCCGACGTACTTCCTGCCGTCCACTGACCTGCCCGGGCTCAGCGAGCCCCGGCTGGCACCGCGCACGCACTTCCGGATGGCGGCCGACGGCTCCTCCGGTGCGACGCAGGGCGGCGAGGGCATCCCGAACATCGACTCCGTCAAGAAGACCATCGCCACGTACTACGGCGACCCCGGCACCGGGATCGCGGACAAGGCCGACAGCCCGTACATCCGCGAGATGCGCTCCATCGTGCGGAAGCAGGTGCCGATCGTCGCCACGCAGTGCGCGGTGGCGTCGCGCCACCACCGCAACCCGGCCATCGTCCTCGACGCCGACGACACCACCCTGTGGACGTACGACATGGAGGTCGCGGACATGCACTTCGTGTTCGACCCGACGCTCCAGGACGAGTGGGTGCAGGACGAGCGCTTCCCGGCGACCCCGTCGATGACCTCCCTCGTGTCCGTCGCGGAGCGCTCGGGCTGCACGATCATCGGGCTCACCGGCCGCAACGAGGCGCAGCAGACCGCCACGATCGAGAACCTCCAGAAGGTCGGGTACCCGCAGTTCGCCGCCGAGCAGGACGGCAACCGCACGTACTACACGAAGTGGACCGGCACGGGCGCCTCGCAGCAGCCGTCGTACATCTCGTGCGCGACCGCGAAGTGCACCACGATCGAGTACAAGTCGCAGACCCGCGCGCACATCGAGTCGCGTGCCGGCGGGCACTACGACGTCGTGGCGAACTTCGGCGACCAGTACAGCGACCTCATCGGCGGCTCCGCCGACCGGAGCGTCAAGCTGCCGAACCCGACGTACTACCTGCCCTGATCCGCGACCAGGCACCGGCCGGGAGGCCCGTGGCGGACCCGCCACGGGCCTCCCGTCCGTCCCGCGGTCGCGCCGCGCGCCTCCCGGCCCACGGTCCCGTCGCGGCCCTCCCGTCCGTCCCGCGGTCGCATCGCGACCGACGCTCCACGAGTCCTCAGGCTCCGCTTCGGAAGCACCCGTCGCCCACAGGTCCGGCGGCCTACCGTCGGAGCCGACCTGGAGGACACACCATGAACCTGGACGGCTTCGACGTCCCGACGCTCATCATCTTCTGCGTGGCGGCGGCCGTCGTCATCGGCGGACTGCTGTCCAGCCGACGTCGGCACTGATCCCCCTCGTCGGACGGGTGCACCCGTCGGCCGGTACGCTCCTGTACCCGTGAGCAGCGAACCGCCGACCGCTCCGGGCCCGCGGTCCGGCGTCGCCTCCGCGGCACTGCTGTCGACCGTCGGGATCGGCGTCCAGGGTGCCGCGAAGCTGATCCTCACGGTCGTCATCGGCCGGGTGTTCGGCACGGAGGCGCTCGGCCAGTCCTCGGCGCTCCTCTCGCTCGCCGTCTTCGCCGCCCTGCTGTGGCCGTCCGCCGCGGGCAACACGGCGTCCCGCTCCCTCGCGATCGCGATGCGCAACGGCCGGTCGGACACCGCCGTGAACCGACGGCTCGGCGGCTCGATGCTGCTCGCGTCCGTCGTGCTCGCAGCGCTGACGGTCCCGGTCGCGATCGCATGGGGCAACGCCCCCGGCACGGTCCTCGGTGGTGTGTCGGTCGTCGTCGGCTACGGACTCTACGTGTACGCCCGCGGCGCGCAGCTCGGCCACGACCGCCCACGGCGCGTGGCGGTCTGGGACGCGCTGACGAGCACCCTGACGCTCGCGCTGCTCGTCCTCGCGTGCGTGACCCGGGCCGAGCCCGTCGTGCTGCTCCCGCTCGGCATCGGCTACACGGTGTTCGCGGTCGCGTGCTGGCCGCGCGGGACGGCAGGGACCGCCGGGCAGCAACCCACCCGGGGCGTGCTGCGGTTCGCCGCCTGGAACGTCCTCGCCGGCCTCACCACGAACGGTCTGCTGCAGCTGGCCATGATCACCGCCCAGGTGAGCGCATCACCCCGAGACGCGGGCGTGTACGCCGCCGCGTTCTCCCTGGCCACGCCTGCCTCGATGGTCGGACAGGCCGTCGCCCAGGTCGTCGTGCCGGCGTTCGCGCACCGGGCCGAGGAGTCGACGCTGCGGAGCCCGGGCGCGTGGCGGTTCGTGGCAGGGTTCTCGGCCGCGACGGCCGCCCTGTTCGGCCTCGTCGCGCTGCTCGCCGACTGGTTCCTGCCGCTGTTCTACCCCGGCGAAGGAGTTGCCGCGGTGGCCGACCTGCGGTTCCTCGTGCTCGGCGTCTGGGTCTTCACGGTGTCGCTCGTCCCCGCCGCCCTGCTGCTCGCGGCCGGACGGTCGCGACAGGTGGCGCTCGCGTCGGTGACGGGGTTCGTCGTCGGCGTCGTGCTCATGGCCGTGCTCGCGCCGACGACCGGGGTCGCGGCAGGCAGCACCGGGTTCCTCGTGGGCAGCGCCGTGAACCTCGTCGCCGTCGTCGTCCTCGGCCTCCGTCGTCCGACGACCCCGGGCCGGGACCCGGGTGCCTCAGCGCTCGACGGGCTGGTGGCGCATCCGGAGCACGCTCGCGAGGGTGGCCCCGCCGATCGCGACGACGATCACCGCGAGTGAGGTCCACGTCCCGATCTCCGGCGCCCACGCGACGCCGTGTCCGCCGTTCAGGAACGGCAGCTCGTTCTCGTGCAGGGCGTGGAGGACGAGCTTCACGCCGATGAACGCCAGGATCAGGGCGATGCCGTACTTGAGGTAGACCAGCTTCTCGAGCAGTCCGCCGAGCAGGAAGTAGAGCTGCCGGAGCCCCATGAGCGCGAAGACGTTCGCGGTGAAGACGATGAACGCGCTCTCCGTGATGCCGAAGATCGCGGGGATCGAGTCGAGCGCGAAGAGCAGGTCGGTGGTGCCGATCGCGATGAGCACGACGAGCATCGGCGTGAAGTGCCGGTGTCCGTCGACGTGCGTGCGAAGCCGGATGCCGTCGTAGGTGTCGGTCACCCGGACGCGTCGGCGCAGCAGCCGGACGACGAACGAGTCCTGCTGCTCCTCGTCGTCGTGGTCCTCGCGGACCTGCTGGATCGCGGTCCAGATCAGCCACGCGCCGAACAGGTAGAAGATCCAGGAGAAGTCCTCGATCAGGCGCGCCCCGAGCAGGATGAACACCCCGCGCAGGACGAGCGCGATGATGATGCCCATCATGAGCACGGCCTGCTGGATCGGCTTGGGCACGGCGAAGCGCGCCATGATGATGACGAAGACGAACAGGTTGTCGATGCTGAGGCTGTACTCGGTCAACCAGCCGGCGAGGAACTGCCCCGGCGGCGTCGCCCCCGGCGAACACCAGCATCGCCAGCGCGAACAGCAGCGCCAGGCCGACGTAGAAGCCGACCCAGAGCCCGGACTCCCGCATCGTCGGTTCGTGCGACCGCCGGGCGACGATCACCAGGTCGGCGAGCAGGATCACGACGACGACGACCATCGACCCGATCTCGAACACGATGGGCAGGTCCGGCACGCGACGTCCTTCCGTGACCGACGACCTGCTCCACCCGAGCGGGGGGCCGTCCGGCACCTGCGCGATCCTACCCGTGGAAGCGTTCAGGTCCGACCGGCGGCGATCGCCGTGGACGGTCCGGGACGGGATCACCGACGGGGAACGCGGGAACCGAGGGCGCCGTCCCGGCCCGAGCAGGGTGACTCGAGGGCCGGGACGGCATCGCGGTGGCGAGCCCCGGGCGTTCGGGTCGGCCGGTCGGCTCGTCCACCGCCGACTCTACCGGTCCGCAGAACGGCGGACGGACCGACCTGTCTACCCAGAACGGGGGGCAACACCGTCCAGCCGGTCCGTGTCAGTGCGGTCTGCCACCATCGGACCATGCCCCACGACGGACGTCCCCTCGAACGACTCGGCTTCCTCACCATCGGGTCGTTCGACCCCGCCGACCCCGCTGCCGGCCACGAGGAGACGCTCCGGGTCATCGAGCGTGCGGAGTCCCTCGGGATGGACAGCGCGTGGCTGCGACACCGGCACCTGCAGCACGGCATCTCCTCCCCCGTCGCGCTGCTCGCCGCCGCCTCGCAGCGGACCTCGCGGATCGCGCTCGGCACCGCGGTCACCCCGATCGGCGCCGAGAACCCGTTCCGGCTCGCGGAGGACCTCGGGACCGTCGACGTCCTCCTCGGCGGACGGCTGCAGCCCGGGTTCTCCTCGGGGACGCCGATGCACTTCGACCTCTACCGCGAGGCGATCTACCCCGACACCGCCGATCGGGAGGACTTCGGCGACACCCGACTGCTGCGCTTCCGCGACCTCGTCCGCGGCGACGCCGTCACCGCGTCGACCGAGCGCCGTGGCATCGAGGAGTTCGCGACCTCGGTCCAGCCGCACAGCTCCGGGCTCGTCGGCCGCCTCTGGTACGGCACCGGCAGCAGGCGGTCGGCCGTGTGGGCGGCGGAGCACGGCTTCCACCTGCTCACCTCGAGCGTCACGCGCAGCGAGGTCGGCACGGACTTCGCGACGAACCAGCGGGCGCAGGTCGAGGCCTACCTCGACGCGCACCCGGACCCGGCGAGTGCGCGCGTCTCCCAGGGGCTCGTCGTGATCCCCACCGACAGCGCGACGCCCGAGCAGGCCGCGCGGTACCGCGCGTACGCCGACGCGCGGTCCGGACGGGTCGGCGTGCCCCAGGGTCCCGCCGGGCTGCTCTTCGCGGCGGACCTCGTCGGGACCTCGGCGGAGATCGCCGACCGGCTCCGTGCCGACGCCGGCTACCAGGTGGCGACGGAGGTCGCCTTCGCACTGCCGTTCTCCTTCGGTCCCGACGACTACGCCCAGATCATCGGCGACATGGCCGAGCACCTCGGCCCGGCGCTGGGGTGGACCCCGCAGCGCGGCTGACGGTCCGAACAGCGGCCCCCGTGGCGCGCAGCGCCCCGTCGCCCGCGCGACCCGGCCGGGAGGCACGACACGCGTCCGACGCGCACCGCGCCTCCCGGCCGTGGTCGGCCGGACGACCGCGACCGACGCTGCCGGTCAGCCCACGACGGCGCGCGCCGTCACCGCAACCAGCGGTACGCGTACTCCGGTCGCCCCGGACCACTGTGCCGCACGTCCTTCCCGGCCTGCCCCGCCGCGATGAGGTGCTCCAGGTAGCGCCGCGCCGTGACCCGGGAGATGCCGACCGCCTCGGCGACCTCGGACGCCGAGGCGGCCTCGGTGGCGCGCGCCAGGACCTGCTGGACCGCGTCCAGGGTCTCGCGGGCGATGCCCTTCTCGTGGTCCGGTGGCGTGGTGGGACGCAGTGACCCGAGGCTCTGGTCGATGTCGGCCTGCGTCAGCGTCCGGCGGTCCTCGAACCGGCGGCGGAACTCGCGGTAGGTGGTCAGGCGTTCGGCGAACGTCCGGAAGCTGAACGGCTTGACGAGGTACTGCACGATGCCGAGCGCGATCGCGTTCTTCACGCCGCGGGCGTCCTGGGCGGCGGTCACCGCGATGACGTCGACGGCGGACCCCGCGGAGCGGAGCGCGCGGACGAGCTGCAGCCCGTGCGCGTCGGGCAGGTCGAGGTCGAGCAGCACGAGGTCTGGCTGCTCGGCCGCGACCGCGGCCAGCATCGCCCGCCCGGTGGCGGCCGAGCCGACGACGGTGAAGCCGTCGAGGCGCGCCACGTACGCGGCGTGGGCCTCGGCGGTCAGGGGCTCGTCCTCGACGATGAGGACCCGGATCGCCCCGCTCACGTCCGGACGCGTCCGGGATCGAGCTCGACCACGAAGGTGCTTCCGTCCGGGCCGGTGGTGACGCCGACCTGTCCGCCGAGGCGCGTCACGGTGGAGCGGACGAGGTCGAGGCCGATCCCCCGTCCTTCCGGACCGGACGGCTTCGTCGACCATCCGCGCGCGTAGGCGGCCTCGACGTCGGGGATGCCGGCCCCGTCGTCGCGCACGACGAACCGGCTGCTCCCGTCCGCGGAGCACACCGAGACCGAGACCCGACCCGGGCCGTCGGCACCCGCGGCGTCCACGGCGTTGTCCACCAGGTTGCCGAGCACGGTGATGACGTCGTTCGGCTGCGCGTCGACGGGATCGGCCAGACCGGCGGTGTCGATCGTCAGGGTGACACCGCGCTCGTGGGCCTGTGCCCGCTTGCCCTCGAGGACGGCGGCGATCACCTCGGGTGCGGTGCCGGTGTCCGGCGCGTGGACGGTGTCCGTTCCCGGCGCGTGGACGGCGGCTGCGCCGGCGCGCGCCGGCGCGTCGAGGTCGCCTGCGTCTGCGTCGTCGCTGCCCGGGTGCCGGGGCGAGGGAGCCGTCCGGGTGTCCGCGTGACGGTCGATCTCGTCGGACGCGAACCGGACGGCCTCGTCGACCCGCCCCAGTTCGAGGAGCGCGACCACCGCGTGCAGGCGGTTCGCGAACTCGTGGGTCTGGGAGCGCAGCGCGTCGGTGAGCGTGCGGGTGGCCGCGAGTTCGCCCGACAGGTGCAGCAGCTCGGTCTGGTCGCGGATGGTCGCCACGGTGCCGAGCGGCCGGGAGGACGCCCGGGAGAACGCCATCTCCTGGTTGACGACGAGCACCCGGTCGGGCGCGACGTACGTCTCGTCGACGGCTCGGTCCCCCGACGCCAGCAGCGTCCGGAGGCCGTCGGGCACGTCCAGTGCGGCGAGCGGGATCGGTCCCTGGGCCTCGTCCGGTGCCGGCAGGTGCAGCAGCTCCGCCGCGCGGTCGTTGTGCAGCACGACGTGTCCGGAGCGGTCGATGACGACGAGGCCCTCGTGGACGGAGTGGAGCACGCCCTCGTACGAGGCGAACACCCGTGCGAGCTCCTCGGGCCCGCGCCCGGCGGTGACCCGGGCCAGGTACCGGCTGAGCAGCCACGAGAAGAGCGCCGACACCGCGACCACGGCGAGCGCCAGGAGCACGACCGAGACCAGCCGGGGCAGCAGGGCCGAAGAGATGTTCGCGACCGTCACGCCCGCAGCCACCAGCCCGATGACCCGGCCGTCATCGTCGGTGATCGGGGTGACGGCACGGACGGACGGACCGAGGGTCCCCGCGAACGTCTCGGTGAAGGTGGTCCCCGCGAGGGCCGGCGCGATCGTGCCCCGGAACGGTCGACCGAGCTCGGCGCGGTCAGGGTGGGTCCGCCGGGTGCGGTCCGGCGCCATGATCGTGATGAAGTCGGTGTGGGTCCGACGCATCAGGTCGAGGGCGTACGGCTCCAGCCGTGTGGACGGGTCCGCTGAGCGCGCCTGCTCGACCACGAACGGGTTGCGGGCGATCGAGACGGCGACCGCGGTCGACTTCTCCGCGGCGTCCGTCTCGAGGTCCGCGCGGGCGGACGCCCAGCTCCAGGCGCCGCCGACGACGACGACGACGACCACGAAGACGAGCTGCAGGGCGAAGAGGCGCGTCGCGATGCTCCACCGTCTCGGTGCCACTGTCCAGCCCTCCTCGCCTCGTCGCGGGAACACCCCATCCTCGCGTACGCCGGGCGTTCCCGCAGCACCGGCGTGAACGCAATGAACACAAGTCGACGTGCGCGGCCGTCCCGCGCGAGGGTGGCTGCGTCCCCGAACAGGACGAGCCGACCGGAGCGACGACGCACCGGTCCTGACGACAAGGAAGTCTCATGGCATCGACGCACCCGTCCAACACCCGCCCCGTGCGGCGTCGCGGTCTGGACCGTTCGCACTGCCTCTACATCGCCGTCATCGCCGCGGTCGCGGCCGGCATCGTGGTCGGACTCGCGGCCCCGGCCTTCGCGGTGGGGCTGAAGCCGATCGGCGACGGCTTCATCGCCCTCATCAAGATGATGATCGCGCCGGTGATCTTCTGCACGATCGTGCTCGGTGTCGGGTCGATCGCGAAGGCGGCCACCGTCGGCAAGGTCGGCGGTCTGGCCCTCGGGTACTTCATCGCGATGTCGACGTTCGCGCTCGCGATCGGCCTCGTCGTGGGCAACCTCATCCACCCCGGCGACCACCTCGACATGTCGAAGGCGACGTACGAGCTGCCCGCCGGCTCCGAGGAGGACGCGTCGTCGACCTCGGGCTTCCTGCTCGGCATCATCCCCGCGACGCTGGTGTCGTCGCTGACGAGCGGCAGCATCCTGCAGACGCTCTTCGTCGCCCTGCTCGTCGGCTTCGCGCTGCAGGCGATGGGAGAGAAGGGTGCGCCGATCCTCACCGGCATCCGGCACCTCCAGGCGCTCGTGTTCCGCATCCTCGCGATGGTGATGTGGGCCGCGCCGATCGGCGCGTTCGGAGCCATCGCCGCCGTGGTCGGTGCGACCGGCGTCGCCGCGCTCGTCGCCCTGGGCACGCTGATGGTCGCCTTCTACATCACCTGCATCGTGTTCGTCGTCGGGGTGCTCGGCGTCCTGCTGCGGGTCGTCACGGGCATCAACATCTTCCGGCTCATGAAGTACCTCGGCCGCGAGTACCTGCTCATCGTCTCGACCTCGTCCAGCGAGGTCAGTCTGCCGCGCCTCATCGCGAAGATGGAGCACCTCGGGGTGTCGAAGCCCGTCGTCGGCGTCACGGTGCCGACCGGGTACTCGTTCAACCTCGACGGCACGGCCATCTACCTGACGATGTCGTCGCTCTTCATCGCGAACGCCCTCGGCACGCCGCTGAACCTCCCCGAGCAGATCTCGCTCCTGGTCTTCATGATCATCGCGTCGAAGGGCGCTGCCGGGGTCACCGGAGCAGGGCTCGCGACCCTCGCCGGCGGTCTGCAGGCGCACCGCCCGGACCTGGTGAACGGCGTGGGGCTCATCGTCGGCATCGACCGGTTCATGTCCGAGGCGCGTGCCCTGACCAACTTCACCGGCAACGCCGTCGCCACGGTGCTCGTCGGCACGTGGACGCGGCAGATCGACAAGCAGCAGGTGGAGCGGGTGCTCTCGGGTGCGGTGCCGTTCGACGAGCGCACGATGTCCGCCGACGGCCACGGCGCACCGGGGGCCGGGTCGGCGCCCGAGGCCGCGGGGTCCCCGGCCGACGAGCGCATCTCGACCGAGGCCGTCCGCACGATCGTCGACCCCGACCGGACCACCACCGCGCGGACCACCGCCTCCGCGGACCGACGGTGACCGGCCAGCGGCACGCCGTCGGCACGCGCCGCGGCGCGTGATCACGGACGCCAGGCCCGGATCACCGTGCGCCGACCGGCGGCGGTGATCCGGGCCTGGCGTCCGTTCCGCCGGCCGTCAGGCAGTCGCCGTGTAGTGGCCGGCGTCGAGGTCGCTGATGAGCGTGGGCCCGGTCGGTTCCCACCCGACCAGGGCGCGCGTCCGCGCGCTCGATGCCGGCTGGTCACCGCCCAGCAGCGCGCCGAAGACCCCGAGGGTGGACGGGTCGACCGCTGCCGGCGGCAGGCCGGTCCGGCGAGCGATCGACTCGGCAACGGCCCGCATCGGGACGCCCTCCTCCGCGACCGCGTGCAGGACGGAACCCGCTGGAGCCGATTCCAGTGCGAGCCGGAACAGGCGTGCGGCGTCGGTGACGTGCACCG
This sequence comes from Curtobacterium luteum, assembly GCF_014646995.1. Lineage (GTDB taxonomy): Bacteria > Actinomycetota > Actinomycetes > Actinomycetales > Microbacteriaceae > Curtobacterium > Curtobacterium luteum. The sequence goes on along the minus strand of NZ_BMOI01000005.1, from coordinate 9,143 downwards.
CCGGCCACCGGTTCGCGCCCTCGCCGACGTACGCGGCGACCCCGAGCTGGCGGTCGAGCTGCACGAGTGACGCGATCAGCCCGTTGCGGTCCCCTGCGCCGTGGACCGTCCGCGGCATCCGGACGATGCCGGCCCGCACGCCCTGCTCCGCGAGCGCGAGGACAGCGGTCGTCGTGCGGGCCCTGGCACCGGCTGGTCCGTCCGGGTCGAGCGCGTCGGCCTCGGTCGCAATCCCGTCCGCGTTCGTCGGCGTGCCGGACGCCGCGAAGACGGCCGTCCCACTGCCGGCGAGGGCCGCACCCAGGCGAGCCGACAGCGCGACCTCGTTGTCGATGGTCGCCTCGAACTCGTCGAAGTCGAGCGTGAACGCCAGGTGCGCGACCGCGTCGGCACGACGAGCGTGCTCGACGACCAGGTCGTGGTCGGCCACGTCGCCCAGGACGGCCTCACCCCCGACCGCGCGGATGCGGTCCGCGGAGGCATCCGACCGGGCGAGTCCGACGACCTCGTGCCCGTGGGCGACGAGGTCCGCGGTGAGGGCACGGCCGATCCATCCGGAAGCGCCGGTGACGAAGACCTGCATGATGACTCCTGTCCATGAGACTTGGTATCGTCACCGTACACCTGATGAGACCGAGTCGCATCGGTTAGCATGAGGGCGTGGCACGATGGCAACCGGATCCGCGAGGTCGACTCCTCCGCGCAGCGCTGGACCTCTTCGCCGAGCAGGGCTACGACGCGACGACCGCCGCGCAGATCGCCGAACGCGCCGGCCTGACGAAGGCGACGCTGTTCCGGCAATTCCCGGACAAGCGGGAGATCCTGTTCCAGGGTCAGGCCGCGACGCTCGAGACCATCCGTCGTGTCGTCCGCGACGCCCCTGCGGACCTGACCGACCTGGCCGTGGTCGACGCGGTGCTCGATGCCTTGACCGCCGCCCACACCCCGGAACAACAGGACATCGGTGCCGCGATCACCGCGTTGACGCGAGCGCACGAGGCACTCCGGGAGCGGTACGTGTACAAGCGGTTCGTCGTCACGGAGACCCTCGAGGTCGCGCTGCGCGGACGGGGCGTCCCCGGCCCCCGCGCCGCACTGCTCGCGGAGACGAGCATCCGGGCGTACTGGGACGGGTTCACGGTGTGGACGACCGCTCGGGCGGGGGCTGCACTCGGCCCGTTCGTGCACGATGCCGTGCGCGCCGTGCGCGAGGCCGCGACGGAAGTGACCCGGCTCTGACGGCACCGCCCTGGCGGACGCTGGTGGGGCGGCGCGTGACGACGGACGCCAGGCCCGGATCACCGTGCGCCGACCGGCGGCGGTGATCCGGGCCTCCCGTTCGCTCCGTCCGCGGCTCAGGCGCGGCGGGTCGCGCCGATCGCCCAGACGCGCGGCGGTTCGACGCCGTTGACGGCGTGGTCGCCGATGATGCGCGCCTTGAAGACCCACGGGTTGTGGCTGCCCGCGGTCCGGGCGTTGCGCCAGTGCCGGTCGAGGTTCTTCGTCGTGCTCACGCCGGACGCGGCGAGCGCGTCGAAGAGGTGCGACGTCGCCGTCGTCGCGAGCGACGTGAGCGCGACCTGCGCCTGCGCGGTCGCGAGTTCGGCGCGGTCGTTGCGGCGCTCGTCCTCGGCCTCGTCGAGCGCGGCGCCCTCGTACGCGGACTGCAGCGCCTCGGCGGCACGGTCCACGATGGCCGCCGCTGCGAACCCGGCCGCGGAGACCTCACCGACGACCTGCAGGATCTGCGGGTCCGCGGCGAACGTGTCGGCGTTGCCGTGCGAGAAGACCCGGTTGCGGTTCCGGACCTGCAGGGCGATCTCGCGTTCGGCGGCGAGGACCGATCCCGCGAGGACCGTGAGGAGCACCGCCTGGTAGTAGGCGGTCTGGTACTTGAACCGGTCGTCGAACGGGATGACCGCGTCGGCCTGCACGACCGCGTCGGTGAAGGTGCTCGTGCCGGAGCCGGTGGTGCGCTGCCCGAAGCCGTCCCAGTCGTCGCCGTGCGTGACCCCGGGCTGGTGTGCGTCGACGATGGCGATGACCCGCTCGCCGGTGTCGGTGCGCTCGGCGTACGTGTCGATCCAGTCCGCGAAGATGCTGCCGGTCGAGTAGTACTTCTGGCCGGTGATGCGGAAGGTGCCGTCGGGCTGCGGGGTCACCTTCGTGATGACGTCGCCGATCTGCACGGCCCCGACCTCGGTCCAGGAGTTGCCCGCGATCTCGCCGCGCCCGAAGCGCTCGAGCCAGGCGTCGCGTTCCCCGGAGCGGCCGACGAGACGGTCCTCGACGAGGGCGAAGTGGCCACGGAGCGCCTGCGGGATGTTGCTGTCGGCGGCGGCCAGCTCGGTGAGCAGCCGGAACAGCTGGGGCAGCGTCGCGCCGGCGCCGCCGAAGGCCACGGGGACCCGGACGGCGCCGAAGCCGGCGGCCGCGAGTTCGCGGATCTCGTCGTGGGGCAGGCGGTGCTCCTGCTCGCGGGTGCTCGCGCCGGCGGCGATCCGGTCGAAGATCGGCCGGAACCGATCCGCGAGGGTCTCGTAGTCGACGACGGTGTCGGGGGTGGCGGTGGTGGTCACGGTGGTTCCTCCGGTCGGGCGGTGGTCAGGCGGTGGCGGTGGGTGCGGGGGTGACGACGGCCGGGGTGGCCGACGCGGGTTCCTGCTGCCGTGGGCGGCGTGCGAGGACGGCGGCGCCGACGAAGACGAGCGCTGCGACGAGGAGAGCGCCAACCGTCCACCCGGTCCCGCTCGGCCACCGGCCCGCGAGGCCGAGCAGCGCCGGCACGGTCGTCGTCGTCTGGCTCGCGAGGACGAGCGCCCACGCCGTGTAGCGGCCGATCGGTCGGCCGAGCGCCAGCAGCACGAAGAACAGCGACCAGAGTCCCGCCCACGTCGACCACAGGACGGCGAGCACGGGGTCGACGGTGGCGTTCGTCACGGCGAAGACGACCGCGACGGCTGCGACCAGACCGCAGAACCAGCCGAGCCCGGTCTACCCGAGGCCGGCGAGCGCGTCGAGGCCGACGTAGAGGTAGGTCAGCCCGAAGAGGAACGTGCCCGAGATCGCGAGCAGGGCCGGCAGGGACCCGTCAGCGGAGACCGCGACGGCGACGCAGAGGACGAGCTGCACGCTGCCGATGAGGACGTTGAACACGCCGCTGTCCCGTCCGGGGACGCGGCCGAGCAGGGTGAGCCCGTTGATGAGGAGCGCCGCCCCGGAGAGGATCAAGCAGATGTAGGCCATGGACGGACGATGGCACCGGCGGGCTCGGCGGTGCCACGTTGTGTCCGGAGGTGACCGGGCGTGACGAACGATGACGGGTGCGGGTGCGCGGTGTGACGGTGCGAGTCGTCCGGGGTGCGTGCCCCCGCGGTCGGCGGTCGGGGCGCGCCCACCCGTCGGTGGCGTCCGGAGCGCGCCGGCCCGTCGGCGACCCGTCAGCGGCCGTTCGGCCGGAACCAGCGGATGAGCTCCCGGACGGCAGCGGCGGATGGCGCCTCGGTACCGGGTGCCGCGTCGAGATCCTCGAACGTCGATCGGTAGCCCGGGACGTCCACGAGGTCAGCGTCCGCGGCCGGGAAGCCCATCGTCCACTCCGGGAACTGCCGCTCCTCGACGTGGTCCTCAAGGATCACCCGCACCTTCGCGTGCCGGTCGTCGTGCTTGATGCGGTCGAGCTTCGCCCGCACAGCAGCGTCCGGCCCTTCCAGCAGTTGCAGGAAGTAGCCGTTCCGGAACAGCAGCACACCGGTCACGTCCTCGCGCTCGTTCGATCGGCGGCTCTGGTCGAGCAGGCTCGCGAGGTCGTCGTCGCCGAGCGGTCGTGTCGCGACGCTCGAGTAGATCAGGGACAGCATCGGGTTCCTCTCCGGGGCGGGCCGCCAGTCAACTCCCCCGGACCCACGAGTGTCCTGCGCGTCCGAGCGTGCTCCGGGCGGGCCCGCGCCCGTCGCTTGGATCGCGTGCGTCGCGCCCGACGCGCCCGCCGCGCCCGCCGCGCCCGCGCCGACTACCAGCCCGTCGTCAGCACCCGGTCGAGCGCGTCGACGAACCGGTCCGCCGACTCCCGGGTCACCACCAGCGGTGGCTTGATCTTGAGGACGTTCTGGTGGTCCCCCGTCGGCTGCATCACGATGCCGAGCGTGAGCAGCCGGTCGCAGATGGCCGCGGTCTCCTCGGTCGCCGGCTCGAGCGTCGTCCGGTCGCGGACGAACTCGAGCCCGAGGTAGAGCCCGGAGCCGTGCACGGTACCGACGAGGGCGTGCCGGTCGCCGAGCGCCCGGAGCCGGTCGGCCAGGTGCTCGCCGACGACGACCGCGTTCTGTTGCAGCCCCTCGGACTCGATGACGTCGAGCACCGCGGCACCGACCGCCGCCGACACCGGCGAACCGCCGGTCGACGAGAAGAAGTACCCCTGGGTGCGGTACCGGTCGGCGATCTCGCGGCGGGTCACGACGATGCCGATCGGTGTCCCGCCGCCCACCGACTTCGCGACCGCGACGACGTCCGGCACGACGCCCTGCTGCTCGAAGCCCCAGAACCAGTGCCCGAGCCGCCCGAACCCGACCTGCACCTCGTCCGCGATGGTCAGACCACCGACCTCGTGCACGGCGTCGTAGACCTCGCGCAGGTAGCCGTCCGGCAGCGCGATGCCGCCCGCGTTGCCGTACACCGGCTCGCAGATGAACCCGGCGATCCCGTGTCCCGCCGCGGCGAGCGCCCGGATCCGTTCAGCTGCTTCGGGCGCGTAGCGCGACGCGTCCGCTCCCCGGTGCACACCGCGGTACGCGTTCGCCGCGTCCACCGTGTGCACCCACGCGGGACGGGTCGCGAGCGCGTTCGGGTTGTCCGCGATGGATGTCGACACGGCATCGCTCGCGTACGTCCACCCGTGGTAGGCCTCGCGCATGGCGACGACGTCCGTCCGGCCGGTGGCGGCCATCGCGATCCGGAGGGCGAGGTCGGTCGCTTCGGACCCGGAGTTGACGAAGAACACCGTGTCGAGCTCGTCCGGGAGCAGGCCAGCCACCCGCTCGGCGTACTCGACGATGCCGGCGTAGTGGAACCGCGAGTTCGTGTTGAGCAGGCGGTGCTGGCGCGCGGCGGCCGCGGCGACGTGCGGGTGCGCGTGCCCGACGCTCGCGACGTTGTTGACGAGGTCCGTGTACACGCGGCCGTCGACGTCGACCAGCAGGTCGCGCCAGCCGCGCTCGATCCGGGGCGGCTCAGCGTAGTAGTGCTCCTGGACCTCCGCGAGGACACGGTCGCGGCGGGCGAGGAGGTCGTCGGGAGCGGGCGGGGCCTGCTGCGGCGCGCCGAGCGCGACGGCCGGGTCGCCGAGGAGCGTCCGCCACCCCGGTGCGGCGACGGCGGGTACCGACCTCGGCAGGTCGGCGTCGCCGCGCTCCGCCGCGACGACCCGGACGTGGACCGGCACCCCGGCAGGCAGCACCAGCCCGTCATCGACCCGGTCGGCAGGGTCGAACTGGAGGACCGCCCCACCCTGGTCGCACCGCTCGCGTGCGATCGTGGTCGGCTCCGCCAGCCACAGGGTCGCCCCCGTCGGGACGCTCGCCGGCGCCTCCTCGGCACCGATCGCGGCACTCGTCAGCACCGGCGTCCACGCGGGCAGGACCACCGCGGGCGCACCGGCGTCGAGGAGTCGTCGCGCCTCGGCCGCGAGCGCGTCGGGCGCGGTCCACCGGCCGTCGTCGTAGACCGGGCTCGTCGTGCCGCCGTCGAGCAGCACCGGTTCGACGTCGAGGACCTGGCGGGTCCAGGTCAGACTCGTCGCCGGCGGGAACCCGAGGGCACGGCGGAGCACCCCGGTCACCACCGCGGACGGCACCGACACGGCCTGGCGGAAGACGCGGTACTCCCGGTCGAGGGCGCCGGACGCGTACGCATTGTCGTCGTCGAGTCGGACCTGCTGCCGTCCGCTCAGCACGAGGACCGCACCGCGCAGGACCACGAGGGGCCACAGCGCGTCGACCTCGTCCGAGGACAGCGGTCGGAGCGCGTGGAAGACCCGGACCGCCGGGAGGACCGACCAGACCGTCGCCCCGTCGTGGTGCAGCACACTCGACAGGGTCACGGCGAGCTCGCCGACGGCCCACGAGTCGGCGACGTCGCCGAAGTCGATGACTGCGTCCGGGAGGGTCACGGGACCGTCAGGTCGCAGGACGTTGTCGTCCGTGACGTCGAAGTGCCCGAGTTGCCGAGGGAGCCGGTCACCGAGCGCCTCGACCACCGTCGCCGCGCTGTCCACCGCGGCGAGGACCTCGTCGACCACGGCCCGGTCCGGCTCGGTCTCCGCGATCGTCCGCGCGACCCGGACCGCGTGCCGGAGGTCCCACTGCAGCGTGCGGTGCGCCGCCGGGTGTTCGAGCCCCGCCAACGCGAGCTGCACCCGCGCGGCCAGGGCCCCGAGCCGCGCGACCACCGCCGGCCGGAGGTACCCGGACCCGGTGAGCGTGTTGCCGGACACGAACGAGATGACCCGTGCGTGCAGCCGCCCGGCGCTCGTGTCCCACCAGCCGGACGCCAGGACGGTCGGCACGCGGACCCCCGGCTGTTCGGCCGCGACCCGGGCCGCCGCGACGCCCTGCAGGTCGATCTCCGCCTCGGTGAAGCACGGGTTGCTGATCTTCAGGACGCCGAGCGGCTGGTCGGAGTCGGTCGTGCCGGTCGTGCCGGTCGTGCGCACCAGGAAGTTCTGGTCCTGCTGGCTCCCGAGCGACTCGAGCGTGGCGTCGATGCCGAACTCGGTCGCGAGCAGCTCGGTCGCCTCGGCCGTGGGCAGCACGGGTGACGGGAGTTCGGGCTGGGAGAAGTAGTCGAAGACGGCGCTGTGCACGAGGACTCCTGGGCGAGGGACGGCGGGCGTCCGACCGACGGGACAGTCCGAGCGTAGGGCCGAACGGCCCCTGGGCGGGACGCTCGATCGTCCTGGGCATGGAGCGCCGCTGAGCGGACCGCGCCCGGGGTCGACGGGGGTCCGGTCCGGCTCTACCCGTGCCGGAGCGTGCGGTGCCCGAGCGGCCCGTCGAGTGGGACCGCGCCATACATCGCGTACCCGATCGCTGCGCACGGCTCCGTCTGTCGGCGTCCCCACGCTGTCACCGTCACGGCCGTCGATGTCTCGCGCAGGCTGACCCCGACTGGTGTGACGCAGTCGGTGTTCTGCACCGCCAGCACCGGCAGGCCCTTCTGTCGATGCCCGGTGTCGGTCCAACGGAGCTGACGCAGCCCCTCCGTTGTCGCGACCGTCGGGATGCGAGAGGACTGCACGGGCGCGGCTGTCGGACCCTGTTCCCGACGATGGTCCACCGCCCGTGGAGCGCAGCCGGTAAGGGCGACGGCGAGGAGCACAGCGAAGGACACGGTGCGCAGGACGCGTTGTCGTCGTCTCGCCCTGGACGTGCTCGGATCGTACGCCGAGCGTGCAGTTTGAAGCCGCGGGGCGAGACCCGCACTCTCGGATCTACGACCCCGCGACCCCACCGTTCTACACACAGCCATATCGCCTCACCCCGCGCCGACACCGGACACGACCTACGACACAACGTGCTCAGCTGAAACGCTCGGGTCTTGTGCTCACCGGCGTCCGTTCGAGGCAGCCCGGTGAGAATCAAATCGGACGGGCTATCTGCGACGCGCCAACCTGCGAGCGAGCGACAGCGAGTCCCGCTGTTCGTTGGACGACCGGCTATCGAGACACGTCGAGGAGCTCGAAGTGCTGCGCGATGCGGCGAGCTACTGACAGCGCATCTAACCTGTCCGTGGCGATCGCGACTTCATCCAAGTCAGCTGCGGTGAGACGCTGGGTGAGGTCCTCCCAGCGGTCAACGTGCCAGCGTAGCTCGGTCTGTCGGGAGGAGTCGTAGCGTGCCCGCAGGCGTGCCTCGGCAGTTGATCGCTGCGCGGTCAGGCGAACAGATCGAAGCGGCAGCGCGACGGCTTCTGAGTATCGATGCTTGTCGGCTTCATTGGCGATCACGCCGCTCATGATGAGTTGGCGCGGTCCGGCGGTCTTGTAGTTCACCCACACGGCAGCGATGTTTCTCGCCTCGATGACCTGGTTCTGCGGGTCGAAGGCGGCAACTGGAGAGGACCGATGAAACCAGTCGACGTCGATCAGACTGAAAGGCCGCCCCTCGGCTGCGAGCAGGTTGCCGATGTGATCGAGAACGGTTGTCTTGCCAGCGCCGTAGGAGCCGTTAATGAAGATCGCAAACGAGGCTTCCATCCGCGGACTCTACGGATATGCCGTTGAAGCCGTCCCAGAGGGTCGAGTAGTACCCCGGATGAGGATCGTCTACCGGAACGACTCAGGACGCTCAGTCAGACGGCGCCGCAGCCGTGCCATCCCCGGGGTCCGGCCGCAGCGGTGAGGCGTGCGTGTTCTTCGGTGTCGGTCTGATGCCATCCGTAGTTCGCGACGACGACGTAGCTCTCGCCGCCGCGATCTTCACGGAGGCGTCCCGGTCCCAAGCCGTCGGTGAACACCTCTTCGTCGATCCAGGTGAGGAGTTGACCGACCCAGTCGGTAGCATCCTCTGGTCGGGCGTAGACCCAGTACTGAGGCGCCCCGGAGGCGGGCATCCTGATGAGCAGACGAGCGAACTCGCCGTCGCGCTGTGTGATGCGCACGTCGAGCACGTGTCCGTCTCGTACGCGGACGTCCGTGAGTCGGTAGTCCAGCCGACTGCTCTTCCGAGGGTCGAGCAGACGCCATGCTGTTTCCCGGCGCAGGACCTCAACAATGGCATCGTCACTCAGCACGACCGGATCCTCCCACGCGGCCGGTGGCCGATCGGCTACCGGCCTGTCGAATGCTGCTTGCCCTCGGGCAGAAGATGCCCGATGGCTCGTAGGACGTCGCCCAGCCAAACGAGTTCCCAGTTCAACGTCCGATCGGCGGCCGGCGCCGTCGTCAGGTTGTCCCACGACTCGGTCAGCTGACCGATCGTGGCTTCGGGTGGATCGCTCGACACGTCGTAGAGGCCCGGAGCGGGCAACGAGTAGAAGTAGTCCTCACGCAGCACGACCGACTCCCCGTTCGGGACTGCTGTCGGTTCGGTTGACTCCTGACCTGTGGGGACGTGGTCCTCGCTGGAAGGATGTCGATCATGGCCAAG
>NZ_BMOI01000004.1:95859-233514 GCF_014646995.1 Curtobacterium luteum | reverse complement strand
AGTAGGACGCCGCCGGACTCAACGTTGCAACACCAGGGAGCCCCTGACCACCACGTGGTCAGGGGTTTTCTGCGTTCACGGACCGGTTCCGCTCTCTCGCGCCGAGTGGGGTCAGGGGAGGAGGCCGAGCTCCATCGCTCGGGTCACGGCACGCGTGCGGTCGTTGACGCCGAGCTTCTCGAACACGTGCCCGAGGTGCGTCTTCACGGTGGTCTCGCTGAGGAAGAGCTGTCGGCCGATCGCAGGGTTCGAGTTCCCTTGCGCGACGAGGCGGAGCACCTCGAACTCCCTGGGCGAGAGGGACGGCCCGGCGATCGGCTTGCCGGTGGTGCGCCGGACGAGGGCCGCCATCGCGGACGGCGCGAGCGCGGTCTCGCCGCGGGCTGTGGCACGCACGCCGGCGAGGATCTCGGACTCGGGTGCGGCCTTCAGCAGGTAGCCTGCGGCGCCGGCCTCGATCGCGGCGAGGATCTGGTCGTCGGACTCGTACGTGGTGAGGATGAGCACCCGGATGCCGGGCTCTCGGGCGAGGATGCGGGCGGTGGCGGCGTCGCCGTTCAGGCCCGGCATCCGGAGGTCCATCAGTACGACGTCGGGGCGTTCTGCGAGCGTGATCGCGACGGCAGCTTCGCCGTCAGTCGCCTGACCCACGACCTCGACGTCATCGGCCTCTTGGAGGAGCGCGACGATGCCGCTGCGGACGATCGGGTGGTCGTCGGCGACGACGACGCGGATCACCGGTTTGCTCCGGACAGGGGAGCGGCGCTGCGCTGGGTCGCCGGATCGGGCGTGGTCGGCAGGGCGACCGCCACGACCGTGCCGCGCCCCGGGCTCGAGGTGATGGTGCAGGTGCCGCCCGCGAGGGCGAGCCGCTCGCGGAGGCCGCGCAGCCCGTGACCCGCGGTCGGGACCGCGGAGTCGAAGCCGACGCCGTCGTCGCTGATCCGCAGGCTGACCTGCTCGGCCGCCACCTGCAGGCGGACGTGCACCGAGGCGGCGTCGGCGTGCGCGCGGACGTTGGCCAGTGCCTCCTGGCCGGTGCGCAACAGCACCACCTGTGTGTCGCGGTCGAGGGCGCAGTCCGGGGCGTCGACCGAGACCGGGACACCGGTCTCACGGGCGAAGCGTTCTCCGAGGCGGTGGAGTGCGGCGCCGAGGCCGTCGCCGGCGATCCCGGCTGAGCCGGCCGCGACGAGGGTGCGGGACTCCTCGAGCGCGGCGCGGGCTGATTCCTCGAGGATCGTGAGGCGTTCATCGAGCCGATCGACCCGGTCAGCGGCGAGGTCGCCCCGTGCACGTTCGGTGAGCATGACGATGCCGGCGAGGTTCTGGGCGACGGTGTCGTGCAGCTCGCGGGCGAGGCGTTCGCGTTCGCTCGTCACCCCGGCGCGACGGTGCGCTTCGGCGAGGGAGTCCTGCGTGGCGCGGAGCTCCTCGATGAGCTGGCGCCGCTCGTCGGACAGCCGGGCGATGCGGGTGATCCAGAGCCCGAGGGCGCAGGCTCCGGCGATGCTGACGCCCTCGATGAGGACGGTGCTGACGAGGGCGGACGGCCCCGACGCGATCTGCAGGCCGACACCCGCCGCGACGCCGATCGCCAGCGAGACCAGGAGCGAGGTCCGGACACGCTCGATCTGGCACCAGGCGACCGGGAACAAGATGCACTGCACGAACGCGGTGCTCGGGACGGTGGCCGGGAGGACGAGCGCGGCCACGACCAGGAGCGGGACGAAGGCGGTGGCGGCCCGGCGGTCCTCGTACCCGCGCCACCCGAACCCGGCGTAGGCGAGGGCCAGGACGGCGAGCATCGCGAAGGCCGGCCAGCGAGTCGGCCACGGGGACCAGCCGAGCACGGCGAGGACCGCGACGAGCGCGAGCGTCGCACCGACGGCCACGTGCAGGCCCCAGTTGCGGTGCGTCGTGATCCGGTCCATCGCCCCAGCATCCCACCGGCCGGCCGCCCGGGGGGAGTTCTCCACAGGCGGCATCAGGCGTCCTTGCGGTTCCACCGGAACGTCAGGAGGCACACGACGACGCCCGCGACCAGCCATGCTGCCAGGATGAGTGCTCCCCAACCGAGGTGCCACGCGCCTCCCGGCTCGGCCGATGCGAACTGCGACGGCAGGAACACGGACCGCATGCCCGACGCCATCCAGCGCAGCGGGAACGCACTCGCGACGTCCTGGAGCCAGTCCGGCAGCTGCGTGAAGGGGAGGTACACGCCGGAGATGAACTGGAGGACGAGGACCACGGGGACGATCGTCGCCGTGGCGCGTCGGCCCTCGCGGGGGAGCGCCGAGATCGCGATCCCGAGGACACTGCTCGTGGCGATACCGAGGAGCATGATCCACGCGAAGGTCCACCAGCGGCTGCCCGCCGTCGGCAGGTCCACACCGAACACGAGTCGGGCGACCGCGAGGAGGATCGCCGTCTGCAGCACCGAGGTCACGAGGACCATGCCGATCTTGCCGACGAAGTACGACAGCACCGGGAGCGGCGTTCCACCGAGCCGCTTCAGCGTGCCGTCACTGCGCTCGCCCGCGATGTCGACCCCGAGCGCCTGGGTGCCGGAGAGGAGGAGGCCGGTGGCGACGAGGCCGGGGAGGTAGTACGTGGCGTAGTCGACGCTGACGCCCGGGCCCGCCTGGATGTCCGGCGCGCTGCTGAACGCGACCGAGAAGAGCGCGAGCATCACGATCGGGAAGAGGAAGGTGAAGAAGACTGCGTCCGGCGCGCGGAAGTACGAGCGCAGTTCGTATCCGACGCGGTGCAGCCCGATGATCGCGGTGCCCATCAGCGGGTCCCGACCATGTCGAGGTAGACGTCCTCGAGGGACGGGCGGATGACCTCGAGGTCGTGCATCGGCTCCGAGGTGCTCCGGATCCACTGCGTCGTGTGGTGCGTGCGTTCCTCGTGCAGCGTGCCCGCATCGTCACGCCAGCGGATCAGCGGCGTCCGTGCTGCCTCGCCGCCGAGTTCGGCGATCGGCGCGACGTCGAGGAGCCTCCCGTCCGCGATCACCGCAGCCCGGTCCGCGAGGTGCGCTGCCTCGTCGAGGTAGTGCGTGGTGAGCAGGATCGTCGTGCCCTCCGACTGCACCCGGCGGAGGAGCTCCCAGAACTGCCGGCGGGCCTCGGGGTCGAAGCCCGTCGTCGGCTCGTCGAGGAACAGGACCTCCGGTCGGCCGATGATCCCCAGCGCCACGTCGACGCGCCGGCGCTGCCCGCCGCTCAGCCGGCTGACGCGGGTGTTGCGCTGCGCCTCGAGGCCCGTCGCAGCGAGGAGTTCCTCGATGCTGCGGTGCCGCGGGTAGAGCGTCGCGAAGTGCCGAAGCTGCTCGGCCACCGTGACGTTCGGCGACTCCGCGCTCGTCTGCAGCACGATGCCGATGCGTGCGTTGTGGCTGCGGCTCGATCGTGCCGGGTCGTGGCCGAGGACGCGGACCTCGCCGCCGGTGCGGGTCCGGTAGCCCTCGAGGACCTCGACCGTGGTGGTCTTGCCGGCGCCGTTCGGGCCGAGGAGGGCGAAGGTCTCGCCGGCGGCGATCGTGAAGGACACGTCGTCGACGGCGCGCTTGCCGGTGGCGTACTGCTTCTCGAGGCGGTGGACCTCGATGGCTGGGGTGTCGGGCATGGGTAAAGCTTGACGGGTGGGGGTCGGCGGCGGTTCGGCCGGTCCGGTGGAGGGGCATCCTCCGATCGGAGGATGGTCTTTCTTCTCATCGCTGGCAGTTCTCGTGCGCGGACATCGGGGATCGCGCACCGGAACTGCCACCGATCGTTCGGCGGGGCGGCCGGGTCTGGTGCGGGGGCTGATGCGGGACCAAGGCGCGGCCTGGAGGCATGGTGTCCGGCCGGTGGGCGGGTTGCGTCCGGCTGGTGGGCGGGACCCGGTGGTGGGCGGGTTGCGTCCGGGATGGCGGGTTGCGTTCTGGGACGGGCGGGTTGCGTCTGGTCGGTGAGCGCGACCCGGCGACGGGCGGGAGGCGCGGGGCGGGGGTGCGCCGCGCCTCCAGGCCGGTGGGTCAGGCGCCGAGCGCCGCCCGCAGGAAGGGCGCGGTGCGGCTGCCGGTGGCGGCAGCGACTTCCGCAGGCGTGCCGGAGGCGACCACGCGGCCACCCTCGTCGCCGCCGGCCGGACCCATGTCGACGACGTGGTCCGCCTGCGCGACGACGGACATGACGTGCTCCACGACGACCACGGTGTTGCCGGCGTCGGTGAGCCGGGCGAGCTGGGCCGTGAGGAGCTCCACGTCCGCCGGGTGCAGACCCGTCGAGGGCTCGTCGAGCAGGTACAGCGTGTGGCCCGAGCGCGCCCGCTGGAGTTCGGTGGCGAGCTTGATGCGCTGGGCCTCTCCGCCGGAGAGCTCCGGTGCGGGCTGGCCCAGGCGCAGGTAGCCGAGGCCGACGCTCCTCAGGGCGGTGAGCTCACGGGCCGCAGCCGGGAGGTCGGCGAGGGCATCGGCGGCCTCGTCCACCGTCATGCCGAGGACGTCGGCGATGGTCGCGCCGTCGCGGCGGACCTCGAGGGTCTCGGCGTTGTAGCGCGCGCCGTGGCACTCCGGGCACGGCGCCCAACTGCCGGGGAGGAACAGGAGCTCGACGGAGACCGAGCCCTCGCCCTGGCAGACCTCGCAGCGGCCGCCCTCGACGTTGAAGGAGAACCTCCCGGCGGTCCTGCCCCGCTCCCGGGCGTCCTCGGTCGCGGCGAAGGCCTGGCGCACCGCGTCGAACATGCCGGTGTAGGTCGCGAGGTTCGAGCGGGGCGTGCGGCCGATGGGCTTCTGGTCCACCTCGACGACCCGGCTGATGAGCGGGTGCTCGGTGGCGATCGCGGGGAGGACGCCGCCGACGAGGGAGGACTTGCCGGAGCCGGAGACACCCGTCACCGCCGTCAGCACGCCGAGCGGCAGGTCGAGGTCGAGATCGTCCAGGTTGTGGAGCGCGGCACCACGGATCTCGAGGGTACCGACCGGCTCCCGTCGCTCGTGCGCCGCGCGCTCGCCGCCGGGCTGGAGGTAGCGGCGGGTGACGCTCTCCTCGACCTCGGCGAGCCCGGCCGGGGGACCGCTGTAGAGGACGCGACCACCTCCCGAGCCCGCGCCCGGTCCGACGTCCACGATCCAGTCCGCCCGCCGGACGATGTCCATGTCGTGTTCGACCACGAACACGCTGTTGCCGCTCGCGCGGAGGTCGTCGAGCACCTGCACGAGCGACTCCGTGTCCGCCGGGTGGAGGCCGGCACTCGGCTCGTCGAGGACGTAGACCACGCCGAACAGCCCCGACCGGAGCTGCGTCGCGATCCGGAGCCGCTGCGTCTCGCCGGGGGAGAGCGTCGGCGTCGCCCGGTCGAGCCCGAGGTACCCGAGGCCGAGCCCGATGAGGACGTCGATCCGGCCGTGCAGGTCCGTCGCGATCGACTGCGCCACCTCCGAGCGTTCGCCGGACGTGACCGAGCTCTGCGCCGGCGTCGGGTCCGTCAGCTCGACGGCGGGTCGGAGGACCTCGACGACCTCGCTCAGCGGCAGCGCGTTGAACTCGGCGATGCTCAGTCCGCCGAACGTCACCGCGAGGGCCGCCCGCGTCAGCCCCGAGCCCCCGCACAACTGGCACGGGCCCGACTCCACGAAGCGCAGGGCCTTGTTCCGCTGCGTCTCGCTCTGCGAGTCCGCGAGGGTGTGCAGCGTGTACTGCCGGGCGCTCCAGAAGCGTCCCTTGTACGGCTTCGCCACCCGGTCGCGCTTCGGGTGCACCTCGACCACCGGCTGCTCCTCGGTGAAGAGGAGCCAGTCGCGGTCCTCCTTGGGCAGGTCCTGCCACGGCCGGTCGATGTCGTACCCCAGGACCGCCGTCACGTCGCGGAGGTTCTTGCCCTGCCACGCGCCCGGCCACGCGGTGATCGCACCCTCCCGAATGGACAGCGACGGGTCGTGGACCGCCGAGGCCTCCGTCACCTCGTGCGCCGTGCCGAGGCCGTGGCAGCGCGGGCACGCTCCCGCCACCGTGTTCGGCGAGAACGAGTCGGAGTAGAGCTGCGTCGCGCCGTCGGGGTAGGTGCCGGCACGCGAGTAGAGCATGCGGACCGAGTTGCTCAGCGTCGTCAGCGTTCCCACGGTCGAGCGGGTGCTCGGGGCACCGCGGCGCTGCTGCAGGGCGACGGCCGGGGGCAGGCCCGTGATCGCGTCGACGTGCGGCGTACTTCCCTGCGCGATGAGCCGGCGGGCGTACGGGGCGACGGACTCGAGGAAGCGGCGCTGCGCCTCCGCGAAGACCGTGCCGAACGCGAGGCTCGACTTGCCCGAGCCGGAGATGCCCGTGAAGGCGACGATGCGGTCGCGGGGGATGTCCACGTCGACGTCCCGGAGGTTGTGCTCGCGGGCGCCGCGGACGCGGATGAAGCCGTCGGGGGTGGCGGTGTCGGTGGGCGCGGTGGTGCTGGGGGCGGGCTGGTCGTGCGGGGTGGGCATTCGTTCGAGCGTAGGCGGGGTGGCTGGGTGGTGCGCGGTGCTTGCTTCGTCGGCGGCGCTCGCCGGTGAGCGGACTGGAGGCACGGTGCCGGTCCGTCATCCACCGGGACAGGCGTTTGCCGCATTCCGCACCTCGCAGCAGCGGTCCGGACCGGGTCCCGATCGAGCCCCCGGTAGGAACCAGATCGGCTCCTACCGGGGATTGACAAGCGGAGCTAGTCGATCAGCAGGCGGACGCCGGTGCTGGTCACGACCGTCTGGGAAAGCAGGTCGCTCGAGACTCGCCGCAGCAGCATGGCCCAGATACTGCTCGAGACTTCACGAAGCGGCACATCCCCCGACGTTCCCGCCAAGGCCACGACCCACACGATCACGAAGGCAGTGTCCGACTGCTCAAAGTGCAGCCGAAGCACCAGGTCAGTGGCGATCGACGTGGCTCCGAGGATCCGGAGCGGTGTCTTCACCGAAGGTGCAGGGCCGCCGTTCGGGTTGAACGCGCGAGTGCCTTCGAACCCTTCGGGTGGGGCCGCGCCCGGTCGGACGATCGACGGTCCGACGTGTCCCCAGTCTGTCGGGAGGAACATCGCGAGCTGCCGCACCTGTTCGGGTTTCACAGGGAGTCGTTCACCCAGTCCGGGCACCGCGAGATGGGGCCGCTCGGCGCGGCGGTGCAGTACGCAGTCACGATCCCCAGGTCGTACTTGTCCGGTGAAGCCGAGGACGGCGCACGCTCTTCGAACGCGACGAACTCCTCCGTCGCCTTGCCCTTGGCGATGAACTCAGCTCCGTACAGCCGACGGTTGTTCGGCTGGAGGACCCCAGCGGCGTTGATCTGCACCGCGTGCTCGATGGTCTGCTCCTCGACGTTGTGGTCCTGCAGAGCGTGGAGGTAGCCGAACGCGGAGGTCTCGCTCCCTGATCGTCCGATGCGGAGGCCGACCTGGTGGTGGCTACCGTCCAGGAACACCGCCAGGCAGCTGTAGGGGTGCTTCGAGCCGGAGTAGTTCGTCGTGCCTGAGGGGCACGAGCCCTTCGTCAAGACGTGCGTCGGCACTGCAGGAGTGGTTGCCGTGACCGGGTCGAGCGCTACCCAGTGCCCGTCCGGAGGTGCAGCCGAGGCGTCGCCGGCTCGGTCCGTGGTCGGGTCGGCTGATGGAGCCGGTGCGGCGCCTTTCGCAGAAGCAGTCGGTGTCGAAGTCGGCACATTGGTGGCGGTCGGTGCAGGTGTTGCAGCGACGGCACCGGTGGTGCCGAAACCGGAGATGGCGCCGATCACTGCGCAGACTGCGACAGCAGCCCGCACGCTGGTTCGTTTCGTTGATCGCATGATCACATCCGTCTTTCGATTCGAGGATGCGGCGGACTCCTGCAGCGAGATGCCCCCTGGTGCGCTTGCAAGCAGGAGCAACGCTACGCGGCTGCTCGGGCGGCACAAGACGGAATGCGATCTCGGCGCCGTTCCTGAGAGGACCCGAACGAGCCGACAAGACCAGTCCTGCCGTCGGTCGGGAGGCGCGTGGCGGGCTGTGGTCCGTGCCTCTCGTCCGTATCGTGGCCGGCTCGCCGCCGGACTGGAGGCGCGTGGCGGCGGTGATCCGCGCCTCCCGACCGGCTGAGGTTGCGTTGCGCATCCGCGCGTAGACCAGACGGGTGAAGGTCATCGGAGTCGAAGAGTTCGGAGGGCCGGAGGCCCTCGCCGTCCACGAGGTGCCGGAGCCGCACGCCGGCGCCGGGTCCGTGCGGATCCGGGTCGCGGCATTCGCCGTGAACCCGACCGACACGGGTGTCCGTGCCGGGCAGCGCGACTCGTCAGGAGCGCAGCCGCCGTACGTGCCGGGGATGGACGCGGCCGGAGTGATCGACGAGGTCGGGCCGGACGTGTCCGGGTGGGCCGTCGGCGACGAGGTCATGGCGATGGCGTTGCCGCTCAGCGAGCACGGCGGCGCGTACGTCGAGGAGCTCGTCGCGCCGGTCGGGTCGTTCACGCGGGTGCCTCGCGGCACGTCGCTCGAGCAGGCTGCCACGGTCCCGATGAACGGTCTGACCGCGTTGCAGATCCTCGGGCACCCGTCGTTGACCCCGGGGAAGACGCTCGCTGTGACGGGCGCGGCGGGGCTGCTCGGGAACTACCTGGTGCAGCTCGGGAAAGCCGCGGGGCTGACCGTCATCGCCGATGCTGCTCCTGCCGACGAAGCACTGGTGCGGTCGCTCGGGCCCGACCACGTCGTGGCGCGAGGGGACGGGTTCGCTGCTGCGGTCCGGGCGATCGTGCCGGACGGGGTTGATGCGCTCGCCGACGCCGCATTGCAGCGGTCGGCGGTGGTGGATGCCGTGCGGGACGGCGGGACGTTCTTCGACGTGCGGGGATGGGAGGGCGACGGGTCGCGGGGGATCGAGTTCGTGCGGGTGATGGTGTTCTCGGAGTACCGGTCGTTCGACAAGCTCGAGCAGTTGCGGCACGCGGTGGAGAGCGGGACGTTGACGCCTCGGGTGGCGGAGGTGTTGCCAGCGGAGCGGGCTGCGGAGGCGCATGAGCGGTTGGAGGCTGGGGGGACGCGGGGGCGGTTCGTGTTGGTGTGGTGACGGCGGTGTGAGGCACGCATGTGGGCTGCACGAGGCGGCGGTGGAAAGGTTGAGGATGTATTTACGGGCGATGGTCGGGATTCGTTGCCTGGGACTGCTGCAGGTTTGGTTGACTCCTGACGGGTAGGAGCGTTGGCTCCTGCTGGAAGGATGTGCGCCATGGTGAAGGCGTATCCGGAAGAGTTCCGCCGTGATGTGATCGCGGTCGCCCGGAAGGGCGAGACGTCGGTGCGGCAGGTCGCGAAGGACTTCGGTGTGTCCGAGTCCTGCCTGGCCCGCTGGCTGCGGCTGGCCGACCGCGACGACGGCACCAGTGCTGGCGCGTCGCCGTCCGTGAAAGCGGTCGAGCAAGCCGAGCTGCGGGAAGCGCAGAAACGGATCCGACTGCTGGAGCAGGAGAACGAGATCCTCCGCCGGGCAGCGGCGTACTTCGCCCAGTCCCAGCTCCCAAAATGATCTACCCGCTGGTCCTCGAACTCGCCGCAGACCAGATCCCGGTCGCGGTGGCCTGCCGGGTGCTGGGGTTCTCGAAGCAGGCGTTCTATCGGTGGCGCGCCGATCCGGTCTCTCAGCGGGACTGGGACGACGCGCATCTGACCAACGCCGCGGTCGACGCGCACCGCGACGATCCGACGTTCGGCTATCGGTTCATCGCCGACGACATGCATGCCGCCGGCCATCGAGTGTCCGAGCGGCGGGTGTGGCGGTTGTGCTCGCAGCAGCGGCTTTGGTCACTGCACGCGAAGAAGCGCGGCCTGAACCGCAAGGCCGGCGCTCCAGTGCACGACGACCGGGTCCGGCGTGCGTTCACGGCGCCGGATCTGGACCGGTTGTGGTTGACGGACATCACGGAGCATCCGACGAGTGAGGGGAAGCTCTACCTCTGCGCGGTGAAGGACGCGTGCTCGCGACGCATCGTCGGCTACTCGATCGGTGATCGGATGCGGTCCTCGTTCGCCGTCGCGGCTCTGCAGATGGCGGTGCAGCGACGGAGCCCGGCCGGGACAGTCGTTCGCTCGGACCGCGGCAGCCAGTTCCGGTCGAAGAAGTTCGTCCGGGCGCTCGATGACGCCGGCCTGCTCGGATCGATGGGCAGGGTCGGCGCATGTGCGGATAACGCGGCGATGGAATCGTTCTTCGCTCTGCTGCAGAAGAACGTCCTCAATCGGCGACGTTGGGCCACACGCGAGGAGCTCCGGCTGGCGATCATCACCTGGATCGAAGCGACCTACCATCGGAAGCGACGTCAACGTGGTCTCGGGAAGTTGACCCCGATCGAGTACGAGACGATCATCAACCCACAGGTCGCACTCGCGGCCTAGACGAATGAGTCAACTCAACCTGCAGCAGTCCCGCCCTTGGTGCGCTTGTCCGGAGCGATGGTCGTGTAGACGTCGAGCAGATCGTGGATGGACATCGCCATGATGCGGTTCCCCTTGCGGTGCGGGCTCGAAGGCCGGGTTGGAGCGAGATCGAGACTAGCTGGCGGAGTCGTCGGACTGGTCCTGCGGCTCGCTGGCCGGCGGCTGTTGCGTGTCGACCGCCGCGTCGGAGGACGCCCCGTCCGCTGCGTTGACGACCCCGAACGGGACGTGGACACTCGGGACATCGTTCGCTGCGCCGCGTAGGTGGTCCATCTGATCATCGAAGAAGATGTGTGGGCGAAGGACCTGCAAGACGCGTGCCTTTTCGACACCACCCAGGAAGAACGCATCGTTCACTCGGAGCCCCCAGCCCTGGAGAGTTCGGACGACTCGTTCGTGCGCTGGGGCATTCCGTGCGGTCACGATCGCGACGTGCACGCGACGGTTGTAGGTCGGGTCGGTCCGGACCAGGTCCTCCTCGATGTCCTGGATGCGATTGATCCCGCGTAGGAACTGCGCCATCAATCCTTCCGGCATCGCTTCCTCGACGTGGGAAGCCTCGTTCTCATGGAACGTCGGAAGGTCGGAAGACTGCATGATGCGCTCGGATGAGTCATCCGTGAGGACGCCATCAAAGTCGAACGCGATGCGCAGATCACGACCGGCTGCATCCTCAGCCGGCGTGCCGATAACGCGACCAGCAGGCAGGCCATGGTGGATCGCGGCTCGTACGTCGTCGTCGTTCGCGGAGAGGAATAACGACATGTTGAGCGCTCCCATGTATTCGTGCGACGACCGGCCCTGCATGAAGATCGCCCTCGAGATCGCCAGGCCGTGCGCTTGGAGCGACCGCATGACCCGGAGTCCCGTCTCCGGGTCGTTGCGAGAAAGGATGATCACTTCGACCAGCTGCACACCGTCCGGGCCGAGGTCGTTGAGGGACAGCAGGCGGCGGATGAACGGGAACGCGACACCCGGGAGGAGCGTGTCGTCGATGTGCTCCTCCTGGTGCTTCCGGTACTCGTCCTCCCCGTACTCGCGGAAGATCTTGTCCGAATCGGACAGGTCGAACAGCGCGCTCGAGGCGACACCGACGACAAGCATGTCGTCGAGAGGGAAAGGCATCTCAGTTCCTTGTTCAGTGCTCATCAAGAGCGGTTGGACATGTGTTGTCGCCAAAGGGGGTCAGCGGCAGTAGTCAGCGAGCATTCGTCCCGACCCACAGCCCGTCCCTCGCGCGCGTCATCCCCACGTACAACTCCCGGCGCTCGAGCTCTCGCCGCTCCCGATCGGCCTCACTCACCGATACAGGCGCGTCGGCGAGCAGTCGCCCCCGAACGTGCGCGAGCAGCACCTGCTTGAACTCGAGACCCTTCGCCCGCTTGACGGTGCCGACCTTCACCGCGTCGACCGCCTTCCCGCTGTAGTCCTTGAGTGACACGAAGGGAACGCCGGCCGCGCGGAGCACGGTCATGACGTCGTCTGCCTGCGGATTCGTCGCGGTCAGGATCCCGACGTCGCCGCGCGAGGTCCCGACGAGTCGCAGCACCTCCGTCAGCCGAGCGAGCATCGCCGCATCGTGGTCGGCGCGCCCGGCAGCGCGGTGGACGACGGGCGTGGGCCCGTTCCGCGTGACGGCGGACACTGCGTCGCCAGCGCCGTCCAGGCCCTCGATGTCGACGAACTGGTCGTCCGCGACCATCTGCTTCGCGAAGTCGAGGATCTGCGCCGTGTTCCGGTGGTTCACGTCGAGCACGACACCACGTCCCGCGAGGCTGATCCCGACCTCTCCGAGCGTGTACCCGCCCGGGTAGATCGTCTGCTGTCCGTCGCCGATCAACGTCAGCCCGTCAGGTCGATCCCCGACGAGCGAGTGCAGCAGCGACACCATCGCGCACGACAGGTCCTGCGCCTCGTCGACGATGACCGCGTCGTAGCCTGCGAGCGGTCGCTCGCGGAGTGCATCGCGGGCGAGCAGGACGACGTCCTCCCAGTCGGTGAGGCCGCGCTCCCGGAGGCCGCGGTCGTAGGCAGCGTGCAGGTCCCAGACTGCCTGCCGGACCTCGATGGGCAGGCCGTGCTTGCGCCCGACACGGGCAAGATCCGCGTACTGGTCGAAGCGGGTCAGGCCCCGCCCCTTGATGACGTGCTTGATCTCGTCTTCCCAGTAGCGGCGCGTGAAGCGCGCCGCGCGCAGCGGACTGGAGGCCCCGATCGCGTTCCATGCGTCGTCGAACGCGAGCCGCGCCTCCCGTTCGTCGACACGGAACCGGATGCCACGCTGCTTGAGCAGACGCGTGGCGAACTGGTGGACGCCGACGAAGTCGACGCGGTCGACCAGCTCGGGCGCGTGGCGCTCGAAGAGCGACGCCAGCACCTTCGGGAGCGTGCCGATGTAGGTGGCGAACAGCACGCGACCGGTACCCGCGCGGGCGAGGTAGGCGGCACGGTGGATGCCGACGACGGTCTTGCCGGTGCCGGCGGCCCCGCGGAGGCGTGCCGGGCCGTTGAAGTTGCGGCGGACGAGCTTCGCCTGCGAGGGGTCGAGGAAGGCCATCCACTCCTCGATGGGGGCCTCGAGGACGCCGTCGAGGAGCTGTCGGGCAAGCTCGGCGTCGTCGAATTCGACAGGTCGAGGCAGGTCCTGGCGGGGGAGGACCGGCTCCGGGACGATCAGCTGCTGCTCGGGGGACTGGGCGCCGTCGATGACGGGGAAGTGGGCCATCACAGCGGCGAGCACCTGGTCGACGCGGGCGGGGGACAACCGCGCGTTGCGCTTCGTGATGTGACCGACGAGGTCGTGGACCCCGATGACGTCGACCGAGGCGACGTGCGCGTGCATCCGGCGCTGGTCGGCGAGTGCGACGACCGCGTGGACTTCGCCCGGCGGGAGACCGATCTCGGCGAGGGCCGCCTCCGCTCCGTACACGAGGTCCGCGAGACGGGCGATGTCGTCGGTGACGTCCTCCTGCCCGCGGTGGATGCGATCGCCGTGGACCGAGACTTCGCGCCACGCCTTCGTGTCGACGATGAAGACCCCGGCGCTGCCGACGACGATCATGTCGACCTGGGCGTGCTTGCTCCCGGGCCACCGCCGGTCCGCGAGGAGGTGGTAGCCGATGCCGGCGAGTGGGGCGAGGAACCGTGCGGTCTCGGCCTCGGTGCGCTCGGCGATCTCGTAGCGCCCCGCCTGCTGCTCGGCTTCGTCAGCCTGCCGCCGGTGTTCGTCCGCACGGCTGCGGAGTCGTCGGGCTTCGGCCCCGGCCGAGGTACCGGCGATGGTCACGATGGTGCTCCCCTGAGGAGTGTCCTGGTCACACCGGCGCCCTCCCCGAACGTTCCGGTACCGAACCATCCTCGCTCCTGAGCAACCGTCAAGGCAGCACCCGTTCTGGGGGCTGGTCGGCGTTCGCTGGCAGCACGGAGGCCGAGAGCGCCAGAGTTCACCGGGGTCACCGCTCGACGGCGGATCGCGGGCCGGTGTCCTCAGACACGACCGGCCCCCGGCCCGATCGGACGACCATCGCGGTCGCGAGCGCTGCGGTCAGGGCTGCCAGTCCCGAAGCAGCGATGGCTTGTCGCAGGCCGAGGTGCTCGACCACGAGACCAGCGAGCGGACCGCCGAGCGCCTGGCCCCCGAGGAGGAGCATCAGGTACAGGGCCATGACCCGGCCTCGGGTCGCGGAAGGGACAGAGCGCTGCACGAACGCGTTGGAACTCGTGAGGAACGTCTGCCCGAAGAACCCCACTCCGACGAGGCAAGCTGCGGTGACGAGTTGGTCGGGTAGGGCGAGGAGCGTCTGGACGACGCCGAGGACCGCGGCAGCTCCGACCACGCGCGTGAACGAGACGAACGGTCGATGTGCGAGGAGGACTGCCCCGATGAGTGCTCCGACGGCACAGAGCGTCGTGAACAGCCCGTAGTCGAGAGCGCCCGTCCCCGGTGACTCCCTCGCGAGCGAAGTCAGGAGCACGGGCAGGTTGAGGGCCGACACCGACACGATCCCGACGAGCATGATCGTCCAGCCGACCAGAGGGATCGCTCTGACCGTGGCGAGACCCTGTCCGATCCCGTCGTCACTCGCGGAACGGGGCTCCTCGAACATCTCGTCAGGACGCGAGCGGAGGAGTCCGATCACCATCAGCGCACACGCGACACCGTTGGCCACGAAGGACCATCCAGCTCCGATGGACGCGATCGCCGCACCGCTGAGGACCGGGCCGATCAGCCTGCCCAGCTGGAAGACCGACGCGTTCAGGCTGATGGCCGCCGGCATGAGATCCCTCCCCACCAGATCCCCGACGATCGCGTGCCTCGCCGGGTTGTCCACGACGGTGAGGAGACCGCGTGCCGCGCTCGCGACCAGGAGGACCGGGAGAGTCGCTGCCCCGGAGAGGTGGAGGATCCCGAGGACGACGGAGAGTGCCGAAGCGATCCCCTGGGTCAGGACGAGGAGCGACCGTCGTGAGAACCGGTCCACCACTGCCCCTCCGAGCAGCCCGAACACGAGGAGCGGGCCGAACTGGAGCATCGTCGCGATCCCCACCAGCACCGCGCTTCCGGACGCCTCGAGCACCGCCCAGTCGAGCGCCACACGCTGCATCCACGTCGCACTGTTCCCGACGAGGTTGCACGCAACGAACCATCGGTAGTTCCGCACCGCGAGCGCAGGGAACACCGCAGCCACCCGTCCGGTGCGCGGCCGATCAGCCATCGCCACCTGCGGCCGGTGAGGTGGACAGCCAGCACGGGATCGACGTGGAGACCAGAGCGTCGTCGTAGAGGTGGTTCCAGTCGTCATCGATGGGCTGGAGGAACTGGTAGCTATGCACCACGACGGGTTCGTCGATGGGGCGTGCGGACGTGTCCAAGGTGAAGGTCGCTGTCCATCCGGTCTCATCGGCGTGGAGTGTGCCCGAGGACGCGACCCCGTTCTTCGTCAGGATGACGTCGTCGTTGACGAGGTCCAGCGAGATCTTCTCGTACCGGTCCGCGAAGCCGAGTGCCACGTGCACGAAGTAGTGGAGGCTCGACACGGCGGCACGACAGCGCACGCTGAGGACCGGTTCGCCCGTCGACCAACGCAACGTGACCTCGTGCGCGGTCTGAGCCGACGGGTGGTCGGGCCAGCATCGCAGCGCCGTTCCGTGGTCGTCGGTGAGCGCGAGGCCGTCCGAGGAGAGGAGCGGCCATGTGTCCGTCGGGCGCTCCGTGCTCAACTGGCGGTAGAAGGACCGCATCTGCACGAGGGTTCCGAGCGGCTCGCGCCCCTCGGAGAGGACGCCCCGGGCGATCTCTCGCGGAAACGACCGTCGGAAGCCGGTCGTCTCGGGGGCCCGCAGTTGCCGGAGCATCTCGTGCACGAAGTCCACGGCGTCGTTCCCCGCCGTCGCGTCAGTGAGGGCGCGGAAGCGGGGCTCATCGAAGTCCGGGGCGCTGAGGAGCTCGCCGAACTCGAGCACCTCGAGGAGCGTGATCTTCCTGCGCCCGTGTGTGAAGGACGCCTCGACGTAGTCCTTGAACGCGTGCAGCGCGGTGAGCAGCGTGGTCTCTTCCAAGCCGGTCAGACGAACGTTCCCCGCGGGCGCGTCCGGGTGGACGATCGAGGACTGCGCCAGCATCTCGTAGCTGACACGGGAGGTTCGGACGCGAGCCAGCTGGGTGGAGGGTCCGTTGCTCTGGCCGTTCACGCCCATCGGGTAGGACCAGGAGGGGAAGTAGCGATGCAGGTCGATGTCGACCCGCTCATCGTGGTGCAGCGCGCTGAGCTCATGGCTGATCCCCGGCTTGCCGGAGCGGTAGCCCAGACGCATCAACTCCGCTTGCAGCGCCTCCGGATCCGAAGCGAGCAGATCGATGTCCGTCGTCGGACGGTGGGTCCGGTGACACCCTCGTGTGTGCAGCTGCGCACTGTGCCCCTTCAGGTAGACGACCGGCCCGAAGCGATCGGCGAAGTCGACGAGCTCGGCGTCGAGGGTACGGATGTCGCGCTGGATGGCGATCGCATGCGCCTCGGTCTCGGTACCGAGCTCCTCCACAGCCCGCGAGACCGAGGTCGGGATGGTCGGATGACAGCGCCGGAGAGCCGTCGACGACAGCTTGTGCTCGCGGAGCAGCTCAACGAACGGTTCGACAGCGACGCCGTCCGGGAACGGGTCCGTCGACCGCTGCGAGGCCGCGGCCACCCACAGGATCGCGAGTGCTTCGGGAGTCATGGTCGTGGACACGGTGTCGTTCCTTTCACGGGGTCGTCTCCCGCCAGATCGAGATCATGAGGTTCATGAAGCGGCTCCGGTCGTATGGGTCCGAGTCGCCTGGGTCGAGCTGGCGAGCGGGAGCTGTCGACCACGACGTGGGCGATGTCCTCGAATGTGCCCACGCGCGGAGGGTCGTCGTCAACCAGACCGGGACCGGAGATGCGAACCCCCGTTTGTCGTGATCGTCGATCACGCTCCGGGGAACGCCGACCGTTTCGGCGAACTGGCGGAGCAGAACCTTCGTTGGGGCCTTCGCATCGGTCGGGCACTTGAGCTCCATCGGGAGCGAGAAGCAGAGCTGCGCCCAACGGTGTGCGAGGAAGGGGGAGCGACGCTCGAGCCCGAACGCGGATGACAGTTTGTCCGCGGAGAGCAACAGGGGTGGGAACGCGCTCGCGAGGTCGACCTTCGTGAGCGCTCGACCCACGTCGGCTTCCTCGGCGAACCGCTCGTGCACCAAACGGTGCAGTACGCCCGAAGGATCCGATCCACGGAGGATCCCCCGGTAGTAGCGTTCTGCGATCGAGCCGCTGAGGTCCGCGCTGGTCGCGAACCGCCGCGCCAGGGGTTCGTACGCCCCGAACCGGGCTGCAGAGGCGGCTGTCACGCACTGTGCGGCGAGTGCGTGCCGCGTGTAGCCGAGCAGGAACTCGTCTGGGCCGATCCCGCCGTGCACGACGCGGATGCCGAGCTCGCCGATCCGCCTGTACAGCATGAACTCCGAGAGGAGACTCGCGTTGCCGACGGGGTAGTCGAGCGAGGCGACGATGTGGTCGATGCTGTCGACGAGGTCGTCCTCGGTCGGCTCGACCACGATCAGTTCACGACCGATGGACGCGGCGACTTCTTCGGCGCGTCCGAGTTCGTCGTACCGAGCGTGCCCGGGGTAGCGGACCGTCACCAAGACTTCGGGGCGGAGGACACGTGCAATGACGGCGGAGTCGAGGCCGCCGCTCAGCAGCAGGGCTTGATCGCCCGGTCCGCGGCGGCTTTCGAGTGACCTCATGGTGATCTCGCTGAAGCGCTCGACGAGCTGGGGTCCGGACGGCGCCGCCGCCGGACTCTCGTCCCCGAGGTCCCACCAGGTCCGTTCGGACCAGGACCAGGTGCGGAGGTCGAGTGCGACCATCTTCCCGGGCGCGATCAGTTCGAGGTCCTCGTACGGGGTGTCGGTTCCGAGCGGCGTCTCCGCGCTGTGCCACTCGTCGGGAAACACCCAGGTCAAGGGAACAGCTGCCGAGATGGCCTTCACCTCGGATGCGAAGTGGACGTCACCTCCCTTCCGGTGGACGTACAGCGGCTTCTCGCCGAGCCGGTCCCGCACGAGCACGAGACGTTCCGTCCTCGGTTCGTGCACGGCGAAGGCGAACATCCCGTCCAGCTCGCCCAGGCAGCGGGAACCGAAACGGTCCCAGGCGCGGAGGAGGAGGTGTGCATCGCTCTCGTCGGGGAGGATCGGCAGATGCCAGCGCTGGGCGAGCTCTCGCCAGTTGTAGATCTCGCCGTTGAACGTGAGCACGGCCCCCGAGTGCCGGGACCGGTACGGTCCCGGCGCAGTCGCGCCCACGATGGACAGCAGGTTCATCCCGAGTGCGACACCGCCAGCGTCGGAGAGCTCGAAGCCTGTGCCGTCCGGTCCTCGGTGTGCCTGCGCTGACGCCATCCGGTGCAGCGCGGCCACATCGGCCGGGGCCCCTCGGCGAGCGATCCCCACGATGCCGCACATCAGTCCGACACCTCATCCGGTGCGTAGTGCATGCCGGTCTCGAGCGCGAGCCGATCCCAGACGTCGACCGCTACGCCTGCTTCGGTCAGCGCGGCGATCACACTCACGGCTGCTCCGTGCGAGTAGTTGCTCGGGTCGGCGAGGATCTCGAGCGCGCGATCCGTACCCCGCGATTGCCTCGGCCGTTTGGACCTGCGTTCTGTGCGCAGGAGGCGACAGAAGTCCCGCCAGCGCTCCTCGGGCGGAGCTTCCGACATCAGGAAGTCGACGTGGCGCTGCACACGGGCCGGCACAGCCCTGGCGCCGTCGGCACCGTGGGCCTCCAGGAGGAGCTTCGATCGGATGACGGCCGAAGGGAGATCGAGGGCACGGTGCGTCGGCCGGGCGAGGCACAGTGCGTGTTCGAGCTCGTGGTCCGGAACTGCGTCGGGAGCCCGCTCCGCTGATGCTTGCAACGCGTGCACCAGTTCTCCGAGATCGTGGAAGATCAGGTACTCGCGAGCTGTCGAGATGGGCCCGTCGGCGGCGTGGACGAGGTTCATCGCGGTGTTCGAACCCCTCGCGTCGTGCCGGACCTGACCTGGGACCGCGAGCATGGGGTCCGAAGGGCCCTTCCACTTGGACACCTCCTCGTGAGGAGCATGGTTGGGTACCTGGAGCAGCAGAGCGATGCTCGGGCCCGCCGTGTAGAGCTTCGAGTTCAGCCACCAGACGCCCAGTTGGTTCTGCTCGTTCCGCGCTGTGAGGTTGAAGGCGTACAGGCTCTCGAACGCTCCCGCCTGGGGAGCGCTGATCGCCTTCGCGGACATCAACCGCCACCCACGGTCGACGATGCTGTCGAGGATCAACTGGTGTACACCCATCGCGATCGCATCGGGCTTGATGAGGGCGAAGACGAGTTGGCTGAGACGCGGGAGCAAGCGTGACGGCACGGTGGCGACCAGGTCCTCCCAGACGCGATCCGCGGCGCCGATGCTGGCCATGTAGCTGAACTCTGCGGGGGGATCAAGCGGCGTCATGAGCTCCGCTGTTCTTCGCCGTCTCCGCTCCGAGGCCGCTCGCTCCGAGCACGCGTCGAGCCAGCGGTGCCAGATCGAGCCCGAGAGCAGACTCGATGTCGAAGGCGTCGACCGCCTGCCCTTCGAGCAGCGTCATCTGCTCGGGGAACACGGTGGTCTCCACCTCGAACAGCCACAGCAGTCGGCGATCGCCCTCTCGGTCGACGACCCTGCCGATCGCGGGCCCGACCTCGGGCGTGATTCCCAGTTCCTCCTCGAGCTCCCGCGCGATGGTCTGGCGAGGTGATTCGCCCGAGTCACTCGCGCCGCCGAAGAGCGACCAGGTCCCCGGGTTGGATATCCGCGGATCGTCATCACGGAGGTGGAGCACGAGACCGGCCGGACAACGGATGATGGCGATCGCGCCGGTGCCGACGCTCGACGCTGCGTCCTCAGCATCGCGCTCGGACAGGAAGGGTGCTCGATCCCGCTCAGCCATCGTGTTCCTCGAGGATGACGAGCGAACGGTGCGCGAGTGCCGACGCGCGACCGAACCAAGTGTCCGTCGCACTGCCGGCGCAACGGCGGAAGAGCAGCAACGAGGTGGCTTCGTCGAGCGTCGTCCCAGCCAGGCCGAGGGACCGCGATGCGCATGAGAGGCGTTCCAGCCGCCAACGGTCGTCCGGCCAGATCTGTCCGTCTCGCGCCGCCAGCCCGTCGAACGCCGCTCCCAGTGCCGATCC
Source organism: Curtobacterium luteum (assembly GCF_014646995.1). GTDB lineage: Bacteria > Actinomycetota > Actinomycetes > Actinomycetales > Microbacteriaceae > Curtobacterium > Curtobacterium luteum. The sequence goes on along the minus strand of NZ_BMOI01000004.1, from coordinate 213,376 downwards.
CATCGCGAGGGATGCGTGATCCAACTTGCTCGAGGCCGCCATCAGGAGCGCATGCTCCAAGGCAGACCGAAGAGTCCGTGTGGCGCTGGCCGTGACGTACCGCGCGAGACCCGCCCGTTCGAGCGCGCGTTGGAGATCGGTCTGCGTTCCGTGCCGCGGAACGGAGGCCGTCACTCGACGAGCCAGGTCCAGCTGGTCTTCACGAACCCGTTGTGAACTGCGCAACGACTCCACAACGGAGAGGACCTCGGCACGACTCCGGAACTCTGTTCGCCAAGTGCGTGCCGCCGCATCGGCGCTGAGTTCGAACCTCGGTGTCTCCCCGACTTCTCCGTTGACGATGACCAGGAGCTCTGCGTCGACATGTCGGGCGGTCCATCCATGGGCGGTCGGTGCCGCCACGTACAGGTCGTCGTTGTGCGAACCCGTCCGGGAAGACCGTCGAGAATGCTCGAGGCTCTGCACAAGAGCGCGCGTGGATCGCATCGGCCGGGAGGGGGACGTGATCGTCATGCCGGAAAGCTACTGGTGCTTCACGTGATCAATCCATCATTTCGCCGTTTTGCCATTCGTTGCCAAGACGCGGCACCCCTCGTTCGGATTCTGGTCGAGACGCTGCGGGAGCGGCCCGCGGCGCGTGGAATCGCGGTTGCTGTTGGTGGACCACGGCGCTCCGGTGAACGAGAACTCCCTCGATCTCGTCCGCCGCGGGACTCGGGTTCTCGTGCTCCCAGAACCGCAGCACCCGCCATCCCTCGGACACGAGGATCGCCTCGTTCTGCGCGTCCCGCCGACGATTCGCCAGCAGCTTCCGACGCCAGAGCTCGGCGTTCGCCTTCGGGAGGTGCGCGTGCTCCTCGCAGTAGTGCCAGAAACACCCGTCGACGAACACGGCTACGCGTGCGCGCGGGAAGACCAGGTCGGGCCGCACCCGACACTGTTTGCTCACCTGGCGGTCCACGAAGAAGCGTCGCCCGCGGCGGTGGAGTTCACGCCGCAGGGCGAACTCGGGCGCTGTGTCCCGTCGGCCGAAGCGCGCCATGTGCCGCCGTCGAGCATCGTCCGCATCCCAGTGCTCCATCACGAGCAGTGTCGTCGCACGGGAGCGCGTCCGACGAGCGGTGCCGTCGGGTTGTGGTGAAGCGGCCGAACGACCTGACTGTGCAGGAACGAGATCGCTACCGACGATCGTGCCGCCGGTACATCCCCGCCGGCTTCCCCGGCCCCTCCGCCCGCTTCTCCTCCGTCGCCACGAGCCCCAGCAGCATCGCCCTCCGGAACGAGTCCGGCTGCAACGCCCGTCCCGCCACGGCTTCGTGCACCCGCCGCAGTTCGGTCATCGTGAACGGCTCCGCCACGAGGCCGCGCGGATCGGGAGTCGCGGCGTACGCGGCCCGCAACGAGGCCACCGCGAACTGCACGATCTCGTCGTGCCCGTGCACCATCCCCGTCGCGTCGTCGACCGGGACGAGGCGCGCCCGCGACCCGTCCAGACCAGGAGACAACTGCGAGAAGGGCACCGTGTCGAGGTGCGCCACCGACAACACCCACCCCCGACTGTCCCGTGAGGGATCGTCGAACACGTGCAACTGCGACGGTGCCAGCCCGGTCACGCCCGCCTTGTCCGACAGCGATCGCAACACTGCCGAGGCCAGTCGCTCGCCCTCGTGCACGAACGTCCCCGGCAGTCGCCAGTCCCCGTCGACGGCATCGCGCACCTGCAGTACCGACAGTGGTTCCCCCACAGGCACGGTCAGGACCGCTGTGTCCACAGCCACCGAGGGCCGCGGGTAGTCGACCAGGCGCTTGCCGGAAGGATCGCGGTACGCAGACAATGTCACGACGCCGAGTTTACGCACACTTGCGCAAACCTAGATGACATGGAACAGTGAGACTCAGTTAGCGCAAACCTGCGTAAACTTCGACGGAAGGCAGGCGGCCATGAACACCAGCACCCGCGACCGCGCGATCGGCGCCGTCCTCGGCTCCGCCGCCGGCGACGCCCTCGGCGCCGGCTACGAGTTCCGCCCCGCCGTCCCCGAACCCACCCCGATCCGGATGGCCGGCGGCGGCTCCTTCGGCTGGGCGCCGGGGGAGTGGACCGACGACACGAGCATGGCCGTCCCGATCCTCCGCACCCTCGCTCGCGGCGGCGACCCTGCCAGCGAGGTCGCCCTCGACGGCCTGGTGGCAGCCTGGGCAGACTGGGCACGGACCGCGCCCGACGTCGGCATCCAGACGCGCAACGTCTTGACCGGCCTGGAGGCCCGTACCGCCGTGAGCGCGCGGGCCGCGGCCCGGCAGGAACACGAGTTCCGAGGGCGTTCGGCGGGGAACGGCTCGCTCATGCGGACGGCGCCGCTGGTGCTCGGCTACCTGACGGGAACGGTCGACGAGGAGCCCCGGTTGGCGGAGGCCGCGCGGGCCATCAGCGACCTCACACACTACGAGTCCGACGCGGGTGACGCATGCGTGCTCTGGTGTGTAGCGATCCGGAAGGCGGTCCTCACGGGCGAGCTCGATGTCATGGCCGGCCTCGACCTGCTCGACCTCGACAAGCGGCGGATCTGGGTCGACCGGATCGTGACGGCGGAGCACTCGGAGCCGGTCGACTTCACGGACTCGAACGGCTGGGTGGTGTCGGCGTTCCAGGCTGCGTACGCGGCGGTCAGGCGGAGCACGGGCCTCGAGGACGCCCTCGTCCGCGCGGTCCGCACCGGGAACGACACGGACACGGTGGCGGCGATCGCGGGTGGCCTCGCGGGCGCGCTCTACGGAGCGAGTGCGCTCCCGGGCGAGTGGCGTGAGCTGCTGCACGGCTGGCCGCGACTCCGCGCGGGCGACCTCGTTGCGCTGAGCGAGCAGGCGCTCGACCCTCGATCAGCGGCCGTCTGACCGCGCGCTGGCGACCTCGCGTGGCCGGCTGCCCCGACTGGCTGCCGGTGTCGGAGGGTTCGATGGGGGGACTCTCCGGCACCGGTGGTGCGTGGCGGGGGTGAGCCGCGCCTCCAGGCCGACCCTCGATGGCTGACCGACCTCCGGTCGTGCTCCCCACAGATCTGCGATATCTGATTTCCACACGAGAAGTATCAGATATGCTCCTCGCCAGGAACGTGGAGGGAGCAGTCGTGGGAGATCTGACGATCGAAGCGCCGGTGATGCGTTCGGTTGCATCGATGGCGAAGTCCGCGGGGGCGGAGTTCGGCTCGGAACGGGCGCTTTCGCGGGCTGGTGGCGGATGCTTCGGCTCCGACCTCGTGGCGTCGGCGTTCGCGTCCTCGGCGCGGGCACTGGACGCGATGGTCCGCTCGCTCCGCGAGGACGCGGACACGTTGAGCCGCTTCGTGCAGGACGCACTCGCGGTGCTGGAGCATACGGACGCGGGTCTGGCGGTGAAGCTCCAGTGACACTCGATCCGACCGTGGGCGACCCGGATGCCATCCGTCGTCTCGCACGCCTGCACACGGCTCACGCCGATGCTGTCCGGGCGGGGACCCGGCACGTGGTGGACGCTGCGGAGGCGGCGCAGTCCGGGTGGCGCGGGAAGGCGCAGGAGCGGTTCGTCGCGGTCGCGGCGACGGTACCCGAGAGTGCGCAACGTGTCGCGGCTCGGCTCGATCAGGCGGCCTCGGCACTGGACACGTACGCACGCGAGGTGCAGCAGATCCAGGACGAAGCGCAACGGGTACGGACTGCGCAGCAGAACGCGGCCGATGACATCGCCGCGAATGCCCGCGCGATCCAAGCCGCCACCGCGACCGTGCAGAGCGCGGATGCCGTGGAGTCGGACACGACGAGACTGCGTCAGCTGCAGGCCGGAGCGGCGGGCCTCGCTGGGCTGCAGGGGCGGTTGTCGACGCAGTGGGACGAGCTGGTGACGCGGCGAGAGGCTGCCGACCGACGTGTTGCCGCTGCTCTGGAAGCACCGGAGGTCGTCGGCAAGCTGCAGTCTGCGGCCGCCGTGGGGAGGATGAGTGACGGGCAGTTCCTCACGTGGCTCGGCACGCTCGACAAGGAGTCGATCGCGGCGCTGCGGGACGATCCGACAACGACCGCTCGCCTGGCGCGGATGGACGCGAAGGACGTGGCCACGTGGTGGTCGGCGATGTCCGGCCCTCGTGGTGCGCACTCCGCCGAGCAGGACGCATTCGTGGCGGCGGTCCCGGCGGTGCTCGGGACTCTGAACGGCGTCTCGTATTGGGCTCGGGCACGGGCGAACACCGCGGTGCTCGCGGACAAGCTCGCTGAGGCGAAGAGGAAGACGTCGTACTGGGCGAAGCAGTTGGACGGGGCGGGCAGTCCCGCCGCCGCTGCGTCGGCGCGGGCGCAGCTCCAGGTGTGGGAGCGGCAGCGCGACGGGTATGCCAACATCCAGACGACGCTGGATACAAAGTCGGTCTCTCTCATATCGCTCGTTGACGACAGGCCGCCGCTGGCCCAGATCGTCTCGGGCGACATGGACTTCGCGAGCCACGTGACGTACATCGTGCCCGGGATGAACACTGCGACCTATCAAGACGGGACTGTAAGCAATTATGCGCTGATCGCCGACGGCATGCGCAGTCGGCAGGCTGCGGCGGGCGGTGTTCTTCCTGATGACGTCGCGGTCGTGTCCTGGATCGGGTACCACGGACCGATGGCCGATGACCTGTCGTTCGCTTCAGTTGTGGCGAACGAGCGCGCACATGTCGGAGCCGAAACACTCGTGGCCGACTTGAGCGGCTTCGATGCCGCCCGTGCGGCGTCCGGGAAGGATGCGGACTTGTCTGTTGTCGCGCATTCCTACGGCACGAATGTGACAACGATCGCCCTGACGAAGACCCATGCTGATCATGCCGTGCTTTTCGGATCCGCCGGGATTACGGACGTGGCGCCGAACGCGGACACTTTGGAGGTTCCGAAAGGCGAGGTCTTCGCGAGCCAGAGCGCGAGGGACGGGTGGGCGATCACCGGGCAGCACCTGTCGGGTCGGCAGGATCCGACGGACCCGACCTGGGGTGCTCATGACTTCAGCTCGGAGACACGAAGGGCCGGTGGAGATCTACTTCACGGCATCACCCATCACGGCTCGTACGACGGCCGAGAAGGCAACGAGCACGGACGGTACTCGTACTTCGACAACAACACGACCGCGCAGTACTACGCCGCGAAAGCAACGATGGGATTGGGCGATCAGGTCCCCGAGGCCGGTAAGCCCTTCGATCGGATGCGGCAGCAAACGAAAGAGGATTGGTTCATGTACGAATGGCAGACAGGACTCACCGGTGACCCGACGCTCTGACCGCCTTGTCGGGGGAGCGTTATTCGCCAGCGCGGCGCTCCTTCTGACCGCTTGCGCCGCCACCGGCCCTCACGCCCCTGCGAGTAAGGAAACTTCGATGACTCCGGAACAATCGCACGAGAACGTCATGAGTATCTTCCGAGCCGTGAAGTCCGTCGTCGGAGAGGCGGGCTGGGAGGAGGGTACCGTATCTGGGTGGAACGACTGTTCATCCGGGCGCGGCAACGCTGCCCAGTTCTCCCTCACTGCGATTCGCAAGCATTCACTTCCTGCAGCGCCCGACAATGTGACACGGGATGTTGCGGAGGCGCTGAGGTCCGAGGTGGGGCTGAGCGGTGTACCGGTGCAGCACGACGACACACTGCGACCGCCGCGAACCGTTGTCTCGTACCCCAACGGCTACAACGGTGGGACCGCGGCCGACGGGTTCGGCCTGGAGTTCCAGTCGGGCGTGGACTTTGCCAGCCTCCTCATCTGGGGACACTGCGTGCCAGGGGAGGTGCCGGACCTCGGAACCCCCTTGAACCCGCGACCGACTGACCTTCCGTAGTACCTTTCGACGCGCTGTTGAGACAGATATCGATGACGGAAATAAGCCGGCGGGTTCGTCGTAGTCGTCGTCGAGTTCTGGTGCCCCGATTGCCAAGCCGTCCCCGAAGGTGGGCGCGCTGCCATCGGAGCGGCGCGAGGAGCGTGCGACTGATCAGGCGCTGGCGGTCGGGCATGGCCGGGCGGTCAGATCGGCCGCCGGTGTCGGAGGGTTCGATGGGGGGACTCTTCGGCGCCGGAGATGCGGGCAGGGAAATTACTCCCTCGGGCGGCCACGGAGGCAGCGACGGTACACGGTGACGAGGACGCGAAACTGCCCGCTACGCCGCCGTCTCAGAGCGCAGCGCGCGCCCGCTCGACCGCCGCGATGAAGCGCGGGACGCCCCACAGCAGGAACGTCGGCTCGATCCCACTCCGTAGGCGCACGCGGACCAGCTTGCGCACACCGTGCGACACGTCCTCGAGTCGCACGATCTCCTCGACGGGGAGCCCGAAGTCCGCACGCACGATCGTGACGGGGAGCGCTCTGAACCACAGCACCTCGGGCGTGAGGGTGAGTCGCCCGCCCACTTCGAGGCGGCGCGGTGACCGTCGGCTGGCGCTCGGCGGCCAGCCCGGGATCACGTCGGACGCCCCCGACCGCGGGAGGTCGGGCTGGTAGGTCGCGAACTTCCGGACGAGGACGGTGGGGGCATCGGCGTACGGCACGGGCTATCGGTTCCCGACGGCTTCGAGGTAGCGACGCGCGCCGCGGATCTGCCGGCGGAACACGATCGTGATGCCGATGGACATCGCGGCGAGCAGGAACACGAGGCCGCGTGCGATGCCGGCGCTCCAGGGGTCGTCGCGCACGAGGCTCGGCAGCTGCGGCCCGGCGATGCCCGCGTAGAGCAGCAGGAACTGGCCCAGCACGATGGGCAGCGAGAGCGACGCACCCCGCGCCCAGTCGGCCGCTCGCCGCGCCAACTCCGAGCCCGGCTCGCCGAGCGGGCGAGCAGAGAACACCGTGCGGCGCAGCGCCCTCCGCTCGGCTCGGTCGAGCCCCCGCGCGGGAGACTGGATCGACGGCCCGAGCTTGAAGGTCGTCGGGAGGAGTGACGCGGCCCCGCTCAGTCCGCCGAAGCTGAGACCGAATCCGATGATCGTCAGGGTCCGGGCCAGCACGTCGTCGCCGTTGGTGATGATCACCCCGACCACCGCACCGAGGACGAACCCACCGAGCGCGATCGGGACGGTCCGCCGCCGCGCGCGGCGGGCGATGCGTCCGAAGTCCCCCATGTGCCCCATGTGCCCCACCCTACGAGGAGTGTCCTCCGGTCGCGCTGTCGGCCGGGAGGCACGGATCACGTCACCGACGCACAATGCGTCGCGCAGGTGGGTCGCGCCTCCAGGCCCGAGCGCCTCGCCCACGCGGCGTGCGTTGCGGGGGTGGGTCGTGCCTCCCGGCGGTCAGGCGGTGGTGCGTCGCGGACGGAGGACGCCCGCTCGGACCAGCCACACGTAGAGGATGCAGCCGATACAGACGTCGAAGACGGCGTTGAGGAACGCGGCGACGAGGGCGACAGCGGCGCCGACCGGCGCGGCGTACGGGACGCCGACCAGGGCGAGGAGCAGGGCGACGGCGGTGACGAACAGGCCGACCTGCTGGGCGAAGGTCGGGGGCTCCGGAGCCTCGAGCTCGGAGGGCGGCGACAGGCGCGGGCGGACGAAGCGGCGGAAGAGCGCGCCGTAGGGGTGGCGTCGGATACCGCCGATCCCGCCGATGGCGAAGAGCACGACGATGACGGCGAGCAGGACGATGCCGGCGACGTACGTCGCGGGCATCAGCGTGAGGACGATCGTCACTGCGAGGAGAACGGTCGTGATCGCCGCGCCGAAGCGCGGCGAACGGGGGTCGATGCCGGTGGTGGTGTCGCTCATGCGGGTGCCTCCTGGAGGACGGTCGCGAGTGCTGCGGAGAGTTCGGCGGGGCGTGGCGGTCCGCCGAAGCGGGTGCGGACGGTGTGGTCGGCGTCGACGAGCAGGACCGTCGGGGTCTGCAGGACGTTGTAGCGGGTCGCGATCTCGGCGCGCTCGGCCACGTCGATCTCGACACGTTCGACGCCGTCGTGCTGGGCGGCGAGGGCGTCGAGCTGGCGGCGGGTGCCGGGGCAGCGCGCGCAGGTCGGCGTGGAGAACTGGACGAGGGTGGCGCGGGTGCCGAAGGCCTCGGCGGGAGCGATGCCATGCGCGGTGGTGCTGCTCGCGCTCGTCGCGCGCGTCTCGTCGGAAACGGGGCTCGTGGCGGGCGTCGCTCCCGCGCTGCTGACCGTGCGGGCGCGGCCGGTCCGGCTCCGGAGGACGAGGCCGAGCACGGTGGCGACGGCGAGCACTCCCACGAGGACGGCGACAGCCGTGACGACGGTCATGGGAGGACAGTACGTCCACCCGGTGACACACGGACGGTGGGTGACACCGTGTGACGTGGTGCAGGCTGGTCCTCATGAACGATGTCCCCACGATCCTGTTCGTCTGCGTCCACAACGCCGGGCGCTCCCAGATGGCCGCCGGGTACGCGCGGGCGCTCGGCGGCGACCGGGTGCGGGTGCTGTCGGGCGGGAGCGAGCCCGGGTCCCAGATCAACCCGGTGGCGGTCGCGGCGATGGCCGAGGAGGGCATCGACATCACCGGCGCGGTACCGCAGCTGCTGCAGACCGCTGACGTCAAGGACTCGGACGCGGTGATCACGATGGGCTGCGGCGACGCCTGCCCGATCTTCCCGGGAAAGCGGTACGAGGACTGGGAACTGACCGATCCCGCGGGCGAGGGCCTCGACGAGGTGCGAGCGATCCGGGACGACATCAAGCGGCGGGTGTCGGAGTTGCTCGGGTCGCTGCTACCGGCGTCGGCAGTGACGCCCGGGCGCTACCGGCACTTCAAGGGCGGCGAGTACGAGGTGGTCCTCGTGGCGAAGGACGTCGAGACCGAGGAGCCGGTCGTCGTGTACCAGGCGCTGTACGGGGAACGGGGGCACTGGGTACGGTCGCTCGCGGACTTCACCGCCTGGGTGTCGCGCGACGGGTACGAGGGGCCGCGGTTCGTCCGGGTGGACGGCGACGACGGGGTTGTCGGCGGCCGCCCCTAGGCTCGCAGCGCACCAACGAAACGGGGGACCCGCATGCAGATCACCACCGACGGCGGCGTCCTGCTCAGCCCGAGTGACCTGTCGACGTGGGCCGCGTGCGAGTGGGCGTTCCTCCGACGCCTCGACGCCAAGCTCGGTCGTGGCGAACCCCTGCCCGAGGTCCACGACGACATGCTCGAACGGACCGCACGTCTCGGCGACCAGCACGAGCTCGACTACCTCGCGATCCTCAAGCAGTCGCACGTGGTCGTCGAGTTCGACCGGCCCGAGCCCACCGGGTACGCGGCAGCGGCGCAGGCAGCGCTCGACACCCTGCGCGCCGGCGCCGACGTGCTCTACCAGCCGACCTTCCACCGCACTCCTGCCCCCGACCGCCCGGGCTTCATCGGCTTCGCGGACTTCATCATCCGCAACGCCGCCGGCGAGTACGAGGTCTACGACACCAAGCTCGCCCGGCACGCCAAGATCAGCGCGCTCCTGCAGCTCGCCGCCTACGCCGAGCAGATGCAGGCGCACGGCATCCCCACCGGCGAGCAGGTCCACCTCGTGCTCGGCGACCGGACGACCACCACGCACGACCTCGCCGACATCGCGCCGGTGTACCGCACCCAGCGGGCCGAGCTGCAGCGTGTGATCGCCGAGCGGATGGCGGCGGACGACGAGCTGGCCTGGGGAGACCCGCGCTACAGCAGTTGCGGCCGCTGCCCGATCTGCACGACCCAGGTCACCGAGCATCGCGACCTCGTGCTCGTCGCCGGCATGCGCCTCGATCAGCGGACGAAGCTGATCCGCGCCGGGGTGCGGACGATCGACGACCTGGCGGACCGAACCACGGCCGTGCCCGCGATGTCGAGATCGACGCAAGACCGCCTGACGCGTCAGGCGCGCCTCCAGGTCGAATCGGAGACCAGCGGGAGCCGCGCACCGGTCTTCGAGGTGGCGGACCCGCGCGCGCTCGCCGCGATCCCGGCGCCCGATGCGGGCGACGTGTTCTTCGACTTCGAGGGTGACCCGCTCTACACCGAGGACGGCCAGCACTGGGGGATCGACTACCTCTTCGGGTTGGTCGACCCCGAGGCCCGGTTCACCGCGTTCTGGGCGCACACGCTCCGCGACGAGCGGCAGGCGCTGGTGGACTTCCTCGCCTTCGTCGAGCAACGGCGTGCGCAGTACCCGGACATGCACGTCTACCACTACGCCGCGTACGAGCGGACGCACCTGCTGTCCCTCGCCGCCCGGCACGGGGTGGGGGAGGACGCGGTCGACGACCTGCTGCGGGCGGGCGTCCTCGTCGACCTCTACCCGATCGTGCGCAAGGCCCTCGTCGTCGGCAGCCACAGCTACTCGATCAAGAAGCTCGAGCCGCTCTACATGGGCTCGGACCTCCGGCAGAGCGACGTCACGAACGCCGCCGACAGCATCACGGCCTACGTCGACGCGATCGAAGAACTCCGGAACGGCGACCCTGCCGCTGGGCAGCACATGCTCGACGAGGTCGCTGACTACAACGCCTACGACTGCCGCTCGACCCTGCGCCTCCGCGATTGGCTGCTGTCGTTGCGCACGGCAGCACCGGCAGCCGTCGTCGACGAGGTCGAGCTCCTGCCGCCCATCCCGGTCGAGCGCGAGCCCGACCCCGTGTACACGGCGCTCGCCGCGGCGATCGAGGACGTCGATGCGCTCGAGCGCACCCCCGACGAGACCGCGCTGGCGCTCGCCGCGGCAGCGATCGACTACCACCGGCGCGAGGCCAAGACCTTCTGGCAGGACCACTTCGACCGCCTCCGCAACCCGGTGGACGACTGGGCGGACACCCGCGACGTCCTCGTCGTCGAGCGCGCGTCGGTCGAGCGCGACTGGGGCACGCTGCCGCGCGCCCGGTCGCAGTCGCGAGAGATCCGGTTGTCGGGGACGCTCGCGCCCGGCTCGCGGATCCGGCCTGGAGGCACGCCCCACCTCGTCTACGACGACCCGCTCCCGCCGTCGATCACCGCTCCGGCGCCGGGTTCGAAGGGTGCGTCGGCTCGCGCCGTCGTGCTGGACGCTGCGCCGTCGTCCGCCGGCAACGGGGACGCGTTCGAGGTGCTCGTGAAGGAGAGCCTGCCCGTGGGCGGCGGCGAGCCGCATGACGGGTTCCCGGTCGCCCTGGCTCCCGCCGCGCCGCCCCGTGCGAAGCCGCAGCCCGAGGCGATCGCCGAGTGGGGCCAGGAGGTCCTCGACGCGCTGCCGTCGATGCTGCCGGACCCCGCGTTCGACCTGCTCCGTCGGGTGCCGCCGCGCGGTGCGATCGCTCCCGTGCAGGGCGACGACACGGTGCCCGCGGTCGTGACGACGCTGCTCGGGCTCGATCGGTCGTACCTGGCGATCCAGGGTCCTCCGGGGACGGGCAAGACGTACGTCGGTTCGAACGTCGTCGCGAGGCTCGTCCGCGAGTACGGGTGGCGGGTCGGCGTCGTCGGACAGTCGCACGCGACCTCGGAGAACTTCCTTGCCGCGGTCGTCGCAGCCGGGGTACCCGCCGACCGCGTGGTCAAGGTGCCGCGGTCGGGCGCGGACGCCGATGAGGTCGAGGCAGCGCCGTGGACCCCGGTGAAGAACAACTCCGCGATCGCCGCGTTCCTGTCGTCCTGCGCCGAGACCGGCACCGGGGGAGTCGTCGGCGGGACCGCGTGGACCTTCGCGAACGAGACCACGATCCCGCGGCGCTCCCTCGACCTACTCGTCGTCGACGAGGCCGGGCAGTTCTCGCTCGCGCCGACGATCGCGTCCTCGATCGCTGCGACCCGCCTGCTCCTGCTCGGCGATCCGCAGCAGTTGCCCCAGGTGTCGCAGGGTTCGCACCCGGAGCCGGTGGACGTGTCGGCCCTCGGGTGGCTGACGGACGGCGAGCACGTACTGCCGTCCGAGTTCGGGTACTTCCTTGCGCGCACGCGTCGGATGGAGCCTGCGCTGACGGCATCGGTGTCGTCGCTCTCCTACGACGGGCAGTTGTCGTCGATGGCGTCCGGGCGGCACCTCGACGGGATCGACGCGGGCGTGCACCCGGAGCCGGTCGTGCACGCGGGGAACACGACGTCGTCCGCCGAGGAAGCCGCGCGGGTCGTCGCACTCGCCCGTGACGTCATCGGTCGTTCGTGGGCGGACGACTCGGGGACGCGGCAGCTCACGGACGAGGACGTCATCGTCGTCGCGCCGTACAACGCGCAGGGTGCGCTGATCCGGCAGGAACTCGATCGCGCCGGACTCACCGGCACCCAGGTCGGGACGGTCGACATGTTCCAGGGGCGCGAGGCCGTGGTGTCGATCGTGTCGCTCGCGGCGTCGAGCGCGGCCGACATCCCGCGCGGCCTCGACTTCCTGCTCATGCCGAACCGGCTGAACGTCGCGCTGTCACGGGCGAAGTGGGCGGCGTTCCTCGTGTACTCGCCGGCGTTGGTGACCGGGCTGCCGCCGTCGATCGCGGGGCTGTCGTTGTTGTCGCGGTTCATCGAGCTGGTGGAGCCCGGGACGCGCGGGCAAGTTCTCACCGACCGGTGACAGTTCCGGTGCGCGATCGTCGGGGCCGGAGCACCGGAACTGCCATCGTCACCGCTGGCACCATCGCTCCCGGTGGCCCTGTCCTCCACGGGGACGACCTCACGGGTCGCGCTCCACAGGTCCCGGTGCCGCTCGCACGGCGGTTCGCTCCGCGTCCTACCGTTCCGGCATGGACGTGCAGGAGACGACGATCCGGCAGCTGCTGGAGGGATCGAAGCAGTACGCCGTGCCGCTCTACCAGCGCCCGTACGCCTGGGGTCGACGACAGCGGACCCGGCTGTGGCGTGACGTCCTCGCGCTCGAACGGACCCGCCGGACCAGCCCGGCAGCGACGCACTTCATGGGGTCCCTCGTCCTGTCGTCTGGACGGATCGGGCCGAGCGGGGTCGAGTTCCTCGTCGTCGACGGCCAGCAACGGCTGACGACCCTGTCGATCCTGCTGTGCGCACTGCGCGATCACCTCCGAGCGCACCGGCCGGACGAGCCGATGCTCGCCGCGAGCATCCACGAGCAGTTCGTCGCCGACCGGTACAAGGCGGGTGACGAGCGACTGAAGCTCCTCCCGTCGCAGGCGGACCGCGGACCGTACTGCGCGGTCGTGGACGGCGTCGCAGCCGATGAGCAGAGCGCGGTCCGAGCCGCGTACGACGACTTCCGACAGGCGCTCGACGCGGCGGACGGAGCGGACGAAGTCGGCGAGCCGCACTTCGTCGAGCGCATCCGGGACGCCGTCCTGGGCGGTCTGGCGTTCGTGTCCATCACGGCGAAGGGTGACGACGACGTCTACCGGATCTTCGAGTCGATCAACAACACGGGTGTGCAGCTCACGCAGGGCGACCTGATCCGGAACCATCTGTTCATGCGCCTCGGGCCGGACGGCGCCGCCGTCTACGCGTCGTGGTGGCTGCCGATGCAAGAGCGGCTGAGCAGCGAGGACCTCGAGCTGCTGTTCTGGCTCGATGCGGTGGCCACCAACCCGGCGGTGAAACAGTCGGAGATCCACGCGTTCCAGCAAGCCCGGCTCGCCGATCTCGATGACCAGGCCGTGACGGCAGAGGTCGTGCGCTTCTCCCGCCTGTCCGAACTGCTCGCCGTGGTCCGGCACCCGCAGCGCGAGCCCGACGAAGCGGTTCGCGAGCGCTTGACGCGGTTGCAGGAGTGGGGATCGCCGACCACCGTGCCGATCACGTTGCGACTGCTCGCTCGTCGAGCGTCGGGCCACTCCGACTCAGCCGAGGTCGCAGCGGCGCTGGGCGTCGTCGAGTCCTTCCTCGTGCGACGGGCGGTGGCCGGGCGGCCCGGCGACGGAGCCAGCCGTGCGCTACTGCGCGCGTGCTCGATCCTTGAGGACCCCGACCAGCCAGCGGCGGACGGCGTGCTGGGCATCGGGGACGCGGCGACCGTGCGCGCCGCCCTGTCGACCGGACGGCGGCAGTTCATCGACGACGATCGGGTGCGGGCGGCAGTCCTCGACGAGCCGTACTACCTACGGGGACGTCGGCCGCATCAGAAGCTCATCCTCGCGTGGATCGAACGGACCCTCCGCCCGCGGGAGCCGGTGGACGTCGGCCGGGCGACGGTCGAGCACGTCCTGCCGCAGCGGATGTCCGCGGATTGGCGGAGCGCGCTGCAGCGGGGTCTGCGGCCGGGGGAGTCCGTCGACGAGGTGCACGACCGGCTCGTCCACACCCTCGGCAACCTCACGCTGACCGGCTCGAACGGGGAGTTGGGGAACCAGCCGTTCGAGTGGAAGCGGGCCGAGTTCGCCGTGAGCGGCTTCGAGATGAACCGACGGATCGCCGAACACGAGGTCTGGGGAGCGGAGGAGATCCGTGCGCGAGGGCGGTGGCTCGCCGACCGCATCTGCGCCGAGTGGATCGGTCCGGACACCGGTGCGTCGACGAGTGGCACGCGCTGGGAGGTGGTGCACGAGGCGATCGCCGCGGTCCCGCCCGGCCGGTGGACGTCGTTCGGGGACCTCGCCTCGCTGGTCGGGACCCATCCGGTGCCGGTCGGCCAGCACCTCGCGTCCGAGCTCGTGCCGGGGGCGCACCGCGTGCTGCACGCGCCGGGGACGATCCCGCCCGCGTCGCGGTGGTCGACGGCCGACGGGCGGGATGTCCGCGGTGTGCTGACGGACGAGGGCGTGCTCTTCGACCCGCGGACCGGGCGGGCGTCGCAGGGTCAGCGGATCAGGTCGGCTGCGCTCGCCGCCCGGCTCGCGACGGCTCGCGGTCCGGCGCCGTGAGCACTGTCGTGACGCTTGCGGCGCAGGCACGGACCCCCACCGATGTCGGTCCGTGCGTGCGGGCAGCTCAGTACTTCGCCGATTGCCCACCGTCGATCGGCACCACCGTGGCGTTGACGTAGGAAGCGTCGTCCGACAGCAGGAAGGCGACCACTGCGGCGATCTCCGGTGCCTCGCCGTAGCGCTTCGTCGGATTCACCTGGATGAACTCCTCGGCGGCCTTCCGCGGGTTCTCCGGGTCGAGCTGCTTCATCGAGTTCTCGACCATCGGCGTCCAGATCGCGCCCGGGGCGATGGCGTTGATGCGGATGCCGTACTGCCCGTACTCGACCGCCGAGTTGCGGGTGAGCCCGACGACGCCGTGCTTCGCAGCCGCGTACCCGGACTGGTTGCCGATCCCCCGGATGCCGCCGACGCTCGCGGTGTTCACCACCATGCCGGAGCCCTGCTCGCGCATGACGGCGAGGACCTTCTCGAGGCCGAGGAAGACGCCCCGCAGGTTGATGGACACCACCCGGTCGAACTCGGCGGCCGTGAACGACTCGGTCGGGTTCTGCTTGCCCTCGATGCCCGCGTTGTTGAAGAACCCGTCGATGCGTCCGAAGTGCTCGGTCGTGTCGATCACGTAGGCGTCGACCTGGGCCTCGTCCGAGACGTCGGCGACGGTGGTCAGGACCTCGGTGTCGGGAGCCGCCTCGAGCACGGCAGCCTTGGTGGCCTCGAGCCCCTCGGCGGAGACGTCGACGAGCGAGAGCTTCGCACCCTCGGACGCGAGTCGGACCGCGGTGGCGCGGCCGAGGCCGGAACCACCGCCGGTGATGAGGACGACCCGGTCGGTGAAGCGGGCGGTGACAGCGCTGGTGTCGGGCATGGGAGGGACCTCCTGAGGTCTTCGACGGTGAAGGGCTCGAGGTCCGCGCCCGGCGCGGGCAGCGAGTCCATTCGATGCGTCTGCATCGGGAGTAAGGCTACACCTGTTGTTTTAGGCAGTCGGGCCGACGCCGTGACCCGCGCGTGTGGCAGTGCCCGAGGGTCATGAGCACGTAGTGGCAGTTCCGGTGCGGTAATCCCGGAGTCAGCGCACCGGAACTGCCACGTCGCGAACAGGAAATGCCACAGGGATCGCCCCGTCACCCCCTCAGCAGCGGTCGAGCACCCGTTCCATCGCATCCCGCTCGGCCGGTGTCACCCACAGGTGGTACCGCGCCTTCACCGTGACCTGGTGCTCGATGTAGGTGCAGCGGAACCCCTTCGCCGCGGGCAGCCACGTCGTGGCGTCACCGGAGCGCTTCTGCGCGTTCGAGTGCCTGTCGACGGCGAAGAGGTTCTCGGGGTCGTTCGCCAGGGCCTCTCGAGTCGCATGCGGCAGCTGCTGCGCTCCGGTCCGCCATGCGTTCTCGAGCGCGACGACGTGGTCGATCTGCACCTCGGTCGAGGTCGTCTGCCCCCGGGTGAACGAGATCGTGCCGCCGGTGTACGGCGACACGAGCGTCCCGGTGAGGACCGTGCACCGCCCCTGCCGCACGATGCCGGTGAGGTCGCGCGCGAGGACGTCGTTCCGTGTGTCGCACCCGTTGTGGTCGACGTCGAGCCACGCTGACCCGAAGTCGCCCGTGCGGTCGTAGCCGGTCGCCGGCGCCTTCCCCTTCACGGGCAGGCTCGCGAGGGCGCGGAGCGTCGCGGTCGTGTCCGGATCCGGCCTGGAGGCACGGCTCGGCTCCGCCCCGCCCGTCGCGTCAGCCCCGCCGGTCGCGTCCGCCCCGCCGGTCGAGTCCGCCCCGCCGGTGGGGTGCGCGCCGGTGCTCGACTCGGTCGCGGCGCTCGACCCGTCCGACGGGGCCAGAGCCGCGTGCAGGGTGTACCCACCGAGCGCCAGGGCGAGGACGAGGAGGACGGAGACGGTGCTGGTGCGGCGGCGTCGTCGGCGGGACGTCATGGGGGAAGGGACTCCTGGCGTGGTGCGGGTGGTGCGGGTGGTGCGGGTGGTGCTGTCGTGCGAGGGACGGCGTGCTGGTCGGTGTCAGGCGAGCAGGGAACGGATGTCGTCGGCGGTCAGGTCGTCGGCGAAGAGCGCGTCGTCGTCGATCATCGTGGCGAAGAGCTCGGCCTTCTTCGCGGCGAGTGCGAGGACCTTCTCCTCGATCGTGTCCTCGGCGATGAGTCGGTTGACGTTCACCGACCGCGTCTGCCCGATCCGGTGCGTCCGGTCGACCGCCTGGTTCTCGGCCGCCGGGTTCCACCACGGGTCCAGCACGAACACGGTGTCCGCCTCGGTGAGCGTGAGCCCGAACCCGCCGGCCTTGAGCGAGATGAGGAACGCGGGCGCGGTGCCCTTCCGGAAGCGATCGATGACCTCGGGGCGTCGTCGTGTCGCGCCGTCGAGGTACTCGTACCCGATGCCACGGGCGTCGAGCGCGTCCGACACGATGCGCAGGAAGGAGGTGAACTGGCTGAAGACGAGCGCTCGTCTGCCCTCGGCAGCGAGCTGGTCGAGTTCGTCGAGCAGCAGGTCGAGCTTCGCGGACGGGATGTCGGAGACCTCGGCCGGGTCGTCGACATCGCCCGACGGCGCCGCGGTGGGCACGAGGGCGGGGGAGAGCGCGAGCATCCGGAGGAGCGTCAGGGAGCGGAACACGATCATGCGGTTGCGGGGGAGGTCGTCGATGAGGTCGAGGACCTTGAGCCGCTCGCGGTTGAGCGTCCGCTCGTAGAGCTCGCGGTGTGCCGGGTCGAGCGTCACACGGACGACTTGCTCCTGCTTGGGCGGCAGGTCGGCCGCGACGCTCTCCTTCGTCCGCCGGAGCATGAGCGGGCGGATGCGTCGCCGGAGCCGTTCGGTGAGCTGCCGTCGGGCGTCGCCCCGGAGGTCGGGCGAGGCGAGGGGCTTCACGTAGTCGTCGCCGAACCGCGTCCATGAGGACAGCAGCCCCGGCGCCACGACGTGGAAGAGCGCCCAGAGGTCGGTGAGGCCGTTCTCGAGCGGGGTGCCGGTGAGCGCGAACTTCACCGGGACACGCAGGTCGGTCACGACCCGGTGGATCTGCGACTGCGGGTTCTTCACGAACTGCGCTTCGTCGAGGACGAGCGCCGCCCACTCCTGCTGTGCCCATGCGGTCGCGTCGAGCCGGAGCAGGGCGTACGATGTCACGACGACGTCCGACCCGCCGGCAGCACGGGCCACGAGCGTCGGGTCCTTGAGCGAGGTCGCGGTGACGGTGGTGACCCGCAGCGACGGGACGAACCGCGCTGCCTCGTCCGCCCAGTTGCCGACGACGGAGGTCGGCGCGACGACGAGGAACGGTGCGCCGGACGGCGCGTCCGCTCGGGCAGCCGCGATCATCGCGAGCACCTGCAGGGTCTTGCCGAGGCCCATGTCGTCGGCCAGGACCCCGCCGATCCCGTGCTGGCGGAGGAACGTCAGCCAGGCGTACCCGGCGTGCTGGTACGGCCGCAGCTCGGCTCGGACCGTGTCCGGCACGGGGGTTTCCCCGGGCGGGGTCGCGCCGAGGAGGCCCCCGGCGATCGCCTGCCAGCGCTCGTCGTGCGCGGTCTCGTCGGCCAGCTGGTCGAACTCCGACCAGAGCCCCGCTTGCAGCGGCGTGACCGTCATCGGCTGGTCGGGCTCCCACTCGCCGAGGTCACGGGCCTCGTCGATGAGCTCCTTGAGGCGGTCGAACGCGGGGTCGGCGAGCGAGAGGTACGAGTTGTCGATGAGCTTGAGCCGTCGCGCCCGCCCCGCCAGCGCTCGGAGGAGCGGGGTGAACGGGATCTCCTTGCCGTTCACGCTCACGATGATCCCGAGGTCGAACCAGTCGTGCTTCTCCGACGGCATCGTCGTGACGCGGATGTTGGGCCGACCGCTGAGCCGTTCGTAGTCGAGCCGTTCGCCCTGCACGACGGTACGGATGCCGCGCGCGGTCAGCTGCGGCAGCAGTTCGTTCGCGAACACCGCGACGTCGGCGTCGTCGATCACCCCGTCGACGAACCAGTCGAGGCCACCGCCGGGACCGACGGGGGCGTCGTCGGCCGCGCGGACCTCGGTGAGGTCGGGGAGGGGCCCGTGCAGCGCGACCGGGTCCTTCCGGCCGTCGACGTGCCAGCGCCACTGGAGGTGCACGCGGTCGTCGGTCCGGGGTGCCCGTGCCGGTTCGAAGGTGGCCGTGAGCACGAGCTCGGGGGTGCCGCGCTCGGGGAGCTCGACCGAGCCGTCCGAGCTGACGGGCCCACGCGCACCCCGGAGCCGGGGCGACCAGTCGGCGAGGAACTCGTCGACCTCGGACTCCGGCACCGTGATGCGCGCACCGTCGACGAGCATGCGGCGCTGGTCCTCGGGCACCGGTTCCGGGGTCGGGGCGAGCGTGACCGCGAACGACGGGCTCTCGCGGAAGGCGTAGACGCCGTGGTCGCCGATCGTCCGCGCGGCTCCGGTGGCGACCGGCCGGCCGTCGATGACCGCGCTCGCGCCGATCACCAGGCCACCCTCGGAGCGTGCGGTGTCGAGCAGGACGCGGGCATCCGAGCCGAGGGTCACGCCGCTGGCCTGCTTGCCGGTGACGAACGCGATCCCGAGTCCCGCGGCCTGGCGGAGCAGGGGCCAGAGCAGCGGGCTCTGGAAGTCGTCGAGGTGTATCCAGTCGCTCTCACCGGGGAGGCCGGCGAGAGCACCGGCGCGGTGGAGTGCGGCGAGCTGCAGGAACCACGCGTGCTGCTCGGGAGTGAGACCGAGGCGGTTCTGCGAGTAGGGGAGAGCGCTCCAGGTCAGCTGGCCGCGCACCCAGTTGCCCGCGTCGCTCCGGGTGACCGGGCGCACCCCGAGCCGAACGGTGCGCGACGCGGCGGGCAGCGCTCGACCGCTCGCGCGGGCACGCGCGGCGAAGCGCGCCGTCACCGCGTCACGCAACTCGAACTGCAGGCCCATCGCGGTGCCCTGCGGCGCCGGCGTCTGGTCGGTGTCACCGGCGAGGCGGGCGACCTCGTGCCTCCAGTCCGGGGCCGGCGGAGCCGGAGCTTCGGCCTTCGGACCGGCGGCCGCTGCGAGGGCGCGGGCGTTGACGGTCAGGAGCGCGGCGGCGACGTGCTTGCAGTCGCCGCCGAGCGGGCAGGAGCAGGTGCTCCGCACGGGGCGGACGAACTCGCCCCGTGCAGGGGTGGTCTCGATGCCGACGACGTAGGGCTCGTCCGCGGAGCCCGAGACGCTCGCGGTGACCGTGCCGTCGGCGTCGTGCCAGACGGCGTCGTCGACGAGGCCGGCGCGCACGACGTCGCGCGCGCGCCCGAAGGCCTGCGGTCCGACGAAGCGGATGACGTCGACGGCGTCGATCATCGGGGCGGCTGGCACGCACCAATCGTGCCAGCACCCACCGACGCCCGATTCATCGGAGCGTCCAGTCCCCACCGCTGTTGACCTGGATGACCGACGGGCCCTTCCGGAGGTGCGCGGTCGCGTTGCACTCGGCGTGACCGCCCGAGGACGCGACGATCGTCTCGTAGTCGAGCGCTATCGGCGTCTCGCGCACGAGGCACGCCATGTCGCCGCCCTTCGACACGAACCTCCGGCTGGTCGCGGCGCCCCAGTAGAGCATCACCTCGTCGCCGTGTCCCGACGACGTGAGCGGGAGCGCCTCGGCGACGGGCCGGAACGTGAGGCTCCAGTGACCGGTCGCGATCACCTTCAGGACCGACGGGGCGCGCCAAGAGTCGGTCCCGTACGCGACGTGGCCCGAGTACGGGCCGGTGGCCCACACGGGGCTGTCGAGGTGCACGCCGGTGGAGGAGATCTCCTGGATCTCGAAGTCCTTGCCCGCGCGGTCCGCGGTGACGGTGAGGATCCCGCTGCGCTTGCCCGGGGGCAGCGGGATGCTCGTCGATCCGGTGCCCGACCGGAAGAAGGTGGGGAACGTGCCGTAGTGGTCGTCGTACTGCTTCCGGACCGAGGCCGGCATCGTCGTGGTCGTGGTCGTGGTCGTGGTCGCGGTCGTGGTTGCCGGGGCGGTGCTGGACGCCTGTGCGGTGACGGTCGCCTGGGCCGGGTCGGCGGCGCGGGCCGGAGCAGGTCCGAGCACCGTGGCGGACGAGGTCGCGAGGGTCAGCGCGAGCACTGCGGTGAGGAGACGGGGACGCACACGTTCATCCTCGTGTCGGCGCGGTGTCGCCCGGCAGCCCCAGAGTGGGCGTCGCGCGCTCTGCCGTGCACGGTGCGAGGTTGTGCGCACGGTGCGAGGTCTGGACGGTCGCACCGAGTGCGAAACCTCGCACGGTGTGGTTGCGGCCTCGCACCGTGCGGCCGTGCGGCCGTGCGGCCGTGCGGCCGCGCGGCCGGGCGACCCGCGCGCCACGCCGCGGTGCGGGGGACCCCGGCCCGTTCTGGGGCGAGCGGCCTGCCGTGGATGCGAGCAGGATCGAGGGCATGCTGCAGTCCCTCGTGTACATGAGCTCGGCCACGACCCCGTTCGACGACGCCGAACTCGACGCCGTCCTCGCCCACGCGCGGGAGCGGAACACCGAGGACGGGCTGACCGGCCTCCTCGTGGCACGGGGTGGGCGTTTCATGCAGCTGCTCGAGGGGCCGTACGACCAGGTCATGGCGACGTACCAGCGGATCCTCGCGGACGACCGGCACGACAGCGTGGTGCTGCTCGCCGAGGAATCGATCCACACGCGACGGTTCCCCGAGTGGTCGATGGCGTACGACCGGGGCGACCAGGGCACCGAGCCGCCGGAGGGCTTCAGCGACTTCCTGCCGGCGGGCGACCGGAGCGCCGACACCAGCCGGTCGCGGGAAGTCCTGCGGTGGTTCCGGTCACACCCGATGGCCGACCCGGAGGCGGCGAAGGGCAAGCACCGGCGGGCAGGCTGACGCGCCGGGCGCCGAGCACCACGCCCTGCCCGACGCAGCGCTCGGCACCGGCTCAGCTCCGGTCCGCCCCCGCATCCGCGGCGAGCTTGCTGTGCTTCCGCGAGTACCCCAGGTACACCCCGAGCCCGATCGCGAACCACACCGCGAACCGCACCCACGTCTCCCACTGCAGGAACGTCACGAGCCACAGCGACGCGATCACCCCGATCGCCGGGATCACCGGCATGAACGGGAGCCGGAACGTCCGGGGCAGGTCCGGCTGCCGGTAGCGGAGCACGATCACCGCCGAGCAGACCACGACGAACGCGAGCAGGATGCCGATGTTCGTGAGCTCCGCGACGATGTCGATCGGCAGCAGGCCCGCCAGGACCGCCGCCGCGACGCCGATGATCCACGTGACCCGGGTCGGGACGTGCCGCTTCGGATCGGTGTGCGCGAACCACTTCGGCATGAGGCCGTCGCGGCTCATCGAGAACCACACGCGCGAGGCGCCGAGCATGAAGGTGAGCAGCACGGTGATGATGCCGACGATCGCCCCGATCGCGATGACGTTCGCGACCCCGCCGAGCCCGACGGCCGCGAACGCCGACGAGAAGCCCGACTCGGGGTCGATGTCGGTGTACTTCTGCATGCCGGTGAGCACGAGGGTCGCCAGGACGTAGAGCACCATGGCGATGCCGAGGGACAGCAGGATCGCCTTCGGCATGTGCTTCCGGGCGTCGACCGACTCCTCGGCCGCGGTGGACATGGCGTCGTAGCCGAACACGGCGAAGAACACCGTCGCCGCACCGGTCATCACGCCGCCGAACCCGAACGGGAAGTACGGCTGGTAGTTGGCGCTGTTGATGTGGAACACCCCGAGCACGACGATGAGCACGACGAGGCCGACCTTGATGCCGACCGCGACGAGCTCGAACCGGGCGGCGCTCCGGATGCCGCGGGTGAGGACGAACGCGGTCAGCAGGCAGAGGATGATCGCGAACACGTCGATGACGTGCCCGTCGCCCGTGCCGGGTGCGCCGAGCATCCAGGCCGGCAGGTCGACGCCGAACTGCCCGACGAGGAACCCGACGTAGCCGGAGATGCCGATCGCGACGACGGCCACGATCGCGGTGTACTCGAGCAGCAGGTCCCACCCGATGAACCACCCGACGATCTCGCCGAGCACCGCGTACCCGTAGGTGTACGCGCTCCCGGCCTTCGGGATCATCCCCGCGAACTCGGCGTAGGACAGCGCGGCTGCGGCGCTGGCGACCCCGGCGACGAGGAACGAGAGGAGGACGGCCGGCCCCGCGACCCCGTGCGCGACGGTGCCGGCGAGGGTGAAGATGCCCGCGCCGATGATCCCGCCGATGCCGATCGCGGTGAGCTGCCAGAGACCGAGGTGCCGCTTGAGGCCGCCCTCGCCGCCGGCCTCGTCCTCGATCGTCTCGATGGGCTTCCGGCGGAACAGGGTGGCGCGTGGTGACGTCGATGTCATCCGCCCACTCTGCACCTCACGGCCGGCTCCGGACCGCCTCACGGTGGGCTCGGCACCACCTCACGGTGGGCTCGGCACCACCTCACGGCGGGCTCCGGACCGCCGGCGGTAGAACGGGTGCATGCGCAGACCTCAGCGGATCGAACCCGGACCCGGCCAGGAATCGGTGTGGGACTACCCACGGCCGCCGGCGGTGGAACCCGTCCGCGACCGGGTCGTCGTCCGGCTCGGCGGAGTCGTCGTCGCCGACACGACGGACGCGGTGCGGGTGCTCGAGACGTCCCACCCGCCGGTCTACTACCTGCCGGTCGCCGACCTCGCCGACGGTGCCCTCGTGCCGGCCGACGGGTCGAGCATGTGCGAGTTCAAGGGCCGGGCGCGCTACTTCGACGTGCGGGGCGGCGACAGCGTGGCACCGCGTGCCGCGTGGAACTACCCGACGCCGGAGCCGGGCTACGAGTCGTTGCGGGACCGCGTCGCGATCTACCCGTCGATGATGGACTCGTGCGAGGTCGGCGGCGAGGTCGTGCACGCCCAGGAGGGCGACTTCTACGGCGGGTGGATCACCGCGGACGTCGTCGGTCCGTTCAAGGGCGGGGCCGGCACGTTCGGGTGGTGACCCACCACCGGCCGGGAGGCGCGGTGCCAGCCCGCCCCGTGCCTCCCGGCCGGCGGGTGGGTGCGCTGGGCGCCGACGGCCGCTCCACCGGCCGCAGCCCGAGACTCGGCCAGGCGGACAGTTCTCGCCTCCCGGAGCGCGAGACGTGTCCGCCACCGCGAGACTCGCGCCGCACCCCGCGCGCGCCGCGGCGCGCGCGTCAGCGGTTGGCGTACGGCGACCAGAACGGCGGCGGGAACGCCCCGCCGGTGACGAGCACGAGCACCTGCCAGTAGAGCATCACGAGCCCGAGCCCGCAGATCACGCCCCCGATCCACGACCACACGCGCACGGCGCGACGGCGTCCGGCGATCCGGATCGCCCGCCAGCCGCAGAGGACCCCGACGGCGCCGAACACCGTCCCGAGGAGGAGGTGCCGCCCGGTCGCTTCGGCGGGCAGGAACAGGCCGAGGTAGAACGACACCGGCGCGAGCAGCACCGCCATCGTGGCAGGGGCGGCCGGCGGCTCGTGGTCCCGGGCGACGGCTGCCATGTCCTGACCGTACCGATCGACCGCCCGACCCGCCCGGGCCGTTGCACGTCGACCCGGACCGACGCCGCGCTCTGCGGATGTGTCCGACTCCCGCCGGTCGTCGGGCGTGCCGCGCGCGGGACGAGCACGATGGAGTCATGCGCTCCTTCCTCAGGGTCCTGCTGGGACTGTTCCTCGTGCTCGCCGGCGTCTCGCACCTGACGTTCGCCCGTCAGGACTTCCGTGCGCAGGTGCCGGAGTCGCTGCCGCTCGACACGGACGCGGTCGTGCTCGGGTCGGGCGTGGCCGAGGTCGGCCTCGGGTCGGCGCTGCTCTTCGCGCGGGGCTCCGGCCGTCGCCGCGTCGGCACGATCGCGGCGTGGTTCTTCGTCGCGGTGTTCCCCGGCAACGTCGCGCAGTGGCTGAACCGCCGGTCGGCGTTCGGCCTCGACACCGACGCGAAGCGCATCGGCCGGCTCTTCGGTCAGCCCCTCCTGATCGCCGCCGCCCTCTGGTCGACCCGCGGGCCCCGGTCCGGAGCGTGAGCGGCGTGGGCACGGCAGCGCGGACACCGGACCCCGGTCCGGACGTCGCTGTCGTCGTCGGCGCGCGGACCGGCCGGGAGGCACGCCACCCCCTGACAGGCGGCCGTCGCGTCGCGGACGTGGTCGCCACGGTCGTGCTCCTGGTCGCCCTGACCCTCGTGGCGATCGTGGCCGCGTGGGCAATCGTGTTCCTGTCGCTCAACTTCAGCTCGTGCAGTGCGCCGGGCAACAGCTGCAACGCGGTCCTCGGTGGAGCGGTGGTCTACGTCGGGCCGGTGCTCGTCGCGCTCGTGGTGGTCGGGGCGATCGTGTGGTCGCTGGTCCGGCTCGTCCGACGACGGATGGCGTGGGCGATCCCGGTCGTGGGCATCACCGCGGTCGTCGTGGTGTTCTTCGCGTGCCGCTTGCTCGTCGACGCGGCGGTGACCCGGGGCATCTGACCCGTTCCTGCACCGGGGCGGTCGCGGGCGGCGTCGTCCACAGATCGCGTCGGGGCCCTGCGGCGGGCCGGTGCCGGCCGCGACGCTGGGGTCATGCCAGACACCGACATGATCGCCCGCCTCACCGATGCACCCGTCCGGACCGACGCCGACGTCCTCGCCCTCGTCCGCGAGCTCATCGGCCGACCGCTGACCCGACAGTGCTGGGTCGTCTTCCTCGCCGAGCGGGGCGTCCCCATCCCGCTCCTGCTCCCCGTGTCCGAACTGCCCTACCAACCCGACGAGCACGTGGAGGACTTCGCCACGCTCATCGCCGACGTCACCGAGCAGGTCGAGGCCGACGACGTCCTGGTGGTCTGGGAACGGCCGGGGAACGACCAGGCGCACGCCGTCGACTGGGAATGGGTCGACGCCGTCGCGTGCTCGTTCGGGGAGCGGCACGTCCGGCTGCGCGGCCAGGTCATCGTGCACGACCGTGGGGTGGAGATGCTCGAGCTGGACGAGCCCGGCTCGCTCGTCGCGTGACCGAGGTCACTCGGGTCGGCCGCCGCGGGGTCAGCTCTGCGGAGCGGTGTCCGGCACCGTCTCGCCGGTCAGGCCCTCGACGACCGCCTTCGCCTCGGGCCAGAACTTCGCGTAGTGGTCGGGATCCGAGTTGATCTGCACCGCGTGGGCCATCTGCGTGGGAGTCATCGTCTTCCAGCCGGGGACCTTCACGAGCTTCGCGTAGAACATCGACGCGGCCGTGTACGGGTCCATCCGCTGTGCGTAGGTGCCCCACGCGCCGTTGTCCCGCTGCTGGAAGAGCCCTCGGCTGTCCGGGCCGGCGGCGTCACCGTGGTCGAGGTTCACCAGGCTCGACTCGCCGATCGCGGTCATCACCCCGACCGCCTGGGTGTGCGGGCCGATGCCGAGCGCCTCGGCCGCCTGGATGACGTACGCGGCGTTCACCAGGCGGTCCTGGCAGAACCCGGCGACCGGGCCCGCCGGCACCGCCATGCCGCCGATGGTCTTCGTGGCGGCAGCGGGACAGGTCGGGGTGGGGGCCGCCAGCGGACGAACGGCACCGGACAGCGAGTTGACTGCGACCACGACGAGCACGACGACGCCGATCACCGCCGCCACGACGCCCACACCGAACACGGACGCGAGGGTGATGCCGACGCGGCGCATGACGGGGTCCTCTCGGGCGGGGCGGTTCGGAGCATGACGAGGGTACGTGCACCTCCTGGAGAACCGCCCCCGCCCGATCGGGGGTGTCGTGGGTCGGCCGGTCAGCCTTCCTGGCGGTCGTGCTCGCGATCGGCGGTGGAGGGCTGCACGGCGGTGGGCTCGGTCACCAGCCCCGTCGGCGCCTTCTCGGTCTGCTTCCGGCCGTGCGTGAACCAGGTCACGAGCCACAGCACGATGCCGAGCGCGAGGAGTCCGCCGGCGATCTCGTACTGCTGCGGGTCGCGGTCGGACGACCACGGGAGCACCAGCCAGACGCAGGTGACGACGCCGATCACGGGGATGACGACCCCGGCGCGGAAGTGCCGGTGGTCGACCTTGTCCCGGCGGAGCACGAGCACCGACAGGTTCACGACCGCGAACACCGAGAGGAGCAGCAGCGAGGTCGTCCCGCCCAGGACCACGACGATCGGGGAGTCCGGGTTGAGGGACACCCACCCGATGAGCGCGAGGGAGATGAGCGTCGTGAACACGATCGCGGTCGACGGGGTGCGGCGGGCAGGCGAGACATGGGACAAGAACCCGGGCAGCACGCCCTGCTTGCTCATGCCGTAGAGCAGACGCGACGCCATCATCATGTTGATCAGGGCGGTGTTGGCGACGGCGAACATGGAGATGAACGGCAGGAGCGCGGCGATCGGGAAGCCCGGTGCCGCGGTCTGCACGACGGTCACGAGCGGGGTCTCGTTGCCGGCGAGCTCACCGATCGGCACGACCGCCACGGCGCAGATCGACACGAGCACGTAGATCACCGCGGTGATGCCGAGGCCGGTCAGCATCACCTTCGGGAAGATCCGCGAGGGGTCCTTGGTCTCCTCGGCCATGTTCACCGAGTCCTCGAAGCCGACCATCGCGAAGAACGCCAGCGACGTCGCGGTCGAGATCGACAGCAGCAGGGTCTTGTCCTCCGGGGTGTCGAACATCACCACGCGCGAGAAGTCCGCGTTGCCGCCGGCGATCGCCCAGAAGCCGATGAGGATGACCATCACGAGGCCGGAGAGCTCCACGAGGGTCAGCACCACGTTCGTCTTCACGCTCTCGCTGACGCCGCGGAAGTTCACCGCCATCACCAGGAGCATGAAGCCCATGCCGATGAGCATCACGACGGCGTTCGGTAGTTCGAGGCCGAACCCCGCGCCGAGGTTCGCCGCGAACGCACGCGAGGCCGTCGACGCGGACGTGATCCCGGAGCACATCACGATGAAGGTGACGATGAACGTGAGGAAGTGGACGCCGAACGCCTTGTGGACGTAGAGGGCAGCCCCGGCGGTCTGCGGGTACTTCGTCACGAGTTCGAGGTACGAGAACGCGGTCAGGAGCGCCACCGCGAACGCGATGAGGAACGGGAGCCACGCTGCTCCGCCGACCTCTGCGGCGACCTGACCGGTGAGCGCGTAGACCCCGGTACCGAGGATGTCGCCGACGATGAACAGCAGCAGCAGTTTCGGACCGATGACGCGGCGGAGCTCCGTCTGCTCCGCGGCGGGGCGGTCCTTCGTGGTGGTTGCCATGCCCCACCCTCTCCCGCTGACGAGATTCTGTCCAGTCGCACAGGATTCTCCGCGCTGACCGCGACAGGCCCGTGCCCCGCCTGAGGGTCCCGGCCGCGGGAACGCTCGGCCTCCCGTCACTACGCTCCGAGCCATGGACGACGACACGAACACCACCGAAGAGCCCGTCGAGTTCGCCGACTTCAACGCGAAGCTGCTCGTGCTCGACGTGCTCTGCTACGACCTCGACGTGCTCGAACCGTACGACGGCGACGACGCGGGGGAGACCGAGGAGGACCTCGACGTCGACGGCCAGGACGACCGGGCGCGCGAGTACTACGACGACCTCGACCTGCTGCCGTCGCACCTGGCGCTCGTGACCGAGCTGACCGTGGACTCCGACCTCGAGGTGCTGCAGGACGTGCACCCGGGCTGGGACGGGTCCGACGACCGCTACGACGTCCAGAACTGGGACGACCTGCTCGACCTGCCGGCCCTCGAGGTCGTGTACGCCGCGGCACCGCTGCCCGCGCACGTGGCCGAGCGGCTCGCCGAGAAGGGCGTCGAGGTCCGCTCGGCCTGACGCCGCCGGTCGCTCGGCCGGCAACGGCGCCGGTCGCTCGGCCGGCAACTTCCTGTCCGGTCCGGCGTTCGCACAACCGAAGTCGATGTGCGCCGTGCGATCGCGCGGTGCGGGCGCGCTTTGGTTGTGCGCTGACATCTCGCACCACTGCACGTGCGACGCGGATAGCTCACACGCACGTGCGGCCGCGGCTCGACCACTGGCGTGCGGGGACGCGGCGCGGCTCGACCAGTGGCCGCGCGTCAGCCCGAGGCGTCCCGGAGCGCCCGCATCTCGGCCGTGAACTGCGCCGCGCCGCCCTGCGCCGGGTGCCGGACGGCCACAGCGTCGATCCCCGCCAGCGCCAACGCGCCCTGCGCCTTCCGCCCGACGGCGACGACACGCACGCCACCCTCGTCACCCGGGCCGGCCGACGCGCCCGCACCCGGGCCGCCGTCCGCGTCCGGTCCCGCCACCGCCGCGACCGCACCTGTGTCTGCGCCCGCACCTGTGTCTGCGCCCGCTCGCAGCGTGCGCAGGTCTTCGAGCAACGCGAGCGCGACCGGAGCCCCCGCCCGGACCTCGGCGGGCCGCGGCGTCCGGTTCGTCAGCCGGTCCGGCGCGGCGAACGGGTGGTGTGGGAACACCGCCCACGCCAGCGGCAGCGGCCCACTCCACTCCGCGAGCACCGCCCGGACGACCCGCGACGACGCCTCCCACGGCGCGGTCGGCTCCGGCGGCACGAGGTACTCCGGCCCGAGCTCCCGCACGCTCGTGAACGGGACGCCCGTGTTCGTCATGCCGCGCCAGCCCGGAGCCTCGGCGACGAGGAGCATCGACGCCGATCGTCCGACCGAGTCGAGGTACGTGGCGAGGTTCGCGCGACGGAGCCGCCCCGCCGCGGTTGTCTCGTCGTAGAGGGCCTCGGCGTCGGACGCCACCGGCACCGCGTCGAGCGCCGCCCAGAACCGGTCGAACGGGTCGCCGCCGCTCACGGGCGCCTCGCACGGTGCGAGGGGTGCACGAGGTGGGCGGCACGGTGCGAGGTTCTGCGCACGGTGCGATGCCTGAGGCCTCGCACGCAGTGCAGAACCTCGCACCGAGCGCCCGGCGCGCCCACGCCGCCGGCCCGCGGCACGCGCACCTCGGCCCCCACCGCCTACTCCCGCCCGAGGACCCGGCGGTACACCTGCTCGAGCCCCGCCGCCGAACGCTCCCAGCTCAACCGCTCCGCGTGCTCCCGGCCCGCCGCAGCCAGCCCGGCCGCGTACTCGGCGTCCGTCAGGATGTGCGCGATCTCCGCTGCCCACACCCCGGGGTCGCGGGACTCGAGCACGACCCCGGTCTCGCCGTCGACCACGGCCTCGCGGAGACCCCCGGCAGCCGCGGCCACGACGGGCACCCCGGATGCTGAGCCCTCCAGCGCGACGAGGCCGTACGTCTCCGAGTGCGACGGGACCAGCACGGCTGCCGCGCCACGGAACAGGAATGCCAGGTCGGCTCGCGACTGCGGACCGACGAAGGTCACGCGGTCGGCGATGCCGTGCGCGGCCGCGAGCCGACGCAGCTCCGCCACGTAGTCGCCCGCCTCGCTCGAGGCATCGCCCGCGATGACGAGGGTGGGGCGGGCCTCCCGGTCGATGCCCGCGATCGCCTCGATCGCCAGGTCGAGGCCCTTCAACGGCTGGACCCGCGCTGCGGCGACCACGTATGGGACGTCGGCGCGTCGGGCGCTGGCCGCGGCCGGGCGGAACACCGAGCCGTCGACGCCCGGCGGGACGATCCAGACCCGCGCGCCGTCGCCGCCGAGGCGGTCGCGCACGGTCTCCGCCTCGGCCGAGGACACCACGACGACCGCGTCGGACTCCCGTGCGAGCAGTTGCTCGCCGGCCGGGCGCCCGGCGGACTCCGGACGCTCGCCCTCGGACAGCGGTGTGTCGGCCGCAGCCGCGATCGAGTGGAACGACTGCACGTGCGGGATGCCCCGGTCGCGGGCCACCGGGAGCGCCGCGACACCCGAGAACCAGTGGTGCGAGTGCAGGACGTCGTAGGGACCGAGACGGGTGAGCCCCTCGCGGAACGGCTCGATGAACGCGTCGTGCTCGCCCTTCGGCACCGGCTCGGCGGGTCCGGCGGACAGGAAGCGCAGGCACACCCCCGGCACCAGCGACACCGAGTCGGGCTGCGTCGGGGACGAGCGCCGCGTGACGATCTCGACGTGGTGGCCACGGTCGGCCAGCGCCTCGGCCTGGTGACGGACGACGACGTTCATCCCGCCGACTTCGCCGGAACCGGGTTCGTCGCCGGGGGAGGTGTGCAGCGACACCAGCCCGATGCGCAGGGGATCGGTGGTGGTCGTCACGCGTCCAGCCTACCGACGGGGCGCCGCTGGGACGCGCGTGCGGGCGCCACGACGACGGGCCGTCGGCCCGCTTCGTCCGGCGGCTCCGCCGGGTCGACCGGGAGGCCCGGATCACGTCCCAGCACCTGCACGCGTCCGTCGCCGTGCCGCTCCCAGAACGCAGCCGTCCAGGCGCACAGCGCGCCGTCGAGCAGATCCTCCCGGTGCTTGTGCGTCGGCCCGTGCAGCACGGAGGGCTCGGCGAGCCCGGCCGTCAGCGGGTGCGAGTCGAGCAGGAGCGGCGGGTCCAGGGGCGTGGTGCGGAGTCGCTCGACGAGCGCGTCGAACGCCACCGCTCGGCGCGCACGGGCCTCGGCTGCGGGGATCGTCGTGTCGAGCCGCTTGTACAGGGGGCGCTCGTCGTCGTACCCGAGCTCCTCGACACCGACGAGGGTCGTGTACGGGTAGCACTCGAACGCAGCGGGGCCGGTCCGCTCCCGCATCGTCGCCGTGCTGTCGACGTACCCGACGCCGAGCGCCGTCAGCCGGTCGAGCAGCCGGGCGCCGGCGCTCGCCGCGGAGGCGAGGTTCGTCGGGTTCGCGGCGACCTTCCACCGGCCGTAGCGCTGTCCGACCTGCCGTTCGGCCTCGCGGATGCCGGTGGGGTTCGTCACGACGAGCGAGGCGTCGACGGCGACGAGGGTGCGTGGTCCGAGGTGGTCCGTGATCCACTCGGTCACGGCGTCGACCCCGCGGGCCCAGTCGGCGTCGGTGATCGTGCCGTCCTGCGCCATCGCGACGAGACCGGTCTCGTTCGCGGGCTTCCGCTCCGAGCCGAGTCCCCACGCCAGGTCCACCCCGAGGTACGCCGTCACTCGACAAGCGTGCACGGGTCAGCTTGTTGTCCGCACAACGCGGCGATCCCCGTTCGGGGGGTACGCCGGACGGATGCGGAGTGCGCATCCTTGAGCGTTGGTCAAGGGTGAGGGAGTTGTGATGCGCTGGGGAACGATGACGACCAAGGCGAAGGCCACGGTCGTGGTGGTCGTCGCGGCCGCGATCTGGGTCGGCGGCGTCGGTTCGGCTGGTGCGTTGGTCGGTGTGGTCGTGTCGAGCACGTCTGCGTCCGTTCCGTCGGTGACAGCTGCGGCGCGACCGCTCCTGCACTCGGCTGCCCCAACCCCGTCAGGCGTCTCGACGGACAGTGCGGTGCCGACGCCCAGCCAGACGGTGACTGCTTCTCCCACGCCCACGCCAGAGATCGTCGTCACGATGGTCTCCGAGCGCACGCCGGTGCCCTTCGCACGCACGACGGTCGAGGACTCGACGGTCCCCAAGGGGGAGTCCCACGTCACGACGGCGGGGGTCGACGGTGCGAAGACGACCTTCTACCGCGTGACGACCGTCGACGGCGTGGAGACGAAACGGCAACAGGTCCGTGAGGAGTTGAACCGCGCTCCCGTCGCCGAGGTGACGACGATCGGGACGTACGTCGCTCCGGCACCGGCCGCACAGGAGCCGAGCGTGCCGCAGGGGCATGCGCTCATCACACCGGGCGCGTTCTGCGCTGATGCCGAGAACGGGGTCGTCGCGCAAGCCGCGAACGGACGCTCGTACACGTGTGGCGGCCACGGGCCGGACGCGAACGGCCATCTCCACTGGAACACCATGTGAGACCGGCTCGGAGCAGGGGCAGGCACGCCCGTGTACGGTCCGCTGCATGGCGAGCGAGGCGACGACGCTGACGGTCCCCGGCCCGGACGGCGACCGGGAGGTCCGGATCAGCAGCCCGTCCCGCGTGCTCTGGACCGAGCCGGGCATCACGAAGCTCGACCTCGCGGAGTACCTCGTCGCGGTCGGGGACGCCTTCGTCCGGGCGAACGGCGACCGCCCGATCTCGCTGCAGCGGTTCCCCGGCGGGGTCGACGGCGAGGACTTCTTCTCGAAGAACCCGCCGAAGGGCGCGCCCGACTACGTCCGTGACGTCACGGTCACGTACCCGAGCGGCCGGAAGCACCCGCAGCTCGTGGTCGACGAGCCGGCCGTCGCGGTGTGGGCGGCGCAGATGAACACGGTGGTGTTCCACCCGTGGGCCTCGCGCGCCGAGGACCCGGACCACCCCGACCAACTCCGCATCGACCTCGACCCGCAGCCCGGGACGGAGTTCCGCGACACCGTGCCGGTCGCCCACGAGCTCCGCAAGGTCCTCGCCGAGGTCGGCCTGACGGCGTGGATCAAGACGAGCGGCAACCGCGGCCTGCACGTCTTCGCGCCGGTGCGTCCCGAGCACGAGTTCCTCGACGTGCGGCACGCGGTGATCGCCGCGGCACGGGAGCTCGAGCGGCGGATGCCCGACGAGGTGACGACCGCGTGGTGGAAGGAGGAGCGCGGGCAGCGCGTCTTCGTGGACTTCAACCAGGCCAACCGCGACCGGACGATGGCGGGCGCGTACAGCCCCCGGGCGCTCCCGCACGCCAGCGTCTCGACGCCGATCACCTGGGAGGAGCTCGGCTCCGTCGACCCGCGGACGTTCACGGTGCGGTCGG
This sequence comes from Curtobacterium luteum, assembly GCF_014646995.1. Taxonomy (GTDB): domain Bacteria; phylum Actinomycetota; class Actinomycetes; order Actinomycetales; family Microbacteriaceae; genus Curtobacterium; species Curtobacterium luteum. The sequence goes on along the minus strand of NZ_BMOI01000004.1, from coordinate 180,017 downwards.
TGCCCGAGCGACTCCGTGCGCGGGGCGACGCGTGGGAGGCGATGCACGCCGAGCCGGGCGACGTCGGTCCGTTGCTCGAGTGGTGGGACCGGGACCTCGGCAACGGCCTGGGGGAGCTGCCGTTCCCGCCGGACTTCCCGAAGATGCCGGGCGAGCCGCCGCGGGTGCAGCCGTCGCGCGCGAAGAAGGCCGAGGACCGCTAGCTGCGCTCGTCGACGATCGGCGCGCTGTCGTCCACCCGCGTCGTCCGCATCGGCAGGCTGACGCTCGCCGTGTTGAGCCGCGTCAAGCGCGACCAAGTGCCGCGGTGCGTCTCGCTGATGCCGTCGATGACCATGGTGTCCTCCTTGCCCCCGAGGTTACTAGGTAGCCTAACTAAGTCGAGCATACGAGCGAGAATCGGACAGGGCAAGCACTACTCGAGCACTGCTCGCAGATCCCAGGCGACGGGGACGTCGAGCTGGTCGTAGCGACAGGACTCCGGGTCGCGGTCCGGACGCCACCGCTCGAACTGCACGGTGTGCCGGAACCGGTCGCCCTCCATCTGGTCGTAGCGGACCTCGAGCACCCGAGCCGGCGTCAGCCGGACGAACGACGTGTCGCGACCCGACGAGAAGCGCGACCGTTCCCCGTCACCGGTGACGGGCCTCCCGTCCGCGTCCCGGAGGACCACCGGGTCGAGCTCATCGACCAACTCGACCCGGCGCTCGTCGGAGAAGGCGGACACACCACCGACCTGCCGCAGCTCGCCGTCGGCGTCGTACAACCCCACGAGCAGCGAGCCGACCCCGCGCCCGCTCTTGTGCACCCGGTAGCCGATCGCGACGACGTCCGCGGTCCGGTGGTGCTTGACCTTGAGCATGGTCCGCTTGCCGGGCTCGTACGGACGCGCGCGGGGCTTCGCCACGACGCCGTCGAGGCCGGCGCCCTCGAACGTGGTGAACCACTCGCGGGCGGTGTCGACGTCGAGTGTCGTGCGGGTGACGAACAGCGGGTCGGCGAGGTCGGTCGCGAGGGCCTCGAGCCGCTCCCGGCGCTCGTCGAACGTGCGGTCGAGCAACTCCTCGCCGTCGACCGCGAGCAGATCGAACGCGATGAACTGGGCCGGGGTCTCGCGGCTGAGCTTCGTGATCCGCGACTCCGCCGGGTGGATGCGCTGCGAGAGTGCGTCCCAGTCGAGCCGCTCGGAGCCCGGCTCGCCGGTGCGGAGGACCACCTCGCCGTCCAGGACGACCGGGTGCTCCCGCCCGCCGAGCTGCGCGCGGAAGGTCTCGACGAGCTCCGGGAAGTACCGCGTCAGCGGCTTCGCACCGCGGCTGCCGATCTCGACGTGGTCGCCGTCGACGGTCACGATCCCGCGGAACCCGTCCCACTTCGGCTCGTACCGGAGCCCGCCGCGGACGCTGTCCGGCTCCGGGACGGTCGGCACGGCCTTCGCGAGCATGGGTGCGGTGTCCATGCGGCCTGTCTACTCGTGCGGGGTCGGGTCACGGCACCGGGTCGCGTTCCGCGACGTGGTCCTCCGTTCGGTCGGTGGCAGTTCCGGTTCACGATCCGCGAGTTCCGTGCACCGGAACTGCCAGCGCACGGATCCGGGTGGCGGTCCGGTCGCGGACGCGACGCGGTCGGCCCGGTCGGCCAGGAGGCCCGGTGCGGCCCCGGCGCGGCGGCGCGCGTCGCTAGGGTGGGCGCGTGACGACCGTGCCCCCGCCGGCAGCGCCGGCACCGGAACCGATCAGTCCCGTGCAGGCCGCGGCGCTCCGTGACGGCGTCCTGCCGCCGGTCGAGGAGATCCGCCCCGGCGTCTGGACCCTCGCCGTCCCGTTCCGCTTCGGTGTCCCGGACGCCACGCTCGTCTACGTGGTCGAGGGCACGGACGGGATCCTCACCCTCATCGATCCCGGATGGTCCGCCGACGACGACCTCGCCGTCCTCCGCGAGGGTCTGGCGGCCATCGGTCGCTCGCTGGAGGACGTGGGGCTCGTCGTCGTGACGCACCTCCACGCCGACCACCTCGGCGCTGCCGACGCGGTCCGGCGCGCGAGCGGGGCGCGCGTGGCCATGCACCGCCTCGAGGTGGAGGCGCTCCGGCACGAACGGCGCAACGCACGTGCGAACGACGCCGACATCGCAACGTGGGGGCTCCCGGAGGAGCTGCGTGCCGGCGTGGTCGAGACCTGGGGGAGCGGCCGTCGCATCGGCCTGGGCCGCGTGGTCGAGCCCTTCGCGGACCTGCTGCTCGAGGACGGCGACGTCGTGCCGATCGCCGGTCGGACGATCCGCGCGCTGTGGACGCCCGGGCACACGACCGGGCACTGCTGCTTCGTGGACGAGCAGGACGGACTGCTCTTCACCGGGGACCACGTCCTGCCGCGCATCAACTCGGGGATCGGTCTGGGCGGCCGGACCGGGACGAACCCGCTCGGGGACTACCTGGCGTCACTCGGTCGTCTCGACGGGTACGAGGACCTCGAGGTGTGCCCGGGCCACGAGTACCGGTTCCGCGACGTCGTCGCACGGGCGCGGGTCCTCGTCCGGCACCGGGAGGAACGCTCACGGCACGTCGCCGAGGCCCTCGACGCCCTGCACGGCCCCACCCTGTACGAGGTCGCTTCGCGGGTGCCGTTCAGCGGTGGGATCGAGTCCATGACCGGCTTCCTGCTGGCGAGCGCCCTGACGCAGACGGCGTACCACATCGCCCTCCTCGGTCGGTCGGACGAGGTCCGTCCCGCCTGAGGGATCAGGCGAGCGTGGCTGCCAGGCGCTCGAGGGTCGTCTTCGCGTCGGCGAACTCGGCCGCGGCGTGGTCGGCGAGCGGTGCGAGGTCGGGCAGACGGTCGGCGAGGGTGGCGCTCACCGTGACGGGGTAGTGCTTCATGCCGAGCGCGGTCCCGAGGATGATCTGGAGCACGGGCGAGCCGTGGTCCCAGCCCTCCGTCGGGGTGTCCGCGTCGTAGGTGCCGCCTCGGCTGACGACGGTGACGACCGGCCGGCCCTCGAGCGGCTGGACGTCGCCGACCAGCACGCCCGGGATGTGCACCCGGTCCAGCCACGCCTTGAGCGTCGACGGCACGGTGTAGTTGTAGAGCGGCGACCCGACGAGCACGACGTCGGCGGCCAGGAGCTCGTCGATGACCTCCTGGCGCAGTGCCTCGGCCTCGGGCGCGACGACCTCGTCGGCGGTGCGGTCCGCGGCTGCCCAGTGCAGCGCGGAGGTCTCGAGGTGGGGGAGCTGGTCCACGTGCAGGTCGCGGCGGACCACCGTGTACTCCGGGCCGCGGGCACGCCAGGCTTCGGCGAACGCCGCAGTCAGGGCGCGGGAGCGCGAGTGGGCGAGGTCGGCGGAGGAATCGATGTGCAGGAGCGTGGGCATGTGCCCACGCTACCGACGGGCGCCCCCGCTGTGACGACGACGGCCCCGTCGCGCCGTGCGGGGCGGGACGGGGCCGGGTCGGGCCTCCCGTCGGTCACGCGGACACGCGACCGACGGGAGGCGCCGGGATCAGCGCTGGGCGCGACGGCGGCGCAGCGTGCGCGCACCGATCAGGCCGGCGCCGGCGAGCACGAGGCCGAGTGCCCAGGGCAGGGCGCCGGTCGCGTCGGAGCCCGTGTAGGCGAGCTGGACACCGGTGCCGGTGCCGGTGGCGGTCGGGGTGACCACGACGGCCGGCGCGGCGACGGGCTGGACCTCGACGTCGAAGGAGATCGGCTCGAGGGCCTGGGCCGAGACGCTCAGCCGGTGGGTCGACGCGTGCGGGAAGGTGACGCTCGAGACGCCGTAGCCCTCCGCGCCGTTCTCCGTGTACGGCTTGATGACGTCGCTCGCGACGTCCGACGTGACGGTTGCCTGCACGACGTCGTTCTCGTCCTCGGGGTAGACGTCGTTGCCGAAACGGTCCACGGGCGAGCCGTAGACCAGGAGCGTGCCGCCCTGCTTGACCGAGACGTGGTCGCGGAGGTCACCGATCTCCGGGAACCCGTCCTCGTCGACCGCGAGGTCGAACCCGAGCACGGTGCCGTCCGGGCGGATGATGTACTCCGCGCCCTTGCCGTTGTCGATGAGTCCCTTGTCGAGCGCGACGGCGGCCAGGCCGTACGCGGCGCCCGGGTCGACCGTCAGCTCGACGTACTGGGTGGTGGAGACGTCGCCGCTCGTGGCGGTCACGGCGAAGTCGTACCACGACGCCTCGGTCGCGGTGCCGCTCAGCTCGCCGGTCGCCGGGTCGAACGTGATGCCCTTCGGCAGTTGGTCGTCGGGCGTGATCTCGCCGTCGCCGTTGACGTCCGCGTCGGACTCGAAGCCGGCCCCGAGCGTGTTCTCGGCCGCGGCCTGCGACTGGGTCTCGACGACGTTGCCGATCGAGTCCTCCTCGTCGCCGTAGTACCAGGAGAGCTGGTAGGTCGGCGCGGGGTAGCCCTCGGCGCGGAACGTGTACGAGTAGGCCTCGCCGGCGGTCGCGTCATCGATGAACAGCGTGTCCTCGTCCGCTACCGTGCCGCCCACGATCGGGGTGCCGGAGGCGTCGACGAACACCGGGTCCTGCGTGACCTCGGCGGTCTTCGCGGAGGCCTTGACGTCGGTGCCCTCGGAGTCCTTGCCCGTGACGGTCACGACGATGACCGCGCCGACGTCCGTGGGCTGGAGGTCGTAGAACTGGTCGTTCGACAGCTGTTCCTTGGTCGCCTGGTTCGTCCAGACGAACTCCGGCGTGGCGAGCTCCTTGTCGAAGCCGGTCGTCGTCGCCTTGAGGGTCGAACCGACCTTCGCGGTGCCCGTGATCGTGACCGTGGGAGCGGCCACCGCGGCGGGGGTGACGTCCTGCGTGCTGCTGCCCGAGCCCGGGAGGAGCGGCTTGGCCGGGGCGGTGGTCTTCGCGGGGGCCGGCTCGCCCGTGGTCGGTGCGGGGTCGGCCGTGGCCGACGAGTCCGGCTCGCCGGTCGGGGTCGGGGTCGCGGTCGGGTCGGTCGTCGGGTCGGTGCTCGCGTCCGACGGCGTCGGGTCGACCGTCGCGGTCGGCGTCGGCTCGCTGACGGTCTCGGCGTTCGCGGCGGTCGCGGTCATGACGCCGAGGCCGGTCGTCAGGACGACCAGTGCGGCGGTGGTCCCCAGCGCACAGGCGCGTCGGACGGTGGAAGTGCTGCGGCGCACGTTCTCCCCCAGGTGTTCAGGTCCGGACGGGTTCCGGATCATGTGAATCCGCCGAGAAGGCTCGGCTCTCGGATCGTAGGGGTCGGAGGGGCGCCTGAGGGGCCTCGAAGCCGAAATGTGACCTGGGTTGGGGGGATCGTGCGGGAACCGCCAGGGGCGCGGTGTCGATCGACACCACGCCCCTGGCGGTCCCGGATCGGACCGTGTCAGATCCGACGGCGTCGCAGTCGGAAGCCGAGCAGCGTCGCCCCGGCTGCCAGCAGGCCCGCACCCCATGCGATCGGGGTGCGCTCGTCGGCGCCGGTGTAGGCGAGCGTCGCACCCGTTCCCGTCGCCGACGTCGCGACCGCGGTGGTCGCCAGCGGCTGCACGGCGACGGTGAACGACGTCGAGACGCCGTCCTGTGAGACGGTGAGCCGGTGCTGCGAGGCATGCGGGAAGGTGATCCGCACGACGTGCTTCGCCGTGTCCGGCACGATCCGGTCGGAGGCGACCGAGCTCGTCAGCGTCGCGAGCGGCTGGCCCGTCGTCTGGGGCTCGGTCGAGTTGCCGAAGCGGTCGACCGCGATGCCCGACACGACGAGCGTGCCGTTCTGCTTCGCCGGGATCGAGGACACCGTGCCCAGGTCCTTGCCGGTGCCGGTGAAGGCCGTGATCGTGCCGCTCGGGCCGACCTCGTACGCGGTGCTGCCCGGGGTCCCGTGACCGACGAAAGTGATCAGGCCGATCGGCGCCGCGGGGCGGACCGTGAGCCGGACGTACTCGGTCGCGGTGGTCTTCCCGCGGAGCGCGACGACCTCGAAGTCGTACGTTCCGGCCGTGGTCTCGGTGCTCGTCAGCACACCGGTCGACACGTTGACCGTGAACGCCGACGAGGGGGCGTCCTGGATCGCGTAGGCGAGCGATCCGCTGCCGCCCACAGCCCGGAAGGTGTGCGTGAAGGTCGTCCCAGCGGTGGCGGTGAGCGCGAGCGGCTGCGCCTTGGTCGACGGCTCGGTGAAGGACAGCGGTGAGGGTGCGACGGTGACCCGGACGTACTCGGTGACCTGTTCGCCACCGCTCAGCGCGACGACCTCGAAGTCGAACGTCCCGGCCGTCGTCGGCGTGGCGCTGAGCACGCCCGTCTCGACGTTCACCGTCCAGGCGCTCGACGGCGCGTCCTGGATCGCGTACCCGACGGTGCCGTTGCCGCCCGTCGTGTGGAAGGTGTGGCTGAACGGCGTGCCGACGGTGGCGCTGAGGGCGAGCGGGTCGGCCTTCGTGGACGGCTCGGTGAAGGCGAGCGCCGTGCTCGCTGCCGGGGTCGTGGCGGCCTGCGCCGTGGCAGCAGGAGCCGTGGTCGCCGGTGCCGACGTCGACGCCGGTGCCGTGTCGGTGGCAGCGTTCGCCGCGGAGACGCCGAAGGCGGCCCCCGAACCGACGGTGACGACCGCGATCGCGGTCGCCGCGACGAGTGCGGCCCGACGGCGCGACGACGAGGTGGTGGAGCGCATGGATTCCCCCCTGGGATGTCCGGGTTCGCAGGGCGGCCATCCGCTCCTGTCGACGCTGACGCTACGGCTTCGAGGCGGCCCGCGGGTGGCCTGCACGTTGCGGTTCCATCACGGAACGATTCGGGTCCGCACAGCATGTGACCTGGGGTTTTGTTCAGCAATCGACGTCGGACGGGAGGCGCGGTGCGGGCGTGCACCGCGCCTCCCGTCCGTCGCGCGGTCGCGTCAGATGCGTCGGCGACGCAGCCGGTGGACAAGCAAGCCGCCGCCGGCCGCGAGCAGCCCGAGCGCCCACGCGAGCGGCCCCGACGAGTCGGACCCGGTGTAGGCGAGCGTGCCCGTCGCCGCGTGCCCCGTCGCCGGTCCGGCGACGGGCGAGACCTCGAACGGGACGGCCAGCGAACCGCCCTCGTACCGGATGGTCACGACGTGCCGGGAAGCATGCGTGAACGTGACCGTCGTCCCACCGCTGGACTGCTCGACGCCGAAGCGGTCGCTCGCGACATCGCTCGTGATGGTGTGGTCCACGGGCCGCGTCGGGGTGTTGCCGAAGCGGTCCTCCGGGATCGCGAACACGACCATCCGGTCACCCTGTCGCGCCGGGACGACGTCGACGCGGTCGCCTGCCGGGTCGGATCGGAAGTGCGTCACGGTGTCGCCCTCGACCGTCCACGTGTCAGTACGTTCGCCTGCGTCGGCCATCCGTACGGAGGCGGTGAAGTGGTCGAACGCGGCCGGGGCCACGGCGAGCTCCACGGGGAGGACGGCCTCCACGCCGCCGCCCGTCGCGACCACGCTGAGGTGGAAGGTCCTCGCCAGGGTGGCACTGCCCGTGAGCGTGCCGCTCCTGGGGTCGATGCGGACCTCGAGGCCGTCCGGTGCGTTGTACGGGGTGCCCTCCGGGGACCGGAGTGTGTACCGGAGGTCGTCCCCGGCGCCGGTCACGGGGAAGTCGGCCGAGAACGGCTCGCCCGCGGTCCCCGTGACCCGGGTCCGCGTCCCTGCGGCGAAGGCGAACGACTCCGTCGCCGTGCCGACGTCGACCCGGAAGGACGTGGAGACCCCGCCCTCCGAGACCGTGAGGGTGCGCACTCCGGTGCCGCTGAAGGAGACCGTGTTCGAGCCGCTGTCGGACCACACGGCCCGGTCGTCCGGGACGGTGCTCGTGACGGTCGACCGCGGGTACGGGTCGTCCTCGCCGCCGGGGGTCGTCCGGTTGCCGTACGCGTCGACGGCGAGGCCGGCGAGCACGAGCGACGACCCCTCGACGACCGGGACCTCGGGCACGATGCGCACGCGGCCCTGGCCCGCAGCCTGCTCCCAGATGGTGCCGTCGGTCTCGACCTGCCAGAGCCCGACCCCGTCCGACGCCGAGACCGCGAAGGTGACGCCGACCGGTGCTCCCGGGCGGACGGTGAGGCGCACGTGCTCGACCGCACGCTCCGACCCGCTGGACGCGACGACCTGGAAGTCGTGCACGGTGGCGAGCCGGGCCGTGCCGGATAGCCGACCGGTCGAGGGGTCGAGCGTGAAGTCGTTCTCGAACGAGCCGTCCCCCACGATCGGCTTCCCACCGGCACCCCGGAGTTCGTACGTGACGCCGCCGGTGCCGCCGGTCGCGGTGAACGTGCGGTCGACGGCGTCACCGGCGGTCGCCTCGAGGAGGAGGGGTGCGTCGGCGGTCGTGCCGTCGGGGAAGGCGAGGTCGGCGCGCTGCTCGGCCGTCGGTTCGCCGGCGACGCCCCCGTCGGCGGAGCCCTCACCGCCTGCGCCCTCGCCGGGGGCGACCGCCTCGTCGGGGGCGACCGCCTCGTCGGGGGCGACCGCCTCGTCGGGGTGGGCCGACGTCGGGTCGGGAGCCGTGCCTCCCGGCTGGTCGTCGGTCGTGACGTCCGTCGCGGAGACGGAAGCGGGCGCGGTCGCGGTCGTCGTGGACGCGGTCGTCGTGGACGCGGATGTCGGCGCGTCGTCGGCGACCGCTGCCGTGGCACCGATGCCGAACGCGGACGAGGCGGCGACGACGGCGACGGCCGCTCCGATCGCGGCACCGTGACGGAGTCGGCGTGGGCAGGACTGCTGCATGGGATCCCCCTGGATGTCGGTGGGCACGGGAGGTGCCCTCACCCAGGGGTGTCCCGCCGACGGGCGACCTGACGGCCCGCGCATCTCGGTCCGGTAACGGCTCGGGACCGGGTCAGTCGCCGACGACCGCCGCCGCACGCTCGAGCTCGGCCCGCAGCGCGGTCACGGCGGGGGAGGACGACCCCGCGGCGCGCACCACGGTGAAGATCGTGCGGCGCGGACGCTCCGGCAGCTCGACGAGGCGACAGGTCGTCGTGCGCCCCGTCCACATGAGGTCGGGCATGAGGCTCACGGCGTTCCCGGACTCGACGAGACGGATCTGGGTCTGGAGGTCGGCGGTCTCGTAGCGGACGTCCGGCTCGAAGCCGTGGCGACGGCAGACCTGCTCGGCGAAGTGCCGCGAGGCGGTCCCGCGGGGCTCCATCACCCACGGCAGCGCCTCGGCGTCGGAGATCGAGGTGACGGGGGCGAGCGCGGTGTCGACCGGTGGGAGGGCCAGCCGGACGGCGTCGGTCGTGAGGTCCTCGCGCTGCAGACCCGGCAGACGCGGTGCGGCGTGCGCGGGGTACTGCTCGGCGATGACCATGTCGAAGTCGCGGATCCACGTCTCGTGCAGGGCGGTCTCCGGCTCGCGCTGCACCATCTCGATCCGGACGTCCGGGTGCGCGGTCGCCATCGCGTGCAGGGCGTTCGGCATGAGCGCGAGGGCAGCGGACTGGAACACCGCGACCCGGACGCGGCCCTGGACGGTCGGCATGGATCCCTCGACCTCGGACTGGGCCTGCTCGAGGACGTCGAGCACGTGCCCGGCGGCCTGCACCAGGACCTCCGCCTGCGGGGTGAGCTGGAGGCGGCGACCTGCCCGGCGCAGCAGCGGGACGCCGGCCTCGCGTTCGAGGGCGGAGAGCTGCTGCGAGACCGCCGACGGGGTGAAGTTCACGGCCTCCGCGACGGCCGCGATGGTCCCGCGGATGGAGAGCTCCCGGAGGAGGACGAGACGGCGCACATCGAGCATGTCGACACTTTAGGAGAACTGCACGGTAATCGTCACGGAACATTGCTTCCGCTGATGCTTGCGGTGCTCCACACTGGCGCCATGACGACCGTGCACGAGCAACCCGCTGCCGCCTCCCAGCCCACCGGACCCGGCGACCTGGCCGACCAGTCCGTCGCGCTCGTGCGGCAGTGGCTCGCCGAGGCCGAGACCTACCCGGTCGACGGCTCGGCGAAGCAGCTCGCGGGGGTGCTCGCCGACCCGTCCGGGCTCGACTTCGCGGTCGGGTTCGTCGACGGCGTCGTCCGCCCGGAGGACCTCGGTGTCGCCGCCCGGAAGCTCCGCGCGATCGCGCCGAACGCCCCCGGCTTCCTGCCCGCAGCACTGCGCGGCCTGGTCCGGCTCGGCGGCGGCATGGCCCCGGTGCTCCCCGGCGTCGTCGTCCCGATCGCACGACGGGTGCTCCGGGACATGGTCGGACACCTCATCGTGGACGCCACTGACGCCAAGCTCGGGCCGGCGATCGCGAAGATCAAGCGCGAGGGCGTCCGCCTCAACGTGAACCTGCTCGGTGAGGCCGTGCTCGGCGAGAAGGAAGCCGCCCGTCGCCTCGAGGGCACGCACCGCCTCCTCGCCCGCGACGACGTCGACTACGTCTCGATCAAGGTGTCGTCGACCGTGCACCCGCACTCCCCGTGGGCGTTCGACCACGCCGTCGCGGACATCATCGAGAAGCTCCGGCCGCTGTTCCGCCGGGCCGTCGAGGCGTCCCCGCACAAGTTCATCAACCTCGACATGGAGGAGTACAAGGACCTCGACCTCACGATCGCGGTCTTCACGCAGCTCCTCGACGAGCCCGAGTTCACGTCGCTCGAGGCCGGCATCGTGCTGCAGGCCTACCTGCCCGACGCGCTCGCCGCGATGGAGCACCTGCAGGAGTGGTCCGCTGCCCGTCGTGCCCGCGGTGGCGCCGGCATCAAGGTCCGTCTCGTGAAGGGTGCGAACCTGCCGATGGAGCAGGTTGAGGCCTCCGTGCACGGCTGGCCGCTCGCCACGTGGCACACCAAGCAGGACTCCGACACGAACTACAAGCGCGTGCTCGACTGGGCACTCACCCCCGAGCGCATCGAGAACGTCCGCGTCGGCGTCGCCGGGCACAACCTGTTCGACGTCGCGCACGCCTGGCTGCTCGCGGGGGAGCGCGGTGTGCGCGACGGCATCGAGTTCGAGATGCTGCTCGGGATGGCGCAGGGGCAGGCCGAGGCCGTCCGTCGGACCGTCGGCTCGCTGCTGCTCTACACGCCGGTGGTCCACCCGGGTGAGTTCGACGTGGCGATCGCCTACCTGATCCGGCGGCTGGAGGAGGGCGCGTCGCAGGAGAACTTCATGTCGGCGGTGTTCTCGCTGGCGTCCTCGCCCGAGCTGTTCGCCCGCGAGGAGTCCCGATTCCGGTCGTCCCTCGAACCGCTCGCCACGCCGGAGGGTCTCCTCGCGCCGGCCTCGCACCGTGTCGCCGACCGCTACGCGGCCGTCGGGCGCCCGTCGGCCGGGCACTTCGAGAACACGCCGGACACCGACCCGTCGGTCGCGGAGTTCCGGCGGTGGGGCGCCGACATCACCGCGCGCGTCGCGTCGTCGACGCTCGGGGTCAAGGCCGTCCAGGAGGCCCGGATCACCTCCGCCGAGTCGCTCGAGTCCGTCCTCGGTCGCGTCCGCGCCGCGGGCACGACGTGGGCGACGTGGTCGGGAGCGTCGCGCGGCGCCGTGCTGCACGCGATCGGAGACGCCCTCGAGGCCAACCGTGCGGCGTTGATCGAGGTCATGGCCTCCGAGACCGGCAAGACCATCGACCAGGCCGACCCGGAGGTGTCCGAGGCGATCGACTTCGCGCACTTCTACGCGGAGCTCGCGTCGGAGCTCGACGCGGTGGACGGCGCCTCCTTCACGCCGGCCGCCCTGACGCTCGTCGCGCCGCCGTGGAACTTCCCCGTGGCGATCCCGGCGGGGTCGACCCTCGCCGCGCTCGCCGCCGGGTCCGCCGTGGTGCTGAAGCCCGCCCCGCCCGCCGAGCGGTCCGGCGCGGTGCTCGCCTCGATCATCGAGACGGCGCTCGACCTGCACGGTGCGCCGGCCGACGTCCTCGCATTCCTGCAGGTGTCCGAGAACGACCTCGGCAGGCAGCTCGTCGCGTCGCCGCTGGTCGACCGCGTGATCCTGACCGGGGCGTACGAGACCGCCGAGCTCTTCCGCTCGTTCCGGCCGGACCTGCCCCTGCTCGCCGAGACCTCGGGCAAGAACGCGATCATCGTGACGCCGTCGGCCGACCTGGACCTCGCGGTCAAGGACGTCGTCGCCTCGGCGTTCGGGCACGCGGGTCAGAAGTGCTCGGCGGCGTCGCTCGTCGTGCTCGTCGGGTCCGTCGCCACCTCGCGGCGGTTCCGGTCCCAGCTGATCGATGCCGTGTCCTCGCTGACCGTGGGGTACCCGACCGACGCGACGACGCAGATGGGGCCGGTCATCGAGCCGGCCGCCGGCAAGCTGCTCGACGGCCTGACGAAGCTCGGTGCGGGGGAGACCTGGGCCGTGCAGCCCGCCCGACTGGACGACTCCGGGAAGCTCTGGAGCCCCGGCGTCCGCGACGGTGTCGCTCGCGGGTCGGCGTTCCACCGGACGGAGTACTTCGGTCCGATCCTCGGCATCATGACCGCGCGGACCCTCGACGAGGCGATCGACATCGTCAACGAGGTCGACTACGGCCTCACCTCGGGGCTGCACTCGCTCGACGCCGGGGAGATCGGCACGTGGCTCGACCGGATCGAGGCCGGCCACCTGTACGTGAACCGCGGCATCACGGGCGCGATCGTCCGACGCCAGCCGTTCGGCGGGTGGAAGAAGTCGGCCGTCGGTGCCGGGACGAAGGCCGGCGGGCTGAACTACCTGATCGGGCTCGGATCGTGGTCATCGGTGCCTGCTGGTGCTGCTGGCGCTGGTGCTGCTCGTGTCGCTGTGTCCTCGCCGGTGTCCGCGTTCGTCCGGGCGTCCGGTGTGTCATCGGAGTCGCTCGACCGCGCGCTCGCGTCCGACGAGCGAGCGTGGACCATGCTGTTCGGCACCGCGACCGACGTGTCCGCGCTGACCGCCGAGCGGAACATCGCGCGCTACCTGCCCTTCCCGGGGGTGCACGTGCGGCTCGCCGCGGACGACGACTCGTCGCTCGACGTCGACGCGCTCGTCCGGGTCGTCGCGGCGGCGCTCCGCGCGGGGACGACGATCGACGTGTCGGTCTCCGGTTCGCTGCCGGTCTCCGTGCGGTCGGCAGTGCAGTCGCTGGCGATCGTGCGGTCGCTCCGCGACGGGGAGTCCGACGCGGCGTTCGCAGCGCGGGTGGCCGACGGCCCGTCGACGCGGGTCCGGCTCATCGGCGGGGATGCTTCGGCGCTGTACACGGCGGTCGGTGGACGTCCGGACGTCGCGGTCTACGCCGAGCCGGTGACCGAGGCCGGGCGGATCGAGGTGCTGCCGTTCCTCCGGGAGCAGGCGGTGTCGATCACGGCGCACCGGTTCGGGACGCCGAACCACCTGACGGACGCGCTGATCTAAGGGCGGGGGCGCTGCGTGCGGCGCTGCGTGCGGCGTTCGGCGGGCAGCCGGACGGCGCGGGGCAGCGCTCGGCGGGGCGTTCGCACAACTGGAAGCGGCTCGAACCACGTGATTCCGTGGTTCGAGCCGCTTTGGGTTGTGCGGAGGTCAGTCGGTGACCGTCATCCTGCTCGTGACGAGTTCGCGGAGTTCCGCCGGGATGGGGGTCGGCCGTCGTTCGCCTTCGCGGTCGATGATGACGTGGACGAACTCGCCCGTCGCGAGCAGCGCGCCGTCGGACTGGCGGAAGAGGCCGAACTCCCACGCGAGGCTCGTCGTGCCGATCCGCTTCGACCGCATCCCGACCTCGATGACGTCCGGCCAGACCGCTGACTCGACGAAGTGGCAGCTCGACGACACGAGGACGGCGATCCACTCGGACGAGAACGGATCGAGGCCCGCGACCTCCCGAAACCAGTACGTCGCGGCGTTGTCCATGGCCGAGTAGTAGATCGTGTTGTTGACGTGCCCGAACATGTCGTTGTCGTTCCACCGCGTGGGGTAGGTCCGGCAGAACGGGTACTCGTCGATGGTCATCGGTCTCCGATCGGTGGTGCGGGTGCAGCGGCCTCGGAGCACCGGCCGACCACGCTGGTGCGACTCGGCCGATCCGGGGACGAACCGACCGTACTCGACCCCGCCTCCGGGCCGTCTGACGCTCGGGAGTCCGAAATCCGTCGTCCAACGGATCGGGTACAGCGTTTCGGCTGTCCGTCCAGGGCTCCGTCCGTACCGTGGCCCGCATGTGCGAGTCGGTCCAGTGCCCTGTGTGCGGCAAGTCCTCGTGGACGGGCTGCGGCGACCACGTCCGCGACGTGATGCGGGGCATCCGCCGCCGAGATCGCTGCCAGGGGCACGGCATCCCGCATCACATGCTCGAGACCCGCGGCTTCCGCTGACCGCTGACCGCTGACCGCTGACCGCTGAGCGTGGCGCGCTGTGCAGCGTCGATCGTCGCACGCGCGAGCCGTCGTCGTGTGCCGCTGTCCGGTCGCCGCGGCGTCCGGGGAGACGGTCAGGCTGACGGCGTTGCCTCGACAGGTGCCGACGATCGTCGGCGACCCGACCACACCACGAGGAGCACCACCATCGTGACCGAAGCCTTCGCACACCCCACCGCACTCGCACACGTCCGCATCACCGTCACCGACATCCACCGGAGCAAGGCGTTCTACGAGCAGCTCCTCGGCGTCGCACCAGCGATGGACTTCAGTGCGCACATCGACGAACCGGGGATCGTGGAGGACCGGGAGCGGCTCTACGGCGGGTGCATCTTCCCGCTCGGGGAGCAGCTGTTCGGGCTCCGGCCCGTCGCACCGCGCGGTCAGCGGTTCGACTCCGACACGGTCGGTCTCGACCACGTCAGCTTCACGGTGCGGTCGGTGGAGGCGCTCCACGAAACCGCTGCCCGCTTGGACGCCGCGGGGGTCGAGCACGGCGACGTGACGGACCTCGGGGAGGCGGGCATCGTGATCCTCTCCGTGCAGGACCCGGACGACATCAACCTGGAGTTCACAGCAGCGAAGGGCTGACATCGCAGCGAAGGGCTGACACCGTCACCGTCGGGCTTCACCCGACCGGAGCGGGCACGGCGGTGGGACGCAGCACGTACTCGAACGTCGCACGGGCGCGAGCCGGATCGGGTGTCTCCCCGGAGATGAGGTCCGCGTACGTGAACGACTCCGAGATCCGGACGAGCAGTCGTGCCAGCTCCTCGCTCGTCAGCGGCGCGGGGTCGAACGTGCCGGCCTGCCGTTCGTCGTCGATCAGGGCGGTCACCCGTGCCACGAAGCGACTCTGCACGTCGCTCTCGGTCGTCGTGAGCAGTCGGAGTGCACGGGCAGGCTCCCGGGTGAGGAACGCGCGGAAGTACGGAGCGCGGATGAGGTCCGCCGTGAACCGGTCGAGTACGTCGACGATCCGCGCGGCCCCGGTGGGCGCGGCGGACGCGGCAGCGCTGTCGAGCGTCGGGACGGCGAGGGACCACAGCACCTCGGAGAGCAGTCGGTCGCGGTTGCCCACCCACCGGAAGAGCGACGTCCGGTCCACGCCGAGCGAGGCTGCCAGGGTCCCCATGTCGATCCGTGAGCCGTCGATGAAGGTGTGGCGGGCCTCCCGGAAGGCGCGCAGCGCAGAATCCGATGTGTACATGCATCCCTCCCTTGCAACGTTTTCGAGAATGATGCACGATCGGGGGTATGTCAACGACGGCAGCCTCCACGCCCCTCCTCGAATCGGACTTCTACGGTTTCCAGACGGGGTTGACCGATCGGGAGCGTGACTCGCTCGGACGCCTGCGTGCGTACCTCGAGGCCGAGGTCCGCCCGATCGCCGACGAGTACTGGGCGCGTGCCGAGTTCCCGAAGCAGGTCATCGCGCCGCTCGCCGAGCTCGGTATGTACGGGCCGGGCGTCCCGCTCGTGCGGCAGTTCGAGAACTCGGCGGTGTACCGCGGCTGGGCGGCACTCGAGCTCGGTCGGGTCGACGCGAGCGTGGCGACGTTCATCGGCGTGCAGTCCGGCCTCGCGATGAACTCGATCGCGGTCGCCGGCAGCGAGGAGCAGCAGCAGGAATGGCTGCCGCGCATGGCTCGCGGCGAGCTGATCGGCGCGTTCGGCCTCACCGAACCGCTGTCGGGCAGCGACTCCGCGCGCGGGCTGCGGACGACCGCCCGGCGTGAGGGTGACGAGTGGGTCCTCGACGGCGAGAAGCGATGGATCGGCAACGCCACCTTCGCCGACGTCGTCGTGATCTGGGCGAAGGACGTCGCGGACGAGCAGGTCAAGGGCTTCCTCGTCACGACCGACACCCCGGGGTTCACCGCGACGAAGATCGAGGACAAGATCGCCCTCCGCGGCGTGCAGAACGCCGACATCACGATGCGCGGGGTCCGGGTGCCGGAGTCGCGTCGGCTGCAGCGTGCGAACTCGTTCCGGGCGACGGCCGAGGTCCTGCGGCTCACCCGGACCGAGGTGGCGTGGCAGGCGATCGGCATCGCGGTCGGTGCGTACGAGGCGGCGCTCGACTACGCCCGGACGCGCATCCAGTTCGGGAAGCCGATCGCGGCGCACCAGATGGTGCAGGACCTCCTCGTGAAGTCGCTCGCGAACATCACCGCGTCGATCGCCCTGTGCACCCAGGCCTCGGCCATGCAGGACGCCGGGGTCGGCGGGGACGAGCACTCCGCGATGGCGAAGGCGTTCGCCACGGCGAAGATGCGCGAGACGGTCGGCTGGTGCCGCGAGGTGCAGGGCGGGAACGGCATCGTGCTCGAGAAGGGCGTGGCGCGGTTCTTCTCCGATGCCGAGGCCATCTACTCGTACGAGGGCACCCGCGAAGTGAACACGCTCATCGTGGGGCGGGCGATCACGGGGCAGGCCGCGTTCGTGTGAGGGCTGGACGGGCCTGAGGGCCTGAGGGCCCGTGGGCGCGAGGGGGCTGATCTCGGGCGGGGTGATGATGCCCGCCCGGAATCCGCGTGCGGCTTCGGGTGCCGCTGCGGAACGACGCGACCGATGTCGGAGGACATCGGTCGCGTCGTCATTTGTGCGGGCAGCTCGGCGCGGCGTGGGCGGCGTTGGCCGCGACACCGCGAGCGTCGAACGACACGTGGTTCGTCGAAACGCGCGCGTTCGCCGAGCCCCGCCCGCGAGCCCCGCGCCCGAGCCGTTGCTACCCGAGCAGCTCCGGCCGCTCCCACTCCTCGCCGAGCACGTGCTGGGCCAGGAAGGCGAACACGGTCTCGTACCAGACCACCGCGTGCTGCGGCTTGAGCACCCAGTGGTTCTCGTCCGGGAAGTACAGGAACCGGTGCGGCATCGTCCCGTCCTCCGCGGCGTGGTGCTCCGCGAGCTCCGACCAGAGCCGCAGTCCTTCGCCGATCGGCACCCGGTAGTCCTTGTCGCCGTGGATCACGAGCATCGGTGTGGTGATGTCTGCCACGAACCGGTGCGGGTCGTTCTCGCGCATGCCCTCGGCGTCGAAGATCGACTGCCAGTACTGCGACATGTCCGTCGTGCCGTTGAACTGCTCGAGCGCCCACAGGCTGGCGTGCGTGACGATCGCCCGGAACCGATCGGTGTGGCCCGCGACCCAGTTCGCCATGTACCCGCCGAACGAGCCGCCCATCGCTGCCGTCCGGGTCTCGTCGATGTCCGGTCGGCCGACGACGTGGTCGGTGATCGCCATGAGGTCGGTGTACGGAGCCTGCCCCCAGGCGTTCCAGCCCCGGTTGATGAAGTCGAGCCCGTAGCCGGTCGACAGTGCCGGGTCCGGCAGCAGCACGGCGTACCCGCGTGCTGCGGCGAGCTGCGGGCTCCACCGCCACGACCACTGGTTCCACGAGTTCAGCGGGCCACCGTGGATCCAGAGCAGCAGCGGGTGCGGCCCGTCGCCCTCGGGCAGCACCAGCCAGCCGCGGACGCGCGTGCCGTCGGCAGCCGTGGTCTCGACGTCCTCGATCGTGCTGGGGACGTCGGGGAGCGGCGCGGGAGTTGCGAGGACCGTCACCGAACCGTCGGCGGCGATCCGGACCGGGTGCAGCGGCGCCTGCCAGGAGGCCCGGAGCGCCACGACCTCGCCGGTCCCGTCCGCCACGCGTAGGCCGGAGTAGGCCCAGTCGTCGTGGGTCAGCTGCTCGACGGGGGCTCCGTCGAGGGGGATCCGGAAGATCGGCGCGCGGCCGTCCTGGTCGGCGACGGCGAGGAGTGCGGCGTCGCCGTGCTCGAAGACGAGCTCGGCCGGCCAGCGGTCCCAGTCGGTCGCGATCCGCCGGGCGCCCGCGACGTCCACGGTGCCGTCCGTGGTGAGCGGAGCGGTCCAGATCTCCTGCTCGTGAGCACCGGCCGGCGTCGAGCGGGGCGTCCGCACCCACGCGATCGTCCGGCCGTCGTGGCTGACGCGGGGGATCTCGTGGTCGACGTCCGGTTCGTCGAACACCACGGTCCGGGTGCCCGTCCGGACGTCGACCGTCACCAGCGTCGAGCGGAAGCCGCGGGGTTCCTGCACGGCCACGGACGCGAGCAGCACCGAGCCGTCCGGGGTCAGGGCGCCGTCCACGTGGTCGAGCGTCCGGGCCGGAGCGGGGGTGAGGTCGGCCGGGCGCGGGAGGTGCGTCGGGTAGTCCGGAGCGTCGGCGCCGTCGGCGGGACGCACGGCCGCGTCACGTTCACGCAGTTCGGCGAGGTCGAGGGTCAGCACGTGGGTCTCGTCGGGGCCGAGGTCGTGGTCCCAGTACCGCACGGGGTAGGTCTCGTGGAGGATCGCCGCGACCTTCCGCTCCGTGCGGCGCTTGCGCAGCGCGGCGTCCGCCGCGAGGAACGACGTCTCGTCGTCCGCGTCCGCCCCGGGGAGCAGCGGTGCCGTGAAGGCGACCACGTCGCTGCCGGAGGCCGTGGCGAGGACGCCACCTGCGCCTCCCGACAGGGCCGTGACCGGGCGCGCTTCGCCGCCCGTGGCGGGGAGCACCCAGAGCTGGGCCGCGTCGTCGGCGCCGGACTCGTCGGGCCGGCCGGACACGAACAGCACGTCGCCGCCGCGGGTGACGGCGATCCCGCCCTCGCCCTTCGCCGAGCGGGTCAGTCGGACCGGCGTACCCGAACCGTCGGCGGGGACGCTCCAGACCGACCGGCGGTACCCGGTGCGCTCGTCGTCGAGTGCGCTGACAGTGAGGAACACCCGCGATCCGTCCGGGGCGACCGCGATCCCGTCGACTCGGGGGAGGGCGGTGAACTGGTCGAGGTCGGAGAACGGCGTCGTCATGACTCCACGCTAGCGAGGTCCGGTGACACGGTCGCGGGCTACGCCCAGAACGCGGCGACCTGCTCCGCGATCGTCGATCCCTGCCGGTGCCCCTGCTCCGCCGACGGTGCCTGGGTGGACAGTGCGAGCGAGTTGGAGCCGAAGGCGTGCTGCGAGGCGCTGTCCGCCACGACGGTCTCGACCGAGCTCCCGCCTGCCCGCAGGCTCTCGACCGCGACGTCCAGCGACGGCCCGAGCGGTGACGGGCCCTCGGGGCCGCAGGCGATGACGAGCACGCGCTCGTACCCGTCCGCGACGTCGGCGTTCGTGGCCGAGCGGAGGCCGCCGTCGATGTGCGGCACGCCGTCGATCGCCACGGGCGTCCACACCAGCGGCACCGAGCAACTCGCGGCCACGGCTCGGGGGAGCGGTACGCCGGACTCGGCGGTCAGGACGCGGAACGTGCCGTCGGTGGCGTCGATCGCGGTGACGCCGAGCGGCTTCGCCGGCCAGGCCGTGCCGGGCAGTGTCTGCTCGAAGGTCGCGATGCGCTCTTCGTCGGTCTGGCCGCCGGTCGACCGCTGCGCGACGGCGCCCAGCCGAGCCCGGGCGTCCTGGTCGTCCCGCGCGCCGGCGAGCACCTGCTCGAGTCGCGCCTGGAAGTCCTCGGACGCGATGACCGGCGGTTCCTCGTACGTCGAGGGCAGGGGCGTGTGCTGCTGTGCGTACGCGTCGGCGACCGCGCCGGCGCGCACGAACGTGCCCACGACGCTCCCCGCGCTCGAGCCGACCACGAGGTCGGCGGCGTCGAGGTCGACCCCGGCTTCCTGCAGGGCGGCGAGCACCCCGAGTTCCCAGGCGATCCCGGCGACGCCGCCGCCTCCGAGGACGAGTGCGCGGGTGCCGGGCGTGGGCGTCGAGACGTCGGTCATGGGTCATGCTTACCAACCCCGGGTCGTCGCGCGGCGCGCGGCGCGCTGCCCGTGGATGGGAACCAGCGCAGACCGGCAAGTGCAGGAGTGGTGGGCAGCAACGGACTGGAGGCCCGTGGCGGCGTCGCCACGGGCCTCCAGTCCGTCATGTGGAAACGTCGGTCAGACGCCTGCGGTGCTGCGGATCCAGCTGGCGCTCTGCGTCAGCACCGCGTAGTTCGAGCCCGCGTGGGTGTTCGCACCCGGGTCGGCGACGTCGCCCGTCGAGCAGACGCCGACGACCTTGCCGTTCACGAGCAGGGGCCCGCCGGAGTCGCCGTGGTTCGATGCGCCCGAGACGCCCGTGACGTGCTGCGCGGTGCCGTTGTACGCGTCGATCGAGCGACCGGTGAGGTTGACCGTCGCCTGGTAGAGCCCGGTGCTCGGGGCGCTGTTCGCCCGGTTGCCGTAGCCCATGATGGTGCCCGTGCCGGAGGACTTCGTCGTGTAGGCGAGGTCGAGCGGCGCGTACGAGGACAATGCCTTTGCGGTCCGCAGGTGCACGAGCGCGATGTCGCCCGACGGCGCCGAGTACAGCCGGTCGGCCGCGATCGCCGTGCCGCGGTTCGAGGTGCTGTTCGACTGGTAGACGTTCATCGCGGTGGTGCCGTCGACGCAGTGGTTGGCGGTGAGCACCCACGACGCGTTGATCTGCTCACCGGTGCACCCGTACGTGGCGGAGCCGCCCTGCTGGAAGATGAGCTGCACCTCCCACGGGGTGCTGGGGGCCTGCTCGCCGCCGATGACCTGCGGGGAGACCGTCGCGGCGTTCGCCGCGCTGGCTCCGAAGGTCCCGCCGAGGAGGACGATGGCGGCGGTCGCGAGGAGCGCCGTTGCTCTGGTCTTGAGTCGCTGCTGCATGTGCACGATGTTCTTCCCGCCCTCGTTCGGGGGGCAAGTCGGCGTTGCAGGGGACAACATGCGTACCCTCCGTCCGGGCCTGTGGACAACTCAACAGGCGTCGGTGGGGTGCCCTACCGTCGTCGGCATGACAGGGGAACGAAGCACCGTGGACCGCCGACGGCGCCGCGCCGGAGCGGTCGTGTGGCCGATCATCGTCGCGACCGCGCCCACCGCCGCGTTCCAGCTGCCGAACCTCGTCACGGCGCCGAGCGTGAAGGTCTCGCTCGTCGTGCTCGGCCTCGTGGTGCTCTCCGCCGCGGTCGTCGTCCAGGTCGTCCGCGCCCGTCGGACCGAGGCCTCGGTGGCTGCGGCCGCAGCGGTCGCCCGCTCGACGGAGCTGGAGCAGGGCACCGCCGTCCGCTACGCCTTCGGGCAGCTCGCGACCCGGCTCGTGCGGTTCGCGGAGCTCCGGCGGGCGGCGCGACGACAGGAACTCCCGGCGTTCGCGGACCGCATCGCGGTGGCGCTCGCGTTCTACCTGCTGCCCGGGGTGCCCGACGTCCGGGCGAACGTCTACCAGTTGTCGGCGGACCTCCGCGCGCTCGAACCGATCGGGCACGGCGGAGCCGAGGACACCGCCGGCGTCTTCCGCGCCGGGACCCCGTACGGCGACCGCAACCTCGACTGGGTCCTCGTCGGCGGTGGCCCGCGCGTCGTCGGGGACCGCCTGGCGGAGGTCGACGTGGACGAGGACCTCCCGGGGTTCGAACCGCGCTACCGGTCGTACGTCTCGGTCGTCATCCGGTCCGAGGAGTACTCCTTCGGCATGCTCACCGTGGACTCGCCCGCACCGGACGCGTTCACCGACCTCGACGCCAAGTACGTCGCGATGATGGCCTCGTTCATGGCCATCGCGTTCTCGCTCGCGTCCTCGTTCCCGGAACGGGACCGCAACCCCAGGAAAGGCCCGTGATGCGCACACGATTTGTCGGACGCTCGACGTACCATCCCCACATGACCATCGTGACCCCCGAACCGAAGCCCTTCGGTCGGTCCCGGGTGTACACCCCCAACTGGACCGACGACACCACCGACGCCGACTACGAAGACCTCGAGGTCATCGCCGCGAACATCGAGCGCGAGCGGGTCGCTGCCCGCCGTCGCTTCGAGGCACGCCTCGCCGCCGCGCTCGCACGCTGAGCCGACGCCCTGACCGGCGGCCCGGAGCGGTCACATCGTGACGGAGCTGCCATGCCGACGCCCCACGCGCCGCGCCCGACCGGATCACCGGCGGACGCGGCGCGTGCTCGTTGCGGGCCGAGCGGACGCCGCGGCCCCGCGGACGCCGCGGCCCCGCTGTCACGCGGTCACGCGGCCACGCCCCGAGGTCAAGCCACGAGGTCATGCCCCGCGGAGTGAGCTCACTCCTCGCCGACCTCGATGAGTACCTTGCCGACGGCGTCACCCTCGACCGCGTCGTGCGCCGCAGCGGTCTCCTCGAGCGGGAACCGGGTCAGCGGCAGCCCGGCGTCCTCGCCGACCGGCAGGACCCCGTCGCGGAGGGCCGCCGTCACGTCCGCGGCGGCGGCGGCCAGCGCTTCGTCCCCGATCGTGTACAGCAGCAGGAACTGGTAGCGGGCGTTGACGCTCATGTTCGGTCGGATCGGCAGCGTCGCCTCGTCCCCACCGTTGTTCGCGTAGATCGAGACGACGCCGTGGTTGGCCAGCACCTCCGCCACGAGCTGGGCGTTCTGCGGGATCGACACCTCGACGACGATGTCCACGCCGTCCGGAGCGATCTGCCGGATCTGGTCGGCGGCGTCGTCGTCCCGGTAGTTCACGACGTGGTGTGCTCCGGCTGCCGTTGCGAGGGCAGCCTTCGCGTCGGAGCTGATCGTCGAGACCACGGTCGCTCCGGCCCAGCGGGCGAGCTGGATCGCCGCGTGCCCGACGGCCCCGGCGCCACCCGCGACGAGGACCGTCTTGCCCGAGAGTGCGCCCGGCGCCAGGCGGTCCGGGCCGTGCTCGTGCGTGGTGAGTGCGCGGTGGGCGGTCATCGCGGGCACGCCGAGCGACGCTCCGACGTCGTGGCCGACCCCGTCGGGCAGGGGGACCGCGCGCTCGGCGGGGACGACGGTGTACTCCTGCGCCGTGCCGGTCGGTCGGCCGGACGCGGCCATGAACAGCCAGACGCGGTCACCGACCCGGAGGTCGTCGACCTCCGGACCGACAGCGTCGACGACGCCCGAGCCGTCCTGGTTCGGCGTGACCTCGGGGAACGGCAGACCGTCGCCGTAGGTACCGCCGGCGCGGGCCTTCCAGTCGGTGGGGTTGACGCCGGAGGTCACGATGCGGACGCGGACCTCGCCGGGTCCGGGCTCGGGGAGCGGGCGCTCCACGACAGTCAGGACGGACGAGTCACCGGGCTTCGAGTAGACGACTGATCGCATGTCCCCAGGCAACCACCGGGTCGGGGACCGGATTCCAGGCGAACGTCAGACACGCTGGACTCGGACGCGCCCGCCGGCCTCACCGCGCGTCGTACTCCGCGCGCGACTCCGCGACGTCGTCCATGTGCTCGGTCGCCCAGCGCTCGAGTGGTTCGAGCACGTTCCGGAGGGAGCGACCCCGGTCCGTGAGTTCGTACTCGACGTGCGGCGGGATCTCGGGGAACACCGTGCGGGTGACGAGGCCGTCCCGCTCGAGCGCTCGCAGGGTCTGCGTCAGCATCTTCTGCGAGACCCCTTCGACGCGGTTCGCGATCGTGGAGTACCGCTGCGGGCCGTCGACGAGCGACCCGATGGTCAGGACGCTCCACCGGTCGCCGATGCGGTCGAGGAGCTGGCGCGACGGGCAGTCGGCCACGTAGGGGGTGTACTCCAGAGCGGACACGACGACCTCCGTTACGCACTGTCAGGTGCCTACTTACCGAAAGAGAGTAACACCCGTACAGTGAGTGGCGCCGCGTCGTCCACACGCCGCACGCACCAGCAGCACGACCCCCACGAAAGGACTGCCATGACCAGCATCGTCGTCTTCGGAGGCACCGGGTACGCCGGCTCCGCCATCACCCGCGAGGCCCTCTCCCGCGGCATCGCCGTCACCGCCGTCGCGCGCGACACGTCGAAGCTCGAGCCGGCCGAGGGGCTGACGCTCGCGCAGGGCGACGCGTTCGACGAGGGCTTCGTCTCGGAGGTCACCGCGGGCGCGGACGTCATCGTCGTCTCGCTCCACGCCGTCCAGGCCGACGGGTCCGAGCTGAAGGACCGCTTCCAGCACTTCGTCGATGCAGCCTCGGCGGCCGGCGCACGACTCGGCATCGTCGGCGGCGCCGGGTCCCTCTTCGTCGCGGAGGGCGGCCCCCGCCTCTACGACACCCCCGACTTCCCGGACGCCTTCGCGGGCGAGGCGAAGAGCCATGGTGCGATCCTCGAGGCGCTGCAGGCCTCGGACACGGACGTCGACTGGTTCTACGTCAGCCCCGCGGCGGCGTTCGGCGGCTACAACCCGGGCGAGCGCACCGGCAGCTACCGCACGACGGACGACGTCCTCCTCACCGACGCCGAGGGCAACTCGGACATCTCGGGCGAGGACTTCGCGATCGCGTTCGTCGACGAGATCGTCACGCCGGCGCACCACCAGGCGCGCTTCGGCGTCGCGTACTGACGCGACCGTTCGACGGCCTGGAGGCCCGTGGCGACCCCGCCACGGGCCTCCAGGCCGTCCCGCCCCCTGTCGAGCGCACGTCAGGTCGCGTTCGCACAACCAAAGTCGCTTCGCACCGCGCGATCACGCGGTGCGAAGCGACTTTGGTTGTGCGGCGGCGCGCGCCGCGGGCCGCGCGCGCCGCGCGCCGCGCCCCTCAGCGGTGCCCGACGATCGCGGGCACCGGCACGTGGTGCCGCATCCGCACCGCGAGGTGCAGGCCGCCCCGCCGCGCGAGCACGAGCGCGACGACCGCGGCCGCGGCCGCGGGCACGCCTCCCGCGACGACCATCCCCACGTGCGCCCCGAAGTGGTCCACCACCTGGCCCATCACCGGCCCGCCGATCGCCTGTCCGCCGAGCAGCACGAGGACGTACAGCGACATCACCCGGCCGCGGATCGCCACGTTCGAGGACAGCTGCACGAGCGAGTTCGACGCGGTCATGAACAGCAGCTGCGACATCCCGACGGCCACGAGTGCCACCGTGAACGGCGCGATGACCGGCACGAGCCCGGTGGCCACGAGCAGCACGCCCGTCCAGAACACCCCGCCGACGATCGTGCGGAGCCGCACCACCGCCCGCCGCGTGGACAGCAGCGCCCCGGCCAAGGCCCCGATCGCGACCGCGGAGTTGAACACCCCGTAGCCACCGGCCCCGACGTCGTACACCTCGGACGCGAAGGCCGACAGCAGCACGGGCATCGTCAGCGCGAACACCGAGAAGAACGCCATGAGCACCACCGGCACGAGGATGGTCGGCTTGCGCATCGCGTACCGGGGCCCCTCGACGAGCTGCCCCTTGGTCCGGGGTGCCGGCGGGGTCCGGTGCAGTTCGGACACGCGGAGGAACCCGAGCGTCACGACCACCGCGGCGCACGCGACGGCGTTGACCCCGAACGACCAGCCTGCCCCGACGGCCACGAGGAGCGCCCCCGACAGGGCGGGCCCGATCATGCCGCCGAGCTGGAACACGCTCGAGTTGACGCTGATCGCGTTCCGGAGGTGCTGGTGGCCGACGATCTCCGTCACGAACACCTGGCGTGCCGGGTTGTCGACGACGGTGACCATGCCGACGAGGAACGCGATCACCCAGATGTGCCACGCCTCCACGACGCCGGTCAGGGTGAGCACGGCGAGCAGCAGCGACAGGACCGCGAACGCGCCCTGCGTCAGCATCATCAGCGCCCGCTTCGAGAACCGGTCGACGATGACCCCGCCGAAGAGGCCGAAGAAGAGCATCGGCGCGAACTGGCACGCCACGGTGATGCCGACCTGTGCCACCGACCCGGTCAGCTGGAGCACGAGCCAGTCCTGCGCGATCCGCTGCATCCACCCGGCGGTCATCGCCACGAGGTTCGTCGCCGTGAAGATCCGGAAGTTCGGCACCGACAGTGCGATGAGGGTGTGCCGCCACGGCGGACGTTCGGCGATGACGGGCAGTGGTTCGGTGGGCGGGGGGAGGGTCGTCGATGACGCACTCACGGCTGGGGTCTCCGAACATCGGGGGTGGAACGGTACCCGTTCGAAACTACTTGTCCGCAGCCCATTCGATCCCCGTATGGTTGCTATCAGTCCATTGCGATGTCGAATGAGGGGGTACAGCCGTGCTCGACCCGGTGCTGCTGCGGACCTTCCTCGCGGTCGCGGAGACGCAGAGCTTCACGGCCGCCGGGGTCCGACTCGGGATCAGCCAGCCGACGGTCTCGCAGCACGTGCGTCGCCTCGAGGCAGCGGTTGCACGGACCCTGGTGGCCCGGGACACCCGCGGGGTCACGCTCACGGACAACGGGGACGCGATGGCCGGGTTCGCGCGGACGATCCTCGCGGCACACGCGACGGCGGACGCGTACTTCTCCGGGGCGGCGACCCGCGGGCGGCTCCGCTTCGGCGCCGCCGACGACCTCGCGATCACCCAGCTGCCGCGCATCCTCCGGGACTTCCGGCGCCTGCACCCGCAGGTGAACCTCGAGCTCACGGTGAACCAGTCCGCGCCGCTGCTGCGCCGGGTGCACGCGGGCCAGCTCGACCTCGTCTTCATCAAGCAGACCGCGGGGGAGTCCGCCGAGGGCACCCGCGTCGCGACCGACCAGATGGTGTGGATGGCGCAGGACGGCATCGCGCTCGAAGCGGGCGAGCCGGTGCCGCTCATCGTCTACCAGGCGCCGAGCATCAGCCGGCAGATGGCGATCGACGCGCTCGAGGCCGCGGGGCGTACCTGGCGGATCACGTGCAACACCCGCGACGTGAACGGCGTGCTCGCGGCGGTGCGGGCGGGCATCGGCGTCGCGGTGTTCCCGCACTCGCTCATCCCGGCGGACCTCGTGAAGGTGTCGCAGCGGCTGGCGCTGCCGGACCTGCCCGCCGTCGACTACGTCCTCATCGCGAACCCGACGACGCAGCGGGAGCCCGTGGACGCCCTCACGAACGCGATCCTGTCCCGAGGCGTCATCCGCGCGGTCTGACGGCCTACGGCGCGACGGTCGGGACGGTCCCGGTCCCGGTGAGGTCGGGCAACGTGATGCCGGCCGCCGGCAGCAGCGCCGAGGCCACCGCCCACAACAGCACCAGGGTGCCGACAGCGCCGAGCACGGCACCGAGCAGTGCGACGGGCCGCTGCCAGGTGGCGGTCCGGTCGCGGAGCACGACGATCGACACCACGAGAGCGAGCACGCCGAGGAGCACCCCGACCCAGTGCACGGTCG
The DNA here is from genome assembly GCF_014646995.1 of Curtobacterium luteum. GTDB lineage: Bacteria > Actinomycetota > Actinomycetes > Actinomycetales > Microbacteriaceae > Curtobacterium > Curtobacterium luteum. Next base: position 152,699 of record NZ_BMOI01000004.1, on the reverse strand, counting down.
ACGGCGCGGTGAACCACCATGCGGCCAGTCCGAGCGTGGCGAGTCCGGCCAGCGCTCCGAGGACCGCTCCGGGCGTCGCGCCGAGTCGCCGGGTGGTCGCCGGGTCCGCGGCGGTCGCCTCCGTCGGGGCTGCGCCGGACTGGAGGATCGGCTCGGTCGGGGCGGGTTCGCGCACCACGGGCGCGGCGAGGGTCGGCGCCGCGTCGGCCTGCGGCGCGACCGGGAGGCCCGGTCCGACAGCGGACGCGGGTGCGCCAGCGAGTGCCGCGGCGCCGGCGGATGCGTCCGTGGTCAGCGGCGGTGCGACGACACCCTGGCGGGCGGCGAACCGCGCGGGCGTGCGGTACCCGACGGGTCCGGTCGGCTCGGGTTCGGTGCCCTGCACGACCACGTGCTCGAGGCCCGGGACCGAGAAGCGCGGCTGCCCGACCGTCGGGACGGCCGGTGCCCGGGGAGCGACGGGGGCCGGAGCCGCCGCCGCAGGGGTGGCGAGCGGACCGGCGTCGACCGGGGAGACCGGTGCCGGGGACGCGGTCAGGAGCTGGTCGAACGGCAGGGTGTGGACCGCGGGGGAGGTCGGCGCCGGCGGCAGGAGGTCCTGGTCCGGCGGGAAGTCGGGGACGACGACGTCGGCGAGCGGGGCGGACCCACCGACGACGTCGGCGAGCGGGGCGGACCCACCGGCGACGGGGTCCGCGGCCTCGACCTCGGCAGCGGCAGCAGCAGGAGCCGCGGCGGCGACACCCGCGGGGGCCGGGGCCACGACCGCCGTGGGGCCGGCCACGGGCGGACCGGCCACGGGCGGACCGGCCACGGGCGGACCGGCCACGGGCAGGGCGGCGGCCGTCGTGGCGGGCGCGGGGCGTGCCTCCAGGCCGTCCTCCGGGGGAGCGGTGACCCAGGCGGGGACCGGCCGACGAGGTCGTTCGGACTCCGGCATGCGATGCGACGCCACTGCAGCTCCCTCCGCTGGTCTGATCCAGACTCAGTTGTATCGGGGAGCCCCCGGGCGGGCGCATCCCCAGTTCGGGGCCGTCCGCGGCCGGTCGCCGGTACGGTCGGGGCATGACCGGAATCGAACACCGTCCGCTCGGGCCCTCGGGGCTCGTCGTGTCCACCGTCGGCCTCGGCTGCAACAACTTCGGACGGCCGGGCACCGCCTCCGAGACGCAGGAGGGCACCGACGCGGTGGTGCATGCCGCACTCGACGCCGGGGTCACCCTGTTCGACTGCGCGGACATCTACGGCGGTCGTCCCGGCCTCAGCGAGGAGATGCTCGGGAAGGCCGTCGCCGGTCGCCGGGACGAGATCGTGCTCGCGACCAAGTTCGGCCTCGACATGCAGGGTGCGAACGGGCCGGACTGGGGAGTGCGCGGCTCGCGGCGCTACGTCCGGCTCGCGGTCGAGTCGTCGCTCCGACGCCTCGGGACGGACTGGATCGACCTGTACCAGATGCACGCGCCGGACAGCGTCACGCCGATCGAGGAGACGCTCTCCGTGCTCGACGACCTCGTCCGCGAGGGCAAGATCCGCTACGTCGGCCACTCGAACTTCGCCGGGTGGCAGATCGCCGAGGCCGAGCTCACCGCGTCCATCGCCGGCACCACGCAGTTCGTGTCGGCGCAGAACGAGTACAGCCCCCTGGCGCGCGGCGTCGAGGACGAGGTGCTCCCCGCCGTCCGGGCGTACGCCCTCGGGTTCCTGCCGTACTTCCCGCTGTACAACGGGCTCCTCACGGGCAAGTACACGAAGGCGGGCGGACCGGCGGACGGACGCCTCAGCACGTCGAAGCCGCAGCTGCTGGCCGACGCCCCGTGGGACGTACTCGACGAGTTCCAGCGGTTCTGCGACCAGCGGGGTGTGACGATGCTGCAGGCGACGTTCGCCTGGCTGCTGGCCCAGCCCGGACTGTCGAGCGTCATCGCGGGGGCGACGAAGCCGGAGCAGATCACGCAGAACGCCGAGGCCGGCGCCGCGTGGGCGCCGTCCGAGGAGGACGTCACCGAGATGACCGTCATCTTCGACGGTGCGACCGCGCGGCGCTGAGGCGCGGCGCGAGGCTCGCGGCGGCGGCGAGTCTCGCCGCGGCGAGTCTCGCGGCGGCTGCGGCGAGTCTCGCCGTGGGCGACCGTTCTCGCGCTCGCACGCGCGCGATCTGTCGCTCAGCGCGAGTCTCGCCGCCTGCCGACCCGCGAGTCTCGCGGCCCGCCGACCCGGCCCGTGCCGACCTACTGGTCGCGGTACCGCTTCGCGGCGGCGAGCGCCTCGCGGAGCTCGTCCGCGGTCAGGCGCGGACCGTACCCGGGGGTGTCGCGCTGGATGCGCCACCCCTCGGCGAGCGGCCCGGCGTCGACGACGTCGAACCCGAACGCGTCGATGAGCGCGGTGACGGCCTGCTTGGCGCCCTCGTCGTCACCGGCGATGACGAGTGCGCGGCGGTCGGCCGTGCCCGCCGGGCTCGCGTGACCGGTGAGGTCGGCGGCGCCGATGTGGTTGAACGCCTTGACGACGTGCGAGGCGGGCAGGTGGGCCTGGAGGAGCTCCGCGGTGGTCGTCGTCTCGTCGTCGAGCGCCGCGATGTGCCCGTCGCGCTGCGGGTAGTAGTTGTTCGTGTCGATGACGACCTTGCCGGTGAGGGGCTCGACGGGGATGGTCTCGATCGCGGCGAGCGGGGTCGTGACGATGACGACCTCCCCGGCTGCCGCCGCCTCGTCGCGGGTGGCGGCGCGTGCCGACGGGCCGAGCTCGTCCACCAGGTCGGTGAGCGTCTCCGGGCCGCGGGAGTTGGCGATCACCACCTCGTGGCCGTGCTGCACGGCGAGGCGTGCCAGCTGGGATCCGATGTTGCCTGCTCCGATGATGCCGATCGTGGTCATGCAGGACGCAACGCGCGGGAACGGGGTGCATTCCCGGGCCGGGCAGACGTCGGGCGAGCAGAACGCCGTTCCGGGAGCATGATGGCGGCATGACCGAGGAGTTCCGCCACGAGCCCGACGAGCACCGCTACGCCATGTACGTGGACGGCGAACTGGTGACCGTCCTCGACTACCGCGAGAACGGGGACGCGATCGCGTTCCCGCACACGTACACGGTGCCGAAGCACCGAGGCCGCGGCTACGCCGCCGCGCTCGTCGAGCACACGGTCGACGAGGTCGAGCGGACGTCCGACAAGCGCATCGTCCCGATGTGCTGGTTCGTCGGGCAGTGGTTCGACGAGCACCCGGAGCGGGCCGGGCTGCTCAGCCGCGGCGTTGCCGACTGACAGGACAGGACCCGACCGTGACGACCATCACCCCCTTCCTCTGGTACGACGACGAGGCACGGCAGGCCGCCGAGCACTACGTGTCGCTGTTCGCGGACTCGCGGATCGACAGCGTGGCGGAGACCCCGGACGGGCACGTCCTCGTGGTCGAGTTCACGCTGCTCGGCCGGCCGTGCCGTGCGATGAACGGCGGACCGGGCCACCCGCACTCCGACGCGGTGTCGTTCCAGGTCGACGTCGACACCCAGGACGAGCTCGACCGGGTCTGGGACGCGCTCCTCGCCGACGGCGGCCGACCGTCCGTGTGCGGCTGGCTGTTCGACCGCTGGGGTCTGGCGTGGCAGGTGACCCCGTCGATGATGGGGGAGCTCATGACGGGGTCGGGCGACCCCGCAGCGAACGCCCGCGTGTACGAGGCGATGATGGACATGCAGAAGCTCGACATCGCCGCGCTGCGGGCCGCGGCGGCGGGTCGCTGACAGCGCGGCCGGCCTCGGCGGGTCGCTGACGGGGCCATCCGCTCCGTCGGTACCCTCGGAGGCCACAGCACCGGGAACAGGCAGGAGCCACCATGGACCACCCGAGGTCCGATGTCCGGAACGCCGACATCGGACGGGCGTACACCGAGCTCTCGCGGATCACGAGACGAGCGAGCATCCGGGCGCGGGGGGCGGACGAGGTGCTCAGCGTGGTCGACCAGTCCCTCGTGGACTTCGTCGTCGAGCACCCCGGCTGCATGGCCATCGACATCGCGCGGTACCTGCGGCTGAACCGGTCGACGATCTCGCGGCAGCTGTCGGGCCTCCTCGCCGCCGGGCTCGTGCGCACCACCGACGGCGGGACCGGCAACGCCAAGCCCCTCGTCGCGACCGACGACGGGCGCGCCGCACTCGAGCGGTCCGTCCGGCTGCACCGCGACGCCCTCGAGGAACGCCTCGCCGACTGGTCCGACGACGACGTCGCGCTGCTCGCCGGGCTGCTCGAACGGCTCGGCACCGCCGACGAGTCCGGACTGCCCATGCCGGCGCGCGGCGACGCCTCGTGACGACCTCGTTCGTCCTGCTCTCCGACACGCACCTGCCCAAGCGTGCGAAGGACCTGCCGCCCGGGCTCTGGGCCGACATCGACGCCGCGGACCTGGTCGTGCACGCGGGGGACTGGGTGGACCTCGCGACCCTCGACGCCGTGTCCGGCCGTGCACGCCGGTTCGTCGGCGTCCGCGGCAACAACGACGGGCCGGAGTTCGACGACCGCCTCCCGCTCGTGGCCCGGTGCGCAGTCGAGGACCTCCGGTTCGCGGTCGTGCACGAGACCGGCGCGGCGACCGGTCGTGAGCGCCGGACGGCAGCGGCGTACCCGGACGTCGACGTGCTCGTGTTCGGGCACTCGCACATCCCGTGGGACACCGTCGCCGACTCCGGGCTGCGCCTGCTCAACCCGGGCTCGCCGACCGACCGCCGCCGGCAACCCGACCACACCTGGATGCGGGGCACCGTGGACGGCCGCGACCTGCACGTCGAGCTCGTGCGGCTGCCCCCGCGCTGACGTCGCCGACCTGCCCCCGCGCAGCACGGCCGGTCACGGTCCGCGGCGCTCAGACCGTCACGAACCCGGACGGCATCCGGAAGAACGCAGCCTCCCACTGTGTCGACCGCCGGTGTGCCCGGGCCATCCGCCCCCGTTCCGCGCCGGTCGCCGTCGCTGCCAGACGCTCGACCCACGACGTGGCCTCGGCGCTCGCCGCCGCGAAGGCCGGGTCACCGTAGGATCCGATCCAGTCCGCGAAGGGGTGCCCCTCGGGAGCGGTGCCGAGCCGCGTGCCCACCCAGGCGTACACCCGGAAGCAGGGCAGCACGGCGGCGGCGAGGACCGCGGTGGACCCGGTGCAGGCGGCCGCCTGCAGATGCGCGAGGTAGCCGGCGCACACCGGGTGCACGGGGTCGTCCTCGTGGGAGCCCGCGAGACGCCGGTGGTGCAGGTCGCGTGCCTCGGCGGCGCACCCCTCCGCCGCCGTCGTCCAGAACGCCGCGGCCGGGCCGTCCGACTCCGCGGCGAGGCGGGCGAGGAGGCGTTCGTACGCGCGGAGGTAGTGCACGTCCTGCGCCAGGTACCCCTCGAACGCCGCGGTCGGCAGCGTGCCGTCGGCGAGGCCGCGGAGGAACTCGTCGTGCAGCAGGTCCTCGCGGACCTCGGCGACGTCGTCCCACCACGCATCGGTCCAGGAGACCGGTGGCAGTGCTGCGCGGGTCGCCGCGCCGTGGTCGACGGGGCCGTTCCCGGCGCCGACGTCGAGCGCGTCGGCGTGCTCGAGCGCGGTCGTGAGCCACCGCTTGGCAGCGCGGACGGCCACCTCCCAGTCTCCGTGGCGAGCGGCGAGCGTGGCGATCGCGCTGGACAGCGAGCAACCGGTGCCGTGCGTGTTCTCGGTGAGCACCCTGGGGCCGGAGAACAGGCGCACGCGTCCGTCCGGTGCCACGAGCACGTCGTCCGAGGTCGGGCCGTCGTCGTGACCGCCCTTCGCGAGGACGAGCACGTCCCAGGTCGCCGCCACGAGCGCCGCGTCGTCGAGCGGACCGCCCGTGCCCACGCCGTCGACGGCGGTCGCGCCTCCGGCCCGGTCCGCGCCGCTGGTCGTGCGACGCGCCAGGTCGCCGAGCACCCGCAGCTCCGCCCGGTTCGGCGTCAGCAGGTCCGCGTGCACGAACAGGTCGACCAGGGCGGCTTCGGCATCGGCCGAGAGCAGCCGGTCGCCGCTCGTCGCCACCATCACCGGGTCCACCACGACGACGGGCGGACGGTGCTCCGCCAGCCAGCCCGTGACCGTCGCCACGACGTCCGCGGTGCCGAGCATCCCGACCTTGACCGCGTCGATGACGACGTCGTCCGACACGGCATCGAGCTGCTCGCGCAGGAACCCCGTGTCCGGGACGTGCACGGAGCGCACGCCCCTGGTGTTCTGCGCGACGAGCGCCGTGACGACGCCCATGCCGTAGCCGTCGTGCGCGGCGATGCTCTTGAGGTCTGCCTGCAGTCCGGCCCCGCCGGTCGGGTCGGTCCCGGCGATGCTCAGGACGCGCACGACGCCGGTCACGAGGCACCGGCCTGGAGGCGCGGTGCACCATCGCGCGCACCGCCCGTCCGCCAGGCGGTCACGTACGCGGCCGCCGCCGCCCCGGGGTCGGGCGCCGCGCAGATGCCGGACACCACCGCGACGCCGGCAGCACCCGCCGCGCGCAGGGCCGCGACGTCCTCCAGGGTCACGCCACCGATCGCGACGCACGGCACACCGGTCGACCGGGCGATCCGACCGAACCCGGCGACGCCGAGCGGCTCCGGGTGGTCGGCCTTCGTCGTCGTGGGGTGGACGACCCCGACGCCGAGCAGGTCCACCGTCCCGGACGGCAGGGCAGCGACGGCGTCGAGGTGCTCCGGCGTGTTGGCGGTCAGGCCGACGTGCGCGCCCGGTCCGAGCAGCGCCCGGGCCACGGTGACGGGCACGTCGGACTGGCCGAGGTGCACCCCGGCGACCCGGTGCCCGGCGTGCCGCGCGGCGAGGACGACGTCCAGCCGGTCGTCGACCACCACCGTCGCCCGGGCCCCGACGGCGTCTGCCACGGCGACGCTCAGGGCCAGGAGGTCCCGCGCCGACGCGTGCTTGTCCCGCACCTGGACGGTCCGGACGCCCGCGGCGACGGCTGCCCGCACGACCTCGACGACACCGTGACCGTGGCGACCCGCGAGCGCGGTGTCCGTCACGAGGTACACGCCGACGTCCGACCGACCGCCCGGGAACCCGACCCCGGTCACCGGTCGCCGTCCGACGCCTCGGTGGCGACCCGGGCCCCACGCACGACGTCATCGGGGGTGAGGGTCGCCAGGCGGTCGAGGAACACGGGCTGGAACGTGCCAGGACCGCCTGCGTCCCGAGCCGCGAGCTCGGCCGCGAGGGTGTGCACGACGGTCGCGGCCACCGCGGCCTCCCCGGCGTCCGCCGCGACCGAGGCGAACGCGGCGACGGCGGCGCCGAGCGCGCACCCACCGCCCGTGATCCGCGTGAGCACCTCCGTGCCGTTGGCCACCCGCACGACGGTGCCGTCGGGGGTGACCAGCAGGTCGACCGGACCCGACACGGCGATCGCGCCCACGTGCCTCCCGACCGATGCCCGAGCGACGGACCGGGCGTCGTCCGCATCGGCCGTGGCATCGGTGCCACGGCCACCGGCCGCACCGTCGAGCAGCGCCAGGACCTCGGAGGCGTTCCCGCGCAGCACGGTCGGACGGAGCGCCAGCAGCTCCCGGGCGAGGGCCGTCCGCACCGGCAGCGCCCCGACCGCCACCGGGTCGAGGACCCACGGCGTCCCCGCGTCCGTCGCGGCGGTCGCTGCCTCGACGGCGGCGTCCCGAGCCTCCTCGTGCGGGGTGCCGGTGTTCACGAGCAGCCCGTCCGCCACCCGGGCGAACGGTCCGGCCTCGGTGCGGACGTCGACCATCGCCGGCGACGCCCCGAGCGCCAGGAGCACGTTCGCCGTGACGTTCTGCACCACGGTGTTCGTGACGCACTGGACCAGCGGGGCGCGGGCGCGGAGGGCCTCGAGGAGGTCGGCCGTCCGGCGGACGAGGTCCGGCGCGGCGGTCGTGGGTACGGGCGCAGCAGCGTGCATGGACGATCCCTTCGCGAGTACGAGCTCGAGCAGGTTCGACGGGTGTGATCTCAGCCGCGGTCGCGGCACCCCGTGTCTCGAGCGTCACCGTACACGACGCCGCGCGACACCGACGGACACACGGCCAGGCGCATGTGGGAAGGTGGAGCGGTGCCCGACGTCCCTGGTGTGAACCGTCTCTCCGGTGCGGACCGTGGCCCCGGCGCGGACCGTGCGACGCCGCCCGGGCCGCCTCCGGGCCCCCGTGACCCCGGCGACGCCTGGGCGGTCGGCCCCGACGGCACGAAGGCGTGGGGACGCTTCGGCGCCGCCGGCCTCCTCGTCGACGACGGCTCCGGCCGCGTGCTCCTGCAGCACCGCGTCGAGTGGAGCCACCACGGCGGCACCTGGGGCATCCCCGGCGGCGCCCGGCACCAGGGCGAGGACGCCGTCACCGGCGCACTCCGCGAGTCCGCCGAGGAGGCAGGCGTCCCGCACGACGGCGTCGACCTGCGCCACACCGCGGTCCTCGACCTCGGGTTCTGGACCTACACGACCGTCGTCGGGCGCGCCTCCCGGCCGTTCGAACCGGTCATCGCGGACCGGGAGAGCCTCGCGCTCTCCTGGATCCCGGTCGACGAGGTCGCCGACCTCCCGCTGCACCCCGGCTTCGGTGCCTCCTGGCCGACGCTGCGCGCCGCCCTCGACACGACGCCGCACGTCGTCGTCGACGCGGCCAACGTCGTCGGCAGCCGACCGGACGGCTGGTGGCGGGACCGCGCCGGCGCGGCCGCGACGCTCGTCGCGGGCGTCGACGCGCTCGCTGCGGACGGGATCGCCGCGTCCGGACTCGACCTGCCGTTCGCGCGCTGGTGGCCACGGTGGACCGTGGTGCTCGAAGGGGAGGCCCGGCTCGCCCCCGACACGGCCGCCCACGGCGTCGAGGTGGTCCGGGCACCCGCTTCGGGTGACGACGCGATCGTCGCAGCGGCCGAGCGGGCGCTCGCCGAGGGCGATGCCCCCGTGGTCGTCGTCACGGCGGACCGTGAGCTGCGCTCGCGGGTCGAGGCGCTCGGCGCCGGTGCGCGCGGCCCGGCGTGGTTGCGCGACGCGTTGCCGGCGTGACGGACAGTGAGCGCACGCGCTGGCGACCGTCCCCGAGCTGCGCACGATCTCGCTCTGTCTCGTGGCAGTTCCGGTGCACGACCGTCGGGGTTCCGGAACCGGAACTGCCACCGACCGAACGGAACGGCGCCTCGGGCCGGGCCGGGCGCAGCGGCCGAGCCGGACCCAACCCGACCGAACCGGACGGGTCCAGACCGGACCGGATCGGACGGGTCCGGACCGGATCGGACCGGATCGGACCGGACCGGATCGGACCGGACCCGACCTGACCGGACTCGACCCGACCGGACCGGACCGGGGCCTGGACCGACCGTCGGGCCGGCGCCGGCGCGCTCAGGCCGGGATGTGCCTCCTGGACGACACCGTGATCGCGACCCACGCGATGACGCCGAGCGCGACGACCACCCCGAGGATCACCGGGACGGGCACGGTGCCCGCGATCGCCGCGATGACCGCCGGCGCGAGGAACCCGGCGTACGCAGCCGCGTAGAACACGCCCGTCAGCCCCGCGAGGTCACGGGGACCCGCGATCCGCTGCACCTCGAGCAGAGACGACACGAGCGCCGTGCCGATCCCCGCGCCGATGACCACGTTGGCGGCGAGACCGATCCACACCGACTGCGCGACGACCGCGAGGCCGACGACCCCGATGCCGAGCGTCATCAGCGCCACCGCGACCGCGAGTCCGCGGGCCGAGGTCACCGAGTGCACGCGCTTCGCGATCGGCTGCATCGCGCTCGACACGCCCAGGGCGACGACGGTCGTCGCCGTGGCGAAGACGAGCCCCCACGACCCGGTCGCCGCGGTGAGCTGTGTCGGCAGGTAGCCGTAGCCGATCGCCGCGGACCCGAAGATCCACGGGGCTGCTACGAGCACGACCCGGGTGAAGCGTCGGTGGCCGGCGCTCGGCACCCGGAGCTGGCGCCACCACGGTCCGGGCAGGCCGCCGGTGGTGTTCGTCTCGGGCGTCCGCCACACCACGATTGCGAAGGGCAGGGCGACGACGATGTGCAGGAGGAAGGGCAGGACCTCCGGGACGGGGCCCCACTGGGCGATGAGCCCGGCGACGAGCGCCCCGGACGCGGACCCGAGCGTGAACGCCAGGGACGCCCGTCGCGCTCCGGCCCCGGCGTCCGCGCGCGGGTCGAAGCGTCCCTGCGACAGCTCCTTCACCCAGCTGTTGCCGACCGCCATCGCGATGCCCACCGTCACGCCCGAGAACAGCCGACCGACCGCCAGGAACCCCGGCCCGAGCGGTCCGAGGGCCAGGAGCCCGCTGCCGACGACGGCGGTGCCGATGCCGACGAGCATGAGCGGGCGACGACCGTGCCGGTCGGACAGCGACCCGGCGACGAGCAGGGCTGGCGCGAGCCCGAGGACGTAGACCCCGAGGAGGACGGTGACGAGGACGGACGAGTAGTGCTGCCGCTGTTCGTACATGAGCAGGAGCGGGGAGAACTGGTTGCCGCCCCAGGAGCACACGAACACCGCGCCCCACACGGCGACCCACGGCAGGGCGCGGGCCTGCGGAACGGCGACGGACCCCGTGGCCGGCACGCTGCCCGTGGTGGCGTCGGCCGCGCTCACAGGGCGCCCCGGTGCGAGGCGACGTGCTCGTGGAGGACCGCCGCGTAGCGGGCCGCGTCCCCGGCCTCGAGCGCTGCGGCCAGCGCACGGTGGTCGTCGAGCGACGCCTGCAGCTGCTCGGGTCGGAGCCGCATGAGTTGGTGTCGGAGCCGCTGCTGCCGGTCCCGGAGCGTCCGGGCGAACATGACCGCGATGCCGTTCCGCGACGCCCCGATGACCGCGCCGTGGAACTCGGCGTCGAGCTCGACGAAACGGTCGACGTCACCGGCCGCGACCGCGTGCTGCTGCTCGCCGAGCACGGCCAGGAGCGCGGGGCCGACGTCGGCGGCCCGGCCGTCGCGCACGACCCGGGCTGCGGCGGTGGACTCGATGGCCTCCCGCATCTCCAGGACGTCGGCGGCCTCGTTCGGGGACATCGGCCGGACCACGGCACCCTTCCGCGACTCCAGCATGATGAGGTCCTCCGCCGCGAGTCGCAGGAAGGCCTCGTGCACCGGTGTCCGCGACACGCCGATCTCCTGGCAGAGCGCGTTCTCGCTGATGGCGGTGCCACCGGGGAGGTCACCCCGGATGATGGCGCGCTTGACGTGGTCGTACGCCCGGTCGGACGCCGCGGTGGTGCTGATCGGAGCGGTCACGAGCACCGAGTCTACGCCTTGCATGCAACGCTGCACGCATTTCCGTCCCGTGACGGTCGCGTGACGTCCCGACATCGTCCTCGGCGCGGTGCGAGCCGCACGGATACGCTGGCGGCCAACGTCAACGAGGACGTTCGACACAGGAGGTTCCCCTGATGGAACGCATCACCAGGGCCGACGACCGGGTGCACCGCCCGGCGGGTCCGTGGACGCCCACCGTCCACCGGCTGCTCGAGCACGCGCACGGACAGGGGTTCGTCGGGGTCCCGGAACCGATCTCACTCGGGGACACGCTCGAGACGGTGTCGTTCGTCCCGGGCACCGCGGGGGACTACCCGTGGAACCAGGACATCGCCAGCGAGGCCGCGCTCGTCACCACCGCCCGGATGCTCCGGCACTACCACGACGCCGCGCAGGACTACCCCCGCAGCGACGCCGACGTGTGGTCCCAGGCCGAGCGCGCCCCCGTCGAGACGATCGTCCACGGTGACTTCGCGCCCTACAACTGCGTCTACGACGGCATCGCCGCCGTGGGCATCATCGACTTCGACACCGCGCACCCCGGTCCGCGGGTGTGGGACGTCGCGAGTGCCGTGTACCGCTTCGCGCCCTTCACCACCGGCCTCGTCGAGGGCGGTTCCGCGAGCCTCGAACACCGGCTCGGGCGCGCCGCGGAGTTCTGCCGCGCCTACGGCCTCGACGCCCGCTCGCGGTCGGTCCTCGTCGAGACCATGGTGTCCTCGCTCGTGGCGCTGGTCACGACCATCGAGACCGAGGCCGCCGCGGGGGACCCGAAGTTCGTGAGCGACCTCCGACACGGGCACGTCGAGCTCTACCGTGCCGACGTGGCGTTCATCGAGGAGCACGCGGACGCGATCGCCGCCGCGGTCGCCTGACCCGTCCGCCCGACGGTGCCCGCGACGCTGACACCCGCCCGGCTCCGCGCCGAACGGCTCGCCGCGCAGGGCGTCGGTGCTCCCGGCGCGACCCCGGCCGCGGTGGTCGCCCGGATGACGGCGGTGCAGGGGCAGGACCTCGGGCAGGTGCTGTGGGCGATCGGTGTACGCGCCCCCGGCTCGACCCGCGCGGACGTCCGTGCTGCGTTCGACCGCGGCGAGGTCGTCCGGGCGTGGCCGATGCGCGGCACGCTGCACGCGCTCCGGCCGGACGACCTCCGGCTCATCGCATCGCTCACCGCCGAGCGGACCATCCGCTCCATCGCCCGGCGCGCCACCGAGCTCGGGATCGACGACGCGCTCGTGACCCGCGCGAGGGACGCCACCGTGGACGCCCTCCACGGGGGCCGGTCCCTCGTGCGCGACGACCTCTTCGACCACTGGCGCGCGGTCGGGATCGACCCGGCGGGCGGGCGCGGCTACCACCTGCTGCTCCGGCTCGCCCTCGACGGCCTGGTGGTGTGGGGGCCGACCGCGCGGGTGGGGCAGGGCATCGTGCTCCTGGACGAGTGGGCGCCGGCCACCGAGGACCTGCCCGACCGCGACGAGGCCCTGCGGCGCGTCGTCACCGGACACCTGCGGGGGCGGGGTCCCGCGACCGAGGCCGACACCGCCGCGTGGAAGAAGCTCCCGATCGGCGACGTCCGACGGGGCGCCGCGGCCGCCGGGGACGCGATCGAACGGCTCGGCGACGGGCTCCTCGCGCTCGCGGACCGTCCGGCTCCGGGAGGAGTCCCCACCGGACACCTGCTGCCCGGGTTCGACGAGTACCTCCTCGGCTACGCGGACCGGAGCGCGCAGCTGCCCGTCGTGCACCAGGACCGCGTGGTACCGGGTGGCAACGGGGTCTTCCTGCCGATGGCCGTCGTCCGCGGGGTCGTCGCGGGCACGTGGACCCGGGCGGAGCGCTCGACCGGCATCCGGCTCGTCGTCACGCCGTTCGAGCCCCTGGACCCCGCAGCCGTCCGCGCGCTCGAGGCCGCTGCCGAGCGGTACGCACGCTGGCTCGTCGCCCCCGTGACGTTCGACGTCGCCCCGCCCGCGTGATCGCGAGCCCACACGAGCTCACGCGCGCTCACGCCGACGGTGTCGGCCGTCGCCCGCCGGTCGCGCCCCGCGCCTCCAGCCAGCACCCAGCGCACGTGCGGCGGACCCCGACACTGCCTCGGGTAATGTCGCAGGGCCATGACCGACAGCCCGGCCGACGCCACCCCCTACGAGGTCCTCGGCGTCCCCGCGACCGCCGACGACGACGCCCTCCGACGCGCCTACCGCAAGGCCGCCCGCGAGTCGCACCCCGACCTCGGTGGCGACCCCCAGTCCTTCCGCCGCGTCCAGCTCGCCTGGGAGCGCATCGGCACGCCCGCCGCGCGCCGCGCCTACGACGCCGGCGCCCGTCCCGGCTCGGCCCCGCACGAGTCCGGTCCGTCCGGATCCTCCGCCTGGAGGCACGGATCACCCCGCGACGCCTACGCACCCCCGGCGGCACGTCGCGACTCCCGCCCGCGCGCCCGGTCCCACGGGCACCCCGGCGGACGCTCTCGCGAGGTCTTCCTGCAGGCCGAACGCGAGTGGGTCGGACTCGGCGACCCCATCGAGGACCCCTACGACCCCGCCCTCGTCCGCTCCGCACCCCGGCACGTCCGCCGCCTGCTCGGTGAGGCGCTCGCCGAGGAGGCGACGGCCTCCATCGTCGCCGACATGGGCATCGGCGTGACCGTCTGGCACGACCTCGACGCCGGACCCGAGGGCAAGCTCGACCACGCCGTCCTGACGAACTCCGGCCTCTGGGCGCTCGAGTCCATCGACTGGGGCGGCCCCGTGCAGGTCGACGGCGGCGAGATCACCGGCGAGACCCTGGCGCCGGGGGAGCGGCCCGTCAAGGAACTCGTGCGCGCCGCCCGCGCCGTCGAGAAGCAGACCCGCGTGCGCTTCACCGGCCGGATCCTCGTCGTGCCGGACTCCGCCGTCGACGAGGACGTCCAACTCGTCGGGTCCCACCGCAAGCCGACGGCCTTCGTCGTGCGACGCAGCGCCCTGGCGTACGTGCTCTCCGGCGCGCTGTCCCCGGTCGGTTCGGTCGACGTGTTCGACGTCCGCGACCGTCTCCAGCAGACCGTCCGGTTCGTCTGACGTCCGAGCCGGTCGGGCGTCAGTAGCCCCGCAGCTTCTCGAGGTCCCGGCGCTCCCGCTTGCTCGGACGCCCGGCGCCCCGGTCGCGCTGCGGCACGAACCCGGCCTCCTCGCGGGGCGGTCGCGGCGGGGTCTTGTCCTCGAAGTGCTTCGCCGCCTCCGGGGCACTCGTCCGCTTGAGGATGATGCCCCGCACCACCACGATCCGGTCGAAGCCGTTCTGGCGCACCCGGACCTCGTCGCCGGGGCCGATCGGCTGCGCTGCCTTCGCGCGCTCGCCGTTCACCCGGACGTGCCCGGCCTTGCACGCGGCCGTCGCGGCGGAGCGGGTCTTCGTGATGCGGACCGCCCAGATCCAGCTGTCGACCCGTGCCTTCTCCATCCCGACACTCTAGGACGCCGGCACCGCCCTACCCTGGGACGCGTGACCACCGATCCCGCCGCCGTCGCACGGGCACTGGCGCTCGGGGTGCTGCACGACGCGGCGCTCGGCGACCGGGTCGTCGTCCGCGCGCACCACGGCGAGGGTGCCCGGGACGCGCTCGGCGAGCTGGTCGCCCGCACTGCCACCACGGTGACGGTCGACACCCGGCGCGGTCCGGTCGAGGTCGCGCTCGCGGACGTCGTCGCCGCGAAGCCCGTCCCGCCGCCGCCGCGGCGCCGCTGACCCTCGCACGGTGCGAGGTGCGCCCGCGCGGTGCGAGGGCGCGCCCGCGCGGTGCGAGGTTCTGCACACCGTGGGACCCCGAGGACCTCGCACCGTGCCGGAAACCTCGCACCGTCCGTCCGCGCCCCCCGCGCCCGGCGTGCCGCACCTGGCTCGACCAGGCGACACACGTAGCCTCGGAGGCATGGCAGTCCCCGTCCCGCTCGGCACCGAGGACCGCACGGCACGCCTCACCCTGCGCCGCCCGGAGTCCTGGCGCCGCGAGGACACGCCCCAGGCGGACCTCCGCATCGGCGGCGACGACGTCGTGCTCACCGTGCGCTCACGCCCGAGCGACCGGACGATCGCCGAGGAGCACACGAGCCTCCTGGACCGGCTGCCGGGATCCGTCGACGGGCTCCTGCTCGTCGGTGTCGACGTCTGGACCACCGCGGACGCACCCGCCCGCCTCGTCGAGTACGTCCGGCCCGACGAGGACGGCGCCGTCGTCGGCGCCCACCTGCTCTTCGTGACCGGGCGGCACCGGGTCGACCTCACGATCGAGCGACCGCTGTCCCGCATGCTCGCGACCGACGACGTCGTGTTCGCCGTGCTCGACACCGTCCGGGCCACCGAACGCACGCCGGTACGACCGCACCGCGACCTCGAACCGCTGCCCGGGGCGCCGACGCCGACCGTCGTCGACGGGTCGCGCCTCACCGCCGAGGCCGTGACGACCCTCCGCAGCCTCGCCGGGCGCCGGTGGAACCCGGGCCTCCTCCGCAGCTCCGCCGGCCGTGAACTCATCGACGCGGGGCTCGTCGGACGCCTCGGCACCCTGCCGGACACCACGCAGGCACTGCTCGCCCCCTGGGGCGAGGACACCCAGCCGACCACGCTGGAACAGCGCCTCCCCGGCGGGGGCGAGTCGCGCCTCCAGGCCTGGGACGGCACCGTCGTCGACGGCACCGAGGACCAGGTGGTCGCCGCCGCCACGCCGGAGCGCGTGGTCGCGCTGATGGCCGGGAGGCTCGGCATCGGCCCGGCGTGGACCTTCCCGTTCCGGACGGGGTCGCTCCGGGCGGACCTCGTGGCACGCCGCCTCGGCGGCGGGGACAGCGCGCCGGGCCTCCCCGCCGACGTCGCCGAGGGCGACCCGCGGCTGGCGCGCTTCTGGACCGCCCCCTGGACGGTGTCGCACCTGCGGCGTCCGGGACGACCGGAGCCGGTCACGATCGTCCGGGCCGAGGGGCACGGCTTCGCGCGCGTCGGACGCACCGAGGCCGGGGCGACCGCGTTCTCGGCGGACTCCCCGGCCAACGTGTACCGGTCGGTGGTGCGGGCGGTGCTGGGCGCGTAGCGGACTGCAGCGCTCCCTCTGCCGACGTGTACCGGTCGGTGGTGCGGGCGGTACAGGGCTCCTAAGCGGCGGGCCCCGCGGTCAGCGTGACCGTCACGGTGTGCGACGTGCCGGCGGCGTCCGTGTAGGTGACGGTCACCGTGTCGCCGACGCTGTGCGACTGGATCGCCTTCGTCAGCGCGTCCGAGGTCGAGACAGCCGTCCCGTCGAGGGCCGTGATGACGTCGCCGGACTCGAGGCCCGCCTTCGCCGCGCCCGACCCCTCGACCGTGCCCGCGACCGCGACGCCGCCGGTCGTGGCGGTGCCGCTGACCTCGACCCCGAGGAACGCCGGCAGGCCGATCGTGACCGTCGAGGAGGACTCACCCGCGAGGATCTTCTCCGCGATCGACTTCGCGGTCGAGATCGGGATCGCGAAGCCCGTGACCTCCGTCGAACCCGAGGACGCCGCGGTCGCCATGCCGACGACCACGCCCTCGCTGTCGAGCACGGGCCCGCCGGAGTCGCCGGACACGATGTCCGCCGCGATCTGGATCATGCCGGTGAGGGACTCGGTACCCGTGCCGGACTCGCTCTGCACCTGGATGTCCTGGTCCGTGGCGGTCACCGTGCCCTCGGCGGCCACGAGGTTCCCCGTGCCCTCCGCGTTCCCGACGTCCGTGACGGTGTCGCCCGTCGACGCGCCACCGTCGTCGTCGAGCGTGACCGTGGAGAGGCCCGACGCGCCCTCGAGCTTGAGGACCGCGACGTCGTGCGTCGCGTCCGTCCCGACGACGTCGGCCTTGTACTCCTTGCCCGTCGTCTCGTCGGTGACGGTGATGCTCGTGGCGCCCTGCACCACGTGGTTGTTCGTGAGCACCGTGCCGTCGGAGGACAGGATCATCCCGGTCCCGGCGGCCTGCGACGACTCGTCGTAGTTGAGGACGGTGTTGATCGTGACGACGCCCTTCTTCTGTGCGCTCGTCGCGGCGGTCGCGGACGACTCCGTGCTCGTGCCGCTGCTCGTCCCGCCGTCGCTCGTGCCGCCCTGGCCCGTGCCGTCACTGCCGGTCCCGTCGCTGCCGGTCCCGCCGCCGGGGACGGTGAAGCCGTTCGTGCCGCTGCCGTCACTGCTGCTGCCGCTCCCCGTGCCCGGCAGGGTGGTCGTGCCCTGCGACTGGCTCGACGTCGTCGTCGGGTGCTGCGACGACAGCCCGAGCGCCGTCCCGCCCGCAGCGCCGACGATGGCGAGCGCGGCGATCCCGGAGCCGATGACGAGCCCGAGACGACGGTGCCGCCTCGTCCCCGCGGGAGCGTGGCCTGCGTACCCGGGGTGGTTCGCGGCCGCGGCGCCGTTCGCCCAGGACTGTCCGAGCGCCGGGCTGCCGACGAGGTACGGCCCACGACCGTCGGACGTGTACGCGTACGGCCCCGACCCGTCGGGTGCGTACAGGTACGGGCCGCTCCCGTCGAAGGCGTACGCCGGGCGGAGGGTCGACCGGTCGGCGTGGGGTGCCTCCCAGGCGCCCGGCGTCCGTCCGTCGGATCCGCTGGTCGTCGCGCCGTTCGTGCCGCCCGCGGTGGCGTCGGGGTTCGGGGTCTCGTTCATCGGTGCTCTCCGGTCGTCCCTCGACGACCCGGTCGGGCGTCGATGGATCCCAGTACAGGACCGTTCCCCAAGGAGACCCTATGAACGAGCACTGCGCACGCTCCCGGCTTGCTCGGGGACGGCCGAACGCGTGCGCCGGCCACGGAGGGCGCCCGCGTTAGGGTTGCCTCACCCCCATGGCAGCTCCCGTCCTCGCACCCGCCCCCGGCTCCGTCGGCCGGCTCGTCCGCGCCACCGTGCTTGCGGTCGTGGTCCTCCTGATGGCCGTCGCGCTGTCCGTGGCGTTCGGCTCCCGGCCGATCCCGCTCGGGACCGTCCTCGACACCGTGCTCCACCCGGGCCGGCAGGACGAGATCGGCCTCATCGTGCTCGGCAACCGGGTCCCGCGCACGGTCGTCGGGCTCCTCGCCGGCGCGGCCCTCGGCGTCGCGGGCGCCGTCATGCAGGGGGTCACCCGCAACCCCCTCGCCGACCCGAGCGTCCTCGGCATCAACGCCGGGGCCTCGCTCGCCGTGGTCGCCGGCATCGCCCTGTTCGGCCTGAGCGGCACCGCCGCCTACCTGCCGTTCGCCTTCGTCGGCGCCGGCCTCGCCGCCCTCCTCGTCTACGGCATCGCAGCCGTGGCCCGCCGCGGGCTGTCCCCGGTCGGCCTCGCGCTCTCGGGCGCCGTCGTCGCCGCGGCCCTCTCGTCGGTCACCACCGCGGTGCTCGTGACGGACCAGGCGCTGCTCGACCAGCTGCGCTTCTGGCAGGTCGGGGCGCTCGCCGGGAAGGACCTCGGGACCGCCGGGGTGATCACGGTGCCGGTCCTCGTCGGGCTCGTGGTGGCCGTCGCGCTCGGGCGGTCGCTCAACACCCTCGCGCTCGGCGACGAGCTCGCGGCGTCGCTCGGGCAGCGGGTCGTGCTCGTCCGGGTCGTCGGCGGGGTCGTGACCGTGCTGCTGGCCGGGTCGGCGGTGGCCGCTGCGGGACCGATCGCCTTCGTCGGGCTCGCGGTCCCGCACGCCGTCCGCCGGCTGACCGGACCCGACAACCGCTGGACGATCCTGCTGTCCGCGATCGTCGCCCCGGCGCTCCTGCTCGTGGCCGACGTCATCGGTCGGGTCGTCGCGTACCCGGGGGAGCTGCAGGTCGGGATCGTCACCGCGCTCATCGGGGCGCCCGTGTTCATCCTCCTGGTGCGATCGCGGGCGGTGAGGGGCCTGTGACGGCGGTGCAGCCACGGCGCCGTCGGCTCGTCGGCGCGCGCCGGGAACTGGTCGTCACCGTCGTGCTCCTGGCCGTCGTGGTCGCCCTCGTGCTCACCGGTCTCGGGGTCGGCGAGATCCCGCTCTCCCCGGCACAGGTCGTCGCGGCGGCCTTCGGCCACGGCGACGCGATCGCCGACTTCGTGATCGGACAGCTCCGGGGTCCCCGGGTGTTCGGCGCGGTGTTCGTCGGCGCCGCGCTCGGGGTGGCGGGCGCCATCGTGCAGAGCGTCGTCCGGAACCCGATCGCGAGCCCCGACGTCATCGGCGTCACCTCGGGCGCGAGCGCTGCCGGGATCACCGCCATCGTGCTGTTCGGGGCGTCCGGCGGGGTGCTGTTCGGCACGGTGCTCGTCGGCGCCGTCGTGGTGTCGCTCGCGATCGCGGCGCTGTCCTGGCAGCGGGGCATCACCGGCAACCGGGTGGTGCTCGTCGGGATCGGGGTCGCCGCGATCTGCCTCGCGGTCACCGGGTGGATGCTCACGAGCGGCACCGTGACCCAGGCGGGTACGGCGCTCCTCTGGTTGTCCGGGTCGCTCAACGCGGTCGACCGGAACCTGGTCGTCGTCCTCGCCGTCGCGTTCGTGGTGCTCATGGTGCTCGCGCTGCTGCAGTCGCCCCGGCTGACGGTGCTCGCGCTCGGCGACGAGGTCGCGTCGGCGCTGGGGCTCCGTCCGGACCGGGCGAAGGTGCTGCTGCTCCTGACCGCGGTCTGCCTCACCGCGGGGGCGGTGGCGACCGCCGGGCCGGTGTCGTTCGTCGCGCTCATGGCAGCACCGATCGCCCGGCGGATCGTCGGCGGCGGCCGGGTGGCCCTCGGTCCCGCGGCTGCCGTCGGCGCGGCGATCACCCTCGCGAGCGACCTCGTCGCGCAGTTCGCGATCCCGGGCACGGCGCTGCCCGTGGGCGTCGTCACGGGCGTGGTCGGCGCGCCCTACCTGCTCTGGCTCCTCGCCCGCGGGCGCTGACCGACCCCTGCTGCGGTCGGGACGACCCGCGGCCGTTCCGCCGAGGGGTCACGACGTGTCGCTCCCGCCCGGGTCGGGACACCCCGCGCTCGTTCCGCCCAGTGGTCACGAACGGTCGCTTCCGCCCGATCGGAGCGACACCTCGTGACCATCCGCCCGAGGTGAGCGGGGTGTCGCGACCACCCGCCGCGCCCGACCCCGCGCACGGCCGACTCGCGCGCCCGCCCGACCCCGCCCGCAGCGGACCGCGGTCGACACGCGCGGACCCCCTCCACGCAACATCGTGCGGTTTCCCGCAGGAGGTGCCCCGGACCCCCCTTCCGGGTGTCTGCACCGTTCGTTCTGTCCCCGTAGGTTCGCACCCGACCGGCGGGGGCAACCCGACGGCGTGCCGACCCGATGGCGCGCTGACCCCCGCGCAAGAAGGACCGTCATGCCCGAACAGCTCGACGGCGCCCCCGTGCGCCGCAGGCAGTGGGGTTCCGAGCGTCGTACCCGCCCGCTCGACACCCTCCACGCCCGACCCTCCGACCGGAAGCTCGTCTCCGGTCGCATCGCGATCATCCTCACCATCGCGTTCTGGCTCGCGTACGTCGTGTACACCGTGATCCGCCAGTTCCTCGACTACGGCACCGAGAGCTTCCGCTTCACCACGGAGGCGCTCTCATACCTGGTCGTCGTCACCTTCCTGACGTTCTCCGCCCTCATGCACCTCATCGCCCGCCAGGGTGCGATGGAACGCTTCGCCACCCACGTCCGCGTCCCGCGCGCCGAGCTCGACCGCCACTTCGCCGAGGGCCACGAGGCACCGATGACGGTCCTGGTGCCGAGCTACGCCGAGGAGCCCGACGTGGTCGCCACGACGCTGTGGTCGGCCGCGCTGCAGGAGTACCCGAACCTCCGCGTCGTCCTGCTCGTCGACGACGCCCCGTTCCCGACCGACCCCGAGGTGGCCGACAAGCTCGAGCGCACCCGGGCCGTTGCCGGCCGGATCCAGTCGCAGCTCGCGGCGCCGTCCCGCCGGTTCCAGGAGGCGCTGCTCGTCGCCGAGATCGACGCCGACACCGCGCCGCAGGCCTCGGTCGACGCGCTCCGCACCCTCGTCGAGCACCACCGCTGGGCCGACGCGTGGCTCCGACGGCACGCCCGTGAGCACGAGGTCGTCGACCACGTCGACCACTTCTTCCACGACCAGGTCCTCGTCGCGCTCGCCGACGAGTTCCGACTGACCTCGGAGGCCCTCGAGGCCGCGATCGTCGACGCCGTCGCTGCCGACCACGCCTTCACCGAGGTCACCAGCGCCCGCGCCCTCGAGCTGACCCGTCGCCTCGCCTGGACCTTCACTGCCGAGATCACGACCTTCGAGCGGAAGCGGTTCGTGAACCTCTCCGACGAGGCGAACAAGGCGATGAACCTCAACTCGTACATCGGCCTGCTCGGTGGCGCGTACGCGTTCGAGGAGACCGCGAGCGGCACGGTGCTCCGGACCGTGTCGGACCCGACGACCGCGGACCTCGTCGTCCCGGCGTCCGACTACGTCCTGACCCTCGACGCCGACTCGGTGCTGCTCCGCGACTACTGCCTGCGGCTCGTGTACTTCCTCGAGCAGCCGGAGAACGCCCGCGTCGCCGTGACCCAGACGCCGTACTCGTCCTTCCGGGGCGCGGCGACCCGCATCGAGCGGCTCGCCGGTGCGACCACCGACATCCAGCACATCCTCCACCAGGGCATGTCCCGCCACAACGCCACCTTCTGGGTCGGCGCGAACGCGGTCATCCGGACCCGGGCGTTGCGCGACATCGAGGAGGTCGAGACCGTCGGCGGCTTCGAGGTGAAGCGCTACGTGCAGGACCGCACGGTCATCGAGGACACCGAGTCGAGCGTCGACCTCGGCATGCACGGCTGGACCCTCGTGAACTACCCCGAGCGGCTGTCCTACAGCGCGACCCCGCCGGACTTCGGCTCGCTCATCGTCCAGCGTCGCCGCTGGGCCAACGGCGGGCTGCTCATCCTCCCGAAGTACCTCCGCCAGGTGCGCGAGCGCCGGCAGCGCGGGGAGCGCGTCGGGATCGTGGAGATGTCGCTCCGCGTCAACTACATGGCTTCGATCGCGTGGGGGTCGCTCGGGCTCATCTTCCTGCTCGCCTACCCGTACGACTCCCGGCTGCTCAGCCCGATGGTGCTGCTCGCCGCGCTGCCGTACTTCTGGCTGTTCGCTTCGGACCTGAAGTACTGCGGCTACAAGCGCACCGACATCCTCCGGATCTACGGCTTCAACCTCATCCTGATGCCGGTGAACGTGGCCGGCGTGCTCAAGAGTGTCCAGCAGGCGCTGACGGCGAAGAAGATCCCGTTCGCCCGCACCCCGAAGGTCCGCGACCGGACGGCCTCGCCCGCGCTGTACGTCCTCGCGCCGTACGCGATGGTCGCGTTCTCGGTCTTCACGTTCGTTCGCGACTCCCAGGCGCAGAACTGGGGCAACGCCGTGTTCGCGGCGTTCAACGCCCTGCTCGCGCTGTACGCGATCGTCGCCTACATCGGCATCTGGAACTCGATCGTCGACGTCTGGCTCTGGGCCACGAAGTGGATGTACTACGACCCGACCGCCCGGGCCGCCCGTCGCGCCCGTCGCCGGCAGGCACGACAGGACCGGAAGGCCGCGCGCAGGGGCCTGCTGCCGGAGCCGGAGCCGGTCGTCGAGGACTGGCGCGCGGTGCTCTACTTCGGCCACGGCGGGGCGGAGATGCCGACCCGCCACGGCGTCGGCACCGTCGGCGCCCCGGCGACCCGGAGCACCCCGACCGTCACGACCACCACCTCCGACGAACGGACCGCTGCCTGATGTCCTCCACCAGACGACTCTCCCCGTTCCGGGTCGGCCTCGCGGTCGTGGTGACCGCCGCGGTCGCGGTCGGCGGCTACGCCGGCTTCGACCGGTGGCAGTCCGCGCACGCAGCCGACGCCCAGCAGAGCTGGTTCGCCGCCTACACGGACGTGACCGCCACCCCGACCTTCGCCTTCGAGGACGTCAAGTCCGCGAAGGGCCGCGACGTCATGCTCTCGTTCGTGGTCGCCGACCACGACGCCGCCTGCACCCCGACGTGGGGCTCGGCGTACTCGCTGCAGGGCGCGTCCGACTCGCTCGACCTCGACCGGCGGATCGCCCGGCTCGAGCAGCAGAAGGGCGAGGTCGGTGTGTCCTTCGGCGGACTCGCGAACGACGAGCTCGCCACGACCTGCACGAGCGCGTCGGACCTCGTCGGGGCGTACCGGACGGTCGTGCAGCGCTACGACGTCAGCACGGTCGACTTCGACGTCGAGGGCGACGACCTCACGAACCACGCCGCGGGGAAGCGTCGAGCCGCCGCCGTGAAGCAGCTGCAGGACGAGCGTCGCGCGGCGGGCCACCCGCTCGCCGTCTGGCTCACGCTGCCCGCGGCACCCGGTGGCCTGACGAGCGACGGGACCACCGCGGTCGCGCAGTTCCTCAAGGCCGGGGTCGACCTCGCCGGCGTCAACGCGATGACGATGGACTACGGCCAGAGCAAGGGCTCGAGCCAGAGCATGTACTCGGCCTCGGTCCAGACCCTGCAGGAGGTCCAGCGCCAGCTCGGCATCCTGTACACGCGGTCGGGCACGCCGCTCGGCGACCGGACGCTCTGGCACAAGATCGGCGCGACGCCGATGATCGGCCAGAACGACGAGCAGGACGAGGTGTTCTCGCTCGCCGACGCGACGAAGCTCAACGCGTGGGCGCGGGAGCGCGGACTCGGGCGCATGTCGATGTGGTCCCTGAACCGTGACACCACCTGCGGGTCGAACTACGTCAACCTGTCGACGGTGTCGAACTCCTGCTCGGGGGTCGACCAGGGCGGTGTCCTGTTCGCCGACGTCCTCGGCAAGGGCTTCACCGGCGGGATCGTCGCGGCGGCATCGGACGTCACGAAGGCCGAGCCGAGCGCGACCGTGCAACCGACCGACGACCCGAAGACGAGCCCGTACCCGGTGTGGAGCGCGGACGCGTCCTACCTCGAGGGCACGAAGATCGTCTGGCACCACAACGTCTACGAGGCGAAGTGGTGGACCTCGGGCGACCTGCCGGACGACCCGGTGCTCAGCGCCTACGAGACGCCGTGGCAGCTCATCGGCCCGGTGCTGCAGGGCGAGAAGCCGGTGCAGCAGGTCACGCTGCCGAAGGGCACCTACCCGTCGTGGTCCGGCACGAAGCAGTACGACACCGGGGCGCGGGTCCTGTTCGACGGCGTGCCGTACCAGGCGAAGTGGTGGAACACCGGCGACAGCCCGGAGGCCTCGACCAGCGACCCCGACGGCTCGCCGTGGGTGAAGCTCAAGGACTCCGAGATCAAGCAGATCCTGTCGGATCTGCAGCAGTGACGCCTCCGCCCCGGCAGTGTCGGTCCGCCGGTGGCGACCATGTGACGGACGGGAGGCGCGGTGCGGGCATGCGCCGTCCCTCCCGTTGTCTCGGTGTGGGTGCCGTGCACGTTCGCTGATCGCGGACTGCCGAGTTGTGAACAGCCCGTTTCCGGGCTCCCGCGGGGTCACCCGTTTCCGATACGCTGATGGGCCAAGAGAGGGAGGTCCACGATGTCCGATCCAGTGGTCCCGCAGCAGGGTCCGGCCGGCAACGACGCTCGCACCCAGCAGCAGCGACTCGTCGACACGACGATGACCTTCAGCCTGGAGCAGGCTGCCGCCCTCACGCCCGAGTCCGGCATCTCGACGGAAGAGCGCGACGCGATCACGGCGCTGCCCTCCGGCTCGGCGCTCCTCGTGGTCCGTCGCGGCCCGAACGTGGGCGCGCGGTTCCTCCTCGACTCCGACGTCACGACGGCCGGTCGGCACCCCGACGCCGACATCTTCCTCGACGACGTCACGGTGTCGCGCAAGCACGCGCAGTTCCTCCGCCACGGCACGAGCTTCACCGTGAAGGACCTCGGGTCGCTCAACGGCACCTACTTCGACGGTGCCCGCATCGACGAGGCACTGCTCACCGACGGGTCCGAGGTCCAGGTCGGCAAGTTCCGCCTGACCTTCTACGCCTCCCGGGTCGACCTGGCGCGCCTGGCGACCGCGTAGTGCCCGCGCGGTCCGCCGCGGCCCGGGCGGGGTCGGCGGCGCCGGACCTGCTCACGATCGGGCAGGTCCTCGCTCGCCTCAAGCCGGAGTTCCCGGACCTCGCCGGTTCGAAGCTGCGCTTCCTCGAGGAACGCGAACTCGTCACGCCGGTCCGCACCGCCAGCGGCTACCGCAAGTTCTCGCCGGCCGACGTCGAGCGCCTGCGCATCATCCTCGGACTGCAGCGCGACCACTACCTGCCGCTCAAGGTCATCAAGGAGTACCTCGCCGACCTCGACGCGGGTCGCGAACCGACGCTGCCGGGTGGGGGAGAAGCACCGAAGCCGTCGATCCTCGGGCGCGAGCGCCGCTACACGCGCGAGGAGACCGTCCGCGCTGCCGGGGCCACGCCGATGCTGCTCGCCGATGCGGTCACCGCGTCCCTGCTGCCCGCGACCGACACCTACGGCGACGACGCCGTCGCGGTCCTGAAGGCGCTCGTCGAGCTGCAGCGCTCCGGCATCGAACCGCGGCACCTGCGGACCTTCCGGGCGACGGCGGAGCGTGAGGTCGGGCTGATCGAGTCCGCGCTGATGCCGGTCTCGCGTCGCGGAGACGCCACGTCGAAGGCCAAGGCCACCGAACTCGCTCGGGAGATCGCGGGGCACCTCGAGACCATCCGATCGCAGCTCATCCGGTCGGCGATCGGGCGTCTCGACGCATGAAGCGCTCGCTGGGGGAGGCTCCCGTTTCTGGCGGGTGTCGGAGGGCGGGGCGTATCCTCGACACGCCGGACGCGCCGGAGCGGATGTCCCGCGCGCGACGGCTCGGAGTCGCTACCGTGGACCTCGGAACAACTCTCAACCCGGCATTGAAGCTTCGGGTGAGGGCTCGATCGTCGTGGAAGGCAAGCGCATGAGTGGGACTGACACCCCCGGTACCGGGTCGGACATGACGCGGTACGACCTCGGTCTGCTCTTCACCGACGGCATGCCCGAGCACGACGAGCAGAACGGCTACCGCGGCACCGTCGCCGCCCGTGCAGCCGGCATCTCCTACCGTCAGCTCGACTACTGGGCCCGGACCGAACTCGTGCAGCCGACGATCCGTGGTGCCGCGGGTTCCGGCTCGCAGCGGCTCTACGGGTTCCGCGACATCCTCGTGCTCAAGCTCGTGAAGCGGCTGCTCGACACCGGCATCTCGCTGCAGCAGATCCGCACCGCGGTGAACCAGCTGCGGGAGTCGGGCGTGTCCGATCTCGCACAGACCACCCTGATGTCCGACGGTGCCTCGGTCTACCTGTGCACCTCCGACGACGAGGTCATCGACCTGGTCTCCCGTGGGCAGGGCGTGTTCGGCATCGCGGTGGGCAAGGTCCTGCGCGAGGTCGAGTCCTCCCTCGTGGAGCTCGACGCGGCTCCCGCTGCCGATCCGGACGACGAGCTCGCCGCTCGCCGGGCGTCGCGCGCGTCCTGACGCTGCTGCCGGGCCGTTGCCCGGCGCTGTCGGGCGTGGTCGCCGCTGCCTGGCCCTGGCGTTGCCGGGTCGCGACACCCCGCTGAGTGTCCGTCGAGCGGTCACGCGCGGTCGGTGTCGCGGGGTTCGAGCGACGCTTCGTGACCGATGGCCGATTGTGAGCGGGGAGTCGTGACCCTCGAGCGACGTCACGACCAACGTCGGGCAGGACCGAGGCCGGGGCCGCGGCGTCACGGGCGCCGGGCGCCCCGCCGGCAGGACCGAGGCCGGGGCGTCATGGGCGCCCCGCCGGCAGGACCGCGGCCGAGGCGTCACCGGCGCCCCGCAGGCAGGACCTAGGCCGCGCCGCCCTCGGCGTACGGGCCGATCTTGCCCGTGCGCATGATGCGCTCGAGCAGCTGGTCGAAGTTCTTCGCCATCTCCTGCGCCGACTCACCCGGCCAGACGTGCAGCGGCTTCGCCGCACCCTGCGCCTGCTGCAGCGACGTGCGCTCGGGCAGCTGCGGCGACAGCACGAGCGGCCCGAACATGTCGCGGAGCTCCTTGATGCGGAACTGGTGCTCGAGCGACTGCACGCGCGCCCGGTTCACGATGATGCCGAGCGGCTGCAGGCGGGGGGAGAGCCCGCGTCGGATCTCCTCGATCGCACGGAGTGCCCGGTCGGCAGCGGCGACGGAGAACAGCCCCGGCTCGGTGACGACGGTGACCCGGTCGGACGCCGCCCACGCGGTGCGGGTGAGGGCGTTCAGCGACGGCGCGCAGTCGATGAGGACGAGCTCGTAGTCCTGCTCGACGTTCGCGAGGGCCTCTTCGAGCTTCCAGATGTCGCGGATCGACGGGTGCGGCCCGTCGAAGTTGATGGCCGAGGGCGAGCCGACCATGACGTCGATCTTGCCCTGGGAGCCCTTGGTCCACCCGGACGGGGCGATCGCCTGGCGGACGATCTTCTCCTTCGGGTTCTCGAGCACGTCGGCCACGTTCAGGTGTCCGGCGAGGTTGATGTCGAGGCCCGTCGAGACGTCGGACTGCGGGTCGAGGTCCACCACCAGCGTGCGCAGTCCCTTGGCGAACGCGGCCGAGGTCAGGCCGAGCGTCACCGTCGTCTTGCCGACACCACCCTTGAGGGAGCTCACGCTGAGTACATGCACGGTGAGCAACGTTACCGCGACTAGGGTTGTCTCACCTCAACCCCGGGCTGAAAGGGACCTCGTGTTCAGCAAGATCCTCGTGGCGAACCGTGGCGAGATCGCCATCCGTGCATTCCGTGCCGCGTACGAGTTGGGCGCCCGGACCGTCGCCGTCTACCCGTACGAGGACCGCAACTCGCTGCACCGGTTGAAGGCGGACGAGGCCTACCTGATCGGTGAGCCGGGGCACCCGGTGCGGGCCTACCTCGACGTCTCCGAGATCATCCGCGTGGCGCGGGAGTCCGGCGCCGACGCGATCTACCCGGGCTACGGCTTCCTGTCCGAGAACCCCGAGCTCGCCGCTGCCGCTGCCGCTGCCGGCATCACGTTCATCGGTCCGGGCGAGCACGTCCTCGAGATGGCCGGCAACAAGGTCACCGCGAAGGAGCACGCGATCGCCGCCGGCGTTCCCGTCCTCGCGAGCACACCGGCGAGCCGCGACGTCGAGGAACTCCTCGCGGGCGCCGACGCCATCGGTTTCCCGGTGTTCGCGAAGGCGGTCGCGGGCGGCGGCGGGCGGGGCATGCGTCGGGTGGAGACCCGGGACGAACTCCGGCCCGCGCTCGAGGAGGCGATGCGCGAGGCCGACAGCGCCTTCGGCGACCCGACCATGTTCCTCGAGCAGGCCGTGATCCGTCCGCGGCACATCGAGGTCCAGATCCTCGCCGACGCCACCGGCACCGACGCCGGCACGATCCACCTCTTCGAGCGCGACTGCTCGGTGCAGCGCCGGAACCAGAAGGTCGTCGAGATCGCCCCGGCGCCGAACCTCGACCCGTCGATCGCGGCCGCCCTGCACCGGGACGCCGTCGCCTTCGCCCGCTCGATCGGCTACGTGAACGCGGGCACGGTCGAGTTCCTGCTCGACACCGACGGCGAACGGGCCGGCCAGCACGTCTTCATCGAGATGAACCCCCGCATCCAGGTCGAGCACACCGTCACGGAGGAGGTCACCGACGTCGACCTCGTGCAGTCGCAGATGCGGATCGCGGCGGGGGAGACCCTGGCCGACCTCGGGCTGTCGCAGGACACCGTCGCGGTCCACGGCGCCGCGCTCCAGACGCGCATCACCACCGAGGATCCCACCCAGGGCTTCCGACCGGACACGGGCAAGATCACCACCTACCGCAGCCCGGGCGGCGCCGGCGTCCGACTCGACGGCGGCACGATCGCCACCGGCGCGCAGATCAGCCCGCACTTCGACTCGATGCTCGCGAAGATGACCTGCCGCGGTCGTGACTTCCCGGCGGCCGTGTCCCGGGCCAAGCGCGCCCTCGCCGAGTTCCGGATCCGCGGCGTCAGCACGAACATCCCGTTCCTGCAGGCCGTCCTCGAGGACCCGGACTTCGACCGCGGCGACGTGTCGACGAAGTTCATCGAGGAGCGCCCGCAGCTCTTCGGCGGCCACGTGTCGAAGGACCGCGGCACCAAGATCGTGAACTGGCTCGCCGACGTCACGGTGAACAAGCCGAACGGCGAGCGGCGCCCGCAGACCGTCGAGCCGAGCGAGAAGCTCCCCGCGGTCGACCTGTCCGCCGCGCCGCCGCCCGGGCAGCGCGACCGGCTCCTGGAGCTCGGCCCGGCCGGGTGGGCGCGGTCGCTCCGGGCACAGACGGCGCTCGCGGTCACCGAGACCACGATGCGCGACGCTCACCAGTCGCTCCTGGCGACCCGGGTCCGCACGAAGGACCTCGTCGCGGTCGCTCCGCACGTCGCTCGCCTGACGCCGCAGCTGCTCTCCGTGGAGGCCTGGGGCGGCGCGACCTACGACGTCGCGCTCCGTCTCCTCGGCGAGGACCCGTGGGAGCGCCTGGCGGCACTCCGGGCGGCGATGCCGAACATCCCCGTGCAGATGCTGCTGCGTGGCCGCAACACGGTCGGCTACACGCCGTACCCGACCGAGGTCACCGACGCGTTCGTGGCCGAGGCCGCCGCCAGCGGCGTCGACGTGTTCCGGATCTTCGACGCCCTCAACGACGTCAGCCAGCTGCGACCCGCCCTGGAGGCAGTGCTCGCCACCGGCACGTCGGTGGCCGAAGCGGCGCTCTGCTACTCGGGCGACCTGCTCGACCCGGCGGAGGACCTCTACACGCTCGACTACTACCTTCGCCTCGCGGAGCAGATGGTCGAGGCCGGCGCGCACGTCATCGGCATCAAGGACATGGCCGGGCTGCTCCGCGCCGGCGCCGCGGAGCGGCTCGTCGCCGCCCTCCGGGAGCGCTTCGACCAGCCCGTCCACGTGCACACGCACGACACCGCCGGCGGCCAGCTCGCGACGCTCCTCGCCGCTGCCCGGGCCGGTGCGGACGCGGTGGACGTCGCCGCGGCCCCGATGGCGGGCACGACGAGCCAGCCGAGCATGTCCGCGCTCGTCGCCGCCCTGGCGCACACCGAGCGCGACACGGGGCTGTCCCTCGACGCCGTCGGCGACCTCGAGCCCTACTGGGAGGCCGTCCGCCGTGCGTACGCCCCGTTCGAGTCGGGGCTGCCCGGCCCGACCGGCCGCGTGTACAAGCACGAGATCCCCGGCGGCCAGCTCTCGAACCTCCGGCAGCAGGCCATCGCGCTCGGCCTCGGCGACCGCTTCGAGCAGGTGGAGGACTGGTACGCCGAGGCGAACCGGATCCTCGGACGCCCGACGAAGGTGACCCCGTCGTCGAAGGTCGTCGGCGACCTGGCGCTCCAGCTCGCCGCGGTCGGGGCCGATCCGGCGGACTTCGAGGAGCACCCGGAGCGGTACGACGTGCCGGACTCCGTGATCGGCTTCATGGCGGGCGAGCTCGGCGACCTGCCGGGCGGCTGGCCCGAGCCCTTCCGGTCGAAGGTCCTCGCCGGCCGCGACGTCCGCACCGAGGTGACACCGGTGCCCGAGGCCGAGCGCGAGCACCTCGCGACGCCGGGGCGCGACCGGCAGCAGGCGCTGAACCGGCTGCTCTTCCCGCAGCCCACCCGCCAGTTCGAGGAGGTCCGCCAGCGTTTCGGCGACCTCTCGGTCGTCCCGACCGTCGACTACCTCTACGGGCTCCGGCCGGGGCAGGAGCACGTCGTGCGCCTCGGCAAGGGCGTCGACCTGTTCGTCGGCCTCGAGGCGATCGGCGAGGCGGACGCGCGGGGCATCCGGACGGTCATGGCGACCCTCAACGGGCAGCTGCGCCCGGTGGCGGTCCGCGACCGGTCGATCGAGGTCGAGACGAAGGCCGCCGAGAAGGCCGACCCGTCCGACCAGAAGCACGTGGCGGCGCCGTTCTCCGGCGTCGTGACGCTCAAGGTCGCCGTCGGTGACGTCGTCGTGGCCGGCCAGGCCGTGGCGAGCATCGAGGCGATGAAGATGGAAGCGGCCATCACGGCGCCCGTGGCGGGCACCGTCGGCCGTCTCGCGATCCCGGCGACCCAGCAGGTGGACGCCGGCGACCTCCTGGTGGTGCTGCAGTAACGTGACCGTCCGTCCCATCCGCCTCTTCGGCGATCCCGTCCTCCGTTCCCCGTCCGACCCGATCCGCCCCGAGGCGCTCGGCTCCCAGGGCGTCCGGGACCTCGTGCAGGACCTCATCGACACCGTGAAGGAGCCCGGGCGCGCCGGCGTCGCGGCCCCGCGGATCGGCGTCGGCCTCCGCGCGTTCTCGTACAACGTCGACGGCGAGGTCGGCTACGTCCTCAACCCCGAGGTCGTCGAGGTCTCCGGCGAGCCCGAGCTCATGGAGGAGGGCTGCCTCTCCGTGCCCGGTCTCGGCTACCCGACGAGGCGGTGGCCGCACGCGAAGGTCCGCGGTGTGGACGTCGACGGGAACGAGGTCGTCCTCGAGGGCGACGGCCTCATGGCGGAGGCGCTGCAGCACGAGGTGGACCACCTCGACGGCACCGTCTACGTGATGACGCTCGACCCCGAGGTCCGCCGTCAGGCACTCCGCGACATCCGGGCGCAGGACTGGTTCCACTGACGTCCGCGCGTTGCTCGGAGTGACACCCCCACGGGGGATTGTCGTCTCGTCCTGACGAGGAGGTACCGTACCGTCGTCGGCTCCCCACCGACGTCGTACCCCCACACCCCCAGGACAGCATCATGGCCGCTCAGGACAACGAGCTCAGCTCGCACCGCACCCGCACCAACCTCCGACCCGAACCGGTCGCCTCGACGACGTCGTCGACGGCCGTGCTCGACGCACCGACCGCGGAGTTGGCCCCGCAGGGCTGAGCTCGAGCGGGGTGCGTCGCGCCCCGCGCACACCGCGAACCGCCGGGAGGCCCGGTGCCGGTCCCAGGGACCGGCACCGGGCCTCCCGGCGGTCGCGTCGCGTGTCTCAGCCGCGTCGACGACGGCTGGTCACCACCGGCGTCGCGGTGGTCTGCACCTTCGAGCCGGAGTAGATGTGCTCGATGTCCGCGGCGAAGTCCCGCATGATGACCGGTCGCTTGATCGTCAGCTTCGGGGTGAGGTGCCCGGAGGCCTCGGTCAGGTCGGTGTCGAGGATCGTGAACGACCGCACCGACTCCGCCCGCGAGACCCGCTGGTTCGCGGTGTCCACGGCCTCCTGCACGGCCTGGTGCACCCGCTCGTCGTACGCGGCCTCGTGCGGGCTGAGGACGGGGGAGATGCCCCGCGCCTCGCACCAGCCCGGGAGCATGTCACGGTCCAGCGTCACGAGCGCCGCCACGAACGGCTTGCCCTCGCCGACGACGACCGCCTGCCCGACGAGCGGGTGCTCGCGGATCGCGTCCTCGAGCGGGGCCGGTGCGACGTTCTTGCCGCTCGCCGTGACGATGAGCTCCTTCGCGCGACCGGTCACGGTCGGGACGCCGTCGTCGTCGAGCCGCCCGAGGTCGCCGGTGCGGAACCAGCCGTCCGCGAAGGCCTTCTCGGTCGCCTCGTCGTTCCGCCAGTACCGGTCGAACACGTCGACGCCGCGGATCAGGATCTCGCCGTCGTCGGCGATCCGGACCTCGACGCCGGGGAGCGCCCGCCCGACCGTCCCGATGCGCAGCTCGCCGGCGCGGTTCACCGTCGCCGGGGCGGTGGTCTCGGTCAGCCCGTAGCCCTCGAGGATGAGGACGCCGATGGACCGGAAGAAGTGCGACAGCCGCGGCGAGAGCGGTGCGGAGCCGCTGACGGCGTAGCGCACGCGCCCGCCGATCGCGTCGCGCAGCTTGGCGTAGACGAGCTTGTCGAACAGGGCGAATCGCAGCCGGAGTCCGAGCGGGACCTTCCCCGACGTCAGCGCCTCGGAGTGCGCGACCGCGGTGGCGGCGGCCGCGCGGAAGATCCGGCCCTTGCCGCCGAGGTCGGCCTTCTGCTCGGCCGAGTTGTAGATCTTCTCGAAGACCCGGGGGACCGCGAGCAGGAACGTCGGTCGGGAGGTCGACACGGCCTTCATGAGGTCCTTCGTGTCCGGTTCGTGGCCGACCAGCACGCCGGCGGAGAGCGACATCGCCGCGATGAACCGCGCGAAGACGTGGGCCATCGGGATGAACAGCAGGGTGGACGATCCCTCGGCGATGACCTCGGGCATGGCCTCGGACGCGCCCTCGACGGTGCCCGTGAAGTTGTCGTGGCGGAGCACGCAGCCCTTCGGACGCCCGGTCGTGCCGGACGTGTAGATGATCGTCGCGTCGTCGTGCCCGTGCACGGTCGCCGTGCGGGCGTCGAGGTCCTCGTCGCTGACGTCCTCGCCGAGCCGGGCCAGGTCGTCGAGCCCGCCGCCGTCCATCGTCCAGTGCTGGCCGAGGTGCGGGAGGTCCGGCGCGATGCCGGCGACCCGGCGGGCGTGCTGCTCCTGCTCGACCACGATCGCCACGGCCTCGGAGTCGGAGAGGATCCAGCGGATCTGGTCGGGCGAGCTCGTCTCGTACACCGGCACGGAGACCAGGCCGGCGGTCCACACGGCGAAGTCGACGAGCGTCCACTCGAGGCGGGTGCGGGACAGGATCGCGACGTGCGCGCCCGGCTCGAGGCCGGCGGCCACGAACCCCTTCGCGATCGCGCGGACGCGGGCGAGGGTCTCGGCGGCGGTGATCGGCGTCCAGGTGTCGCCGTGCCGTTCGGCCAGGATCGGCCGGTCCGGCGTGAGCCGCGCACGCTCCGTGAGGAGCCGGGCTGCCGAGCCGTGGTCCGGCGCGACGGGACCGGCGCCGGGACGTGCAGCGTGCCTCCCGGCCGGTGTCGCGGACGGCGACGCGCCCGCCGGAGCCGCGGCAGACTGCGTGGTGGGTTCGGTGCTGGTCGCGGCGGTGCCCTGTTCGGCGGCGGCGCTGGTGAGGCGCTCGGGTCGCTGATCGTTCACGGTGACTCCCTCGTCGGCCGGTTCGATTCGAGTGCACCTCATCGTCGAGGTGACACTGCCAGCATAGGGGCGCACGCCGGGCGTTCCGTGTGGACGGAGCCGTGCGTTCGGTGTGGACACGGCGAACCGGTAGGCTCGTGGACCGTGCACGCCATCGGAATCGACATCGGGGGCACCAAGATCGCGGGAGCGGTCGTCACGGAGCTCGGCGAGATCCTCGCCGAGGACCGCGTCGCCACGAACGCTGCGGACCCGGACGCCATGCTGGACGACGTCGTGGCGATGGTCACGCGCCTCCGCGCCTCGCACGAGGTCGGCGCGGTGGGCGTCGCGGCCCCCGGGTTCATCGACGCCTCGCAGTCGATCGTCTACTACACGCCGAACATCCGCTGGCGGAACGAACCCCTGCGGCAGAAGCTCCAGCAGCGCATCGGCGACCTGCACATCACGGTCGACAACGACGCGAACGCCGCGGGCTGGGCGGAGTTCCGCTTCGGAGCAGGTCGGCTCGTGTCCGACATGACCATGCTCACGATCGGTACCGGCGTCGGCGGCGCGATCGTCACCGAGGACCGGCTCTTCCGCGGGGGCTTCGGCACCGGCGGCGAGATCGGCCACCTCCGCATCGTGCCGAACGGCCTGCCCTGCGGCTGCGGCGCCCGTGGGTGCATCGAGCAGTACGGCTCCGGCCGCGCCCTGCAGCGCATGGCGAACGACGTTGCGGACGCCGGCGGCATCGGGTCCGCCCTCGCCGACGCACGCGAGCAGAACGGCGGTCACCTCGACGGGAAGATCGTCGGCGACCTGATCCTGGCCGACGACCCGGGTGCCCTCGCGGCCCTGCGGCGGCTCGGCCGACACCTCGGTGAGGCCTGCGCCTCGCTGTCCGCCGTGCTCGACCCGCAGCTGTTCGTCTTCGGCGGCGGCGTCGCGAGCGCGGGGGACCGGCTGCTCGAGCCGATCAAGCAGGCCTACCTCGGCAACCTGCCGGTACGCGGCTACCACCCGGAGCCCGACTTCGTCATCGCCGAGCTCGTCAACGACGCCGGGGTCGTCGGGGCCGCCGACCTCGCCCGGATCCACGCCCGGACGGCGTAGGGTCGGGCGCACCCCACCCCCTCGGAGTCATCGATGACCTACTGGCTGCTGAAGAACTTCGTGCTCGGCCCGCTCATCCTCACGCTCTTCCGGCCGTGGGTCATCGGGCGCGAGCACGTGCCCGCCAAGGGCCCCGTCATCTTCGCCTCGAACCACATCTCCTTCATCGACTCGGTGATCCTGCCCGCGGTGCTCGACCGCCGCATCTCGTTCCTCGCCAAGAGCGACTACTTCACCGGGCGAGGGCTCAAGGGCTGGGCGACGAAGACGTTCTTCAACGCGATCGGACAGCTGCCCATCGACCGCTCCGGCGGCAAGGCGTCCGAGGCGTCGCTCCGCACCGGCCTCCAGGTCCTCGCCCGCGGTGAGCAGCTCGGGATCTACCCCGAGGGCACCCGCAGCCCCGACGGCAAGCTGTACCGCGGTCGCACCGGCATCGCCCGGATGATCCTCGAGGGCCGCGTCGTCGTCGTGCCGGTCGCCATGGTCGGCACGCGTGAGGTCCAGCAGATCGGGCAGCGGTTCCCGAAGTTCAAGCGGGTGGGCGTGGTCTTCGGCAAGCCGCTCGACTTCTCGCGCTTCCAGGGGTTCGAGACCGACCGCTTCATCCTCCGCAGCGTGACGGACGAGGTCATGCACGAGCTCGCCGGGCTGAGCCGCCAGGAGTACGTCGACGTCTACGCGACGAGTGTCAAGGAACGCGCGAGCTCCGCACGCGAGCAGGTCATGAAGGAGCGGGGCGGCACCTCCGGACGGTAGGCTCGTACGGTCCGGCAACCCGGCCGGACGGCGGGTCCACGACCGCAGAAGCGGTCGTCCGACCGGCCGCGAGCCCAGAACACCGAGGTAACGCCTTGTTCGAGTCGACCGACTTCGTCGCCCTGCAGGATCCGGACGTCATCGAGGGGCTCGACCATTGGCGCACGCTCCCGATCAAGCAGCAGCCGACGTGGCCGGACCCCGCCGCCGCCGAGGCCGCCTCGGCCGAGATCGCGACGCTCCCGCCGCTCGTGTTCGCGGGCGAGGTCGACAAGCTGCGCGACCGTCTCGCCGCCGCGGCCCAGGGCAAGGCGTTCCTGCTGCAGGGCGGTGACTGTGCGGAGACCTTCGCCGGTGCCACCGCGGACTCCATCCGCGACCGCGTCAAGACCATCCTGCAGATGGCGGTCGTGCTCACCTACGGCGCCTCGATGCCGGTCATCAAGATGGGGCGCATGGCGGGCCAGTTCGCCAAGCCCCGCTCGAGCGACTTCGAGACCCGCGGCGACGTCACGCTGCCGGCCTACCGCGGGGACATCGTCAACGGGTACGACTTCACGCCGGAGAGCCGGCAGGCCGACCCCCGTCGTCTCGTGCAGGGCTACCACACCGCTGCGTCGACGCTGAACCTCGTGCGCGCCTTCACGCAGGGTGGCTTCGCCGACCTGCGTCAGGTGCACTCGTGGAACAAGGGCTTCGCGTCGAACCCCGCGAACGCCCGGTACGAGCACCTCGCGAAGGAGATCGACCGCGCCATCCGCTTCATGGACGCCTGCGGTGCGGACTTCGACGAGCTGAAGCACGTCGAGTTCTACGCCTCGCACGAGGGGCTGCTCATGGACTACGAGCGCCCGATGACCCGGATCGACTCCCGGTCCGGCCAGGCCTACGACACGTCCGGGCACTTCATCTGGATCGGTGAGCGCACGCGTGACATCGACGGTGCGCACGTCGACTTCCTGTCGCGCGTCCGGAACCCGATCGGCGTCAAGCTCGGCCCGACCACCTCGGTCGACGACATGAAGGCCCTGGTCGAGAAGCTCGACCCGAACCGCGAGCCCGGCCGCCTGACGTTCATCACCCGCATGGGTGCCGGCAAGATCCGCGACGAGCTGCCGAAGCTGCTCGAGGCGATCAAGTGCATGGACGCGAACCCGCTCTGGGTGACCGACCCGATGCACGGCAACGGCCTGACGACCCCGACCGGCTACAAGACCCGCCGCTTCGACGACGTCGTGGACGAGGTCCTCGGCTTCTTCGAGGCGCACCGGGAGGTCGGCACGTACCCGGGCGGCATGCACGTCGAGCTCACCGGCGACGACGTGACGGAGTGCCTCGGCGGCTCCGAGCACATCGACGAGGCCACGCTCGCGACCCGGTACGAGTCCCTGTGCGACCCGCGGCTGAACCACCTGCAGTCGCTCGAGCTGGCGTTCCTCGTGGCCGAGGAGCTCGGGGCGCACCCGCACACCGCGCGCTGAGCGCGGCGCGCGCCGCGCGCTGAGCGCGGCGCGCGCTACGCGCGGCGCGCGTGCCGCGCGGCGCCGCCGAGTCTCGCGGTGAGCGACCGTTTTTGCGCTCGTGGGCACGAGACCCGTCGCTGTGAGCGAGTCTCGCCCCAGCAGGCACGAGACTCGCCTCGCCGCGCGTGCGCGCGTGCGTACCGGCCGGGAGGCGCGGTGCGGGCCCGCGCCGCGCCTCCCGGCCGGTGGGTGGTCCGGTCGCGCACGCGGCCGCGGGCACGAGTCTCGCGGTGAGCGACACGTCTCGCGCTCGCGGCCACGAGCAATGTCGCTGTCTGCGAGACTCGGCGCAGCGCACGCGAGACTCGGCGCAGCGCACGCGAGACTCGGCGGCGCCGCGCCCCTACTGCTCGTAGGCGAGGGTGATGGTGTCGCCGCGGTGCACGGTGGTGCCCGCGGGCGGGTCCGTCCCCGTCACCGGGAGTGTGGCCTTCCAGTCGTAGAAGCCGCACAGGATGTTCGTGCAGTCCGGGACGGAGACCTTCAGCCCGAGGCCCTCGAGGGTGCTCGTCGCGTCGTTGATCGTCTTGTCGTGGACGTCCGGCAGCTGGATCGGCGCCGGCCCCCGCGACACGACGACGTCGACCGCCGAACCCTGCACCGCGGGGTCGTCGGCGACGCTCGCGGAGATGATCTGGCCCTCGGGCACCTGGTCGTCGTACTTCTGGTCCTGGGAGCCGAGTCGCAACCCGACGCCCTCGAGCGTCGCACCGGCCTCGTCCACCGTCTTGCCGACGACGTCGGGCACCGGTCCGAGCGACACCGTGAGCGTCACCGTCCCGCGCTCCGCGTAGGTGGTGGCCGTGCCGAGGTCGACGGGCCCGGAGGCGTCGCGCCCGGTGGCGGCGATCACGGTGTCCTTCGCGGCGTCGGCCGAGAACTGGTAGCGGTTGTCCTGCAGTTCGAAGTCGTCGTCGAGCGCGGCCGTGACGGTCGACTCGGGCTGCCCGATGATGGCGGGCAGCGTGATCATCCGCGGCCCGTTCGACACGACGAGCTGCACTGCGGTGCCCTTCTGGACCTCGCGCTTCGCCGCGGGCTTCGTCGCCGAGACCTCGCCCTTCGCGATGACCGCGTCGAAGCGGCGCGCGGTGGTGGCGGCCGTGCGGAGTCCCTGGGCCTCGAGGAGCTGGCGTGCCTGGGTGACGCTCTTGCCCGCGACCTCGGGAATGCGGACGTTGCCGAGCGGACCGGGGCCGTACACCCACCCGATCGTGCCCGCGACGAGGGCGAGCAGGACGATGACCGCGAAGACGATCCACCCGCGCTTCCGGCGCTTGGCCGACTTGTCGGCGAGGCGCTGCGCGGCGGGGGAGAGGGCGCCTGGCTGCGAGCCCGTCCGCCGGGGTCCGGGCTGGTTGCGACCACGACCGACGGGTGCGGCGCCTGCGGACCGGTCGATCACGGTGGTGGCGTCGGCGGAGTCGTCCTCCGGTGCCGAACCGACCGACGACGGCGTGCGTGCGGCCGGGCCCTCGGAGGGCAGGATCGCGGTGGCGTTCTCCGGCCGGAGCACGGCGGTGCGGTACTGCCCGGTCGCGCGCTGCAGCCCGCCGGACATGTGGTCGAGCATCTCGCGGGCGTCCGCCGGCCGGTCACCTGGGTTCCGAGCGGTCGCCCAGGCCACGAGCTCGTCGAGCTCGGGCGGGACGCCGGGGATCGACGCACTCGGCGGCGGCACGGTGTCGTTCGCGTGCTGGTACGCGATCTGCATCGGCTGGTCGCCCTTGTACGGCTGCTCGCCGGTGAGCATCTCGTAGAGCATGATGCCGAGCGCGTAGATGTCGCTGCGGGAGTCCGCCGCACCCCGCGTGACGAGCTCGGGGGAGAGGTAGGCGATGGTGCCGAGGAGCGCGGCGCCCGTGGCCGTGTTCGCCGTCGTGGCGCGGGCGAGACCGAAGTCGCCGAGCTTGATGCGGCCGTCGTCGGCGAGCAGGACGTTCTCGGGCTTGAGGTCGCGGTGCACGATCCCGGCGCGGTGGGCGGATGCCAGCCCGGCGAGGACGGCGCGGAGGATGTCGGTCGCCTGCTCGGGCGTCAGGGCGTGGTGTTCCTGGAGGAGGTCCCGCAGGGTGATGCCCGGGATGTACTCCATGACGATGTAGGCGGTGTCGTCCTCGGCACCCTGGTCGTACACGCCCACGAGGTTCGGGTGCGACAGCCGTGCGGCCGAACGGGCTTCCTGGATGAAGCGTTCGCGGAACGCCTGGTCGTCGGCCAGGTGCCCGTGCATGATCTTGATCGCCACGCGGCGCTCGAGTCGGACGTCGGTCGCGAGGTAGACCGTCGCCATGCCGCCGCGGGCGATCCGCGAGCGCACACGGTACCGGCGGTCGATCATGCGACCGATCATCGGGTCCGTGGCGTTCGTGGTCATCTGCGGCATTCTACGAATCCGGACCGCACAGGCCCGCCGTGACGCTCCGACCGTTACCCGATCTCGATCTCAGGGATGAGACTGCCGGGTCGACGGCGCCGCGGTGGGGGCAGGCCGGCGTGGCCGATCGAGGGCGTCAGAGCGAGGCGGGCCAGGTCTCGGCGGGGCCGCCCCACTTCGCGTACGCCGTGGGGTAGGCCGAGACCTGGACGGCCTGGGCGGCGTCGGTGACGCTCATCGAGGACCAGCCGCGCACGTCGAGCAGGCCGCGCGTGCGCCCGGGGTTGCCGAGGAAGAACCGCTTCGCGGCCGTCGCCGGGTCCTGCAGGGACGCCTTGCTGCCCCAGCCCTGGCTCGGGCGCTGCTGGAACAGGCCGACCGAGTCGCGGTCGCCGTCCGCGAGGTTCCGGAGGCTCGACTCCTGCATCGCGGCGGCGAGGGCGACGACGAGCCCGCGCTGCGGCACGCCGAGCGACCGGCCGACGCTGACGATCGTCGCCGCGTTCCGCCACTGCTCGGCGCTCAGCGTCGTGGAGGATCCCTGCACCGAGGTGGACACCGCAGCGCCCGTGGGCGCTCCCGGCAGCACGAGGGTCTTGCCCGCGTAGATGGTGCTCGTGTAGCTCAGGCCGTTGGCGGCGAGCAGCGCCTTCACGGAGACGTGGTGCTCGGCGGCGATCGACGCGATGGTGTCGCCGGTGCTGATCTTCACGCTGCCGCTCGACGCGGTCGCCGTGCTCGTGGACACCTCCGGTCGCGGGGAGGACGGAGCCGCCTGGTGCGCGGACGGCACCCGGAGGGTCTGCCCGGGGTAGATCACGCTGCGCTGCGAGAGGTTGTTCGCGCCGAGCAGCGCCGACGTCGACACGCCGATGCGCGCCGCGATGCCCGAGACGGTGTCCCCGGAACGGACGTGGTAGCTGCTCGTGGTGCTCGTCGACGTCGTCGTGGCGGTCCGCGCGGGCGCCCGGTGCACCGCGGGCGCGTTCGTCAGGTGGAGCGTCTGGCCCGGGTGGATGATCGTGTTCCAGCCGAGGCCGTTCCGCACCAGGACCTCCTGCGCCGACAGGCCGTACCGGGCCGCGATGCCCGAGACCGTGTCGCCCTGACGGACGGTGTAGGTCGTCGGCGCCTGGGAGACCGCGGCCACCGTCGTGACCCGCGTCGTGGCCGGCCGCGCGACGGCGGTGCTGAACACCGGCCGGTCGCCCTCGTTGCGGTCCTGGTCGACGTGGCGCTTGTTCCCCGCGCCCTCGTCGTCGTGCCGGGGCTCGGCGTGGGCGACGGGGCCGGTGAGGCCGGCCGTCACCGCGATCGTGCCCGCGAGGACGATGGGCACGGTCGCGAAGCGGGCCGATCGAGCGCGGCGGGCGGCCTCGTCTGCAGCGTTGTCCACGGTGGTCTCCTGTCCTCGGTGAGCCGCGCGCGCGTGTGCGCACTCACAGGTGGCTCCACGCTGACACGGGCTGAGTCCCAAGTCAACCAGAGAGTCGGATGTTGCGCGTGTGACTCGTGTGACGAGCGAGGTGCGTGGCAGGACCCCGTCGCTCTGGCAACATGGGGCGGGTGAGTCCTGCACCCACTGACGACGCGACCCTGTCCGAACGCTGGCTGACGGTCCCCGACCTCGTCGACCTGCTCGGCGTGACCCCCGGCCGGATCCACCGGCTCTTCGAGCAGAAGACCCTCCTGCCTGCGCGGGTGGACGGCGTGCTCAAGGTGCCGAGCGAGTTCCTCGACGGCACCGAGCCGCTCC
This sequence comes from Curtobacterium luteum, assembly GCF_014646995.1. GTDB lineage: Bacteria > Actinomycetota > Actinomycetes > Actinomycetales > Microbacteriaceae > Curtobacterium > Curtobacterium luteum. The sequence continues at coordinate 111,019 of NZ_BMOI01000004.1, read as the reverse complement.
CGGAACTCCGGGGCACGCTCATCGTGCTCGGCGACAACGGCTTCTCCGACGACGAGGCGGTCCGCTGGATGCTCGCCGTCGACGACGCCATCGGCGACTCGCCGATCAACGCGCTCCGCGCGGGCCGCAAGGCCGAGGTCCGCAGGATCGCCCAGTCGCTGCTCTAGTGGCGACCCACTGACGGACTGGAGGCGCGGTGCGGGCCCGCCCCGTGCCTCCCGGCCGTCGACCGACCGCGTCGACTACGCGACGCGGCGGATGACCGTGTCGGCCAGCGACGCGAGCTGCTCCCGCGCGGACGGGGTGAGCGGTGCGGCGTCGAGCGCTGCCTTCGCACGCTGCACGTGGCGGTCGATGGACCGCTCGACCGCGGCGACGGCACCCGAGTCGGTGAGGGTGGCGCGGAGCATCTGCACCTGACCCTCGTCGAGGTCCGGGTCGCCGAGGAGCTCGTCGAGCAGCTGGCGCGGACCGGGCGGGAGGGTCTTGCGGGCGCTCGCGATGAGGACGGTGCGCTTGCCCTCGCGGAGGTCGTCGCCGGCCGGCTTGCCGGTGACCTCGGGATCGCCGAAGACGCCGAGCATGTCGTCGCGCAGCTGGTAGGCCACGCCGAGGGGGAGTCCGAACGAGCGCAGGCCCTCGAGCTGCGACTCGCTCGCCCCGGCGACGAGCGCGCCGATGACGAGCGGGGCCTCGACCGAGTACTTCGCCGACTTGAAGACGATGACCCGCTGGGCCCGGAGCAGGTGTTCGCTCTCGTCGATCGCGGGCCAGGCGGTCTCCTCGTGCACGTCGAGGTACTGCCCCGCGGTGACGTCGAGACGCATGGCGTGGAACTCCTGACGGACGATGCGCGCCCGTGCCGGGTCGAGGAGCGCGAGACCCTCGTCGAACACCGCGTCGCTCAGGGAGAGCAGCAGGTCGCCGAGCAGGAGCGCCGAGTTCGTGCCGTACTGCGCGCGGTCGCCCGTGAAGCCCGAGTCGCGGTGGAGCGCCTCGAACCGACGGTGCACGGCCGGGCGGCCACGACGGGTGTCCGACCGGTCCATGATGTCGTCGTGCACGAGGGCCGCGGCGTGGAAGACCTCGAGCGCAGCGGCCACGGTGACGATCGCTTCGGCGGTGGTCTGGCGGGAGCCCTCGGCCAGCGGGTCGAACGAGCCGGACCGACCGGCGACGGACTGCCAGCCCCAATAGCAGAACAGGGCTCGGAAGCGCTTGCCGCCGGACAGCAGGTCCCGCGCGTACTCGTCGAACGGGGCGAGGTCGGGGCTGATCGCGAGGAGCCGTTCACGCTGCTCGTCGAGGGCCCGTTCGATCCGTGCGGAAACGAGGTCCACTAATCGCGTACTCTCAGCCACACTCCCTACCCTAGTGGAGCGGTCGGGACGTAGAATCGGCCAACCAAAACCTTGCGTCGATCCCAAGAACAAGAGGGAACACAGATGCCACTCTCGGAGCAAGAGCAGCGCCTCCTCGAGGAGATGGAGCGCAGCCTCTACCAGAACGACTCCGACTTCGTCGCGCGCGTGACGCGGCGCCAGGGCCGTCCGACCTACACGTCGATCGCGCTCGGGGTGCTGGCGGCTCTCGCCGGCGTCGCCGTCGTCATCGTCGGGCTGGTCATCCGCCAGCCGCTCATCGGGATCCTCGGGTTCGTGATCATGCTCGCCGGCGTGTTGTTCGCGCTGCGGCCGGGCATGCGCGCGCCGAAGGCGAAGCCGGGTCGGACGCCGAAGTCCCCTGGTTCGCGGGGGTCGCGGCCGTCGTCGTCGGGCGGGTCCTTCATGGACCGCATGAACGAGCGCTGGGACAAGCGCAACGAGCAGGGGCAGTAGCTCCTCCACACGCCTCCACGGGGTCGGTCCTTCGGGACCGGCCCCGTTCTGCGTTCCCGGGGTCCGCCCGTCCTCGGCTTCGGTCTCGGGGCCCTGGGTCGGGGTTCGTCGGGTTGGTAGGGGCTCGCTGCGACGCGCCGGAGTGGGTTGGTCGCAGGACGTGCCGCGTGCGGGGCGCACTGGTCGCACCGATCGTCGGGCTGCTCCGAACCTGAGCGGCAGGTTCCGCGACCAGCGGCGGCGTGGGTCGAGTGTGGCGCGTCCGGGGCGTCCGGGGCGTCCGGGGCGTGCGGGGCGTGCGGGGCGGGGGCGTGCGGGGCGTCCGGCGGAGGGGTCGCGACACCCCGCGCGCGTGCTGTCGGGCGGTCGCGACGTGTCGCTCTGGGCGCGGTCGGGCGACGGCTCGTGACCGGCCGGCGGGGTGCGGGCGGGGTGTCGTGACCGGCCGTGGGCGATCGGAGGTGCCCGGCCGATGGGTCGCGACACCCCGCGCGCGTGCTCTCGAGCGGTCACGACGTGTCGCTCTGGGCGCGGTCGGGCGACGGCTCGTGACCGGCCGGCGGGGTTCCGGCGGGGTGTCGTGACCGGCCGCGGGCGGGACGAGCTGCCGGACGCCGCGGCCGGACGCGACCCCTCGCCGGACGTGAGCGGCGTGGCGAGGCCGAACCGCGCCTCCTGACCGCCACCGGGCTGCGAATCTCCTCCACTTCCCTCCACGCCCTCCTCGCCGTTCCACATCCCCGGGAATCCGGGCATCACAGCCGCAGAGCGCCGCGATCCACCCCGCCCCGACCGCCCCAGAACGGGGCACGAGGGCGATTTCGGGAGCGGAATCATGGCCGCGGGGAGGGGAGTGGAGTAAAGTGGGGCTCGCAACGGTCCGGTGGAGCGGAGGGGAGGCCCGACGTGCTGCTCGGTACCTACGCCCCGAAGCTCGACGAGAAGGGTCGCGTGATCCTCCCCGCCAAGTTCCGGGACGAGCTGTCCGGGGGGCTCGTGATGACCCGCGGGCAGGAGCGCTGCGTCGTCGTCTTCAGCGCGGACACGTTCGAGGAACTCCACGAGCGCATCCGCACCGCTCCGATGACGTCGAAGCGCACCCGGGACTACATGCGTCTGTTCCTCTCCGGAGCGAGCGCGGAGCAGCCCGACAAGCAGAACCGCGTCACGATCCCGCAGAACCTCCGCGACTACGCGGGGCTCGAGCGGGACCTGACGGTCATCGGCTCCGGTGACCGCGCCGAGATCTGGTCGACCCCCGCGTGGGAGGCCTACTACGCCGAGGTCGAAGAGGGCTTCGCCGACAACGACGAGGAGGTGATCCCGGGGATCTTCTGATCCGCGGATCGGGACTCCCAGCCGTGGTGCCCTGACGTCACTTCCCCGACGTCAGGTCGCATGGATGGGGATCCGGACCCGTGGCCCGGAAGGCACAGGGGCTGACATGGCCGATGCGACCGAACCGAACGACCAGCGGGAACGCTTCCCGCACACGCCGGTGATGCTCCAGCGCATCGTCGACCTGTTCACGCCGACGCTCGAGGGACCGGGCAAGGTCGTCGTCGACGCGACCCTCGGCATGGGCGGCCACTCCGAGGGGCTGCTCGAACGATTCCCGGAGCTCACCGTGATCGGCCTCGACCGCGACACCGACGCGCTCGGCATCGCGGGCGACCGGCTGGCCCGCTTCGGCGACCGCGTCCGTCTCGTGCACACCGTGTACGACGGCATCGGCGAGGCGATCGAGGGCGAGGGCTTCACCGAGGTCGACGGCGTCCTGTTCGACCTCGGCGTCAGCTCGCTGCAGCTCGACCGGGCGGAGCGGGGCTTCGCGTACAGCCAGGACGCCCCGCTCGACATGCGCATGGACCGTACCGAGGGACAGACCGCGGCCGACGTCCTCGCGACCTACGACGAGGGCGAGCTGCGCCGCATCTTCCAGCGCTACGGGGAGGAGAAGCTGGCCGGCCGCTACGCCCGGGCGATCGTCGAGCGGCGTGCGACGAAGCCGTTCGAGATGTCGGGCGACCTGGTCCAGGTGCTGCACGATGCGACGCCGGTGGCGATCCAGCGCCAGGGGCACCCGGCCAAGCGCGTCTTCCAGGCCCTCCGCATCGAGGTGAACGCAGAACTCAGCGTCCTGGAGCGGGCGATCCCGGCGGCGCTCGACGCCATCGCGGTCGGCGGTCGCATCGTCGTCGAGTCGTACCAGTCGCTCGAGGACCGCATGGTCAAGCGCGAGCTGGCGGCCCGCACCACCTCGAGCGCCCCGGCCGGCCTGCCCGTCGAGCTGCCCGAGCACCGCCCCACGTTCCGCCTCGTCGTGAAGGGCGCGGAGCTCGCCGACGAGGCCGAACGGGCCGCCAACCCCCGAGCCATCCCCGTGCGCCTGCGCGCGGCCGAACGGATCCGGAAGTGACATGAGCACGAACCTCGCACTCGTCGACCCCGTCGTCCCGTCCAGCGCGCCCCGCCCCGCACGGCAGGACCGCCCCGAGCTCGTCGAGGTCGCCCCGAGCAAGGCGCAGCGCCGGGCCCGTCCCCGGATCGCGTACGCCGTCGTCGCGGTGTCGGCGCTCGGCGTGCTGCTCCTCGCGCAGCTCGGCATCAGCATGGTGCTGAGCCAGGGCGCCTACACGCTGAACTCCCTCGACGCGCAGCAGACCAAGCTCGCACGGACCCAGCAGTCGCTCTCCGAGGAACTCCGGGTGCTCGACTCGCCGCAGAACCTGGCGCGGAACGCCCAGGGCCTCGGCATGATCGCGAACTCCACGCCGGTGTACCTCGACCCGAAGACCGGTCGCGTGTACGGCACCCCCACCCCGGCGAAGGCCGACGAGGGGACCGCGAGCACGCAGAACCTCGTGCCGAACTCCCTGCTGCAGGACGTGCCGCTGGTCACGAAGGACGCGAGCAAGGACGGCACCGCGACGGACGGCACCGCGAAGGGCAGCACCGCGAAGGACGGCACCGCGAAGGACGGCGCGGCGAAGGACAGCGCGGCGAAGAACGACGCCACCGCGACGGACGCTGAGAAGACCAGCGGCGCCAGCGCGTCGGACGGGGCATCCCCGAAGTCCTCCGTAGAGTCCGACCCGAACCAACTGCAGGCACCCACCACCCGGTGATCAGCGGGCTGGGGCCGACCACCGCCCGGTGACCGACGGGCCGGCTCGGCCACCGCTCGGTGACCACGGCTGGTGCCGACCACCCGGAAGGACCGCGCCGCGTGACGAAGACGATCCGCAACCGCCGACTGCGCTACAGCGTCGTCATGATCGCCGTGATCGCGCTCGTGGCGGTGTTCGTCGTCCGGCTCGTCGACATCCAGGTGGTGCAGGCCGCCGACCTCGACAAGGCGTCCGAGGCGAAGCGGAGCATCCCGGTCACCGTCTACGGCGACCGCGGCGCGATCGTCGACCGGAACGGCGTCGAACTCGCCGACAGCGTCACGCGGTACAACATCACGACGGCGCCGCGGCTGGTCTCGAAGTTCCAGGGCAAGCTCGGCGGCACACGGGTCAAGCACGTCAGCGTCGACACCGCGTTGGGCGCCCTCGTCGAGGCCTCCGGGGGTGACCTGAAGACCATGCGGCAGAACATCGCCGCGGATCCGGAGTCGGACTTCGCGTACCTCGTCAAGGGCCTCGACGTGAAGCACTACGAGGCGGTCGTCGCGCTGCAGATCCCGTGGGTCTACGCCGTGCCGCAGTCCGCCCGTGTGTACCCGACGGGCGCGACCACGGGCAACGTCACCGGCTTCATGGGGACCGACGGTGCCCAGGCCGGCCTCGAGTACGCGTACGACAAGTGCCTCGCCGGCACGAACGGGTCGCAGACGTACGAACGCGGCGCGGACGGCGTCCAGCTCCCCGGTTCGACCGTGACGACGAAGCAGGCGAAGGACGGCGGCACGCTCGAGACGACCATCGACAGCGACCTGCAGTACATGGCGGACCAGACGATCGCGTCGGCGGCGAAGCAGCTGCAGGCGCAGTCGGCGACGGCGACGGTCACGAACGCGAAGACCGGCGAGCTGCTCGCGGTCGCGGACTGGCCGACGGTCGACCCGAACAACGTCGACGGCACCACGGACAAGGGTGCCTTCGGGTCCCGCGCGATCACCGACACGTACGAGCCCGGTTCGACGATCAAGGCCGCGATCGCCGCCGCGCTCATCGACCAGGGGAAGTCGAGCCCGACGGACGGCACCACCGTCCCGTACTCGCGCACCTTCCCGTGGGGCGGCTCGATCCACGACGCCGAGTACCACGAGACCGAGAAGCTCACGCTCACCGGGATCCTGCAGGACTCCTCGAACGTCGGCATCACCGAGCTCGGTGAACGTCTGACGGCGCAGCAGCGCTACGACTACATGAAGAAGTTCGGCCTGTTCGAACCCGAGTCCGCGATCGACTACCCGGGCCAGCCGGGCATGCAGTACGGCTCCAGCCCGCAGTGGGACGAGCAGACCGGCATCAACTCGATGTTCGGCCAGGGCATCTCCACGACCGCGCTGCAGGTCGCCAGCATCTACCAGACGCTCGCGAACCAGGGTGTCCGGATCCCGCTGCACTTCGTCAAGGGCTGCGTGACGGCCGACGGCAAGACGATCGACGCGCCCGACGTGCAGCCCGAGCGCGTGGTGTCCGCCAGCGCCGCGCAGCAGACGGTCGGGATGCTCCAGAGCGTCGTCCGCGGCGGCACGCTCAACGGCATGGAGCCGATCTCGGGCTACAACGTCGCGGCGAAGACCGGCACCGCCGAGGTGGCCGAGGGGTCCGGTGGCTACGGCGGTCAGCGCATCATCTCGGTGGCCGGAATGGCACCCGCCGAAGACCCCCAGTATGTTGTCACGGTGACGTTCACGAAGCCGCAGACGAGCAAGTTCTCGTCCGGAGCGGCTCCGGCGTTCCGAACCCTCATGTCCCAGGTGCTCGAGAAGTACCGAGTAACCCCCTCCGCGTCCGAGGCGAAGCTGTACCCGTCCACGTGGTGAGGAAGAAGGAGCACTTGTCCGCACGGATCCCCCCGGTCCTCCGACCCGAACACCCCACCCCCCGATCGGTCGCCGAACTGGCGAACGGCTTCGGGCTGCGCGTCGTCGGCTCGGTCGACGGCGTCGAGGCCACGGGTGTCACCCTGAGCGCTGCCGAGGTGCAGCCCGGTGACCTGTTCGTCGGTGTGCACGGCGCGAACCGCCACGGAGCCCAGTTCGCGACCGAGGCCGCCGAGCGCGGTGCCGTCGCGGTGCTGACCGACGCGGACGGCGTCGCCCTGGTCGAGCCGTCCGGGCTCCCCGTGCTCGTGGTCGACGACCCGCGGGCCGCGCTCGGCGACGTCGCCGCGTGGGTCTACCGCACCCACCCGGACGAGGCCAGCGACCTCCCGCAGCTCTTCGCGACGACCGGCACGAACGGCAAGACGAGCACCTCCTACATCCTCGAGGGCGTCCTCAAGCAGCTCGGGCTCGTCACCGGCCTCAGCTCCACGGCCGAGCGGCACATCGGCACGCTCAGCGTGACCAGCCGGCTCACGACCCCGGAGGCGAGCGAGATGCACGCCCTCCTCGCCCGCATGCGCGAGGCCGAGGTGCGCGCGGTTGCCGTCGAGGTCAGCGCGCAGGCGCTCAGCCGGCACCGTGTCGACGGCATCGTGTTCGACGTCGCCGGGTTCACGAACCTGTCGCACGACCACCTCGACGACTACGCCGACATGGAGGAGTACTACCAGGCCAAGCTGCCGCTCTTCCAGCCCGAGCACGCCCGTCGCGGGGTCGTCTCGCTCGACACCGACTGGGGCCAGCGCGTGGTGCAGGACTCCCGCATCCCGGTGACGACCATCACGGTGCACCCGGACGTCGAGGCCGAGTGGCACGTCGACATCGTCGAGGCGCACGCCGCGTACACCGAGTTCCGCCTGACCGGGCCGGAGGGACGCGAACTCACGACCCGTGTGCCGCTCATCGGTTGGCACATGGCCGCGAACGCCGCGCTCGCGATCGTCATGCTCGTCGAGGGCGGGTTCGAGCTCGGTGCCATCGCGCACGCGCTCGAGTCGAACCACCGCCGCTACCCGGACGAGGACGAGCGCGAGCAGCGCGACGAGCCGACGAGCGCGATCGAGTGCTACCTCCCCGGTCGCACCGAGCGGGTCTCCGGCGAGCACGGCCCGAGCGTGTACGTCGACTTCGGCCACAGCCCCGACGCGTTCGAGAACACCCTCGCGGCGGTCCGCCAGTTCACCCCCGGCAAGGTCCTCATGCTGTTCGGCGCTGACGGCGACCGCGACACGACCAAGCGCCCGGACATGGCCCGCGTCGCCGCCGCCGGCAGCGACATCCTGATCGTCACCGACCACCACCCGCGCTTCGAGGACGCCGCGTCGATCCGGAAGACCCTGGTCGACGCCGCGCGCGAGGCGTACCCGGACCACGAGCTCTACGAGGTGAGCCCGCCCGAGGCCGCGATCCGGAAGGCCGTGGGCCTGCTCGGCGAGGGGGACTCGATCCTCTGGGCCGGCCCGGGACACCAGGACTACCGCGACATCCAGGGGGTGCGCACGCCCTACTCGGCCCGCGACGAGGCGCGACAGGCCCTCCGCGAAGCCGGTTGGGAACCGAACAGCGGCCCGCAGGAGGAGACGCGATGATCGCCATGACCCTCGCCGAGATCGCCGCCGCGGTCGACGGCGAGCTCATCAGTGGTGCCCAGGAGGCGGACGTCGCCGACCAGGCGGACCTCGTCGTCGACGGGTCCGTCGAGACCGACTCGCGCCTCGTCGGTCCGGGCAGCGTCTTCTTCGCCCTCCCGGGCGAGGTCACCGACGGTCGCCGCTTCGTCCCCGCCGCGACCGAGGCCGGCGCAGCGCTGATCGTCACGCCGGAGCGCGTGGACACCACCGCGCCGCAGATCGTCGTCACCGACGGGTACGCCGCCCTCGCCGCGCTCGCGCACGACGTCGTCGCCCGGGTCCGCGCATCGAGCGCGGACCGTGTCGACGCCGAGGGCCGCCCGGCCCCACTCCGGGTCGTCGGCATCACGGGCTCGAACGGCAAGACGAGCACGAAGAACATGCTCGCGACGATCCTGCCCACGCAGGGCGAGACGATCGCGCCGAAGGGCTCGTTCAACAACCACGTCGGCGCACCGATCTCGATGCTGCGGATCACCCACGACACCCGCTTCCTCGTCGTCGAGATGGGGGCGAGCGGCAAGGGCCACATCGCGAAGCTCGTCTCGATCGCCGAGCCCGACGTCGGCGTCGTCCTCAAGGTGGGCCTCGCGCACGCCGGCGAGTTCGGCGGGATCGAGGCCACCCAGAAGGCCAAGTCCGAGATGGTCACCGACCTGCCGGAGACCGCGACCGCCCTCCTCAACGTCGACGACGACCGCGTCGCCGCGATGCGCGGGCTCACCCGTGCCCGCGTCGTCGGCTTCGGCACGTCGGCGGACGCCGACTACCGCATCACCGGCATCGAGACGGACCGCAGCGGCACCCGCTTCACGCTGACCGGGCCCGCCGCCGACCAGCCTGGGCCCACGCCGCCGGTCCCGGATCGACGCGCCAGCGGCGAGCCGGCCGTGCCGGTGGGGAGAGGCACGGATCACCTCGGCGAGACCGCCGACGTCCGCCTCGCGATCATCGGGGAACACCACGCGATGAACGCCAGCGCGGCGCTGACCGTAGCGAACCTGTGGGGCGTCCCGCTCGCCACCGGCGCCGAGGCGCTCGCGTCGATGACGCGGGCCGAGCGCTGGCGCATGGAGATCCTCCCGGGTGGACCGGAGGGCGTGACGGTCATCAACGACGCGTACAACGCGTCCCCGGACTCGACCGCAGCGGCGCTTCGCACCCTGGCGCAGATCGTGCGTCCGGGGGAGCGCGCCGTGGCCGTGCTCGGCGAGATGAGCGAGCTCGGCGAGTTCGCGACGGAGGAGCACGACCGGCTCGGCCGGCTCGTGGTCCGGCTCGGCATCGGCCAGCTCGTGGTCGTCGGCCGCGGCGCGATGCCGATCCACCAGGCCGCCACCCTCGAGGGATCGTGGGACGGCGAGTCCGTGTTCACCGAGGACGTCGACGAGGCCGTCCGCACCCTGCAGGCCATGCTCCGCCCCGGCGACGTGGTCCTCGTCAAGTCCTCGAACTCCGCCGGACTGCGCTTCCTCGGAGACCGACTCGGAGGAGTCACCGAATGATCGCGCTCCTGGTCGCCGGCGCCGTGTCGCTGGTGTTCACGCTGCTGCTCACGCCGCTCTTCATCAAGCTGTTCCACCGGCTCGGGTGGGGACAGTTCATCCGCGACGACGGCCCGCAGTCCCACCACACCAAGCGGGGGACCGCGACGATGGGCGGCATCGTCCTCATCATCGGCGCGGTGCTCGGGTACTTCGTCGGGCACCTCGTCGGGCGTGACTCGGTGACGCTGTCCGGCCTGCTCGTGCTCTTCCTGATGGTCGGGCTCGGGTTCGTCGGCTTCGTGGACGACTTCCTCAAGGTGCGCCGGCAGCGGAGCCTGGGGCTCGGCGGGTGGGCCAAGGTCCTCGGTCAGGTGATCGTGGGCGTGATCTTCGCCACCGTCGCCCTCGTGGTGCCCTCCGGCAACGGCAAGCCGCCCGCGTCGACGATGATCTCCGCGATCCGCGACGTCCCGTGGCTCGACTTCATGGCGCTCGGCACCGTCATCGGCACGATCCTGTTCCTCGCGTGGATCGTGCTGCTCACGGTCTCCACCTCGAACGGCGTGAACGTGGCGGACGGCCTCGACGGCCTCGCGACCGGCTCGAGCATCCTCGCGATCGGGTCATACGTGATCATCGGGTTCTGGCAGTCGAACCAGCAGTGCGGCAGCCCGCGGCTCGACGAGAGCTCCGCGCACGCCTGCTACACCGTGTCGAACCCGCTCGACCTCGCGGTCGTCGCCGCAGCCGTCGTCGGTGGCCTGATCGGCTTCCTCTGGTACAACACGTCCCCGGCGCAGATCTTCCTCGGCGACACCGGGTCCCTCGGCCTCGGCGGTGCCCTCGCCGGCCTCGCGGTGCTCAGCCGCACCGAGCTCCTGCTCGTCCTCATCGGTGGCCTGTTCTTCATCGTCACCGGGTCCGTGATCCTGCAGCGGGCGTACTTCAAGATCACGCACGGCAAGCGCATCTTCCGGATGAGTCCCCTGCACCACCACTTCGAGCTGAAGGGGTGGGCGGAGGTGACGGTCGTGGTCCGGTTCTGGATCATCGCCGGTCTCTGCGTCGTCGGCGGTGTCGGACTGTTCTACCTGGAGTGGATCACCCGTGTCGGCTGACGCGTCGGCGCCCACCCCCGCTCGCCTCGCCGGTCTCGACAGCTGGTACGCCGAGGGCTGGAAGGGTCTCCGCGTCGCCGTGCTCGGCCTCGGGTCGACGGGCTTCTCGGTCGCGGACACCCTCGTCGAGCTCGGCAGCGAGGTCTCGGTGTACGCCCCGGACGGTCCCGCGGACACGGTCGAGCTGCTCGACGTGATCGGGGCCCGCTTCGAGCGCACGCCGCTCGACGCCGTCCCCGAGGCACTGGTGGCCCAGGCGCCCGACGTCGTCGTGGTCTCGCCCGGCCTGCCGCCGCACAACCCCACCGTGCAGTGGGCGACCACGAACAGCACGGTTTGGGGTGACATCGAGCTCGCGTGGCGTGTTCGCGACAAGGTCGTCCGCGGCCCGGTCGCCGCGCCGTGGGTCACCATCACGGGCACGAACGGCAAGACCACCACCACCCAGCTGACGACCGCGATGTTCGAGGCCGCCGGGCTGCGGGCGGTGTCGTGCGGCAACATCGGCGTGCCGGTGCTCGACGTCGTGCGCGACCCGGACGGGTTCGACGTGCTGGTCGTCGAGCTCTCGAGCCACCAGCTGCACTACATGGCCGACGCCGGCGACGGTGCGGTCGTGCCCCTCGCGAGTGCCTGCCTCAACATCGCGGACGACCACCTCGAGTGGCACGGGTCCGCCGAGGCGTACCGCGCGGCGAAGGCGAAGGTCTACGAGCGCACGGTGATGGCGTGCGTCTACAACACCACCGACGAGGTCACCCGCGGCATGGTCGAGCAGGCGGACGTCGTCGACGGGTGCCGGGCCGTCGGGTTCACCCCCGGAGTGCCCGCACCCGGTGACGTCGGCGTCGTCGAGGACGTCCTCTGCGACCGCGCCTTCACCGAGGACCGCCGGTCGAGCGCGCTCGAGCTCGCGACCCTCGCCGACCTCGAGGTCGCCGGTCTCGCGAGTCCCCACATGACCATGAACGTGCTCGCCGCGGCCGCCCTCGCCCGTGCGGCGACGGTGCAGCCCGCAGCGATCCAGCAGGCGGTCCGCGGATTCCGCGCCGACCACCACCGCACCGAACTGGTCGCGAGCGCCGACGGCGTCACCTGGGTGGACGACTCGAAGGCGACGAACCCGCACGCCGCCACCGCGTCCCTGGCGTCGTTCGACACCGTCGTGTGGATCGTCGGCGGCCTGTTCAAGGGCGTCGACATCGACGGGCTCGTGGCGCGGTTCGGCCCCGGTGTCCGCGGCGTCGTCGTCATCGGCACCGACCGGCAGCCGGTCCTGGAGGCATTCGCGCGACACGCGCCGTCGGTCCCGGTCCTGCAGGTCGAGGCATCGGACACTGATCAGGTCATGCCCGAGGCGGTCCGGCATGCCGCATCGGTCGCGAGGCCGGGCGACACGGTCCTCCTCGCCCCGGCTGCGGCGTCGTTCGACCAGTTCGACTCGTACTCCGACCGGGGGCGTCGGTTCGCGGCGGCGGTCCACGAGCACCTGGGAGGAAACGGCGATGGCGGACCTTCCGGCGAACGGCACTAGCGGCGCGACGACGGGTGCCGCACGCGGCGCGACGACGGGTGCCGCACGCAGCGCGACGACGGGTGCCGCACGCGGCGCGACGACGGGTGCCGCACGCGGCGCGATGACGGGTGCCGCACGCACCGGGCGTGCGACCGACACCGGCGCCTCCGGGCGGCGTCGTCCGCAGGGTGCCGTGGTCGCGGTGAAGAACGTGTTCGTGGCCGAGTCCGCGACGTTCTACACGATCCTCGGCGTCACACTCTTCCTCGTCGTCTTCGGCGTCGTGATGGTGCTGTCCTCGTCGAGCGTCGAGCAGTACGCCGCCACGCACGACTTCTTCGGAGCAGCCTCGCGCCAGGGCCTCTACGCCGTGCTCGGTGTGCCGCTCATGCTCATCGCGAGCCGCGTCCCCTCCCGCGTCTGGCGGAAGTGGGCCATGCGGATCTTCGGCGCCGCCCTCGCGCTGCAGCTGCTCGTCTACGCGCCGCTCGGCATCGAGGTGCAGGGCAACCGGAACTGGATCGGCATCGGCTCGTTCACCGCGCAGCCGTCCGAGGCCGTGAAGCTCGGCCTCGCGCTGGGCGTCGGCGCGATCATGTACGTCAAGCGCGACAAGCTCGACAACTGGAAGGAGCTGTTCGTCCCGATCGGGATCGCGATCCTCCTCCCGCTCGGCCTCGTGCTCCTCGGGGGCGACCAGGGCACGGCGATGATCATGCTCATCCTCGTGCTGGGCGCGCTCTACATCGGCGGCGCCCGGGCCAAGCACCTGCTCGCCGTCGTCGGCGCGATCGCGGTCGCGCTGCCGTTCGTCACGATGTCGTCCTCGTCGCGGTCGTACCGCATCAGTGCCTGGCTCTCCGGCTGCACCGACTCGAACCAGTACCAGGACCTCTGCTGGCAGCCCGTGCACGGCATGTGGGCGTTGGCGTCCGGCGGGGTCTTCGGCGTCGGGCTCGGCAACTCGAAGGCCAAGTGGTCCTGGCTGCCCGAGGCCGACAACGACTACATCTTCGCGATCATCGGCGAGGAACTCGGACTCATCGGCGCGGTCGTCGTGCTCGCCCTCTTCGTCGTGCTGGCGATCAGCATGATCAAGGTGATCCGGCAGAGCCGCGACCCGTTCGTGAAGACCGTCACCGGCGGCATCCTCGCCTGGATCATCGGCCAGGCCCTCGTCAACATCGCGGTCGTCCTGGGGCTGCTGCCGGTCCTCGGCGTCCCGTTGCCGCTCATCTCCGCCGGTGGTTCGGCGCTCATCATGACGCTCGTCGCGATCGGCGTGGTGCTCTCCTTCGCGCGTGACCTGCCGGGCAAGCGGAACGACGACGCCGGCCTCGACCCCGGCACCACCCTGCGCGCCGGGACCACCTCGTCCCCGCGCGGCACACGCACGAACGGAGCCCAGCGGTGAGCCGCTACCTCTTCGCCGGCGGCGGCACCGCCGGTCACGTCAACCCGTTGCTCGCGGTCGCCGACCGGCTGACCGAGCGCGACCCGGACGCCGAGGTGCTCGTGCTCGGCACGGCCGAGGGCCTCGAGTCGCGCCTGGTCCCGATGCGCGGCTACGAGTTGCTGACGATCCCGCGCCTGCCGTTCCCGCGCAAGCCGAACGCCGCAGCCCTGCGCTTCCCGGGCGCGTTCGCGCGCGCGGTGCGCCGCACGGAGCAGATCATCCGTGACCGGGACGTCGACGTCGTGCTCGGCGTCGGCGGCTACGCGGCCGCGCCGGCGTACATCGCGGCCCGTCGCACCGGGACCCCGATCGTCGTGCACGAGCAGAACGCGAAGCCGGGCCTCGCGAACCGTCTCGCCGCGTTCCTCACCGAGCACGTCGGCGTCACGTTCTCGAACACCCGGCTCCGGCACGGCCGGGTCGTCGGCATGCCGCTGCGGCGCGAGGTCGAGTCCCTCGACCGCCGGGCGGCCCGGGCCGAGGGGCTCGCCGAGTTCGGTCTGGACCCGGACCGTCCGGTGCTGCTCGTGACCGGTGGCTCGTCGGGCGCGCGGAGCATCAACCGCACGGTGAACCGCAGCGCGGCGGCGATCGTCGGTGCGGGGTGGCAGGTGCTGCACGTCGTCGGCGCGAAGTCGGACATCGGGCCGAGCGACCTCGACGGGTACCACGTGCTGCCGTACTGCGACCGCATGGACCTCGCGTACGCCGCGAGCGACTTCGTGGTCTCCCGGTCCGGCGCCGGCATGGTCTGCGAGCTGACCGCCGTCGGCCTCCCGAGCGTCCTCGTGCCGTACCCGGTCGGCAACGGCGAGCAGCGCCACAACGCGAAGGACGTCGTCGACGCCGGGGGAGCGGTCCTCGTCGCCGACGAGGAATTCGACCAGGACTGGGTGACGTTCCAGCTCCTGACGCTCCTGCAGGACCGTGCCCGCATCGCGAGCATGGCGGTCCGTGCGGGCAGCGTCGGACACCGCGACGGCGCCGACCGGATGACGGACCTCGTGCTCGACGCCGCGCGGAACGCGACGACCGACGCCGCGCGGAACGCA
>NZ_BMOI01000004.1:0-95796 GCF_014646995.1 Curtobacterium luteum | reverse complement strand
CGCACCGCGCGACACGACCGACGCCGCACCGCGCGACACGACCGACGCCGCACCGCGCGACACGACCGACGCCGCACGCGACGCCGACGGCCGGGCGACCACCGGCAGCACCACGGAGGAACCATGACCATCAAGCCGGACCTGACCCAGCCGATCCCGGACGACCTCGGCGCCGTGCACTTCGTCGGCATCGGCGGCTCCGGCATGAGCGGCATCGCCCGGATGTTCCTCGCCGCCGGGCACACCGTCAGCGGCAGCGACTCCCGCGAGACCGCCACGACGCAGACCATGCGCGACCTCGGTGCGACGGTCCACATCGGGCACGACGCCGCGAACGTGGGTGCCGCGGACACCATCGTGGTCACGAGCGCGCTCTGGCCGGACAACCCCGAGCTGCTCGAGGCGCAGCGTCGCGGCCTGCCCGTGCTGCACCGCTCCCAGGCCCTCGCCGCGCTCATCGCCGGGCAGCGGCTCGTCGCCGTCGCCGGCGCGCACGGCAAGACCACCTCGACCGGCATGATCGTCACCGCCCTCGTCGAGCTCGGCCTCGATCCGAGCTTCGTCAACGGCGGTGTCATCCAGTCCCTCGGCACGAGTTCGGCCCCCGGGTCGAGCGACCTCTTCGTGGTCGAGGCCGACGAGTCCGACGGCTCGTTCCTGCTCTACGACGTCGCCGTGGCCCTCGTGACGAACGTCGACGCCGACCACCTCGACCACTACGGCAGCGAGGAGGCCTTCATCGAGGCCTTCGTCGAGTTCACCGCGAAGGCCTCCGAGCGCGTCGTCATCTCGAGCGACGACGACGGGGCGAAGCGCGTCACCGCCGGGATCCGCGAGCGTCCGGACGCCCCCGAGATCGTGACCTTCGGCGAAGCCGCCGACGCCGACGTCCGCATCGAGCGGATCACCGAGGCAGCCGGCGTCGAGGTCGACTTCCGCGCGGCCGGCGAGTCGCACCACCTGACCCTGCGCGTCCCCGGGCGGCACAACGCCGTCAACGCGGTCGGCGCGTTCGCAGTCCTCACCGGTCTCGGCGTGGCGCCGGCCGACGCGGTCCGCGGGATCGAGGCCTTCGGCGGGACGCAGCGGCGCTTCGAGCTGCACGGCGTCGAGCGCGGCGTGGCGGTGTACGACGACTACGCGCACCACCCGACCGAGGTCGCGGCGGCGCTCAGGGCCGCACGGAACGTCGTCGGCGACGGTCGCATCATCGCCATCCACCAGCCGCACCTCTACTCGCGCACGCGGCTCATGGCCGGCGACTTCGCCAAGGTCTACGAGGAGCTCGCCGACCACACGGTCGTGCTCGACGTCTACGGCGCCCGGGAGGACCCCGAGCCCGGCGTGACCGGTGCCCTGGTGCAGGAGCGCTTCCACGACCAGTCCCGCGTGGACTTCCTGCCCGACTGGGACGAGGCGTCAGCCCGGGCCGCCGCGGTCGCGCACGAGGGCGACCTCATCATGACCCTGAGCTGCGGCGACGTGTACCGGATCATCCCGCAGGTGCTCGGTGCGCTCCACGACGACTCCGAGGGGACGCCGGCCCGGTGAAGCGTCCCGAGGGGTTCGACGAGCGTCCGGAGTCGGCCGCTCCGGAGACGGGCGCCCCGGCGCCACGGCAGCGTCGTGCCCCCCGCCCACCGCGTCGCGCGGTCCCGCCGACGCCGGACGACGGCCTGGAGGCACGGCTCGACCCCGCCCCGCCGGCCGCGGACGCCGAGACGGACAGCACGCCGGGGACGTCCCCGCGTGAGCGCGCCGAGGCCTTCGCCGGCACCGCCGGTCGTCGGCTCGGCGCCGGACTGTCGTCCGTCGCCGGCCGCCTCCGCGCGTACGCGCCGGACGAGGACCACGCCACGGCGCACGACGAGTCGCGCCCCGTCGCGGACACCGCGCCCCGCCACGACGGGACGCGACGTCCGCACGGGGGCGCGAACGAGCACGACGAGCTCGCCGAGCACGACGAACGCGCCGAGCACGACGACCGCGACGCCGGCTCCGCGACCGACGCCCGGGTCACCGACGTCCTCGAGACGCCGATCGGCGCGCGCGTGCGTGCCGCTGAGACCGCCCGCGAGGCCCGCATCGCGAAGCGCCGCCGACGCCTGCTCGAGCGCGCCGAGGTCCGGCGATTCACCCGACGGAGTCGGCACCGTCGTGCGGTCTGGATCACGGCGGCCGGCATCGTCGTCGTCCTCGGCGCGTCGATCCTCGTCGCGGTGTACTCCCCGCTCATGGCGTTGCAGACCATCGAGGTCAAGGGCACGAACCGCGTCGACGACGCCGCGCTCCGGCGGGCGCTCTCCGGGCAGATCGGCACGCCGCTCGCCCGCCTCGACTTCGACGAGGTGAAGCGCGACATCGCGGAGTTCCCCCTGGTGGAGAGCTACGTGACGGAGGAGGCACCCCCGCACACGCTCGTGGTGACCGTGACCGAGCGCACCCCGGTGGTCGCCGTGCGGTCCGGGCGCTCTTTCGACCTCGTCGACCCCGCCGGGATCGTCGTGCAGTCGGCGAAGGCCCGCCCGGCGACGATGCCGCTCGCGGACATCGGCAGCGCGAAGCTCGGCTCGCGTGTGTTCCGCACCATGACCGAGGTGGTCCTCGCGCTCCCGTCGACCGTCCGCTCGCAGACGAAGGCCGTCGCGGCCTCGACCGCGGACGACGTCACCCTGACCCTGCAGGACGGCTCGAAGGTGGTCTGGGGGAGCCCCGACTCGTCCGACGCCAAGGCGCGCCTGCTGGCCGCCCTCGTCAAGGACCACGAGGCCAGGAACCCCGGGACCGTCGTGGAGTACGACGTCAGCGCGCCGGACAACGGCGTGATCCGCGCTGCGGGCTAGCCGGTCCCGCCGACGTCGTCGGACGGCCGGGACCGCGTGTGTCCGGGCGGAATCGCGCGACACGCGGCGTGGCGGCTGGGCAGCGTGCGGAGGGCACCCGTAGCGTCGACGCAAGCACCACACCTAGCAGCAAAAACCCTGACTTTCAAGTAGAGGTTGAGGGTTCAACCGGAGGCCGGACTGACGTGACCACGAACCACAACTACCTCGCCGTCATCAAGGTCGTCGGAGTCGGCGGCGGCGGCGTCAACGCCGTCAACCGCATGATCGAGCTCGGCCTCCGCGGCGTGGAGTTCATCGCGATCAACACCGACGCACAGGCCCTGCTGCTCAGCGACGCCGACGTCAAGCTCGACGTCGGTCGCGAGATCACCCGCGGCCTCGGTGCCGGCGCGGACCCCGAGGTCGGCCGGCGTGCCGCCGAGGACCACGCCGAGGAGATCGAGGAGGCCCTCGCCGGCGCCGACATGGTCTTCGTCACCGCCGGTGAGGGCGGCGGGACCGGCACGGGTGGTGCTCCCGTGGTCGCCCGCATCGCGAAGTCGATCGGTGCGCTGACCATCGGTGTCGTCACCAAGCCGTTCAGCTTCGAGGGCAAGCGCCGGCAGTCCCAGGCCGAGAACGGCGTCGCGTCGCTCAAGGACGAGGTCGACACGCTCATCGTCGTGCCGAACGACCGCCTGCTCGAGATCTCCGACCGCGGCATCTCCATGGTCGAGGCGTTCGCCACCGCCGACCAGGTGCTCCTCGCCGGTGTCCAGGGCATCACCGACCTCATCACGACCCCGGGCCTCATCAACCTCGACTTCGCCGACGTCAAGTCGGTGATGCAGGGTGCGGGTTCGGCGCTCATGGGCATCGGCTCGTCCCGCGGGGCGGACCGGGCGATCAAGGCGGCCGAGCTCGCCGTCGCCAGCCCGCTGCTCGAGGCCTCGATCGACGGCGCGCACGGCGTGCTGCTCTCGATCCAGGGCGGTTCGAACCTCGGCATCTTCGAGATCAACGACGCCGCCCGCCTGGTGCAGGAGGCCGTCCACCCCGAGGCGAACATCATCTTCGGTGCGGTCATCGACGACACCCTCGGCGACGAGGTCCGCGTGACCGTCATCGCCGCGGGCTTCGACGGCGGCGAGCCGACCGGGCAGCAGAAGGAGCGTCGCTCGAGCTGGGTCGACCCCGAGGCCGGGGCGACGTCGCCGGTGGCGGCCGGCGCGACCGGTGCGGTCGACGACGCCGCACCCTCGACCCCCTCGTGGGCGTCGCAGGAGCACCAGGCGCCGGCGCAGCGCGCCGCCGACCCGGCGTTCGACGACGACGACGACGAGCTCGACGTCCCCGACTTCCTGAAGTAGGCCGACCATGGCAGGTGAGTCGCGCCGCCCCACCGGCACGGCCGCCACGCCGCTGGCGCGTCGTGTCGGAACCGGCGTCGTGGGCCCTCCGTCTGCCCCGTCCCACGACGACGGACTGGAGGCGCGACTCGCGTCCGTCAGGGCGGGCATCGCGGACGCGGCGCGGGTGGCGGGGCGCAGCCCCGACGAGCTGACGCTCGTCGTCGTCACCAAGTACCACCCGGCGTCACTCGTGCGCGAACTCGCTGCGCTCGGTGTCACCGACGTGGGGGAGAACCGCCACCAGGAGGCCCAGGCGAAGGCCGCGGAGCTCGCCGACCTGCCGCTCACCTGGCACTTCGTCGGGCAGCTCCAGTCGAAGAAGGCCCGGCAGGCGCGGCGGTACGCACACGTCGTGCAGTCACTCGACCGGGACTCGGTGGTGGACGCGTTCGCGCCGACCGCCGCCGAGCCGGAGCCACCGGTCATCGACGGTTTCGTGCAGGTCAACCTCACGGACGACCCGGGCCGCGGTGGCGTGCGGCCCGACGCCGTCGAGGCGATGGTCGAGCGGGTGTTGGGCACCGGGACGATCCGGTTGCGGGGCGTCATGGCGGTCGCACCGCTCGACGAGGAACCCCGAGCGGCGTTCGCCCGGCTCCGTGGGATCTCGGAGCGGGTGGTCTCCCTCGCGCCCGCCGCGACGGACATCAGCGCCGGCATGAGCGGCGACTACGCGGAGGCGATCGCCGCGGGCGCGACACACCTCCGGATCGGGACCGCAATCACCGGGAAACGGCCGGACGCACCGTAGCCTCGACAGCAGGGCAACCACGAGCACGAACCCGGGAGGAACCATGGCTGGTCCGCTGAAGAAGACGATGGTCTACCTCGGCCTCGCCGACGAGGAACTCGAGTACGAGGACGAGCCGCAGGCCACCCCGGCGCGCGCGCAGGCAGCACCCGCCGCCGCTGCTCCGGCTGCCCCGGAGAACCCGGTGGCGGCTGCACCCGCACCGACCCCGGCCCCCGAGCCCAAGGCGCACACCTCGCAGCGCGGTGCCCAGGTCACCCCGCTCCGCCGCTCGCACACGACCGCACAGAAGGCGACCCCGGTCCAGGAAATGAACGAGATCCTCACCGTCCACCCCCGCGAGTACAAGGACGCGCAGTCCATCGCCGAGAGCTTCCGTGACGGCATCCCCGTGATCATCAACCTCACGCAGATGACCGAGGCGGACGCGCGTCGCATGATCGACTTCGCCTCGGGGCTGTCGCTCGGCCTCTACGGCAAGATCGAGCGCGTCACGAACAAGGTGTTCCTCCTCTCCCCGGCCCACGTCGCAGTGAGCGGTGAGGCGCCTGAGGTAGAGTCCGACATCGAGGCGAACTTCTTCGCCCAGTCCTGAGCCGGACCCAGCGCGCGCTCACCGCCCGCGCTGACCGGCCGGCCCACCCGCCCGTGGCCGTCCGTCCCTGACCGACCGGTCCGGGGAGCAGCCACCCGAGACGAGCGAGCCCCACCGTGACCGCGATCCTCACGATCCTGTCCTACGCACTCCTGCTGTACATCATCGTGCTCTGGGGCCGGTTCGCCCTGGACCTCGTGCAGACCTTCAACCGGCAGTGGCGCCCCCGTGGCGGACTGCTCGTGGTGGCCGACGTGGTCTACACGGTCACGGACCCGCCCATCCGGTTCGTGCGCCGACTCCTCCCGCCCATGCGGATGGGACCGGTCGCCCTGGACTTCGGCTGGACGATCGTGCTGCTCGTGGCGATCATCGTCCGGTTCATCGTCAACCTGCTCATCGCGGCCTCGGCCACGGCCTGATCCAGCCGCGACACGCGCCACGCCAGGCGCGGTGACGACTCCCCGACCCCGTCGGTGTACGGTGGTCGGGATCGATGCCCGCTCCGGCGCGGCATCCGCACCACGCGGTGCGACTGGTAGGTTCGGTCGCACCGGGAGTGGTTCCACACGTTCAGCAGTTCTATTGAGGTGACGGCAATGGCTTTGACGCCGGAAGACGTAGTCAACAAGCGGTTCCAGCCGACGAAGTTCCGTGAGGGCTACGACCAGGACGAGGTCGACGACTTCCTCGACGAGGTCGTGGTCGAGCTCCGTCGCCTGACCGCGGAGAACGACGAGCTGCGCCAGCGCCTGCAGGCCGCCGAGTCGGCGCCGAAGCCGGCCGCGACCGAGCAGGTCGCCGAGCAGCCCGAGTCGACCCCCGAGCCCGAGCCGGCCCCCGTCGCCGCCGCTCCGGAGCCCACGCCGGTCGCCGCCGCCGCTGCACCCGCTGCGGCCACGGTCTCCCCGGACGAGGACACCGAGGGCACGACGAACCTCCTCACGCTCGCCCGTCGTCTCCACGAGGAGCACGTCCGCGAGGGCATCGAGAAGCGCGACGCGCTCATCGCCGAGGGCACCGCGCAGGCCGCTCGCCTGGTCTCCGACGCCGAGGCCAAGCAGCGCCAGATCATCGCCGACACCGAGAACACGAACCGCCAGCGTGTCGCGGTGCTCGAGCCGGAGCAGCGCCAGCTCGAGGGCAAGATCGACGAGCTCCGCACGTTCGAGCGCGACTACCGTGCGCAGCTCAAGAGCTACATCCAGGGGCAGCTCAACGAGCTCGAGACCTCTGGCGGCACCGAGCAGTCCGGCTTCGCGCCGGCCTCTGCCTCGGGCGTCGGCAACTGACGTTGTCACGACCCGCACCACGAGCGAAGGTCAGTGTCCGCGCGATCGCGGCACTGGCCTTCGCCGCTGTCGTCGTGGTGGCGTTCGACCAGACGGCGAAGGCGCTCGTCGTCGCGCACCTGCCGTACGGCCAGGTGGTCCCCGTGCTCGGGGGCGCGCTGCAGTTCCTCTACGTCCGGAACCCCGGGGCCGCGTTCTCCTTCGCGGTGAACATGACCTGGGTGTTCTCGATCGTCTCCGCGGCCGTCGTCGTCGCCATCGTCGTGTTCGCGCGGCGGATCCGGTCCATGTGGTGGGCGATCGTCCTCGGCATGCTGCTCGGCGGTGCGCTCGGCAACCTGCTCGACCGGCTCTTCCGTGAGCCCGGGTTCGGTCGAGGCCACGTCGTGGACTTCATCTCGACGCCGTGGATGATGCCCGCGATCTACAACATCGCCGACTCGTTCATCTGCGTCAGCATGGTGATCTTCGTCCTGCTCGTGATCCTCGGCGTGAACCTCGACGGCACCCGTGCCGTGAGCGAGAAGCAGCGACGCGAGCGGGACGCAGCGGACGCGAGCGCCGAGGCGGAGGCGAGCAGTGCCTCCCGGCCGCTCGTCGACGACCCGCGCGCGCCGCGTGACGGACGCGACGCGCACGGCCGTGACCAGCTCGGCCACGACGCCACGTGAGGCACGACCGTTGAGTGAGACCCGATCCCTCCCCGTCCCGGACGGCCTCGCGGGCGAGCGCGTCGACGCCGCCATCGCGAAGCTGCTCGGGTTCAGCCGGTCGTTCGCGGCCGACGTCGTCGCGGCCGGAGGCGTGACCGTCGACGGCGTCACGGCGGACAAGTCCGACCGGCTGCACGCGGACTCCTGGCTCCAGGTCGAGTGGACGCCGAAGGAAGCTCCGCGCATCGTCCCCGTCGAGGTGCCCGGCATGACGATCGCGCACGACGACGAGGACATCGTCGTCGTGGACAAGCCGATCGGCGTCGCGGCACACCCCTCGCCCGGGTGGGACGGCCCGACCGTGCCGGGCGGCCTCGCAGCCGCCGGCTTCACGATCGCGACCTCCGGCGCGGCCGAGCGCGCGGGCATCGTGCACCGGGTCGACGTCGGGACCTCCGGGCTGATGGTCGTCGCCAAGACCGAGCTCGCGTACACCCACCTGAAGCGCGCGTTCAAGGAGCGGACGGTCGACAAGGTCTACCACGCGCTCGCCCAGGGCCACCCGGACCCGACCTCCGGCACCATCGACGCCCCGATCGGCCGGCACCCGTCGAGCGACTGGAAGTTCGCGGTCACGGCGGACGGCAAGCCGAGCGTGACGCACTACGAGACGCTCGAGGCCTTCCGGTCGGCGACGCTGCTCGAGGTGCACCTCGAGACGGGTCGGACGCACCAGATCCGCGTGCACATGGCGGCGACCCGGCACCCGCTCGTCGGGGACACGATGTACGGGGCCGATCCGGTGCTCGCGAACGAGCTCGGGCTGACCCGGCAGTGGCTCGATGCGGTGCGGCTCGGCTTCGAGCACCCGCGCACGGGGGAGTGGGTGGAGTTCCAGGCGTCGTACCCGGAGGACCTGCAGGAGGCGCTCGACCGCATCCGCGCCGCGTAGGCGGGGTGCGGCGCCGGTGCTCGGCGCGGCGGCTCGCCCGGGCGCGGGCGCCGTGGTCGCGGAAACCGTCGCTCGAGGGGGTGGCGGGCGACGGTTCCTGCGACCACCCTGGTACGCCGACGGCGTGTTGCGCGACCGGGACGTCGCGCCCCGCGCGTGGCGCGACCCGGTCCCGGCCTGGAGGCGCGTGGCGGGGCCGCCCCGGGCCTCCCGTCCGGCGCGGTGCGGCGCGGCGCGGCCGCGCGCCACGGCACGCGCGCCGAGAGGGCACGAACCGTCGCTCCCGCCGGCGGACGGCGACACTTCGCGACCACGCGGCACCGCGGATGCGGCGTGTCCCGACCGATCGACGGCGCCCGCCCACGTGAGTCACCGAGCGCCACGCCGCCACGCCCGGGAATGTGGGTGGCCGCGGTTAGGCTGTTCCCACACCGCAGCAGCTCCCGCGAACCGGAGGTTCCGTGTCGGATTCCGACTCCTTCGTCCACCTGCACGTGCACAGCGAGTACTCGATGCTCGACGGTGCCGCGCGTCTCGGCGACCTCGTGGCCGAGACGGCCGCGCAGGGCATGCCCGCCGTCGCCGTCACCGACCACGGCAACATGTTCGGCGCGTTCGAGTTCTGGAAGGCGGCGAAGGCCGGCGGCGTCAAGCCGATCATCGGGACCGAGGCGTACATCACGCCGCGCACGCACCGCTCCGACAAGACCCGCGTGCGCTGGGGTGACGGCGGCGGGGACGACGTCTCCGGTGCGGGTTCGTACACCCACATGACGATGTTCGCCGAGAACACCACGGGCATGCACAACCTGTTCCGGCTGTCGTCGAAGGCCTCGCTCGAGGGCTACTACTTCAAGCCCCGCATGGACATCGAGCTGCTGCAGGAGTACCACGAGGGCATCATCGCGACGACGGGCTGCCCCTCGGGTGAGATCCAGACGCGCCTGCGCCTCGGGCAGTACGACGAGGCGGTGCAGGCCGCGGCGGACTACCGCGACATCTTCGGCAAGGAGAACTACTTCGCCGAGATCATGGACCACGGGCTCGAGATCGAGCGGCGGATCATGAGCGACCTCATCCGCCTCGCCAAGGACCTCGGGATCCCGCTGGTCGGCACGAACGACCTCCACTACACGCACGCCCACGACGCCAAGTCGCACGCGGCCCTGCGCTGCGTCCAGTCCGGCGCGACGCTGAACGACCCGAACCGGTTCAAGTTCGACGCCGACGAGTTCTACCTCAAGACCCCGCAGCAGATGCGGCACCTGTTCCGTGACAGCCCGGAAGCCTGCGACAACACGCTGCTCATCGCCGAGCGGTGCAACGTCGAGTTCGACACCGCGGCGAACTACATGCCGAAGTTCCCGGTGCCCGAGGGCGAGACCGAGCACTCCTGGTTCGAGAAGGAGGTCCGCAAGGGCCTCGAGTACCGCTACCCGGACGGCATCTCGCCCGAGGTGCAGGAGCGCGCCGACTACGAGGTCGGGATCATCAACCAGATGGGCTTCCCGGGGTACTTCCTCGTCGTCGCCGACTTCATCAACTGGTCGAAGAACAACGGCATCCGCGTCGGACCGGGCCGTGGTTCCGGCGCCGGGTCGATGGTGGCGTACGCGATGCGCATCACCGACCTCGACCCGATCCGGCACGGCCTCATCTTCGAGCGCTTCCTCAACCCGGACCGCGTCTCGATGCCCGACTTCGACGTCGACTTCGACGACCGGCGCCGCGGTGAGGCGATCAAGTACGTCACCGAGAAGTACGGCTCCGAGCGTGTCGCGCAGATCGTCACCTACGGCACCATCAAGGCGAAGCAGGCGCTCAAGGACTCCTCGCGCGTCCTCGGCTTCCCGTTCGGCATGGGCGAGAAGCTCACCAAGGCGATGCCGCCGCCCGTGATGGGCAAGGACATCCCGCTCACCGGGATCTTCGACACGGACCACCCGCGCTACAAGGAGGCCGTCGACGTCCGGACGGTCGTCGAGACCGACCCCGAAGCGAAGACGGTCTTCGACACCGCGCTCGGGCTCGAGGGGCTGAAGCGCCAGTGGGGCGTGCACGCGGCCGGCGTCATCATGTCGAGCGACCCGCTCATCGACATCATCCCGATCATGAAGCGGGAGCAGGACGGCCAGATCGTCACGCAGTTCGACTACCCGGCAGCGGAGTCGCTCGGCCTGATCAAGATGGACTTCCTGGGGCTCCGCAACCTCACGATCATCAGCGACGCCCTCGACAACATCCGGACGAACCGGGGGACCGAGCTCGACCTCGAGACGATGGGCCTCGAGGACGACGAGGCCTACAAGCTCCTCCAGCGCGGCGACACGCTCGGGGTGTTCCAGCTCGACGGTGGCCCGATGCGCGGTCTGCTCCGGCTCATGAAGCCGGACAACTTCGAGGACATCTCCGCGCTCATCGCCCTGTACCGTCCGGGGCCGATGGGTGCGAACTCGCACACGAACTACGCGCTGCGCAAGAACGGCGAGCAGCCGATCACCCCGATCCACCCGGAGCTCGCCGAGCCGCTGGCCGACATCCTGGACCAGACCTACGGTCTGATCATCTACCAGGAGCAGGTCATGGCCATCGCGCAGAAGGTCGCAGGCTTCTCACTCGGCCAGGCGGACATCCTCCGCCGCGCGATGGGCAAGAAGAAGAAGTCCGAGCTCGACAAGCAGTTCGCGGGCTTCGAGCAGGGCATGAAGGACAACGGCTACTCCGACGCGGCGATCAAGACGCTGTGGGACATCCTGCTGCCGTTCTCCGACTACGCGTTCAACAAAGCGCACTCGGCCGCGTACGGCGTGGTGTCCTTCTGGACGGCGTACCTCAAGGCGCACTACCCGGCCGAGTACATGGCCGCGCTGCTCACGAGCGTCGGTGACGCCCGCGACAAGCTCGCGCTCTACCTCAACGAGTGCCGCCGCATGGGCATCAAGGTCATGCCGCCGGACGTCAACGAGTCGATCGGGTTCTTCGCGGCCGTCGGCGACGACATCCGGTTCGGCATGGGCGCGATCCGCAACGTCGGCTTCAACGTCGTCGACGACATCGTGAAGGCGCGGACCGAGAAGGGCGCGTTCGAGTCGTTCCACGACTTCCTCCGCAAGATCCCGATCTCCTCCGCGAACAAGCGGACGGTCGAGTCGCTCATCAAGGCCGGCGCCTTCGACGAGTTCGGCAACAGCCGACGCTCGCTCGTCGAGATCCACGAGGGAGCCGTCGAGTCCGCGGTGAAGGTCAAGCGCGACGAGGCCAACGGCAACGTCGGGTTCGACTTCGACTCCCTCTTCGCCGAGGTCGCCGAGGAGCAGCCGACGGCCGCACCGGTCTCCCAGGTGCCGGACCGCCCCGAGTGGTCGAAGCGCGACAAGCTCGCGTTCGAGCGGGACATGCTCGGGCTCTACGTGTCCGACCACCCGCTCGCCGGCCTCGAGATCGAGCTCGCGAAGCACCAGTCGATCACCATCGCGGACCTCATCGCGGCGGACGACTCCGTCGAGGGCGAGACGGTCACGGTGGCGGGACTCCTCACGAGCGTGCAGCACCGCGTGGCGAAGTCGTCGGGCAACCCCTACGGCATCGTCCAGATCGAGGACTTCGGCGGCGAGATCGGCGTCATGTTCCTCGGCAAGACGTACCAGGAGTTCGGGCCGTCGCTCGTGGCGGACTCGATCGTCGTCCTCCGCGGCCGCGTGAACGTCCGTGACGACGGCAAGGCGCTGCACGCGGTCAGCATGTTCCAGCCGAACGTCGGCGACGTCATGGGTTCCGGTCCGTTGACGCTGTCGTTGCCCGAGCGGCAGGCGACCACCGAGACGGTCACCGAGCTCGCCGCGGTGCTCGGCCGGCACAGCGGGGAGACCGAGGTCCGGCTGAAGCTGCTCAAGGACGACGTCGCCCGGACGTTCGAGCTGCCGTTCCCGGTGAACCTGACGCCCGACCTGTTCGGCGAGCTGAAGAGCCTGCTCGGCCCGCGCTGCCTGGTCTGACGTGCACGGCGCGCCGGGTGACGCCGCTGCACCGCCCGACGCTGCGGTGCTGGCGGCGTTCGGCGTCGCCGACATCGCGCCGGTTCGCCTCGTCGGCGGACGCGGCATGACCTGGCGCGCCGGCCCGGTCGTGCTCCGCCCGCACGACGGGGCCGCCGTCACCGACTGGCGCGCCGCCGTGCTCGACGGCCTCGACGAAACGCCCGCGTTCCGGACGCCCCGGCCGGTCCGCACCACCACCGGAGCGTGGCGTGCGGGGGAGTGGGAGGCATGGGCGTGGGCACCGGGTCGCCCCGACCCCTCGCGGGTCGAGGCCGTCGTCGACGCGGGGCGCGCCTTCCACGACGCGATCGCCGGGCTGCGTCGTCCCGCGTTCCTGGAGGACCCGTCAGAGCTCCTCGACGACGCCTGGTCGCGCGCGGACCGGATGGCCTGGGGCGACGAGCCGCTGCCGACCGACCCGACGCTCGACCGGCTCGCGCGGGCGTTCCGGCCGGTGGCGACCCCGTCGCAGCTCGTGCACGGGGACCTGCTCGGCAACGTCCTCTTCGCCGACGGCGCCCCGCCGACGATCATCGACTGGCCGCCGTACTGGCGTCCCGCCGGCACCGGTGAGGCGGTCGCCGTGGTCGACGCGGTCTGCTGGCAGGGCGTCCCGACCTCCGCGCTGGTGCCGCTCGGGCACGGCACCCCGGACTGGCCGCAGCTCCTCGTCCGCGCGCTCGCGTTCCGCATCGCGACGCTGCACGTCCTCGGTGCGTGGGACGACCTCGCCGTGGCACGGCACGCTGCGGTCGTCGAGGCGGTCGCCCCCGTCTGACGGCCTGGAGGCACGGCCCGGCCCCGCCAGGAGGCTGTCGGCCGTCGTCGCTAGGCTTGGTGCCCTGATGATGCAGCGAATCGACCTCCGTGGTGGCCTCCCCGCCCGCGCCGAACTCCTCCGCCTCATGCCGCGTGCCGTCGGTGACGTCTCGCACGCCGTCGACGCCGCTCGCGAGCTCGTCGACGCGGTGCGGGAGCACGGGGCGGCGGCGCTCCGCGAGCAGGCCGTCCGTTTCGACGGCGGTGCCCCGGAGCACGTGCGGGTGCCGGCGGCCGAGATCGCGGCAGCGGTCGCGGGACTCACCCCCGAACTCCGCACGGCCCTCGACGAAGCGATCCGCCGTGTCCGTGCCGCGAGTGCCGCCCAGGTGCCCGCCGGGTCCGTCACCACCCTCGCGGACGGGGCCGAGGTGCACCAGCGCTGGCAGCCGATGCGTCGTGTCGGGCTCTACGTGCCCGGTGGCAAGGCCGTCTACCCGTCGAGCGTCGTCATGAACGTCGTGCCCGCGCAGATCGCCGGTGTCGGCTCGATCGCGTTGGTGTCCCCGCCGCAGCGTGCCCACGGCGGACACGTCCACCCGACGATCCTCGCGGCAGCGGGGCTCCTCGGCGTGGACGAGGTCTACGCGATGGGCGGTGCCGGCGCGGTCGGTGCCCTCGCGTACGGCGTGCCGGAGATCGGCCTCGAGCCAGTCGACCTCGTGACGGGCCCCGGCAACAACTACGTCGCGGCGGCGAAGCGGATCGTCCGCGGCACGGTCGGCATCGATTCCGAGGCCGGCGCCACCGAGATCCTCGTGATCGCCGACGACTCGGCCGACGCGGGGTACGTGGCCGCCGACCTCATCAGCCAGGCCGAGCACGACGAGCAGGCGGGCAGCGTGCTGGTGACCACGTCGCCGGCGTTCGCCGATGCGGTCGAGGCCGCGATCCCGGAACGCACCGAACGCGTGGGGACCGCCACGCGCCTCCAGACAGCCCTGGACGGTCCGCAGTCCGCGATCGTGCTCGTGGACTCGCTGGCCGATGCCGCGGCCGTGAGCAACGCCTACGGGCCGGAGCACCTCGAGATCCAGACCGCCGACGACGACGCGGTCCTCGCCGACATCGACGCCGCGGGTGCGGTGTTCGTGGGACCGAGCACTCCGGTGAGCCTCGGCGACTACCTCGCCGGGTCGAACCATGTCCTGCCGACCGGTGGGCAGGCGCGGTTCGGGTCCGGGCTCTCGGCGTCCACCTTCCTGCGGCCGCAGCAGGTGATCCGGTACACGGCCGAGGCGCTGGCCGAGGTCGCGCCGCACATCGTGGCGCTCGCGACCGAGGAACAGCTGCCCGCGCACGGAGCCGCCGTGACGGAGCGCACGAACCGATAGCCTGGGCACGCCATGTTCTGCCCCTTCTGCCGCCACCCGGACTCCCGCGTCGTCGACTCCCGCACGAGCGACGACGGCACCTCCATCCGTCGCCGTCGCCAGTGCCCGAACTGCGGGCGCCGGTTCTCGACGACCGAGACGGCGTCGCTCAACGTCGTGAAGCGCAACGGCGTCACCGAGCCGTTCAGCCGCGACAAGATCGTCTCGGGTGTCCGGAAGGCGTGCCAGGGCCGTCCGGTGACCGACGGCGACCTCGCGATCCTCGCGCAGCGTGTCGAGGAGACCGTGCGGTCGTCCGGCTCCAGCCAGATCGACGCGAACGACATCGGGCTCGCGATCCTCGCGCCGCTCCGTGAGCTCGACGAGGTCGCGTACCTCCGCTTCGCGAGCGTGTACCAGGCCTTCGACTCCCTCGAGGACTTCGAGGACGCCATCGGCCAGCTCCGCCTCGACCACCACGCCGCTGCCCGTCCCGAGGGCGCGGACGCGTGAGCGTCGGCGTCGAGCGAGCCATCCGCGGCGGGTACGAGGTCGTCTTCCGCTCCGTGTTCGCGAACATGGACCCGGAGCGAGCCCATCACCTCGCGTTCGCCGTCATCCGGCTGATCCCGCACGTGCCGTTCATCGGGCGACTCGTCGAACGGTCCTCCCGCCCCTCGGCCGCCGACGGCATCACGACGATGGGGATCCACTTCCCGTCGCGGTTCGGTCTCGCGGCCGGGTTCGACAAGGACGCGAAGGGCATCCGGGGTCTCGGCGTGCTGGGGTTCGGCCACGTCGAGGTCGGCACGATCACCGCCAAGCCGCAGCCCGGCAACGAGCGACCACGGCTGTTCCGACTCATCCCGGACCGGGCGCTCATCAACCGGATGGGGTTCAACAACCACGGCGCACCTGCTGCGTCGCGTCGCCTCGAACGGGCACGACGCAACTCCGGCCGGCCGGTCATCGGCGTCAACATCGGCAAGAGCCGCGTGGTCGACGTCGCGGACGCGATCGACGACTACCTCGAGTCGACGCGGCTCCTCGCGCCGTTCGCCGACTACCTCGCCGTGAACGTCAGCTCGCCGAACACACCGGGGCTCCGTGGTCTCCAGGAGCTCGACCAGCTCCGGCCGCTCCTCACCGCCGTGCGCGACGCCGCAGGGCGGACCCCGGTGCTCGTGAAGATCGCGCCTGACCTGACCGACGAGCAGATCGACGCCATCGCCGGACTCGCTGTCGAGCTCGGGCTCTCCGGGATCATCGCGAACAACACCACGATCGACCGTTCCGGGCTGCAGACCCCGGCGGCCGAGGTCGAGGCGATGGGAGCGGGCGGCCTCTCCGGTGCGCCGCTCGCTGCCCGGTCGCTCGACGTCCTGCGGCGTGTCCGGGCTGCCGTCCCCGAGGAGTTCTGCGTCATCGCGGTCGGGGGAGTGACGAGCGAACAGGACGTGCAGGACCGCGTCGACGCCGGCGCGACGCTCGTGCAGGGCTACACGGCCTTCCTCTACGAGGGGCCGACCTGGGCTGCGCGCATCAACCACCTCCGTCGTCGTCGGCTGCGGCGCGCTGCTCGCTGACGGCGGGCGGGCCGCCCGCTGACGGCGGGCGCGTGGGCAGCCCGGGCGCGCGGGCAGCCCGGGCGGGCGGGCAGCCCGGGCGCGCTCGGGCTCGGCATCGGAGTGGCAGGCGCGCAAGACGCGGTCGTGCGCGAGGTCACG
Source organism: Curtobacterium luteum (assembly GCF_014646995.1). Taxonomy (GTDB): domain Bacteria; phylum Actinomycetota; class Actinomycetes; order Actinomycetales; family Microbacteriaceae; genus Curtobacterium; species Curtobacterium luteum. The sequence goes on along the minus strand of NZ_BMOI01000004.1, from coordinate 79,420 downwards.
ACACCCCGCTCAGCTTCGGCGTTCGGTCACGAGGGGTCGCTCTCGGCGCTCGTGACCGACGGCTCGTGACCCTTCGCTGTGAGCGCGGCGGGGAGTCGTGACCGGTTGCAAGGCAGGCCCGGGCGCGTTCGGGCTCGGCATCGGAGTGGCAGGCACGCAAGACGCGGTCGTGCGCGAGGTCACGACACCCCGCTCAACTTCGGCGTTCGGTCACGAGGGGTCGCTCTCGGCGCTCGTGACCGACGGCTCGTGACCCTTCGGCGTGAGCGCGGCGGGGAGTCGTGACCGGTTGCAAGGCGGGCCCGGGCGGGCTCGGGCTCGGAATCGGGGTGGCAGGCGCGCAAGACGCGGTCGCGCGCGAGGTCACGACACCCCGCTCAGCTTCAGCGGCCGGTCACGAGGGGTCGCTCTCGGCGCTCGTGACCGACGGCTCGTGACCGTTCGGCGTGAGCGCGGCGGGGAGTCGTGACCGGTTGCAAGGCGGGCCCGGGCACGGGCACGAGCACGAGCGCGGGCGCGGCGGAGGTGAGCGGCATGTCATGCGACCAACTCGACGCATTCCGCTTCCCGAAGAACGCAGGAGCGCCGCCCGACCGAGGTCGAGCAGCGCTCCGAGCAGGACGTCCGGACGGACGCCGGTCAGACGGTGGGGTACTGCCGGCGACCCACCTGCGGCTTCGGCAGGCGGAGGAACCGCAGCTGCCACGTCCGCGTGAGGATGTAGAGGAACGTGCCGCGCTGCATCGACCCGAACTTGTTCGTCAGCTTCTTGCGCAGCGACAGCCAGAGGACGACGCAGTCGAGCACGAACAGCGCGACGAACGCCCACACGAGCAGCAGCGCGTAGGACGCCAGCACGGTCTGCGAGGCCGCGAACCCGACGATGAGGAAGAGCACGAGCACCGGCATCATGACCTCGCCGATGTTCCACCGCGCGTCGATCCAGTCGCGCACGAACCGACGCTGCTCGCCGCGGTCCTTCGCGGGGAGGTAGCGCTCCTCGCCGTTCGCCATGCCGACACGGGCCTTCTCGCGCTCCGTGTTCAGCCGGGCGCGCGCCGCCTTCTTGTCCGCGGGGGAGTTGCCGACGAGGGGGCGACGGTTCGCGGCTTCACGCTCACGGCGGCTCGGCGTCGGCCGACCCTTGCCCTGCTCGAGGAGCTCGGCCTCGGACGGGTTGACGGTCGTGTTGGTCTTGGGGGCTGCCTTCGCCACGGTGGGTTCCTGACTGCGGTTGCGTGCTGGATCGTCCTCTAGATTACGGGACATGACCGACACCGACCAGCACGCAGCAGCCACCGACCCCGCGCTCCTCGACGCCCTGCGCGAACACGTGCAGGGGGCGCTGCCGGCGACCATCGCCGACCTGTCCGCCCTCGTCCGCCTGCCCTCGGTGTCGTGGTCGGCGTTCGACCCGGCGAACGTCCGCGCGAGTGCGGAGGCGGTCGCGGACCTGGCCCGGAGCACCGGTGTGTTCGCCGACGACGCCGTGCGCATCGTCCGCTCGGCCATCGAGGGCGACACCCCGCAGGACACCAGCGCCCCGCAGGACAACAGCGCCCAGCAGGACACCACCGCCCCGCCGGACAACACCGCCCAGCAGGACACCACCGCCCCGCAGGACACCGACGGCGCCGACGTGGAGCTCGGCCAGCCCGCGGTGCTCGCGGTCCGCCCCGCGCGGAACGGCAAGCCCACCGTCATGCTCTACGCGCACCACGACGTGCAGCCCCAGGGCGACGAGGCCCTCTGGGAGACGCCGCCGTTCGAGCCGACCCTCCGCGGCGACCGCCTCTACGGCCGCGGTGCCTCGGACGACAAGGCCGGCGTGATGACCCACATCGCGTCCCTCCGGGCCCTGCACGCGCAGTTCGGCGACGACCTCGACCTCGGTGTCGTGCTGTTCGTGGAGGGCGAGGAGGAGTTCGGCTCACGGTCGTTCCGCACGTTCCTCCGCGAGCAGAAGGAGCACCTCGCGGCGGACGTGATCGTCGTGGCCGACAGCGACAACTGGTCCGCCGAGGTCCCCTCGATCACGGTGTCGCTCCGCGGCAACGTCACCTTCAAGCTCACCCTGACGACCCTCGAGCACGCGAGCCACAGCGGCATGTTCGGCGGCGCGGCCCCGGACGCGATGATCCCGATGGTGCGCCTGCTCGCCTCGCTCCACGACGACGACGGCTCGGTCGCGGTCGAGGGCCTCACCTCGTACGACGCCGACGTCCCCGAGCGCTCCGACGACGAGCTGGCCGCGGACGCCGCGCTCCTGCCCGGTGTCCGCCCGGTCGGCACCGGCCCGGTGCTCAGCCGCATGTGGTTCCAGCCGTCGATCACCGTCACCGGCATGGACGTCCCGAGCGTCGCCAACGCGTCGAACACGCTCCTGCCGACCGTGAGCGCCCGGATCTCCGTCCGCGTCGCACCCGGCCAGTCGGCGGTCGAGGCGCGCGACGCCGTCGAGCGCCACCTCCGCGCGCACGTGCCGTTCGGCGCGCACCTCGAGCTCAGCGAGCCGGACGCCGGCGACGGGTTCCTCGTCGACACCGCCGGGTGGGCCGTGCAGGACGCCCGTGTCGCGATGCGTGAGGGCTGGGGCGCCGAGGCGGTCGAGCAGGGCATCGGCGGGTCGATCCCGTTCGTCTCCGACCTGGCCGCGGAGTTCCCGGAGGCACAGATCCTGGTGACCGGCGTCGAGGACCCCGACACCCGTGCGCACAGCCCGAACGAGTCGCAGCACCTCGGCGTGCTGCACCGCGCGATCGCGTCGGAGACGATCCTCCTGGCGCGGCTCGCGACGCGCTGACGCGCTCGCTCAGGCACGCTGACGCGCTCGCTCCGGGCGCGCTGACGCGCGTGACGACGGACGGGAGGCCCGTGGCGACCCCGCCACGGGCCTCCCGTCCGTCCGTCCTCACCACTGTCCACAGGCCTGCTCCGTCCACAGCGCCGCCGTGACCTGCTGCGCCCGTCGGCGGGGCGTGCTTACAATCGACCCGGGGCACGGTGATCCGCACCGGCCCGGAGGGAGACGCGCGATGAGCGACACCATCACCGAAGCGCAGACCGCTGCGACCGAGACGGCGACGCACGGTGTGCAGCTGAGCGACGCGGCTGCGGCCAAGGTGGCGAGCCTCCTCGAGCAGGAAGGGCGCGACGACCTCCGCCTGCGCCTCGCGGTCCAGCCTGGCGGCTGCTCCGGTCTCATCTACCAGCTCTACTTCGACGAGCGCCTGCTCGACGGCGACACCACGGCCGGGTTCGAGCCCGGCGTCGAGGTCGTCGTCGACAAGATGAGCGTCCCGTACCTCGACGGCGCCACGATCGACTTCGAGGACACCATCCAGAAGCAGGGCTTCACCATCGACAACCCGAACGCGCAGGGCAGCTGCGCGTGCGGCGACAGCTTCCACTGACGCCGACGGCCCGCACCACGGGCGACACGCGAGCGGGGAGTGACCGGACTGGTCGCTCCCCGCTCGCGTTTCTCGTGGTCAGGGCGGTCGTCGAGCTCGCGGATCGGGGCCACGCGGGCCACACGTGTGCGCGAGCTGTCCCCGGCTGCGAGTAAGCTAGGAGTGTTCCAACCGAGCTGGGAGTGAGCCATGAGCGACCTTCGTGTCGCGGCTCATCCGGCTTCACGTCACTCCGAGAGGTAACAGTGCGTTCGAATCGCCGTATACGTTGGGCGGCCATCCCGGTGGCCGTCGGTCTGGTCATCGCACTGGCTGGCTGCACGCAGCAGCAGCTCAACGGATGGCTCCCCGGCACGGAAGAGACGAAGAACGTCACGAACCACACGAGCCGCATCGTCGGCCTGTGGACCACGAGCTGGGTCGTGCTGCTCGCGGTGGGCCTGATCGTCTGGGGCCTCATCATCTGGGCCGCGATCGTCTACCGCCGCCGCAAGGGCCAGACCGGCCTCCCGGTGCAGATGCGGTACAACATGCCGCTCGAGATCTTCTACACGATCGTCCCGCTCATCCTCGTGCTCGGCTTCTTCGCCTTCACCGCGAAGGACCAGGCCGACATCGAGCGCCCCTTCGCCAAGGCCGACGCGACGATCCACGTGTACGGCAAGCGCTGGGCGTGGGACTTCAACTACATCAACGAGTCCGACCAGTCGAAGAGCGTCTACTACCAGGGCATCCAGGCCCAGGAAGAAGACAACGGCAAGGGCGCCATCGACGAGTCGCAGCTGCCGACCCTGTACCTGCCCCAGGGCAAGAAGGTGCACATCGAGCTCTCGTCGCGCGACGTGAACCACTCCTTCTGGGTGATCGACTTCCTCTACAAGAAGGACATGATCCCCGGCAAGCAGAACGACGAGTACTTCATCCCGGAGAAGCTCGGCACTTACCAGGGCAAGTGCGCCGAGCTCTGCGGCGAGTACCACTCGCTCATGCTCTTCCAGGTGAAGGTCGTCACGCCGGACGAGTACCAGGCGTACCTCGACAAGCTGACCGAGCAGGGCAAGGTCGGCCTCCTCGGTGACGAGTACAACACCAACACGAACGAACCGAACAACAAGGCGCCCGTGACGGCGTCCGAGAACGAGTAGGGGCTCCGTCAGATGACCACGTCGCTCGTCGGCCAGCCGGCGGCAGGCACCACGACCCTGGACTTCCAGGCGTCGAAGGTGGGCCGCAAGGGCAACATCATCGTCCGGTGGATCACCTCCACCGACCACAAGACCATCGGGTACATGTACCTGATCGCGTCGTTCATCTTCTTCCTGCTCGCGGGTGTGATGGCGCTCGTCATCCGTGCCCAGCTCTTCGAGCCCGGCCTGCACGTGGTGGCGACGAAGGAGCAGTACAACCAGCTCTTCACGATGCACGGCACGATCATGCTGCTGCTCTTCGCGACGCCGCTCTTCTCGGGTTTCGCGAACGCGGTCATGCCGCTGCAGATCGGTGCGCCGGACGTCGCCTTCCCGCGACTCAACGGCTTCGCGTTCTGGCTCTACGTCTTCGGCGCGCTCATCGCGGTCGGCGGCTTCCTCACCCCGCAGGGCGCCGCATCGTTCGGCTGGTTCGCGTACGCGCCACTGAGTGACACGACGTTCACACCCGGCCTCGGTGGGACGCTCTGGGTCTTCGGCCTGGGCATGACCGGCTTCTCGACGATCCTCGGCGCGGTGAACTTCATCACGACGATCATCACCATGCGTGCGCCGGGCATGACCATGTTCCGCATGTCGATCTTCACGTGGAACACCCTCGTGACCGCGCTCCTCGTCCTGATGGCCTTCCCGGTCCTCGCGGCGGCGCTGTTCGGCCTCGGCCTCGACCGCGTGTTCAACGCCCAGGTCTTCAACCCGGCGAACGGCGGTGCGCTCCTCTGGCAGCACCTCTTCTGGTTCTTCGGCCACCCGGAGGTCTACATCATCGCGCTGCCGTTCTTCGGCATCGTGTCGGAGATCTTCCCGGTCTTCAGCCGCAAGCCGATCTTCGGGTACAAGACCCTCATCTACGCGACCATCTCCATCGCGGCCCTCTCGGTCACGGTGTGGGCGCACCACATGTACGTCACCGGTGGCGTCCTGCTCCCGTGGTTCTCGCTCATGACGATGCTCATCGCGGTCCCCACGGGCGTGAAGATCTTCAACTGGGTCGGCACCATGTGGCGCGGCTCGGTGACCTTCGAGACCCCGCTGCTCTGGTCGGTCGGCTTCCTCATCACCTTCACCTTCGGTGGTCTCACCGGCGTGATCCTGGCGTCGCCGCCGCTCGACTTCCACGTGTCCGACTCGTACTTCGTCGTCGCGCACTTCCACTACGTGGTCTTCGGCACCGTCGTGTTCGCGATGTTCGCCGGGTTCTACTTCTGGTGGCCGAAGTGGACCGGCAAGATGCTCAACGAGCGCCTCGGCAAGATCCACTTCTGGCTGCTGTTCATCGGGTTCCACACGACGTTCCTCATCCAGCACTGGCTGGGCGTCATCGGCATGCCGCGTCGGTACGCGACCTACCTGCCGAACGACGGCTTCACCTGGATGAACCAGCTGTCGACGATCGGTTCGATGATCCTCGCGATCTCGTTCCTGCCGTTCATCTTCAACATCTACGTCACCGCCCGGAACGCACCGAAGGTCGCCGTGAACGACCCCTGGGGCTACGGCCGTTCGCTCGAGTGGGCGACCAGCTGCCCGCCGCCGCGGCACAACTTCACGTCGATCCCGCGGATCCGTTCCGAGTCCCCGGCGTTCGACCTGAACCACCCCGAGGCCGGCGTGCCGATCGGTGTGGGTCCGGCGAAGGACGCCCCGGACGCTCCGACCTACGACGCTGCGAAGGGCGAGGTGAAGTAACGCCATGCGCGCCAACACCAACCTGTTCTGGATCCTGTTCGTCTTCTTCATCCTCGCGGATGCGGCGTACACCATCTGGGCTGTCATCACCTACTCCCACCCGGAATGGGTCGGCACGGTCTCCATCGGACTCACCGGGATCATGTCCGCGTTCATCGCGTTCTACCTCGGCAAGGTCATGTCCTCCCAGGGCGGCGTGCTGCCCGAGGACCGTCCGGACGCCAACATCGAGGACGGCGACGCCGAGCTCGGGCACTTCAGCCCGTGGTCGTGGTGGCCGATCCTCCTCGCGGCGGCCGTCGGTGTGATCTTCCTCGGCGTCGCGGCCGGCCTCTGGCTCGTCCCGATCGGCATGGCGTTCGTCGCCGTGACGCTCGTGGGCTGGGTCTACGAGTACTACCGCGGGAACTTCGGGCACTGACCCCGCACCCCTGACGACCTTCGGGCGGCACCACATCCGGTGCCGCCCGAAGTGCGTCCGGACTCCGCGCGGCGGACTCGGCTCGCCGCGCAGCGCACTCCACCAGACTCCCCGGCCCTCGGACTGGGAACAACACGGCCCGCTCCCGGCTTGACTCGGAACGGACCACCCCCACCACAGCGAAAGGAGTCACCTCAGGTGACCGACAAGCGCACCCTCATCATCTTCGGCGCGACGGGCGACCTCGCCTCCCGCCTGCTGCTGCCGGGCCTCGGCACGTTCCTGCAGAGCGGTCGAGCGGTCCCCGTCCAGCTGATCGGGACGGGCCGCAGCGCCCGGAGCGAGGAGCAGTGGAAGGACGTCGTCACGAAGTCGTTCGCGTCGCAGGACGTGAAGGGCCCGGAGGTCGACGCGACCCTCGAGTCGACGCAGTTCATCCAGGGCGACCCGACCGACCCGAAGCACCTCGAGGCGCTCCTCGCCGCGGCGGACTCCGAGCCGATCCTCTACTTCGCGCTCCCGCCGCAGATCGCCTCCGACATCTGCGAGGCCCTCCAGGAGGTCGAACTGCCCGCGGGCACGACCCTCGCCTTCGAGAAGCCGTTCGGCACCGACGTCGACAGCGCGAAGGCCCTCAACGAGACCGTCCTCAAGCTCGTCCCCGAGGAGCGCGTCCACCGCACCGACCACTTCCTCGGTCGCACGACGGTGCTCAACATCATCGGCCTGCGCTTCGCGAACCGTCTGTTCGAGCCGATCTGGAACGCCGAGAACATCGAGAAGGTCGACATCTTCTACGACGAGACCCTCGGGCTCGAGAACCGCGCGCAGTACTACGACGAGGCCGGCGCGATGGTCGACATGATCCAGTCGCACCTGCTGCAGATCCTCGGCATCGTGACGATGGACGCCCCGGCCGACATCGACGCGGTCGAGTTCCGCTCGTCCCTGGCCCGGGTGCTCCGCTCGACCGAGCTCAAGGGCGGCGACCCGAAGGTCGCGTCGCGCCGAGCGGTGTACACGGCCGGCACGATCGACGGCAAGGAGCTGCCGTCGTACCAGGACGAGGACGGCGTCGACAAGTCGCGCCAGACGGAGACGCTCGCCGAGATCTCGGTCGAGGTCGACACCGCGCGCTGGAAGGGCGTGCCGTTCACGCTGCGGTCCGGCAAGGCCCTGGGCGCCAGCCGGAAGGAGGTGCTGATCACCTTCAAGCCGGTGACGCGCCTGCCCTCCGGCCTCTCGGGCCGCCCGAAGACGGACACGCTCCGCATCGCGCTGAACCCGGACGAGATCGAGCTGACGGTGTCGGCGAACGGCGGCGGCAACCCGTTCGAGATGGGCCAGGTCACGCTGTCGTCGTCCTTCGCGGACGGGGAGCTGACGCCCTACGGCGAGGTCCTCAACGGGATCTTCCACGACGACCCGCTGCTCTCGATCCGCGGCGACGTCGCGGAGCGCTGCTGGGAGATCGTCGAGCCGGTCGTCGACGCCTGGAAGGCGAACGAGGTCCCGCTCGAGGAGTACCGCGCCGGTTCCCGCGGGCCGGCCGACTGGGTGAGCTCGTCCTGACGGACGTGACCGCCGCGCCCTGAACGGGCGCACTGCACGGACGGGAGGCACGGTGCCAGCTGGCACCGTGCCTCCCGTCCGTTGCCGGGTCGCGTCCCAGCGGGGCGCGGCTCGGCGGGTCGTGTTCCCGCGGGCCGGGTCTCAGGCGGTGTCGCCCGCTCGCTCGCCCGCACCGGTCCACGACCGCGTGCCGCCGTCGTGGACCGCCAGGCGCGTCCGGTGCCCGGCGGACGCGCCACGGGCGCGAGCGATGGCGTCCGCCGCGGACACGAGGGTCAGGTGCGACAGCGCCTGCGGCGTGTTGCCGATGTGGTGACGGGTCTCGACGTCGATCTCCTCGGACAGCATCCCGACGTCGTTCGCGAATCCCACGAGCACGTCCATGAGCCGTTCGGCGTCCTCGATGCGGCCGGACGCGGCGTACTGCTCGACGAGCCAGAACGAGCACGCCAGGAACGGGTGCTCGCTGCCCGACAGCCCGTCGAAGCCGGCGGACGTCCGGTAGCGGAGCACCAGGCCGTCGTCGCCGGTGCGGAGGTCCTGCTCGATCGCGGCCACGGTGCCGGTCATCTGCGGGTCGTCGGCCATGATGTAGCCGATCTGCGGCAGCACCAGGAGGCTCGCGTCGACCTCGTCGGTGTCGTAGTGCTGCCGGTAGGAGCCGCGTTCGGCGTTCCAACCGTGCTCCTCGATCTCGGCCCGCACCTGCTCGCGCAGCGTGCGCCACCGGTCGACGGGGCCCTCGAGGCCGAACTCCTCGACGGCCGCGACGCCGCGGTCGAACGCCGCCCAGATCATCGCCCGCGAGTGCGTGAAGTGGCGACGTGGACCGCGCATCTCCCAGATCCCGTTGTCGGGCTCCTGCCAGTGCTCCTCGACGTAGCCGAGCAGGGCTCGTTGCAGCGCCCAGGAGTCCGCGTTCTCCTCGACGCCGAGCTCTCGGGCGTCGTGCAGCGCGGCGAGGACCTCGCCGAACACGTCGCCCTGGTACTGCGTGTACGCGCCGTTGCCGACGCGCACCGGCGTCGAGTGCGCGTACCCGGGCAGGTTCTCGAGCGTCCGCTCCGGGAGTTCGCGCTCGCCGGCGACGCCGTACATGATCTGCACGTCCGCGGGGTCGCCCGCGATCGCCCGGAGGAGCCACCCGCGCCAGTGGGTCGCCTCGTCCCGGTAGCCGTGGGCGATGAGGGACGCCAGCGCGAGCGAGGCGTCGCGGAGCCAGACGTACCGGTAGTCCCAGTTCCGTTCGCCGCCCGGGTCCTCCGGGAGGCTCGTGGTCGCGGCGGCGACGACCCCGCCGGTCTCCGCGTGGGTCATGGCCCGCAGCAGCAGCAGCGAGCGACGCGTGGCGTCGACGTAGCGGCCGTGGGTGCGCACCGGGGCCATCCAGTCCTCCCACCACCGGGTCGTGCGGTGCAGCGCCTCCGTCACGTCCATCGGTGCCGGCGGTTCCCGGTGCGACGGGTACCAGGTCAGCACGGTGTCGATGACTTCGCCGTCTCGCACGGTCGCCGTCGCGGTGTGGCTGTGGTCCCGCGCGTGGAACCGGGGTCCGCGGACGATCACCGAGCCGGGACCCGCGGTCGCGAGGAGCGCGGGGTCGTCGTCGCCGCCGATCTGGCGGACCCAGGGGAGCGCCCGGGCGTAGTCGAACCGGATGGTGAGGACCTGCTCCACGTCGACGGATCCGCGGAGGCCCCGGACGCGCCGGACGATCGCGGCCCGGTGGGCACCGATCGGCATGAAGTCGGTGACCTCGACCACGCCCGAGCTCGTCGTCCAGACCGTCGAGAGGACCAGTGAGTCGCCGACGTACCGACGGTGCGACGTCGCGTCCGGGTCGGTCGGACGGAGGGACCAGCCGCCGTGCTCGGCCGAGCCGAGCAGGGCCGCGAAGGTCGACGGGCTGTCGAAGCGGGGGAGGCAGGCCCAGTCGACCGTGCCGTCCCGCGTGACGAGCGCCGCGGTGTAGGTGTCGCCGATGAGGGCGTGGTCCTCGATGCGCGCAGAGTGCATGATCCCGATCGAACCACGCGGCCGCCCCGGGGAGGCTGCGCTGAGGAGGCCCTCAGTCGGGCACCGGGTCGTCAGTGGTCGTCGAGCAGCCCGACCCGCTGGAGTTCGGTCCAGAGGCCGGCGCCGTCGGGGGCGAACACCCACGGCGCCGCCGAGTCCCGGGACCGCTCCTGTGCCCGGGAACGGCCACCGGCGAGGACGGCCTCGCTCGTGGAGAGCTGCCGGATCGCGACGCCGGCGACGTTCTCCGGGTGCTCCCGTGCGAAGTCGCCGTACAGCGACTCGTCGTGCTGGCCGTCGTCGCCGACGAGCAGCCACTGGACGTCGGGGAAGTCCCGGGCGAGGCGGCGCAGGTTTTCCTGCTTGTGCAGCTGCCCGCTCCGGAAGAAGCGGTCGTGCGTCGGACCCCAGTCGGTGAGCAGCAGCGTGCCGGTCGGGTACATGTTGCGCGTGAGGAACCGCTGCAGCGTCGGGGCGACGTTCCAGGCACCGGTCGACAGGTACACCGTCGGTGCGCCGGGGTGCTGCGCCAGGACGCGTTCGTAGAGCACGGACATGCCCGGGACGGGCCGGCGGGCGTGCTCGGTGAGGACGAACGAGTTCCACGCGGCGAGCATCGGACGGGGGAGGCTCGTGACCATCACCGTGTCGTCGATGTCGGACAGCAGCCCGAACCGCGTGTCGGGGTGCACGACGAACACGTCCGCCTCGACGTCGCGGGAACCGCCCGCGGAGAGCTTGATCGTGCGCCACCCGGGCTCGAGGTCGATCGGCACGATGGCGTCGACGACCCCGCCGCGGTCGGACTGCACGGCGTGACTCCGGCCCCCGGCGGTGACGGTGACCTCGGCGGAGTCGACCGCGACGCTCGTGAAGCTCTTCCACCCGCGGACCCCGACGTAGGAGGCGTCGGAGGCGAGCCCGCGGCGGGTGAGGAGCACGCGGGCGAGGACCCGCACCCAGCCGGGTGCACCGTAGCCGGTGTAGGGGATCACGGTCGGCACGAGTCCGCGGCGGCGCGCGCGCTGCTCGCGGAACTCCTGCACGGCGTCCTCGATCCGTGCCGCCCGGTGGAGGATCGGCTCGGCCAGCGACGGCTCGTGGGGCGTCGGGTCGGGCATCGCCCCATCATTCCACGCCGGGGCGACCTCGGACCCGCGGGTGCTCGGCGCGGACGACCCGGGCGCGCCGCCCCGGGCGACCCGAGGATGCTCATGCAGGATTGGGAGAGTCGCAGCCGAGTTCCAGACGGAGTCTGCGAGAGTTGCGGGGACACCACCGCCCACGTGTCGTGTGGACGGTGAAACACAACGCGCCACGCGCCTGCCGCGGGCGGGACGCGTCGAGGACGCGAGAAGGAGTACACGTGCTCGTCACCGAGGTATCGAACGCACTGCCGGGGGGATCATCACTGCTCAGGAACGAGCCGGTCCAAGCCCGCAGTTCGGCGCGCCTCGCCGGCCTCCTCGACGCCGCGGCCGCGGTCATCGACGAGATCGGGTTCGAGCGGCTGACGACGGCGATGGTCGCCGAGCGGGCAGGCGCGTCCATCGGGACCGTCTACCGCTACTTCCCGGACCGCATCGCCGTGGTCGAGGCCCTGGCGATCCGCTGCACGCAGCGCCTGGCCGCCCGGTTCGTCGAGGCGCTCGACGCGAGCGGTGCCGCCGACTGGCGCGCCGGTTGCGACGCGCTCATCGACATGACGGCCGACATGTACCGGACGGAGCCCGGGTTCCGGGCGATCCGGTTCGGCGACACGGCCGACACCGGTACCGGGGACGACGACGACCGCATGGCCGCGCTCGGGGGTGCCGTCAGCCAGGTGATGCGGGAGCGCTTCGGTCTGCCGGAGGGCGAAGCCGTCGACCGCGCGTGGACCGTGCTCGCCGAGTCCGGCCACACCGTGCTCGCGCGGGCGCACGCCGACCGTGACGCTCCGGACCAGGCACTCGTCGAGGCGTACCGCACGATGACCCACACCTACCTCGAGGCGGTCCTCCGCGACGCCTGAGCAGCCCCCACCCGTCCGCCGACGCCCGCGCTCCGAACAGGGACGCGGGCGTCGTCGCGCGCGCCCACCGAGCGGGCGTCGCTGTCCATGAGGCGACACGGGGCGTCACCGCGCAACCGCTGTCGGTCCCCACGGGTACTGTCGTGCGGAGTCGGGCTACCTCCGAACAGAAGGGCACCCACCATGATCGAGTTCCGGTCGGTACGGAAGACGTACCCGGACGGCACCACCGCGGTCGAGGACTTCCACCTCGTCATACCCTCCCGAACCACGACGGTCTTCGTCGGGTCGAGCGGTTGCGGCAAGACGACCCTCCTCCGGATGATCAACCGCATGGTGGACCCGACGTCGGGGTCGGTGTCCATCGACGGCGAGGACGTCGCGTCGGTCGACCCGGTCCAGCTCCGCCGGCGGATCGGCTACGTCATGCAGAACGCCGGGCTCCTGCCGCACCGCCGCGTGGTCGACAACATCGCGACCGTGCCGCTGCTGACGGGTGTCGGCAAGGCGCAGGCGCGCGAGCGCGCGCTCGAGCTCATGGACACGGTCGGCCTCGACCGGGCGTTCGCGAACCGCTACCCCTCGCAGCTCTCCGGTGGCCAGCAGCAGCGCGTCGGCGTGGCGCGTGGGCTCGCGGTCGACCCGAACATCCTGCTCATGGACGAGCCGTTCGGCGCCGTCGACCCCCTCGTCCGCAACGACCTGCAGGACGAACTGATCCGCCTGCAGCGCGAACTCGGCAAGACGGTGGTCTTCGTGACCCACGACATCGACGAGGCGTTCAAGCTCGGCGACCAGGTCGTCATCCTCAAGAAGGGCGGCGAGATCGCCCAGCAGGGCACGCCGGCCGAGATCCTCGCCGAACCGGCGGACGACTTCGTCGCGAACTTCATCGGTGCGGCCGTGGCCGGCGTGCGCTCCGGGTCGAGCAGACCCCGACGGGGCCGATCGTCGTGGACGGCGACGGACGTGCCGCCGGGGTCCTCACCGGCCCGGTCCAGGTGGTCGACGCCGCGGCCGCCGTCCCGCAGGGTGCAGAGGCCGGAGCGCGTGACACCGCCCCGGGTGCTCCGGCGCAGGGTGGGGGACCCCGGTGAACTGGGTCCTGTCGAACCTCGACACGATCGGGGACGCGACGACCGCGCACCTGGCGATCGCGATCCCGCCGATCATCATCGCGTTCGTGCTGTCGATCCCGATCGGATGGCTCGTCGTCCGTCTGCAGCGTCCGGGCAGCTCGCGCTTCTCCGCGGGGCTCGGCAGCGGCATCGTGACCTTCGCCGGCCTGCTCTACGCGATCCCGTCGCTGGCGCTCTTCGTGGCGCTGCCCGGCATCATCGGGACGAGCCTCACGAGCCCGGTGAACGTGATCATCAGCCTGACGATCTACGGGCTGGCGCTCATGGTCCGGTCGACGGTGGACGGGCTGACCTCGGTCGACGGCGCGACGGTCGCGGCCGCGACCGCGATGGGGTACTCGTCCGCGCAGCGGTTCTTCCGCGTCGAGCTCCCGCTGGCCGGGCCGGTCCTGCTGGCCGGACTCCGCGTCGTCGCGGTCTCCACGATCTCCCTGACGACCGTGGGCGCGGTCCTCGGGATCCAGAGCCTCGGCTCGCTCTTCACCGACGGCCTCGCGCGCGGCATCTACGAGGAGATCATCTCCGGCATCGTGATGGTGCTCGTGCTCGCCTTCGCGATCGACGCCGTGCTCGTCCTGGTCGGTCGGCTCGTGATGCCGTGGACCCGTCGCACGCGGACGAGCCAGCGCTCCGCGCGCCGGGTGCTCCAGCGGACGGAGGTGGCCTCGTGATCATCGGCGACGCGTTCGGGTGGGTCTTCGACCCGCAGAACTACTCCGGTCTCAACGCCATCCCCGGTCGGCTCTGGGAGCACGTCTGGATCACGCTGTTCGCGGTCCTCATCGCCTCGGTCATCGCGATCCCCATCGGCTACGCGATCGGCCACACCGGGCGTCTGCGGGGCTTCTCGATCGGGGTGTCCGGCGGCGTCCGCGCCCTGCCGACGCTCGGCGTCCTGTCGCTCTTCGGCCTCCTGCTCGGGATCGGCCTGCAGGCGCCGCTCCTCGCGCTGGTCATCCTGGCCATCCCGTCGGTGCTCGCCGGGGCGTACTCGGGCATCGAGTCCGTCGAACCCGTCACCGTCGACGCCGCCAAGGCGCAGGGCATGACCGGCTGGCAGGTGCTGTGGAAGGTCGAGATCCCGCTCGGGCTGCCGCTCCTCATCGGCGGGGATCCGAGCAGCCGTGCTGCAGGTCGTCGCCACCGCCACCCTGGCCGCCTACGTGGGCGCCGGTGGTCTGGGCGGCTACTTCTTCCTCGGGCTCAAGACCCAGGACTACGCCGAGATGCTCGGCGCCTCCATCCTCGTGATCGCACTCGCGATCGCGTTCGAGATCGTGTTCGCCGCACTCCAGCGGGCGGCGGTGCCGAAGGGCACTGCCGACCCGTCGGCCCGGCGGCGCCAGGGGTCGCGCGAGCGGTCCCGCAATCCCATCCCGGAAGGAACTCCATCGTGATCACAGCAAAGATCCGTGCCGGCGTCGCAGCAGCGCTGGCACTGGGCGTCGCGGCAGCCCTCAGCGGCTGCGCGTCGAGCAACCCGCTCGACAGCGGCTCCAGCAGCTCCAGCGACTCGAAGACGATCGTCATCGGGTCGCAGCAGTACTACTCGAACGAGATCATCGCCGAGATGTACGCGCAGGTCCTCGAGAAGGACGGCTTCCAGGTGAAGCGGAACTTCAACATCGGGCAGCGTGAGATCTACCTGCCGCAGCTCCAGAAGGGCGCGATCGACGTCATGCCCGAGTACAGCGGCAACCTGCTGCAGTACTACGACAAGAAGGCCACCGCGAAGACCCCGTCGGAGATCGACGCGGCGCTCCAGAAGGCGCTGCCGTCCGGCCTCCGAGTCCTCGACGAGGCCGAGGCGACCGACCAGGACAGCTACACGGTCACGAAGCAGTTCTCCGAGGAGAACGACGTCACGAGCCTCGCCGACCTCAAGAACGTCGAGAAGACGCTCACCGTCGGCGCGAACTCCGAGTTCCAGACCCGACCGTACGGTCCGAAGGGGCTGAAGTCGGTCTACGGCGTGGACGTCGACTTCAAGGCGATCGAGGACTCGGGCGGAGCCCTGACGGTGAAGGCGCTCAAGGACGGCACCGTCCAGCTCGCCGACATCTACAGCGCGGACCCGAGCATCAAGGCGAACGACTTCGTCTCGCTGAAGGACCCCGAGAACCTGATCCTGCCGCAGAACGTCATCCCGGTGGTGTCGAAGAAGGTCGACGACAAGGCGGCCGCGGACATCGACGAGGTGAGCAAGGTGCTCACCACCGATGCGCTCATCGAACTCAACGCGAAGAGCGTCACCGACAAGGAGAAGGCGTCCACCATCGCGAAGGACTTCCTCACCGAGAAGGGCCTGCTGTAACAGCGCGTCCCACACCGGAAAGACGACAGGCGTCGGGCTTCGGCCCGGCGCCTGTCGCTGTTTGCCGAGCCGGCCTCGCAGCACGCTTGTTCCGTACAACCGTGCCGTGCAGTTCCCCTGCACATTCGTGCAGAGGAGTGTTCTACAACTTGTCGAACGAGGTGTCCGGGCGGTAGCGTGGAGGTGTCCCAAAGGCCTGTGACACCAGAAGTTCCCCCTTCCACAGGAAGCAACTGACGTGCACCAACAGCGCGCGGCGACCCGGCTCGGAAACGCCGCATGAACGACATCCTCGATCCGCTCATCCTGTCGCGGTGGCAGTTCGGTCTGACGACGATCTACCACTTCCTCTTCGTGCCCCTGACCATCGGCATGGCCGTGGTCGTCGCGGTGTTCCAGACCGCCTGGGTGCGCACCGGACGGGCGCACTACCTGCAGCTCACCCGGTTCTTCGGCCGGATCTTCCTCATCAACTTCGCGATGGGCGTGGTCACCGGCATCGTGCAGGAGTTCCAGTTCGGCATGAACTGGTCGAACTACTCGCGCTTCGTCGGTGACGTGTTCGGCGCACCGCTCGCGCTCGAGGGCATCCTGGCGTTCTTCTTCGAGGCCGCGTTCATCGGGCTCTGGATCTTCGGCTGGGACCGCCTGCCGAAGAAGGTGCACCTCGCGACGATCTGGTGCGTGAGCGTCGGCACGATGCTGTCGGCGTACTTCATCCTCGCGGCGAACGCGTTCATGCAGCACCCGGTCGGCTACGCCATCAACGAGGCCAAGGGCCGCGCCGAGCTCACCGACATCTGGGCCGTGCTCACGAACAAGGTCGCGCTGGCGGCGTTCCCGCACACCCTGTTCGGCGCGTTCATGGTCGCCGCGTCGGTCATCATCGCGGTCGCCGCGTGGCACCTGGCCCGCAACCAGAGCCTCGAGACGATGCTGCCGGCGCTGAAGTTCGGCATGTGGACGATGCTCGCCTCCGGAGCCCTCACGGTCCTCACCGGCGACCAGCTCGGGCTCACGATGGTCGACACCCAGCCGATGAAGATGGCCGCGGCCGAGGCGCTCTACAACACCTCGACCGGCAAGGACGCCTCGTTCTCGATCTTCACGCTCGGTACTCCTGACGGGGTCCACGAGCTGTTCTCGATCCGCATCCCGTACCTGCTGTCGTTCCTCTCGACGCACACCTTCAACGGCACCGTCGAAGGCATCAACGACCTGCAGGCGCAGTACTCGCAGGTGTACGGTGCCGGCGACTACAAGCCGATCATCTGGGTCACGTACTGGGCCTTCCGGTGGATGATCGCCCTCGGCGTGGGCGCGGTCCTCGTCTCGCTCGTCGGGCTCTGGCTGACCCGCAAGGGCCGCTTCCCCCAGCAGCGGTGGGTGTGGCGGGTCGCGACCTGGGCCATGCCGCTCCCGATGGCCGCGATGATCATGGGCTGGATCTTCACGGAGATGGGGCGCCAGCCGTGGCTCGTCTTCGGGCTGCTCAAGACGGCCGACGGCGTCTCGCCGAACGTGACCGGCCTCGAGGTCCTCATCTCGCTCGTCGTGTTCACGCTCATCTACGGCGCCCTCGCGGTGGTCGAGTTCCGGCTCATCAAGAAGGTCGCGCAGGAGGGCCCCGCCGCCCCGGCGGAGGTCGACGAGGAGACCGGCGAGGTCAAGCACGAAGTGACGGTGTACTGAGATGGACCTGCCCGTGCTCTGGTTCGCGATCGTCGGACTGTTCTTCGTGGGCTACTTCGTGCTCGACGGCTTCGACTTCGGCGTCGGGATGTCGCTGCCGTTCCTCGGCAAGGACGACACCGACCGCCGCGTGCTGATCAACACGATCGGGCCCGTGTGGGACCTCAACGAGACCTGGGTCATCGTCGCCGGCGCCTGCCTGTTCGCGGCGTTCCCGGAGTGGTACGCGACGATGTTCTCCGGCTTCTACCTGGCGCTGTTGCTCATCCTCGCGGCACTCATCGCCCGCGGCGTCTCGTTCGAGTACCGGCACCAGAACAAGCACGCCGAGTGGAAGCGCCGCTTCGACCTGATGATCATCGTCGGCAGCGCCCTCCCGTCGTTCCTCTGGGGCGTCGCGTTCGGCAACGTCGTGCGCGGCATCCCGATGGACGCCGGCCACAACTACACCGGGACCATCTTCGACCTGCTCAACCCGTTCGCGCTGCTCACCGGGCTGACCACGCTCCTGGTGTTCTTCACCCACGGCGTCGTGTTCGTCGCGCTGAAGACGGAGGGGGAGATCCGCGAGCGGGCCAAGCGGCTCGCGACCCGTGCGGGCATCGTCACGATCGTCGTCGGCGCGGCGTTCCTCGTCGCGATGGCGTTCGTCCGCGCGACGCCGGCGAGCCTCGTGCTCTCCGTGGTGGCGGCACTGGCCCTCGTCCTCGCGGTCCTCTGCACCGCGTGGGGCAAGGAAGGACGGGCGTTCACGCTCATGGCGATCACGATCGCCGCGGTCGTGCTGGCGATGTTCACGGCGATCTTCCCGAACGTGATGCCCGCGTCGAACGACCCGGCGAACAGCCTGAACGTCTACAACGCGAGCAGCGGTTCGTACACGCTGACCGTGATGAGCTGGGTCGCGCTGATCTTCGTCCCGCTCGTGCTCGCCTACCAGGCCTGGACCTACTGGGTCTTCCGCAAGCGCGTCTCGCGGGCCCACATCGCCCAGGCCGCCCACTAGCCGCCCACGACCACGAGGAACCCACGATGAAGCCGCTCGACCCGCGACTGCTGCGCCTGTCGCGGACGGCGCGCGGCTTCGTCGTGGCAGCCGCGGGCACCGGGGCACTGCGGACGCTCGCGACCGTCGCCGTCGCATGGGGGATCGCCGCTGCCGTGACGCTCGGGGTCGACGCGGTCGGCGAGGGCCGCCTGCCCGTCGCGTTCGCGCAGGCGCTCGCGCTCCTCGGCGGTGCGTTCGTCGTCCGGGCGGTCGCCGCGTGGGCGACCGACGACCTCGCGGCCCGGGCGGCAGCACGCGTGAAGAGCGAGCTCCGCACGCGGGTCCTCGCCCGGGCCGCCGAGCGCGGACCGGCGTGGCTGGCCGCGCGGTCGAGCGCCGGGTTCGCCACGACGCTCGGACCGGGTCTCGACGCCCTCGACGCGTACTTCGGCCGGTTCCTGCCGCAGCTCGCCCTCACCGCCATCGCCACGCCGGTGCTGCTCGTCGCGATCGGCCTCGGCGACCCGACGAGCGGCATCGTGGTCCTGTGCGCGCTGCCGGTGATCCCGGTGTTCATGGTCCTCATCGGCCTCGCGACCCAGGCGCTGCAGCGGAGGCAGTCCGACGCCCTCGCCACCCTCGGCGGCGCGTTCACGGAGGCGGTCGAGGGCCTCGCGACGCTGAAGGTCTTCGGTCGGGCACGGCGACAGGTCGGGCGGATCGGCGCTCTCACGGACGGCTACCGTCGCGCCACGATGGGCGTCCTGCGGCTCTCCTTCGTCAGCGGTTTCGCGCTCGAGCTCGCCGCGAGCCTCGCGGTCGCGCTCGTCGCGGTGTCCATCGGGGTCCGGCTCGTCGACGGCTCGCTCGGCCTCGGGGCCGCGATGTTCGTCCTCGTCCTGGCACCCGAGGCCTTCGCGCCGATCCGACAGGTGGGTGCCGACTTCCACGCCGCGCAGGACGGTGTCGAGGCCGCCGCGGCCGTGCTGGACGTCCTCGACGACGACGGTGACGCGGCCGTCCCGACGAGCCCGACGCCGCTCCCGGCTGCTGGTGCGCTCGTCCTCGACACCGTCACGGTCCGCCGCCCGGACGTCGTGATCGGTCCGATCGACCTCCGTGCCGAGCCGGGCACGGTGGTCGCACTCGCGGGCCCGAGCGGATCGGGCAAGTCGAGCATCATCGCTGCGCTCCGCGGCGCTGTGGCGCACGACGGCACCGTGACCGTGCCCGGTCCAGCCGGGACGACCGCGGCGGAGCGGACGACCTGGGCCGACCAGCGGACGCGCCTCGTGGGCGGCACCGTCGCCGAGAACGTCGCGCTCAGCGCGACCCCCGACGTCGTCGCCGTGACCACGGCGCTGCGTGAGGCGGGGCTGGGTGTCGACCCGGGCCTCCCGGTCGGGTCCGGCGGAGCCGGTCTGTCCGGTGGACAGGCGCAGCGCGTGTCCGTCGCCCGCGCCCTGTACCGCGCGAGTCGGGCGGACACCCCCCTCGTCCTCCTCGACGAGCCCACCTCCGCACTCGACGCCGACTCGGAGTCGCAGGTCGTCGCGGCGATCCGCCGGCTCGCCGCCGACGGCCGCGTCGTCGTGGTCGCCAGCCACCGCCCTGCAGTGCTCGCAGCGGCGGACGTGCGGATCGACGTGCGCACCGGTGGCGCCGTCACGGTCACCGCCGCGAGCGGAGCGCGGGCGTGAGCCGGGAGGCACGACACGACTCCGTCCTGCGGCTCGCCCTGCCGCGCGGGGCTGGGTGGGGCAAGGCCGTGGGGGCCGGCGTGGGCAGTGCGCTGTGCGCGGTCGCCCTGCTCGCCGCGAGCGGCTACCTCATCACGCGTGCCGCGGAGCACCCGCCGATCCTCTACCTCACGCTCGTCATGGTCGGGGTGCGGGCGTTCGCGCTCGGGCGGGCGGCCCTCCGGTACGTGGACCGCCTCGCCGGTCACGACGCGTCGTTCCGCCAGCTCGCCGTGGTCCGGACGGAGATGTACCGCCGACTCTCGTCGGTCGCGCCCGCCGGTCTCGGCGCGACCGGACGCGGCGACCTCCTCACTCGGCTCGTCACGGACACCGACCGGCTGCAGGACCTGCCGATCCGGGTCGTCGGGCCGCTCGTGTCCGCCGGGGTCGTGGCGCTCGTGTCCGTCGTCGCGGTCGCGCTCGTCTCGGTGCCCGCTGCGGTCGTGCTCCTCCTCGCCCTCGCGGCCGAGGCGCTCCTCGGGTCGGTGGTGACGGTCGCCGTCGCGCGGCGCTCGGACGAGCGGACCGCAGCGGACCGGGGCCGGGTCGCGGACCTCGTGCTCGACACCGTCCGCGCGCTCGACGTCTTCGCCGCCCACGGCGCCCTCGACGAGCGACTCGCGCACATCGCGCGGCTCGACCGGTCCGTGACCGCCGCCGTGCGTCGTCGGGGCGCCGTCGAGTCCCTCGTCGGTGCCCTCGGCGGGCTGCTGGGCGGCGCGGCGGTCGTCGGGATCCTCGCGGTCGGCGCACCCGCGGTGGTCTCCGGGGCCCTCGACGGACCCCTCTGGGCGCTCGCGGTCTTCGTCCCGCTGGCGCTCTTCGAGGTCATCGGCGGGGCGCCGCTCGCGGTCCTGACACTGCGTCGGGTGCGCGCCGCTGCCGACCGGGTCGAGGCCGTGGTGCCCACTGCGCTGCCGACCGGGATCGTGCCGGAGCCTTCCACACCCGCAGACCCTGCCTCGCTCGTCGTGGACGGCGCCGTGTCGGTCTCCGTCCGTGACCTGTCGGTGCGTTGGCCCGGCGCGAGCGTCGACGCCGTGTCCGGGGTGTCGCTCGACCTGCTCCCCGGCGAGGTCGTCGTGCTCGAGGGGCCGAGCGGCGCCGGCAAGTCGACGCTCGTGGACGCGCTCGTGCGGTTCGTCGACCACCGCGGCTCGTACGCGATCGACGGCGTCGAAGCGCGCGACATGCACCCCGACGCGGTCCGCGCACGCATCGGCCTCATCGAGCAGGACCCGTTCGTGTTCGACCAGTCGGTCCGGCAGAACCTGCTGTTCGCACGCGACACCGCGACCGACGAGGAGCTGCTCGACGTCCTCGACCGGGTCGGGCTCGGTCCGTGGGTCGTCGGGCGGGGCGGGCTCGACGCCGGCGTGGGGGAGCGCGGCGTCCTCGTGTCCGGCGGGCAGGCGCACCGGCTCGCGCTGGCCCGTGCGCTGCTGCACGCGTTCCCGGTGCTCGTCCTCGACGAGCCGACCGCGGACATCGACCCCGACCTCGCCGAGGCGCTGCTGCGTGACCTCGTCGGTGCCGCTCGGCGGGCCGGGCGGACCGTGGTGATCGTCTCGCACGTGCCCGTGCCGGTCGACCTCGTCGACCGCACCCTGCGGATGCGGGACGGACGACTCGTCAGCGCATGACGGGCCGCAGCCGACGTCACGGGGCCGAGCCGGGCCTCCAGGCCTTGTAATCTTGGTGACCGTGACCACCGAGCAGTACGCCGAGGACCCGAACGCCTACGACTTCCGTCGACTCCAGGAGAAGTGGCAGCCCCGCTGGGAAGAGCTCGGGCTCTTCACCACGGACCTCGACGACACGCGGCCGCGGAAGTACATCCTCGAGATGTTCCCGTACCCGTCCGGCGACCTGCACATGGGGCACGCGGAGAACTGGGCGCTCGGTGACTTCGTCGCGCGCTACTGGCGGCAGCAGGGCTTCAACGTGCTGCACCCGATCGGCTGGGACTCCTTCGGCCTGCCGGCGGAGAACGCGGCGATCAAGCGCGGGGTCGACCCCAAGGAGTGGACCTACGCGAACATCGAGCAGCAGAAGGCGTCCTTCAAGCGCTACGCGCCGTCGTTCGACTGGACGACCGAGATCCACACCTCGGACCCCGAGTACTACAAGTGGAACCAGTGGCTGTTCCTCAAGATGTACGAGAAGGGCCTGGCGTACCGGAAGGACAGCTGGGTCAACTGGGACCCGGTGGACCAGACCGTGCTCGCGAACGAGCAGGTGCTGCCCGACGGCACCTCCGACCGCTCGGGCGCCGTCGTCGTCAAGAAGAAGCTGACGCAGTGGTACTTCAAGATCACGGAGTACGCGGACCGGCTGCTCGACGACCTCAACCAGCTCGAGGGGCGGTGGCCGGCGAAGGTCATCGCGCAGCAGCGCAACTGGATCGGTCGGTCGGTCGGCGCCGGCGTCGACTTCGTCATCGAGGGGCGGGACGAGCCCGTCACGGTGTTCACCACGCGCCCGGACACGATCCACGGGGTGACGTTCCTGGTCGTGGCGCCCGACTCGGACCTGGCCGCGTCTCTGGTGGCCTCCGCGTCCGCCTCCGTCCGTGCGGACTTCGATGCGTACCTCGTCGCGACGCAGAAGACCTCGGAGATCGACCGGCAGAACGCCGACCGCCCGAAGACCGGCGTGCCGCTCGGACGCTCCGCGATCCACCCGCTGACGGGGGAGCGCCTGCCCATCTGGGCCGCCGACTACGTCCTCGCGGACTACGGCCACGGTGCCGTCATGGCCGTGCCCGTGCACGACCAGCGCGACCTCGACTTCGCGCGGGCGTTCGACCTGCCCGTGAAGGTCGTCGTGGACACGAACGCTCCGGTGACCGGGGCGATCCCGGTGATCCCGGACGGCGCGACGCTGGAGGACCTCCCGGCGCTCGACCCGGTGTCGACGGGCGAGGCCCTGACCGGCACCGGTCGCATGATCAACTCCGGGCCGCTCGACGGCATGTCGAAGCAGCACGCCATCACCGCGGCGATCCGCCTGCTCGAGGAGCGCGGGACCGGCCGTGCGGCCAAGACGTACCGCCTGCGCGACTGGCTCATCTCCCGCCAGCGGTTCTGGGGCACCCCGATCCCGATCATCCACGGCGCGGACGGCACCGAGCACCCGGTGCCCATGGACCAGCTGCCCGTCCGGCTGCCGTCGACCGAGGGGCTCGACCTCAAGCCGAAGGGCACCTCGCCGCTCGGTGGCGCGACCGACTGGGTGAACGTCCCGAACCCCGTCGACGGGACCCCGGCGACGCGTGACACCGACACGATGGACACGTTCGTCGACTCGTCGTGGTACTTCCTGCGCTTCCTGGCCGCGAACGACGACACGCAGGCGTTCGACCCCGCGATCGCGCGCAAGTGGGCGCCGGTCGACCAGTACATCGGCGGCATCGAGCACGCGATCCTGCACCTGCTGTACGCACGCTTCGTGACGAAGGTCCTGTTCGACCTCGGCTACCTCGACTTCACCGAGCCGTTCACGGCGCTGCTCAACCAGGGCATGGTGCTGTCGGGTGGCTCGAAGATGTCGAAGTCGAAGGGCGGCGTGTCCCTCGGCGACGAGCTCGACGCCAACGGGGTCGACGCGATCCGCCTGGTGATGGGCTTCGCCGGCCCGCCCGAGGACGACATCAACTGGGAGGACGTCTCCCCGTCGGCGTCCGCGCGCTTCCTGGCCCGCGCCTACCGGCTCGCGCTCGACGTCACGTCCCCGAAGGACGTCGTCTGGGCCGACGGCGACCGGGCACTCCGCCAGGTCACGCACCGGTTCCTCGCCGACGCACCGGGCCTCATGGAGTCCTTCAAGTTCAACGTCGTGATCGCGCGGCTCATGGACCTCGTGAACGTGACGCGCAAGGCGATCGACAGCGGCCCCGGCGCGGGCGACCCCGCCGTGCGCGAGGCCGTCGAGACCATCACGCTCGGCCTCGCCGTGTTCGCTCCGTACGTGGGCGAGGAGATGTGGGAGAAGCTGGGCTACGAGCCGACGGTGGCCACGTACGGGTGGCGGAAGGCCGACCCGACGCTGCTCGTGCAGGACACGCTGACGGCGGTCGTGCAGGTCAACGGCAAGGTCCGCGACTCGTTCGAGGTGTCGAAGTCGATCGAGCCCTCGGAGCTCGAGGCGCTCGCGCGGGAGTCGGCGAACGTGCAGCGGTACATCGGTGAGCGCGAGATCGTGAAGGTGATCGTGCGGGCGCCGAAGCTCGTGAACATCGCGATCAAGGGGTAGCTGCGCGGGCGCGGGTGCGGGCGCGCTCGATCGGGGCGCGGGCGCGCTCGATCGGGGTGGGGCGCGCGGGTGCGCTCGATCGGGGTGGGGCGCGCGGGTGCGCTCGCTCGGCGTGTGGCGAGTCCTGCACAGGTGCCGGTGCTGGTGGGGTCGTCCACGGCTGACCCGCGCGGAGTCCGGTCGCGAGGCTCGGCTCCCTAGCGTTCCGGTATGTCCTCACGCTTCTCGCTCACACCCCGTGCCGCTGTCGTCTTGGCCGCGGTCGTCGCGGTGGTCGCCGTGCTCGTGATCGTGCTCGGGACCCGGTCGGCTGGCGGTGGATCCGCTGCCGAGGTCGTCGTCAGCGACGCGCCGTCAGCCGAGCCGGCCTCCACGGCGGGCGGGCCGACGGCCGATGGCCCCCCGGCCGGTACCGGTCCTGACACGAGCACGGCCACGCCGTCGGTCGTCGTCGTGCACGTCGCGGGCGCGGTCGGGAAGCCCGGCGTGGTCACGCTGCCGGCCGGCAGCCGGGTCACGACGGCGCTGGAGCGCGCAGGGGGTGCCGCCCGCGACGCCGATCTCGCACGGGTGAACCTGGCTCGCCCGCTGGTGGACGGGGAACAGGTCTACGTGCCGCGCGTCGGGGAGACGGACGTCCCGATCGCCCTGCCGGACGGCGATGCGGGCGGTGCGGGTGCCCCGAGCGCATCGGGATCGACCGGGTCGGACACGGTCGTCGACCTGAACGCCGCCGACGCCGCGACGCTCGAGACGTTGCCGGGGATCGGGCCCGCGCTGGCGGAACGGATCCTCGCCTGGCGGGAGGAGCACGGACGGTTCGCCGCCGTCGAGGACCTGCTCGACGTCAGCGGGATCGGGGACGCCAAGTTCGCCGACCTGCAGCCGCGCGTCCGGGTCTGACCGCATGGGCTCCGTGCGCAGTGCCGTGCACGCTCGCCTCGCCGACCTGCGCATCGCGGCGCCGGCGGCCGTCGCCTGGGTGTCCTGTGCCGTCCTCGTCGGCGTCCCGGACAGCGCGATCGCGGTGGTGATCGGCGGCGGCCTGCTCGTGGTGGGCGGGATCGTCCTCCTCACGCTCCTGCCACGGCTGCACGGCGGCGCGATCGCAGTCGCTGTCGGCCTCGTGGTGACGAGTGCGCTGCTCGTCGTGCTCGTCGCCGTCGCCGTTGCCGTCGGCGAGCAGCGGCGGAACCCGCCGGAGCTGCCCGGAGACCCCGGCCAGCGGACGGTCCGGCTCGTGCTGGACCGGGACCTCGAGCGCGGTGCGCGTTCCGTCGCGGCGACCCTGATCGCGACGGAGGACTCGGCCGGGCTGCGTGTGCCGGTGCGGCTGGTGCCCGACGTCCAGGGACGGGGTGCCGAACGGTTCGCCGCCGGGTCCACCCTCGTCGGCACCGGGGCGGTGGAGCCCGACGCCGCGGGGTCGCCCACCGCGTGGGTGGTGTTCCTGCACGGCCCGGTCGAGTCCCGCGCGCCGACGGGGCTCCTCGCCCTCACCGATGGTGCTCGCCGAGCGTTCGTCCGGGTCACCACCCAGCTCCCGGAGCCCGGCGCTGCCCTCCTCCGCGGACTGGCGATCGGCGACCGGAACGGACTCGACCCCGACACCGAGGGCGCGATGGAGACGGCAGCCCTCACGCACCTGACCGCGGTGTCCGGGGCCAACTGCGCCGTCATCGTCGGGTTGGTGGTGCTCCTCGGCCGGGCCTGCGGCCTCCCGCGGGTCCTCCGCGCCGGGGTGGCCGTCGCGTTCCTGCTCGCGTTCGTGGTGCTCGTGCGTCCGGACCCGTCCATCGTCCGGGCGACCCTGATGGCGGTCGTGGCGCTGGTGGTGCACCTGTCCGGGCGGCCCGTCCGTGGCGCCCAGCTCATCTCGCTCGCCGTCATCGGGATGCTCGTGGTGGACCCGTGGTACGCACGGTCCTTCGCGTTCGCGCTGTCCGTGCTCGCGACGAGCGGGATCGTGGTGCTCGGGCCGCCGCTGACCGACCTGCTCGCGAGGCGACTGTGGACACCGGTCGCCGCCGCAGTGGCCGTCCCGGTGGTCGCGCAGGTGGCGTGCTGGCCGGTGACGATCCTCCTCGCGCCCGCGCTGCCGACGTACGCCGTGCCCGCGAACCTGCTCACCGAACCACTCGCGCCGATCGTCACCGTCGTCGGACTCGGTGCCTGCCTCTTCGCGCCCGTGTGGCCCGGTGCGGCCTCCGTGCTGGCCGCCGTCGCCTGGGTCCCCGCGAGCGCCGTCGGGTGGGTCGCCCGCACGGCCGCCGCGTTGCCCGGTGCATCCGCGCCGTGGCCGCCCGGCGTGCCGGGCGTCGGCCTCGCCGTCGTGGTCTCCGGGTGTGTGGTCGTCTCGTGCTTCGTCGCGGCGCACGTCCGACTCCGGCTCCTGCTCGCCGCGGGCGTGGTCGTCGTGCTCGGCATCGGCCTCGTCGCCGTGCCGCAGACCGTCGTCCGTGGCAGCGTGCCACGGGACTGGACGATCGCGGCCTGCGACGTGGGCCAGGGCGATGCGGTCCTGCTGCGTTCGGGTGGCGCGACAGCGCTCGTCGACACAGGGGACGACCCCGAGCGCCTCGCCGCGTGCCTCGACCTGCTCGGCGTGGGACACATCGCGGTGCTCGTGCTGACGCACTACGACCGGGACCACGTCGGCGCGACGTCGGCGGTCGCCGCCTCGGTCTCGACCGCGCTCGTCGGCCCCACCGGCCGACCTGCGGACGAGCGGGTGCTCCGCGACCTGCGGGGCGCCGGGGTCGAGGTCCGCCGGGCCGCCGCCGGGACAGCGGTGCAGCTCGGCAGCCTCCGTCTGGTGACGCTGTGGCCACCCCGGTCGTCGACCGCGTCCGGGAACGCCGCGAGCATCGCCATCCGGGTCGAACCCGATCCCGCCTGCGCCGGCTGTCCGTCGGCGATGCTCCTCGGGGACCTCGGCGAAGCGGCACAGCGGCGGCTCGTCGGTGCGGGCGGCGCCGAGCGGCCGGTCGACGTGGTCAAGGTGTCGCACCACGGCTCGGCGGACCAGGACCCCGGGCTGTACCGATCGCTCGGTGCCCGGATCGCGCTCATCGGCGTCGGAGCGGACAACACCTACGGGCACCCCACCCGGCAGGCGCTCGACATGCTGGCCGCTGCCGGAAGCGCCGTGTACCGGACCGACCGCAACGGGACCGTCGTCGTCGCACCGGGGAACGACGGCCCTCGGGTGTGGACGGAGCGCTCGGACCCGGAGCCCTCGGCCCGTTCCGTCGGCTCCGCCGGGTCGGGGGTCGGCCGTAGGATCGACGTGGCGACCGGAGCACGACCGGTCGCCGCACCGGAAGGACCGCATGCCCGCCAAGAAGCCCGCGCGCGCCGCCGCGAAGATCGACCAGGTGCCGTGGTCGGGGATCCGCCCCGCCCCGGTCGTGCTCGTCACCGGCCCCGAGGCCTTCCTCGCCGACCGGGCCGTCGGCGCGCTCCGCGACCTGCTCGTCGGCGAGGACCCGGCGCTCGAGATCCACGACCTCGAAGCCGACCAGTACGCACCGGGCCTGCTCGCCACGCTGGCCAGTCCGTCGCTCTTCGGTGAGCCCCGTCTGGTCCGGGTCACGAACGTCGAGAAGTGCACGGACGCCTTCATCACGGAGACGATCGCCTACCTCGAGGGACCGGCGGACGACGTCACCCTCGTCCTGCGTCACGGGGGCGGGATGCGCGGCAAGAAGCTGCTCGACACGATCCGCAGCGGCGTCGGTGGCGGGGTCGAGGTGCAGTGCGACGAGCTCAAGCGCGACACGGACCGCGTCGACTTCGTGAACGCGGAGTTCCGGGCTGCCCGGCGGAAGATCGCGCCGTCGGCGGTGCGGACGCTCGTGGCGGCGTTCGCGGACGACCTCGCCGAGCTCGCGGCTGCGTGTCGGCAGCTGCTCGCCGACTCGGCCGACGAGATCACCGACAAGGTCGTCGACAAGTACTACGGCGGCCGGGTCGAGACGAACGCCTTCAAGGTGGCCGACATCGCACTCGCCGGGCGTTCTGCCCCGGCGATCGTCGAGTTGCGGCACGCGCTCGCGACGGGGGAGGCCCCGGTGCCCATCGTGGCGGCGTTCGCGAGCAAGATCCGCACGATGGCGAAGGTCAGCGGCTTCCGCGGATCGAGCGGGCAGGCGGCCTCGGCGCTCGGGATGGCGCCGTGGCAGGTGCAGCGAGCACAGCGGGACGTCGCCGGCTGGAGCGAGGCGGGGCTGGCGAACGCGATCCTCAGCATCGCGGCGGCGGACACCGCGGTGAAGGGCGGGTCACGTGACGCGCACTACGCGCTCGAAGTGATGGTGCGGACCATCGCCCGGCGCGGCGAGGACCGCTGAGGCGTTCCGGAAGCCCGGAGTCGGGAGCTGACTTCCGTTGCCGTTGCCGTTGCCGTTGCCGCTGCCGTTGCCGCTGCCGCGCGACGTTGCGGTTGCGGTTGCCGTTGCCCTTGCCGCTGCCGCTGCCGCGCGACGGTGCCGCTGTCGTACGACGTCGATCACGTCGTTCTCCGCGGTCGCCGCACTCGCGCGTGCACAAGCGGCGACGTGGCCGATGTCGTACGACAGCAGCCGGGTCGTTCGACGACGACGACCGCACTCGCCCCACGACCGCACTCGCCCCACGTCCGCACCCGCCCCACGACCGCACCGCCGCACGTCCGCACCGCCGCACACCCCCACCCCCCCACCCCGCACACGACGAAGGCCCCGCACCGGAACGGTACGGGGCCTTCGAGGAGCCGGACTCAGAGAGCCGAGACCTTCTTCGCGATCGCCGACTTGCGGTTCGCGGCCTGGTTCTTGTGGATGACACCCTTGCTCACGGCCTTGTCGAGCTTCTTCGACGCGAGGGCCAGGGCCGCCACGGCCTTGTCCTTGTCGCCCGAAGCGATCGCCTCGTTCGTGTGGCGGATGTGCGTCTTGAGCTCCGAGCGGTACGCCTTGTTCCGCTCGGTGGCCTTGAGGTTGGTCTTGATGCGCTTGATCTGCGACTTGATGTTCGCCATGCGTGTTGCTCCTGTTCGTCTCTACGGGTGGTCGCGACCGCTGGGTAGAGGGGCCCTTGGTCGCATCGCGTTCCACCCGTGGGCGGGGAACGCGGAAGCCAGCCACCAACACTACCAGGCGCAGGGCCGCCGACCAAAGCCCGACAGGCCGCGGACCGGAGCCCCGGACCGGAGCAACACGGCATCGAGAACGCCGGAGCAGCCGGAGCCACACCGCACCGGATCCGGCCGAAACCGCCCGGCAACACACGGTCGCTACCGTGGCGGTCATGCCGTCCCTCGCACCACGCATCGACACCGTCCCCGCTTCCGGCATCCGGAGGGTCTTCGAGCAGGCCGCCCTGCTCCGAGCGACCGGCACGGACGTCACGATGCTCGTGATCGGCGAGCCCGACGTGCCGGTGGCGCCGCACATCGGCGAGGCCGCGCGCCGCGCATGGTCGGAGGACCGGACGGACTACACGCCGAACGGTGGGATCACGCCGCTCCGGCAGGCGATCGTCGACAAGCTCCGGCGCGAGAACCGGGTCGAGGTCGACCTCGAGCAGGTCTGGATGACGATCGGCGCGACACAGGCGCTGTTCCAGGCGATGACGCTCGTGCTGAGCCCGGGAGACGAGGTGCTCGTGCCCGACCCCGGCTACACGACCTTCACGATGAACGCGCACATCCTCGGCGCGACACCGGTGCCGTACCAGCTGACGCCGCAGCACGGGTTCGAGCCCGACCTGGCCGCGCTCGAGGCGAGCATCACCGAGCGGACGCGGGCGATCATCGTGAACTCCCCGTCGAACCCGCTCGGTTCGGTGTTCGGCGAGGAGACCCTCCGCGACCTCCTCGCACTGGCGAAGCGGCACGACCTGTGGGTCGTCAGCGACGAGGTCTACGAGTACTTCACCCACGGGACCCGGCACATCAGCATCGCCGCCCTCGACGAGGACGACCGTGTGTTCTCGGCCTTCTCGCTCAGCAAGACCTACGCGATGACCGGGGTCCGGGTGGGCTACCTCGTGACACCGAAGGGGCTCGGGCCGACGATGCGGACCACGCAGGAGGCGATGATCAGCTGCGTCGCCGAGCCCGACCAGTACGCGGCCCTCGCGGCGATCGTCGGGGACCACTCGGCCGTCCGGGACGCGCGCGAGCACTACCGCGCGAACCTCGAGGTCGCGAAGGCGGTGCTCGACGCCGCTGGCTTCCGCTACCTCGACCCGCGAGGCGCGTTCTACCTCTGGGTCGACGTCTCGCACGCGTCGGGCGGCGACGTCGCGGAGTGGGCGCTCGCCCTGCTGCAGCGCGAGCACGTCGCGGTCGCACCCGGCAGCGCGTTCGGCCGCACCGGCGAGGGCTGGATCCGCGTCTCGCTCGCCGCGACCGCGGAGGACCTCCGCCGCGGCCTGGGAGCGCTGCCCGCGCCCGCCACGGCGACCGTCTGACGGGCAGGGCCCACGCCGCCGGTTCCGACCCGACGCGCCATCGGCGGGTCGGCCGTGCCGGTGGGGCGAGGCGCGGTGCGGACCCGCCCCGCGCCTCCAGTCAGTCCTGCACAGCGTCCAGGGCGGGGACCGGCCTCCACAGGACGGCCCGCGGCTGCGCGCCGTCGGCGCGCGGACGTGGGACAATCGTTCGACCGTCCCGACCCCTGAGGAACCGTGAGCCCACAAGCATCCGCGCCGCTCGAGCCCGCCGCGACCCCGGCCGAGGCGATCCGCAACTTCTGCATCATCGCGCACATCGACCACGGCAAGTCGACCCTGGCCGACCGCATGCTGCAGATCACCGGCATCGTCGAGGAGCGGGCGATGCGCGCGCAGTACCTCGACCGCATGGACATCGAGCGCGAGCGCGGCATCACGATCAAGTCGCAGGCCGTCCGCATGCCGTGGGAGCTCGACGGCAAGACCTTCGCCCTGAACATGATCGACACGCCGGGACACGTCGACTTCTCGTACGAGGTCTCCCGTTCGCTCGCCGCGTGCGAGGGCGCGATCCTCCTGGTCGACGCCGCCCAGGGCATCGAGGCGCAGACCCTCGCGAACCTCTACCTCGCGCTCGAGAACGACCTCGAGATCATCCCGGTCCTCAACAAGATCGACCTGCCCGCGGCCGAGCCGGACAAGTACGCAGCCGAGCTCGCGCAGCTCATCGGCGGGTCGCCGGACGACGTCCTCCGCGTCTCCGGCAAGACCGGCGTGGGCGTGCCGGAGCTCCTCGACCGCGTCGTCGGCACCGTGCCGCCGCCCGTCGGCACGGTGGACGCCCCGCCCCGCGCGATGATCTTCGACTCGGTCTACGACAGCTACCGCGGGGTCGTCACCTACGTCCGCATGGTGGACGGCACCATCTCGCCACGCGAGAAGGTCCAGATGATGTCGACGAAGACGACGCACGAGATCCTCGAGATCGGGGTGTCGTCGCCGGAGCCGAAGCCGACGACGGGCCTGAGCGTCGGCGAGGTCGGCTACCTCATCACCGGCGTGAAGGACGTCCGCCAGTCCAAGGTCGGCGACACGGTCACGAGCGCGCAGAAGCCCGCGACCGACCCGCTGGCCGGCTACACCGACCCGAAGCCGATGGTCTTCTCGGGTCTGTACCCGATCGACGGTTCCGACTACCCGGACCTCCGCGAAGCGCTCGACAAGCTCAAGCTGTCCGACGCCGCGCTCGTGTACGAGCCCGAGACCTCCGTGGCGCTCGGGTTCGGCTTCCGCTGCGGGTTCCTCGGGCTGCTCCACCTCGAGATCATCACCGAGCGTCTGAGCCGCGAGTTCGGGCTCGACCTCATCACCACCGCCCCGAGCGTGATCTACGAGGTCACGAACGAGGACAACTCGGTGACCGAAGTCACGAACCCGTCCGAGTTCCCCGGCGGCCGCATCGTCGAGGTCCGCGAGCCGATGGTCCGCGCAGCCATCCTCGCGCCGAAGGACTACGTCGGCGCGATCATGGAGCTCTGCCAGTCGCGCCGAGGCTCGCTGCTCGGTATGGAGTACCTCGGTGAGGACCGCGTCGAGATCCGGTACGAGATGCCCCTCGGCGAGATCGTCTTCGACTTCTTCGACCAGCTGAAGAGCAAGACGCAGGGCTACGCGTCCCTCGACTACGAGCCGACGGGCGACCAGGCGGCCGACCTCGTCAAGGTCGACATCCTCCTCCAGGGCGAGCAGGTCGACGCGTTCAGCGCGATCGTGCACCGCGACAAGGCGTACGCGTACGGCACCCTCATGACCGAACGGCTCCGGAAGCTCATCCCGCGCCAGCAGTTCGAGGTCCCGATCCAGGCCGCCATCGGTGCTCGCATCATCGCCCGCGAGAGCATCCGTGCCATGCGCAAGGACGTCCTCGCGAAGTGCTACGGCGGTGACATCACCCGCAAGCGCAAGCTCCTCGAGAAGCAGAAGGAGGGCAAGAAGCGCATGAAGATGGTCGGCCGGGTCGAGGTCCCGCAGGAAGCCTTCATCGCCGCGCTCTCGGGCGACGTGGAAGAGAAGAAGAAGTAGCGGTTCAGCGGGCGCGCGTGCCGCGCGTCCGCACCGCCGCCAGGCACAGGGCCGGGAGGCACGCTGCAGCCAGTCCCGCCAGCGCCGTCCGCCAGGTGGTCCACTCCGTCATCCCGATGAAGGACGTCTGCGTGCTCGCCTCGATCGAGCAGGCCGTGGCGGTGATCGCGAGGGTGAGCGCCGAGGCGCCGATGACCCAGGGGAGCCGGGGACGCCGGGACCGCCGAACGAGAGCGACGAGGAGCGCCCCGAAGAGCAGGACACCGGCACCGATGCTCGCGACGGCGACCTGCGCGAGCGTGGTGCTGACGACGGGGTACCAGTCGACCGGCGGCACGCTGGTGTACTGCACGGGTCGTGACGCGCGGGCTTCGACCAGGTCGACGGCGATGCGTGCGCCCACGGCGAGTGCGAAGGCGGTCGCCGTGAGTGCGGCGAGCACCCGAGGGGTACGTCCCGTCAGTGGGCGAGGGACGATCGTCGAGGCGGGCACGGACCGACGACAGCGGCGTGGCGGAGGCGATCCGAGCCTCCAGTCCGGGGCTGGGCGACGCGGCGCACCAGCCAGCCGCTCTGCGCGCGTGCAGCCGGTCTGCGCTCGCGCAAGGGGGCTCGTCGGCATGCGTTCCGGTGGCAGCTGGGTCGTGACGGTGCGCACCGCCAAGGAGGCTCGTCGGCATGCGTTCCGGTGGCAGCTGGGTCGTGACGGTGCGCACCGCCAAGTAGGCTGGTCGGCATGAGTTCCCGCGGCAGCTACCGGACCGCTCTGACGTACGGCGCGGTCGGCGCGACCCAGGCGTCGGACCTCATGACCTACCCGCCTGAGGGCTTCGCGCCCACCGAGTCCCGCGCCCGGATCGGGCACGGCGACGTACGCTTCGAGACGGCGGTGACCCAGGCGCTGTCCTGGCAGATCCAGGAGCGCAGC
The DNA here is from genome assembly GCF_014646995.1 of Curtobacterium luteum. GTDB lineage: Bacteria > Actinomycetota > Actinomycetes > Actinomycetales > Microbacteriaceae > Curtobacterium > Curtobacterium luteum. Next base: position 45,510 of record NZ_BMOI01000004.1, on the reverse strand, counting down.
GGGATCCGCGTGCACGTCGACGACCAGCCGGACGACGACGAGGTCCGCTACAACCCGGTGACGTTCGACGAGCACGGTGTGCCGGTCGCGCCCGCGTCCATCGGGACCCCGAAGGTGGAGCGGTTCGCGCCGGACGGCACGCCGCTCCTCACGGCGGGGACGACCGCGACGCTGACGATGCACGCGTTCGGGCAGACCGTGCACGCGCCGGTCAGGGTCGTGTCGATCATCGACGAGCCGGACCGCAAGGGCTTCGCGTACGGCACGCTCGAGGGGCACCCGCTCTCGGGCGAGGAGTCGTTCGTCGTCGAGCGCACGTCGGACGGGTCGGTGTGGCTCCAGCTGCGGCAGTTCTCGCAGCCGGCGAGCCGGAAGTGGCGCCTCGTGGCGCCGTTGCTGCGGCGGCAGCAGCGCGTGATGGCGGAGAAGTACCTGGCGGCGCTCCGCGGCGACTGACGCGTGGAGCGCGCCGAGCGGCGGCGCTCGCGGCGACCGACGGGTCCGACCCGGCTCAGCCCAGGGGCGCGAGACCCGCGATCGCGTCCTCGATGACCCGCACGTCCTCCACGCAGTCCCGAGCCACGACGACCGCGCTCGTCGCCCGGAGCGCCTCCACGTCGTAGACCCCGGTCGCGACCGCGAGGAACGGGATCCCCGCGGCGTCCGCAGCCTCGCCGTCCCGCGGGGTGTCGCCGACGATGACGGCCCGCTCGCCCCGCAGCGCCGCCGCCGCACGATCGGTGACCCCGGCACGGTCGACCTCCTCGTCGCCGAAGAACGAGTGCGCCCAGTCGAACGCATCGAGGTCGAACCCGGCACCACGGAGCTTCACCCGCGCACGGTGCTCGGAGTTGCCGGTGAGCAGGCCGTTGCGCCAGCCGAGGACCGCGAAGCGCCGGACGAGGTCCCGGGCGCCAGGGGCCGGCTTCCGGTGGTCGCCGGCGCGGAACCGCTCGTCGGTGAGGTCGCGCAGGTGCCCGGAGACGGTGGGGATGAGCGCGTCGTCGAAGTCGTGCGCGCGGACGTGCTCGGCGATGAGGCCGGCATCGGTCCGGCCGTGCTGGTGGCCGACGCGCAGCGCGAGGTCACGGCCGACCGCCCGTTCGAGTGCCAGGTGGTACAGGTTGCCCGGCGACACGGCGTTCAGCACGAGGGTGCCGTCGATGTCCCACAGCACCGTGGTGGGGACGGTGTGGTGCTCCATGCCTCCATCATGACCGAGAATGGAGTCCATGCCGAGTGCCCTGCCGATCGCCGACCCCGCACCGTCGGACGGGCTGCTCATCCCCGGTCCGGACGCGGGCGAGGTCCCGTTCGGCGTCTACGTGCACGTGCCCTTCTGCCGCGTCCGCTGCGGCTACTGCGACTTCAACACGTACACGGCGTCGGAGCTGCGCGGGGTCCGGCGTGACGACTACGCCGGCCACGCCGTGCAGGAGATCCGGTTCGCCGAGGAGGTCCTCGAGCGCTCGGGCGTGCCGCGGCGCCCGGTGTCGACGGTGTTCTTCGGCGGCGGGACCCCGACGATGCTCCCGGCCGAGGACCTCGTGATGATCCTCCGGGCGATCGACGAGACGTGGGGGATCGTGCCCGGCGCCGAGGTCACGACCGAGGCCAACCCGGACTCCGTCGACGCCGACTCGCTCGAGACGCTCCGCGCCGGCGGCTTCACCCGGGTCAGCTACGGCATGCAGTCCGCGGTCCCGCACGTGCTCGCGACCCTCGACCGGACGCACGACCCCGAGCGGGTGCCGCTGGTCGTGGACCTCGCGAAGCAGCAGGGCCTCGACGTCTCGCTCGACCTCATCTACTCGACCCCGGGGGAGTCACTCGCGGACTGGCGCACCTCGCTCGACCAGGCGATCGCCTGTGCGCCCGACCACGTCTCGGCGTGCTCGCTCATCGTCGAGGAGGGCACGGCGATGGGTCGCATGGTGGCGCGCGGGGAGCTGCCGGCACCCGACGACGACCTCGCGGCGGACATGTACGAGCTGGCCGACGACGTCCTCGGTGCGGCCGGGTACTCCTGGTACGAGGTGTCGAACTGGGCGCGCGGGGAGGCGCACGCGAGCCGGCACAACCTGTCCTACTGGAAGGGTCACGACTGGTGGGGCGTCGGCCCGGGCGCGCACTCCGCCGTCGCCGGGACCCGCTGGTGGAACGTGAAGCACCCGGCCGCGTACGCGAACCGGGTGCTGTCGGGAGCGTCGCCCGCGGCCGGCCGGGAGACCCTCGACGAGGAGACGCGCTACGTCGAGCGCGTGCTCCTCGCCGCGCGGGTCCGCGGCGAGCTCGCCACGTCGGAACTCCGCCGGGAGGCCCGTGGCCGGGTCGCGGGGCTCATCGCACGCGGTCTCGTGGACGGCTCGGCCGCGGTGCGGGGTCGGGTCGAGTTGACGAGGCAGGGTCGGCTGCTCGCGGACGCGGTGGTCCGCGAGCTGCTCGACTGACCTACTGCTCCACGGACGCGGCTACTGCTTCACGAACTCGATCGTGAGCGGGTACTTGTAGAAGCGTCCCTGGTTCGCGGCGACGGCGGCCATGACCGAGAAGACGACCACGAGCACGTAGATGATCGGGAGCAGGACGAGCCCGATCAGGATGACCGTGAGCAGCCCCGCGACGAACCCCGCGATCGCCGCGGTGATGTGGAAATTGAGCGCCTGGCGCGTGTGCTCGCGCACGAACTGCCCGCGGTCACGCAGCACGAGGTACGCGATGATCGGCACGAGCAGGCTGAAGAAGATGGCGCCGACGTGCGTCAGGGTCGCCCAGAGCCGCTGGTCCTCGGGGCTCATCGGCTGGGGGACCTGGTAGTTCGGCGGGTACTGGGGGCCGTCCGGCCCGCCGGGCTGCTGTCCGTAGGGGTTCCCGGGCTGCTGGCCGTCAGGGCCCCCGGGCTGCTGTCCGTAGCTCATGCGGGAAGCGTACCGACCAGCCGGACGCCCGTCCCGCCCTGTCGGCCGTCGGGCGTAGGATCAGCAGTCGACACACGAGAGTGCCAACGCGAACGGAAGGGGATCGAGTGGTCAGCGAACGCAGCCTCGAAGTCCTCAAGGCCATCGTGCGGGACTACGTCGCCTCGCGGGAGCCGGTCGGGTCGAAGTCGATCGTCGACCGCCGCGCGTTCGGGGTCAGCGCCGCCACGATCCGCAACGACATGGCCCAGCTCGAGGACGAGCAGCTCATCGTCGCGCCGCACACGTCCTCGGGTCGCGTCCCGACCGACAAGGGCTACCGCGTCTTCGTCGACCACCTGGCCGCGGCCCGCCCGCTGTCGAGCGCGCAGCGGCACGCGATCGAGACCTTCCTGGGCGCCTCGGGTGACCTCGACGACGTCCTCGGACGCACCGTGCGGCTGCTCAGCCAGCTCACGAACCAGGTGGCGCTCGTGCAGTACCCCTCGCTGGTGCGCGCCCGCGTCCAGCACGTCGAACTCGTCCGGCTCGGCGACACGCGGTTGATGGTCGTGCTCATCACTGACACCGCCCGGGTCGAGCAGCGGGTGGTCGAGAGCGACGTCGCCCTCGACGAGTCCGCCCTGACCGAGCTCCGCAGTGTCGTCAACGGCGCGACCGTCGGACTCCTCCTGCAGGACGTCCCCGGTGCGCTCCGCGCGGTCCCGCAGCAGCTCCGGCCCGACGTCCAGCCCCTTGCCGGGATCGTCGTGGCGACCCTCATCGAGCAGGTGGCCGCGAACCGGCAGGACCGCCTGCTGATGGCGGGCGCGGCGAACCTCGCGAAGAGCGAGCAGGACTTCTCCGGCGGGCTCTTCCCCGTGCTCGAAGCCATCGAGGAACAAGTCACCCTGCTCCGGTTGTTCGGCGAGATGCAGGTGGACGACATCGCGGTGGCGGCGAGCATCGGCGCCGAGAACGCCGAGTACGGGCTCGACGCCACGAGCATCGTCGCGGGTGGCTACCTCGCCGGCGGCGAGGTGGCACGGCTCGGCGTGCTCGGGCCGACCCGGATGGACTACGGCACGAACATGGCCGCGGTCCGCGCCGTCGCACGGTACCTGTCCAAGCTCCTGGGCGAACATTGACCGGCCCGCACCGCGATCGGCGCGACCCTCGCGCACGACCCGCACCGGGCCTCCAGACCGACCGAACCGAAACACTCTGAGGGATACGTGGCAGACCACTACGACGTCCTCGGCGTCCAGCCGGACGCCTCCGATGCCGACATCAAGAAGGCCTACCGGCGCTTGGCGCGCGAGCTGCACCCGGACGTGAACCCGAGCCCGGACGCCGCCGAGCGCTTCAAGGACGTGACGCACGCGTACGACGTGCTGAGCGACCCCGAACAGCGCCGCCGGTACGACGCCGGACCGCAGGCCGACAGCCCGTTCGGCGGTGGCGGTGCCGCGGGCTTCAGCGACATCTTCGACGCGTTCTTCGGCGGGGGCGGCGGCGGCCGGGGATCCGGTCCCCGCAGCCGCGCCGAGCGGGGACAGGACGCCCTGCTGCGCATCGACGTCGACCTCGACGAGGTCGTCTTCGGCACCCACAAGGAGGTCGAGGTCGACACCGCCGTGCTGTGCGAGACCTGCCACGGCTCGTGCTGCGCTCCGGGCACGAGCCCGCGCACGTGCGACATCTGCGGCGGTTCCGGCCACATCCAGCGGCAGGTCCGCTCGCTCCTCGGCAACGTGGTGACGAGTGCGCCGTGCGGCACCTGCCGCGGCTACGGCACGGTCATCCCGAACCCGTGCCCGACGTGCCAGGGGCAGGGCCGCGTGCGCGCCCGTCGCTCGATCCCGGTCGACGTCCCCGCCGGCGTCGACTCGGGCCTACGCCTGCAGATGCCGGGCCAGGGCGAGGTCGGTCCGGCCGGCGGCCCCTCCGGTGACCTCTACCTCGAGATCCGCGTCCGGCACCACGACGTCTTCAGCCGCGACGGCGACGACCTGCTCGCGACGCTCGAGGTCGGCATGACGGACGCGATCCTCGGCACGACCACGACGATCGACGGCCTCGACGGTCCGGTCGAGCTCGAGATCCGTCCCGGTGTGCAGAGTGCCGACGTGCTCGTCCTGAAGGACCGCGGTGTCACGAAGCTGCGCGGCAGCGGACGTGGCGACCTGCGAGTCGGTGTGCAGGTCGTGACGCCGACGAAGCTGTCGCACAAGGAGCGCCAGCTGGTCGAGCAGCTCGCGAAGTCGCACAAGGCCACGAAGCCCCAGCTCGCCCGGTTCCAGCAGGGCATGTTCGGCAAGCTCCGCGACCGCTTCTTCAACTTCTGATGGCGTCGCTCTACCTCGTCGGGTCGCTCGACGGCGTCACCGAGGGCGGGCACGTGACCCTCGACGGTGCGGAGGGCCGGCACGCGGTGTCCGTCGCGCGGGTGCGCCTCGGGGAGACGCTGCGGATCGGTGACGGCGACGGCACCGTGGTGTCCGGACCCGTCGTCTCCACCGAGCGGGATGCGCTCGTGCTGGAGGTGGCCACGCTCGAGGTGGTCCCGGCGCCGTCACCGACCCTGACCCTCGTGCAGGCGCTCGCGAAGGGCGGCCGTGACGAGATGGCCGTGCAGGCGTCGACCGAGATCGGCGTCGACCGGATCGTGCCGTGGGCGGCTGCCCGCAGTGTCTCGCGGTGGGAGGGTGCGAAGGTCGAGAAGGGCCGGGCGCGCTGGGCGTCCATCGCGCACGAGGCCTCCAAGCAGGCCGTCCGCCCGCGGGTCCCCGTCGTCGCGCAGCCGGTCACCACGGCACAGCTGGCGGCGTCCGTGGGCACCGGGCGGGTGGTGCTCGTGCTCGACCCGGTCGCGGACGTCCGCCTCTCCGCCTGGGACGCCCCGGCCGACGTCGACGACATCACCCTCGTGGTCGGACCCGAGGGCGGCATCGACGGCAGCGAGTTCGACCGGCTCGTCGCCGCCGGAGCGGTCCGCGTCCGGCTCGGCGACACCGTCCTCCGCACCTCGACCGCGGGTCCGGCTGCGCTGGCGATCCTCCAGACGCGGCTCGGACGCTGGTAGGCCCGTCGTCGGCGGCGCGTTCTACGATGGGGACATGAGCACCGGCACGCCCAGCGTCTTCTCGAAGATCATTGCGCGCGAGATCCCGGCGACCGTCGTCGCCGAGGACGACCGCGTCATCGCGTTCGAGGACATCGCGCCGAAGGCACCCGTCCACGTGCTCGTCGTCCCCAAGACCGAGCAGTACCGGAACGTCACCGAGCTCGCCGCCGGGGACCCGGACCTCCTCTCCCACGTGGTCGCCACCGCGCAGCGCATCGCCGACGAGCGTGCGGGCGGCCAGTACCGTCTCGTGTTCAACACCGGCGAAGCAGCCGGTCAGACCGTGTTCCACGTGCACGCGCACGTACTCGCAGGCGAACTGCAGGAAGGCACCCTTGCCGGATAACGAACCACTCGAGCAGGACACCACGTCCGAGCTCACCGTCGACGGCATCGCCATGGTGCAGCTGCTCGGCCCCCAGGACCGACTCCTGAAGACCGTCGAACGCCAGTACCCCGGGGTCCGCGTCGTCGTCCGCGGCAACGAGGTCAGCCTCAGCGGGCCGGAGCGCGACGTCGCGAGGGCACGCGCCCTCGTCGACGAACTCGTCGGCATGGTCAAGCGCGGCCAGGACATCGGCCCGGCCGACATCCCGACCTCCGCACGGATCCTCGACGACGACCGCAAGCCGTCCGACACGTTCGGCACGCCCATCGTGCAGAGCCGGGGCAAGTCGGTGCGACCGAAGACCGACGGCCAGCGCGCCTACGTCGACGCGATCGACCAGCACACCATCACGTTCGACATCGGCCCCGCCGGCACCGGCAAGACCTACCTGGCGATGGCCAAGGCGGTGCAGGCGCTGCAGCGGCGCGAGGTCACGCGGATCATCCTCACGCGTCCCGCGGTCGAGGCCGGCGAGCGGCTCGGGTTCCTCCCCGGCACGCTGACCGACAAGATCGACCCCTACCTCCGGCCGCTGTACGACGCCCTCAACGAGATGATGGACCCCGAGCTCGTGCCGAAGCTGTTGGCGGCCGGCACGGTCGAGGTCGCTCCGCTGGCGTACATGCGCGGTCGGACGCTCAACGACTCGTTCGTCATCCTCGACGAGGCGCAGAACACCACGCCCGAGCAGATGAAGATGTTCCTCACCCGCCTCGGGTTCGGGTCGAAGATGGTGGTCACGGGCGACATCACCCAGGTCGACCTGCCCGGCAACCTGTCGGGCCTGCGCCTGGTGACCCGTATCCTCGACCACGTCGACGACATCCACTTCGCCCGTCTCGGGAGCGAGGACGTGGTCCGCCACACGCTCGTCGGCCGCATCGTCGACGCGTACACCGCCTACGACGAGGAACGCCTGGCCGAGCAGGCCGGGCACCGCCCCGGCGGCCGGGGCACCGCGCCCGAGGGCAACCCGGCCGGCGTGAACCGTGCCGAGCGCCGGGGCCGGCCGCCGCAGGACCGCCAGCGTTCCCCGTACCCGCAGAACGATCCCCGAGGAGGGAACCGGTGAGCATCGAGCTCAACAACGAGTCCGGGGTGGAGGTCGACGAGGCCGCGATCCAGCGCCTCGCCTCCTTCGCGCTCGACGCGCTGCACGTCCACGCCGACGCGGAGCTCGCCATCGTGCTCGTCGACGAGGGCGCGATGGAGCAGCTGCACGTCCGGTGGATGGACGAACCGGGGCCGACCGACGTCCTCAGCTTCCCGATGGACGAGCTCCGTCCCGGCACGGAGGACGACCCGACCCCGGCCGGGCTGCTCGGGGACATCGTGCTGTGCCCGCAGGTCGCCGAGGAACAAGCGAAGACCGCGGGGCACTCGACGACCGACGAGATGCTCCTGCTCACCTGCCACGGCATCCTGCACCTCCTCGGGTTCGACCACGCGGAGCCGGAGGAGAAGGCCGAGATGTTCGGCCTCCAGGGCGAGATCCTCGCCGCGTTCGCCGCGCAGCACCGAGGGCGGTGACCTGATGCTGCTCGTCGCCGTCCTGCTCGCGGTGGCGTTGGTGCTCGTCGTCGCCGGCGGTGTGCTCGCCGCCTCGGACGCCGCCCTGTCCGTGTTGTCCCGCGCCGACCTCGACGAGATCGCCCGGGGCGCCAAGCGTCGCCGCGCGATCGAGGCGATCGCGGACGACGTCGGCGCCCACGTCAACGCGCTGAACTTCGTCCGGGTCCTCGCCGAGACCGCCGCAGCGGTCCTCGTGACGATCGCGCTCGTGACGGTCTTCGACACGTGGTGGGTCGCGCTCGTCGTGTCCGCGGCCGTGATGACGGCGGTCTCCTTCGTCCTGGTCGGGTCGAGTCCGCGCAGCGTCGGTCGCGCGCACGCCGAGCGGCTCATCGCCGTGACCGGCGGACTCGTCCGCGCGGTCCGCATCGTCCTCGGGCCGCTCGCCGGGCTGCTCGTCGCGATCGGCGACCGCGTCACACCGGGGCGTGGCCGGAGCGCCTCCACCGTGTCCAGCGAGGAGCAGCTGCTGTCCCTGGTCGACGAGGCCGCCGAGAGCAACGTGCTCGAAGCCGACGACCGTGAACTCATCCACTCGGTGTTCGAGTTCAGCGACACCCTGGTGCGCGAGGTCATGGTGCCGCGCACCGACATGACGACCGTCGACGGCTCGGACACGCTCGGCGCCGCGATGGAGCAGTTCCTCGCGTCCGGGGTGTCCCGCATGCCGGTCACGGGCAAGGACAGCGACGACGTCCTCGGCGTGCTGTACCTCCGCGACGTGTCCCGTGCCCTCTACGAACGCCCGGGCGCCGGCGCCGAACCGGTCAGCGGCCTGCTGCGGCCTGCCGGGTTCGTGCCGGAGTCGAAGGCTGCCGACGACACGCTCCGCGCGATGCAGGCGGGTAAGAACCACCTGCTGCTCGTCGTCGACGAGTACGGCGGCGTGGCCGGACTCGTCACGATGGAGGACCTCATCGAGGAGCTCGTCGGCGACATCTCGGACGAGTACGACCGCGCGGTGGTCGACCGGGTCGAGGTCGAACCGGGCGTCTGGCGCATCGCGGCCCGGATGCCGATCGACGAACTCGGCGACCTGTTCGGCATCGAGCTCGAGGACGACGACGTCGACACCGCCGGCGGCTTGCTCGTGAAGGAGCTCGGCCACCTCGCCACGCGCGGCGACCGCGTCACCGTCGACGGCATCGTCCTCGTCGCCGACCGGGTGGAGGGCAAGCGCCGTCACCTCGTCTCGGTCCTCGCCGAGCGCACCACAGCCCTCGACGACGTCGAGCACGCGTTCGACGACTCCTCGCCCACGACCACAGGGAAGCCCACCGCATGACCGACACCACCACGCCCGACGGTCAGCCGTACCGCGCGGGCTTCGTCTCCTTCGTCGGCCGACCGAACGTCGGCAAGTCGACACTGACGAACGCCCTGGTCGGCGAGAAGGTCGCCATCACCTCGTCGAAGCCGCAGACGACCCGTCGCGCCATCCGCGGGGTCGTGCACCGCCCGAACGGTCAGGTCATCATCGTCGACACACCGGGGGTCCACCGGCCGCGCACCCTGCTCGGAGAACGCCTGAACGACCTCGTGCAGTCCACGCTGGGCGACGTCGACGTGATCGGCTTCTGCGTCCCCGCGAACGAGCCGATCGGACCGGGCGACCGCTTCATCAACGACTCGCTCGACCAGTACCCGCGTGCGAAGAAGGTCGCGATCGTCACGAAGATCGACCGCGTCTCGAAGGACAAGGTCGGCGAGCAGTTGCTCGCGGTCTCGAAGCTCCGCGAGTGGGACGTCATCATCCCGACCTCGGGCACGAAGGGGCTGCAGCTCGAACCGCTGCTCGACGAGATCACCGCCCTGCTGCCCGAGTCGCCGCAGCTCTACGACGACGCCACCGTGACCGAGGAGACCGACGAGGACCGCATCGCCGAGCTGATCCGCGAGGCCGCGCTCGAAGGCGTCCGCGACGAACTGCCGCACTCGCTGGCCGTCGTCGTCGAGGACGTCGTCGAGCCGGACAAGGAGGACGACCCCGACGGCCCCCTGCGGATCTTCGCGAACCTCTTCGTCGAACGGGACAGCCAGAAGGCGATCGTCATCGGCCGCGGCGGCGAGCGGCTGAAGGACGTCGGCTCGCGCGCGCGGACGGAGATCGAGTCGCTGCTGGGCGGTCGACACGTGTACCTCAACCTCCGCGTGAAGGTCGCGAAGGAGTGGCAGCGGGACCCGAAGCAGCTCGGTCGCCTCGGCTTCTGAACCGACCCGCCGTGGACGCCGGGAGCGTCAGCCCATCGGCTGACGCGCGCCGCGTCGCAGGGCCGTACCGTGGGGTGGTGTTCCGTCCCGTGCTGCGCTCGCAGGTCCTCTTCGACGTCATCGTCGCTGTGCTCCTGACCGCGCTCATCGGGCTGGCGCAGGCACCACGGTCCGACGCCCTGCAGTCGCTCGTCGTGGTCGTGCTGCTCGGCGGCGCGTTGGCGTTGCGGCGGACGGCTCCGGGGCTGGCCCTGGTGATCGCCTGGGTGGGCGCCATCGCGCAGATGGTGATGGGCCTCGGACTCGAGGCCGCCGACTTCCTCATCGCCGGCGTGATGTACACGACGAGCGCGTACGGCTCGAACCGGACGCGGTGGTGGGGATTGGCCTCGGCGTTCCTCGGCGCGGTCGTCGCGGCAGGGTACCTCGGGCTGCAGGAGTACTTCGGCCGGTACTCGCTCGACGGACCCTTCGCCACGTACCCGTCGCAGTTGATGCGCGAAGCCGTGCAGACGGCGGCGTACTTCGTCGTCGTCCTCGCGATCCTGCTCCTGCCGTGGCTCGCCGGACTCGTGCGCCGCGTCCGGTCGGCCGCACGCATGAGCCGCGAAGCGCAACTCCTCGCCGAACGCGACGCGGCCCGGGCCGACCGCGCCGTCGCAGTCGAGCAGGAGCGCGTCCGCATCGCCCGCGACATGCACGACATCGTGGCGCACTCCCTCGCCGTCGTCATCGCGCAGGCCGACGGTGCCCGCTACGCGCTCAAGGCCGATCCCGACATCGCCGACCAGGCCCTCACGACGATCTCGGGCACGGCCCGCCGGGCGCTCGGGGACGTCCGCGAGCTCCTCGGCGCGCTCCGCCACGAGCAGGGCACGGCCCCGACGCCGGAGATCGACGACATCGAGCAGCTCGTCACCGAGATGCGGGACATCGGGCTCGACGTCGACGTCGAGCGCGACGGCGACCCCTCGGCCCTGCCGACGACGACGCAGCTCGCCGTGTACCGCATCGTGCAGGAGAGCCTCACGAACGCCTACAAGCACGGCCAGCGCGGCACCCCCGTGCACGCGCGCCTGACCTACCGGCCCGACACCGTCGAGATCCAGGTGGTGAACGAACGGGCCGACGACGGCCGTGCGGGGCCGGGCACCGGACACGGCCTGGTCGGCATGCGCGAGCGCGCGACCATGACCGGCGGGACGATGACCGCGGGGCCGCGCGGGGACGCCTTCGTCGTCGCGGTGCGCATGCCCGCCGTCCCCGCGAGCGGGCAGATGCCCCGTGACCGCATCACCTCGACCCACCAGGAGCACACCGCACGATGACCACGACCCCGAACCCCGAGGCCCGCATCCGGGTGGCGCTCGTCGACGACCAGGCCCTGTTCCGCACCGGGATCCGGATGCTCATCGACTCCCAGTCCGACCTGCAGTTCGTCGGCGAGGCCGGAGACGGCGCCGAAGGGGTCGAGCTCGTCCGTCGTGCCCGGCCGGACGTGGTGCTCATGGACGTGCGCATGCCCGTGATGGACGGCATCACGGCGACCGCGACGATCGTCGAGCAGTCCGGCACCGACGGCGCGAAGGTGCTCGTGCTGACCACCTTCGACTTCGACGAGGCCGCCGCGAAGGCGATCCGCGCCGGCGCGAGCGGCTTCGTGCTCAAGGACGCCGACCCCGAGTTCCTGCTCGCGGCGATCCGGACCGTGCACGCCGGGACCGCCGTGTTCGCCGCGTCGGCGACCCGCGAGCTGCTCCGGCGCTACGAGGACACCTCCGCGCCTTCCGTGACCGTCCCGTCGGCGTTCGCCGAGCTCACCCCCCGCGAGCGGGAGATCTTCGACCTCGCGGCGAAGGGCCTGAGCAACAGCGAGATCGCGTCGCACGAGTTCGTCAGCGAGGCGACGGTCAAGACCCACATCTCGCGGGTGCTGACGAAGCTCGAGCTCCGTGACCGTGTCCGTCTCGTGGTGTTCGCGCACGAGCACGGGCTCGTCACGAAGGACTGACGCCCGGCGGCGCACCGTCATCCGCGCGGATGACCCCTGCACAGGGAAGCCAGCCGAGCGGACCATCCACAGGAGCCGACCGACCGACGCGCCACGTGCCTCCCGGGCGTCATCGTTGAGCCATGACCAGCAGCCACCTCCCGATCATCCGCCTCGACCACGTGTCCAAGCACCACGGGGACGCCGCTCGCCGCGTGACGGCCCTCGACGACGTCAGCGTCGACATCGGCGCGGGTGAGTTCACCGCGGTGATGGGACCGTCCGGATCCGGCAAGTCGACGCTCATGCACGTCGCGGCCGGCCTCGACGCCGTCTCGGCCGGACGCATCCAGATCGACGGGGTCGACGTCACCGGCCTCGGTGACCGCGACCTCACCGAGCTCCGTCGCCGCCGGCTCGGCTTCGTCTTCCAGTCGTTCAACCTCGTGCCGACGCTCGACGTCAGCGAGAACATCCGGCTGCCGTTCCTGCTCGGCGGACACCGGACCTCGCGCGAGGAGGACGCCTGGATCGACCGGCTCGTCGCGATGCTCGGCCTCGGCGACCGCCTGACCCACCGCCCGCACCAGCTGTCGGGCGGTCAGCAGCAGCGCGTCGCGATCGCCCGGGCGCTCGCCTCGCGGCCGGCCGTGGTCGTCGCCGACGAGCCCACCGGCGCACTCGACTCGCGGACGGGTCGTGACGTGCTCGCGATCCTCCGCGGTGCCGTCGACGACTGGGGCCAGAGCGTCGTCATGGTCACGCACGACCCCGTCGCCGCGGCGAACGCCGACCGCATCCTGTTCCTCGCGGACGGCCGGATCGTGGGGGACCGCCCCGGGATGGACGCGGCGGAGATCTCCGCCACGATGCTCGGGATGGAGGCCGCCGCGTGAACACCCTGACCTCGCTCCGTGCGTTCCGGCCGACGATCCTCGTCGCGGCGCTCGGCACCACCTTCGGGTCCGCCCTCGTCATCGCACCGGGGATCGTGTCCGAGGCGCTCGCCACCACCGGCCTCGACGGCATCGCCAGCGTGCAGGCGATCCTGTCCGTCGTCGGCTGGCTGTTCCTCGGCATCGCGCTCTACGTCGGGTCGATCGTCACGGCGAACACGTGCGCGACCATCATCGCCGGGCAGACCCGCGTGATCGCGTTGCAGCGGCTCGTCGGTGCGACCGGCGCTGCGCTGCGGGCGCGGATCACGCGCGCCGGACTCCTCGTGGGCGTCGTCGGCGGTCTCCTCGGCGCCGTGGTCGGCACGGGCGCGAGTGCGGTGTTCGTGGTGGTCCTCCGGGGCACCGGGTTCCTGCCGGACACGGCGTACACACTCGTGCCGTGGGAGCTCGTGCTGCCGGTCGTCGCCGTCGTCCTCGCGACCTGGGGTGCGTTCGCCGTGGGTTCCCGCCGAGTGCTCACGGTCACCCCGCGCGAGGCGCTGTCCTCGAGCGTCGAGCCGAGCCACGACGACGTCCGTTCGGGTCGCGCCCGCTTCGTCTGGGCCGTCGTGCTCATGGTGGTCGGCGGCGGCCTGATCGTCATCGGCCTCGCCGGCAGTGCGCTGTCGCCGGCCGCCGTGCTGCCGGCCGCACTCGGCGGCTTCGTGTCCTTCGCGGGCGTCGCCCTCGGGGCCACGATCGTGATGCCCCCGGTCCTGCAGCTGATCGGACGGATCGGCGCGAAGGACCCGGTGGTCCTGCTCGCCGGACGCAACGCCATGCGTGCGCCGGGGCGGTCCTCGCGAGCGACGATCGGCCTCGTGATCGGCGTGACCCTGCTCGTCACGTTCGCGGTCGCGCTCGGGATCATGCAGCACGTGCTCGAGACCGTCGTCTCGGGGCAGCCGGGCTCGACGCCGGCGGCGGTCGAGGCGCAGCGCGACTTCTTCGTGCAGCTCAACGTCGTCGTGAGCGTCATCGTCGGGTTCTCCGCGGTGATCGCCGCGGTCGGTGTGGTGAACGCGCTGGCGCTCGGGGTCCTGCAGCGTCGACGTGAACTCGGGCTCCTCCGCGTCCTCGGGCTCACCGGGGCGCAGGTCCGCCGGATGATCGTCACCGAGGCCGTCCAGATGGTCGTCGCGGCCGTGCTGACGGGGCTCGTCCTCGGGGTGTTCTACGGGTGGGTCGGCGGGCAGACGCTCCTCGGCACGCTGGGCACCGTCGTCACGCCCGTCCTGCCGCCGGCGACGATCGGGGTCGTGGTGGTCGGGGCGCTCGTGCTCGCGGTGGTCGCCACGATCGCTCCGGTCCGCAGTGCGATGCGCGTGCCGCCGACGGAGGCGCTCGCGGTCGACTGACCGCGCACGGCGCCTGCGGAGGCGCTCGCGGTCGACTGGCCGCGCACGGCCCCTGCGGAGGCGCTCGCGGTCGACTGGCCGCGCGCGTCGCCTGCGGAGGCGACCACCGGTCGGGAGGCGCGTGGCGGACCCGCCCCGTGCCTCCCGGCCGCTTGCACACGGTTGGTACACCAGTGCTACGGTGGAGCCGATGTACCCGGCACTCCTCCTCCTTCGCTGCCGCGACGAGGCCTGACACAACGGCCCACCTCGTCGCGGAGTCCGTCGTGGCCTGACACACACCTGACGACGAAAGCGACGAATCGACGCAGAACACGCAGCGCCCCTCCGGGATGCCGATCCACAAGTACGTCCCCTTCCACGAGCAGATCCGCGTCGAGCTGCCGGACCGCACCTGGCCGACCAAGCGCATCGATCGCGCTCCCCGGTGGTGCGCGGTCGACCTCCGCGACGGCAACCAGGCCCTCATCGACCCGATGGACTCCGAGCGCAAGCGGGCCATGTTCGACCTGTTGGTCCGCATGGGCTACAAGGAGATCGAGGTCGGGTTCCCGAGCGCCTCGCAGACCGACTTCGACTTCGTCCGCTCCCTCATCGACGAGGGTGCGATCCCGGACGACGTCACGATCCAGGTCCTGACGCAGGCGCGGGAGCACCTCATCAACCGGACGTACGAGGCGATCGACGGTGCGAAGCAGGCCATCGTGCACCTGTACAACTCGACGTCGATCGTCCAGCGCGAGGTCGTGTTCCGCACCGACGTGCAGGGTGTCGTGGACATCGCGGTGCACGGTGCCGAGCTCTGCAAGGCGGCCGAGGCGAACCTGCAGCACGACACGCAGGTGTTCTACGAGTACTCGCCGGAGTCCTACACGGGTACCGAGCTCGAGGTCGCGGTCGAGATCTGCAACGCCGTCCTCGAGGTCTTCCAGCCGACGCCCGAGCGCAAGGTCATCATCAACCTGCCGGCGACGGTCGAGATGGCGACCCCGAACGTCTACGCCGACTCGATCGAGTGGATGTCGCGACACCTGGCGCACCGCGAGGACGTCATCCTCTCGCTGCACCCGCACAACGACCGCGGCACCGCCGTCGCGGCCGCCGAGCTCGGCTACATGGCCGGCGCGGACCGCATCGAGGGCTGCCTGTTCGGCAACGGTGAGCGCACGGGCAACGTCGACCTGGTCGCCCTCGGCATGAACCTGTTCACGCAGGGCCTCGACCCCGAGATCGACTTCAGCGACATCGACCAGGTGAAGCGGACCGTCGAGTACTGCAACCAGCTGCCGGTGCCCGAGCGCCAGCCCTGGGCGGGCGACCTCGTCTACACCGCGTTCAGCGGCTCCCACCAGGACGCGATCAACAAGGGCTTCGACGCCATGCGGGCGAAGGCCGAGGCCGCGGGAACATCGGTCGACGAGATCGCATGGGCCGTGCCGTACCTGCCCGTCGACCCGAAGGACATCGGCCGCTCGTACGAGGCCGTCATCCGCGTGAACTCGCAGTCCGGCAAGGGCGGGGTCGCCTACCTGCTCAAGACGGACCACGCGCTCGACCTGCCCCGCAAGCTGCAGATCGAGTTCTCCGGCGTCGTGCAGCAGCACACGGACGCCGAGGGCGGCGAGTTCTCCTCCGAGCGGATCTGGGACCTCTTCCGCGACGAGTACCTGCCCGCCCCCGTCGACGAGGACAAGTGGGGCCGCTACGAGATCACGAAGACCGCGACCTCGAGCGACTTCGACGGAACGACCTCGCTGTCGGTGGCGATGCGCGTCGACGACGGCGCCGTCACCGCGGACGCGGTGGGCACGGGTCCGATCGACGCCTTCCTGCAGATCCTCGCGGGGCAGGGCATCACGGTCACGCTCTACGACTACTCGGAGCACACGATGAGCGCCTCCGGGGACGCCCAGGCCGCGTCGTACGTCGAGCTCGACGTGGACGGGACCCGGCTGTGGGGCGTCGGCATCGACGCCGACATCGCGACGGCGTCGCTCAAGGCGATCGTCAGCGCCGTCAACCGCGCGGTGCGCGCGGGTGCCGCGTCCGGCACGGCGTCGCCGGAGCTGGTCTCGGCCTAGTCACGGTCACTGCCTGGAGGCGCGGTGCGGGTCCGTCCCGCACCGCGCCTCCGGTGCGTGGTCGCGTCGCCGCCCGGTCTCGCCGGGGACGCCCGGTTCTGCCAGGCACGCCCGTAGCGCGCCGGCGTCGGTGGACCGGGGGATACTGGAGCAATGCCGCTGTACCGGGACGAGTGCGTCGTGTTGCGCACCCACAAGCTCGGGGAAGCCGACCGCATCGTCACGATGCTCAGCCGGCAGCACGGCAAGATCCGCGCCGTGGCGAAGGGTGTCCGGCGCACGGCCTCGAAGTTCGGCAGCCGACTCGAACCGTTCATGGTCGTGGACGCCCAGTTCTACGAGGGTCGCTCGCTCGACATCGTCACCCAGGCGGAGTCCCTCGGCTCGTACGGCGCGCAGATCGTCGCCGACTACGGCGCGTACACGGCCGCGAGCGCGATGGTCGAGACCGCCGACCGGCTGAGCGAGGCGGACGCCGGGCTCCAGCAGTACCTCCTGCTCGTCGGTGCGCTCCGGTCCCTCGCCCGCGGGGAGCACGCCGCGACGGCGACGCTCGACTCGTACCTGCTCCGGGCCATGAGCATCGCCGGGTGGGCGCCCTCGTTCGGCGACTGCGCGGTCACGGGGGAGCCGGGGCCGCACTCGGCCTTCGTCGTGCAGCTCGGCGGGGTCGTCGCAGACCACGCCGCCCCGCCGGGGACGCCCCGGCTCGACCCGGTGACGCTCGGCCTGCTCGGCTCCCTGCTCGCGGGGGACTGGAGCACGGTCGACGCCGCCGACGAGCGCACCCGTTCCCGTGCGTCCGGCGTGGTCGCCGCGTACGCCCAGTGGCACCTGGAACGATCGCTCCGGTCGCTGCCCCACGTCGACCGCACCGAGCACCCGGCCCCGGTCGCCCCGACCCCGGGCGGTGTGCCGGCCGCCGTGGCCGCGACCCCGACCCCCGCGGTACCGACCCCGACCGCCGCCGACGCCGAAGGAACCCCTGCATGAGCCCACGCCGGTACGCCGAGTCCGAGCCCCTGCGTCCCCTCGACTGGACCGGCGAGCAGCCGCCCGCGATCCCGGCGCCGTTCGTCCCGGAGCACGTCGCGATCGTCATGGACGGCAACGGCCGGTGGGCGAACCAGCGCGGCCTCACCCGGGTCGAGGGGCACAAGGCCGGCGAGGCCTCGCTCCTCGACGTCGTCGCCGGCGCGATCCAGATCGGTGTCCGGCACGTGTCGGCGTACGCCTTCTCGACGGAGAACTGGAAGCGCTCGCCCGACGAGGTCCGGTTCCTCATGGGCTTCAACCGCGAGGTCATCCACCGCCGCCGCGACCAACTGCACGCCTGGGGCGTGAAGATCCGCTGGGCCGGTCGCCGCCCTCGGCTGTGGCGCAGCGTCGTCGACGAGCTGCAGGCGGCCGAGCGGATGACCGCCGACAACGACGTGTGCACGCTGACGATGTGCGTCAACTACGGCGGCCGGAACGAGATCGTCGACGCCGTGCGGGGCATGGCGGAGGACGTCGCCGCCGGGCGCATGAAGCCGAGCCAGGTGACGGAGAAGGCCCTGGCGAAGCGGCTCTACGTGCCCGAGCTGCCCGACGTCGACCTGTTCCTCCGGAGCTCGGGGGAGCAGCGCACGTCGAACTTCATGCTCTGGCAGTCGGCGTACGCCGAGATGGTCTTCCTCGACCGGCTCTGGCCGGACTTCCGACGCACCGACCTCTGGGGAGCGATCGAGGAGTACGCGCGCCGCGACCGTCGGTACGGCGGCGCCGTGGACGCACCGACCGCCTGACAGGAGGCCCGTAGCGGGCCGGCACCGTGCCTCCCGTCGGACACGGCGTCACCACGCGCGGGTGCGACCCGCGTCGGTCGCGGAACGTGGCGGCCGAGGCCGCCGCCGACGGCACGTCGTGCGACCAGGACGGCGCGCTGGCGGCACGTCGTGCGACCAACCCGGCGCGCCCCGCTCAGCGGATCACGTGCTCAGCCGAGCAGGTGCGCTGCCGACCGCACCGCGCCGAGCGCCGCCCGCACGCTCGGCACCCGGTCCGCGCCCCGCGCGACCACGACCTCGACGCGCCGCGCGAGCTCCTCGCCCGCCGGCGTGACCGTCACCCCGGCCGGCACGACCGTCGTTCGGAGCGCGAGCCGCGGGAGCAGCGCCACGCCGAGCCCGGCTGCGACGAGCCCGACGACCGCCGCCGCGTTGTCCGTCTCGAGCACGATGTCCGGCGTGAACCCCGAGGCCGCACACGAGGCGAGGAGGTGCCCGCGGCAGCGCGGACAGCCGCCGATCCAGCGCGCCTCCCGGTGCTCGGCGAGGTCGGCGGGACCGACGGCGGTGACGGTGTCCGTCGTGGCGGGGGTGACGAGGGCGAGCGGGTCCTGCCCGAGGACGCGGACGAGCAGGGTCGGGTCGACGCCGGGGTCGGCGTCCTGCAGCGCGTGCGAGAACGTGAGCGCCACGTCGACCTCGCCGCGGCGGAGGAGCTCGACGGCCTCGGGCGGCTCGGCCTCGACGTACGAGGTGACGACGCCGGGCGCCTCGTGCGCCATGGTCGCGAGGACGGCCGGTACCAGGGTGGAGGACGCGCTCGGGAAGCCGGCGATCCGCACCCGTCCGCGTGCGAGTCCGCCGACGGCGTCGAGGTCCTCGCGGGCAGCGGCCAGCGCGGCCTCGACGGCGGGGGCGTGCTCGGCGAGGACCCGCCCCGGCTCGGTCAGCGTGACGCCGCGCGCGCCGCGGAGGACCAGGTCGTGTCCGAGTCGTCGTTCCGCACGGGCGAGCAGTTGGCTGACCGCGGGCTGGCTGTACCCGAGGGCGACGGCGGCGCGGCTGATGGAGCCCGCGTCGCGGACGGCACGCAGGACGCGGAGCAGCTGGGGGTCGATCTCGTCCACAACGTCATGTTATGGGGGATCGAAGAAGCCTGCTCTGGTGTGATGCCTCCACCACGGCCACGGTGGAGGCATGGACTCCTTCGTCGACGGCTCGGGCTACCTCGCGGCGTGCACGGCCGGGCTCCCGACCCACGGGACCCTCGCTGCGATGCGCGCCGACCTGGCCGAGTGGGAGCACGGCGCGTCCACGCCGCTCGCGTACGGCGCGCTCGTGGAGGAGGGCCGTTCGCTCTTCGCCCGCATCGTCGGCGTCGACCCGGCACGCGTGGCCACCGGCTCCCAGACCTCCGCGATGGTCGCGGTCGCGGCGGCCGCCCTGCCCGACGGTGCCGAGGTCGTGGTCCCCGACGGCGACTTCAGCTCCGTGGTCTTCCCGTTCCTCGCGCAGGCGCATCGCGGGGTGCACGTCCGGAGTGTCCCGCTCGACCGGCTGGCCGAGGAAGTGCGCCCGGGCGCCGCGATGGTCGCGTGGTCCGCGGTCCAGTCATCGAGCGGCGAGGTGACCGAACCGGAGCCGGTCGTCGCGGCGGCGCGCGCTGCGGGGGCCCTCACCCTGTGCGACCTCACGCAGGCGGCCGGGGTGCTCCCGGTGTCCGCCGCGCCCGTCGACGTGACCGTCACGCACGCCTACAAGTGGCTGTGCGCACCGCGTGGCGTCGCGTTCGCGACCTTCTCGGACGAGGCGCTCGCCCGGCTCCGACCCGTGCAGGCCGGCTGGTACGCGGGCGAGGACCTGTGGTCGTCCTGCTACGGCCCGGACATGCGCCTCGCCGCCGACGCGCGCCGGTTCGACGTCTCACCGGCGTGGCAGGCCTGGCCCGGGGCGGTCGCCGCCCTGCGGCACCTCGCCGCCGTCGATGCGGCATCGGCCTGGAGGCACGCCACCGGCCTCACGGACCGGCTCGCGGACGCGCTCGGGTCGCCCCGGAGCGGTCAGGCGATCACGACCTTCCCGGACGCCGACGGCTCGGCGCTCCGCGCGCTCACCGACGCCGGCCTCACGGCGAGCGGCCGGGCCGGGCGGCTCCGCCTGGCGTTCCACCTCTGGAACGACGACGCGGACGTGACGCGCGTGGTCGACGTCCTCGGGGGACTGTCCGGCTTCAGACCTGTGGGGTGAGACGACCCGTCCACAGGTGCCGCGCCTCCCGTCCGCCGACGGCCGCGAGGCCGGTACGCTTGCCCGGTACCTTCCCGCACCGGGCACCCAGTCCGGCGATCCCTGGAGTCCCTCTTGGCACAGTCCTCCCGTCTCGACAGCGTCATCGCCCTGGCCAAGGGCCGTGGCTTCGTCTTCCAGTCGGGGGAGATCTACGGCGGATCCCGCTCCGCGTGGGACTACGGGCCCCTCGGCGTCGAGCTCAAGGAGAACATCAAGCGCCAGTGGTGGCAGCGGTTCGTCCGTGGCCGCGGCGACATGGTCGGCCTCGACTCCGCCGTCATCCTGCCCCGCAAGGTGTGGGAGGCCTCGGGCCACGTCGCGACCTTCACGGACCCGCTCGTCGAGTGCCTGCACTGCCACCACCGCTTCCGTGAGGACCACCTGCTCGAGGCGTTCGAGTCGAAGAAGGGCCGGAAGCCCGAGGGCGGCATGGCCGAGATCGCCTGCCCGAACTGCGGCACCCGCGGTGAGTGGACCGAGCCGCGCGAGTTCTCCGGCATGCTCAAGACGTACCTCGGCCCGGTCGAGTCCGAGGAGGGTCTGAACTTCCTCCGCCCCGAGACCGCGCAGGGCATCTTCGTCGACTTCGCGCAGGTCGTCACGACGAGCCGGCAGAAGCCCCCGTTCGGCATCGGACAGGTCGGCAAGGCGTTCCGCAACGAGATCACGCCCGGCAACTTCATCTTCCGCACGCGCGAGTTCGAGCAGATGGAGATCGAGTACTTCGTGCCGCCGGCCGACGCCGAGACCCACTACGAGCAGTGGATCGCCGACTCGGTCGCGTTCTACACCGACCTCGGCATCGACCCCGAGAACCTCCGGCGCTTCGACGTGCCGGACGGCGAGCGGGCGCACTACTCCGACGCGACCGCCGACATCGAGTACCGGTTCGGGTTCCAGGGCTCTGAGTGGGGCGAGCTCATGGGCGTCGCGAACCGCACCGACTTCGACCTCAAGAACCACATCGAGGCGTCCGGCAAGGACCTCCGGTACTTCGACCAGGCGGCGAACGAGAAGTACGTCCCCTACGTCATCGAGCCCTCGTTCGGCCTCACCCGTGCCCTCATGGCGTTCCTCATCGACGCCTACCACGAGGACGAGGCCCCGAACGCGAAGGGCGGCGTCGACAAGCGCACCGTCCTCCGCCTCGACCCGCGCCTCGCTCCGGTCAAGGCCGCGGTCCTGCCGCTGTCGCGCAACGAGCAGCTCTCGCCGGTCGCACGGGGGCTCGCCGACGACCTCCGGAAGCACTGGAACGTCGACTTCGACGACGCAGGCGCGATCGGCCGTCGCTACCGTCGCCACGACGAGATCGGCACGCCGTTCTGCATCACCGTCGACTTCGACACGCTCGACGACAAGGCCGTCACGGTCCGCGAGCGCGACACCATGGGCCAGGAGCGCGTCTCGCTCGACCAGCTGCAGGGGTACCTCGCGCAGCGGCTCCTCGGCGCCTAGGCGCGACGCGGCGCGACGCGGCGCAGGCCGGCGTGGCGCGGATGCGCTTCGCACAACCAAAGTCACCTCGAACCACGCGATCCCGCGGCGCGAGGTGATTTTGGTTGTGCGGCGGGAATGAGCACGCATGCCGCGCGTTGTCGTCTGCGTGAACGACTCCGTGAAGGTCGATGTCTGGTCGGACATCGCATGCCCCTGGTGCTACATCGGCAAGCGCAAGTTCGAGGCGGGAGTGGCCGTGTTCGGCGCCGGCCCCGACGCCCGCCCGGTCGAGGTCGAGTACCACTCCTTCGAGCTGAGCCCGGACACGCCCGTCGACTTCGAGGGCACCGAGGCCGAGTTCCTCTCCGGGCACAAGGGGCTCCCGGTCGAACAGGCCCAGCAGATGATCGACCAGGTCGCCGGCATCGCCGCCACCGTCGGGCTGCGCTACGACTACGACGCCCTCCGCCACACGAACACCGTGAAGGCACACCAGGTCATCCACCTCGCCAAGCAGCACGGCAAGCAGCTCGAGATGGTCGAGCGCCTGTTCGCCGCGTACTTCGAGCGCGGGGAGCACGTCGGGCAGGACGAGTCGCTGGCCGACCTCGGGGCGTCGGTCGGACTGGATCGCGACGAGGTGCTCGCCACCCTCCGTGACGACGCCCAGCTCGCCGCCGTCCGCGCCGACCAGGCTCAGGCGGAGGCGTTCGGCATCAACGGTGTGCCGTTCTTCGTCATCGACGGCAAGTACGGCGTCTCCGGGGCACAGGACCCGGCGACGTTCGCGCAGGTGCTGCAGCAGGTCGTGCAGCTCCGTGCGACCACGCCCGAGGAGCTCGCCGAGGCGGCTCAGCGTGCAGCGGACGACGCGCACGCGGATGCCGAGGCGACCCGATGACGGCGCTGCAGCCGACGGGTGCGGTCGAGCCGCGACTCCAGGCCGCACCGCCGGTGTCGGTGCCCGACGCGCTGACGGGGGAGCCGCGCCCGGCGCTGCTCAGCCTCGTCACCCCGGGAGGTGCGCCCGTCTGCGAAGGCGACGCCTGCTTCGTCCCCGGTGCGACCGTGCCCGGCGCCGAGGGCGTCTGGACGGAAGTCCCGGACTGATCGACGGCGACCGACCGTGACCGACCGGCGGCGATCGATCGTCAGCTGCTGACGATCAGTCGCGGGTCGGCTCCTCGTCGGTGATGTCGGCGACCGTCGCACGGTAGGCCGCGACGAGGTCGTCCGCCTCGACGAACGCGCTCGCGCCGTGGCGCCCGGCGCCCAGTGCGATGCGGCGGCCGAGGATCCGCTCGTCGGCGTACACGGGCAGGTCGCCGGTCGCGCCGATGGGGGTGATCGTGCCGCGCTCGTAGCCGGACGCCTCGAGCGCCGTGGCCGCGTCCGGCATCGAGAGCTTGTTGACGCCGACGACCGCGCGGAGCTTCTTCCACGCGATGCTCCGGCCGCCCGGGACGAGCGCGAGCACGAACCCGCCGTCGTGGCGCTTCACGACCAGGGTCTTGACGATGTCACCGGGCTGGATGCCCAGGAGCGCGGCGGCATCCGCGAGCGAGTCCGCGGCCGGCCGTTCGACCACCTCCACCCGCAGGTCTCGGGCGGCGGCGTCGGCGTCGAAGCGGGCGATCCCGGTGTCGGTCATGTGGAGAACGCTACCGGCGCGTGACGACGTGGGAGGATGGGAGCCGTATGACGATCACACAAGCGCCTCCGAAGGGTTTGCGCATCGGCCCGATCGAGGTCGAGGCGCCGGTCGTGCTCGCGCCGATGGCGGGCATCACGAACATGGCGTACCGCCGGCTCTGCCGCGAGTACGGCGCCGGCCTGTACGTGTGCGAGATGATCACGTCCCGGGCGCTGGTCGAGCGGACCCCGGTGTCGATGCAGCTCATCCAGCACCACGAGTCCGAGACGCCGCGCTCGATCCAGCTGTACGGCGTCGAGCCGAACACCGTGGCCGAGGCCGCGACGATCCTCGTGGGCGAAGACCGAGCCGACCACATCGACCTGAACTTCGGCTGCCCGGTCCCGAAGGTCACCCGCAAGGGCGGCGGGGCCGCGCTGCCGTGGAAGCTCGACCTCTTCAAGGACCTCGTCGAGAAGACCGTCACGGCGGCCGGGGACGTCCCCGTCACGGTGAAGATGCGCAAGGGCATCGACGCCGACCACCTCACCTACCTCGACGCCGCCCGCATCGCGCGGGACGCCGGCGTCGCCGCGATCTCGCTGCACGCCCGCACGGCGAACGAGCACTACTCCGGGCACGCCGACTGGTCCGCGATCGCCACCCTCAAGGAGACGATCACCGACATCCCCGTGCTCGGCAACGGCGACATCTGGTCCGCCGCCGACGCCCTGCGCATGGTCGACGAGACCGGCTGCGACGGCGTCGTCGTCGGACGTGGCTGCCTCGGTCGCCCGTGGCTGTTCGGCGACCTCGCGGCGGCGTTCCGCGGCGAGGACGTCCGTGCGATGCCGACGCTCGGCGAGGTCGCGGTCGCGTTCCGTCGGCACGCCGAACTCCTCGTCGAGTTCTTCGGCTCGGAAGACCACGGCTGCCGCGACGTCCGCAAGCACGTGGCGTGGTACTTCAAGGGGTACCCGATCGGCGGTGACGTCCGGTCCGGCCTCGCGATGGCCTCGAGCCTGCAGGAGATCGACGACCTGCTCGGCAGGCTCGACTGGACGGCGCCGTACCCGGGCGCCGACGTCGAGGGCCCCCGCGGGCGTGCCGGGCACCCGAAGCGCACCGCACTGCCGGACCGGTGGCTCGAGTCGCGCGACGTCGACGCCGAGTTCCGGAAGGTCCTCGCGGCCGCCGAGCTCCACCACAGCGGCGGATGAGCGCCACCGCCTCGTACGGTCCGGCCGACGCCGAGCGCTGGCTCCCCGAGCAGCACTCGAACCGTCGCTCCGACTTCGCCCGTGACCGCGCCCGGCTCCTGCACTCCAGCGCGCTCCGGCGTCTGGCCGCCAAGACCCAGGTGCTCAGCCCCACGACGGGGCTCGACTTCGCCCGCAACCGGCTGACCCACTCGCTCGAGGTCGCGCAGGTCGGCCGGGAACTCGCGGACTCGCTCGGGCTCGACCCCGACGTGGTCGACACCGCCTGCCTCGCGCACGACATCGGTCACCCGCCCTTCGGACACAACGGCGAGACGGCGGTCAACGCCTGGGCCACGGGCATCGGCGGGTTCGAGGGGAACGCGCAGACGCTGCGACTCCTGACCCGGCTCGAGCCGAAGGTGTACGGGTCGGGGCCGGACGCCGACCGCGCGTACGGGTTGAACCTGACCCGGGCGTCGTTGGACGCGAGCTGCAAGTACCCGTGGCCCGCCTCCCAGGGCGTGTCGGAAGCGTCGTCGGGCCGGACGAAGTTCGGGTTCTACGACGACGACCACGCAGCGTTCGAGTGGCTCCGGGCCGGCGCTCCCCGTCGTCAGCGCTGCATCGAGGCCCAGGTCATGGACCTCTCCGACGACATCGCGTACTCGGTGCACGACTTCGAGGACGCCGTCGTCGCGGGCTTCATCGACGTCGCGGCGCTCGGGGACCGGGTCGGCGAGAACGACATCGTGACGGCCATGCACGCCTGGGTGGGGGACGACCTCAGCCGCGAGGAACTGCTCGAGGCGTTCGACCGGCTCCGCGCGCTGCCGCTCTGGATGACCTCCTACGACGGCTCCCGGCGTGACCTCGCGCGCCTGAAGAACCTGACCTCGCAGCTCATCGGCCGGTTCGCGCGGACGGCGACCGCCGCGACGCGCGAGTCCTACGCGTCCGGCTCCCTCGTCCGGTTCGCAGCGTCGGTGGTGACGCCCCCGGAGATCATCGGCGAGATCGCCGTGCTCAAGGGGATCGTGGCGGCGTTCGTGATGACCCACGGCGACCGGCAGCCGGTGTACGAGGAGCAGCGACGGGTGCTGACCGAGCTGCTCGACGCGCTCGCGGCCACCGGCAGCGCCGACCTCGAGCCGGGGTTCGCGGCGGACTGGCGTGCGGCGGCCGACGATGCCGGGCGGCTGCGGGCGGTCGTCGACCAGGTGGCGAGCCTGACCGACCAGGGGGCGCTCGCGTGGCACCGGCGGCTCGTCGTGGGGGAGCAGGAGCGGACGCACATCCCGGTGTGACGTCGTGCGCTGGCGCGCGGCGCTGGCGCTCGGTGTCGGCGCGCGGCGCTGGCGCGCGCCAGCGCTTGGTGCGAGGATTCCCGCACGGTGCGACGCGCAAGGGAGGTCACCATGTGTGGAACCTCGCACCGAAGGCCCACGGCAGTCGCCGCGACCGCCACGACGCAACCACGACGCGATCACGACGCGACCACGCACCGGGGGTGCGGAGCGCGCCGGTCCTGCACCGCGCCTCCAGGCAGGTGGCCCGTTCACAGACGGACCGACGGCCAACGGGGGTCGGTCGCACGAACTAGGATCGAGGGGTGGCTGGCAGGATCGCGCGGAACGACATCGACGAGGTCCGCTCGCGTGTCAACATCGCGGACGTCGTCGGCGACTACGTCACGCTGAAGCACGCGGGCGTCGGCTCGATGAAGGGTCTCTGCCCGTTCCACGACGAGCGCTCTCCGTCGTTCCACGTCCGGCCTCAGGTCGGCCGCTACCACTGCTTCGGGTGCGGCGAGGACGGCGACGTCTTCAGCTTCATCATGGCGCAGGACCACACCACCTTCGCCGAGGCCGTCGAGCGCATGGCGGCGAAGATCGGGTACACCCTCCACTACGAGGAGGGCGACGGCCCCCGCACCGACTACAACACGCGTGCCCGGCTCATCGCGGCGAACGAGGCCGCGCTCGAGTTCTTCACCGCGCAGCTGACGACCGCCGCGGCCGACCCCGCGCGGCGGTTCCTGGGGGAGCGCGGGTTCGACCCGGGGGCGGCTCAGCACTTCGGCGTCGGGTTCGCTCCGAAGTCCTACGACGCGCTCAAGGACCACCTGCGCGGTCGCGGCTTCACGCTCGAGGAGCTCACGAGCGCCGGGCTCGTGAGCCAGGGCGACCGCTCGCCGTACGACCGCTTCCGCGGACGCCTGATGTGGCCGATCCGCGACGTCACCGGGGCGACGATCGGCTTCGGTGCGCGGCGGCTCCTCGACGACGACAAGGGCCCGAAGTACCTCAACACCCCCGAGACGCCGATCTACCACAAGAGTCAGGTGCTCTACGGGATCGACCTCGCCCGGCGCGACATCTCGAAGCAGAAGCAGGTCGTCATCGTCGAGGGCTACACGGACGTCATGGCGTGCCACCTCGCCGGCGTGACCACCGCGGTCGCCACGTGCGGCACCTCGTTCGGCGTCGACCACATCAAGGTGCTCCGGCCGATGCTCGGCGACGTCAGCGGCGCCGACCCGAACGCCAACGGCGAGGTCGTCTTCACCTTCGACCCGGACGAGGCGGGGCAGCGTGCCGCCTCGCGGGCGTTCGCCGAGGAGCAGCGGTTCGCCGCCCAGACCTTCGTCGCGGTGGCGCCCGACGGCCTCGACCCGTGCGACCTCCGGCTCGCGCGCGGCGACGACGCCATCCGTCGCCTGGTCACGAACAAGCGCCCGATGTTCGAGTTCATGATCCGCCGGACCCTCGACGGGCACGACCTCGAGACGGTCGAGGGCCGTGTCGGTGCCCTCCGCGCCGCGGCGCCCGTGCTCGCGACCATCCGCGACCGTTCGCTCACGCAGGGCTACGTGCGCGAGCTCGCCGGCTGGCTCGGCCTCGACATCCCCGAGGTCCGTCGCGCGGTCGAGAACGCTCGCCAGCGAGCGCGCGGGGCGCAGGACGATCGGTCTGGAGGCACGGTGCCGGTCGCGCAGGCCGGTCCCGGTGGCGAGCTGGTCGCCCCCGCGGACGAGCCGGTGGCCGGACTCCGGTCACTGCCGAACGACCCGATCACCCGCATGGAGCGTGACGCCGTGATGGCGATGGTGCAGCAGCCCGGGCACGTCGGTGCGCCACTGCTCGGCCTCGCAGCGGCGGCCACGTTCTCGGCGCCGATGCTCGCCGTCGTCCGTGACGCCGTCGTGGCGAACGTCGACGCGATCGGCGCGGGGGACTGGCTCGACCGGCTGCTCACCGACGTGCCGATGCCGCTCCGGGGTCTCGTGCAGGAGCTCGCGCTGTCGCCGATCCCCGCCCGCACCGACGAAGACCTCGCGCTCTACTGCCGGAGCATCGTCGTCGCCCTCGTCGAGCGCGACCTGCTCGCACGCAAGGCGTCGTTGCTCGGGCAGCTGCAGCGGGCCGACCCGCACGAGCAGGCCGACCGTCGTGCGGAGATCCAGCGGCAGCTCGTGGACATCGACGCGCAGCGGATGCGGTTGCGGGCGGACTCCGAGGCTGCTGCGGCCGCTGCCGGCCAGCGCTGAGCGGGCGGCCCCGGGCGGCCGGCCAGCGCTGAGTGGGCGGACCCGGGCGGACCTGGGCGGACGGCTGTTCGCTGGCGGGGCTCGGCTGGCGGTCACAGTTGGTCGCAGGAGGTGTCGGGCGTGCGTGCAGCGGGCGGCACGTCGTGCGACCAGCGCGGGACGAGCACGGCATGTCGTGCGACCAACACCGCGACCGGCGCCGCGCCCCCGGTCCTGCCCGCCCGCCGGCCGGTCACGACTGCCCGCCGCCGCGACGCCGGGCGGTCACGAACGGTCGGTCCCGCGCGCGCCAGGCGACAGTTCGTGACCGGTGGCCGGAGCTGAGCGGGGAGTCGTGACCCCGCGCCACGCCCACCGCGCCGCCTTCGGGTCGCTCCTGGTCGCAGGAGGTGTCGGGCGTGCGTGTGGCGGGCGGCACGTCGTGCGACCAGCGCGGAACGAGCACGGCATGTCGTGCGACCAACACCGCGACCAACACCGCGCCCGGCGCCGCGCCCCCGGTCCTGCCCCCGGTCCTGCCCCCGGTCCTGCCCGCCCGGGGGTCGCGACTCCCCGCCGCCGCGACGCCGGGCGGTCACGAACGGTCGGTCCCGCGCGCGCCAGGCGACAGTTCGTGACCGACAGCCGGAGATGAGCGGGGAGTCGTGACCCCCCGCGCAACCCACCGACAGGCGGAGCTGAGCGGGGAGTCGTGACCGCCCGCCCAACCACCAGCCGAGTCGCCCCCCCGCCCCTCCGACACCCGATGTTGCCCGACGCAACGATCGTGCACGACACGCCGAGACCGACCGGCGACATCATGCGCCACACGGCGCGGCGCCGCATTACAGCGGTGTAAACAAATCGCCCTCAGTTCGCTGACTTCCGTGACAGGGTGGTACCAATGAGCGTTCCTGACCGGGCACACAGTCGTTCCACCCGCCGGTCAGGACTCCTGCAATCATCACCAGAGAGGTACACGGACATGGCATCCGTCACCAAGCGGGGCAAGCGCGGCATCGCGCTCGGCGCCGGGGCAGCAGCGACGGCGCTGGTGCTGACCGGCTGCGCGAGCAGCAGCGTGTCGTCCACCGACCTGAACGGCCTGACGATCGGCACGACCGACAAGATCACGTCGCTCGACCCGGCCGGCTCGTACGACAACGGCTCCTTCGCCGTGCAGAACCAGGTGTTCCCGTTCCTGATGAACACCCCCGTCGGCAGCCCGGACGTCAAGCCGGACATCGCGACCAAGGGCGAGTTCACGAACGACACCACGTACGAGGTGACGCTCAAGAAGGGGCTGAAGTTCGCGAACGGCCACGACCTCACGTCGAGCGACGTGAAGTTCTCGTTCGACCGCGAGCTCAAGATCAACAACGAGAACGGCCCGCAGTCCCTGCTCGCCAACCTCAAGAGCATCGACACCCCGGACGACACCACGGTCGTGTTCCACCTCGACCACGCCGACCAGACCTGGCCACAGGTGCTCTCGAGCCCGGCCGGTCCGATCGTCGACGAGCAGGTCTTCTCCGCCGACAAGCTCACCCCCGCGGCGGACATCGTCAAGGGCAAGGCGTTCGCCGGGCAGTACGAGATCACCTCGTACAAGGAGAACGACACGATCCAGTACAAGGCGAACAAGGAGTACGACGGCCTCCTGGGCAAGGCGAAGACCGACGAGGTCACCGCCAGCTACTACACCAAGGAGACCGACCTCAAGCTCGCCGTGCAGCAGGGCGACGTCGACGTGGCGTACCGCTCGCTGACGCCGACCGACATCGCCGACCTGCGCAAGGACGACAACGTCAAGGTCACCGACGGCCCCGGTGGCGAGATCCGCTACCTCGTCTTCAACTTCAAGACGCAGCCGTTCGGCACCGGCCAGTCCGACGCCGACGAGGCGAAGGCCCTCGCGGTCCGCCAGGCGGTCGCGGACGTCGTCGATCGCGAGAAGCTCGCGAAGGACGTGTACAACAACACGTACTCGCCGGTCTACTCGATGGTCCCGGACGGCCTCACCGGTGCGGCGACCCCGTTCAAGACGCTCTACGGTGACGGCAACGGCGGCGCCGACGTGGACAAGGCGAAGAAGACCCTGTCCGACGCCGGTGTCTCCGGCAAGGTGCAGCTCGACATCCAGTACGCGCCGGACCACTACGGCTCGACGTCGGACGACGAGTACGCCGAGCTCAAGACGCAGCTCGAGAACTCGGGCCTGTTCACCGTGAACATCCAGTCGACGGTCTACACGACGTACGCGGTCGACCGCACGAAGGACGCCTACCCCGTGTACCAGCTCGGCTGGTTCCCGGACTTCTCGGACGCGGACAACTACCTGTCGCCGTTCTTCACGAAGGACAACTTCGTGCAGAACCACTACGACGACCCGACGATCCAGAAGCTCATCGCCGAGGAGCAGGCCGAGTCGGACGCGTCCAAGCGCGCGGACCTCATCGAGCAGGCACAGCAGCAGGAGGCCGAGCAGATCTCGACCCTGCCGCTCCTCCAGGGCAAGTCGATCGCCGTGGCCGGCAAGGACGTCAAGGGCCTGACCCTCGACGCGTCCTTCAAGTTCCGCTACGCGACCCTCTCCAAGTGACAGCGACCCTCTCCGAGTAACACCGATGTGACCCCAGGGGGCGCTCCCGACCGGAGCGCCCCCTGACCACGTCCCGAAAGGCGCCCCACCCCGTGACCCTCACGAACCCCGAGGCGATCGAGACCGAACCCACCAAGCCGCAGGCACAACGTCGTGCCCGGGGCGGCGGTGGCGGTCTCGGCCGGTACGTCCTCGTCAGATTCCTCCTGATCTTCCCGACCGTGTTCATCCTCGTGACGCTCGTGTTCTTCCTGATGCGCGTCATCGGGAACCCGATCACCGCGTCCGTCGGCGGCCGTCTGACGCCCGACCAGCTGCAGGAGCGCCTGCACGCCGCCGGGTACGACCGCCCCGTGCTCGTGCAGTACTTCGAGTACCTCGGCAACATCGTCCGGTTGAACTTCGGCGAGACGTCGACCGACCACCGGCCGATCACCGAGATCATCCTGCAGTACGGCGGCGCGACGGCCGAGCTGGTCTTCTACGCGCTCATCGTGGCGCTCGTCCTCGGCATCCCGCTCGGCATGCTCGCCGCCTACGTCCGCGACAAGTGGCCGGACGTGCTCTTCCGGGCCCTCGCGATCCTGACGTACGCGACCCCCGTGTTCTTCGGGCGGCCTGCTGCTCAAGCTCGTGTTCTCGGTCTGGCTCGGCTGGCTGCCGCTCGGCGACCGTGCATCGACGCGGGTCAGCCTCGTCCTCGACAACATCCCCGGCGCCACCGGCATCTACATCGTCGACGCGCTCCGCACCGGCAACGCGCAGATCATCGGGGACGTGCTCGCGCACGCCGTCCTGCCCGCGCTGACGCTCGGGCTGCTCACCGCCGGCATCTTCCTCCGCCTGGTGCGCGCCAACATGATCGGTTCGCTCGGCTCCGAGTACGTCGACGCGGCCCGCTCGCGCGGCGTCCGGGAGGCGCGGCTCGTCCGGACGCACGCGTTCCGTCCCGCCCTCGTGCCGATCATCACGGTCATGGGACTCCAGATCGCCATGCTCCTCGGTGGTTCGGTCCTGACCGAGACCACCTTCGGGTGGCGCGGGCTCGGCTTCGAGCTCAACCAGTACCTGTCTGCCCGCGACTTCGTCGCGGTCCAGGGCATCGTCGCGATGCTCGCGGTGATCGTCGCGGTGACGAACTTCGTCGTCGACGTCGTCGCCGCGCTCATCGACCCGAGAGTGAGGTTCTAGCGATGGCCGACACCGCCCTCGTCGACCGCCACGAGCCGCTGTGGAAGCGCCTGCCCGTGGTCGTCCAGCTCCGCAGGAGCACCGGCTGGCAGCGCGCCATGCTCGTCACCGGCGTGGTCATCTGCGCCCTGTACCTCGTCGTCGCGATCGCCGCACCGCTCATCGCCCCGTACGGCTTCGGCCAGCTGCAGTCCGCCGACGGCCAGGGCTTCCCGCGCACCGCGGCCCCGAGCCCGGAGCACATCTGGGGCACCACGGTCGGCGGGTTCGACGTGTTCAGCCGCACCGTCTACGGCGCCCGGACCGCGGTGCTCGTGGTCATCGTCGCGGTCGTCGTGTCGATCACGATCGGCGTCATCCTCGGCATGGTCTCCGGCTACCTCGGCGGCTGGCTCGACCGGGTCCTCGTGGTGGTCGCCGACGCGATCTACGCCTTCCCGTCGCTGCTGCTCGCGATCGTGGTCTCGATCGTCGTCTCCGGCGGCAACTCGAGCTACTCGGGCGGCATCATCGCGGCGGCCATCTCGATCACCGTCGTGTACGTGCCGCAGTACTTCCGCGTGGTCCGCGCGGAGGCAGTGCGCCTCAAGAACGAGGCGTTCGTCGAGTCGGCACGCGTCGTCGGCACGAACCCGTGGCGGATCATGACCCGGCACGTGCTCCGGAACTCCACGCGGAGCCTGCCGCTCATCCTGACGCTGAACGCGAGCGACGCGATCCTGACGCTGGCGGGCCTCGGCTTCCTCGGCTTCGGCATCGGCCCGACCTCCGGCGCCGAGTGGGGCTACGACCTCAGCCGCGCGCTGTCCGACGTGGCGTCGGGCATCTGGTGGACGGGCGTCTTCCCCGGTGTGGCGATCGTCGTGCTCGTGCTCGGTGTGACCTTCATCGGAGAGAGCCTCAACGACATCTCCGACCCCCGTCTGCGTGCTCGCCGTCGCTTGAAGCAGCTGGTGTCGCGCAAGCAGGCGGCCGGCACGGAAGGAGCAGCAGCATGACGGACGCGACGAACCGACCCAGCGCAAGCGGCCAGTCCGACGTGACCGGCCAGTCCGACGTGACCGGCCAGCCGGGCGCGACCAAGCGCCTCCAGGCCGGCGACACGACGACCGAGGCGGTGGCCGTCGTCGACGACCTGACCGTCACGTTCGCCACCGACAACGGTGCCGTCGACGCCGTCAAGGGCGTCAGCATCGACGTGCGACCCGGCGAGGTCCTCGCCCTCGTCGGCGAGTCCGGCTCCGGCAAGTCCGTCACCGCCAGGAGCATGCTCCGGCTCATGCCGGAGACCGCCACCCTCGGCGGCGCGGTGTACCTCGACGGCACCGACGTGATCAGCGTCGGCGCGGGCAAGCTCCGCGAGCTCCGCGGCACCGCCGGTGCGATGGTCTTCCAGGAGCCGTCGACCGCGCTGAACCCGGTCTTCACGGTCGGGTGGCAGATCGCCGAGGGGCTCCGCGCCCACGGTGGTGTCTCCAAGAAGGAGGCCCGCGCGAAGGCGATCGACTACCTCCGTCGCGTCGGCATCCCCGACCCGGAGACCCGCGTCGACCACTACCCGCACCAGTTCTCCGGCGGGCAGAAGCAGCGCGTCGTGATCGCGAGCGCGCTGGCCCTCGAGCCGAGCGTCATCATCGCCGACGAGCCGACGACCGCGCTCGACGTGACGGTGCAGGCGGAGATCCTCGACCTCCTCAGGCGCTGCCGCGACGAGTTCGGCGCCGCGATCGTGATCATCACGCACAACATGGGCGTGGTGGCCGACCTGGCCGACCGCGTCGCCGTGATGTACCAGGGCGAGATCGTCGAGGAGGCCCCGGTCCGCGAGCTCTTCGCGGCGCCGCAGGCCGACTACACGAAGCGCCTGCTCGCAGCCGTGCCCCGGCTCGAGGCGTCGACCGGCTCGGCGCGCCGGGCGGCGATCTCCGAGGACGTCGAGCCGCTGGTGTCGGCGCGGGGTCTCGAGATCGAGTACCCCGGACGCCTCGGGTCCCACGCCTTCAGGGCCGTGAAGGGCGTCGACCTCGCGATCCGCCCCGGCGAGGTCCTCGGCCTCGTGGGGGAGTCCGGCTCGGGCAAGACCACCATCGGTCGAGCGATCGCCGGTCTCACCCGTGTGACCGGCGGCTCGCTGAACGTCCTCGGCACCGAGATGCTCGGGTACCGTGAGCGCGACTTCAAGCGGCACCGGAAGGACATCGGGTTCGTCTTCCAGGATCCGGCGACGTCGTTCAACCCGCTGCTCACGATCGCGGAGTGCGTGGCCGACCCGCTCGTCGTGCACGGCGAGGTCCGGAGTCCCCGGGCCGCGCGCAAGCGGGTCGACGAGTTGCTCGAGGCCGTCCAGCTGCCCGCCGCGTACGGCGACCGCTACCCGCACGAGCTCTCCGGTGGGCAGCGTCAGCGTGCGTCGCTCGCCCGGTCGCTCGCGCTCCGGCCGAAGCTGCTCATCGCGGACGAGCCGACGAGTGCGCTCGACGTGTCGGTGCAGGCCCGCGTGCTGGAGCTCTTCCTCGAGCTCCAGCAGGACCTCGGGTTCGCGTCGCTGTTCATCAGTCACGACCTCGCGGTCGTCGGGGCGCTCTCCGACCGGATCGCCGTGCTCTACCGGGGCGACCTGGTCGAGACGGGCACGACGGCGCAGGTCCTCGGCGCGCCGCAGCACCCCTACACGCAGCGGCTGCTCGCGTCGCTCCCCGTGCCGGACCCGGCGGAACAGGCCGAGCGACGGCGTACGCTGGAGGAACTGGAGCGCGTCGGGTCCTGACCCGACCGGCCTGGAGGCGCGACCCGCGTCGTCGACGCACCTCGCGCCTCCAGGCGGTCGCCTCCGGTGCCGTGCACACGCGGCGACGACCTCCCACGTCGCCGCGCGGACCGCCGCCAGGGGGCGGCGTGGAAGGGGACCCATGATCGCGGTGAACGGACCGGCGGTCGTCGCAGACGACGTCTCGATCGAGTACCGGAGCGGACGAGCGGGGGAGCCGATCCGCGCCGTCGACGGCGTGAGCCTGTCGCTCCGGCAGGGCGAGATCCTCGCGGTCCTCGGTGAGTCCGGCTCCGGCAAGTCCACCCTCGCGGCCGCGATCGCCGGCCAGCTCGGCGCGCACGGGGAGGGCGAGGGCGCGTACCGTCGCCAGATCGTCGGCGGGGAGCTGACCGTCCTCGGCCAGAGGACCCGCGGGCTCCGGGCATCGTCCCGCAAGCTCGAACGACTCAGCGGCCGGATCGGCTACCTGCCGCAGGACGCCGCCGACCGCCTCAGCCCCGACCTCACCGTCGGCGAGGCCGTCGCGGAGCCCATCTACGTCCGCGACCGCCGCTTCGGCCGGAAGGAGGCCGGGCTCATGGTCGCCCGGCTGCTCGACGCCGTGCACCTGCCGCTCGGGTCGATGCGTCTCAACACGTGGGAGCTCTCGAGCGGGCAGCGGCAGCGCGTCGCGCTGGCTCGGGCGCTCATCCTCGAGCCACAGCTGCTCGTCGCCGACGAACCGGCTCGTGGCGTCGACGTCCTGGTGCGGCAGTCGGTGCTCGAAGCGCTCGCGAACCTCCAGCGGAACCGCCAGTTCTCGGCGATCGTGGTGTCGAGCGACCTCCGCGAGGCCAGGGCACTCGCCGACCGCGTCGCCGTGATGGCCGACGGCCGCCTGGTCGGCCTCGGTACTTTCGACGACGTGCTCGACAACCCGGTCGACCCCTACGTGAAGACCCTCGCCGCCACCGCGGCGCGCCCGGTCAAGCGTCGTCCGGCCGGCGGTGCCGCTGCCGCTGCCGCACCGGCCGCTCCCCGCCGGTCCTCCGCGCCCCGTCGTCCGGTGGCCGCTGCCGGCACCGGGCCCCGCACCGACCGACAGGAGCAGGCATGAGCGCCGAGACCGCAGCCCCGACCCCGGCCGGCACGCGAGGACACCGGGCCGTCGTGACCGACCACGGCGCACCGCTGCCGGTGGCCCCGCCGACCGCCGGTCCGGTCGCGATCCTGCCGTCGCCCGCCGACCTCCACGTCGCGGCCGTGCAGGACGCCGGCGGCACCGTGTCCGCCGTGGGCGAGGACACCCGCGGCATCGTCTGGCTCGACCCGCGCGACCCGGACGGGCTCGCGCGGGCCCTCGACACGGCGCCCTCGGTCGGCTGGGTCCAGCTCCCGTTCGCCGGCGTCGACGCCTTCGCCGGGCTCATCGCGGCGCACGGCGACCGAGTGCTGTTCACCTCCGCGAAGGGCGCGTACGCGGAGCCGGTGGCCGAGCACGCCCTCGCACTCACCCTCGGCACGCTCCGGGTGCTCCAGAAGCGCGCGCGAGCGACGTCGTGGGCGACCGAGCCCGAGGGCGTGTCGCTCTACGGGCGGAACGTCCTGGTCATCGGCGCCGGCGGCATCGCGCTCGAGTACATCCGGCTGCTCGCCCCGTTCGACGTCACCGTGACGGTCGTCCGGCGCTCGTCCTCGCCCGTCGAGGGCGCCGACCGCACCGTCACGACCGACCGGCTCGACGAGGTCCTGCCGGACGCCGACGTCGTGATGATCGCCGCCGCCATGACCTCGGGCACGGCGAAGCTCCTCGGCGCCCGGCAGTTCGGCCTCATGAAGCCCTCGGCCCGGCTCGTGAACATCGCCCGCGGCGGCCTGGTCGACACCGACGCGCTCGTCACCGCTCTCCGCGAGGGGACGATCGCCGCAGCGGGCCTCGACGTCACCGATCCCGAGCCGCTCCCGGACGGGCACCCGCTCTGGGACGAGCCCGGGGCGGTCATCACCCCGCACCAGGCCGACACCCCCGAGATGGTCGCCCCGCTGCTCGCCGAGCGGGTGCGTGCGAACACCACGGCGTTCCTCCGTGGCGACGGGGAGGGGTTCGTCGGGGTCGTGGACCCGGTGGCGGGCTACTGAACCGCCACGCCCGGGGTGCGGCGACGATGCGGTGAGCGGGCTCCGGGTGCTGCTATGCTGTTACCCGTTGTTCAGCAGAGCAACTGATCCTCGATAGCTCAATTGGCAGAGCAGCCGGC
Organism: Curtobacterium luteum; assembly: GCF_014646995.1. Lineage (GTDB taxonomy): Bacteria > Actinomycetota > Actinomycetes > Actinomycetales > Microbacteriaceae > Curtobacterium > Curtobacterium luteum. The sequence goes on along the minus strand of NZ_BMOI01000004.1, from coordinate 8,289 downwards.
TGTTAACCGGCAGGTTGTTGGTTCGAGTCCAACTCGGGGAGCGTCAGACCCCCACCGTTCGCGGTGGGGGTCTTTTGCGTCCCCGGATTCTTCGCGTCCCCGGGCTCTCCGCATCCCCGGGTTCTCCGCGTCTTCGGTGGTCCATGGCTCGGAGTCTTCCGCGCCTTCTTCAAGCGCGCGTGGAGCACGAGCCTGTTAGCGTTCTCAGGTGCGCATGCCCAGCCTCATCCTCGCCGTGACGGTCGTCGTCGCGACGGGCGCACTGCTGCAGGGCTGCACTTCGTCGGATCCGACGCCAGAGGACTCCTCAGCGGGTTCGGCCGGAGTGGGCACGGTGACCGGGAGTGCACCGATCATGTTCGCGTTCACCTGTCGTACCGGCTCCGGTGCCGGGACGGAGACGTACACGACGTACTCCGCCGTGTGGGAAGACCGCCGCGCGGAGTGCACCGCGTTCCGGACGACGGGCAGCGTTCTCTCCACGCAACAGGCCGCCGCGGTACGAGCCGCCCGGGGCGCCGCGGCGCTCGACGAGCTCGCCGCGGGGTGCGCCGTCCGCGGAGCCGGTGCCTGGGTGCGCCCGGTGACCGAAGCGAGGGCAGCTGACATCGCCGCCGGCCTCCTCGCCTACTGCCCCGGACACCCGGAGCACGAGCGACTGCGCGAGGCGTTGGCGACGTACCGCAGCTGAGCCGCACCTCCGAGTCCCGCTCCCTCGAACGGGTGCGACGCCCCGCGTCGCTTCCGTCACCCGCGCTCGATGAGGAGCGTGCCGTCCCGGTTGTTGTCCTCGATCGTCCCCTGCTTCGCGATGTAGACGTCGAGGTAGTCGACCCGGAAGTGCTCGAGCTGTCCGCTCGACTCCGAGAGGAACGTCCGCACCTGCCGAGGCATCGTCCTGCGGTCGTCCTCACCGACGACGATGGCACTGAACGGGCCGTTCTGCGGCTTCATCGTGCCTCGCTCGGGGAAGTAGATCCGCCAGGTGTTCGCGCTGAACCTCGCGAAGAGCACGTTGTCCGTGTCCTCGCCGCGGACCGTGAGCGCTTCGTCGAGCAGGGCGATCCCGCTCGGCCGGGTCGTCGCCACCGCCTTGCCGAGCACAGCGACGGGGACGAGCAGGGCAACGACGAGTGTGACTCCGACGACACGGACGACGGGCGAACGCGACGCAGCGAGTCGGCCGTACCCGATCGCCGCCAGCGCGATGACGAACGGCATCCACGCGTCGTAGTAGTACGGCAGCGAGACGTTCGCGACCAGGATGTAGAAGACGAGGAAGACGCCGAGGGCGATCGCCAGGAACGCCACCAGACGGCTCGGGCGGAGGACGAGTGCGGCGAGGACCCCGATGAGCAGCACCGTGAGCAGGAACCACCCGGTGCCCTGCGCGAGGAACGCGAAGTTCGCCCACCACGGGGCTTCCGGCCAGATCGTTCCGCCGATGGTGATGGGATGCCCGTGCTGGTTCTGACGGCCCTGGAAGCGCAGCATGTAGCCGATCGCCGTGAAGAGTCCCACCGGGAGGTACACGACGACGAACACGACGACGAAGGCGATCCCGCCGAACACGGCGCCCACGATCAGGTCCCGGGGGCGGCGGAAGAGCAGCGGAAGGGCTGCGATCGCCAGCACCAGCACCGAGGTCGAGACCTTCGACGTCACGGAGAGCGCCAGCATGGCTCCTGCGAGGGCGATCCAGCGGCGGTGGCCGGTGCGCATCCAGGTCCACCCAGCGGCCAAGGCGGCGACCGCGAAGAAGACCATGATCGGTTCAAGCATGGCGAAGCGATCGATGCGCGCGCCGATGTTCGACCCTGTCGTGGCCCAAGCGGAGCCGGATCCGCGCGGCGTGAGCCACCATCCGCCAGCGGCCACCAGTGCGGTCCAGAACCCGGTCTCCCTGCGGAGCCAGACGAACAGGACGGCGCCGGTCCCGAGCACCGCGACCGCTGCCACGACCCTGGGACCGAGCACGCCCTGCCCTGCGACGAGCTGTGCGACCCCGTAGAGGTACTTCGCGAACGGCGGGTGCTCGAGGTTCAAGCTCACGTCACCGTGCACGTACGCCCAGCCGGCTCGGACGTAGACGAACTCATCGTTGACCACCGTCGCCCGGCCCAGCCGCCAGAACGCGACGAAGACCGCTGCAGCGCCCACGGCTACCAGCGCGGCGATCCGCACGACGTGGATCCGGTGGTGATGCATGACGCCCTCCTGGTCGCGAACTCCGCCATCTTGACAGGAGCGCGACCGCCGACGCTGGACGCGGTGCTCGCCGGGCGGTTCGTCCGCTGGACGCAGCCCTCGCCGGTCGCTTCCCGCGCCGGACCGCGGACGGAGCGGGCGTCAGCCCTCTGGGTGATCCCGCCCGGGCAGCCAGGAGTGACCCGGGCCACCCCAGCTGTTCTTCCGGATCGCCTTCGCGACCTGCTTGCCGTAGGGGTGGACGAGCCGGTCCGCGTAGAGGTAGCCGTCGAGGTGGTCGTACTCGTGCTGGAAGATCCGCGCGAGCCAGCCGTGCGCTTCGACCTCGAACGGCTGCCCGTGCTCGTCCTGGGCGCGGAGCAGCGCACCCTCCGACCGCCGCAGCGGGAACCGCTCGCCGGGCACGGAGAGGCAGCCCTCGGACTCGTCGTCCTCGTCCAGTTCCTCCACGGACTCGGGCACCGGGGGAGTCGTCCACAGGACGGGGTTCACCGCCGCGCCGCGGTGCAGGACGTCGGCATCATCGGTCCATGAGTAGACGAAGACCCGCTTGCCGACGCCGACCTGCGGACCCGCCAGCCCGACACCCGGGGCCAGGTCCATCGTCTCGAACATGTCCGCCACCAGCTCACGCAGTCCGTCGTCGAACTCGGTCACCTCCGCCGCGCGCTCGTGGAGGACGGGTTCACCGGTGATGCGGATCGGGAGGACGGCCATTCACCCAGGTTATCCGGCGACGACCGGTAGCCTCGACGCGTGACGACGGACCTCCCGCTCCCCGACGCGGTCAGCAACCTGACCCCGTTCCAGGCGCTCATGATCCCCGTCGCACTGCTCGGGGCGGTGTTCCTCTCCCTCGGCGCACAGTTCCAGAGCCGGGGCGTCCAACGGGTCGAGGCGAGGCTCGGCCGCCAGTCGAAGGGCCTCAGCGTCCGGCACGTGCTCGGGCTGCTGTCGAGCGGCTACTGGGTGCTCGGGACGATCATGCTCGGCGCGGCGGTGGTGCTGCAGCTGTTCAGCATCGCGAACGCACCCCTGATCGTCGTGCAGCCGCTCGGGGCGGTGGCGCTCGTCATCACCACGTGGTTCTCCTCCCGCGCGAGCGGGGTGCCGCTCGGTCGCCGGGCCAAGCGCGCCGTGTGGACCTGCATCATCGGCGTCGGCATCTTCGTCGGCATCGCGGCCTTCGTCGGTCGAGAGAGCGCCATCACGCGCGAGCAGCTCATCACGGTGCTCGTGATCCTCGCGGTCGTGCTCGCGCTCGTGCTGGTGTCGTTCCGCTTCGTCGCGACGCACCGCAACGCGCTGTACTACATCGTCGGGGCCGGGGTGCTCTACGGCTTCGTCGCGACGCTCGCGAAGGTCGTGCTGAACCGCCTGCTCAACGGGACGTTCGACTGGCTGACCGTCGTGGCGATCGTCGGCGTGGTCGTCGCGGCGTCGCTCGGCGGGTACTTCGTGCAGAACGCCTACTCGAGCGGCTCGGCCGACCTCGTCATCGCCGGGCTCACCGTGATCGACCCGATCGTCGCGGTCGGCATCGGCGTGATCGTCCTCGACGAGGCCACGGGCGCGCCGGTCGGGGCGGTGCTCGGCTTCGTCGTGGCGGCGGCGATCGCCATCACCGGGGTGTTCCTCCTCGCCAAGCACCACCCGCAGTCGCGCTCCTGAGCCGCCGGTTCCTCAGCCGCGAGGCGGACGCCCGACGCGGAGCGTGTGCGGTAGCGTTCCAGTCCGACCGGACACCGCCCACGAGAGGACATCACCCCACGTGTCAGCAGATGCCACCACCGCCACCGCCTCGTCGACGGGTGCGACGGGCGAACGCCGACCGCTGCGGGTCCTCATCGCCGCGGACACCTTCCCGCCGGACGTCAACGGCGCCGCGACCTTCGCCGAACAGCTCGCGGTCGGCCTCGCCGAGCGCGGCCACGAGGTCCACGTCGTCGCCCCGGCCTTCTCCAGGCACCACGGCAGCTTCGAGGAGGAGCACCGCGGCGTGCAACTCGTCGTGCACCGTCTGAAGTCCTACAAGTGGCCGACCCACGCGTGGCTCCGGTTCGTCTGGCCGTGGAGCGTCCGGAAGCTCACCGCGCCGATCTTCGACGCCGTCCGGCCCGACGTGGTCCACATCCAGTCCCACATCGTGGTCGGACGCGGTGTCGCCCGCGAGGCACACGACCGCGGCATCCGGGTCGTGGCGACGAACCACTTCATGCCGGAGAACCTGCTCGACTACGTGCCGCTGAGCAAGTGGATCATCCCGACCGCGATCAAGATCGCGTGGCGCGACGCCGCGAAGACCTACCGCATCGCGGACGCGATCACGACGCCGACGAACCTCGCGGCCGACTACCTGCGCGAGGCCATCGCCGGCCAGCGGGTGCTCGCCATCTCGTGCGGCCTCGACGTGTCCCGGTACGTCGCCCGCGAGGGGCGCCCGGTGAACAACGAGATCGTCTTCGTCGGCCGTGTCGCGCCGGAGAAGAACCTCGACGTCCTCGTCCGTGCGCTCCCGCTCCTGCCGCCGGAACTCCACGCGCACATCACCGTCGTCGGCGGCGGCGAGATGATCCCGAAGCTCACCGCGCTCGCCCGGGAGCTCGGACTCGAGGACCGCGTGCGCTTCGCCGGATTCGTGTCCGGCGAGGACAAGCGGACCGCGCTCACGAACGCCACCGTCTTCGCGATGCCGTCCACTGCCGAGCTGCAGAGCATCTCGTCGCTCGAAGGCATGGCGTCCGGCTTGCCCGTGGTGGCGGCCGACTCGATGGCCCTCCCGCACCTGGTCGACGGCAACGGGTTCCTGTTCCGCCCCGGCGACGAGCACGACCTCGCCGCCAAGCTCACCGAGGTGCTCACGGCGTCGGACGAGGACTACGTGGCCATGCGGCAGCGGAGTCTCGAGATGATCCAGCCACACGACATCAACCGCACCCTCTCGACGTTCGAGGCGCTGTATCGTGGGGAGCCGGTGGCCTGACGGCCCCGGCGAGGGGCGGTAGCCAAGCTGGTCAAGGCAGTCGGCTCATAACCGAACGATCCGCGGGTTCGAGTCCCGCCCGCCCTACGATGTGACGCGGGTCCGAGCAGGACACTTCAAGCACGGCCCGCCCTACGATGTGACGCGGGTCCGAGCAGGACACTGAGGTACGGCCCGCCCTACGATGTGACGCGGGTCCGAGCAGGACGCTTCAGGCACGGCCCGCCATGCCCGATCCGAACCCGGTTCGGGCGAGTCCGCGAGACGAGGCCCGCCACCGTGCAGCTCCCCAAGCGCAAGCCCCACGACCACGACCCGCTCGGCCCGACGCCGAACGTCACGTTCGAGGTGACCCGTGGCGGCACCGGCGTGCGCGTCAACGCGTTCCGCATCGGGTTCATGGGCGCCATCGGCGTCCTCGTGGCCATCGTGGCCGGCACCGTCCTCCGCGAACTGAGCACGGTCCTCGTCTACATCGGCGTCGCGCTGTTCCTGGCGCTCGGCATCGACCCGCTCGTCTCGTTCCTCGAACGCCTGATCCCGCGGTGGTCGGCGATCCTCGCGGTGGTGGTCGCGGTGCTCGCGGCCTTCGTCGGCGTGATCTTCGCGGTCGTGCCGATCCTCGTCGAACAAGCCACGAACCTCATCCAGAACTTCCCGGGGATCATCCAGGACATCTCGCGGCAGGACTGGTTCCAGGACCTGTCGAAGCAGCTGGGCGGGGCGTTCGACGTGCAGCACGCCCTGCAGTCGGTCCAGTCCTTCGCCGAGGACCCGGGCAACCTGCTCAACCTCGGCGGCGGCATCCTCGCGGTCGGCGGCGGCATCCTCTCCGGGCTGACCGGCGCCCTCATCGTCCTGATCCTCATGCTCTACTTCCTCGCATCGATGCGCGGGCTGAAGTCGATGACGTACCGCTTCGTCCCGGCCTCCCGGCGGGAGAACTTCGTGGACGTCAGCGAGCAGATCACGCAGGCGGTCGGCCGGTACGTCGTCGGGCAGATCTCGCAGGCGCTCATCAACGGCATCCTGAGCTTCTTCTTCCTGCTCATCATCGGCGCACCGTTGCCCGCGCTGCTGGCGTCGTTCGCGTTCCTCGGCTCGCTCATCCCGCTCGTCGGGACGCTGAGCGCCGCGATCGTCATCTCGCTGCTCTGCTTCTTCGCCTCGCCGGCCACGGCCCTCGCGGCAGCGATCTACTACCTCGTCTACATGCAGGTCGAGGCGTACGTCATCTCGCCCCGCATCATGTCGCGGGCGGTCCAGGTCCCGGGGGCGCTGGTCGTCATCGCCGCGGTCGCCGGCGGGACGATCGGCGGCGTCCTCGGTGCGCTCGTCGCGGTGCCCATCGCCGCGTCGCTCATCATCATCGTGCAGAAGGTCATCTACCCACGCCAAGACCAGGCATGACGACCTTCCCCGACCACGTCGCCGAGCGGGACCGCTGGGCCAGGAGTGCCCGCGGACCGCTCGCGCTCATGAACGCACAGCGCGTCGACCTCGAGCAGCCGGTGTGGCCCGTGCCCGGTCGTTGGGCTCCCGCTCCGGGCGGCCTGACGGTCACCGCGGCGGTCGCCGACGGGGTCGTCGTCGACGGCGTCCCGGTGGACGGGACAGTCCTGGTCGCGAGCGACCAGGCGGTGGTGCCGTCGACCGTCGCGTTCTCGGACGGCCTCGCCGGCACCGTCGCCGACGGGACGCTCCGGGTCTGGGACCCGGCCTCCGAGGCGGTCACCCGGTTCGACCACATCGCCCGCTTCGCTGAGCAGGACCACTGGGTCACGTCCGGCAGGTTCGAACCGGTGGGCGACGGCCTGGAGGCACGGGCTGACGTCGTCGACGCGGCCGGCGTCCCGCTCCTGGTCGCCGGGATCGTCGCCACGACCGTCGCCGACGTCGCCGTGCGGCTGGTCGCCGTGCGCTCGGCCGCGTTCCGCGGCGCACCCCGGCTGCAGCTCATCGTGCAGGACGCCACGAGTGCGCTCCCGGAGGACGACCCCTCGAGCACCTACTCGATGGGCCGTTTCCTGTACCTGGATGATCCCGGAGCAGCGGGCGAGGTCGTCCTCGACTGGAACCGAGCGGTCCTCCCGCCCTGCGCGTTCTCCTACCAGTTCGGATGCCCCATCCCGCCGGAGGAGAACCGCGTCCCGGTCGCGATCACCGCCGGGGAGCGGCACCCCGTGGACGCATCCGGAGCGGTTCTGCACTGAAGCGGGCGCCGACCTGGCGCTCCCAGCGGTGACGCTGCATAATGGGCGTGTCCGCAGGACATCACAATCGCATACCGATGGTTCCCGAACGCGATGCCGTTCGTCCAGGTCGATGGGGAAGTCGCACCTGACGAATCGGAGGAATCGTGAACGGAACGACGGCCGGAGTGCTCTACGTGCACTCCGCTCCACGCGCGCTCTGCCCGCACGTCGAATGGGCGGCTGGTCGCGCCATGAACCGCGCCGTGAACTTCTCGTGGCTCGACCAGCCCGCACAGGACGGCGCGCGGCGGACCGAGTTCACCTGGACCGGTTCGGTCGGGACAGGCGCTGCGATCGCCTCGGCGCTGCGCGGGTGGGAGCACCTCCGGTACGAGGTCACCGAGGAGCCGACGAGCGCCTCCGACGGCGGCCGGTGGATGCACACCCCCGACCTCGGGGTCTTCTACGCGCAGACCGACGTCACCGGCAACATGGTCGTCCCCGAGGACCGCGTCCGCTACGCGATGGAGGTCGCGGGCAGCAACGCGCTCGAACTCCACCGTGAGCTGCGGCTCGCCCTGGGCCAGGCCTGGGATGACGAGCTCGAGCCGTTCCGCCACGCCGCCGAGGGCAACCCCGTCGTCTGGCTCCACCGCGTCGGCTGACCGTCGCCCGCACGCCCTTCCTCCGCTCCGCCGAACGCCGCCCGGCCCCGTGCCCGGCGGCGTTCGTCGTCCCGCCGGCCCCGAGTCTCGGCGGACCCGCCCCGAGTCTCGCGCAGGGCGACCGTTCTCGCACCGGACAGCCCGAGAAGTGTCGCGCAGCCCGAGTCTCGCGCAGGGCGACCGCGCAGGGCGAGTCTCGCGCAGGGCGACCGTTCTCGCGCCGGACAGCCCGAGCAGT